>JARGOF010000020.1 GCA_029212415.1 Rhizobiaceae bacterium | reverse complement strand
AAGGAGCCCGGGATTGTGGACCTCTCAGTTCTGAAGGCCGATATAACAGGCGTTTCGGTGGATATCATTGTGAATGCAGCAAACCCGTCTCTCTCGGGTGGTGGCGGTGTGGACGGGGCTATTCATCGAAAAGGCGGGCCAGGGATTTTGGAGGAATGCCAGCAGATCCGAAACCGGCAGGGCCCGTGCAAAACCGGTTCAGCAGTCACAACAACCGCTGGCAATCTACCCGCAAAATACGTGATACATACGGTTGGTCCCGTGTGGAACGGCGGAAATGCAGACGAGCGGCAGAAGCTTGCCGATTGTTATCAGGCTTGCCTTGAGCTCTGTGTCAAACATGATTGCCGCAGCATCGCATTTCCCTGCATCAGTACGGGCGTTTATGGATTCCCTAAAAAGCAGGCAGCACAGATTGCACTGGCAATCGTCAAAGGCTTTGACCATGGAAACGCCATCGATCAAGTGATTTTCGTCTGTTTCGATGATGAGAGTTTTCAGATTTACCAATCTCTGATGCACTGATCAATGTGCGATCAGGCTATTGGTCTCAAAGCCCGATGTATAGGCTTTGGCACCTAAGGACCGCCCTGCCCGGGCTCCGACCGATTTCTTGACATCGGCGCTTCCGCATCTGCCGGAGGTGAAACGCGGCCTGTCGACCCCGTCCCGGATGATGACTTTCAGCGGTGCGGGTCTGCCGATTGAGAAAGGCGCGCCCAAAAATCTGTTTGACGAATTTGCCATCGCCCCATATGAAAGCGACAGGGTAAAGGCCCCTGCCGCTCGCTGGCTTGTCCACGGTGAAGCCTTTTTGATCTCATCCAACCAATTCAGTTTGTGCGGTTTGATGGCAACGCGAGCACCAGTCTTTTTCCGCATCCAAACACTGAAAGAGGTTTGTGATGAGTGGATCATCTTCGACTGACAACAATTTTTATCTCTCCGGTTCCCTACCGGTCCTTTTCGCAAAAACGGCGACACCCATTGTGCTGGTGATGGCTGTGAACGGGCTTTTCACTTTGGTGGACGCCTATTTTCTGGGCGCCTATGTCGGTGGCGACGCGCTCACGGCCGTCACCCTCATGTTCCCACTCTACATGCTTTTGGTCGCGCTCTCGACCCTGGTTTCGAGCGGCTTCTCAAGCGTTTTCGCCCGTTTGTTGGGCGCCAACGACGGTTTGATGGCCCGTTTGGTCTTCGGACAGGCCATTCAATTGTCGCTGATTGTCTGTGCAGTCTTCATTGCACTGTTCTGGCTCGGCGGAGACAGGCTGACCCTGGCGATTGCCAACGGGTCGCAAAACCTGGCAGGCATGGGATACACCTATATCTCGATCCTCATTTATTGTTCGCCTCTGGTCTTCCTGCTGGCGATCAATGTTGATGCTCTGCGCTGTGAAGGCCTGTTGCCGGCGATGGCGGCAATCACCTTGATGTCGGCGCTGCTGAACATTGCATTCGATTATCTGTTCATCGCCCAATTCGGCTGGGGCGTTGCCGGGTCCGCTTACGGCACCGTGCTGGCTCAGGTCTGCTCCATGCTGGCCATCGTCATCTATCGCTTGAAATCGTCCAGACAAAGCCATGCGCACACGCCCCTTGCAAAGTTCGGCCCCCTTGCACGGTTTGGCCCTCTTGCACCGTTTAGGTGGAATCATTGGGGCGAACTGATTGCGCTGGGTGCACCGTCCAGCCTGGGTTATATCGGCTTATCGCTTTCGGCTGGCCTGACGCTCTACTGCCTGCAACTGTGGACGGCGCAGACCTATGAGGCGACGGCGGGCGCCTTTGGCATCCTCACCCGTCTCATGACGTTCACGTTTCTGCCATTGCTCGGGCTGAGCATGGCTTTCCAGACCATTGTCGGAAACAATTACGGGGCGAAGAAGTGGTCGCGTTCCAACGGTGCCTTGAAACTGGCACTGGTCATGGCGTTTGTCTATTGCGCCCTGGTGGAAACGGCATTCATCTTCAGCCGGTCAGAGATCGGCTTCGTCTTCGTGGACGATCACGCCATTGCGTCAGAACTTTCGCGCATCATGCCCTATGCGGTCATGCTGATGTTCCTGTTTGGCCCCTTGATGATAATCGGCACCTATTTTCAGGCAATCGGCGATGCGGCGCGCGCCGCAATTCTGGGGCTTTCCCGCACATACCTCTTTGCGTTGCCGCTGACATTCCTCCTGCCCTTTGTCTTTGGAGAGATGGGTATCTGGTATGCCGGGATCGTTGCGGAACTGCTTGTCCTGACGCTGACAATTGCGGTTCTCAATCGCCGCATGCGGCACGGCGGTCAATCCTGGGGCCTATGGGAACAACCCCAAGCATCAGCGCCCGTGTCCAGCGAGGTAGCCCTGTAATGGCGGGCAATCAAACCCGGTAAAAAGGACCTTGAGAGCGTGTCTTCGGCTATGGCCGTTGAAACGCTCTCATGCGCGCCTTTCAGGAAAATCCGGACCCGAATCCTTTGCCTTCTGGAGATGCTGACGCATGATCGCCGCTGCTTTTTTCCGATCTCCGCACTCCAACTGGTTCAGGATCGCGATGTGTTCCTGACAGGACTCCATCAATCGGCCGGCGTTGACCAGCGACTGATACTCCATCAAACGGCGCAGGCGGTTCTGATGGGCGATGGCTTGCATGATAAAGCGGTTGCCTGAGCATTCCGCGATGAAGGCATGAAATTCCTCATCAAGCCTGACGATTTCAGCCAGCTGGGATTTCCGTCGGCCGCTCAAGGCATCTTCATGACGGTGCCGGAGCAATTGCGCCTTATCCGCATCAAATTTGAACTCGGCGCTCAAAATCGATGAGGGCTCAAGGATCAAACGTAAATCGTAGCTTTGGTCATGCGCCGATGCGGAGTTCAGGGTCGGCTCGAAATGCCAGCCATAGCCGGGCATGCGCGATACAATTCCATCTTCGGCCAGCGCCCCAAGAACGCGGGAAGCCGTCATCTTGCCCAGATTGTAACGGAGGCGGATTTCACTTTCCGACATCTCTTTTGGAAGTCTGCCGTTGAACCAGTCCCCGGCAATTTTTTCCTTGATCTTCTGTTCGTCTTCCTTTGGCAATTGCGCAATCAGCTTCAGGGAACCTGCAGCGTTCACCAGGACATGGAACCCCTTGTTGGTCTGTTTGCCGAGAGCGCCGATTTCCTTCAGGTAATTGAGCGTTGCCCGGATCGGGGTTCTGGAAACGCCGAAGGTTTCCGAAAGCTCGACTTCACGCAGATGATCACCCGGCTTTTTCTCGCCATCAGCGATCATTTTCAGAAGCTTGCCGGCAAGCCGAACCTGCAGATCGCTTTTGGAGAATTCCGCGTTCATCTTGTTTCCAATTGCATGTCCAGACCTGATTACACAATCCGTATCCCCGTTACCAGCCCTGCCCACCGGGGAAGTCAAAGGGTGTTTCCTCATTGAACCGGCGAAGAACATTATGGGTCATGCGCGCCACCTCATTGTCGTAATTGTTCCACGCCATGGCCCCTGCCCAGGCAATCGAACCGGTGGAAAAAACCGCCCCGCCGCCCTCCGTTTCGAAGAAGGTCAGATCAGCGCGAATGATGTCCGCCTGAGTGCCGCTCCAATCCGGTGTCGGATCCAACAGGTCTTCCGGCGTCATCAGGTAGATGTCGGTATGTCGAACGGAAAACGCCAGCACCAGCGCGTGATCAGGCGTTCCCTGCGCCGGATCGGCACGGTCCACCTCCAACCCGGCAGCCCCGCCACCGGCTAGGCCAAAATTGCCGATACCCGGGCCGCTGATCCCGTCAAAGATAAACGCCGCACGCGGATCCGTGGCATTGTCGCTGAGAACGTATGGTTCGGACACGTCAAAACCCTGCGACGTCATGCCAACCCCGCACAGATGATTGGGCGGATGGTCATTGCGTCGCCACAGCCCGCCATATTCTCCGGTAAACCCATGATAGAACTGCCCATGCCCCGGCTCCCAAGGCCGGATGCCCGCTTCGGACCGCCGACATTCCATGATGCCGGGCATATCTTCATTGAAGCTGACCACCCAATAGAACCCGTTGCCGCCCAGATACATCAGCCGACCGCCGCGATCCGTGAATCCCTGCAACGCCTCGATCATGTTGCGCGTGTAATATTCCGGATGGGTGCCGGTTATCACGACGTTGTAACGCTGCAGCAGGGTCAGCCCATCCGCGTGCATGTCTTCATCGGTGATGACATCGTGATTCTGGCCAATGGCATCAAGCCAGCCAAGAATATGGGTGTCCGCATTGAACTGCCAGATATTCGATCCAAACCCGCCCAGAAAGGATTTCACCTTGGGCTGCATGTCAACGATGGGCCTGAGCCTGGAGGTATGGAACACACCCGACTCGTCGTCATGGGTCTCATAGACCGAAAAGCCGATTCCGGGATTGTTTTGAAGAAACATGTGATGCCGGTCCAATTCCACCGCGCGTCCCATACCGATCTCGGTCCCCGGCACATCCATGCCCAGTCGATGATTGGCATAGGCCATGTAGCTGCAGGTTGGAAACAGAAAGGCGACCGTGTTGCCGGACGGTCGGTCGCGCGGTGGCCGTACCGCAAACACACAGAAATAGGCGCTGTCTTCGTCGCCGTCAGGAACCAGCCGTACTGCGTAGACACCGCTCTTGAGGTCACTCGGGATGGTCAAAGTGAAATCGACATCCCAACCGGCGTCATACATGTCCGTCGCATGAAAATGGATTGCGGAATAAAGATCGGGGCGCAGTTTCCAATCCAATTCCTGCCCCTTCCAGAGCCACCCCGTCATGGCACGTGCAGGCGCATTGTGAATATGTCCATGCATCTGGAACGGCGAGATATCGCAGATCGTCCGGCTTGTCATCCGACGCGAGAAATCCCAGGCTGCCAGCAGCGACCGTTGCCTCCGCAGCAAGGCGAAATCCGTCAAAAGCGTGCGTATCGTGTCAGGCTCCAGACATGTATCGAACAGCGCGGGGCGATCGACCTTGCCATCCAGGAAGGCGGTCAGTTCACCGTCGGCTCCGCGCGTTGCCGCAATGATACACTCGCTCGGCACGCGGGCCGCAAGCACGGCCTTTGTCGACACGATATGCGCCCGCGGCGGCGTGCTGGCCTCATCGCGGTCCCGTGCAATTGCCAATGACAGAAGCTCCCTGCGCGCGTCATAGCTCAGCGAGACAACATGCCAATGTTTTGTCGAGAGTTTGACGGAACTGACAAGCGCGGTATCGCCCGCCTGTCCTGTCAAATGGCCATCACCGTCAATGGCGATCTCCGCAAGGCCGGGCAGAGCCACGATGCTGCGGCGACGTCCATCAAGCAGCGTCGGCCTTACCACGGCTGCAAGCGTGAAGTCTTGGATTGCGGGCAAAGCGCCAAGTCCGGGTACAATCACGCAGGAGCCCGGTTTGAAGGGTTTTGAAATGGCCGTGCGCGTCCCACCCAGATCAAGCGTGATCAAATGGTCCTTGTATCCCGGCCCCTCCGGGTTCGTATCGCCCTGGATAATCTGGCGAAGGTCTGCGCTATAGGTCTTGGCGCCGAACGAACTGACCATCACATCGACGGTTTCGCCCGGCTCCGCAGTCAGCTTGTTTGTATATCCGACAATCGGCAGCATCGCTTTACCTGTTCAAGTGGTTTGGGGCAGCGCGGTGTCGAGATCCTGCCCGGTCAGATCCTTCCAGCGGCGCCGGAAGATATCGCGTTCAGCCTCGACAAGGTCGGTGTAGACCACACCCTCGATGATCTCGACTTGTGCGCCCCGCCCGACGGGTAGCTGTGCCAGGCGCCATAGACGATACCGTTCCTCAATCACCAGAACATATTTTCTGGTCCAGTCCGCGCCGCGCATCCGGTTCAGAACGCGTTGCAGTCCGGGGCTGTGATAACCGATCGGGGTTTCCATGAACTCTCGCGCAAAGGCAAAGTCTTCTTCGGTGATCTGATAGCGGGCCATATGTGTCTCGAACCTGAAAATCGGGGGCGCTGCAAAGAGCGCCCCCCGTTGGTCGTGGTCTCTAGTTGGTTTTCACCCGATCCCAGGCGCGGGTATAGAGGCGCAGGGATTTGCCGAGGTCATCAAAGATTTGCAGCTTGGCGCGCATCTCGGCCGGTGGATTGACGGCCGGGTGGTTTTTCAGTTCATCCGGCAGCAAGGCGATCGCCGCGGTATTGACCGAACCATTGGTCAGGCGCTCGGTGTTCTTGGCGGAGACATCGGGGCGCATCATGAACTCCAGGAACTTCAGCGCATTTGCCGTGTTCGGTGCAGTCTTCAGCATGCATATATCTTCCTGATACATGGTGGCGCCTTCTTCGGGAATGACAAAGCCCAATTTGTCGGGGCTCTGGTTGGCGTTGAGAACGGCACCGACATAATAGTGGGACGCCGCCATATCGCCTGCTGTCACCAAAGGAATGATGTCATAACGGAAGGCGCCAATGTTGGGCTTTTGCTTCAGAATGAACTCTTCCGCTGCCGTTATTTCGTCCTTGTCCGACGAATTGACCGAAGCGCCGTTCAAGATCAGGCCGACGCCGAGCGTTTCTCTGAGGTCATCCAGCATGGTGACTTTACCCGGATTGGCAGCGGCATAGTCGAAGAACTGCTGCCAAGAGGTCAACTCGGGTATCATCTCCTTGTTGTAGAAAATGCCAACCGCACCCCAGGCATAGGGCAGGCAATATTCGGCTTTGGGATCTTCCTTGGAGCGCAGCGCGCTCGGATCGATGTTTTCAAAGCCAGGCATCTGATTGACGTTTGTCGGCTGCAGCAGATTCAGTTTCTGCATGATGTCGTGCATGTGGACCGATGGCCAGACAAGGTCATAACCGGTTGCGCCCGCCTGAATGCGCGCCAGCATTTCCTCATTGGTCGAATAGGTATCAAGCGTCACATCGACGTCAAATTCCTTGCTGAAATCCTCGATGATTTCCGGGTTGATATACTCCCCCCAGTTGTAGAGGTTCAGACTGCCCTCGGCGGAGGCAATGGATGTCATCGCCATGACGCTCGCGGCGATGGCGACACCGCTCTTCAAGTATTTGATCATATTCATCTTCATTCCCCTTTGTTGAACTGGTTGATTGGATCAGGTCTTTCGGCTTCTCAGATAGAGACCAATGGCCGCGACGACGAACGAGAACGCCAGCAGCAGGACTGCCAGAGCGTTGATTTGCGGGCGAAGCCCACGGCGCATCATGGCCAGGATGAAAATCGGCAATGTTTGCGATCCAACCCCGGCGATGAAATAGGTGATGACCACGTCATCAAGAGAGATGATGAAGGCCAGGAGGAAGCCGCCGACGACGCCCGGCATGATCTGCGGCAGGGTCACGCGGCGGAAGGTGGTCAGGGGCCCGGCCCCCAGATCGGCGGAAGCCTGCTCCAGTGTGGTGTCCATGCCGGCCAGCCGCGCACTCACCACAATGAAAACATAACTCGCCAGAAAGGTCGTATGCCCGATGATGATGGTCAGCAGACTGAGTTCGAACCCGGCGCCTACGAAAAAGATCAGAAGCGCGATGCCCAGCACGATGTCCGGTACGATCATCGGCAGGATCAACAGCGCCTGGTAGAATTTCTTTCCCGCGAAATTGTAGCGTTGCAAAGCAATTGCCGTGGCCGTGCCGATGACGGTCGAAATCGTGCTGGCACACAGCGCGACAACAGCGCTGTTCCTGACCACTTCGAATATCCGCTCCGGCGATTCGGTGAAGGCCGCATCAAATTCGGACTGCGAATTTGCGCCACCAAAGATCGTCAGGTACCAGTCAAAGGTAAAATCCGTCCAGACGGCCATATTGATGGAATTGGCATTGAACGAATAGACAAAGATCAAGCCCAGCGGCAGATAAAGAAATATCAGAAAGACAATCCCGTATCCCTTGAAGAGCCACGACCAGAACCGGGAACTGAGGATCTTGTCCAGCATCAGGCGATCCCTCTTTCGGCAGCCCGGTTCTGTCGGCTGATCTGGAACATCACCAATATGACCACGAAGGCCATGATCAGCAGCGCCAATGCCGCTCCGAAGGGCCAGTCGCGGGACTGCAGGAATGATCGCTCGATCAGATTGCCGGTCATCTGGACTTTCGATCCACCGAGGAAGGCCGGCACGATGAAGTTGCCGAGCGCCGGAATGAACACGATGACGGAGCCACCGATGATGCCCGGCGCTGTCAGCGGAAGGATCACGCGGCGAAAGGTCTGGATCGGATTTGCACCCAGATCCTGCGATGCCCGCACCAGCGAATAATCCAGCTTCTCGACACTGGCGTAGATCGGCAGAAACATGAATGGCGTGAGGATGTAGACCATCCCGATGATGACCGAGAAATTGGTAAAGAGCAGGTTCAACGGTTCCGCGATCAGTCCTGTGCTTTGCAGGATCGTGTTGAAAAAACCTGTGGGACGCAACAGCAGAAGCCAGGCGTAGATGCGCACCAGCATATTGGCAAAGAATGGCAGCGTGATGAGAAACAGCGCCAGGTTTTTCCTGGCTCCCGTCATTCGGCTTACCCAGAAGGCTGCCGGATAGGACAGCAGAAAGGTCACGATCACCGTCATGACGGCGATCTGCGCCGAATTCAGGAAGATTTTCAGATAGATCACTTCGAATGTTTCGAAGTCATTCAGCGGCCAGCCGAGGATCCGTCCGTAATTATAGGGATACCAGTTCCATTCAACGCCGCCGTAAAGGCCCGGTTCGAGGAAACTGTAGATCACCATGATGGACAGCGGGATCAGGAAGAACACTGACAACATCAATGTCAGCGGCGCCAGCAGCAGGATCAGCGTTCGACGTTTGCGCGCTAATATTGCTCCCGAGCCTGCCATGTCAGTTGACCACAGCTTTGATCAGATGAGCGGCACGCGGCGAATAATAGAGTTTTACCTGGCTGCCCGCCTCAATTTTTTCGTCGGCATTGCCACGGTCATGGCGGTGGTGGACGACGGCCTTGCGCCCCTTGCCCACATCCACATGCAGATGAAGGTCAGACCCCACAAAAATGCAGGTCTCCACGACACCTTCGATGCAATTGTCCGGCACGCCATTTCCGCCCGGTGTAAACTTCAGGTGCTCAGGCCGCAGGATGAGTTGAACGTGATCACCGACGCCGAACCGATCCGATTCCGCCTGAACCTTGCGCTGGTTGGCCGTCTCGATGGTCACGATATTGCCCTGCTTTTCAAAGATCCTGCCGGTGAAGATATTGCTGGTCCCGACGAAATTGGCGACAAATTCATTTGCCGGTTCGTCATAGACTTCTGTCGGGGAAGCCACTTGCTGCACCTTGCCATCGGAGATCACGGCGATCCGGTCCGACATCGCCAAGGCCTCTTCCTGATCGTGGGTCACAAAGACGAAGGTAATGCCGACCGAGTCCTGCAGCATTTTCAACTCGATCTGCATATTCTCGCGCATCTTGCGATCCAGCGCCGACAACGGCTCATCCAGAAGCAGCACGCGTGGCCTGAGGATGAGCGAGCGTGCCAGAGCGACACGTTGCTGTTGCCCGCCCGACAGTTGATTGGGTTCACGGCTGCCGAAGCCGGTCAGCCCCACCAGTTCCAGCGCTTCCTCAACCCGCAGATCGCGTTGTTTCCTCGCCACCTTCGCGACATCAAGTCCGTAGCCGACATTGTCGGCGATGTTCAGATGGGGAAACAGGGCGTAGTTCTGGAACACCGTATTGAAGGGTCTGCGGTGCGCAGGCACACCCTTGAGGTCTTTGCCCTCCAGGGAAATCTCGCCCGAATCAATGTCCTCAAACCCCGAAATGCATTTCAACAAGGTGGTCTTGCCGCAGCCCGATGGCCCCAGAAGCGTCAGGAATTCATTGTTGCGAATATCCAGAGAGACATCGTTCAGCGCATGCACCATGGCGCCTTCCGGCGTACGGTAGGCCTTGTGAGCCGAAGTGATTTTCAGGAAGCTCATCGTCTGATGTTTCTGCGCATCGCCCGCGTCTGTTTTCGTGACTTGCAAACTATATTTGTATTTGTAGGATGTTCAAAAACATTATGTCAACTTGTATCTGGAGCTTGTATCGTCCAATAATCCGAAAAAAGGGAAGAGCCATATGGCAAACAAATTACGTGGCCGCGAACTGGGGCTTCGCTTTCAGGGGACCCCCGGACAGTTCAATGCCATCACGGACGTGCCTGGTGTTTTGATCGGTCAAACAACGCTGGACAATGGTTTTGCGCAGAGCGCGAACCCGGCGCTGCCACAAATCAGAACCGGTGTTACCGCCCTATTGCCCTTCGGATACGATGCCGAGCCGAGGATTGCCCAGGCGGGTATGTTCGCTCTCAATGGAAACGGCGAGATGACCGGATCGCACTGGATACGCGATGCGGGATATTTTCTGGGACCGGTGTGCCTGACCAATACCCATAGCGTGGGCATCACCCACCATGCTGCGACCAAATGGATGATCACGCAGTACAATGACGCCTTCCACAAGGGCCATCTTTGGGCCATGCCGGTTGTTGCCGAAACCTATGATGGCGTGCTGAATGATATCAATGGGCAGCATATCAGCGAGCAGCATGTGCTTGATGCGCTGACATCGGCCAGTTCCGGTCCAATCGCCGAAGGCAATACGGGCGGTGGCACCGGCATGATCTGCTATGAGTACAAGGGCGGCACCGGCTCTTCCTCGCGTATCATTGAAATCGACGGCGCACGCTACACAATAGGCGCATTGGTGCAGGCCAATCACGGCACGCGTGACTGGTTGACCGTGCTGGGCGAACCGGTGGGGCGTTCCATGCGCAACGACCTGCTGTTTGATAGGGAAAGCGGATCAATCATTGTCGTGATCGCCACAGATGCACCGCTGCGTCCCGATCAGCTTCACCGTATGGCCAAACGCGGCTCCATAGGAATAGGCCGATCCGGCACGCCGGGCGGCAATAATTCTGGTGACATTTTCCTCGCATTCAGTACTGCCAATGCGCGCGGTCTGCCACAACACGACACCGCCCATCAATCCATGGTTCATCTGAACGACGAAGTGCTCGATTCTGTCTATCAGGCCGTGGTTGAAGCCATCGACGAAAGCATCGTGAACGCCTTGCTGGCGGCCGAGGACACGCCGACATTCAAACCGCCCGGGCTGACCTGCAGATCGATTGATGCAGAGGCCCTTGCCACAATGTTGCGTGTCGTGGGTAAATGCCATTGATGGCTGTCTCCACCGGGAGACAGCCAATCAGTTAATGTGCATTCCGGTCAAAGCCCGACATCGGCAAAGACATCCGTCATCGTCTCTTCGAGAATGTCGAACATTTCGTCAATCTGCGCTTCGGTTATGATGAATGGTGGCCCCAGAACGATTGCAGCGCCCAGTGGACGGCAGATCAATCCCTTTTCCAATGCCTTGTTGGCGATCCGTTCAGACACCTGCAGATCACCAGGCAGCGCCTGCTTGGTTGTCTTGTCCGCCACCAGTTCGACAGCGCCCATCAACCCGACACCCCGCACCTCCCCGGCGTATTTGTGCGCGCCCAGCCTTTGCAGTCGCTCAAGGAACCGCGGACTGACACGGTTCACGTTCTCAAGCAGCCCGTCTTCCTCCAGCACGTCGAGCGCTTTCAGCGCAACGGCGCTGCCCAGTGGGTTCCCTCCGGCGGTAAAACCGTGTGGAAACTCCTCGGCTGCTTCTGAAACACGGGTCAGTTCGTCACTCAGATCCTTGCCGAGGATGATTGCGCCCATGGGGAAATAGCCTGCGGTGATACATTTCGAAGCGATAATGACATCAGGCTCCATGTTGTATTTGACGCTTCCCCACATGGCTCCGGTGCGTCCAAAGCCACAGATCACCTCGTCGGCAATCAGCGGTATGCCATATTTGCGCAGGATCGGCCGGATGGCTTCGAAATAGCCTTCGGAAGGCACGATGACCCCACCGGCGCCCATCACCGGCTCCGCCCACATGCCGGCGATGGTGTCGGGCCCTTCCTTGATGATCATCTCTTCCAGATTACGGGCCATGCGCTGGGAGAATGCCTTTTCGCTCTCACCGTTCTTTCCATACCGCCAGAAATGCGGGCAATCCGCATGCAGAAAACCGGGCAGAGGAAGGCCGAACTCCTCGTTGTAGGCTTTGCCCGTCATCGATGCTGTCGCCACGGTCACGCCGTGGTAGGCATTGACCCGCGAGATGATCTTTCGACGCTGCGGCTGACCATTACGCCGGTGCAGCATCCACAGCATCTTGACCATCGTGTCATTGGCTTCGGACCCGGAATTCGTGTAAAAAACCTTGCCCTCTTCAAAGGGCGAAATCGCCACAAGCTTTTCCGACAGGGCGACAGTGGTGTCTGCAATTCGACCGAAAAACGAATGGTAGCCCGGAAATTTGCGCGCCTGGTCGCAAATCGCGTCAATCAATCCCTGATGATTGAAACCGGCCACATTGTTCCACAACCCGGAATTGGCATCCATATATCTTTTGCCGTGCACGTCGAAGACATGGATACCCTCGCCATGCGTCAGGACAACCGGCCCGTTCGCATTCAAGGTCCCCAGATCACTGAAGCCATGAAAGACATTGGCCATGTCCTTCTTCTCCCAGGAGTTGTCGGTCTGATGATTCATTTTTCGGCCTCATTGTACTTCTTGTGATACAAAATACATACATGACGCCATGAACGTCCGTCAATTCAAAAATATTTAGTAAAATGGGGTCGCCCTGTATCTCACAGACACGGATTATGGCGCTCGCACCTGGAGGTTCACCAGTCGGATGGGCATTGAAAAAATTCGGTTGGGGAAAACAGTCACACCCTGCCCCGCGTCGCCCTTGGGGACACTTGGCACATGCGTAGTGATGTATCTCACAAGCAGCGCAACGTTGCCGCGGCGCCAGCTTCATCCATGATAGAGGCGGCCCTTGGACCTTCAGCCCATCACCACCAGGGATCGGGCTGGAAGCGTCCTGCGGCCTGTTCGATGACGTGGCCTGCACGAAACAGGGTTTCCTCGTCAAAGGGCTTGCCGATCAGCTGCAGGCCCAATGGCAGGCCATTGCTGTCGAGACCGGCTGGAACGGCAATGCCGGGCAGACCGGCCATGTTGACGGTCACGGTGAAAATATCATTGAGATACATTTTTACCGGATCAGCGGCCATTTCCTGATCGTTGATGCCGAAGGCGGCCGAGGGTGTTGCCGGGGTCAGGATTGCATCCACACCCGCATGGAACACGTTTTCGAAATCACGCTTGATCAGGGTGCGCACTTTCTGGGCACGCAGGTAATAGGCATCGTAATAG
This sequence comes from Rhizobiaceae bacterium, assembly GCA_029212415.1. Taxonomy (GTDB): domain Bacteria; phylum Pseudomonadota; class Alphaproteobacteria; order Rhizobiales; family Rhizobiaceae; genus Hoeflea_A. The sequence goes on along the minus strand of JARGOF010000020.1, from coordinate 65,125 downwards.
CCCGATGACAGCACATAGGTGCCGATCATGATACGCCGCTTGACCTCGGCGCCGAAGCCGGCCGCGCGGGTCTTTTCATACATGTCGGTGATATCACGGCCCGGCACCCGCAGCCCGTAACGCACGCCGTCATAACGCGCCAGATTGGAAGAGGCTTCGGCAGGCGCAACAATATAATAGGCAGGCAATGCATAATGGGTATGCGGCAGCGAGATTTCGACGATCTCTGCGCCAGCGTCCTTCAGCCAGGCAATACCCTTGTCCCAGAGCGCTTCAATCTCCGCCGACATGCCTTCCATCCGATATTCTTTCGGGATGCCGATTTTCATGCCCTTGACCGACTGACCGATTGCCGCCTCATAGTCAGGAACGGGCAGGTCAACCGATGTCGTGTCTTTCGGATCAACAGACGCCATGGATTTCAGCATGATCGCCGCGTCACGAACGTCCCGGGTGATGGGACCGGCCTGATCAAGCGACGAAGCAAAGGCGACAACGCCCCAGCGCGAACAGCGGCCATAGGTCGGCTTGATACCGACTGTTCCGGTAAAGGCTGCCGGCTGGCGAATGGAGCCGCCGGTATCCGTCGCCGTTGCACCGGCACATAGATGGGCTGCCACCGCCGTGGCGGATCCACCGGAGGAGCCGCCGGGCACCAACGGCTTGTCATCGTTCTTCGCACGCCAGGGATTGGTGACGGCGCCATAATAGGACGTCTCATTGGACGATCCCATGGCGAATTCGTCCATGTTGAGCTTGCCGAGCATCACCGCACCGTCAGCCCACAGATTGGCTGTTACGGTGGATTCATAGCGCGGCTTGAAACCATCGAGAATATGGCTGCAGGCCTGTGTGTGAACATCCTCTGTCCCGAACAGATCCTTGATGCCGAGTGGAATGCCCTCAAGCGCGCCGCCCTGGCCCTTTGCCAGTTTCTCATCCGACCGGCGCGCGCCTTCCTGTGCGATATCCGCCGTCACTGCGACATAGGCATTGAGCGTTTGATTGGCCGCCATGATGGCGCCAAGATAGGCGTCGGTCAGTTCTGCTGAAGTAATTTCCTTCTTCTGCAGCTTTTCACGGGCTTGGGCTATGGTCAGGCTGGTCAGAACACTCATCGTATCGGGATCACTTTTCAGGCAACAATCGGAATCATTGTATGGGCAGGTTCAGGCAGTGGGCCGGTCGGGCGTGTTTTCATCAGACAGACCGCATGTCGGTCACGCGCCTGTGGCGAAAGGAAAACACCCGCCGAACGGTTTACTCAACAACTTTCGGTACGAGAAAGTAATTTTCTTCCGTTGCCGGGGCATTGGCCACAATGTCGGCAGCCTTGCCGCCATCGGTCACAATATCCGGCCGTTTTTTCATATCCATCGGCATGACCGACGTCATCGTCTCGACGCCGCTCACGTCAACTTCGTTGAGCTGTTCGACAAACCCCAAAATGGTATTCAATTCACCTTCCATCTTCACCGCTTCCTCGTCGGTAACGGCAATTCTGGCAAGTCGTGCAACGCGCTTGACCGTGGCAAGATCAACAGACATCTGGTTCAGGCTCCGAATGATGGATTAATGGTGTGCTGCCTATAGCCCTGCCACCCCCATTGGGCAAGGGCAAGCGGCTTATCCTGCGCTTTTTCATCAAAATTCGAGCCACTCGCCGGCAGCCGGTATCTTCACCCGGGAGGCATCATCTTCCATGGCTGCAAGAAATTTCTCAGCCGTCTGTTCAAGCACCCCGAAGGACGCATAGTGACACGGCACAATGGTCGAGAAGTCAAAATAGCGTCGGCAGGCCAGTGCCGCCACCGCTCCGCCCATGGTAAAGCGATCACCGATCGGCACAAGACCGATTTTGGGCTGATGCAATTCATTGATCAGCGCCATATCGGAGAAAATATCCGTGTCGCCCATATGCAGCAGCGTTGGCGAATCATCAAAATGCAGCACCACACCATTGGGATTGCCCAATGAATGGGACACACCATCTTCGGTGAGCTGCGCAGAGGAATGCAGAGCATTGACATAGGTCACGGAAAAACCGTCATGATGGACCGTTCCACCGGTATTGGCAGGATCGAACTGATCCAGACCATTGTGGTGTCCGAGCCACTGGCAAAGGTCGAAATTGCCGATGATCGTGGCACCGGTGTCGCGGGCGATTGCCGCCGTGTCGCCGATATGATCAGCATGGCCATGGGTCAGAACGATATGTGTCACATCCCGGGTCACCTCTTTCACGTCACGCCCGTCAAAGCCCGGATTTCCGGTGAGAAAAGGATCAATCAGAATATTGGCCTTTGCGGTTATTATCTGGAACGCCGAGTGCCCCATCCATTGAATTTTCATCAGTTCGCTCCATTGCTGCAAGATCGGTCGCTTTTAACAGACAAACACCTTATGAAACGCCTCGACGTCTGAAAAGCGTCAAAATCGCAATTGGTTACGGAAAATCTGGTCATGAGTCTCTTCACCCTGGAAGAACTGCGTCAATCCCTGCCACCTGGAAAGGTTCTGGCCGGCCTGGATCTGGGAACAAAAACAATAGGCATTGCCATCAGTGATCTGGGGCTGACGCTGGCCACCCCAAGGCAGGTCATCCGGCGCACCAAATTCACCAAGGATGCAGAAATCCTTCTGGCCATGCTGGAGCGTGAGCGTGTCGGAGGCTGCGTGATTGGCCTGCCGGTCAATATGGACGGATCAGAAGGTCCAAGAGCCCAGGCAAGCCGGGCTTTTGTGCGCAATATCGCGATGAAAACCGACATCGGATTTGCTTTATGGGATGAGCGCCTGTCCACCGTGGCGGCGGAACGGGCGCTGCTGGAAATGGATGTGTCCCGCAAGAAACGCGCTGAACGCATCGATTCCGCAGCCGCGGCCTTCATTCTTCAAGGCGCTCTGGACAGGCTTTCCTCTGCATCCACAGACAGGTCATCCTGAGGTGCCCGTCTTGCCTTTGCCCATCTGATAAGCCCCTTGCGGTAGCGAAACAGCACAATGCCCAGGACAATCAGACTGTCCACCGCAACAGCCTTGAAGACCATGCGTGGCAGGTCTTCAGGCGGAACACCGAGAATATTGCCATAAATCTGGAAAACCAGATCGTGTATCTGCCGGCTGAGCATGACGAAACCAAAATTCATGTCGTAGTATGACAGTCCGTACCAGGCGCCAAGCAGACACACCGGCACAATCCATAATATCAAGAACCATTTCATATAATTTCCCCTGTTCAAAGGCCCTGACCACACATTCCGCACCCGTGTGTCTATCGTCTTGGCCATCTCCGCATTGTCCCCGTCATCGTTCCTCAAGAGTGGTCTGTTGAAGGCATCAACGCAACGTAAACTATTTGTTAAGGTTAATATCAAACAAATTTATTGGCTTGAAGACGGTTGAGCCGCAGGAAAACCGCTTCACACTTTTGCCGAAGCGCTCTATGACCCGGAACATTCTCCAAACAAACGGCTGGTGCGATGTTACCGATCTTCGAGAGCATTCTTCCGATATTTCTGATCGTCCTGCTGGGTGTCGTGCTCAAGCGGGTGCCACTTGTCGACCGTTCGGTCTGGCATGGCCTGGAGGAAGTCGGTTACTACGTCCTGTTTCCGGCCCTGCTCTTTCTCACGCTCTACCGGGCGGATTTCGGCGGACTGGAACTGACCGCGATCAGCATTGGCGTTTTGGCGACGGTCGCCCTGACCTTCGTATTGCTGCTTGCTTCCTGGCCGATTTTTCGACGTTACGGAGTTTCGGGGTCGATCTACTCAAGCGTCTTTCAGACATCAACGCGGTGGAACGGTTTTGTGGCCCTGGCCATCGCCGACAGACTATTCGGCGGCCCGGGACTGGCGCTGACCGTGCTGCTCATGGCACTCGTCATCATTCCGATGAACATCGTCAATATTGCCATGCTCATCTGGTTTGCCAGTCCGGAACGGGGCATGAGCTCCCTGTTTCGTCGCACCTTGACCAATCCGCTGATCATGTCGAGCCTTGCCGGACTGGGACTGCGTTTTCTGCAGGTGGAAATCTATCCGCCGCTGGAACAATCCATTGATCTCGTCGCCAGTGCGGCGCTTGGCATGGGAATGATCATGGTCGGTGCCGGCCTGCGCATCCGCGATACGCTGAAACCCGGGCTGACCGCAATCCTCCCGGTCTTTTTCAAACTGCTGTTCTACCCGGCACTGCTGACCGCAATGTGCTGGATGTTGGGCGTGCGCGGCGAATCGCTCATAATTCTGGCCATGTGCGGTTCCGTACCGACAGCCATGAACGGTTATCTGCTGGCGCGCCAGATGGGTGGGGATGCGCCGCTCTATGCGACCATTGCAACGCTGCAGACAGCAGCGTCATTTTTCACCATCCCGCTGGTCATCTACGTCGCCACCTATATCGCTTCCGGGTAGAGCAATTCGACGATCTGGGCGGCATCAAAGCGCAGATCAAGCATGCCGTAGCTGGTTCGCCATGCCCCGGCCAGCCGGGATTCGGCAAAGGCATCGGCAATGCGCCCTGCCCCCATACGGTTGAGTTCGGCTGCCGCCGCTGAAAAGGCCAATTGCTCGGCAAGGATCCGCGCTGCGCTTTCATCGCGCTGACACAGCCCGGCAGCCGCCGTCAGAACATCAACGGTTCGTTTGGCAAACCCGCCAAGGTCGCTGGCAATGGATGTGATCACAACCTCGACCAGCGCCGGTTCATGGCCCAATACACGCACCAGATCCAGCGCCATGACATTGCCGGAGCCTTCCCAGATCGCGTTGACAGGCGCCTCGCGATAATGGCGGGCCAAGGGGCGATCCTCTATGGAACCGTTGCCGCCAAGGCATTCCATTGCCTCGTAAATCAACGCCGGCGCCATTTTGCAAACCCAATATTTGACCACTGGTGTCATCACCCGGGCAAAGGCAGCTTCCTTCGGGTCGTTCGGTGCGTTGTCGAACGCCCGGGCGAGCCGCAGAACCAGCGCCGTAGCCGCCGCTACGTCCAAAGCCATGTCGGCCATGACACGGATCATCAATGGCTGGTCGATCAGTGGTTTGCCGAATGCTTTCCTCTGGCGGCAATGATGCACGGCCTCGGCCAGAGATGCACGCATGATCCCGGCAGACGCCAGCGCACAATCAAGACGGGTCAGCGTGACCATCTCGAGGATTGTGCGCACGCCCTTGCCGGGCTCGCCCAGCAGGTAGCCATAGGAATTGGAGAATTCCACCTCACTGGAGGCATTCGACCGGTTACCCAGCTTGTCCTTGAGCCGCTGAAACTCCAGCCCGTTGGTTGTGCCGTCTTCAAGGATACGTGGCACGAAAAAGCAGCTCAGCCCCTCATTTGCCTGCGCCAGCATAAGAAAGGCGTCGCTCATCGGCGCCGACATGAACCATTTATGCCCACTCAGCCGGTAGACCGTTTCGCCTGCCTTTTCGGCAGTGCTGGTATTGGCTTGCACATCGGTGCCACCCTGCTTCTCGGTCATCCCCATACCGATTGTCGCACCATTTTTCTTTGCCACCGGACGATGTGAAGAATCATAATTCCGCGACAGTATTTTGGGTCCCCATGTCCGTGCGACGGAGGGGTTTGACTTGATGGAAGCAATGGATGCGCTGGTCATGGTGATTGGACAAAGATGCCCTGATTCCAGACCCGCTGTCAGAAAAAACCGGATGCCGCGCGCCTGATGGACAATGCCTTTTTCCAGCGGTTTGTTTTCCCAGATCGAACTGTGCAGCCCATTGCTGAACGCCCGGCGCATAAGCGCGTGATAGGCCGGATGAAAATCCACCTGGTCAATCCGGTGACCGGAGGGGTCGAAGGTTTTGAGTTCCGGCGTCGAACGGTTGGCGATGCGCGCAAGTTCCTGCGCTTCCGGCGTCGTGACAAAACGCCCGATGGCCGAAAACTCGTCGCGCAATGCCTTCGGCATGGAATTGGCAACCTCGCACAGCATCGGATCGGACTGATAGGCATTGACGCCCGAATAGGGCTTGGGCTGGTTCAGAACCTCATGCGTTTTGCGGTTCACGGGCATTTTTGACATAGAGGTTACATTCCTGTTGGGACGGTCACATTCCTGTTGCAACCATACCCCGGTTCGGATTTCATTCAAATCGACACTGATCAACGACTCATGCGCGTGTCATTCTTGCTCAATTATCATATGACGCCTATAGAAGCGCCAATCGACAAAATTTGCGAGTATTATCCATGGTTTTTCCCCACCGCCATCTGCTTGGCATAAACGGGCTTTCAGAATTGGATATCTCGTTTCTTCTCGACAAGGCAGATCTTGCTGTCAAGCTCAGCCGGCAGCGCGAGAAAAAAACCAACAGCCTGCGCGGCCTGACGCAAATCAACCTCTTTTTCGAATCATCCACCCGGACACAGGCATCCTTTGAACTTGCTGGCAAACGCCTGGGAGCTGACGTCATGAATATGGCTGTCGGCAATTCATCGGTCAAGAAGGGTGAAACACTCATTGATACGGCCATGACGCTCAATGCCATGCACCCGGACATTCTGGTGGTGCGCCATTCGTCGGCGGGCGCGGCCGCCTTGCTGGCGCAAAAGGTCGGATGTTCGGTCGTCAATGCCGGCGATGGTGCCCACGAGCATCCCACGCAGGCCTTGCTTGATGCTTTGACCATTCGCCGCAGCAAGGGAAAAATTGCCCGGCAGATCGTCGCCATCTGCGGGGATGTGCTGCACAGCCGCGTCGCCCGCTCCAATATCATGCTGCTTAATGCCCTGGGCGCACGGGTGCGCGTCGTGGCGCCCTCCACTCTTCTGCCGACGGGCATCGAACAAATGGGTGTTGAAGTCTTCCATGATATGAAAGAGGGCCTTCGCGACGCCGATGTCGTGATGATGCTGCGATTGCAGCGCGAACGCATGACCGGCTCCTTTGTGCCATCGATTCGCGAGTACTTCCGATATTTCGGTCTTGATGCCGAAAAACTCGCCTATGCAAAGCCCGATGCGATGGTGATGCATCCAGGACCAATGAACAGAGGTGTTGAAATTGCCTCGGAAATTGCTGACGGCCCGCAAAGCGTCATTGAATCTCAGGTGGAAATGGGAGTCGCCGTGCGCATGGCGGTGATGGAAACCCTGATGCTCTCGGCCAATGGAGAGCCGGAACTGTGAGTACCATCATTTTGAAGAACGCCCGGATCGTCGATCCCTCGCAAAAAATCGACGCCGTCGGCGACATCTGCATAGACGATAAAAACATCATTGAATGCGGCGGAAAAATCGATGCACCACAGGGTGTTCGGCAGATTGACTGCAGCGGCAAAACGGTCATTCCCGGTCTGGTCGATGCACGGGTTTTTGTCGGCGAACCCGGCGCCGAACACCGCGAAACAATCGCTTCGGTCAGCCAGGCTGCAGCAGCCGGCGGTGTCACCTCTCTCATCATGATGCCAGATACCAGCCCGGTCATCGATGATGTGGCCCTTGTGGAATTTGTCCGGCGCGCCGCAAGAGAACAGGCCTGCGTCAACATCTATCCATCAGCCGCCATGACAAAGGGGCTGCAAGGTGCGGAGCTGACCGAATACGGCCTCCTGCGCGAAGCCGGCGCCATCATGCTGACCAATGGCCGCAAAACCATTGCCAATACATTGGTGCTGCGCCGGGCCATGACCTATGCGCGCGATTTCGGCCTGGTTGTCGCCTGTGAGACCCAGGACGCCTATCTTGAGGCACAGGGGGTCATGAACGAGGGCCTGTTTGCCAGCTGGCTTGGTCTGGAGGGCATTCCCCTGGAAGCCGAGATCATACCGCTTGAACGTGACCTGCGGATCGCCGAACTCACCGGCGCCAACTATCATGCCGCCAAGATTTCGACCGCAAAATCCATCGATGCCATTCGCAGTGCCCGTGCGCGCGGTGCCAAGGTCACCTGCGGAATATCGATCAATCACCTGTCTTTGAATGAAAATGACATCGGTGAATACCGGACATTCTTCCGGCTGTCGCCGCCGCTGCGCAGTGAGGATGACCGGCGCGCCATGATTGCCGCTTTGGAAAACGGCGATATAGACATCATTGTTTCTTCCCATGATCCGCAGGATGTCGACACCAAGCGCCTGCCCTTCGCAGATGCAGCTGATGGGGCCATCGGCCTGGAAACATTATTGGCCGCTGCGCTGAGACTCTATCACAATGGCGACATCTCCCTGTCCCGCCTGATAGAAGCGGCCTCCACCCGGCCCGCACAGATATTCGGTCTGGATGCCGGAACATTGAAACCCGGCAGCCCGGCTGATCTTGCGATTGTTGATCTGGAAGAACCCTGGTTGATGTCAAAGGATGATATTCGTTCCCGCTCAAAAAACACGCCCTTTGAAGATGCGCGTTTTCAGGGCCGGGTGACGCACACGATGGTTGCCGGAAAGTTCGTTTACGGCGACCTGTGAAAACCCAGTGCATCCGGCTGATTTGGATGTCGGGCTGGCTTGAGTTAATCTGTGTTTACTCCCCCAATGCCGGGAGGACCAAAAAAATGGAACATTATTTTGCCGGACCCGATTAACTGGCAGCTCAGTCTGCCCTATTTCACCGCAGCCCTGGTCTTCGGCTATCTGCTTGGTTCCATTCCCTTCGGATTGCTGATCACGCGGTTTGCCGGTCTTGGCGATATCCGTTCCATCGGTTCAGGCAACATCGGCGCGACCAATGTCCTGCGCACCGGCAATAAATTTCTCGCCGCTGCTACGCTTCTTCTCGACGCCCTGAAAGGGGCCGCTGCCGTGCTGATCGGTGCCAGATACGGTCCGGATCTGGCCATCATAGCCGGTTTTGGTGCCTTTCTCGGTCACCTGTTTCCTGTCTGGCTCAAATTCAAGGGTGGCAAGGGTGTCGCCACCTATCTGGGTGTTCTGCTGGCTCTGCTGCCCTTCGGATTTCTGATTTTTGCCGCCGTCTGGCTGCTGACAGCCGTCCTGACCCGCTATTCATCATTGGCAGCGCTGATTTCCGCCATCGTCGTGCCCGTCGCCATTTTTCTGCTTGGCTATATTCAGGTTGCAGAGCTGTTCACAGCCATGAGCGCACTGACCATCATCAAGCATCGCGCCAATATTGCCCGGCTCATGTCCGGGCAGGAAAGCCGAATTGGAGACAAGGGCTGATGCAGGGCGCTGATGATGAGGGCAATAAAAAGCTTCTTTCAGACCAACAGCGCCTTTCCTGGCTTCGCCTGACGCGTACCGACAATGTCGGACCCGTCACCTTCCAGAAACTGCTACAGCGTTATGGCGATGCGCAAACCGCGCTGGAAATGCTGCCCGAATTGTCGCGCATGGGCGGCTCGGCAAAACCCCTGAAAATCTGTAGCTCTGCCGATGCCGAGCAAGAATTGGAAAAGGCGGCACGCCTTGGATACCGAATGATTGGTCTGTGCGAGCCGGACTATCCGGAGGCATTGAGCATGGCAGACAGCGCCCCGCCACTGCTGACGGTCATGGGCAATCCGGCAGCCCTGACGCGTCCTTCCGTATCCATTGTCGGTTCACGCAACGCCTCCGTGATCGGCAACAAGATCGCCCGCAGCCTTGCCGTCGGTATTGCCCGTGCCGGCTATACCATCACCTCCGGCCTTGCCCGCGGCATTGATGCAGCTGCCCATGAAGCCGCTTTGCCAACGGGCACAATTGCCGTTTTGGCCGGCGGTCTGGACAGGCCCTACCCGCCGCAAAATGTGCCTTTGCTCAAGCAGATATGCACCAGCGGCCATGGCGTGGCCGTCAGCGAGATGCCATTGGGCTGGGAGCCGCGGGCCCGTGACTTCCCGCGCCGCAACCGGATCATTGCCGGCATTGGCCTTGGACTTGTCGTCGTGGAAGCGGCAAAAAAGTCAGGCTCACTGATTTCCGCCCGCATGGCCGGAGAACTCGGGCGGCTGGTCTTCGCCGTGCCCGGATCGCCGATGGACCCCCGCGCCAAAGGCACCAATGATCTGATCAAGGATGGCGCAATCCTGACCAGCGAAGCTGATGACGTGATCACCGCGCTGGCGCCATTGGCCGGACCAGCGCGACCGCTTGGGCAATTGCCGCTGGGTCTTGATGAAGAACCCCACCGCGATGCGATGGGTGCCCTGCCGACCCACTCCAACCGGCAACGCCTGATAGAGGCACTGGGCCCGACGCCGGTTGAGATCGACGACCTGGTTCGGCACATAGGCCTGCCTCCCGCCGACGTCTATATGGTCTTGCTGGAACTGGATCTTGCCGGGCGGCTGGAACGCCACCCGGGCGGCATGGTGTCCATGCATTCATCTCCATAAACGTTACCGGCGAGCGTGACTAATCGATCAGCCCGACCAGCCGGCGCGCCTCATCCGAACGCAAGGCAAAATCCTCACCATCATGGGGCCGTGCCTCTTCTGTCGCCAGCCAGGCAATCGCCCTGCCGACCCATTCAGGCGAAATATGGTCCGACCAGTCCAATTCACTGACCGGATTGACACCCGAAGCCTTGATCGCCTTTTGCATATCGGTTGCAACCGTGCCCGGAGACAGTCCGACGACACGAACGCCTTCTTCGGCCCATTCCTTGTGCCCACAGCGGGTCAGGGAAAGAACCGCCGCCTTTGTTGCACAATAATGGCTCCAGCCTTCCAGCGCGGCGGTGGCAGCACCTGAAGAAATATTGATGATGACGCCGCCGGAACGCTTGAGATAGGGATAGGCCGCATGCATGCCGTGATAGACACCTTTCACATTGACATCGACCACGCTGCCCCAGGCGGCCGGATCGGAAGCCTCAATCCGTGAAATCGGGTCAATCAGACCGGCATTGTTGACGAGGATGTCCAGCCCACCGAAATGCTTGGCTGCCTGCAGGGTTGCCCGCCTGACCTGCGCATAATCTGCAACATCACAGGCAATAGCCAGGGCTGCCGAGCCGATATCGGCGGCAATGCGCCGTATATCCGCCTCGGATCGGGCCGTCAGCACAACATTTGCACCGCTTTTGGCCAGCACTCTGGCCGTTGCCTCGCCTATGCCGCGACTTGCACCCGTGATGAGCGCGGTCTTGCCCTTGAGATCAACCATGATACGTCCTTTCCAAGATGAGCTTCATGCCACCCGTTCGGGGCGAAGCAGAATTTTCAATAATTGGGGCGCTCGCCTGTCCACCATGAACAGAGCCAAATTGGCAAGCTTCCAGGTTGTCCTCATAACGGCCATACCCGGGCATGGGAACTTCAAATCCCTGCCACACACCACAAACTTTATGCTGCCCGCGACCATTATGACTCTTCAATTGGCTCGGACCGCGCCACAGAAAATGGCACACTTCGGATTGCAGAAGCCGATTGATTCGTTTCACCATCATGCGACTTGCTGCCTTACATCATGCACGCATAAGGGCCAATGGCTCACCAATCACCAATGGCTGAAACATATTGTGTTCGCTGCAGGTTGCATCCGATATGGCCGATTTCCCGCCATGCATGTACTGCCCTCACAACGGGACCCGAACCAGACACATCGGCAAGCGACCATGCCAAACGTCTACCGCCAACGGCCTGAAATGGCCACGCTCCACCCGGCCCTGAAAATAAGGCTTGACGTTGTTGCCGACAACAGACAGCCTTCAAGCCCCGTAAAAAAGTGTTGAAACATCAGGTCGTCACATTGTGACAATCGGGGTGACAATCGTGACGTTTGTCGAAGAATTCCGGTTTCAGCCCTTGACCAGATGCATTTCGGTGTTCATTTCGGAGCCTGTGTTTGCTGGGTCTGATCAAAACCACGCATAAAGAATCGCCCCAGGGCATTATTTCAGAGTTGTTTCATGAAACTTGTAGTCGTCGAGTCACCTGCCAAAGCAAAGACAATCAATAAGTATCTGGGTTCAGACTACAAGGTTCTGGCATCCTTCGGACACGTGCGCGATCTGCCGGCAAAGGACGGGTCGGTCAAACCCGACGAAGACTTTGAAATGATCTGGCAGACCGATACGGCTTCAAACAAACGGCTCAAGGATATATCCGATGCCGTCAAAGCCTCCGACGGTCTGATTCTGGCGACTGACCCTGACCGCGAAGGTGAAGCCATTTCCTGGCATGTTCTGGAAGTGTTGCGCAAAAAACGCGGTGTGCTGGGCGACAAGCCGGTTCAAAGGGTGGTTTTCAACGCCATCACCAAAAAAGCCGTTCTCGATGCGATGGCCAACCCGCGCGATATTGATGAGCCCTTGGTCGATGCCTATCTGGCGCGCCGCGCTCTGGATTATCTTGTTGGTTTCAACCTGTCGCCCGTGCTGTGGCGCAAGTTGCCCGGCGCCCGCTCTGCCGGCCGTGTTCAATCGGTTGCTCTGCGGTTGGTATGTGATCGCGAAGGCGAAATCGAGCGTTTCATCACCGATGAATATTGGCAATTGGTGGCTCAGTTGCAGACCCCGCGCGGAGACAGTTTCGAAGCCCGACTGGTCATGGCCGATGGTCAGAAACTGCAAAAATTGTCAATCGGCAACGAGGAACATGCCAATCGGCTGAAAGCCCTGCTTGAGGGTGCCGATTTTGTCGTGAACTCCGTTGAAGCCAAACCCACCAGGCGCAACCCGTCACCACCCTTTACCACCTCAACGCTGCAGCAGGCCGCATCCTCGAAACTCGGTTTCGACGCGTCGCGCACCATGCAGGTGGCCCAGCGGCTCTATGAAGGTCTGGACCTGGGCGGTGAAACCGTCGGTCTGATCACCTATATGCGTACCGATGGCGTGCAGATGGCCGTCGAGGCGATTGATGGCGCACGCGTGGCCATTGCAGCGCAATTTGGCGATCGTTACCGCCCGGACAAACCGCGCAATTATGAAACCAAGGCCAAGAACGCCCAGGAAGCCCATGAGGCCATCCGACCGACGGATTTCAATCGCACGCCGGACAAGATGAAGGCCCATCTGGATAGTGACCAGTACCGTCTTTATGATCTGATCTGGAAACGCGCCATTGCCAGCCAGATGGCCTCGGCGGAGATCGAGCGCACAGTCGTCGATATCATCGCCCGCAAGGGTTCGGAGCAGGCCGGCCTCAGGGCCAATGGATCCGTCGTCCGGTTCGATGGATTTATTGCTGCCTATACCGATCAGAAAGAAGATGGCGAACAGTCTGATGGAGATGATGGAAAGCAATTGCCGCCCATCAATGACCGCGAAGACCTCGCCCGGGAAAAAATTGCTGCTACCCAGCATTTCACCGAACCGCCGCCGCGCTATTCGGAAGCAACACTCATCAAGAAGATGGAAGAACTCGGCATAGGCCGCCCGTCTACCTATGCGTCAACCCTGACGACGCTGCGCGACCGCGAATATGTCGTGATCGAAAAGCGCAAGCTGATCCCGGAAGCCAAAGGCCGTCTGGTCACGGCATTTCTGGAGAATTTCTTTGATCGATATGTGGAATATGATTTCACCGCCAGCCTGGAAGAAAAACTCGACAAGATATCTGCCGGTGAACTTGCCTGGAAAGACGTCCTGCGGGAATTCTGGACAGATTTCATGGTCTATATCGATGGCACCAAGGAATTGCGCATCACCAATGTGCTCGATGCACTCAATGAGCAATTGGCACCGCTGGTCTTCCCGACCAGAGAAGACGGTTCGGATCCTCGCATCTGTCCCAAATGCGGAACGGGCAATCTGTCGCTCAAACTCAGCCGTTACGGCGCCTTTGTCGGCTGCTCGAACTATCCTGATTGTGGATACACGCGCCAGCTATCAGCCGATTCATCCGCCGATAGCGCCAATGGATCCAATGAACCGCAGGAGCTGGGCAATGATCCGCTGACGGATGAGCCCATCACCCTGCGAACCGGGCGTTTCGGCCCCTATGTTCAACGGGGCGAGGGCAAGGAATCCAAGCGGTCCAGCCTGCCGAAAAACTGGAAACCCGAAGACATTGATTATGAAAAGGCGCTGGCTCTTCTGTCACTGCCGCGCGATGTGGGCGCTCACCCCGAAACGACCAAGATGATTTCGGCCGGCCTTGGGCGTTACGGGCCATTTTTGCTGCATGACGGCACCTACGCCAATCTTGAGAGCATCGAAGATGTCTTCACGGTCGGTCTGAACCGTGCGGTAACTGTGCTGGCTGAAAAGGTCGCCAAGGGTCCGGGTCGCGGTGCCAAGCCGGCTGCACTCAAGGAACTGGGCGAGCACCCCGATGGCGGCCCGATTACCGTGCGCGATGGCCGCTACGGGCCTTATGTCAATTGGGGCAAAATCAATGCAACGCTTCCCAAGGGGCTTGATCCGCAATCCGTAGATTCGGAAAAAGCACTGGAGTTGATTGCGGCCAAAGCGGCCAAGGGCGGCAAGCCCAAGGCATCTCGCGCGAAAACGACAAAAGCCAAAGCCAAACCAAAACCAAAAGCCAAAACAACCAAGAAAACCGCCAAGGCTGCCCCAAAAAAGGCAGTCAAAGCTAAGGAATAGAATTGAAAAAAATACACGGTTCGGGTGATCCGGACCAACCCGGGAGCAACCTGCCGGATCGCGACATGATTCTTCGTTTCATCGCCGATCATCCGGCCAAAGCCTCCAAACGCGACATCGCAAAGGCATTCGGGGTTCGCGGTCAGGATCGCGTTCATCTGAAAGCAATCATCCGGGACATGGAAGATGAGGGCCTGCTGGATCGCCAGCGAAAACGGCTCGTGCGTCCCGGCTCCCTTCCTCCAGTCACTGTCCTGGATATCACAGCGCGCGACGGCGATGGTTTTCTGACCGCGCGACCGGCAGAATGGCCGGAAGACGGCACCGTGCCTCCGGCCGTACTCATCCGCAACAACAAACCCGGCAAAGGCCGGTCAAAGGCTCCTTCAGCCGGCGTCGGCGATCGCGTGCTGGCGCGCATTTTCCCGTCAAATCGGGAAACCGGCCCGGCCTTTACCGCACGCATCATGAAAGTGCTGGAAAGACAATCCGGCGCGACACTTGGCGTATTCCGTTCAACACCGGGCGGCGGTGGTCGCATTGATCCGATTGAGCGGCGCGGCAAGGAATTGATCGTTGATCCGGGTGACGTCAACAAGGCAAAGGACGGCGATCTGGTCGAAGTCGACACGGCGCGAACCGGGCATTTGGGCATGCCACGCGGCAAGATCCTGTCAATCGTCGGCTCGGTCGCCAGCGAAAAAGCCATATCGATGATTGCCATTCATGCCCATGGCATACCCTATGTCTTTCCTGAAGCGGTGCTGGCCGAAGCCGAAGCGGCAAAGCCCATCAAGGTCGGCAAACGTGACGACTGGCGCTCCTTGCCGCTGATCACCATTGATCCCTTCGATGCAAAGGATCACGATGATGCGGTTTATGCCGAGCCGGACAGCAATCCGGAAAACCCGGGCGGCGTCATTGCCTATGTCGCCATCGCCGATGTTTCATACTACGTGCGGCCCGGATCAGAGCTTGATCGTGAAGCATTCAAACGTGGCAACTCGGTCTATTTTCCAGATCGGGTTGTACCGATGTTGCCGGAACGCATTTCCAATGATTTGTGTTCTCTGAAGGAAGGGGTTGATCGCCCTGCCCTTGCCGTCCGCATGGTCTTTTCAAGCCAGGGTCGCAAGATTGGCCATACATTCCACCGCGTTATCATGCGCAGCGCTGCCAAACTGTCCTATCAGCAGGCACAGGCCGCAATCGACGGCAAACCCGACGAGCAAACCGGACCCCTGCTCGAAACGGTTCTCAAGCCCCTTTGGGAAGCCTACAGGATTCTCGGACGTGGTCGGGACAAAAGGCAACCGCTTGACCTCGATCTGCCGGAAAGAAAGCTGCGGCTCAACGAAGACGGCACAATTGCGGGGGTCGACATTCCTGATCGACTGGACGCCCACCGGCTGATCGAAGAGTTCATGATCCAGGCCAATGTCGCCGCAGCGGAAACGCTGGAGACCCGGCGCCAGCCCTTGATCTATCGAATTCATGACACGCCATCATTGGCGAAACAGGAACTGTTGCGCGAATTTCTCAAGACTCTGGAGATATCGTTGCCCAAGGGCGGAAATATGCGCGCCAACAACTTCAACGGGATCCTCAGCCAGGCCAAGGGCAAGCCCTATGAAACCATGGTCAGCGAAATGGTCTTGCGCTCCCAGAGCCAGGCGGTCTACAGCCCCGACAATCTGGGGCATTTTGGCCTGAACCTGATGAAATACGCGCATTTTACATCGCCTATCAGACGGTACGCTGACCTCATCATCCATCGCGCCCTGGTGGCATCAGCCAAACTTGGCGAAGGCGGCATTACCCTGCAGGAAGAGGAATCGCTGGAAGCCATTGCGGCGCAAATTTCAACATTGGAACGCCGCGCCATGGCGGCAGAACGCGAGACTGTCGACCGGCTGGTCGCCCACTATCTGGCAGACCGCATCGGCGAGGAGTTTGACGCGCGCGTATCGGGTGTCACCAAGGTCGGCTTGTTTGTCTCCCTGCAACATATTGGCGCAGATGGCTTTGTACCCGTTTCAACGCTCGGTCTGGACTACTATATCTATGACGAAGCGCATCAGGCACTGGTCGGTGAGAAAACCGGCTTGGGTTATCGCCTGGGCGACACGGTCAGGGTCAAGTTGGAAGAAGCCATTCCGCTGGCTGGATCATTGAGATTCGAAATGTTGAGCGAAGGGCGCAAGCTGCCTTCCGCGACACGTTCCTTTCACAAGTCAAAACGCGGCGCGCACATCAAGAAAGGCGCCCGGGTAAAACGACACAAAGGACATTAAAATGGCGACGAATGGTGCATTCTCCAGCCCGGCGATACAACAACGTCCAGCACGCAATGTCTGGCAGGCGATCAAAAGCGGCCTTCTGGGTCGCTGTCCGCATTGTGACAGCGGACGGCTGTTTGGCGCCTTCATGAAACCCGTAGACAAATGCGCCAACTGTGGTGAGGAAATGCACCACCACCGGGCCGATGACCTGCCGCCCTACCTTGTCATTTTCATCGTTGGGCATATTGTGGTTGGTGGCTATCTGATCGCCGAGCGTATGGTTGATTGGAACAGCTGGCAGCACCTGTCCCTATGGGCACCTGTCACGGTGGCAATGGCAATCTTGCTGATGCAACCGATCAAGGGTGCTGTCATTGGCCTGCAATGGGCCAATTACATGCATGGGTTCAGTGGTGAGGAAGACGACGCCGTCGAAATCTTTCACCCGGAATAAAGACTGACGCTGTTTGGAGGCAACAATAATTCGAATGGATGACAGCGGCAACACCGACAGCGGACACCCCCCGAAAGAACTTGATGCGGAAGCCCAGATGCGCAGCGGCGATTACCCCTTGCTGCGCCCCAAAGACGCGTCGACTCTGATCCTCATAGACCGATCCGGTCGTGAGCCTGCATTGCTCATGGGCAAACGCCACAAGGCGCACGCCTTCATGCCGGAAACCTATGTGTTTCCCGGTGGCAGACGCGATCGCGACGACGGCCGCGTTCCGGTGGCCGACAGGCTTCACCCGCTGGTCGAGAAAAAACTGCAGATCAAAATGGCAAATCCCGCCAGCGCGTTCCGCGCGCAGGCGCTGGCCATCGCCGCAGTTCGCGAGACGCACGAAGAAGTCGGCCTGTTCATTGCCGGCAAGGGCCAGACCTGCCAGCAACAAAGCTGGAAAGCTTTTGCCGCACGTGAGCTCGCCCCCCGATTGTCACCGCTGCGCTATGTCGCGCGGGCCATTACGCCGCCGCGTCAAAAACGCCGGTTTGATACACGGTTTTTCGCCTGTTTCCGTGATGAAATCGGTCAGGCAGAAGCTGAATCAAGCAATGAACTTCTCGATCTGCTTTGGGTTGGCCTGTCTGAGGTGGATAAGGTCGAGATGCCGCGCATAACGCGGGTTATCATTGCAGATCTCAAACACCAACTGGACAACGACCCCTCCCTTGCCCCCGGTCAGCCAGTCCCGTTCTATCAGGCCCGCTACGGGCGTTTTACCCGCGAAATGCTGTAATGGCGCCATGAACACGGACGTTCAATCCAGCGACACGCAACAGCCGGAAGACGACACGATCAAGTGGCTTCCGCTGTCTGCCGCCATTGCCGCCATTACCGCAGTCGGCATTGCGCTGGGACTTGGCCTTCCATTGTTGAGCATCGTGTTATCGAACAACGGGGCATCCGCGACGATGGTTGGCCTCAATTCTGCGATGGCCGGCGTTGCCTCACTGGCCATTGCGCCGTTTTGCACCCGCATAGCCCAACGCTATGGTGTCGCCGATGTCATGTTGGTCGCAACCATGATCGCAGCCGTATCGATGCTGGCCTTCCATGCGACGTCGCAATATTGGGCCTGGTTCCTGCTCAGAATCACCTTTCATGGCGCCATAACCCTGCTTTTCATTCTGTCCGAGTTCTGGATCAATGCGGCTGCGCCACCGGCCAGACGCGGTTTCATTCTGGGCATCTATGCAACCATCCTCTCCTTGGGGTTTGCTGTCGGTCCGTGGCTGTTCTCGATCATGGGCAGCAGCGGTATTTTGCCGTTTCTGGTGGGCGCGCTCATCATCATCGTCTCAGCCGTTCCGATTTTTCTGGCGCGCGGACAAAGCCCGATGATCTCGAAAGCACCCAGCCGGAGCTTTGCCAAATTCCTGTTTCTGGTGCCCACAGCCACGGCGGCTGTCTTCGTGTTCGGGGCCGTCGAATCGGGTGGCTTCGCAATGTTTCCGATCTTCGCGATTCGCCTTGGATATGGCGAAGCGGACGGGGCTTTGCTGCTGACCATGATTGGCCTTGGAAACATGCTTCTGCAGATCCCCATTGGCCTTGTCTCCGATCGCGTGAGCGATCGGCGCACCCTGTTGTTTCTGTGTGCCATCATCGGTCTTGTCGGCTGCGCACTTATGCCACTGGTCTCCGCAACCTGGTGGTTGCTGGCAGCCGTCCTCTTCGTCTGGGGCGCCGTTGTGGCTGGCCTCTACACGGTGGGGCTGGCGCATCTGGGATCACGGCTGCGCGATGCAGACCTGGCATCCGCCAACGCTGCCTTCGTGTTCTGCTATGCCTTGGGCATGCTTGTTGGTCCGCAGACAATCGGTGCTGCCATGGACGTTGTGGGCGCCAACGGTTTTCCTCTGGCCCTCTCCGTGTTTTTTGTCTTCTACGTGGCGGTGTCGATTTGGCGCTTCATCTATAGACCGGCGCGCTAGCGCATATGCATGAACCATTTTCACCCGCCATTTTTCCAGCAAGCAACAGCTAAATCCAATGGATTGTGCGAAACAATCACTTCAGTTGAAAACAGTTGCGCGCGAGGGCTTGACTTTTTCGTGTCGATTTGTAACTTCCGGCCAGAATTCCGCCGTGGGTGCTTTCATGCTGTCCACGGCTTCGTTTTTGCAAGGCAGGTACAATTATGGCTAAAGCCACCACAATCAAGATCAAACTGCAGTCGACTGCGGACACCGGTTTCTTCTATGTAACCAAAAAGAACAGCCGCACCATGACCGAAAAAATGGTCAAGACAAAATACGACCCGATTGCCAAAAAGCATGTTGAATTCAAGGAAGCCAAAATCAAGTAATTGATTGGTTGACTGGAAATAAAAAAGCCACTTCGGTTCGAAGTGGCTTTTTTCGTTTGGGGGCTGGCCGGCACGGGATACGGTACGAGGAGCCCGCTTTCCCGACGCCGACCAGCCGACCCCACGACCCAGGAGATGCGGCGGACCTGAGCAACATGGGGTATTTGGATCAGAAGATTGTCGCGCAAACGCATTTGTTCTGCACGTCTCTCTGTCCACAACATTTGCTTATTGGTGAAAAAAAATCAACGATTTCTTAACTGATTGTCACAACCAACTGCCGGAATGGTAAACGGCGGCAGTTTTGCGGCCCATTGCCGTCAAATAGAGGCACCATTTGAAATGCGCTCTGTTTTCAAGCACGGCAACCTTACGACAGGCTACCGAAACTTGGGGGTCAGACGTGGATCAAATCCAAAAATGGGAACGCTTCAGGCAGCCATGGCCACGACGCGGTTTCGTCCCTGCGCCTTCGCTTCATAGAGCGCAGTATCTGCTCGCTTCAACAGGCCAGCGGTAGACTCATCAGCAGCAAGCGTTGCAATACCGATAGAGGCAGTCACACCGATTGAATTGCCGTTGTCGTCTATTTCAAACGGCGTCTCGGCAATCCCACAACGCAGTCGCTCAGCAATCGATTCCGCAGTCTCACCATCCGTGTCGGGCAAAACGATAATGAACTCCTCACCGCCGTGGCGGCACGCAAGATCAATACCCCGAATGGCAAGACGCATCCTTTGTGAAAACTCCCGCAAAACCCGATCACCCGCGTCGTGTCCGTAGGCATCATTGACCAGCTTGAAACGGTCAAGGTCGATGGCCAGCACAGACAAAGGGCGGGACCTGGTGACCGAGCGTTCGATCAGCAATTGCATATGGGAATCGAGGTAGCGACGATTATACAAGCCAGTCAGCGGATCTGTCACAGCCAGCATGATCGTTTGCTGTACACTGGAGCGCAGATAGTCGTTGTAGCGCTTGCGGCGAAACTGCGTATTGCACCGGGCAATGAACTCATTGGGTTCGATGGGGCGAATAACATAATCATTGACCCCCAGCTCCATGGCGCGATTGACAATATTTTCCTCGCCCTGATCACAGATCAGCAACAGGGGCACGAACCTTGTTCTGTCCAGCGAACGCAATTGCGAACACAGGCGGAGCGGATCGTGGTTTGCGAAATTGGAACTGATGATGATCAGTTCATAGGCGTTCTCGGCAGCCTCAAACAAAGCCGTCTGCGGATCGGACATTACCGTCAAATCCGCGCTCTTGCGCAATATCTGGGTGATCCGGTCACGCGAATTGGCGCGTTCATCGACGAGCAGAACCTTGCCTTTTTCCACCAGAGCATTGGATGTATTGAGCAAATCGTCAATACCCATATCCTGCGCCGTTTCCGCACGAATCCGCAATTCATCCGTCAAGGTTTTCAGTCGCGCCAGGCTTTTCACCCGGGCCATCAACTGCGTATCGTTGACAGGTTTGGTAAGAAAATCATCGGCCCCTGCCCGCAATCCGCGGACCCGGTCAGCCGGCTGATCAAGCGCTGTTACCATAACGACCGGTATATGCATTGTTGCCCTGTCGGCTTTGAGCTTTTCGCACACTTCAAAACCATCCATCTTCGGCATCATGATATCAAGAAGCACCAGATCAACCTGGCCGTCACGGCACATGTTGAGCGCATCATAACCGTTATCGGCGGTCAGAACCTCAAAATATTCAGCCAGAAGACGCGCCTCAAGAAATTTAACATTCGTCGGCATGTCGTCGACAACAAGTATACGGGCCGTCATGTCAGGTTTCCTTTAAATCAACTGTCGCCCAAATAGTTTTTGATGGTCTCAATGAATTTGGGCACGGAGATCGGTTTCGACATATAGGCTTCACAGCCCCCCTGCCTTATCCGTTCCTCATCGCCCTTCATTGCAAAAGCCGTCACCGCAATAATTGGTATTGTATGCAACTCGGTATCGTCCTTGAGCCATTTGGTAACTTCAAGGCCCGACACCTCCGGCAATTGAATATCCATCAGGATGAGATCTGGTTTGTGCTTGCGGGCAAGATCCAGCGCTTCAAGTCCGTTTCTTGTTTGAACTGTCTCATATCCGGATGCCTCTATGAGGTCGCGGAACAGCTTCATGTTCAGCTCATTGTCTTCGACAATCATGACCTTCTTCGGCATTTACGGCTCCACCTGTTTTCGATCTTGCTCTCTCCCCGGCAAGCTCTATGCTGCAGCTGAGAGAAAATCTCAAACCATCCCGAATCAAAAACTAGATCAATTTGGTTGAAGAAAAGCAAATTTGTGACTGCAAATCGAAGTAAATCCCAAAATTATATGGATTCTGAGTCCCGAAGTGTCGATATTTTGACGTGGATCACTGAAAATGATGATCTGATGTCGCGTTTTCTGGCCCTTTCGGGCATCGACCCGCAGTATATGCGCGAGGCGGCAGGCGAACCCGGCTTTCTGGCGGCAGTGGTGGGATTCCTGATGGAACACGAACCGACATTGCTGGCCTATTGCGAGGCGCGCAATGTGGCACCCGAACAGGTGGTCAGCCTGTGGCATGAACTGGGTGGCCGATCATCTTTTGAGACAAGCATATGAGCGAGGAAGCAACCACAGTCGGGCATCTGGATATCCTTTTGAGCGACCGGCCGCTGATCGTCTGCGATGTTGATGAAGTGGTGCTGGAATTTCTGACCCCTTTTGGCAAATATCTGCGCGCCAACGGACATGAGCTGCTTCCACGCTCCTTCCGGTTGACCGGCAATATCGTGTCTCTGGAAAATCAGCAGGAAGCCTCGGCCGATCGGGTCAGCACCATGCTGGAGGATTTTTTTGCCACACAGCTTGATTGGCAAACACCGACACATGATGTCGGGGAGATCCTCAGCAATCTCTCCGCACTTGCCGATATCCTGTTCCTGACCGCCATGCCGCCGCGCCATTACGATGCCAGACGCGCCTTGCTTGACCGGCACGGCCTGACCTATCCGTTGATTGCGACTGTGGAGGCCAAAGGACCATTGATCAGGGACCTCCATGCAGAACGCACGCAGCCTTTGGTCTTTATCGACGACATGGCCTATAATCACCTGTCGGTTCTCGAGCATGCGCCGACGGTGAAAGCCATCCACTTCATGAGCAACGACCATTTCCGCACCATGGCACCGCATCCCGGCGACGATGTGACCCTGGCTTCGGATTGGCACGACATTGAACGCATCATCAAGTCTCACGTGACGCTTGATCAGTCACCCGATGCGGCGTAATACCAAAGATGTTCAATCTTTGTTCCCCATCGGTGCCGCAATGTCCTCAATCTCGCCGGATCCTGACAATGGTTTTTGCCGCGACTGTCTGACCTATCAGCCTCAGGCAAAGCGGCGATGTTCGCATTGTGGCAGTCCGCGGGTCCTTCGTCACAAAGAGCTCTATGAATTGACCGTTGCCCACCTGGATTGCGACGCGTTTTACGCAACGGTGGAAAAGCGCGACAATCCGGAACTGGCCGACAAGCCGGTGATCATCGGAGGCGGCAAACGCGGGGTTGTATCGACGGCCTGTTATCTGGCACGGATCCATGGGGTGCGTTCGGCCATGCCGATGTTCAAGGCACTGGAGGCCTGCCCCCATGCCGTGGTCATCAAACCGGATATGGAAAAATACAGCCGAACGGGGCGTGAGTTGCGGCTGATGATGGAGGAACTTTCGCCTCTCGTTCAACCGATCTCCATCGACGAGGCCTTCATCGAACTTGCCGGGACGCAGGCTTTGCATCGCAATCCCCCTGCCCGCACACTGGCAGCATTTGCAAACCGGGTGGAAAGTGAAATCGGCATAACCCTGTCGGTCGGCCTGTCCTACTGCAAATTTCTCGCCAAGGTCGCATCCGACTTTGAAAAGCCGCGCGGTTTTACAGCCATTGGCCGGGCTGAAGCCATCACCTTTCTGCAGGACATGCCGGTAACGACCATATGGGGCGTTGGAAAGGCATTTGCTGCCACCCTGGAGAAGGATGGCATCAGAACCGTTGGCCAGTTGCAGACCATGGATGAGGGCAAACTGATGCGCCGCTACGGCTCCATCGGCCAGCGACTTTTCCACCTGTCTCGCGGTCAGGATACCCGTCAGGTCCATATCCGCGACAGCGCCAAGAGCATCTCCTCGGAAACCACCTTCAACAGCGATCATTCGGACCGTGAAACCCTGGTGCCGGTCCTGCGATCCCTGTCGGAGAAAGTGGCACACCGACTGAAGAAAAGCGGGACTGCCGGCCACACGATCGCCTTGAAACTCAAGGGCGCCGATTTCAAATCCAAGACGCGCAACAAACGACTGGATGATCCGACCTGTCTTGCCGACCGCATATTCCGCACCGGCCTGTCGCTGCTGGAAAAAGAACTGGACGGGACAAGATACCGACTGCTGGGCATCGGCGTTTCGGACCTTACCAAAGCCGAACTGGCCGATCCGCCGGATCTGGTGGACACGGATGCAACAAAACGAGCTGTTGCCGAACAGGCCATCGACAAGGTTCGCGACCGGTTCGGACGCGACGCGGTGGAAACCGGTTATACATTTGGCAAACACAAACGTGCCCGACCGCAACGCGATTCCGACCCGGACACGCCAAAAACCCGCTAGCGGGGTCTTTTGAGACTGTTCACGGTATCAGAACAGTGCAACCGGTTGTCTTGCGGCTTTCCAATGCGTCATGCGCCTGCGCAGCGTCTGATAGGGCGTAGGTCTGGTTCACGTGGATTTTGATTGAGCCGTCGGCAATCAGCGAAAACAGCTCCGTTGAGGCCTTCTGCAGCCAACCCGGCAATGCGGTGAAGTGAAACAACACCGGCCGCGTCACGTGAAAAGACCCTGCGGCAAGATCGGAGAGTTTGAAATCCGTAGCCGGACCGGAGGCCTGACCGAACGTGACCAAGCTCCCGTGCGTCTTAAGGCAGTGCAGAGACCCTGGATAGGTGTCCTTGCCAACCGAGTCGTAAACGACGTCCACACCGCCCGGGACAAGCTCACGAAGCCGTTCGACAAAATTTTCCGACCGGTAATCGATCATGTCACCAAAGCCGTTTTGCAGCGCCAAAGCGCATTTCTCAGCCCCTCCCGCCGTACCAATGGCCCTTACCCCCTTGGCAGCCAGCCATTGCCCGACGATCATCCCGACACCACCGGCAGCCGCATGAAACAGCACTGTATGGCTGTCATTGACGGCAAAGCTGTCATGCAGCAGATAATGGGCCGTCAAGCCCTTCAGAACAGAGGCCGCCGCGACCTGATCGGACACGCCATCGGGAATTTTAACCAGGTGGTGTGATGCAATGGCCCGATGTGTGGCATAGGCGCCATTCGCCGTGGTGTAGGCGACCCGCTCACCCACCGAAAAACCGCTGACGCCCGGACCGATGGCTTCGATGACACCGGCCGCCTCGGACCCGAGTATCAGATTCTTCTCAACGGACCAGGGGTAAAGCCCCGTGCGAAAATAGGTATCCAGGAAATTGACACCAATCGCCGTGTGGCGAAGCAGAACCTCCCCCTGATTGGGTACAGGCATGGCAATGTCCAGCCTGCGCATGACATCACTGCTGCCGGGGCGCTCTGCTACAATCGAATAGGCCATTGTGTCTTCTCCCTGAAAATCGGTTCGGATCGATAGCATTTTGAAAATGCACCGAAAAACTACATTCTATACAAGTTCGACGTCAACAACGCCTCTTGCCGTTTTCAGGGCGGAAGCAATCTGCGGCGATATGCGGTAGCGCTGGGGCAATTCCACTTCGATTTCCCGGCGACCATCCTCCTTGATCACGACGAGAGAGACCTGGCCGTCACCCTTGGTGTTCAGATGACTTGCGACCTGTGGCAGGGGCGTGCTGTCGCGGACAAAAATACGCAAGGCCTTCTGGGTCTGTACGGCCTTTTCTTCCAGCGATTGCACCGTCTGGATTCGCAGGCTGATCCCCTCCGGCCGCTCCTCTGCATCCACCGTGATGACCAGGGATTTGCCGGCCTCAAGCATGTCGCGGTACAGCGCCAGACCTTCTGAAAACAACACGGCCTCGAACTGGCCGGAAGAATCCGAAAAGACGATGATACCCATCTTGTTGCCGGTGCGGGTGCGCCTTTCCTGTTTGGAGGTCACCGTGCCTGCGAGACGCCCGGCGGTTGATCCCTGTTTAACGGAATTGGAAAAATGCGCGAAGGTCTGAACCCGCATCTTGTCCAGCAGTTCCTTATAGGTATCCAATGGATGGGCGGAGAGGTAAAAGCCTAAAGCCTGATATTCGCGATGAAGTTTTTCCGCAGGAATCCAAGGCGTTACGACGGGAAATTGAATCACTTCCGGACCGGTTACTGCGCCAGCGCCGAACATGTCGGACTGGCCGCTGACCCGGTTTGCCATGGCACGCTGAGAAAAACCGAGAAGCCGGTCTATGCAGCCCACCAGTTCGGCCCTGTCCCGGCCAAAACAGTCAAATGCACCAGCACAGATAAGATGCTCCAGCATCCGCCGGTTGACGAGCTTGGGATCAACGCGCTGGAAGAAGTCCTCGATGGATTCAAAGGGCTGATCACCGCGAATTTCGACAATATGGTCTACGGCAGCTTCACCGACACCCTTGATGGCGGCAAGGGAATAATAGATCTTTTTTTCACCCGTCTTGAATATTCTGAAGGATGTCTGCACCGACGGCTGAACCACTTCAATGCCCAACCGTTTGGCATCCTGGCGGAAATCATTGATCTTGTCGGTATTGGACATGTCCAGCGTCATCGAGGCCGCCAGAAACTCGACCGGATAATGGGCTTTCAGATAAGCGGTCTGGTAGGAGACAATCCCATAGGCCGCCGCATGCGATTTGTTGAATCCGTAATTGGCAAATTTTGCAAGCAGGTCAAAGATCAGGTCGGCCTGCGGCTTGGAAACACCATTGTCCATCGCACCGCGCACAAAACGGCTGCGCTGCTTGTCCATTTCCGCCTGGATCTTTTTACCCATCGCGCGGCGCAGCAAATCCGCTTCGCCCAGGGAGTAGCCGGACAGGACCTGGGCGATCTGCATCACCTGTTCCTGATAGACGATCACGCCCTGCGTTTCTTCCAGCAGATAGTCGATCTTCGGATGGACGGAGGCCAATTCCTCCTCACCATGTTTGCGCGCATTGTAGACCGGGATGTTTTCCATTGGTCCCGGACGGTACAGGGCGACAAGCGCAATAATATCCTCAATCCTGTCGGGCCGCATGCCGATCAGTGCCTTGCGCATACCGGCACTTTCCACCTGGAACACCCCGACCGTCTCACCGCGTGAGAGCATCTGGTAGGTCTCCAGATCGTCAAATGGCAGGGCGGCAAGGTCGATCTCGATTTCCCGTTCACGCAGGAAATCCACCGTGGTCTTCAGCACGGTCAGTGTTTTCAGCCCGAGAAAGTCGAATTTGACCAGCCCCGCCTGCTCAACCCATTTCATGTTGAACTGGGTGACCGGCATATCGGAACGGGGATCGCGATACATCGGGACCAGTTGCGACAGGGGGCGGTCACCAATCACGATGCCGGCCGCATGGGTGGACGCATGCCGGTAGAGGCCCTCCAGCTTCTGGGCAATGTCCAGAAGCCGTTTGACGACAGGTTCCTTCTCTGCTTCCTCGCGCAGCTTTGGTTCTTCCTCAATCGCCTTGTGCAAAGGCGTCGGAGCGGCCGGGTTGTTCGGTATGAGTTTGCATATCCGGTCTACCTGCCCATAGGGCATTTCCAGCACACGCCCGACATCGCGCAATGCCGCGCGCGCCTGCAGTGACCCGAAGGTGATGATCTGCGCAACCTGTTCGCGGCCATATTTCTCCTGCACATAGCGAATGACCTCGTCGCGGCGGTCCTGACAAAAGTCGATATCAAAGTCAGGCATCGACACACGTTCCGGATTGAGAAAGCGTTCGAACAGCAGCGAGAAGCGCAGGGGATCGACATCCGTAACGGTCAGCGCATAGGCGACCAGTGATCCCGCACCCGATCCACGCCCCGGACCAACCGGAATGTCATTTACTTTTGCCCATTTGATAAAGTCGGCAACGATCAGGAAGTAGCCTGGAAAGCGCATATTCTCGATAATGTCGAGTTCTACATTGAGCCGTTCCAGATAGTCGCTCTCCTCAAATCCGGGAGCACGTCCGAGCGTTTCAAGCCGCATGACCAGACCTTCATGTGCCTGTCGGCGCAATTCAGCAGATTCGGCGCGATCGGCCTCTTCCGGGTCATCGGAGGCGCCGGTAAAACGCGGCAGAATGGGCGCGGTCGTCAGCAGAAGAAAGGAACAGCGTTGGGCGATTTCTATAGTATTTTGAAGGGCTTCTGGAAGGTCCTTGAAGATCTCGCACATTTCCGCCCGGGTCTTGAGATAATGATCCGGCGTCAGGCGAAAACGACTATCGTCCGAGACCATCGCGTTGTGGGCAACCGCCATCAGCGCATCATGCGCATCATAATCGTCCGGGGCCGGAAAAAACGCTTCATTGGTGGCGACAATGGGAAGCTTCTGTTTATAGGCCAGCTTGAGCAGCATGTTTTCATGCGCCTGATCAAATCCCACCTGACGCTGCACCTCCACATAGAGTCGCCCGGGGAATAGGGCGCCCAGTCGGGCAAGGCGTTCTTCCGCCATCTGCTGGTGATCCGACGCAAGCGCCTGATCCACCGGTCCGCCAGTGCCACCCGTCAGGCAAATGAGCCCCTCGGCACCCTCTTCAAGCCATGATAATTTTATATGGGCCGTGTCATTGCCCGTCCCATCCAGATAGGATTGGCTGACAAGACTGACCAAACGCGCATAGCCTTGCTCATTGGTGGCAATCAACACGATCGCTGGTCGCTCGGCGATCTTTTCGCGATGATTGCGCTGCTCGGGCGCCACACCATCTTCCATCTCGATATCCAGCTGGCATCCCAAAATGGGCTGCAGCCCTTCTTCCGCCGCCTTGATGGAAAATTCCAGAGCGCCGAACAGATTGTTGCTGTCTGCTATGCCAATGGCCGGTTGCCGGTCGGCAACAGCCATGGAAATCACCGTCTTCAACGGCAATGCGCTTTCCAGCAGGGAATAGGCGGAATGGACTCTCAGGTTTACAAATCCTGGCCCCGCAGGCGTCGAATCGGTCACATCTGCTGCTTTATCGGACATGTTTCACCCGCTGGTCTGTCTCAGGCGCTGCGCAAAACCGCATGAACGGTCGCATCCTGACGCACTGTTTTATTTTCTTTGTCGCAAGCCCATCAACAACAGGTCCGCGACCTTCGATCATTCCATGTTTGGGCATGCATGGCACATCGGCGGCACCAAAACGTGTCTTGTCGCCACCTGCCCCGAATTGTCCACAAGGAATCGGAATGATTGTCGTCGCTCGCATGACCAAAGTCCATCGCAATCCTGTGGACCTCGCGTTTACCGCTGGTCGAAAAATGCAAGTTTCATGCTTGAGCATGTCTTGCTTTCATTGATTCACTCTGCCAGTTGTTTTTTTGTCAGGATCAAGTTGGTTCGCGAAGCGCGTACCTGAAGGTACGGGCAAGCGGAACGACGTAGATAGTGGCGAAAAAACAGCTGGCCCGAAGGGTTCGCGACCAGTGGCCGCCCGCTGCGTCACCCGTTTTGTCTGGCGTCTCGACCGATGCGAGAGCATCGCTCTTTACCGCCTTTCTGGCGGATCGACTCACTGGATCACGAACAGAGTGGTTCAATGAAAACAAGATATGCTCTAAGCAATGAAGCATTCCGTTCCTACGGGATGATCACCTTCACCAAGCTCAGGACGGATTGGTCTTCGCTATGCGTGCTTCCGTTGTCATTTCCGCCCTGGTTGCCGTTCTCGTCGGCTTCGGCAGTTCAGTTGCCATCATCCTTGCTGCGGCAGCTGCAGTGGGTGCAAACCCGGCGCAAACATCATCATGGATCGCCGCACTTTGCCTGGCGACAGCAGCAACAACAGTCATCCTGAGCATTCGCTATCGCATTCCCGTTGTGGCCGCCTGGTCCACGCCTGGAGCGGCCCTGATTGCCTCCTCGTCAGGGGAAACAATGGAAACAGCCGTCGGCGCCTTTTTCATTGCAGCAATCCTGACGTTGCTGACGGCAGCGGTGAAACCACTCAATGCACTGATCGAGCGCATACCGCCCTGCGTTGCCTCCGCAATGCTGGCCGGAATCCTGTTCCGTTTCGTGCTGGCAATTTTCGATCACATCACGACGGTCCCATCATTGGTGGTCCCCTTGCTGGTCCTCTATGTGATTGTAAGGCTGTTCTCGCCCATCTGGGCGGTCCTGGCCGTGCTTTTTGCCGGCATAGGGCTGGCTTTCGCACTTGGAATGACCAGCCCGTTGGGTCCCTTGCATATTTCGCAATTTGTCTGGATCAGTCCGCAATTCACAATGCAGGCAATGATCGGCATGGCCCTGCCACTATATATCGTCACCATGGCGTCGCAGAATCTGCCCGGCTTAGCGGTCTTGAAGGCTGCCGGATATTCCATCCCATCGCGCCCGGTCCTGACAGTGACGGGGCTTGCCTCGCTTCTGACGGCCGGGGCTGGCGCTCATGCCACCAATCTGGCAGCCATTACAGCCTCCATCTGCGCCGGGCCAGACGCCCATCCCGATAGAACCAAACGCTGGTTATGCGGTCCTGTCTACGCGGCAGGCTACGTCGTCCTCGCGCTCTTCGGCGCATCGCTGGTTGTTCTGTTTGCCAGCTTCCCGGCAGCATTGATCACCACGATCGCCGGCATTGCCCTGATCGGTCCACTGGCCGCATCCCTCAGCGCCAGCATGACGCTGGACACGGACCGGTTCACAGCCGTCGGGACATTTGCCGTCACGGCATCGGGTATGTCGGCTTTTGGAATTGGTTCGGCGTTTTGGGGTCTGGTGGCGGGCCTGGTCATCTTCGGCCTCGACCACATGGTCAAACACGACAGATCGTGAATGGGGCGTAACCCTATTGTCGTTTCATCACACCTGAAGAGTGTGAAATTCAGAGCGCCATGAGCACAACAGTCACGCTTGTTACGAACAGGATCATTGAGGCGAATGCAGCACAATCTTTAGCGAAATCAAACATGTGTCTCTCCAAATTCTTGTTATGTATCCTTTTTGTTCTATATCCGTTCTTATGTCAAGTGGGAAGCGTAGCGTGCTTAAGGAAGGCTTAAGCCCGGCAGCCGAAGCACGGCCTGAACCTTTGTGCCAGCTGCATAGACCAAAGGCCCGGGATTGCGCCCGGGCCTTTGGTCGATTGTGAACCGAATTGGCTCAGGCGTGGTCATCACGCGTGTGTCCGGCCAGACCGCCTGACAGTTCATCCGTCTGCTCATCGGCCAGTTCATGCGGCAGCACCAGGTTCAAGATGATGGCAATGAATGCGGCGGGCAGCAGGCCTGAAGTCAGCAGGACTTTTGCTGTTGAAGGCAGATGCTGGAGCGCGCCCGGCTCCAGTTGAAGCCCCAGTCCGATGGAAATGGAGATCGCGAATATGACCATGTTGCGACGGTTCCAGTCGACATCCGACAGCATCGAGATGCCCGCGGCAACGACCATGCCGAACATGACAATCACGCCGCCGCCCAGCACCTGGATCGGTATCGTTGAAATGATCGCGCCGACTTTCGGCACCAGACCACAGATAATCAGGAAAATTGCGCCAATGGTGACAACCATGCGGCTCATGACACCCGTCATGGCAATCAGTCCGACATTCTGGGAAAAGGAGGTATTTGGCAATGATCCAAAGACCCCGGCAACAGCCGTACCAAGGCCATCGGCCCAGGTTGCCCCGGTGATTTCCTCTGTCGTGGCTTCGCGCCCTGCCCCACCCTTGGTGATACCTGAGACATCACCAACGGTTTCAATCGCCGAAATAAACGCCATCAGACAAAAACCAATGACAGCGGCAAGATTGAATTCAAAGCCGAAATGGAACGGATTTGGCAAGGCAAAGGATGCTGCGCGACCAATATTGCCAAAGCTGACCATGCCCATGAAATAGGCGACAACATAGCCGACAAGCAAACCCAGAAGCACCGCTGCGACCGACCACATGCCACGGGTGAAAAACTTGAACCCGAGCGTCACGAAGACCACCACAAGGGCCACAAACCAGCTTTGCAGACTGCCGTATGCCGGCGTGCCAATGGCAGGAACGCCACCGGCGGCGTACTGGATGCCAACCTTGACCAGCGCCAGACCGATCATCGTCACCACCAGACCAGTCACCAGCGGTGGCAGCGCAAAGCGGATCTTGCCGATAAACAGGGCGAGAAAGGCGTGGAACAGGCCACCGATCATCACACCACCCATCAGGGCGGCCATGGCATCAACCCCTTTTCCCGCGACAAGCGGGATCATGATCGGAATGAAAGCAAAACTTGTTCCCTGTACGATCGGCAGTTTTGCGCCGACGGGACCGAAACCAATGGTTTGAAACAGCGTGGCAACACCGGCAAACAGGATCGCCATCTGAATCATATAGATCAGATTGGGAAAATCCGGAGAATTTGACCCGAAGCCGAAACCGGCAGCCCCTGCTATGATGATGGCGGGGGTGATATTACTGACAAACATGGCCAGGACATGCTGAATGCCCAAGGGTATCGCCGACATCAAGGGCGGCGTGTAATTGGGGTCCCTGAGCTGCTCAGGTGTGCCCAGCGCCGAATTTGAATGTTTCATTTTTTTCTCCATTTTGTTCCCGTAAACCCATTGTTAACCACAATTTTTTGGTTTGTCATGGCAGGAAGTTTGCACATTTGCCGGGTGGAGGATTGCCCGTGGAAATGTTCAGCATCAATTGACGCTCGTCGTATCGGCGCTCGTACGCCGAAACAACGACCAGCAGATATATTGCGCCCGCCGTTACAGCGGGCGCAACCGGGTTACCAGCCGCCTTCTGCCCGGCGATTGTAGCTCTTTTCGCCTCCCAGATCGAAGACCAGCAATTTGCGCTCGGTAAAGGTCTCGAGGAACCATTGTGACAATTCGCGACCAACACCGGACTGACCTGTACCACCGAAAGGTGCCAATTGGTCCCAATAGTTGGAGGTTTCGTTAACGTTGACCGTGCCATGCGGCAGGGCCTCACCAACACGCCACGCGGTTGCCAGATCCTGTGTCCACAGCGAGGCTATCAGGCCAAGACCGGACTGATGGGCAATCTCGATTGCCTGTTCGGCATTCTTGATCTTGATGATCGGCGCCACCGGTCCAAAGGTTTCCTGCTGTGCAATCAACATATCGGTGGTCACGTCAGTCAATATGGTTGCAGGAAAATAAAGCCCCTCTTCCTTGCCGAATTGTTCAATTTTGGCCCCCTTTGCTGCAGCATCCCGCACATGCTCCTTTACCCGCGCCAAGGTGGCTGCGTTGCACAAGGGCCCCATTTCCGTATCTTCGGACGCAGGGTTGCCGATACGAAGTGCTGCTGCCTTTTTGCGGAATTTTACAAGAAATTCGTCATAGACATCCTCATGCACCAGCAAGCGCTCGGCCGAGGTGCAAACCTGACCGGTGTAATAGAAACAGCCGTTCATCGCGCCATCAACAGCCTTGTCGATATCGGCATCGGCCAGAATGATGAACGGACCATCACCACCCAGCTCCAGCAGATGTGGACGCAAGGCACATTTTTCGGCAATGCCGCGTCCGGTTTTTGTGGATCCCGTAAAGAATACGCCGTCAACGCCCTTGGCCTCGACCAATGCCGCACCAACGTCACCAACGCCCTGCACCAGATTGATCACCCCGTCCGGCAGACCTGCCTGCTTGAACAGGTCAGCCACCATAGCGCAGCACCCGGCTGCATATTCCGATGGCTTCCACACGATGGTATTGCCCGCCGCCACGATATGCGCCAATGCAATCGATGCGATATCTGTCGGGAAGTTGTAGGGCGTGATCACCGCCACCGTACCCAGCGGACGGTAGTTCATCACCAGGCGCTTATTGGTTGTGCGCTCCTGGGTTGAAGGGAATGAGAGCCCGCGATGACGCAGGATCTCTTCAGCCGCCTTGCCCCATGAGGGTGCCGAATATTCAAACACCTCTTCGCGTGAATCGGTGATGGGTTTTCCGATCTCGGCGCACAGCACCTGCGCGATCTGCTCGGCATTCTCAAGAAATAACTGATGAATCCGCCGCATGATCTGCGCCCGTTCGATCACCGACAGCGCAGCCCATTCCGGCTGTGCCGCGCGCGCACTGGCAACCGCTTTTTCCACATCGGCCGCATTGCACTTGCCAACATTGTGCAACAGGGACCCGTCATGCGGATTGCGCACTTCAAATGTCCCTGCAGAGCCACCGACCCATTCGCCGCCAATCAAGGCGCCTTTGGTCAGATTGGGATTTATTTTGGCATGAGCGTTCATGGTTACCCTCCAGTGTTAGACGTTTTTGGATTTGGTTTTGTCGCGCAAGAGCAGCACGGATGCGAAGATCAGCACAATTGACATCGCCACGATCAATGTGCCGATGGCGTTGATTTCCGGTGTCAGGCCGCGGCGCAGTGTCGACCAGATATACATCGGTAAAGTGTTGTCTCTGCCCGTCAGAAAGAAAGTGACGGGGATCTCGTCGAAAGACAGCGTGAAAGCCAGCATTCCAGCCCCGATCACGGCGGTTCTTATATTGGGCAGCGTGACCAGAAAGAACGTCTGCAGCCCTGAAGCCCCCAGATCGGCTGAAGCCTCAGCCAGACTGGCCGGTAAACGTTGCAGGCGCGCATAGACCAGCGTCACCACTACAGAAAGCAGGGCCGTCGCATGGCCAACGATCACTGCTTGCAGACTGAGGTTGAACCCCAGGGATCGAAACAGGATCAGCATCGAAATACCGGTGATAATTCCAGGCAGGGCGATCGGCAACAAAATCAACTTGCGAAACAGCCCCTTGCCCGGAAAGTCGAACCGGTCGAGGGCAATTGCCGCGGGAATTCCGATAATCAGCGTCAGGCTCGTGGCGCTCACCGCGACATAAACGCTGTTATAGAAGGCCTGGATCAGTTGATCGTTCTGGGAGAGCTTTTGATACCAGTCCAGCGTCAGCCCGGACATCGGCCAGGTCAGCGATCGCGAATCGTTGAAACTATAGGCAACCAGCACGGCAATCGGCAGGTAGAGAAACCCGAGGATTGCCAGGATACCCAACAGCCAGGACAAACGTTCGATACCGCCCAGCCATTTGCCGTGCCCGGATCTGGAGGATTTCGCAAAATTCGTCGTCATGCGAATTTCCCCTTGCCCAGTTGCTCGAACCGATCTGAAATGGTGACGATCGTCAACACGATCAGCATCATCACCAGCGCCAGAGCAGCGCCCAAAGGCCAGTTCAATGCCGCACCGAACTGGGAAGCAATGACATTTGCAACCATCAGACCATCAGGCCCGCCCACCAGGAATGGCGCGATGAAATCGCCAAAGGTCAGGCAAAACGTCATGGTAAATCCTGCGACGATGCCGGGAATTGACAAGGGCAACGTCACCAGGAAAAAAGTCCGCAAACGCCCCACACCCAGGTCGTTTGACGCTTCGGTCAATGACTTCGGGATCTTCTCCAGCACCGCATAGATCGGCATCACCATGAAGGGGATGAACACATAGATCAGCGTTACAATCATCGCTGTCTGATTATAGAGAAACACCGACGATGGCTCCGACAGAACCCCGATCGACATCAGGAAAGAGTTCAATATGCCCGTGGTGCCCAGAATGGTTTTCCATGTGTAGGCACGCAGCAGATAGGACACCCAGAGCGGCGCCACAACCGCCATATAGAGGACTTGCCGCAGGGCTGCACTCTTTACCTTGAACACCAGAAAATAGGCGTAGGGGAAAGCCACCAGCATCGCGCCAAGCGAAACGAAAAGCGCAATTTTCAAGGTTCGGCTCAAGACATTGAAGTATTGCGGATCAGTGATGATCTGCAGGTAATTGCCGAACTGAAAAGCCGGTTGGAAGGTCGGATAAACCTGTTCCCAAAAGCTGTAGACGAAGAGTATCGAGTAGGGAATGAACATGAACACGAATGTCCATATGAGCGGCGGTGAGAGCACGGCCACACGCCATAGACGACCAGAGGACGGTGCACTCATGATGCAACCTCGTCTCTCAGAATCATGATCTTGTGCGGTTCAATGGAAATTGCAATTTCGCTGCCAACCTGCGGCAGACCGACAGTGCCGATGACATCGGTGATCGGCATATCCACAACCACCTGCCCGCTGACGAGATCCATCACCAACCGCGCACTTTGCCCATGATAAAGCACATCTGAAAGTTGGCCATGCAAGGTGTTTTCAGCCTGGGCGCCACTGCGCAAAAGCGTCGCCTTCTCGGGTCGAAACCCGAACAAAGTGTCCCTTCCACCCAAGTCTGACGCCGCAGCGGGTGCCTTCAGACTTTGTCCAAAACAGCTGATTTGCGGCCCTGAAGCCCCCGTCTCAATGCGCGAACGAAACATGTTCGTGCTGCCGACGAAGCCCGCGACATAGCCGGTTTGCGGTTTTTCATAAAGGTCCTGCGGGGTGCCGATCTGAACGATCTTTCCCTCGCGCATCACCACAACACGATCAGACATGGTCAGCGCCTCTGTCTGGTCATGGGTCACCAGTACAAAAGTAAGCCCGACCTTGGTGTGCAGGTTTTTCAGCTCGATCTGCATCTGTTCGCGCAGATTGGCATCCAGAGCCGACAAAGGCTCATCCAGCAACAGCACGCGCGGTTTGCGAACGATGGCCCGCGCCAGAGCCACTCGCTGACGCTGCCCACCCGACAGCATGTGGGGTGATGCATCATACCTGTCTTCCAGCCCCACCAGTGACAAAGCCTCACGGGCTCGGCTGATCACTTCGGATCTTCGAACACCGCTTACCCGCAGACCGTAACCGACGTTTTTACCGACACTCAGATGGGGAAACAGGGCGTAATCCTGAAACACCATATTCACCGCCCGCTTGCTGGGGGGCACATGGGTTACATCTTCGCCGTCCAGAGCAATATGGCCGCGCGTTGGTTCTTCAAAGCCGCCAATCATGCGCAGCAGCGTGGATTTACCGCAACCCGACGGCCCGAGCAAAGTGACAAACTCGCCCTCTTCGATATCCAGCGAGATGTCATCCACCCCCCGCACATCACCATAGGTTTTGGTCAGGCCTCTGATTTCAATGATCTTCGACACACGCAGCGCTCCGTCCTGGTGAGAGAGTCCGCGGCGTATCCGCGAACTCGATTCTTGAAAAAGACCGCCTGCTTACTGCGATTTCACCGCATTCCACGCATTGGTGTAGGTCGGCAAGCGTGCGCCCAGATTGGTCCACAGCAGCAGGCTATCCATGTAGCCGGGGTCATCCTGATGCAGCGCACTGTATTCCTCGGGAGTCATGAAGGTCCGGGCAGCAACCGGATTTGTCGAGGAATAGCCGTTCACCTTGAACACGCCGGCCTGCCCTTCGGCAGAGCTTGCCATATTCAGGAACTGATAGGCGCATTCCTCGTTTGGCGTGCCCGCCACAATCATGTTGCTGTCCATCCAGCCCTCGGCACCCTCTTCCGGAATGAACTCGACGACATCAATGCCTTCAGCCGCCAGCAACGACGACTGATACCCACCCCAGGTGTTGGAAATCCAGACTTCACCGGATTTGTAGAGGTCGACCAGTTCGCCGGCGGTCGCCCAGTATTTTCGGATGTTGGGCCGCTGTTCGCTGAGCTTGGCCTGTGCGGCCGCGATCTGTTCATCCGTCAGATTGTAGATATTCATGTCACCGTTCAGGCGCGCTGCAACATAGAGCGCACTCTTGTCATCCCACAGCGATACACGGCCCTTGAGCTCCGGATCCCAAAGCACCGAAATCGAGGTTGGAGGTGTTGGGAACTTGTCTTTCAGATACATGAAGGGAATAGCGCCCCAGGCATAGGGAACGCCGTAGACCTTGCCATCCTTGTGAAGTCCTTCGGCAGAGGTGAACTTCTCATAGAGATCATCCCAGGCCTCGATTTTCGAGATATCGATCGGCTGAACAAAGCCCGCATCGATCAGCGATTTGGTTGTGTCGATCGACGGCGTCACAATATCGAACACACCGCCGCCCGCTGCCAATTTCGGCGCGAAATCATCATTGGAGCCGACATAGGTCGCTGAAACCTTGCAGCCCGTTGCCGCTTCAAAAGGCTCTATCACCGATGTATCGGCATACCCCTCCCACGTCAGGATGTTCAATTCACCCGATAGAGCCGATGAGGCCATCGAGAATGTGCAAAGCGCAGCAAGGCTGACGCCGTAAAAAATGCTCTTCTTATTCATATTTTTGTTTCTCCACTGTAGGTTTTGCGGTCGTTGCCGTTGAGTTTTCTGCCGTTGGATCGGCAGTTTTTCTAACGATGGTTCCGATATCCACGCCCAGGGCGGTGGCAGCCTTTCGCTTGCTGCCATGGAGCCGGATAGCCTTGTCGATAAGCGTGCGTTCATAGCGGCGCACTTCTGTGCGCAGATCGAAGGGTTCTGTGCCCTGCAGGCCTGCCTGGGTGGCCAGATCAATGCCGGGAATATCGATGGGGGCCAACAGATCGGCCATGAGTTCGGCCAGATCGTCTGCCTCTTCCAGAAAAATTGACAGTTTTTGAACGATGTTCAGCAATTCGCGGATATTGCCCGGAAAACTGTAGTCGCCCAGCATCTCGCGCACTCGGCGCGGCACAAAAAGCGAGGTCTGCCGGCGATGATTGATGGTCTGCAGGAAACGGCCGGTCAGATGGTCGATCAGGGCCGGCATATCGCGCAAGGGCGGCACGCGCAGCGGCACAACCGCCAGACGATAGTAAAGATCGGCGCGAAAACGCCCCTCACGCACCATCTGCCTCAGATCGCGATTGGTCGCTGCAATCACCCGCACATTGACCACACGTTGCTCGCCGCCATCGGGATTGCTGACAATGCCGTCCTCGAGAAAGCGCAATAGCAGGGCCTGAGCAGACAGCGGGATTTCCGCCACCTCGTCGAGGAACAGCGTACCACTCTCGGATTGTTCGATCAGTCCGACCAAACGCTGCTGACCCTGCGCAGCCGGAACGCCGAACATGGCCCGCGCGAACTGCGCATCCCCTGACAAGGCACAATTGGCCACCACAAATGGCGCATCTGCGTCAGCAACCGTGGAATGCAGAAACTTGGCAACTTCCGTCTTGCCGACACCGGATTCTCCGGTGATCAGTATGCGCGCGCCCTGAAGCATTGCACGCTCGCCGCGTGACAGAAGCCGGTCCAGTTCCGGTGCCAGCCGTCTTTGCTCGATAAAATCAGGTCGCGTCCTGTTCTCTGCAATGAAAATCTTTCGCATCGATTTGGTGCGACGGTTGGCCCGCTCCCGGCGATAGTCCAGCCCGACAAGGTCACGCAGGACAATGATACGGGCCGCAGAAGAACCGCCTGTCTCAGGCGCAGCACGTGGCGCTGCCAGGATGTCCCGCCCGTCAGGACGGCGCAACATGCAATCGGTTGTCTGTCCGGTCGACACCACCTCCACCAGACTGTCCCAACCGTGGCAATCAACCGGCAGATCAGCTAGCTGACGCCCTCTTGCAGCACCCACTGCAATACCAAGCTGGCGCTCGGCTTCGGTGGACAGGTGCAGCACGACACCTGCTGGCGAGAGCATCACCATACCATCATCAAGCATCTCAAGACTGAGTTCGGCATCAGCCTGAGATCCGGTTGAAAAAAACGGGTGATCTTCCAGAACAAAATCGTTCACGCTAGACCTCCATCACATCATTGGGCAGCAAGAGCACAACAAAACCTGTGCCCGTCGCCGTTTCACGCGGCGCAACCTGCCAAACGGTATCCGGCATGGCCGTCACGAGACGAAAGGTCATGGAGACACCCAGCGATCGAACCTTGGCAATTGCCTTTGACAGCTCCGGCAAAACCGCAGCCGGACAGGTGTTGCGGATCAATGCGTTAAAGGATTGCCCCTCACATCCTGATCCGAACCGCGCCACTGCAGCTGCATTCAGCATTTCAATATCACCGGAGGCATCCACGGTCAGGAAAGGGCTGGGCATCGCAGAAACAACGTCTTCCAACGCCGCCAGTTGATCGCTCAAGGCCTGCTCGCGTCGGCGATGTTTGGCGACATTTCGAACCGTCCCGAACATCCGGTAAAGTTTGCCGTTGGCGATATGCGCCCGGACATCATTTTCAACATAGATTTCCAGCCCGTCATAGCGCCGGTCAAGCGCTGGCGAACCATCCACCTCGAAGCCATTGGCGATCAGATTCAGCAGGAAATCGCGGTTACTTGGGTTGTCAGGAAAGATTTCATGCACCGGCCGCGTATTCATGTCCTGCCCGGGCGGCAAACGATAAAGCCGTTCCATCGCTGCATTGCAGTGACGCCATACGGGACCGTTCGTGAAAATCTGATGAACAACCTGATGGTCATCCGCAGTCACATCCACGGGTGGATTGAATTCCATACACCAACAGGCATCGTTCGAAGCGGCAAGCATGCCCCTGAGAATATCTTCTGTCGAGACATCCGACGCCCCGCGAAATGCCGATTCATCAGTGTTCTCGAAGGGGTGCGTCTTTTCCATTCGCAAACGATGCAATAATTCATCAAGCGATGCAATAATTCATTCTTCGAATCTAACAGTTTATTTTTCGGGTAAAATTGACAAGACAATGCTGCATATTTTCATCACATAAAGAATGCCGTTAAAAAATACGCCTGCGAACGCGCGAATAATGGCGCAGTTCTCGCCTGCAGTCGCTTGCAAGAGATTGTTCATGAGCGGAATGATTGAAGCGCGGAATTCTGGGCCATGCGATACACGATAGACTTGGTAAGCATCATGGAGCGCCACGAGCTTGCTTCCCAATCCATCGGAGGTAAGCATTGGCTGCAATTATTGCGGCGCATGCCGATCTGTTTTGCTTGCCACTTCTGTGCGGCGCACACGCAAAAAAGGCTGCAGTCCGGACCGCAGCCTTTTTGGCATCACATCAACGGCCAAAGACAGAGTTGTCTTAAAATGAAACGACGTGTCCGTCCTGCAGGGTAACGCGCCGGTCCATCATGGCAGCAATATCATGATTGTGGGTGGCAATGAGTGCCGAAAGGCCCGATTGGCGCACCAGGGCCTTGAGGGCTCCAAAAACATAGCCAGCCGTTTCGGGGTCAAGGTTGCCGGTTGGCTCATCCGCCAGCAATAGCAGCGGTGCATTGGCGACCGAGCGTGCAATAGCCACCCGCTGTTGTTCGCCACCTGAAAGCTCTGACGGGCGGTGAGTGGCCCTGTCGCCGATCCGAAGATACTCAAGCAACTGACCGGAGCGTTCCGCTGCTTCCTTGTAGGACAGGCCGGCAATCATCTGCGGCATCATCACGTTCTCAAGCGCCGTGAATTCCGGCAGCAGATGGTGGAACTGATAGACGAAGCCGATATCGGAACGGCGCATTGCGGTGCGGGCGTTATCGTCAAGGCTGCTGGTCGCAATTCCGCCGATCAGCACCTCTCCCTCGCTTGGCTTTTCAAGCAATCCTGCCACATGCAGAAGTGTGGATTTTCCGGTACCGGATGGTGCGACAAGCGCAACGGTTTCGCCCTTTTTCAGCGCAAAATTCGCTCCCTTGAGGATCGACAGCACCTTGCCGCCCTGTTCATAGTGCATATGCAGATTTTCAATCTGCAAGACATGTTCGCTCATGTGCGGGGTACCTATTCGTAACGCAATGCATCAACCGGGTCGAGCCGCGACGCTCTCCAGGCTGGAATCAGGGTGGCCAGAAAGGACAGTCCAATGGCCATGACAACAATGGACAGGGTTTCACCCAAATTCATGTCGGCTGGCAACTGGCTGAGGAAATAGAGTTCCGGATCAAACAGCGTCGCGCCGGAAAGCCATGAAAAAAACTGGCGGATCGATTCAATATTCCAGCAGACGAGAACCCCCAGAAAGACCCCGGCGAATGTCCCGGCGACACCGATAGCAGCACCTGTCATGAAAAAGATACGCAAGATCGCACCCGACGTGGCGCCCATGGTGCGCAAGATGGCAATATCATGCCCCTTGTCTTTCACCAGCATGATCAGCCCGGACACAATGTTGAGTGCTGCGACAAGCACAATCAGCGTCAGGATCATGAACATCACATTGCGTTCAACCTCCAATGCCGAAAAGAACGTCCTGTTCTGCTGTCGCCAGTCGGTAATGTAGATCTGTCGGCCTGCAGCCGCTTCAACAAGCGGTCGTATCAGGTCAACCTCGTCCGGATTATCGACAAACAGCTCAATCGACTGAACCAGACCTTCCACGTTGAAATAGAGCTGCGCTTCGGAAAGCGGCATGAAGATCATCGAAGAATCATATTCCGACATGCCTATCTCGAAGATCGCTGAAACCGGATAAGATTTGATGCGGGGCGTCACGCCCAGCGGCGTGACATCGCCTTCGGGAGAAATGAGCTTGATGACGTCGCCGACCCCCACGCCCAGATTGGTCGCCATGCGCGAGCCAATGGCAACGCCCTCACCCGCAGCGAACCCGATGAGATCACCAGACTGGATGTTGTCAGAAACGCCCCCCAGCAAAGAAAGGTCGTCGGCACGAATGCCACGCACAACCGCGCCGGTGCCCGCATCCTTGTAGCCGGAAACGAGCGCCTGCCCGTTGATTGACGGTATGGCTGATATGACACCGGGAATGGCAGCAAAT
The DNA here is from genome assembly GCA_029212415.1 of Rhizobiaceae bacterium. Lineage (GTDB taxonomy): Bacteria > Pseudomonadota > Alphaproteobacteria > Rhizobiales > Rhizobiaceae > Hoeflea_A. The sequence continues at coordinate 22,780 of JARGOF010000020.1, read as the reverse complement.
TTGACCGCAAGCTCCGGATAATCATTGAGCGGTTGATCGATCGGCTGAACCATCATATGGCCGTTGACGCCGAGAATACGGTCAATCAATTCACCGCGAAAACCATTCATCACGGCCATCACAATGATCAGCGTCGCAACGCCAAGCATGATGCCGAGAAAGGAAAACCCGGCAATGACCGATATGAATGCTTCTCTGCGACGCGAACGCAAATAGCGCCAGGCAACCATTCGCTCATAGGCGCAGAATGCCCCATCGAAGAATGCGATCAATCTGCGGCCTGGCGATGCTGCGCCAGCCGGCGCCTTTGTGTGGTCCATCAGTCCCCCTTAGCCTCTGGCCGAAAGTCGGTTGACTGCAGCTTCAAGAGACATGGTGTCGCGCGAACCGCTCTTGCGGTCCTTGACTTCGACCTCGCCATTGGCAACCGAACGTGGGCCCACCACGACCTGCTGGGGAATGCCGATGAGATCAGCGGTTGCAAACTTGGCGCCGGCACGCTCATTCCGGTCGTCATAGGCAACATCCCTGCCGGCAGCCAGCAATTCACCGTAAAGTTTTTCACAAGCCGCATCACAGGCCTCATCACCGGCCTTCATGTTGATGATGATAACATCAAAGGGCGCAACGCCTTCGGGCCAGATGATGCCATTGTCGTCATGAGACGCTTCTATGATGGCTGGAACCAGGCGCGTCGGGCCAATGCCATAGGACCCCATGTGAACTGCATGTTCCTTGCCATCAGGCCCCATGACCTTTGCACCCATCGGCTCTGAATATTTCGTTCCGAAATAGAAGATATGCCCGACTTCGATGCCTCGCGCCGTCAGTTGCGCGTCTGCGCTGACCTGCGCGAAAGCGTCCGCGTCATGCATCTCAGAGGTCGCCGCATAAAGCGTCGTCCAATCGTCGACAATGGTCTGAACCGCATTGATATCATCAAAATCGGTCTCGTCGCCGGGGATTTCGAACCCCAGAAAGTCCTTGTGGCAGTAGACTTCGGACTCGCCCGTATCAGCCAGAATGATGAATTCATGACTGAGATCACCACCTATCGGGCCGGTATCGGCCCGCATCGGCACGGCGCGCAGGCCCATGCGCGCGAATGTCCGAAGATAGGCAACAAACATCTTGTTGTAGGCGTGTCTGGCTGCATCCTGATCGATGTCGAACGAATAGGCATCCTTCATCACGAATTCGCGTGAACGCATGGTACCGAAACGCGGCCTGATTTCATCGCGAAATTTCGTTTGAATATGATAGAGATTGAGGGGCAGATCCTTGTAGGAGCGCACATAGGAACGGAAAATGTCCGTAACCATTTCCTCATTGGTTGGCCCATAGAGCATTGGCCGATCCTGACGGTCGGAAATCCTCAGCATTTCGCGGCCATAATCCTCGTAGCGACCACTCTCCTGCCAAAGTTCGGCAGATTGAATCGTCGGCATCAAAATTTCGATGGCACCAGCCCGGTTCTGTTCTTCGCGGACAATGGCATTGACCTTGTCGAGGACCCGCTTGCCCAGAGGCAGCCACGAGTAAATCCCGGCTGATTGCTGACGGACCATGCCGGCGCGCAACATCAATCGATGAGAGACAATTTCAGCCTCTTTGGGGTTTTCTTTCAGTATGGGCAAAAAGTAGCGGGAAAGGCGCATGGTCACATCCGGTTATGCAGTTTCGCCTAAAGGAGGAATCAGGCGAAATAACGGTAAAAATCGCTGCAAGTCTTAGCTGCTTCGCACACAGAAGAAAAGCCGCACGCGTTTCTGTGAACGGATTGTCCGCAACGGGCCAGGATGATGATTGCAATAGTTACAAAAAAACATTTCCAGACCGCGGCAAAAATGTCACTTTTCGGGTGACACAGTGCCAACAATGCGATACTTTCCACAACCAATGAGGCAAGGGGAAATGATCCTTGTCCGTTCCGCGGTCAAAGTCTTGGGAGGATGGATCTAAGGCGCAGTACCTTTTGCAGCCGCCGATTTAAATCGGTCAAATGATCAACGCGATACTTATAATACAAGGCTTCGTGCCTTGTTTTTTTTTGGTCAAATTTCAGTTTCCCCTACCCGGATTCGACCTGTCAGGACATCTTGAAACATTCCCGCGCCGGCCAGCATTGCTGCCCTGTACAACAATTGTGCAATCTGTAAAGTTGTATTCCCGAGATGCTGCGGCGTGGCGATCGAGGGCAATTATCCACAAAGCGCGCCATCCGATAACAAGCGACCGTCCTGGACAATACCCGGACGGCCGCGCATTTCGTTAATGTCACCTGCCGGCCTTCATGCGTGACAATTGTGCAGTGTATTTTCTGTTCAATGCACGCTTTTCCTGCTGATATTTGGAAGCCATTGCCTTGAGGGAACCAGCCATCTTTGGGGACATTGTCTTGCTGGACCCCATATGCCGTTCCCAGCAACCGGCCGTAAAGGTGACATCATTGCCCTCAAAATCCCTGGCAGCCCAGCAGCTGATAAAATCACCCCAACCTCGCGCACTTGCCGATGTCGCCATCATTGGTTGTAGCGTTGTGGCGATAAGGGCAACTGCGGCGCATGTCTTTCCAATTTTCAACATCTTCTGATCCTCTATGTTTGAATGCAATTTTGAACCACGATTTTCCGTGCAATGCTTCATAGGATTCGCGACATGAATGCCCTGTGAACCGTCCGTAAAGTGGCCGTTCATAAAGGCGAAGAAGAACGTTCTTTGAACGTCACACGCTCCAGACAGATTGAGGTAAAACTGAAAGTTGGCTTACAATATATCAAGTCAAAACATGCACTTGAGGAAGCGCGCGTTTCAAAACTCATATGTGATCCTGCAATGAAATCGGTCGTTGGAAATCAAAAATCGGCGTTGGAAATCGCTCTACCTGGAGGAGAAGTCAGGCACGATACGCGGGAGTGAATCGACAGAAAAGCCGAAAGAAACCGTCGCCACAAAGTAGACGGCGAAGATGGCTGCCGAGATTGCCGTGGTCAAAAGCAGCTTTCTCGTCATATTCAATTTGTGTGGCGCGCTCTCCGTTGTGCCGGGCGCCACGTCGCTCTCTTCAGCTTGGGTACGCACACCTATCGGTAACACCGCAAAAAGTGTCACCCACCAGATGATGAAAAAAACTGCAAACCCTGTCAGGAAATTCATTGTCGTCCCTTTCAACCGTCTGTCGGTTTACGCATTCTGCTGACAAGTCACACTACCGGAAAACCGCTTCACACTTTTCCGGAAACGCTTTTAAACCTGTTCCAGTTCGACAAGTGTACCGCAGAAATCCTTTGGATGCAGGAACAGAACAGGCTTGCCGTGCGCCCCGTTTCTGGGTTCGCCATCACCAAGAACACGGGCACCCGAGGCCAGCAAATTGTCTCTGGCCTCGACAATATCATTCACTTCGTAACAGATGTGATGCATCCCGCCAGCCGGGTTTTTCTCCAGAAACGCTGCAATCGGAGAATCTGCGCCAAGCGGTTCGAGCAACTCGACCTTGGTGTTTTCAAGCTCGATAAACACCACGGTCACACCATGCTCCGGCAGCGCAAGAGGCTGCGAAACTCTGGCCCCAAGCGTATCGCGATACTGCCGTGTTGCAGCGGCGAGGTCCGGAACGGCAATGGCAACATGATTCAACCGGCCTATCATCGCAGCGCACTCCTTTGACTGCTCATCATATCCGCGTCAGAAAAACCGTCATCACGGGTTTCTTTCCCCACACGTTGCGGGCAGCAGAACGCACTGCGCGGCGCACGGACTCACGCACAACATCCAGATCCTTGCGACGGCCCTTCGGGATGCTGCCCACTGCATTGATGGCAGCTTCCACCAGGCAATCCTTCATCAGCGCACCGTTTTCATCTTCCTGCGGAAGACCAAAAGCCGAAACGGACGGGTCTCTAATCAACTCATTCTTGCTATTCAGAAGAACATTGACGGCGATGTGACCGGCGTAGGAAAGCTTGCGCCGCTCGCCGATGCCCATCTCGTCGAAATCACCGATAAGATCGCCATCCTTGTAAATCCGCCCGTGCGGCACTTCAGCAATAACCTCGACAGGTCCAGGCGAAAGACGCAGCATGTCACCGTTGCGCACCCGAGGCACTGTCTTGATACCCGACTGCAGGCCCAGTTTTGCATGAGCGGTCAGATGCGCTGCTTCGCCATGCACAGGCACCAGAATTTCCGGCCGGACCCACTCATACATCTGCACCAGTTCATTACGGCGTGGATGCCCTGACACATGAACCAGTCCATCATGATCGGTGATGATTTCTATGCCCTGCTCTATCAGGCCGTTTTTGACGTCGAGAATTGGTTTTTCATTGCCCGGAATGGCGCGTGAAGAGAAGATGACAGTGTCACCTGACGCCAGAGAAACATTGCGCATCTCGTCACGTGACAATTTGGCAAGCGCGGCACGCGATTCACCCTGACTGCCCGTCAGAATGATGACAATCTTGTCGCGGGGAATATAGCCATACTCATCCTCCTCGATAAACGGAGGCAGCCCCTCCATCATACCAAGGTCTGTGGCAACATTGACGACCCGCTTGATGGAACTGCCAAGCAACAATACCTGTCTGCCGGCATCGCGTGCAGCTTCCGCAATAGAGCGGATACGCCCGACATTGGAGGAAAAAGTTGTCAGTGCGACGCGTCCCTTGGCGGCACTGATGATCTTCTCCAGGCTCTTGCTGACTTCCTTTTCAGAAGGTGAAGACCCCTCCATCAGGGCATTGGTGCTGTCGCATATCAAGGCGAGAACACCCGCATCGCCAATTTGCCGGAAGCGGCTTTCATCTGTCAGCGGCCCCAGGGTCGGCGCGACATCGATTTTCCAGTCTCCCGTATGAATTACAACGCCCGCCGGTGTTGTAATGGCAAGCGAAACCGGTTCGGGAATGGAGTGATTGACAGGGACAGCCTCAACGGAAAATACGCCCGCCTGGAAGGTTTCGCCTGCCTTGAAGATTTTGACAGGCACCGCATCGCCGCTGCGCTCGTAAGCCCGCTTGGCTTCCAGCATGCCGGCGGTAAAGGGCGAAACATAGACGGGCACATTCAGATAGGGCCACAAATCCGCCAGAGCGCCATAATGATCCTCGTGCGAATGGGTGATGACAATCGCCTTGAGATCAATGTTTTCGTCTTCGATGAAGCGAATATCGGGAAGCACCAGATCGACGCCAGGCAAGTCCGGACCGGGAAATGTCACGCCGCAATCGACCATGATCCATTCGCGATGCCCTTTGCTACCATAGCCGTAGAGCGCCAGATTCATTCCGATTTCGCCGACGCCACCAAGCGGCAAAAATACCAGTTCTTGCTTCTTTGTCATAAAATTCCAGCCGTTCTTGGTCCACACGCCTGAGCCGGGACCTCTGTGTTATCGGAAAAACACATCACCTGCAGCGATGGTGTGCGTTTTGTTGTCATGATCAACCATGACAAGACAGCCGGATTGATCGATATCGGTGAAAACACCCGATATCGAATGATCCGGCAGATTGACAGTAATTGCCTTGCCGATGCCTTTGGCATGGTTCAGCCATGCCTGCCTGACGGCAGCAATACCCTGCCCTCGGTTCCAGCGTGTGAGTTCTTCATCCATGGCCTGATACAACCGGGCAAAGAGTTCATCTGCCGATACCGTTGCACCCGTATCACGCAGCGTTATCGCCGGATAGTTCGTTTCACGCGGCGCATGCAAGACATTGATACCGCACCCGATAACCAGTGCCTGTCGCCCATCCGGCAAATTTTCACTCTCCAGCAAAATCCCGGAGATCTTGGCACCATCAACCAGAACATCATTTGGCCATTTGATGGTTGGCGGGGCAGCGCCTTGAGGCAAGACACGGGATATGGCGCTATGCACTGCCACTGCGACGGCCAGTGGTAGACTGGCCAGCGCGCTGGCGGTCGCGGGATCAATCAGCAGCAGCGACGCATAGAGGTTGCCTGGTTCAGAAACCCAATGGCGCCCGCGCCGCGCCCGGCCACCCAATTGCCGGGTTGCTGTAATCCAGAGATTGCCGGGATCACCGGCACGCGCCCGATCCATGCACTCGGTATTCGTCGATTGAACATCACCAAGCGCAACATGGCGGAATTCTCTGGAAATGCTCAAACTCTCACCCGGGCCATCAGCCTGCCAGAAACAGGGTTTTGGCAGCAGTCTCGGCAGCGCGCCCAATCGGTCCACCAATCAGCACATAGCCAAGTACAAACAATCCTGAAACACCCATGACCAGTCGCAACTCACCGGACACGGGAACAAAGCTTCCATTGGCTTCATCGAACCACATGAGTTTGATGATCCGCAGATAATAGTAGGAACCAACAACGGAGGCCAGAACACCAATGACAGCCAGAGCAACCAGGCCGGCCTCGATGGCAGCCACGAAGACAAAATATTTGGCAAAGAAACCGGCCATGAACGGAATACCCGCCAGCGAGAACATGAATATGGTCAGGATGGTGGCCATCAGCGGATTGGTTTTCGACAGGCCGGCCAGATCATCGATCTGCTCGACATTGCCTTCCTCCTTGCGACGCATCGCAAGAATGCAGGCAAAAGTACCCAATGTCGTTACCATGTAGACCAGCATGTAGATGGCAACACCGCGCACGCCCACCAGTGAGCCTGCGGCCAGGCCGACAAGCGCATAGCCCATGTGCCCGATGGATGAATAGGCCATCAGCCTCTTGATATTGCGTTGTCCGATGGCCGCGAAAGCGCCAAGCACCATGGAGGCAATCGAGACAAAAACGATGATCTGCTGCCAATCGGCTGCAATCGGCTCAAAGGCCCCGATGACGATCCGAACCAGCATGGCCATGGCTGCAATCTTCGGTGCTGCCGAGAAAAAGGCTGTCACCGGTGTCGGCGCGCCCTCATAGACGTCCGGCGTCCACATGTGGAACGGCACGGCCGATATCTTGAAGGCAATGCCGGAAAGCAGGAACACCAGACCAAAAACAACACCAAGCGAACGATCGCCATCGGCAAGCGCAGCGGCAATCTGGGAGAAGCCGATCTGACCGGTGAAACCATAGAGCAAGGATGCACCATAGAGCAGCATGCCCGAGGACAAAGCGCCCAGCACGAAGTACTTCAGGCCGGCCTCGGTCGAACGGGTATTGTCACGGTTGATCGCGGCAATGACATAAAGCGCCAGAGACTGAAGTTCGATGCCAAGATAAAGGGCAATCAGGTCTGTCGCCGAGATCATCAGCATCATGCCGAGCGTGGCCAAGACAATCAGCACCGGAAACTCGAAACGGTCTGTCTGTTCTTCCTGGGCGTGGCCGACGGCCATCACCATGGCCGTGATCGAACCGATGAGGGTGAGAACCTTCATGTATTTGGCGAAATCATCATTGATGAATGATCCGCCGAAAGCAGCCCCTTCACCTGAAACCAGCACCAGCCAGAGCCCTGAAATGATAAGCAGCGCGACAGACAGTCCAGTCACCACGGAGGATGACTTGCTGCCCGAAAATACGCCGATCATCAACAACACCATGGCACCAACCGCCAGAATGATTTCCGGCATAGAAAGCTGCAGGCTTGATACGAGAAGTTCAGCAGTCATGACGTGACATTCCCTGTTCGTCAGTTCGCGAGTGTCAAGGCGCGGGCGGCTTCAAGTGAAGCGTTGTAATTATTGATCAAGGCATCGACTGATGCGGCAGTCACGTCGAATATCGGCATTGGATAAACGCCGTAGAAGATAACCAGCGCAGCCAGAGGGTAGAGGATAATCTTCTCCCTGGACGACAGATCCAGAATGGATTTCAGATTCTCTTTTACCAGCGGACCGAAAACCACACGACGATACAGCCAAAGCGAATAGGCGGCAGACAGGATCACACCTGTCGTTGCAAAAATCGCAATCCAGCTGTTGACCTGATAAACGCCGATCAGAACGAGAAATTCGCCGACAAACCCGGAGGTTCCCGGAAGGCCCGCATTGGCCAGCGAAAAGACCAGGAAGACCACCGCATATTTGGGCATCTTGCTGACCAGACCGCCATAGGCCGAGATCTCACGCGTATGCATCCTGTCATAGATAACACCGACACACAGAAACAGCGCCGCAGATACGAGGCCGTGGGACAACATCTGGAAAACCGCCCCCTGCACACCCTGCGGGTTGGCAGAGAAGATACCCATCATCACATAACCCATATGGGCGACAGAGGAATAGGCAATCAGCTTCTTGATGTCATCCTGCATCAGGGCGACCAGCGAACCATAAATGATCGCGACAACCGAAAGACTGTAAATCAGTGGTGCCAGATCCATTGATGCCAGCGGAAACATCGGCATGGAAAACCGGATAAACCCATAGCCGCCGAGCTTCAGCAAAATGCCCGCCAATATAACGGAACCTGCCGTTGGCGCTTCCACATGAGCATCCGGCAGCCATGTATGAAACGGCCAAAGCGGAAGCTTGACGGCGAAGGAGGCAAAAAACGCCAGCCAAAGCCACAATTGCATGCTTGCCGGAAAATCATGCATCAGCAATTCGGGAATGGAAGTCGTACCGGCATTCCAATACATGGCCATGATGGCCAGCAGCATGAGGACAGAACCGGTCAGCGTATAGAGAAAGAACTTGAAGCTCGCATATATGCGCCTTGGTCCGCCCCACACCCCAATAATGATGAACATCGGAATGAGGCCACCTTCAAAGAAGACGTAGAACAGCACGATATCCAGCGCGCAGAACACACCAATCACCAGAGTTTCCAGGATCAGGAAGGCAATCATGTATTCCTTGACGCGCTTGGTGACCGATTCCCAACTGGCGAGAACGCAAATCGGCATCAGGAAAGCCGTCAACACGACAAACAGGATCGAGATGCCATCAACACCCATATGGTAGTTGATGCCCTCACCCAGCCATTGGGTCTTTTCGACAAACTGAAAATCAGACGTACCATTGTCGAATTCGAACCAGACATAGAGCGAAAACAGGAAATTGAAGACGGTTGTCAGCAATGCAACATTGCGAATGTTGCGGCGCCCGATCTCGCTGTCATCTCTGATCAGCAAAATGAAGAGCACACCAACAAGCGGTACAAAAGTGACCGTAGAGAGGATCGGCCAATCGGTCATTACACAGCACTCCCGAGCATCATCCAGGTGACAAGTGCAGCAACACCAATCAACATCGCAAAGGCATAGTGATAGAGATATCCGGTCTGCAGGCGGACCACACGGTTGGTTATATCCTGTACCCGCGCGGCGATACCGTCAGGCCCGAACCCGTCAATCAACCAGCCATCACCGCGTTTCCACAAAAAGCGTCCCAACCACTTGAAGGAGCGCACAAACAGGAAGTCGTACAATTCGTCGAAATACCATTTGTTCAGCAGGAATGCGTAAAGGCCTCTGTGTTGTTTGGCCAGAGCCTTGGGCATTTCAGGCGAACGGATATAGAACCACCAGGCAACAACAAAACCCAGCACCATTGCGATGAACGGGCTCAATTTGACCCAGCTGGGCACATTGTGGATTTCATGCGTAAGGTGGTTGTCCGGCAGGATGAACAGCGCACCCTTCCAGAAGGTTTCATAATGATGGCCAAAGAAATCACCGACAAACAACATACCCGCGAACAGAGCACCCGCAGCAAGGATAAACAGTGGCACCAGCATGACCATTGGTGATTCATGCACATGATGCATGACATCGGAAGAAGCCCGCGGCTTGCCGTGGAAGGTCATGAAAATCAGCCGCCAGGAATAGAAACTGGTGAAGGTCGCCGCGACGATCAGCATGACAAAGGCAAATCCTGCAGCCGGATTGCGTCCGATAAAGGAGGCCTCAATAATGGCATCCTTGGAAATGAAACCGGCGGTTCCGATCGATGTGAAAGGAATACCGAAACCGGTCAGCGCCAGGGTGCCGATAATCATCATCCAATAGGTCGTTGGAATGTGTTTGCGCAAACCGCCCATGCGACGCATGTCCTGTTCATCGGAAACAGCGTGAATGACCGATCCGGCGCCAAGAAACAGCAAAGCCTTGAAAAACGCATGGGTAAACAGGTGAAAGATCCCCGCCCCATAGGCGCCCACACCCAGAGCAACGAACATATAGCCAAGCTGTGAACAGGTGGAATAGGCAATCACCCGCTTGATATCATTTTGCACCAGACCGACGGTCGCGGCAAAAAAGGCGGTAATCGCACCCACGATGGTGACCACCATCAGGGCATCGGTCGAAAGTTCGAAAATCGGAGACATGCGTGCAACGAGGAACACACCGGCTGTAACCATGGTCGCAGCGTGGATCAAGGCAGAGACGGGCGTCGGGCCTTCCATGGCGTCCGGCAGCCATGTGTGCAGCAGGAACTGCGCCGACTTGCCCATGGCACCCATGAACAGCAAGAGACAAACAACCGTCAGCGCATGGGCCCGGTCGAGGTCATAGCCCATGAATTCCAGTGAGGTCATGGCCCCGCTGTCTCCGGCACCAGGCAGATACTCGGCAGCACCGGCAAAGATCACGTCCAGCGAGATCGAACCGAAAAGCACAAACAGGCCAAAGATACCCAGAGCGAAGCCGAAGTCACCAACGCGGTTGACAACAAAGGCCTTCATTGCTGCAGCATTGGCCGATGGTTTCTTGTACCAGAAACCGATGAGCAGGTAGGAAGCAAGTCCAACGCCTTCCCAGCCAAAGAACATCTGCACCAGGTTGTCAGAGGTTACCAGCATCAGCATCGCAAAGGTGAACAGCGACAGATAGGCAAAGAAACGCGGCCGGTGCGGGTCGTGATGCATGTAGCCGATAGAGTAGATATGCACCAGCGTCGAAACCGAATTGACCACCACCAGCATGACAACAGTCAGTGTATCAATGCGGAACGCCCAGTCGACAGACAGGCTGCCGGCCTGGAACCACTGCATCACCGTGATCTGCAGAGGATCACCATGGCCCAGACCAATCTGGAAAAAGGCGATCCACGACAGGAAGGCGGCAATCACCATCAGGCCACAGGTAATGTATTCCGACGCCCGCGCACCAATCGCCGGGCCAAAAAGACCGGCTATGATGGCTCCCAGAAGCGGAAAAAAGACAATAGCGTAATACATGGTCCGGTCAGCCCTTCATCATGTTGACGTCTTCAACCGCGATAGACCCGCGATTGCGATAAAAGACCACGAGGATTGCAAGTCCGATCGCCGCTTCCGCAGCGGCGACGGTCAGCACAAACAGTGCAAAAACCTGCCCGACAAGGTCGCCGAGATGGGCGGAAAATGCCACGAAGTTGAGGTTGACCGCCAGCAGGATCAACTCCACCGACATCAGGATGACAATCACATTCTTGCGGTTCAGGAATATGCCAAAGACACCCAGGGTGAACAAAATGGCACCTACCGTCAGATAGTGAGAAAGACCGATTTCCATGTGCTTTTTCCTAACCCCGCCTATATGCCCTGCCCGGGCTTGACCTTGACAACTTCGATCGCTGTCTCTGGCCCGCGGGCAACCTGTTTGGAGATATCCTGGCGCTTGACATTGTCCTTGTGGCGCAATGTCAGCACGATGGCCCCGATCATTGCCACCAGCAAGATCAGGCCGGCGATCTGGAAGAAATGCACATAGTCCGTATAGAGAATATTGCCAAGCGCCTGAATATTCGGCACTTCAGTCATATCCGGTATGGGCTGCAACGGATCCGCGACCAATTGCACGTTGAATGCATTTCCTCCCAGAACCAATATGAGTTCCGCTGCCAGGATCAATCCGACAAGGGCGCCAATCGGCGCATATTGCATGGCGCCGGATCGCAGTTCGACGAAGTCGATATCCAGCATCATCACCACGAACAGGAACAGCACGGCAACAGCGCCGACGTAGACCACGATAAGGATCAAAGCGAGGAATTCCGCCCCTGCCAGCAAGAACAGGCCGGCGGCATTGAAGAAGGTCAAGATCAGGAACAGAACCGAATGCACCGGATTGCGCGCTGATATAACCATAAATGCAGATGCCACGGCGATTGCCGAGAACAGATAGAAAAACAGAGTCGGTAGACCCATAACCTTGCCTTTTTGTTCTTCCTTCGAAACCCGTGCCCGAAGGCTGCGGTTTCGAAATTGGTCTTCCGGCACAAAACCGGATCAGGATTCAAAATCTCGGCCTGGCCGCAAAGCCGTTTCGACCGATCGAAATTCAGATCATTGCCCTCATGATCTGAGGCAGAAGATGATCACATCCTCTGCTGCGGACACTTAGCGATAGGGCGCGTCCATCACCATGTTTCGAGCGATTTCACGCTCCCACCGGTCGCCATTGTCAAGCAGCTTGTCCTTGTCGTAATACAGCTCTTCACGGCTTTCGGCGGCAAATTCAAAATTCGGGCCCTCGACAATCGCATCAACCGGGCAAGCCTCCTGGCAAAAACCGCAATAGATGCATTTGACCATGTCGATGTCATAGCGAACGGTGCGCCTTGTGCCATCGTTGCGGCGCGGACCGGCTTCAATGGTAATCGCCTGAGCCGGGCAGATCGCTTCACACAATTTGCAGGCAATGCAGCGTTCTTCGCCATTGGGATAGCGGCGCAACGCATGTTCGCCGCGAAAGCGCGGACTGATCGGCCCCTTTTCAAACGGGTAATTGATCGTCGACTTCGGCGCGAAAAAGTAACGCATGGATAGAAAGAATGCGCTTACGAATTCCTTCAGGAAGACAGATTTGGCAGCTTGTGCGAGTGACATGTTCTCTTGAATCTCCCGGTTCAGGCGGACCAGCCGGTCAGTTTGAGGACAAAAGCGACGATGACGACCATGGCCAGCGACAGCGGCAGGAAGACCTTCCAGCCCAGACGCATCAATTGGTCGTAGCGATAGCGCGGCACAAAGGCTTTCACCATGGCGAACATGAAGAACACCATGCTGACCTTCAGGACGAACCAGAAGATGCCCGGCACCCAATTGAGGAACCATACGTCAACCGGTGGCAACCAGCCGCCCAGAAACAGAATGGTCGTCAAAGCACACATCAATACGATGGCGGCATACTCGCCCAGCATGAACATCATGTAAGGCGTTGAGCCATACTCGACCATGAAGCCGGCAACAAGTTCAGATTCAGCTTCCGGCAGGTCGAAGGGCGGTCTGTTGGTTTCGGCCAATGCCGAGATGAAGAAGACGATGAACATCGGGAACAGCGCCAGCCAGTGCCAGTCAAGGAAACTGTTGGGCAATCCCAGCTTGGTACCAAGACCGTCCTGTTGGGACAAGACGATCTGGGTCAGATCCAATGAACCCACACACAGAAGAACGGTGACCAGAACAAAGCCTATGGAGACTTCATAGGAGACCATCTGGGCTGCCGAACGCAATGCACCAAGAAACGGATATTTGGAATTGGACGCCCAGCCACCCATGATGACGCCGTAGACTTCCAGAGAGGAAATGGCGAAAACATAAAGGATACCCATATTGATGGAGGCGACAGACCAGCCCTCATCAAAGGGAATGACGGCCCAGGCGGCCAGCGCCAGCGTTACCGAAACCAGCGGTGCCAGCAGGAAAACACCCTTGTTGGCGCCAGCTGGAATAACCGGCTCCTTGAACACGAACTTCAGCAGATCGGCAAAGGATTGAAACAGTCCCCATGGACCAACCACATTGGGTCCGCGCCGCATTTGCACCGCTGCCCAGATCTTGCGATCCGCGTAGAGAATGTAGGCGACAAACAGCAGCAGCGCCACAAGCAGCAGCAACGACTGTCCGATCATGATCAATGCCGGCCAAAGATAGGTTGTGACAAACGATTCCATTGTCCTTGTTGCCTTTATCCTTACTCGGCTGCGATCTTGTCGACGCCAAGGGCAAGTGATGAACACTCAGCCATGACCGCCGACGCACGGGCGATTGGGTTGGTCAGGTAGAAGTCCGATACAGTCGAGACAAAGCCCGCCGTGTCGAAACGTCCACCTTTCTTTGCAAGAGCTGCCACATCAGCACCGTCGCCTGAGGCGATGGCATCAATGGCAGCAAAATGAGGGTGTTCTGCGTAGAGAGCGGCGCGCAATGCCTGGAAATTGTCATAGGGCAATTTCTTGCCCAGAACATCAGACAGTGCCCGCAAAATGGCCCAGTCTTCCTTGGCGTCGCCCGGCGCGAAAGCGGCGCGCATGCCAAGCTGGACACGGCCTTCGGTATTGACATAGGTGCCGAATTTTTCCGTATAGGTCGCCGCCGGCAAAATGACATCGGCATGATGTGCGCCCACATCGCCATGACTTCCAATGTAAATGGTAAAGCCGCTGGTCCGTTGGGTCAGATCAAGCTCATCGGCACCCATCAGTAACAGAACATCCATGTCGCTCAACATGGCTGCCGCGGTCTTGCCGCCCTCACCCGGTACAAAGCCCAGATCCAGTCCACCAACACGGCTGGCAGCCGTATGCAAAACAGCAAAACCATTCCAGTCTTCGCTGACAGCCTGAACGTCCACCGCCAGTGAAGCCGCATTGGCAAGCACTGCAGCGCCATCATCGCGGACCAGGGCACCCTGGCCAACCAGAATGATCGGCTTCTTTGCGTCTTTCAATATGGCGGCAAAATCGCCCGAACCCTTCAGCAATTCGCTGAGTGTTTCAGGGCCAGCGCCAAGATAATCATAGTCATAACGCAGATCGGCGTTTTCGCCGATCACGGCAATCGGGAAATCCCCCTGCCGCCAGCGCTTGCGAATGCGTGCATTCAGCACCGAGGCTTCGAAACGCGGGTTTGCTCCGATAATCAGCAGGGCATCCGCGTCCTCGATCCCTTCAATGGTCGGATTGAAAATGTAGCTTGCCCGGCCCTGCGCCGGATCGAGGGCTGCGCCATCCTGCCGACAGTCCACATTGGTCGAACCAAGCGACGTCATCAGCTGCTTGAGGGCGAACATTTCTTCAACATTGGCCAGGTCACCGGCTATGGCGCCGATTTTCTCGCCCGAACTTGCTTCAACCGCCTTTTTGATCGCGACAAATGCGTCCTTCCAGCCGACTGGCCGCAACCGGCCGTTCAGTTTGACAAAAGGCCGATCAAGGCGTTGGGTCTTGAGCCCGTCCCAGATGAAACGCGTTTTGTCGGAAATCCATTCTTCGTTGATCGCTTCGTTGACGCGCGGCATGATGCGCATCACTTCACGACCCCTTGTATCCACCCGGATCGCTGAACCGCAGGCATCCATCACGTCAATGGATTCCGTCTTGTTCAACTCCCAAGGTCGGGCCTGAAAAGCGTAGGGTTTTGACGTCAGCGCACCAACGGGACAAAGGTCAATGACATTGCCCTGCAGTTCGGAGGTCATCGCCTGTTCAAGATAGGTGGTGATTTCGGCATCTTCACCCCGTCCGATCAGACCCAGTTCCGAAATACCGGCGATCTCGGTGGTAAAGCGAACGCAACGCGTACAGTGAATGCAGCGGGTCATGATCGTCTTGACCAGCGGTCCGATATATTTGTCTTCGACCGAGCGCTTGTTTTCATGATAGCGCGAGGAATCAACACCAAAGGCCATGGCCTGGTCCTGCAGATCGCATTCACCGCCCTGATCGCAGATAGGGCAATCAAGCGGGTGATTGATCAGCAGGAATTCCATCACGCCCTCACGGGCCTTTTTGACCATCGGCGTATTGGTAAAGACCTCAGGGGTCTCGCCATTGGGACCGGGACGCAAATCCTTGACGCCCATTGCACAGGATGCAGCCGGCTTCGGTGGTCCGCCTTTGACCTCGATCAGGCACATGCGGCAATTGCCGGCAATCGAAAGCCGTTCATGAAAACAGAAACGCGGAACCTGGGCGCCAGCTTCCTCACACGCCTGCAACAGGGTGTAGTGATCCGGCACCTCAATTTCGTTTCCGTCAACCTTGATCTTTGCCATTATGCGTCCAGTTCCGCGGTTTCCCGCTTTCACCTTATGTGTTTCGGCCAGAGGCCCGTCTATTCTGCCGCCTGAAGCGCAGGAGCGCTGCCGGCATTGTGTGTATATTCGTCAATCCGCTTTTCAATCTCCGGGCGGAAATGCCGGATCAATCCCTGAATGGGCCATGCCGCAGCATCTCCCAAAGCACAGATCGTATGCCCTTCCACCTGCTTGGTGACTTCAAAAAGCATATCGATTTCTTTTTTCTGCGCATTGCCGGTCGCCATGCGTTCCATCACACGCCACATCCAGCCGGTGCCTTCGCGGCACGGTGTACACTGTCCGCAGCTCTCATGCTTGTAGAAATAGGCAAGACGGGCAATGGCCTTGATGATGTCGGTCGAGCGGTCCATGACGATCACGGCTGCCGTTCCAAGACCCGATTTCAGATCACGCAGACTGTCAAAATCCATCGGACAATCAATGATCTGATCGGCCGGCACGCAGGGCACCGAGGAGCCGCCCGGAATAACCGCCAGCAGATTGTCCCAGCCACCGCGAACACCGCCGCAATGCCGGTCAATCAATTCGCGGAAAGGAATCGACATTTCCTCTTCAAAGGTCGCCGGCTGATTGACATGTCCAGAGACACAAAACAGCTTCGTTCCGTGATTGTTGGGACGTCCGAAACCGGCAAACCAGGCGCCGCCACGGCGCAGGATGGTCGGTGCAACAGCAATGGATTCAACATTGTTCACAGTGGTCGGGCAACCATAAAGGCCGACATTGGCCGGGAATGGCGGCTTCAGGCGTGGTTGGCCCTTCTTGCCTTCCAGGCTTTCCAGCAAAGCTGTTTCCTCACCACATATATAGGCGCCTGCGCCGTGATGCAGGTATATGTCATAGTCCCAGCCGCACTTGTTGTTTTTGCCAAGCAATCCGGCATCATAACATTCGTCAATTGCTGCCTGCAAAGCCTCGCGTTCGCGCATGTATTCACCGCGAATATAGATATAGGCCGTATGGGCACCCATGGCGAAGCCGGCAATCACGCAACCCTCGATCAGGGTATGTGGATCATTGCGCAGGATTTCGCGGTCCTTGCAGGTGCCTGGCTCCGATTCGTCGGCATTGACCACCAGGTAATGCGGACGTCCATCCGTTTCTTTCGGCATGAAAGACCACTTGAGACCGGTTGGAAAGCCGGCACCGCCGCGCCCCCGCAATCCGGAGGTCTTCATCTCGTCGATGATCCAGCCGCGACCCTTTTCGATCAGGCCCTTGGTTCCGTCCCAATGGCCACGCGACATCGCTCCCTTGAGACTCTTGTCCTTGAGGCCGTAGATATTGGTAAAGATGCGGTCTTTATCCTGCAACATGATCTACCCCTTACCGTGGCTTCTTGCCGAAGACACGGAGATATTCTTCAACACCGCCCTTGGCGAGCGTTTTGGCCTGCTTGACCCAATCTTCACGATCAATACGGCCCTTGAATTTCAGATGTCCATCCATCCATTCGCGTTCGGCCTTCTTCCACTTGGAAATCTGCTCCCATTTGAAGATGCCGAGAGAATGCAGAATGCCCTCGATTTTTGGCCCGACCCCCGAGATCAGTTTGAGATCATCGATTTGCTCCGGCTTTTCAATGGCCTGGGGACGGTTCTTGTCTGCAGGCACTGCTGCAACGGCAGATGCAGCCGGTGTTGCCGGCACCGGTGATTCTTTCACTGGAGCCTTCTTGGCCGGGGCTTTGCGCTTTGTAGTGCCGTGTATCGGCAATTCGTCCGTCAGGGTTGTCAGCCCGGTCAGTGGGACCGACAGATGGCGCCCATTTTGTGGACCGGGTGTAACCTTGTCGCCCTCGCCCGCTTCGAACCGGTCGATAATATCGGCCAATTGTTCAGGCGTCAGGTCCTCATAGGCATCCTTGAAAATCATCACCATCGGCGCATTCACGCAGGCGCCCTGACATTCCACCTCTTCCCAGGACAGGGTGCCGGCTTCATTCGGCTCCAACTGCTGGGCGTTGATTCGGCTTTTGCAGACCTTGATGAGATCTTCCGACCCGCGCAACATGCACGGCGTCGTTCCGCAAACCTGCACATGGGCGCGCGTGCCGACTGGCTTGAGTTGAAACTGCGTATAGAACGTCGCGACTTCCAGAGCCCGAATATAGGGCATCCCCAGCATGTCGGCGATCGTCTCTATGGCGCGCTGGGTGACCCAGCCTTCCTGCTCCTGCGCCCGCATCATCAGCGGGATGATTGCAGATTGCTGACGACCCTCAGGGTATTTGAGAATCGTCGCTTCAGCCCAAGCGGCATTTTCCCGGTTGAACCTGAATTCTGGTGGCTGCACAGAATCTTCTGCAAGACGGCGAACGGACATACTCAATTGGCCTCGTTGTTTATGGAACCACAACGCGAAACTTTCAGCGTCACAAATTCACAGGCGTAAGCTGCTTGATCCTTTTGCAGGAAAACAACGTATTTGCTGCCGTTCGGGGCAGCAGCCCTTATCTCGAACCCGCGCTTGAGCAGGCTTTGCATGGAAACAGCATCACTGCCGCCCGATGATTGCGCCAGCCCCATAGCCGGATAGGCCAGCAAGCTGGCGAACAGCATGGCAAGCGTCAGACCGCTTCTGAAAAGGTACCGCGACATCAACGATCCACCTCACCTAAAACGATATCAAGCGACCCCAGAACCGCAGAAACATCTGCAAGCATATGTCCACGACAGATGAAATCCATGGCCTGCAAGTGGGCGTAGCCCGGTGCCTTGATCTTGCAGCGATAGGGCTTGTTGCTGCCATCGGAAATCAGATAAACGCCGAATTCACCCTTGGGTGCTTCAACCGCTGCATAGACTTCCCCTTCAGGAACGTGAAAGCCTTCCGTATAGAGCTTGAAGTGATGAATCAGCGCTTCCATCGAGCGTTTCATCTCGCTGCGTTTGGGCGGCACAATCTTGCCATCAATCGAAGAGACGGGACCGACCCGTTCCTTGCCCATGAGCCGTTCGACACATTGTTTCATGATGCGAACAGACTGACGCATTTCTTCCATGCGGATCAGATAACGGTCATAACAATCACCATTTTTGCCGATCGGAATGTCGAAATCGAAATCGCTGTAACACTCATAGGGCTGCGAACGGCGCAAGTCCCAGGCCGCGCCTGAACCGCGAACCATGACGCCGGAAAAGCCCCATGCCCAACATTCATCCAGGGTCACAACGCCAATATCGACGTTGCGCTGTTTGAAAATGCGGTTTTCAGTCAGCAGAGTTTCAATATCGTCGCAGACCTTGAGGAACGGGTCGCACCAATTGCCGATGTCCTCAACCAGTTCAGGTGGCAGGTCCTGATGAACACCACCGGGACGGACATAGGCCGAATGCATACGGGCGCCACAGGCGCGCTCATAAAACACCATCAGTTTTTCGCGCTCTTCAAAGCCCCAAAGTGGTGGTGTCAGTGCGCCGACATCCATGGCCTGGGTCGTCACATTGAGAATATGCGACAGGATGCGGCCAATTTCAGAATAAAGTACGCGAATCAACTGGCCGCGCACCGGCACGTCCACACCGACCATGCGCTCGATAGCCAGCGCAAAGGCATGCTCCTGATTCATCGGCGCGACATAATCAAGCCGGTCAAAATAGGGTATCGCCTGAAGATAGGTCTTTGATTCGATCAGTTTTTCGGTGCCGCGATGCAGCAGCCCGATATGCGGGTCGACCCGCTCTACAACTTCCCCATCGAGTTCCAGCACGAGACGCAAAACGCCATGCGCAGCGGGATGCTGCGGGCCAAAATTGATATTGAAATTTCGTACGTTATGTTCAGACATATCAGTGATCCTGCCCTTGTGAGAACAGGGCAAAGACCTGTTCTCCGGTCAGCTTGGACGTTTCATTGGCAAATGCGTAAGCGTCGGGTTTGCCATCGATAAAATATTCGGTCGTGAATTTCACGTCATCCAGATCATCGAAGGCCAAAAGGGACACGTTATAGTCATTCCCGCCGTGCAGCTTCCAAAAGAGCGAACTTCCGCAATTGCTGCAAAAACCGCGTTCGCCCCATTGCGAAGATCTGTAAAACGACACGTCAGCCTCGTCTTCAAAGACCACACTGTCACCGCAGGGCAATGCGAAAAACGGGCCGGCCGACCAGCGCTGGCACATCTTGCAATGGCAGGCGGTCGCTTCCCGGCGAACCGGGACAGCAGAAAAACGCACCGAACCGCACATACATTGCGCCTTCAGCCGTTTATCACCAATCACCGATTCCATTTCGCTCATATCCAAAAACCGCTCAACAAAGGTCTATTCTTTAGCTTTTTCATCACCAGGCAGAACGTAGTCCGTACTTTCCCAAGGTGACAGAAAATCAAAATAGCGAAATTCCTGCTTCAACTGAACAGGTTCATAAACAACCCTTTTGACTTCGTCATCATAGCGAACTTCCACAAAGCCGGTTGTTGGGAAATCCTTGCGCAGCGGATGCCCTTCAAAACCATAATCCGTCAGAATACGGCGCAGATCCGGATGCCCGGTAAACAGAATTCCGTACATGTCGTAGGCTTCGCGTTCAAACCAATCGGCACCAGGATAAACGCTGGTCGCGGAAGGAATCGTTTCCTCTTCCCCCACTTCAACCTTTATCCGAATTCGGAAATTCTGACGCGGTGAAAGCAGATGATAAACAACGTCAAAGCGACGCACCCGTGCTGGCCAATCGACACCACATATGTCGGTGATGTTGACGAAACCGCACTGAATGTCATCGCGCAGGAATGTCAGCAGTGAAATGATGCTCTCAGACGTCGAGACCAGCGTCAATTCACCGAAACTGATATCGGAAGAAACAATCGCATCGCCGCGCCGTTCAGCCAGATAGGCGGCCAGGTCGCTTAATACTTCACTCATCGAACAGCCTTTCCTAGCGCTCTATCGTTCCGGTACGCCGGATCTTCTTTTGCAGAAGAAGAACGCCATACAAAAGGGCTTCGGCCGTCGGTGGGCAGCCCGGGACATAAATGTCCACCGGCACGACGCGGTCACAACCGCGCACAACCGAATAGGAATAATGATAGTAGCCGCCACCATTGGCGCAAGAACCCATGGAGATCACGTAGCGTGGTTCCGGCATCTGGTCATAGACCTTGCGCAATGCAGGCGCCATCTTGTTCGTCAGCGTTCCGGCCACAATCATCACATCCGACTGCCGCGGAGAGGCACGTGGCGCAAACCCGAAGCGTTCGGCATCGTAACGCGGCATCGACATCTGCATCATTTCAACCGCGCAACAGGCCAGACCGAAGGTCATCCACATCAGCGATCCGGTACGGGCCCAGTTGATCAGCTCATCGGTCGAGGTGACCAGAAAGCCCTTGTCGGCCAGCTCATTGTTGATTTCACCGTAAAAGGGATCATTCGCACCAATCGGCTTGCCGGTTGACGGATCGATGATGCCTTTTGATTGGGGCGCGACCAGTGTCGAGGTGTTGTCACCTACTCCCATTCCAGCGCTCCTTTTTTCCATTCATATGCAAAGCCAATCGTCAGGACGGTCAGAAACACCATCATCGACCAGAATCCAAACCAACCAATGTCCCCGAACGAGGCAGCCCATGGAAACAGGAATGCGACTTCCAGATCAAAAATGATGAACAGGATTGCAACGAGATAAAACCGGATGTCAAATTTCATCCTGGCATCATCAAATGCATTGAATCCGCATTCATAGGCTGACAGCTTTTCTGAATCAGGTGCCTTGAAGGCAATCAGGAATGGAGCCACCAGCAATGCCAGGCCGATAACCAGTGAAATACCCAGAAAAACCACTATGGGAAGATATGAACTTAGCAGTTCAGACATCTTGGTTTCCTTGCTCTTGCGTGACCAGATCGTTCAGGAATGGTTCTAAGGTGCGGGTTTACACAATACACCCGTCCAGTCAACGTAAATGGCCGCTTGAAAACATATAAATGCAACGAATGCCCTATCATGATGTCGCACAATGATTTTCACATCATACCAGCCCGCACGTCAATTGACACAAGCCGGACTGCAGACCTTGGAGGGGCGGACCTCACAAGCGAATGAACCCGTTTGATCATGAACCGATCCAGAGGCTTTGTCAGCAGGTAAGAAAGATGGGATCAAACAATGGCGTTCACCGCCATCCTGCTGCGCTAAGGGCAGCACGCTTGGGATATCAAATGCGACAGATCGAATTCGGCCAAATATTGTGAGACTTGCAACCTCTAATATCCGGCTGGAATGCCGGATATTATATAGAGATTGTCACAAATAAATGGCGCGAGTGACGGGACTCGAACCCGCGACCTCCGGCGTGACAGGCCGGCACTCTAACCAACTGAGCTACACCCGCGCATTGCCCTGCTTAACTGCAGAACGTGAGCGGTGAATTAAGCTGTTCACCCGGTAGTGTCAAGCGCTCATCGGACGCTTTTTTGACAATCGGACGACAATTTTTCATTTACCCTGCATGCACCCGCTTCATGCCAAAAACTTTGCAACAAAGGTGTCTTTTTTCTTGCACTTCGTGCGCGGAGCGCATACACGGTGCAAAGATTTTCCAAGGGCGGTTAGCTCAGCTGGTAGAGCGCCTCGTTTACACCGAGGATGTCGGGAGTTCGAGTCTCTCACCGCCCACCATCCCTTTGAAATACAAATCACTCTATCGGATCGGCCAGCAGCCGAGGCGTTAAAGCCGCTTGCCCGATGCACCACATCGCGTTGCGCAACGCGTCCAGAGCATGTCTGGACCGATTTCTCACAATCAAATGATTCACATTAGCGCTTGTCACTAAGTAATGAATTCATATCCGCATGCTTTGAAGTAATTTCT
>JARGOF010000019.1 GCA_029212415.1 Rhizobiaceae bacterium | reverse complement strand
CACAATAATCCCAATTTGGGAATCCCGAATCTGACATTAGGCGACAAGCGCTAAAGTTGCTCGGCGACCTGTCCCAGGGCGTGGTCAATGGCATCAATGATCTGGTCCAGATCGTCTCTGGTGCAAATCAGGGCAGGGCTCAAACACAATGTGTTGTTATAGGTGTCTATGCTCCTGTTCGTTGCACCAATCAGCACGCCATTGGCCAAGCAGTTTGCCACGATAGCCTGAGCGACGGATTCGGGAACAGGTTCTTTCGTCTGGCGGTCCAGGACGAGTTCAACGCCGCAGAAGAGACCCTTGCCGCGCACATCGCCCACGATCGGATGCTTGTCTGCAAGGGCGTGGAGGCCAGCGAGCAGGTAGTCACCCATTACATTGACATTGTCGAGCAGGTTTTCATCTTCAATGATGCGCATGTTTTCCAGTGCTGCAGCAGGCCCTGCCGCACAGCCGCCAAAGGTTGAAATGTCACGGAAATAACTCATCGGGTCGGACGGATCGCTCTTGAATTGATTGAAGACATCCTCGGTTGTGACCGTGCAGGAAATCGCCGCATATCCGGACGCAACGCCCTTTGCCATCGTCACCATGTCGGGTTGAATACCATAGTGCTGATAGCCGAACCATTTGCCGGTGCGGCCCAGACCGCAAACGACCTCGTCGATATGCAGGAGAATGTCATATTTCCGGCAAATTTCCTGAACTGTTTCCCAATAGCCTTCCGGCGGCACAATAACCCCGCCGCCCGCAGTTATCGGTTCGAGCACCATGGCGCCGACGGTGTCGGGACCTTCGCGCAAGATGACCTCTTCAATCGCCCGTGCAGCCCTTATTCCATAGTCGGAACAGGGACCAAATTGCGAGCGGTATTCCATGCAATGGGGCACTTCCACAAAGCCCGGGGTAAAGGGGCCATACTGGTCCTTGCGTTGATTCTGGCCGCAGGAACTCAGTGCCGTGATTGTCGTGCCGTGATAGTCCCGTTCCCGGTAAAGAATCTTGTGTTTTTTGCCGCCATATTTTGCATGGGCAATCTGCCGGACAATCTTGTAGGCCTTTTCATTGGCCTCCGAACCGGAATTGGAATAGTACACCCGGCTCATGCCTGGCATTTTTTCGATCAGCTTTTCGGCGAAGAGGGCTGCCGGCACATTGCCTGCGGAATGTGCGAAGTAATTCATCTTCACCAACTGATCGCGTACGGCATCGGCGATGGATTCGCGACCATAACCGACGTTGACCGTCCACACGCCACCCGAAACACCGTCCAGGTATTCCTTGCCATTGGCATCCCACACGCGCATTCCCTTACCCTCAATGATCATCAGGGGATCGGATGCTTCATATCGCTTGTGCTGGCTCAAATGATGCCAGACGTGATTGCGATCGCTGTTGACGATGTCGCCGAGGTCGTTATTGCCAAGTGACAGATTCATGGTGTGCTCCCGACAGGGGCTGCCGTAGCTCATCACAAGAGCAGCAGCCAGATTGTCAAATTATGCCAAAGTGATAGTCGCACGCGTTAAACAGCAGGCGATAGTCCCAGTTTCTGTAGCATCATGAAGCCAGATATCAAAACGCCGCGCTTTGCCTTCCCTACAAACGAAAAATGCCCCCAGATCGGGGGCATGTATTGCTCCTGGTCAGGTTTTGTTCAGGCTTCGCTGACGTGCGTTCTCAAACTTGCAAAGTGGGCGTCCCAACCTTTGTCGAGTGCCATGAGTAATCCGAAGGGAGCAGCAATCTCGGAAAATCCGCTGTGTTCCAGTGTCAGCCGTGTTCCGTCACCTGCTTGCTCCAAATTCCAGGTGACCGTTGTCATGGCGCCTGACAGTGGCCCGACTGTAAAGCTCTGAACAAGCTTCGAGGGCGGTTGCATTTCAATCACGGTTCCCCAGCACATTTTTTTCGGCGTACCATCGTCGGCCTTTCCCATGAGTGCGTAATCCTGCCCTTCCTGCAGATTGCGATCTGCCGGGTGAAACCATGTTTCCAGCTTGTCCTTGTCGGTCAGGAAGGCCCAGACAACCTCTCGTGAGGCGTTGAAAAACAGAGTCTTGGTGATGGTTTGATTATCCATTGTTTGTCCTTTCATGATCTTCGACGGCGCGCTGCAGATCAAGCAGACGTTCGTCCCAGAATTGGTTGAAGTGGTTGATCCAGTCGGAGACCGATTTCAGACCGAGTGGTTCGAGGTGGTTGATGCGTTCCCTGCCGCTTGCCTGAACGGAGATGAGTTGGCCTTCTTCAAGTATGGTGAGGTGTTTTTTTACCGCAGCGCGGGTTATTGAAAAATGCTCGGTGACCTCACCGATTGTCATGTCCCGGGCGCACAGATGCATGAGAATGGCCCTGCGTGTGGGGTCGGCCAGTGCCCTGAAGGCCCCTTGTATTTCTTCAGTCGTTGAAGGTGTCATCATGTCTGTCAGTCAATCCCGGCCTGTCTCGTGGAACACATGTCATTTGATATAGTACCAAATGGTATTCCATTAAATGCAACCAATTGGTATTATGTCAAGGGATATTTATCACAGCTGACGACCGTGGCCAGGAGATGTAAAAATGCGGCCATTGAAATCCGCAGGTTGCTGCCGAAAATAGGGACTATCTTTGAAATTGATTTTACTGAATGAATTCGATTTTTTACTCTTGTCACATCCCCTGAATTCAGTCTTATGCAAATATGAACCCACACTCCGCTGACAACATCCTGTGGCAATCGCTTTGCACGCAACATGTACCCACAACCAATCTTGATGGGGATAGTTCAGCGGATCTGGTCATCGTTGGCGGTGGCTTTACCGGCTGTTCAGCAGCGTTGCGCGCGGCAGAATTGGGGCTGGATACCTGCCTTCTCGAAGCGGAGTTCATTGGACATGGCGGGTCCGGGCGCAATGTTGGTCTGGTCAATGCCGGTCTGTGGACGCCGCCAGACGAGGTCGAGAAAAAATTGGGGAAGGGGCCGGGTACAATACTCAATGACCTGCTGGCAAAGGCACCGGATCTGGTTTTCAATCTCATTGAGAAACATGCGATCAAATGCGAGCCTCTGCGCAATGGCACATTGCACTGCGCCCATTCGCCCGGCGGATTGAGAGACCTCGAAGATCGTTTCAAACAGCAGCGACGCCGCAAGGCGCCTGTTGCTCTGCTTAATGCCCGGCAGACGGAATACCGCACCGGATCGTCACTCTATTATGGCGCATTGTATGATGCCCGGGCCGGCACAATACAGCCAATGGCCTATTGCATCGGACTTGCCCTCGCGGCACAGCGGGCAGGTGCGCGCCTTTACACACACAGTGTTGCGAAGGAAATCAGCAGACAAAACGATACATGGGTTGTGCGCACAGCGCGTGGCACGGTCAGGGCTCGGGCGCTTCTGCTGGCGACCAACGGATACCATCGGCAGGCTGCAGGCGTTGCCGCACCCAAAATTGTGCCAGCGCATTACTTCCAATTGGCCACGCAACCGCTGACACAGGCGCGTCTGGCCTCAATCCTGCCGGGCATGGAGGGATGTTGGGACACGGCGACCGTCATGTCCTCGTTCCGGCGGGATGAAGCCGGCCGCATTCTCATCGGTGCAATCGGTTCGCTGGGCCATTCTGCCTCTGTGATTCATCAAAAGTGGGCCGGGCGCAAATTGGCGCAGCTTTTCCCGGACTTGGCAGGCACACCACTGGAATATGCCTGGCATGGTCGCATTGCCATGACCTCTGATCACCTGCCCAGAATCGTTCGACTCGGGCCAAATGCCCTGTCAATCTATGGCTATTCCGGCAGGGGTATCGGGCCGGGGACATTGTTTGGAGCTTGTGCGGCTTCGTTTCTGGCCGGCAAGGGTGACGTGTTGCCAATTGCGCCGGTTGAAAAACATATGGAGCCGTTCAGCCGAACACGAATGACCTATTATGAAGCAGGGGCATGCCTGGCGCACCTGGTGGGTTGAAATGATGGCTTTCCGATTGTTTCTGTCTTTGCCAAAGCGTTCTACTGGAAAAGTTGAAAGGCGATCCCCGAACCAACGGCCCCGGCCAGCCCCAGCCCAAGATAGGTCGCAAAAACCCCGCGTTTGACCAGCGACCAGACCGCAGCCATTGCCGGAACAGAGCTGACCGCGCCGGCAACCATGAAGGACATGGCCGCTCCAGGACTCATCCCCTGGTCAATCAGGCCGGCAAGCAGGGGGGGCGCGACATAGCCGTTCAGGTAGGCAGGCATGCCGACGACGGCGGCAATGGCGATGGGGAGAAATCCGTCTCCGCCAACTGCCGAGACAATAAGAGAGGCGGGAACATAGGTGACCAACAGCGCTTCCAGGACATAGGCAAAGGCAAGCCATTTGCCCAGAAACAAGGCATTTGAGACGAATTGATCACGGAAGACATCGCGTCTTGCATCGTCCTGCCAGAAGGACCACAAGGGTTTGCCTGTAAAGGGTGATGGGCCACATCCGCAGCCCGTGACGCTGGTGGGCCGCAATGGGTCACCAAACAGACCGCGGGTCATGAGGACTTTCACTGAAAACCCGCCGAACAATCCCAGCATGACAGCCGCAAGAGCCTTGCCCAGGGCAAATGGCCAGCCGAGAGCGCTGGCGGTGATGATCAGCGTTGCCGGATCGACCAATGGCGAGGAAAGCCAGAAGGCCATGACCGCAGAGAGTGGGGCACCAAGCGCCAGCAACCCGGCAATAAAGGGGATGACCTCACACGAACAGAATGGAGCCAGGCCACCAAGCAGCGCGGCAAAGAAGATCATGCGTGTTTCACGACCCTTGAAGGCGCCTGCAATATAGGCTTCTGCACCCGCTGCTTTGAGCCAGGCAATCATCAGCACTGCGACGACGATATAGGGAAGTGTTCCGATAAACGCCTTGATGGCGAATTCGCTCACCGCAAGCGTGTTTGACCGATCCAGAAAAAAGACAAGAATTGGTACGGCAATGACAATGGACCAGGGCGTTGCCAGCCATTGTCCGATTTGTCGGCGATCAACGGCAATTTCGCGATGAATATCAGTCATGAATTTCCCTCAAAATATTTCAGCGCCAATTCACACAGGATTATAAAACTAAAAAACTAGATATATCGATATTAACTGATTGTCAATTGCTGGACCCCTTCGCCGTTCCGGCGGGCATGTGACCAATAAATATGGACTGAATGCGACATTCAAATAGCCCGAATCGTGTCGCAAAACCGCGAGCATTTCGAAACATCCCGGAATAAAACAATTTGGGTATTTTGGGAGGAATGTACGTGTTTGAATTGACAACAAGTGCACGTCTGCGGCGCTCACCCTACTTTGCGACGACCGTGGCAGAGGGCGCGAACAGTTTTACCACATACAATCATATGCTGATGCCCACCGGCTATGGAAATGCGGAGCTGGAATATTGGCGGCTGATCAATGGCGTGTCCATGTGGGACGTCTCCGTTGAGCGCCAGATTGAAATTTCGGGCCCGGATGCAGGGCGTCTGGTGCAGGTGCTGTCACCGCGCAAACTGGACAGGTTTGTCGTCGGTCAGGGCAAATATGTGCCTCTGTGCAATCATGCGGGAACATTGATCAACGATCCCATCATTCTCAAGCTGGACGATGACCGGTTCTGGCTGTCGATAGCCGACTCCAGCATCCTGTTTTGGGCCAGGGCCATTGCTGCAGAGCGCGGCCTGCAGGCAAACATAGTGGAGGCCGATGTTTCGCCGCTCGCAATCCAGGGCCCTCTGGCAGCAAATGTTGTTGCCGCGATTTTCGGCGATTGGGTGCACGATCTCAAATATTTCTGGTTCAGGAATGCTGAAATCGAAGGTATTCCGGTCATGGTTGCCCGATCCGGCTG
Source organism: Rhizobiaceae bacterium (assembly GCA_029212415.1). Taxonomy (GTDB): domain Bacteria; phylum Pseudomonadota; class Alphaproteobacteria; order Rhizobiales; family Rhizobiaceae; genus Hoeflea_A. Next base: position 72,950 of record JARGOF010000019.1, on the reverse strand, counting down.
GTCAAAGCAGGGTGGTTTTGAGCTTTACCTGATGGACGGCAACAGGGGGGCGGACCTGTGGAATATTGTGCGCGAAGCCGGTCGCCCTTTTGACATTGGGCCGGGAAATCCCAACGCTTGCGAGCGCATCGAAAGTGGGCTGCTATCGTGGGGCGGCGATACGGACGATGCCACAAACCCATTTGAAGTGCGCCTGGGAAATTTTGTTGATCTCGATCTTGATGACAGCATTGTCGGCATAAAGGCTTTGCGCGCCATCCAGGCTGAAGGCCCCAGACGGCATCAGCTAGGCGTGGTCCTGAAGGATGACCTTCCTTTCGAAACCCATTCTGTCTGGTACAGCATTATGGTCGGGGACCAGAAGGTCGGTGATATGACCAACGGTGTGTGGTCAAGGCGCATGGAGCGCAACATCGGCTTTGCACTGGTCAGCCGTGTGCTTGATGTGGGCGATGATGTCACCATCATGCGCGAAGGCCAACCCGTTCACGGAACGCTGGTGGATTTGCCGTTTTTCTGACAATCGTCCATCGTTTTCGCAGGATCTTGAAGGTCCGTCGCGCGATCTATAACATCTCAAGACACTGGTTACGCCGTCGGATTAAAGGTTCGCAAGCGCTATTGGTGGTCTCGCAGCGCTCAATCTGCCCGATGTTCCGGTGGTTGCCGGGCAGCAACTCTGGAAGAGGTGCTGGAAACGATCGTTGACGGGTCCCATAGGTGGAGACGGAGATATGCTGACTGTTCTTGGACGCCGCACGTCCTTCAATGTGCAAAAGGTGACATGGCTGCTGGACGAAATCGATCTGCCTTTCAGGCATATTGAGCTTGGAGGCAAATTCGGCGGTCTGGATACGCCCGAGTTTCGCATGCACAACCCCCACGGCAAGGTCCCCGTTCTCAAGGACGGCGACCATGTGGTCTGGGAATCCCATGCCATCATGCGTTATCTTGCTGCAAATTATGCTGCGGATCGCTTCTGGAGCGATGATCCGGCAATACGATCGCCTGTCGATCAATGGATGGACTGGTCATTGTCTACTTTGCAGCATGATTTTCTGAACGGCGTTTTCTGGGGGTATTATCGTACGCCCGAAGAAGACAGAAACTGGCCGGCCATCAACGCCAGTCTGGCAAAATGCGCAGGGCATTTCCGTTTGCTTGATGCAATGCTTTCTGATCGTGAAAACCTGCTGGGCGGGAGGTTGTCTCTGGCCGATCTGGTGATTGGTGCGCATCTCTACAGATACGCCAATCTGGACATTGACAAACCCGTCCTGCCAAATCTTGACGGCTGGTATCAACGATTGTGTGAAAGGCCAGCCTACCAGAAGAATGTCATGATACCGTTCGATGATCTCTATGGGAAATTATCGTTTTAGTTCAGCTCCACCAAAGGCATTGTTGCTCTATCAGATGTGAAGTGTCCTGTGCATGCTGGCAATATTGCAAGGTGCCAGACGAAGACCTGTCAAGCGATTCGACATCTGATCGGATTCACCGCGATTGTGAATTTTGGCATCCAAAACCAGTGCCATAATTCAGGGTTTCATCTGTTCTGGTTCTCCATCGGCAACCATTTTTGCTTATCAAAGCCCGGAGAATGGCTTGGTAACGAGGGGAAACGAATAGTCTGGATTTCACAGCGGCTTCGTGTCTATACTCCTTCCAAGGTTCGCCCCCTCACAATGCGAGCCAAAATAAAAAGGGAGTTATCTATGTCATTTCGCCGGAGTCTATTGGGAGCAACGCTCCTTGCCAGCATGTTCGCGACGCCTTCACTGGCTGAAAACACGTTTAACTTTGCCTTTCAGGGCACATTGAAATCACTTGATCCCTATTCTCTCAATGAGACTTTCTCGCTCGGTACATTGGGCAATGTCTATGAGGGACTGACCGCACGTGATGAAAACCTCCAGATCATACCCGGTCTGGCCGAAAGCTGGGAAGTCATATCGCCGACCCAGTGGCGCTTTCACCTGCGCAAGGGTGTGAAATTTCACAATGGCAACGATTTCACCGCCGCTGATGTGGTGTTTTCCGCAGACCGTGTCCGCTCTGAAGGGTCCGACCTCAAAACCCGCATCCCCGCCGACGCCAAATTTGTCGCTGTCGACGATCATACTGTTGATGTGATGCTGTCATCGCCCAACCCAATTTTGCACTATGAGTGGGACAGCTGGGTCATTATCGACAAGGAATGGGCCGAGGCCAATGATTCGGTGCGCGTCACCTCTGCCTCCGACCAGTCGGCAACGACCATTTCACTGCAGTCAAACGGCACCGGACCGTTCAAGATCACCAGCCATAACGGTGGTGTGAATACAACGTTCGAATCCAATACGGATTGGTGGAATGCTGCCAACAAGCAATACAATATCGACAAGGTGGAATTCGCGACGGTTTCCTCTGATCCAACGCGGGTCGCAGCCTTGCTGTCCGGGGATATGGATCTCGTCTATCCGGTTCCTGTACAGGATATCAATCGGGTCGATTCCAACGCTACGACAACAACTTTGATCGGCCCTGAATTGCGAACGATCTTTCTGGGCATGGATCAGATGCGTGATGAATTGCTCTATTCCAATGTGAAAGGCAAGAACCCCTTCAAGGATGTACGGGTTCGCAAGGCCTTCTATCAGGCCATCGACATTGAAGCGATCAAGTCAAAGGTCATGCGCAACCTGTCGGAGCCTGCAGCGCTGCTGATTTCTCCCTTCATGTTTGCAAACGCCGACCAGTTCAGCCGGCCTGCCTATGATCCCGACGCATCCAAGGCCCTGCTGGCCGAAGCCGGCTATCCCGACGGGTTTGAAGTCGGCATGGACTGCCCCAATGACCGTTACGTCAATGACGAAGCAATCTGTCAGGCCGTAGCGTCCATGCTTGCCCGGGTTGGTGTGAAGGTCAATCTCAATGCGCAGCCGAAAGCCCAGTATTTCGGCAAGGTGCTGGCATCGAACGGATTTGATACGTCTTTCTACCTGTTGGGCTGGACACCAGGCTCCTTCGATTCCTGGAATATCCTTGCCAATATTGTGGGTTGTCGTGATGAAGCCGGCAATGGCGGCATGTTCAATCTCGGTGGTTACTGCAACAAGGAAGTTGATGCTCTGGCAGCACAGGTTCTGGAAGAAAATGATCCGGTCAAACGTCTTGATCTGATTACGCAGGCCTATCGGATCACGGATGATGAAGTCTCACACATTCCTCTGCATCAGCAGGGGTTGGCATGGGGTGTATCCGAAGATGTGGACGTCGCACAGCGCGCAGACAATGTGCTGATGTTCTATCACGTCAATAAAAAACAGTAGAGTATTTCCGGGCCCCTGAGCGCCATTGGCGCGCGGGGGCCCGGAGAACCAATCATGCTGGCATTCATAATCCGACGTCTTGTTCAATCCGTGGTGGTGATGCTGGTTGTCAGTCTCATCGCCTTCGTCATGTTCCGTTTTATCGGTGACCCGGTTGACCAGATGGTCGGGCTCGAGACGACCGTGCAGGAGCGTGAACTTCTGCGCCAGCAACTTGGCCTGAACGATCCCTTGCCCCTCCAGTTTTGGCATTTTGTATCAAAAGCCGCGCAGGGTGACCTGGGTATTTCCTATCAGTTCAAACGACCCGTTGCCGACCTGATCGGCAGCCGATTGCCGGCTACCTTGGAATTGTCCTTTGTTTCGGCCCTGTTTGCCCTTTTGATGGGGATTCCGATGGGGGTCTACACAGCCCTTAATCGTGAAAGCCTTTTGTCAAAGCTGTTTTTGACAATTTCACTGATCGGTATTTCGCTGCCGACTTTCCTCATTGGTATCCTGCTGATTTTCGTCTTTTCCGTCTATCTGCAATGGCTTCCCAGCTTTGGCCGCGGCAAGGTGGTCGATATCGGCTGGTGGTCAACAGGCTTCTTGACCGTATCGGGATTGAAGGCATTGATCCTGCCGTCGATTACCCTTGGTCTGTTTCAGATGACACTGATCATGCGGCTGGTGCGTTCGGAAATGATGGAAGTTCTGCGCACCGACTTCATCAAATTCGCGCGGGCACGCGGGTTGACGAACCGCGCCGTCAATTTTGGTCATGCCCTGAAAAACACGATGATCCCGGTGATCACGATCACCGGATTGCAGATGGGTGCGATCATTGCTTTTGCCATCATTACCGAAACTGTATTCCAGTGGCCCGGCATGGGGCTTTTGTTCCTGCAGGCGGTGCAAAATGTCGACATCCCGATCATGGCGGCCTACCTGTTATTGATTGCTCTCCTGTTTGTTATCATCAACCTGATTGTTGATCTGCTTTATGTGATGGTCGACCCACGCATCCGTATTGAAGGAGCTGAGGCATGACCATGGATTCGGAAAGGCTCAAGCCTCCGGGGTTATGGGCCAGGTTTTTTGACTCTGATATCTGGTATTCCTTCACGCGCTCCAAGGTCATCATGGCGGCGGCAATCGTTACATTGCTGATATTCCTGGGTGCCCTGTTTGCGCCGTTGATTGCCCCGCACGATCCCTTCGATATGGCCAGCCTCTATCTGATGGACTCTCTGACGCCGCCGATGTGGGAAGCGGGTGGCAATCCGGTCTATCCGCTGGGAACAGATGATCAGGGCCGTGATATTCTCTCTGCCATTCTTTATGGCTCGCGAATTTCGCTGGCTGTGGGGTTTGCCTCGGTCGCTTTTGCCGCCATCCTGGGTATTTCTCTCGGTCTTCTGGCCGGTTACATGGGCGGCCGGGTCGATTCCATCATCATGCGGATTGCCGATGTGCAACTGACATTTCCTTCGATCCTCATTGCTCTGCTGATCGACGGATCAGTGAGAAGCATATTTGGCGGCATTGACCGCGAGCAATCGGCATTTTACGTGCTCGTGTTCTCCATCGGGCTGTCGTTCTGGGTGCAATATGCACGCACGGTTCGCTCCTCCACACTGGTGGAAAAAGACAAGGAATATGTTCAGGCGGCCCGTCTGATCGGATTGCATCCCCTGCGTATCATGGCCAGCCATGTGTTGCCGAACGTCATGGGCCCTGTGCTGGTTATCGCAACGATCAATCTGGCGCTGGCCATAATTACCGAAGCAACCCTGTCCTTTCTGGGGGTTGGCATCCCATCGACACAACCTTCTCTTGGAACATTGATCCGTATCGGCAATGATTTTCTGTTCTCGGGCGAATGGTGGATTGCCGCATTTCCCGGGGCGGCTCTCGCCATCCTTGTTCTGGCTGTCAATCTGCTGGGCGACTGGCTGCGCGATGCGCTCAATCCGCGGTTAAGGTGATCCGATGAGTGACGCACTGCTTTCCGTTCGTGACCTGGTGGTCGAGTTTCCCACACGCAAGGGCATATTGACTGCGGTCGACCGTGTCAGTTTTGACATTTCCCGCGGCGAAGTGCTGGGTGTTGTTGGTGAGTCCGGAGCGGGCAAGTCGATGACGGGATCAGCCATTATCGGTTTGATCGAGCCGCCTGGGCACATTGCCGGGGGGACCATCAGCATTGCCGGTCAAAGGATTGACAATCTGCCCTATGAGGCGATGCGCCGCGTGCGTGGCAAGCGCATAGGCATGGTCTTTCAGGATCCGCTGACATCACTCAACCCGATTTATACGATTGCGGAGCAATTGATCGAGACAATCCGCACCCATATGGATCTGAACGAGCGCCAGGCCCGTGATCGGGCGATAGGGTTGCTCGACCAGGTTGGCATCCCGGCCGCTTCGCGGCGCATTGATGATTACCCACATCAGTTTTCCGGCGGCATGAGACAGCGGGTGGTCATTGCGCTGGCGCTGTGCGTCGAGCCTGAACTGATCATTGCCGATGAGCCGACAACGGCTCTGGATGTCTCCGTCCAGTCGCAAATTATCGATGTGCTCAAACGCATGTGTGCTGACCACGGCACGGCCATCATGCTGATCACCCATGATATGGGCGTAATTGCAGAGGCTGCTGACCGCGTGGTGGTCATGTACGCTGGACGGGTCGCCGAGATCGGCGCGGTCCGTGATGTGATCAAGGATGCCAAACACCCCTATACGAAGGGACTGATGGGGGCGATTCCCACCTTGATGCAGGATTCGGATCGACTGACTCAGATTCCCGGTACCATGCCGCGACTGACCGATATTCCGCCCGGTTGCGCCTTCAGCAAACGCTGCCCCGAGGCTTTTGATCGTTGCTTCGTTGAACAGCCTGATTGCAGGCCCTATCAGGGACGCGACGTCGCTTGCCTGTTGTATGACGAAGGGAAGCCACAGTGACGGATGTGCTCGTCGGAATTGAAAACCTGAGTCGCGATTTTGACGTCTCCAAGCCCTGGCTCAACCGGGTTCTGGAAAACGAAGAAAAGAAATACGTGACGGCGGTCAATGATGTTTCCTTTGAAATTCGCCGCGGCGAGACCTTTGCCCTTGTTGGAGAATCCGGATCCGGAAAATCCACCATCGCCAAATTGATTGTCGGATTGATCAGACCGACTGGCGGCCAGATCCTGTTTGACGGCACCAATGTGGCAACCAGGGGAAGCGCCTCGATGCGCCAGCTGCGAAGCCGTTTCCAGATGATTTTCCAGGATCCTTTCGCCAGCCTCAATCCGCGCTGGCGGGTCAAGGACATTATCGCTGAGCCCTTGCGTACCTTTGGCGTGGCCGAGGGCAGGGCGGCCTGGGAAAAACGAGTCGATGAACTTTTGGAAACAGTAGGCCTGTCGGCCAAGGACGGCGCCAAATACCCGCATGAGTTTTCCGGCGGGCAGCGCCAGCGTGTTGCCATTGCCAGAGCGCTTTCTGCCCAGCCGGAATTTATCGTCTGCGATGAGCCGACGTCAGCCCTGGATGTGTCCGTGCAGGCGCAAATCCTCAACCTCATGCGTGATCTGCAGGACGAGTTTGGCCTGACCTATCTTTTCATCAGTCATGACCTGTCGGTGGTGCGCCACATGGCAAGCCGCATCGGCGTTTTGTATCTGGGCCGTCTTGTGGAAGTGGCAGAGGGAAAAACGCTGTTCCGCGATCCAAAGCACCCCTATACAAAGATGCTGCTGGACGCTGTTCCTGATCTGGAGATGACGGGGCGCAAGCGCCAGCCGGTTGAAGGTGAAATACCCAATCCCATTGATCCGCCCAGCGGCTGTACCTACCACCCGAGATGTCGTCTTGCCAATGACCGGTGCCGATCGGAGGTTCCCGTCCTCAAGCTGCATGGAGACACAAAAGCCGCCTGTTTTGCGCTTGAAGAAGGGCGCAGCTGAATCCAGCTCAGGTAATGGTAAGACTGTCCTGCTCGGTCTCGTCATCCGGTTCCACGTGGATGGTGATATTGGCGCCGGGTACGCTGGTGCTCAGTGCATCTTCAATGCGATTGCAGATGGCGTGCGAGTCGGCCACGCTCATATCCCCGTCGACGACCAGATGAAACTCAATGAATGAAACATGTCCCGCGCTGCGCGTCTTGATGTCGTGAACCTCGATTGCGCCTGTTGCGCTCTCGGCTATGGTCTGCCGGATGAGTTCACTTTCTTCATCGTCGAGAGCCGCATCCATCAGGCCGTCGACTGAAAGTGAAATGACTTTCCAGCCTTCACGCAACACATTAATGCCGACGGCTATGGCCATGAGAGAATCCAGAAAAAGCCATCCGGTTGTCAAAACGAGGACCAGCCCGACCAGCACACCCACCGACGTGACGACGTCTACGAGAATATGGCGTCCGTCGGCTGCAAGGGCCGGAGAACGTGCGCGCCGCCCAGCGGAAATGAGAAGCCAGGCCCAAAGACCATTGACGATTGTCGCAACAAGATTGACACCCATGCCCGTGAGCGGTGCGCCCAGGGGATTTGGTGCCTGCAGCGATGCAATGGCTTCCTTGAAGATCAGCAGCGCTGCGCTGACAATGAGCACGCCGGCGATGACCGTGGAAAAATATTCTGCCTTGTGGTGCCCGAAGGGATGGCCTTTGTCAGCGGGTTTGTGACTGATGCGTATAGCGCCCCAGGCAAGCAACGCCGTAAACACGTTGATGACCGATTCCAGCGCATCAGAGTAAAGCGCAACCGATCCGGTAAGGCGCCACGCAACACCTTTCAACGCCAGGACCAGACAGGCAACCACTATGGACCAGCCTGCGAGGCGGGCAATATGGCGTCTGTTCTTCATCAAGGCCTCTTGGGTATCGCTGCGCTGCGCCTCTCCATACAAATCAAAGGCATTCTTGTCCACGCGTCATTGTTCTATTGTGCATGTGCTCAATATGGATACGAATTTGCAAATGTCTTGCTCTGTGCAAATGCCTTGCCCTGTGCAAAAGCCGTGCCGCGTGCAAAAGTCTTGCTGTGTGCTTGTGACGCAGATTTTTTAATGGGGTATGATCATGACGGACCGTCCACTTTGGCAACGCAGCGCCTGCGAATTGGCAGATGCGATAAAGACAGGGGAGCTGTCCTGCGCGCAGGCGGTTTCGGCAGCCGTTGCACGCATGCGTGAACGCAATGGTGCCATCAACGCCGTGGTCGATGATCTGGGTGATGAGGCGATTGCCCAGGCCGAGGCACTGGACGCCAAAGGTGACAATGCCGGGACCAAAGGTTCGCTGCATGGGGTGCCGGTGACCGTAAAGGAGAATGTCGACCAGCAGGGAAAGACAACACCAAATGGTGTGACGGCCTTCAAGGATATCATTGCGCCGGCAGACTCACCCGTTGTGGCGAACTTTCGCAAAGCCGGTGCCATTATCATTGGCCGGACAAATACGCCGGAATTTTCCTTCCGTGTCACGACTGACAATGAGCTTCATGGGCGCACCTATAATCCGTGGAATGATTGGGCCACCGCAGGCGGGTCTTCAGGTGGCGCGGCTGCTGCGGTCATGTCAGGCATGGGGCCATTGGCCCATGGCAACGACATTGCCGGATCCTTGCGCTTTCCACCCGCTGCAACCGGCGCCACATCGGTCAAGCCAACGCTGGGGCGGGTGCCGGCCTATAACCCCTCCGGGTCGGCCGAGCGAGGCCTGCTGGCGCAATTGATGTCTGTTCAGGGTGTAATCGGGCGTGAGGTGCGCGATGTGCGTCTTGCCATGCGTGAGCTGATCAGCCCCGATCCGCGCGATCCGTGGATGGTGCCATTGCCCTTCGACGGTGATCCGGTTGAGGGGCCGATCAAGGTGGCCTTTACCAAAAACACGTTCGAGTTCGATTTGCATCCGGCAGTGGAAACGGCGCTGGACAACGCGCGCGACGCCTTGAGCGATGCCGGTTACCAACTGGTGGAAATCGAACCGCCACTGGTTCGCGAGATTGCCGAGGAGACCGGTCGCTGCCTCTTTGGAGAGATAAACGCCCTGATGGGGCCTGATATCGCAAAATATGGTAGCAAAACCATCAATGCGATTTTCAAGAATTATTTTGAATATTTTGGTGCCTATGAGGGCAAGGAACTTCTGCTGGGTCTGGCGAAACGCAGCCATTATGCAAGGCAATGGTCTCTGTTTCTGGAGGATTACCCTCTCGTTCTCACTCCGTTTTTGCCGCATCCAACCTATGCATTCGACAGGGATACCCAGGGCCTTGATGGTGTCGTGGACGCTTTGGGATCAGCCGTCTACGCCTATGTATTCAATTTCATAGGACTGCCTGCAGGCCTGATCGGCGCCAATTACAATGAGGGTCTTCCGGTCGGTGTGCAGATTGTCGGTCGCCGCTTTCGTGAAGACATGATACTCGAGGCCTGTGAGGCGGTTGAGAAACGAATCGGGATTATGGCAAAAACGCTTTTTGAGCGCGGCTGATCGGAATTCTTGCCCGTTGTGATACACAGAGACAGTGGTCGGATCGATCGCCTTGCGGACACGGCTTGATGCATCAGGCAACCTATGCGGGTTATGGTGGCAGTAAATCTGTAACGCTTTGGGGAAAGTGTGAAATGGTTTTCAGCCAAGAAACCGTGGCGAACCGGGGGCGGGGCCGAACAAGAATGTTTTCGGAAAACGCGCTGGCTGCAAATATTGGGAATATATCAGCCGCATCATGAAAAGATGGTATATTTTCATTTGTTGGAATCAATGAAACCGGAATGTATTTATCCACAATCACGGTCTTCGCAATTGGCCAGATACTGATCAGCATCTTTGGTCAGCAATATGCGCGGAACGAAAGGGAGGATCCACTTGCGTAAAGCCTATCCGCCGTTAGAGCCCTATAATTCAGGAAAACTGGATGTGGGCAACGGGCACCAGATTTATTGGGAATTCTGTGGCAATCCTGTTGGAAAGCCTGCGGTCTTCGTGCACGGCGGTCCAGGGGCCGGATGCACCGAGGATCACCGTCGCCTCTTCGATCCCGACCGTTACCGGGTGCTGCTGTTCGATCAGCGCGGCTGTGGGCGATCAACACCTCATGCCAAAACAGAAACGAATACAACCTGGCATCTCGTTGAAGATATTGAATCCTTACGCATGAAATTCGGCATCGACCGCTGGCTGGTCATGGGGGGCGCCTGGGGAAGCGCGCTGGCTTTGGCCTATGCGCAGACACATCCCGCGTCCGTATCCGAACTTGTCATTTACAGTGCCTTCACGGCGCGTCGTTCCGAGTTGCTGTGGTTCTATCAGGACGGTGCATCCTGGCTTTACCCTGAAAAGTGGAAAAAATTCATCGAGCCGATACCTGATGAGGAGCGCGCCGATCTGATCAGCGCCTATCACAAGCGGCTTGCCGGTTCAGATGCAGACAAACGTCTCGAGGCGGCAAAAGCCTGGAGTCTCTGGGAGGCGGAGACAAGTCGTTTGATGGCAGACAAGAAACTGACTGATCTTCACGGTTCGGATCCCTATGCACTGGCGCTCGCCTGTATCGGCAATCATTATTACATGAACAAGGCCTTCTTCCGGGAAGCACAGATTTTGCGCGATTGTGGTCGGTTGAAAGATATCCCTGGTGTAATCATTCAAGGCCGACAGGATATCGTGACACCGGCGCGCACTGCCTTCGATTTGCACCGGGCCTGGCCGGAAGCGGAATTCCACGTGATTGATGGTGCGGGGCATACCTATAATGAGCCTGGAATTCTCAATCAGCTCATTGTCGCGACAGATCAATACGCGGGTTGATTGACGCCGTCGTGCTTTGCGTAATTTGCCAGGGGACTTCCCCCAGGTGTTTTAACGCGCAGGAAAAAGATGCAAGGCGGCATGTTGCAGCAACATGATCGTCTTGCCGTCCTGAATGCGTCCATCTGCGATCATTGCGTAGGCCGCATCGAAGTCCATCTCAAGGACTTCAATGTCCTCGCCTTCCTCCCTTAGGCCGCCGCCTTTGGCAATCCGGTCCTGCGGCGTGTATTCACCGATAAAACAATAGATTTTCTGGGTCAGGGCTCCGGGGCTCATATAGGCCTCGAAGACCTTGGTGATCGGGCCAACGCGGTACCCTGTCTCTTCCTGCGTTTCCGCCCGAATCCGTTCTTCCCGTGTTGCATCGTCGAGCAGGCCGGCAGGTGTTTCCACCATGAGGTCCTGATAGCCATCGGTGAAGGCAGCCATCCGAAATTGCCTGGTCAGGATGATCGTGCGCCTGTCGACGTTGTACAGCAGGATTGTGGCGCCGTGCCCGCAGTCATAGTTCTCGCGCTGCAATGACTGCCAGGCACCATCGCGCCGCAGATAATCAAAGGAGATTATTTTCAGGCTCGCCCATTCGTCGTGGATGGTTTTGGTTTGTCGAATGCGTATGCGTTGTTTCACGGTCATGGAAAACTCTGCCAGTCGTCATCTGTTGAATTGTTCGGGGTGGCGCACTGTTTCAGATGAGTGCGTCGAGGCCCTTGTCAGCCCGCCACTGCGTGATTGTCGCATCGCCGTCAAGGACAACCCGTATGGCCATGACAGCGACCTGCACAGCTTCCTTTCGCACATTGGCGCGCGGCTCTTCAAAGGTTGCTTTTGCCAGTTCGCCAACCTCCTCCATCAGGGCCAGCATCGTCACATTGTCGCCTGGAAATTTTCCGCGCGCGTGCGTGAGTTCCGCTTTAATTTCTTCCAGCAAGGCGTTGATTTGAATCCTGTTGTCGTCTTCGTAGTTATTCATGATGTGGACCTCTTCAAGGCGATTTTGCATCTGTCTTTTTAAATTTGGATCAGGCTATCAGCATGGGGCACCCGGCGCGATCATTGTTCTATCTTGAATTTGTGCTGTGAAGCATCAGGTGGCCGCTGAGCGCACGCATCTCATGGAACAACAGGGCACCCTCGGCAGCCAGTTCTTCCGAGTGGCTATCCGTGGCATATCCATAACAGCGCATCCTGGCTCGTCGGGCTGCCTTGGCACCGGTGGCGCTGTCCTCAATCACCACGCAATCATTCGGCGCGATGCCAAAATGACGGGCAGCGTGAAGAAAGAGGCCAGGGTCCGGTTTTGCATGACCGATCGTATGAGCGGAAAATATGCGATCACCGAACCGTTTCCACAATCCGGCTTTACCCAATGTAATCGACATCTTTTTTTCGCTGCCATTGGACGCGACACAATAGGGTATGGCGGCAAGGTCAAGTTGGTCCAGAATGTCGACAATGCCGTCAATGACCGGCACGCCTGCTTCCAGCCTTGTATAGACTTCGCTGTAGATTTCATCGATCCAGCCAGCGGGCAGGGCTGCTCCCATTCCGATAGCAGCCTGCATGACATCAATCATCTGGCCGCCCATGAAGCGCTCCTTGCACTGCTTTGCAGACAGAGAAAGTCCGTAACGCGCAAGATTTGCGGAGATCACCGCATTGGTGGCCAATTCGCTGTCAACGAGAACGCCGTCGCAGTCGAAGATGACCAATAATGGCTGCCCAGACCTATTTTCCTTGTCGCGCATCATGCTTTCGGATCATCCGGCATGTTGTCGAAATCCGTGCCAATGTGGGTATACGGGTGGGCAGGCAGCTTTGTGGGCACCGCTGTCATGGAGTTGTCCTTTTGTTTGTTCCGGATTGAACCCCTGCCATGGAACCAGCAGCCTGTCCACAGCGCGCGTTTACGCAGGTCCCGACTGCTGATGCAGCCTGCAAGGCGGGAAGCGTTAGAGCGCTTCATCATCAAATGGAAGCATTTGATGGCGAAGCGCTCTAGCGCAACGGCAGCATCATGCCAACGGCCAGTTGCCAGATATTGTGACAATGAAACCCAGATACGGGGGTAGTCGGCCAGCAATTCAATCTCCAGCGTTTCGCCGGCTGAAACCCGCACCATGGCGCTTTAAAACCGGCTGGCACGAAAGGGATGCAGATCTATGGAGGGATCGTCTCCAGCGACAAGCTGGCAGATCAATTCAGCTGTTCCCGCTGACTGGGTCAATCCGAGATGGCCATGGCCGAATGCATAAAGAACGTTCTTGCTGCGCCGGGACGACCCTATGACGGGCAGAGAATCCGGCAAAGACGGACGAAAACCCATCCATTGCGTGCCGCCTTCAATCTCCAGGTCGGGAAGGAAGGCCTTTGCCTTTGCCAGCAACAGGTCGGCCCGCCGAAAATCGGGAGGTGCGGTAAGTCCGCCAAATTCAACAGCCCCGCCGACGCGTATGCCGCTGCTCAGACGTGAGACCACAAATCCGTGCCCGGCAAAAGTGATTTGCATGCGCAGGTCGAATTGGGCGTGGGGCAGGGTTGTGTTGTAGCCCCGCTCGGTTTCCAGCGGTATCCGGTCGCCCATGCTGCGCGCAAGCCTGTGTGACCAGGCACCGGCGCAGATAATCGTCTTGGCCGCCGAAACGGTTTGTCCGCCGACACATTCAACGGTGGTGCCCCTGGCATCGACTGAAATGGATTTGGCTTCTGCAATTTCGATCCTGCCACCCCTTTGACGAAAGGTGTCGGCAATGGCCAGGGCGTAATCCAGCGGGTCCGCTACGGAATACCACTCGGGTGTCAGAGTCGCCGCCACAAAGCGCTTGTGCAGTCCCGGCTGAATATCCGATATGACATAGGCGCCATGAATATGTTCGAAGGGAATATCGCAGCGTGCGCGCGCATCCCAAAAGGGCAGGGACGCCTCAAATTCTCTGCGGCTTTCGTAAACCTGCAGATTGCCCTTGTGTCGCAGCATGTCGCCCGTGCCGGTCTTTTTCAGGAACGGCAGCAGCGCTCGTTTGGAAAGTCCCATCAGGTCGGTTTGAGCCCTTATGCCGCGTTCCAGTCTCCGCGGTCTTGAGGCCAACAGGAAACGCAGCATCCAGGGCGCCATTTTCAGCGCATGGCGTGGCGGAATGGAAAGCGGTCCGAGAGGATCAAAAAGCCATTTGGGTGACTTGCGAACGATATCGGGTGTTGCCAGCGGTATGATGTCGGAAAATGCAAAGGCCCCCGCATTGCCGCGTGAAGCCTCTGCGACAGGCCCCTTCCTGTCCAGCACCACAACGCCGTAGCCTTGTTGCTGCAAAAGGAATGCCGTGGAAAGCCCGACGATGCCTGCGCCGACCACGATTATGTCGGCATGCAATTTGTCCTGCTGCGCCATGGTTGCAATCAAAAACCCATTCTGTTCCGGCAAAACAACTGAAAACAGTGCGTTGCTGGCCCCATATGCATTGAAATTGCTTAATATTCAGGTGCTTGGCAAATATATTGTTTTATAAAGTCCGTTTTTTTTAACCCGACTTGTCCTTGGAAGTAAATGACAGTGCTTTTAACCAATCCATTTAAGATGGGACTGGAGCAGGAGGGTAACACCGAAGACGGGCGTACCCCTGCAAGATGCTGCTTCTCGAAGATGCCAAAACTTTGGAAAGTGGCCCGGGAAATTCTGCGGCATGCAGGGATGCTTCAACTGAGCATTGCCGGGGAAATCATCTTTCCCGATGGCCGTCAGCCAGGAGTTTCAGTCTGTGCCCTGATGTCACGGTAATTTTCTGCCGTCCGCTTTTGACGAGACCATTGTGTTCCCAGGCGCTGAGAAGCCGTGAGACCGTATGCAAAGTCGTCCCGGTCATTTCCGAAATATCCTGACGCGAAATCGGCAGATCGATCAACAGACCTTCATCGGTTTTGATGCCGGTCTGATTGGCCAGTTTCCAAATGGCATTCGCGACGCGCTGTTCCACCCGTTCGGTTGCCATTTCGACGATCCGGTCCTGAGCCTCCTGCAGGCGCGAGCCAACGGTCTTGTAAGTGTTGCTGGCAAAGGATGGATATTTTTCCACGGTTTCCTGCCACAGGGATGACGGCCACGCCAGGGCGATGCAGTCTACCGCCGCGATGGCATTGGCGGGATAGCTATCGCGGCCCAGAGCCTGTGCGATACCGAACAATTCTCCACTAGAAATATATCTGGCGATGATCTGCTCGCCATCGGGCGCCATGCGCACCACCCTGATGTGTCCATCCAGCAGAAGAAAGAATGAGCGGGCGGGGTCGCCCTGGTCGAATACAGCGCTGTTCTTTTCATAATGCTTTGATTTGGCATGTGAAAGCAGGGTGCCAAGGGCATTGCGCTCTATGCCGACAAAGGGCGGAAGATCGGCGATCAGAGAAACATCAAGCACGGCCCGGGAAACCTCTTTTGAGTTTGTTGCAGATCAAATTCGCAGCCCCTGACCAGTGTTATTCATGCGCCACCAAAAGATGTTACCATGAAAGGGTACATTATGCGCAAGAGATTATGGATCGCAACACTGCTGACTGCAGGTTTGCTGGGTGCTATGCCCGCCGTCAATGCCGCGGATATTGAAGTGTTGATGCTCAACAAGGGTGAAAAGGGTGGAATGGTTTTTCAGCCTGATCTGATCATGGCCGCACCGGGGGATGTCATCACGTTTGTAGCAACAGACAAGGGGCACAATGTCGAGTCGATTGACGGCATGCTTCCCGACGGTGTCGAAGAGTTCAAAAGCAAAATGAACAAGGATTACGTGCTCACCGTCGAAAAGGATGGCGTCTACGGGGTTAAATGCACCCCTCACTACGGCATGGGGATGATAGCATTGATTTCCGTTGGTGAGCCGACAAATATCGATGCAGCCAGAGCCGTCAAGCAAAAGGGCAAGGCCAAATCGCGTTTCCAGGATATTTTCGCCGAATATGACGCTGCGAAGTAATCTGACCTAAACCTGATATTCAAAAAAAGGGCGGGCCGCTGTGGCCCACCCTTTTGTGTTCTCATAACCTATTGGATCAGTTGTTACAGTTTGGCATGGATGCAAAACCGACACAAATTTCCGACAAATCAACTAATCTTTGCCCAACAGGGAATCCCACCATCGATTGATCAGTCCAAGAGCTGTACCGGCTTTGTCGTCCCTGACCAGTCTGAAACCCAGATGGGTCGGTGGTGCGCCGACGGAACAGCCGCCGCCTTTGGCATCCTGGACGAAGTAGGTGATGTAGGCGCGGTGCTGGCCTTCGGCGATCCGCACACCGCAATTGGCGGTTCCGTCCGCTCTGACCTTTCCATCCAGATCGATGGATGAACGCTGGTAGCAGGTTTGCGTCCACTCCCACACATTGCCGGACATATCGTAGATGCCATTTTCATTGGCGCCAAAATCCCCATGCGGTTTGACGGGCAATGTCTGTTCAGATTCCAGATCGGCATATTTCTGATATTTGAGCAGCCAGCGCAGGGCAGGGTTTTCCGGGTCTTCTCTGGCGCCAAGGGAATCGTCGACGAAACGACTGCCGGCGGCATAGGACCACTCCTCGTCAGTTGGCAAACGCCATTTGACATTGGTCTTGGCACTCAGCCATCGGGCGTATTCCAAGGCATTGGTGAAGCTGATGCCGGTGACTGGATGATCCGGTTTCTGGGATCGGTTCGCCAGCGCCTCGCCGCATGCGCCCTCGCTAACGCAGCTTCGGTAGGCTTCCACCGAAACCTGATACTTCATGATATCAAAGGACCGGGGCATGGAAATGGCAAGCACAGGGGCGTCTGCGGGAACGCCGCTGCGCAGAAATTCACCGGACGCACGGTATTGATGCATGCCCGACGATACTGTGACCAGTTCGGGCAGGGACACGTCCTGTGATACGGCGATGGCCGTCGTTGCCAGATATAAAACCGACAGGATGGCCGCTGTTTTTGCTTTGAAGATTGAATGCATGTCCTTGCTCCGCATGGGGCGGCGTGCCGCCAAGGCAACGCGCCGCCGAAAGGCTGGGATCAGACGATTATGGCAATGCTTTTTTACTGATATGCATGTCACCATAGGCCGTTGGTGCGACGACCTGTGCCATCAGGTCATTGTCCCACTCACCTTCAACAACGACGTGGGCTGTTGCGCCGAGATTGACCGCCTCGATCAGGTTGTGGTTGACATAGGCATAGACGCCGGGCTGGCGGAACGTGTAGAGCGCTGCACCAGCGGATCCGCCACGAATGAACCAGGTTTCAAGATCGCGTTCCGGCGGATTGTTGAACTTGCCGGTTTCCCAGACAAGATCGCCATGACCACCGATCAGATGGGGTCGCGTATCGCGATTGGCCTGCGAATGCACAATCAGGACAGTCTCGCCAACCTTTGATTTCAGGGCATTGTCACCAGTCAGAGCACCGGCTTTGCCATTGAAGACCACATGGGTCGGGATCAGGCCATTCATCACCTCAACCGTGTCGCCATAGGCGCTGCCGGCATCTTCGAAGCGCATGTAATCGCCGTTTTCATCCTTCGGAATATAGAAGTCGTTTTCACCGATATAGTAGACCTTGTCATAGCTGACCGGTTCATTCTTTTCGTTTTTCAGGCCTTCGCGCGGCAGGATCATGATTGCGCCGCTCATGCCGGATACGACATGCCATGGGATCATCGGACCGCCGGGTGCGCAATGGTAGACGAATGTGCCCGGCCGTGTTGCCTTGAAACGCAGAACTGTTTTTTCGCCGGGGTTGACCAAAGTCAGCGCACCGCCGCCCAGACCACCGGTCGCGGCATGGAAGTCGATGTTGTGCTGCATCAGGTTTTCAGGCGGATTGAGCAAAGTGAGTTCGACGTAATCGCCCTCATGAACCACCATCAATGGTCCGGGTATGGAGCCGTCAAACGTCATGCCTTGCATCATCGTGCCATCATCGTCAACTTCAACTTCCTTCTCGATGATGGTCATCTCGAATTCGACAACGGAGGGGGGCTGGGTCGAAACCTGTTCATGCGCATGCACGAAGGGTGGGGCAACCAGCTCCACTTTGCGGCGCGGCATATTGGCAAGATCAACCTTGGCCCCAACAGGCGTCATCGTTTCAGAATCTGCGGAAGCCCTTTGCACGGCAATAGCAGGAGCGGCGGCCGCAAATGCGGCACCCATCAGCGCGGTACGGCGTGTAATCATATCTTCTCTCCTTGATCAGCCTCTCAAGTGAGCTGATAGGGGGAGAATAGTTTGTAACGAAAAACGTTCTTTGTTCCGTATCAAACAGGAATAACTATATTGCGGCTCTTTTCCCTGGTTTGAGGGAAAGTTGCGGGTTGGCAATGAAGGTCCCTTGCGGTTCTGTCATAATCTTGCTGTCGCGGACAGCTGGCCACGGTTTGCTATGAAAGCTTGATCGTCCACAGGCGGAATGTCAGCATCAAAACGGCCAGAAACACTGCCAGCGAGCCCAGTATCGCAAGCGGCTCCATCGACCTATTCTCATAGCTCACGAAGGTAATGCCGATCACCATGACGGGAAGGCCGATGGCCAGCAGCATTGCAATGATCCATGGGGTATTGCCTTGCCCGACCTGCGGAAAATTGCGGAACACAAAGCCCGTAGACAGCAGGCCGAACCATCCGATGATCGCCAGATGGGCATGGGCAACGGCGGCCGTATGATCACCTGAAATGGCCATATAGAGCCCGCCGGCCATGGCGATTGATGCATAGAGAACCGACATGCGCAGACAGAAGATCGCGGCTGTACCCATTTGTAGTCCTCCCCGGTAAAAATATGATTGAAAACAACATACATGTTTGCGTGAGCGACAGCGATTTATCTTTGTTGAATTCGATCGATATGCACAGCGCCTGTATGCAACCGTGCGGTCGATCAGGCTGCGCTGCGGATATGATCGGCGAGGGCCGTGTAATAATGGTCCGCAGCACAGCGGTCTGCCTGCAGGCGGCTGGCCAGTTTTTGAAAGAGCAGGGCGCAGAATGGATCGTCATGCCCCTCTGAAATCTGGAGGGTGCGTTTGTCTCGATAGTTGCCCAGAAGATTGCCATCCAGTTCGATGCCGGTGACAGAAAAACCGTAATCATGGGCGCCCACGTCTCCCTCCAGCAGAGCCGTTCCGGTGCAAAATGTGACTTCGATGGTACCGACCAACAGGGGGAGTTCCTCAAAGGAATATTCAGTATCAAACATGCACTTGTTCCCCTCGCGGACTCTTCTTATCAAGACAAATGGTTATATCTTTCATACCAAAATGGTATATATTCTTCAATGCCAATTGGGGAACAGTCCGCTTTCGGTTGGAAAATCAGCCGGTTGACAACTCTCTTTGATTCAGATTCTCAGAGCCGGATTCGCCATCAGAGTGAAGATTCACTTCCAGTCAATCACACGTGCGGCAAAGGACACCGAGACACAGGAGAAAGGCGCTGGTATCATGCACCATGAACAGGTTCGAGGCCGCCCCCGAGCGCCAGGAAATGAGAGAGGACATGCCCAATGCTGGTTGATACGCCCCTTTGTGATTTTGGCTGGAAAGCACCGCAATTTACGCTGCGTGATCCGGATGGAAATGCCTGTAGTCTTGACCAGGCGATGGGTGAAAAGGGACTGCTGGTGGCCTTTATCTGCAATCATTGCCCCTATGTGAAGGCCGTGATTGATCGTCTGGTTGAAGATGCGATTGCCCTGCAGAAAGAAGGTGTGGGCGTTGTGGCCATCATGTCGAACGACTATCGGAGTTACGCGGCGGACAGCCCTCAACGCATGAAGGAATTTGCCGCTCAGCATGGATTCACCTTTCCCTATCTGGTCGATGAGGACCAGAGTATAGGAAAGGCTTATGGCGCCGTGTGTACGCCGGATTTCTTCGGCTTCAACAACAGGGGCGAATTGCAATATCGTGGCCGGCTCGACAGTGCCGGCATGCGCGATGCCACCGACCGGGTGCCCGAGTTGCTCAATGCCATGCGCATGGTCGCTGCCACCGGAAAAGGCCCGCAGGAGCAAACCGCGTCCATGGGATGTTCGATCAAGTGGCGTGCGGAATCCTGACTGGCTTCAATAGGTCAAGCCAGTGGCGCATCTGTCGGTTCCGTTGCGCCATTGGCCCGGTGAAAGGCAAAGCGCGCCACCATTGCGCTATATTGTGTCATCTGCGCCCAATCGACGCCGTGACCATCCAGGCGGTCAAGCGCCTCGTGGATCCGCTTGCTCACTGGTGCCGACACCCCATCGGCCTCATCAAACACCAGTTTCAGGGCTGCCGTGTCATTTGCCTTGCCTGAGGTCAGGGCGGAGACAATCAGCGGATAGGCTTCATCGGCGCTGACGCTGATGGCCAGAAGTGTCGCCAGTGCGGCAAACCCTTGCTCTTCAAGTAACGTCAAAGCATCGTCGTCAAGGCTGGCCTTGATGATCCGGTAGCTGTTGATGAAGCGTAAAGTGCGCCGTGGCGATCCATCGAGCGTCTCGGCGATCTCTTCAATGAACGCTCTTTCCTCAGTTGTCAGGTCGAGGGACACCGCTGATTGCTGGTCAGGCGAGGTCGGCACGGATGTGCCGGGATCAACAATGGATTCGAGCGCGGGTACGCCTGGCCCCTTGCCCGTCGGTTCCGGAGGGTGCTCCATATCAACGGCAAAAGACGGGTCTGCCGGATTGCGCGATGTTGCCTTTTCCGGCCCCATGCGGTCACGCAGTATCTGTCTTGTACCATCGGGTTCCATGGCACGCACCCAATAGGGCAACTGAAAGATTTTCTCCAGATAGTCGCTGGCTGTTGCCGTTCCGTCCGCACCGTTTCCACCGCCCAGAAGTCCGGCATATTCGGTTGTCAAAGATTTGCGCAGCCAGCGCACGTCAACGGCGACAAATACGACGAACAGCGGGAAACTCAGGAGCAAATGAATTGCCTGCAGGACGTTGATGACCTGTTCCGGCGGGCAACGGTCCAGATCGTCGATATAGAGTACAATGCGCTGAAAAACCGCTTTTGGCTGGCTCGGCACGGCGCTGATTTCCTGAAGCGTATCCTTTTCCGCATCTTCCAGAAGGTCGCCGCTTTTCAAAATCAATTGCTCAATGTGTTTTGCGAGCAGCTGGCGCTCTTCAGCGGCATCTTGCGTCTCTCCGTCTCGGGTCATCAGAGCGCTGAGTTCTTCAAAATCCTTGCGAACAATTGCTGCAAAACTCAATTGTTTTGAATATTCCCCTCCCATCACCCGATCGCGAACGAAGCGCAGGACCCGGCCATCGTCCGTTTGGTCATGGTAGGCGCGGGAAGCTGCCATGGCCTTTGCGGTGGCCTTCGAAAGCTGTTCACGTGCCTCCTCAGCCGCGACCTCAGCGCGTGCCAATTCCTTTTGAGCCAGTTCTTCCCGCTCTTTTTGCACCGCGCTTTGCTGCTCGATTTGCTGTTCGAACCGGGAGCGGAAACCCTTGACCACGCTCATGGCCTTGCGGGTGTGGCCGGCGGCCCATGACAGGGCCAGCGCCACGGGAGCAAAGACACCGGAGATTGCCGCGGCGATCGGTGACAGGCCGTCATTGATCCGGTCTGCCAGAAAAGCAAAGAGCGGTGGCAGCACAATGATGCCGCCCGTAATTGCGATGATTGCCATGGGCAGGGTCAGAGATCGGACGACACCGGACCGCAGGGTTTCGAACCGGACGAGTTCTCCGTCGAGCCCCTTTACAGCCGACGCAAGATCCTCAGTGCTATCGCTGAGATCCCCCAGTCCGAGCGTCTGAGCCGCATTTTTCATCGCCGTCTTCTGGTCGGCATCGTGGAAAACCTGCTCCCAGGCCGATTTTGCAAAAGTGGCAGGCTCCTTTTCCAAGGCACTGCGTTTTTCAGCCAATTCCTGCTCTGCTGTCTTCAGTCTCTTTTCGGCGTCCTGTTTCTCCAGACGCTTATCAACCAATGTCCTGACAGCCTCGACGGTCTGCTTTTTCGCTGACGTGAGCTTCCTGAAGACCTTCTCGGTTTCGGGAATGCTGTTGTGCGCCTTTGCCCAGCCATCCAGCGACGTGAAAATATGATCGACCAGGCTCGCCCACAGATTGGTTTCCGCATAATGCCAGGCGTTAAAGCGGATTTGGACAATGTGTTTCAGAAAAGATATCTCATTGTCGTTCGCATCTTCAGAACCACCGATCTGTTCAATGTCACCAGCACGTTTTGTCCGTCTGGTGATTGCCTGGTGGACCAGCTTCATGAAAAAGGACTTGCCCGATCCCCAGTCGCCGAACACGCCGACGGCCAGCGGCGGATGGAAATCTCTGGCACATATCATGGCGGCAAAAGCCTCGGCCTCATTGCCTGCGCCAGAGCGGTCAATTGCGTCCTCGCTCCACGGGTCGTCGGCCTGCAAAACAGCGATTTCATCGGCACGCCGGATAGCGGCTTTGATTATTTCCAGTTCGTCTCTCTTCAGCTCCAGATCAGCCAGAATCTTGTCCCAGGCATCCTGGTTTTCCTCCTTCTCGGCGTATTCGAGACAATAGGCCGCGATGGCTTTGATGGCCTGCTGCCTATCCACTAGAGTATCATTGAGAATTCTGTTCACATCTTCAAACAATGGTTCGTCGGTGGAGGTGAAGAACGAAAATAAGACGTGACGCAAGCCAATATACTCATCTTTGCCTGAGGTCATCTTCCTCAATTGGCTGGCGCGTTCAAACGCCTGATAGAGACCGACTGAAACGGGTGTGTCCGAAGAATTAATCCGGAGTTTGTCCTCTTCTGAGACCGGGTCAAATCCAACAAGCTCAAAGAGATCGCCAAAGGCCGTGGCCGCAGTGTCTGATAAGCCTTCTTCGAAGTGGGTGGTTGAAAGAAATGTTAGCGGTGTTATTTCAAACAAGCCATTACCGCCATCTGACAGGAAGCTATGACTTAAAACACTGGTCAGTGCCTTGGACAGTTTGAATGCCCGCAGGTCTTTTATCGTATAGGTTTCGACAGAGGATTCTTTCGTTGCCATTGCTGATCCACCCGGTCATGCACCATCAGATTGCGACCATGATGCCGCAAATCACTCTGGCGTGCAAATGACCGGAATGTTCTGTCAGGTCTTGTAGGACGGATCCGTGCTGTCGAGCATGCTTTTGAGATAATCGAAATGGGCAAATCCGGATTCCCGGACAGCGTCCCAGCCTGCCGCGGTCTTTTCGGCCAGTTCATCATCCATCACGTTCAGCGGCTGGCCGGTGGAATAGGCCAGCACCATGGTCCTGGCAGCGCGTTCGAGGAAATAGAGATCCTCGAAGGCTTCGGCCACGTCATCGGGGCAAATCCAGCCAGCCAAAGCGGGCGAAGAAAGGCCTCCGCAAGCACCACCTTCTCATGGCCCATGTCGAGGATCTGATCGAGCCTGGAGCGAAACATGTCGCTCTGACCGGTTTCCACGACGTCCCGAGACTTCACTGCTCCAAATCAACGTTTTGGAGTAGTGAATCACAATACAAAGCACAAATCGAATTGCAAGGAAGCAGCACCGAAGAACCCGTTATCTTGCGAAAATAAATACTTCCAAAGCTTCGTTCCATGAGTGAATTCAGATGGTTAGGAATTCTTCTCGGAGGTCTCAATCACCCATTCTTAGGGAACAGCTTTCTCGTTCTTTCTAAAGTCCTTGATGTACGACAACGACATTTGATCAGAGATCGTTATCGTGTTTGTGCCCAGCCGCACGGGAAAGGTCCATGTGGCACTCAGTCTCGGTCTGGCTGCCTGCCCCAGAAAGGTCGTTGTCCACGGCTTCAACGGCAGCCCTGCAGCAAGATCACTTTAACCGCCTTTCCTTCTTGCTTGACGTCAATAATCCCAAGCTCGAGAAGTGCGACCTGTCTTCGGATGATTGCGCCAATGATACTTGGATTCTCTGGATTGTCAGGGTTGCCAAAAAGCGGATATTCGATTGCCTTTTTGTATATCTGAACCTCTCCTGATTGAAGCACGTCAAAATTGCTGGTTCCATCTGGCAATTTTGCTCCAGAACTCAGTGCATGATGTAAATCAAGGACAAATGGTTCTATCCCCAAAGAGGCAAAAGCCTTCAAAATGATCTTTTCATAGAATGCATTCTCTTGCGCCCGGCCATTTTTTGATCTGCGATTTTCAACATGAAATGTGCAATGGTCATATTCATTCAGGATATCTACATATGCATGATCGCCGAGAACAGCGATATCAGCATCGGGTAGAGCTCGTGTAGCCTCCACAACGCCCTCGTTGCGCCGCCAGGTATTGAAAACGGCTTCCGTCGGCGAGGCGGCAAATTCAGCAGCGCCATCGCCAGCTGTCACACCCTCTATCTGAATTGCCCGGTTATTGCAGTCTTCCTTGATCCATTCGGGACCAGGCGGCCAGTTGAACAGTTCTTTCGCCGACTTAGCCGAATGGGCAGCAAGCGCAGTCGCGACAGTTTCAATGTGATCCCATGCGTCGCAGGCCCCGTTCAGACCCAGTTCGGGCACCATCAGGGAGCGCCATCTCTCAAATTCCTTTGCATAGGCGTCATATGCCTCTGGATTATCGGCCTTTTTGTCGGAGAACACCGACGAGACCGGTTCATCCTTGTCAAATTGCAACTGTGCGACGACCGGCCCGCGCTTAGGGCTTTCGTAAATCATCTTGCCTTCACCGCGCCGCTCGCCTCCAGCAACCGAAAACACCCCACGAGCGCTGTCCGAACCCTGAACATAGACCTTGTCGCCCGCCATACGGCCTTGATGCATTTTTCCGATGAACTGCATAAACCAGACGCCCGAAAGGTTTTCGTAGAGGACGCCTATTCCGGTGCCTTCGGCTTTGCCGTCGATGCATCCTCCAGTCCAGATCACCGCAAACGTAGGCTTTGCGGAATAGGAGAAATTCAGAATGCACCCATTTTGATCTGGGAATGGGTGCATCTCGCGGGCGTACGCAAAAGAAGTTGCTTCGGCGAATAAGACGCCGGCCAAAATGAAAACTCTCTTTAATTGCACTGATTTCTCCCTGTTTGTCTGCCGTCAGAATATTTGGCCAAACTTGTAGCTTGGATTAGCGGGTTTTTGGCCTCGCTTCGGGGTGGATATTGCGCGGCGAGCTTGCGATGCCGCAAACGTTGATGTTCGATGGTCTGTCGGTTTATCTATAGCGGATGTTCGTGGCGGCTCTACCTAGGTGGAGCGCTGAAAACGCAAAGCGGCTGATCTATGCGACAAATTTCAAGAGTCGTAGCCTTACCGTGTAGAACCCAAGCCCCATCGCGCTTTCCCTGATTCCAAGGAAATTAGTGCGCCATCACCAAAATACCCTCTAGTCGCCAATGATCACTGTCTCTCGCTATAAATCCTAGGCAGGTTCTCCTGGCGCTTACTTGGAATATCAAATAGTTTGGGTTTCGACAGACGATTGTTGCGTTGCCATTGCCGATCCACCCGGTCATACACCATCAGATTGCGACCTTGATGCCGCAATTCACTCAGGCGTGCAAATGACCGGAATGTTCTGTCAGGTCTTGTAGGACGGATCCGTGCGGTCGAGCATGCTTTTGAGATAATCGAAATGGGCAAATCCGGATTCCCGGACAGCGTCCCATCCTGCCGCGGTCTTTTCGGCCAATTCATCATCCATGACATTCAGCGGCTGACCGGTGGAATAGGCCAGCACCATGGTTTTGGCTGCCCGCTCGAGAAAATAGAGATCCTCGAAGGCTTCCGCCACACTCTGCGCTGCAACGGAGATGCCGTGATTGCCCATCATCATGCTGCCATGATTACCGAAGGCCTCGGCAATGCGTTTGCCTTCCGCCACGTCATCGGCAATGCCGCCGAAATTCAGGTCAATGGCGCAACGGTTGTAAAACCGTGCAGTATTCTGATCGATGGGCTTGATGGCTGGATCCTTCAAGGTGCACAGCGTTGTGGCATAGGGCGCATGGCAATGCAGCAGCACGCGTGCCTGCGGCACCTTGGCGTGAACAGCGCCATGGATGGACCAGGCGGAGGCATCCGGCGCATCAGGGCGATTCATGATATCCTCATCGTCGGCATTGAGCAGCAGCAGATCGCTGGCCTTGATGGTGGCAAAATGCTGCCAGCGCGGATTGAGAAGAAATGTCTTGCCGTCAGGGCTGACGGCCGCAGAGAAATGATTTCCGACAGATTCGTGCCAGTCAAAATGCACCGCCAGTCGAAATGCTGCAGCCAGATCAACCCGCAACTGCCATTCAGCACTGTCGCGATCCAATGAATTCGTCATGCGTTCCTCCTCGTTTCAGGCTGCAGCATAGACGGGTTGCTGTGATGTTTGAAGTGCAGACTCACCGCCAGGCCTGATTGTGTCAAATGCGAGGTTCGGCAATCTCGCAGGCTAAGCCAGGGCCGCTCGCCATCAGGTCAAAAAGCAAGAACGGGGTTGACGTCGCACTGACATTTTTGCAATGGATGGGCCATGGGGTTCACGAACACCCCGTGAGGCGACAGCTCAAGTTTCGTATCCAGCCATAACAAATCGAGGTAAGGATACGCCATGTCGTCGCCCACTGAAATTACTGTATCGCAACTGTCCCGTCTTGTAGGAACGCCCGGAGCACCCGTGCTGATTGATGTCAGCGTTGATGAGGCATTTGACGAGGATCCCAGATTTATTCCCACAGCTTTTCGTCATCCCCACGACGATATTCTTGCCCTTGCCAGCCAACTCAGGGGTCGAAGGATTGTCATTTACTGCAAAAAGGGTCTGAAGCTTTCGCAGGGCGCTGCTGCCATCCTGCGGGACCAGGGTTTGCAAGTTGAAACGCTGGAAGGCGGCATTGTACGTTGGCGCGAGGCTGGCCTGCCATTGGTGCCACAGGAAATACTGCCGGCGCGCAACCCGCAGGGCAGGACTGTCTGGGTAACCCGACAACGACCGAAGATTGATCGCATTGCCTGTCCGTGGCTGATCCGGCGTTTTGTCGATTCCAATGCGCTGTTTCTCTATGTTGCGCCATCCGAGGTGCTTGATGTCGCGGACCGGTTCAATGCGACGCCATTCGATGTGGAAAACGTATTCTGGAGCCATCGCGGTGAGTTTTGCACCTTCGACACGATGATCGAGGAATTCAAACTGTCCACTCCGGCACTCGATCGGTTGGCCCTGATTGTACGCGGTGCCGATACCAACCGCCATGATCTGGCGCCGCAGGCTGCCGGGTTGCTTGCGGCTTCTCTTGGCCTGTCACGCATGCTGCGCGATGATCTGGCGCAACTGGATGCCGGCATGGATTTATACGATGCATTCTACCGGTGGGCGCGTGATGCGACTGACGAAGGCCATGATTGGCCTGCAACTGCGTCGCGGAGTTGATGTGATGGCTGATAGTGACGTGGCGGTGAATGCGCCGCATCCTTCTCACAGTCTTGCCGAAATCACACCGGTTTTCGGCAGGATAGGCATCCTGTCCTTTGGCGGTCCGGCAGCGCAGATTGCCCTGATGCATCGCATGCTGGTTGAGGAAAAGGGCTGGCTGTCCGAGAAGCAATTTCTCAATGCCCTCAGCTTCTGCATGCTCTTGCCCGGGCCAGAAGCCATGCAACTGGCAACCTATGCGGGTTGGCGGCTGCATGGGGTTGCCGGCGGCCTTGTCGCGGGACTGCTTTTTGTCGTGCCGGGCGCTGTGGTTATCGCAGCGCTTGCGGTGATCTATGCGATGCTTGGCAATGTGCCGCTGGTTGCGGCGCTGTTTCTCGGCATCAAGGCAACCGTCGTGGTGATTGTGATCGAGGCATTGCTGCGCGTGTCCAAACGGGCGCTGAACCGACCGGGCCACTGGGTCATCGCCGCATTGGCCTTTGTCGGCATATTCTTTCTGCAATTGCCCTATCCGTTGCTCATTTTTCTGGCGGCGCTCTATGGCTTTTTCACCAGTTCCAGGCCGGTGCAATCGTCAGGCAAGAAGCAAACCATCACGGTGGCGCCAGTTAAAACGCTGATGACGGTGCTGTCCTGGCTGGTGATCTGGTGGCTGCCGCTCCTGCTGGTGGGAGCCTTGTCGGGGCAGCCGATCCTCAGCCAACTGGGGTTTTTCTTCTCGCGGCTGGCCGTTGTCACCTTTGGCGGCGCCTATGCGGTGCTGGCCTATATGGCGCAGGACGTGGTGCACCACTATGGCTGGCTGACGGCCGGCGCCATGATGGATGGGCTCGGACTTGCCGAGACCACACCCGGGCCATTGATTCTGGTGACGGAATTTGTCGGCTTTCTTTCAGCCTACGGGCAGGGCGGTCTTGGCCTTGGCCTGGCTGGCGCTGTGGTGACGCTATGGGCGACCTTCGCGCCCTGCTTTTTGTGGATATTTGCCGGCGCACCCTATATCGACTGGATCGGCGCGCAGCCGCGCCTGCAGGGGGCATTGTCAGCCATCACGGCAGCCGTCGTGGGTGTCATCCTCAACCTGTCGATCTGGTTTGCGCTGCATGTGTTCTTTCGCGATGTCACGCCGACCCGCTATCGGCCGGTGACCCTTTGGCAACCCGATATTGCCACACTCGACTGGCGGGTGATTGCGCTGGCCCTGCTCAGCGGCGTGCTGATGTTATGGTTTCACTGGGGCATCCTGCGGGTGCTGGGCCTATCAGCATTGCTCGGCGTGGGGTTGTCTTTTGTCGGTTGATACACGGTGCTGTGCTGTTCGGATATGAGGCTGATTTCGCTGGCAGATACGTCACAACTGCCATGGTCCTTCACCGATTGCGGGGTTTGTAACTCTCTCAAATGCTCTGCCTGAGCAGACGGAAATCAAATGGCTTTGCCACCGAGGGTTCGCATCGAATCAAACCATTGTTGGCGCTTTTTGTCATTGGCATTTTCGACCATTCCAAACAGTGAACTGCGGGCGGGCTTGATGCCGACCATCCCCAGAATGTTGCGTTGCAGGTTTTTCAGGCTGTGGGCACCAAAATACCAGCGATAGGCAAGAACCGGCATGCCCATGGTCACAATGATCCGGGCGGATTTGCCTTTCAACAGGCCCCTGGGGAGAGTTTTATCCTGGCTGGGGACAACACCCGGACGAAAAACCTGTTCAATGAAACCCTTGAGCAGCGCAGGCATGGTGCCGCACCACAGGGGATAGATCAGCACAAGGTGGTCTGCGGCAATGCAGCTGTCCTGCGCTGCAAGCAGGCCCGGCGGGGTTGCGCTGCGGCCAGCGTCCCAGTCCTGTTGACTGCGCAGCAGCGGAAAATCGATATGGGCCACATCAATGATCGTGACGCTATGTCCGGCGGCCCGTGCGCCATCGCCGTAGGCATCAGCCAGTGCGTGGCAAAGGTGCCCGCCTGCCGGATCGGGGTGCCCCTGAATAATGGCGATCTGTTTCATGCTCCAAGTCCGTTGTTGACAAGTCCATTGTTGATGAACGGACCCGCAGGATAGCGTTCTCCTGGAGGTTCGGCTTTGACACAGCGCAAACCGGCATCGTACCTGCCGAGGTAGCTGGAAAAACCATCCAGGCAGCCGGCCCAGCCCTTTTCATGCGCGGCAAGGACGCTCTGATCGGCCAGCCGCCTATGGGTGATGACGACCTCTCGGGTCGGCTGGGGGAGGTTTTCCAACAAGAAGCGTATGGCGGACACTTTCAGCACCTATGACAGGTGACGTCAGCTGCCAGCCTCTTCGGTCAAACGGTGCGATGTCGAAAAACAGCAGCGCCATCGCCAATGGCATGTCCCATCTGGTCATCGGGGCTGGCTTATCGTCCACGTCATCTGGCAGCAACAATCGGGTTTGCTGCCCTATTTCCTTGATGTAACCGAATACATATGGCAGAAATCGATATTAAAGCCTGCTGCAGGACTCAGTGCAGGTTTGGAGGAGATTCCGACATGACCATTGACCGATGGTGACGATACTGCAGGTATCCCGGCAGGCAGGTGTTTCAACCGCAACCGTGTCGCGTGTCATCAACAATCCCGAAGTGGTGGGCATCAGGACACGGGAACGTGTGCAGGAAGTCATCGAGCGACTGGGTTACCGGCCCAATCTTGTGGCGCGGGATCTTGCCAGCCGCTCATCGCGCACAATCGGTGTGGTAATCAACAATTTTTCATCTGTTTATTATGGTCTTATGCTGGAAGGTGTCGAGCTTGCCTTGCGGAAGGTCGGCTACAAGACCATTGCGGAATCCAGTCAGGCAACCTCGGAAGGTGAGCGCCAGGCCTGGTTCTCGCTGCTTGACCGGCAATGCGACGGCGTTGTCGTGCATTCGGACAATCTGGAAGACGACGAACTGGCCGTGCTTCTTGACCGGCAACCCACATCCGTATTGTTGAACCGCTACCTGAAAAGCCATGCCGACCGCTGTGTCTATCTGGACAATGTGCAGGGCGGCCGCCTTGCTGCGGAATATCTGATATCGAAGGGGCATCGGCGGATCGCTACGATCACCGGCCCGACGAAATTCTATCAGACGAATGACCGGTTGAAGGGATTGCATCAGGGTCTTGCGCAGGCCGGCATCACGCTTGATCCCGATCTTGTCGCAGAAGGTGATTTCCACGAAGCCGGTGGCGAGACAGCCACGGCGCATCTGCTCGACACGCAAAAACCCTTTACCGCGCTCTTCTGCCACAATGATGAAATGGCGGCCGGTGCAATGGAGACCTGTCGGCGGCGCGGCATCCGCGTGCCCGAAGAGATCTCCATTCTGGGTTTCGACGACGTCAATGTGGCCAGCCACCTGACCCCGAAACTGACAACGGTACGCCAGCCCTTGCGGGAAATCGGCGCTGCTGCCGGCATTCTGGCGCATTCACTGGCGACCGGCGAGGCTGCAAACTCAGGCTTGCAGACCGTTTTTGAAGCGGAAATAGTCGAAAGGGCAACGGTGATGGACGCAGCGCCGTAAGCCGATTGCTATCCCTTGTGGACGCCAAAATGACGATAGCGGCACTCAAACGTCCGGGGTTTGCTTAGTGGCGGCTATCTTTCAGTGATTTCTTAATACGCAATCAACCGGGTGCGAGATGAAGATTACTTCATTCAGGCTTCCGCCACCCCGATCACGCAACGTCCTCCAGGTCCGCCAGCTGGGGCACGGGTGCGGCGTCGAAGAGGTGGACATATTCGGGGGCGATGGCGAGGTGGATGGTTTCGCCGGGCTTTGTTGCCGTGCGTCCGCGAATGAGGATGCGGACGATATGGCCTGCCAGGCGGGCTGTAATCTGGGTTTCTGAGCCGGTTGGTTCGACGACGGAGACGGTCGCAGGCCAACCTGAATCGCCGATGGTGAAATGCTCGGGACGGATGCCGACCGTGACGCGGGACCTTCCCTTGGGGTCGCCGACCGGCAGCGGCAGGGCGGTTGAATCGGCAAGCACAAGGTTGGTGCCGTCGACGAGGTCACCTTCAAGGAAGTTCATCGGCGGTGAACCGATGAAGGCTGCAACGAACAGACTTGCCGGATTGTCGTAGAGGTCGAGCGGCGAGCCTTCCTGCTCGACCACACCGCCATTCATCACCACGACCCGGTCGGCCAGTGTCATCGCCTCGATCTGGTCGTGCGTCACATAGATCGTTGTCGTCTTGAGGCGCTGGTGCAATTCCTTGATTTCCGAACGCATCTGGACGCGCAGCTTGGCGTCCAGGTTGGACAAAGGCTCGTCAAACAGGAACACATTGGGATCGCGCACGATGGCACGGCCCATGGCCACCCTCTGGCGCTGGCCACCGGAAAGCTGCCGTGGTTTGCGGTCGAGCAGGTTTTCCAGTCCGAGAATCTGTGCGGTATTGTTGACCCGCTCTTCGATTTCGGCCTTGCGAATACGGCGCTGACGAAGCGCGAAGCCCATGTTTTCACGCACATTCTTGTGGGGGTAGAGCGCGTAGTTTTGAAAAACCATCGCAATGTCGCGATCCTTCGGCGCGATATGGTTGACCACGCGGTCGCCGATCAGGATATCGCCACCGGTGATATCTTCAAGACCGGCAATCATCCGCAACAGGGTGGACTTGCCACAGCCGGACGGTCCGACAAGCGCGACAAATTCGCCATCTTCAATATCGAGCGACACCCCGTGCAGAACCTCGACGGAGCCATAGGATTTTCTTGCATCACGTATCTGCACCGTACTCATTGAAACTCTCCCTTTGCATTCACGCGCTTTTCGCGTAACGGGCAAGCCGGTCAGGCCTGCCTTTGTTTCCCGCCAGCCGGCATTTCGCTGATCATGGTGATCAGGAAATCTCCGGTGTTTTTTTCGTGTTGTTTGACGATGTCGGCCGCCGCCGCAAAATTTCCTGCGCGCAACATGTCGCGAATGCGGCGGTGTTCTTCCAGCGCTTCATCAAGACGATTGTGCCGCGGCGGAATGCCGTGGCGCTGGGCCGACATCAGGCCATGCATATTTTCCAGTTGCCTGCGGCACCAGGGCGAGTGCGGACTGTCGCACAGCGTTTCGTGAAACGCGTAGTTGAGGTCCGCTACCTTTTGATAGTCCTCCAGCGCCAGAGCCTCGGCATAGGCCTCGATATTCTCATCAAGCCGGTTGAGGCGCTCGGCATCGAAGTCCGATGCCCCCAGTTCAATCGCAAGGCCACAGATCAGGCCGCGCAAAGCGCTGATTTCCCTGATCTGTTCGGTGATCAACCCTTGCACAACGGCACCGATATGGTTCTGGACTTCCAGCCATCCCTCTGATGCCAGAGCCCGAATGGCTTCACGGATCGGCGTTTCGCTGATCCCCAGTGCGTCGGAGACTTCGCGGGTGGTGATGCGGTCACCGGGGCCGACGACGCCGTTGAGGATCATCGACTGTATGTGGTTGCGGGCCACCTCGGCCTTGGTCATATATTTTTTTGGATTATTCATGGGCTCAATCCATTTTGCTCGAAAGGGCAGATGCGTCTGATCTATCCTTTCGTAGCTCCTTCTGCCAAGCCTGTAATAAGCCACTTCTGGACCAGGAGTGCAAAGACCACGACAGGCACAACCGTGATTGTTCCCACAGCCGTCAGTGCGCCCCAATTGGCGCCATTGACCGTATCGCCCGCTATGCCGGCGATCGCAACGGGAATGGTGGATGCATGCCGGTTGGTCAAAACGAGTGCGAAGAGCAGTTCCTCCCACGCCAGGATCATCGAGAAGATCAGCGTCGAAAGCAGTCCCGGAAGGGAAATGGGTATGATGATCTTGAACAGCGCTCCGTAGCGCGAGCATCCGTCAATCATTGCCGATTCTTCCAGTTCACGCGGCAGCGAAAGAAAGAAGCTGCGCATCAGCCACATCACATAGGGAATGAGGAAGGTGCTATAGGCCAGGATCAGGGTGATATGTTTGTCTGTGAGACCAAGCTTGCGTGCCACCAGAAACATCGGCACGGCCAGA
Organism: Rhizobiaceae bacterium; assembly: GCA_029212415.1. Classification (GTDB taxonomy): domain Bacteria; phylum Pseudomonadota; class Alphaproteobacteria; order Rhizobiales; family Rhizobiaceae; genus Hoeflea_A. The sequence goes on along the minus strand of JARGOF010000019.1, from coordinate 39,464 downwards.
GCGATCGGAGGCACGCCGCGTGACAGAAGAATGAGCAGGCCGAATGTCGCCGCACCGCGAATTCTGATCCGCGCAAGGGCATAGCCCGCCATGGCGCCCACCACGATGGACAGCAAACCTGACCCCGCGGCCACGATAATCGTATTGACAAGGCGGCGTGTGATATCGGCCCGCTGCATGTATTCGATGTAGGTTTCCAGGGTGGGGATGAAGAGAAACTTCGGTGGTGTCGTGAAAATGTCGACCTGTTGTTTGAACGACGTCAGGACCATCCAGTATATCGGAAACAGAAAGAGGATACTGACAGCAATGCCACCCATGACGCGCAGTCGGTGACTGGTGGACGTGCGCGTACGGTGGGCTGTCGAGGGTGCAGGAGCGCTCAAAACAATTCCTCCAGTTTGCGGCTGCCGTAAAGAAACAGGCCGGTCAGTACCATTGTCACGATCAGCACAATGACCGCCATGGCCGCCGACTCTGCGAAACGCAACGAACGGAAGGCCTCTTCATAGATGAACAGATTGATAACGTTGGTCGCCTTGCCCGGCCCGCCATAGGTCGCGGCCAGAACGATATCGAACATTTTGACCGCGCCGAGCCAGCGAATGACAAATGTCGCGGCAATCACCGGAACCAGCAGTGGTACGGCAACGGACCACAGCGTCGACCACCAGTTGGCGCCGTCAATCTTGGCTGCTTCAAAGACATCCTTGGGCAGCGCAAGCAGGGCGGCCGTGGCGATGAGCACGATGAAGGGTGTCCACCGCCATGTATCGATGATGATGACGGCTGCCATGGCAAGGGTCGGATCGCCGAACCAGTCCAGCGGCCCGATACCGATGAAACCGAGCCAATAATTCAGGATACCCCAGAGCGGGTCGAGGATCATGCGCCACATGCCGCCGGCAACGACAGGCGCAACGACCATCGGAATGATGAACAGCGCCCGGATCAGGCCGCGTCCTGCCCATTCGGCATTGATCAGGAACGCGATGCCAAAACCCAAAACGACCTGCAAGGGCAGGGCGATGACCAGATAGACCATCGTCACCCTGAGCGATTCCCAGAAACGATAGTCGTCCATCACTTCAATGTAGTTTTCCCATCCAACCCATTCACCAGCACCAAAACTGGATAGGTCAAAGCGCGAGAAGCTGATATCGATCGTGTAGAAAATCGGATAGGCAAGCATGACAGCAAGCAGCAGGATGGCCGGCACCATGAACGACCAGCGGACCAGCAGGTCGCCGGTCCGCCCTCGACGGCGCGTGGGTGCTGCCCGCGTTTCCTTTGCCAATTCGGTGCTCATGGCCGATCCTCCATCCTAATTTGCATCTCGAAATATCCTGCCGCGCGCGCGCACCGGATCAAGCAGTGACCAGTCGCCCTGTTCCACCAGATAGCCCTTTGGAAATGGCGGGCGGGCCTCCATGTTGATCGAGGCCATCACCCGGTCGTCGCGATAGTAACAGCGGGCTGCCGCCGCCTCGAGCACGCCGGCAAGTGTTTTGTGTTCGTTGCGGAAGTCCAACAGGCAACGGGCCTGCTCGGTGCGTGGCAGATCGATAAGCCGACCGTGGGCAAGCGTGTCGATCATGCGCAAGGCCTCGCCGATTGCGTCCCGGTCGCGGTCGATAGACCGCAGGATATCTGCAAAAATATCCGGATCGTCTGCGCCCGGAACACCAAATTCCAGGCTCAGGGGAATCATGTGTCCGACAACACAACGAAGCGTTTTGCGCTCTGAATGCGAAAGTTCGTCGGAGGTTCTGTCTTTGCTCTTGGTCATGGCAGGCTCAATCGAACAATTCGTAGATACGGGATTTGATCTGGTCGGCGATATACAGGGCCAGCGCCTGGATCGTCGACGTCGGGTTGACGCCACCTGAGGTCACAAAAATACTGCCGTCGACAATGAACAGATTTTTCACATCGTGGCTGCGGCCCCATTCATTGACCACAGATCGTCGCGGATCCGTCCCCATGCGCGCTGTTCCCATCAGGTGCCAGCCGGCATAGGGCAGGGGCGCTTTGGTGGTGATGGTGTGGGCGCCGGCAGCCTTGAGGATTTCAATGCCGCGCGAAACGGAATGATCAAGCATCCTGCGTGTGTTGTCACTGAGCCGGTAGTCGATCTTTGCCGCAGGAATGCCATTGGAATCGCAGCGTTGCGGATCAAGGGTTACACGGTTTATCTCTTCGGGCAGGTCTTCGCATATGGAAACCATTCCCGCGCTGTGATCGAACAGGCGGCGGAAAGCGGCGTGATGACCCTCGCCCCAGGGAACAAGTCCGTCATCCATTCCGGTGATGGCTGTGCGAACCGGACCGATGCCGCGCGAGAACTGGTAGCTATAGCCGCGCAGGAACTCGCGTGACAGGTCGGTCTCATAGAACTCCATGCTCCAGGTGCAGATCGGTGCGCCGCGATAGCCATCCATCTTTTCATCGAAATGGCCGCGCATCTGGGCATAGGGATGAAGCATCAGGTTCCTGCCGACCAGCCCGCTGGAATTTGCCAGGCCATTGGGGAAGCGCTCCGAGGCCGAATTGAGCAGAATGCGCGGCGTGCCGATGCCGTTGCACGCCATGATGACAATCTCGGCCGGTTGAAAGACCTCCTTATTGTCCGCATCGAAATAGAAGACCCCGGTCGCCATGCCGGCTTCATTTGTCTCGATCCGACTGACACGGCATTGGGTGCGCAGTTCGACGCGTGACCGCAACGCTTCCTGCCAATAGGTGACATCAGTTGCCCCTTTGGCGCCCTGCGCGCATCCCGAGCCGCATTGACCGAGATTGATACAGGCCGCACGGCCATCATAGTCTTCGGTCAAAATGGCTGCGTCCGACGGCCACCAGTGCCAACCCAGATGGTTCATTGCTGTCCCGAATGTCTTACCCGTGCGGCCCATGGGAATGGGGGGCATCATGGCCTTCTTTTCAGGATAGGCCGGATCACCGGCAAGGCTCGACACGCCCATCATGCGGTCATTGAGCTCATAGAAGGGTTCGAGCGTGTGATAGTCGACGGGCCAGTCATCAGCAACACCGTCCAGGCTGCGCACCCGGAAATCCGATGGGTGAAGCCGCGGAAAATGCGCTGCATAGAAGACCGTGCCGCCACCAACGCCGTTGTAATTGGCGATCTTGATGGGTGAGGCGTCGTCATTGACCGGATAGTCAGCCGGTAGCCCGCGGCGGTTCGGACTGATGGCGTAATCTTCCATGGCCCTGGCTTCCCAGTCCCTGCCGGTGCTGGGGAAGTCTGAAGGCTTCGTCCAATCGCCTTGTTCCAGGCAAACGATGCGCATTTTCGTTTCAGCCAGACTCCAGGCGACAGCTGCGCCCGAAGCGCCAGCGCCTATGATGAGGACATCGACAGGGTCGTTCATGGCAGCTGTGTCTTTTTCCACATCAAGAGAGCTGGACATTTTCTACAACGCCAACCGGGGAATCGCCGTGCGTTTCGGCATGCCGAGTGTCGGCAATGGCGGATATTTTGCAAGTGCTGCTTCAATCGGCTCGGTGCCCCAACCCGGGCGATCCGAAACGATCAGATATCCATCCTTGTATTCCGGCAGATGGGTGAAAATTTCGCTGTCCCAGGCAATCCGGTCAATATCGGTTTCCATGATGCGCATATTCGGTACGACAGCGCTGAAATGCGCATTCATCATGGTGCACAGATGACCATAGAAATTATGGCTTGCCACATTGATCTCGTGGGCCTCTGCAGCAGCTGCGATCTTCAGCGATTGCCACACGCCGTTCCAGGGTGTGTCGATGATGGCGACATCAATCGCCTGTTCGCGGAAGAACGGCAGGAATTGCTGCAGACCGATCAAGGTCTCGCAGGAGGAAATCGGGTGCCGGCTGTGCTGCCTGATATAGGCAAGCGCCTTCGGATCGAGTGTGTCGAGCTCCACCCAGAAAATATCGAGGTCTTCGATCTCACGCAACATGCTGAGAAAACCATCGGTCTTTCCGTTGAAATTCAGGTCAAGCAGGATATCCATATCCGGCCCGGCCTCTTCGCGCATGATCTGCAGATGTTTTCGCAGGTCCTTGCGGGTCTTGCGTTCGACATTGCGGCTTGGTTCATGCGGCCGACTGAAGCCGGGAGACCAGCCTTCGATCCGATCTGCATCATCGTAGTGAAAAATGTTCGTCTTCAGGGCCGTGAAGCCCTTTTCCCCCACTTCGCGGGCGATCTGGCGAACGCCGTTCACATCGACAATGCCGGGTGTAAAATGTTCTGTGCGGGTGCGATAGGAAACGCAATGGGACCAATAGACCCTGATCTTGTCACGGACCTTGCCACCGAGCAGCACATGACAGGGAATGTCCAGCGCTCTTGCCTTGACGTCAAGCAGCGCATTTTCAATGGCGCCCAGCGCCTGGCCGACGACACCGCCGGAGCCTGGCCTTGTGACATTGCGCAAATCTTCCCTGATATGCTCGTGATGCATGGCGCTCTGTCCGACAAGGCGATGGGCAAGCTCCTCTATGACGGTTGCAACGCCCGGTGAGCCAAAATTCTCGTCGAATTCACTCCAGCCAACGATACCGTCTTCGGTGGTGATCTTCAGGAAGTGGTAGTTGCGCCAGGAGTTGCTGCAAGAGAGAGTCTTGACCTCACTGACAATCGCTTTCGTCGGCATTGTATTCCCCAGTCAAAATCAGGCAAAGCAAACCTCTTGCATGCAGGCGATGTGGCGAACATCCACGCTGTTGCAATACGCTCGGTGGCGCAATCAGAATTTGCTTGTTGCCGAAACCACAAGACGCGGTTTTTCCGCGTTGACAAAGCATGGGCGCACAGGCGCCCATGCTGTTTTGAAAAAGTCTACTTCAGGACTTTCGAGATTTTTGCAGCGGCGGTATTCAACGCTTCTTCCGCGCTGACCTGTCCGGCAAGGCCCCGTGCGATTTCGTCAGCAAGGATCTGCTGAGCAGCATCGGATTTGGGGCTGCGAATGCGCCACATCTGGCCATCTGCCGCCACTTCATAGGCGTTCTGCAACGTCTTGTAGACGGGACCCAACCATGGTTCGGCAGGCGCGCCATTCAATGTCGACTTGCGTGCGGGGAAAGACCCGACCAATGCGGCATTGATGCTTTCGCCTTCCTTGGACGTCAGCCACTGGATGAAGGCCCAGGATGCTTCCAGCTGTTCCGTCTTGCTGCTGATACCGGCAATCCAGATGCCACGATGTGCACCGGCCTGGGCGCTTCCAACGGGAAGAACCTGAATGCCAACCTCGTCAACCGTCAGTGTGGTTGATTTCGGGTCGACGGCTGTAGACTTGTAGACGCTGCCCCAGTTGAACATATTGGCAACGAGGCCCTGGCGGAATGCCTGCAGCGATTCTGAAAAACCATGCCCCAGCGCACCGGGTGGCGCATAGTCAATAAGACGCTTGTGTGCTTCCAGAGACTTTTGGCCCGTTTCATTGGCAAAGGCAGGTGCCCCCGATTCATCCAGCAATTGGCCTCCATTCGCATTGAGGATTGATTGCCAGATGGTTGGTGTCAAAGATTCGCGCACGAAATAGGTATCGACCGCCCACACATCATCCTTGCCGTCTGCATTGGTGTCGCGCACCAGTTTTTCGGCATCACTGAAGAACTCGTCCCAGGTTTGCGCTGGTGTCGGCTCTGGCAAACCGGCCTGTTCATAAAGCGAACGATTATAGAATCGCAGCAGCATGTTTGAGCGAACGGGAACGGCATATTGAATGCCTTTCCATTCTCCAGCGGCCAAAGGTGCGGCGTTGAAATCGCCCCAGTCGTAATCCGCGTCAGTCAGTGCCGCGATTTGTTCACCTTTCAGATCCATCAAGGCACCAATCTCGGCCAGTTGAGGAACCCAGGGGTCATCGACCAGCAGCACATCATAATCAGGATTCGGGCTGGTGGCGTCCAGCATCATCTTGGCCAGCAGTTCGGTATAGGGAACGCCGTCAAAGGTGACATGCACATTGGGATATTTCTTGTTGAACTCCGGGACCAATGTGGTCTGCCAGGAATTTGCGAAGGCCTCGTTGGCCATGATCCTGATTTCAACGGGATTGTCAGCCGTGCCCAGTCCCTCCTGCGCCTGTGCAGGTACCAGCGGTGTCGCTGCCAGAATCAGGGACCCGGCGATCCCGGCAAGCACGCTGCGGCGTCTTGCCAATTTTTTCAATTGCTTATGTGTCACGATTTCCTCCTCCATGACCGTTTCCGTTTTATATATTCTATAGAATATGGAATAACCCAAAGTTTCAGTCAAGGGACTTGCGGCGCAATGGGACATTTTTTTGCCAGGCTGTGGAATTGTTATCGAGAGGGCACGGACAATCACAAGTGCCGGAGCCTGCCATGGCAGCCGTGAACGGTGCTGTTATAAAAGACCGTGTTCTGACAGCAGGATTCGATTTCAAAAGTGTGCAATGCCGATTGACTGCAGCGACAGGATTGTCTCTGTTGCCAGCATGGTTGAACCGCAAAGAGGTATGCTGTGGTAAAGTTAGGCACTATTTGCAGGCTGGTTTCAAAACGCCTCTTACCAGCGGTCTTTTTGTCTGCAGCCCTTTTTCAGATACCACTGGCAGAAGAACCCTGGGTTGTCGAAAAGCTTGATGGGGCTGAGGCTCCAGCCGACCCGGGTTCTCAGATCCTGCAGAAGGTGCCGGGAGGATTGCCCGATGGCTATATAGCCGAGCATCCGGAAGGCGATATCGTCAAAGCCTGGTACGGCGATCCGACGCGGCGGTATGGGCATGGAATTTTGGGCGATGCCATCGAGGCCGGCGCGCTGCATATCGAGATATCAAACGGCAAACAGCTCAGTCTCCAACTGCCTGAAACGGAAGTCTTCGAGGACCGAACACCCCGCCTGGTGGATCTGGATGGCGATGGAGCGATCGAAATCGTCACGATCCGTTCCTCTGTCAGCAAGGGTGCATCGGTGACGATTTATGGTCTTGAAAACGGCGCACTTGTACAGCGGGCGACCAATGGTTTCATCGGCCGTTCCAATCGCTGGCTGAACATTGCCGGAATCGCCAGTTTTGCCGGAGGCCAGGAACAGCAGATTGCCTATGTGGAGACCCCGCATATCGGCGGAACACTCTATTTCTACGCTTTTCGTAACGGCAGCCTTGTCCGGACCGGTGCAATGCAGGGTTTTTCAAACCATGCCATCGGCACTCGGGAAATGCAGCTATCGGCTGTGGTGGACATTGACGGGGATATGAGGATGGAGCTGGCTGTGCCCTCTGACAATCGCCAATCATTGCGCATCATTGGCACGGGGCAAAACGGTCCCTATGAGCAAGCATCGATTATGCTTCCCGCCCGCATCAGCAAACTGTTTGCAAGGCGCGGTCAGGGGAGTGATATCAACTTCATAGTTCTGCTTGATGACGGACAAACCTACCGCATCCGGCGGTAAAGCGTTTCCCCCGAAGGCGCAATCAAATCACCTCGGGAGATCATCGCTATTCTTCGTCGGTCTTGGCCGCTTTTTTCACAGCAGGCTTCTTGGCGTCCGGCTTTTTCGCGGCGGCTTTTTTGGCCACTGGTTTTTTAACGGCGGCCTTTTTGATCAGCGTCTTTTTCGCTGCGGGCTTTTTGGCAGCGGCCTTCTTGGCGGCTTCAGCATTGGAAACGATGAGATCTTCTGCTTCCTGTGCCAAACGAAGCGCTTTCAATTTGGCAGATTTCGTCCGACGCATATCGGCTTCGGTCGAATATTCATTCATTGCTTCGGCGCGTTCTTTTGCCGTCTGCTGAGCCTTTTTCAGTCTCAATGCAGCGCTGGCCCGCTTTTCTTCCGCGGCAGTATCCATTTGATGGCCCCTTTCTTCGGGTGTCGCTACTTAATACCCGTAGGAAAATCTCGCCACTGCTACTGAGTGGTTCGCAATGAACATTCAGTTGCATCGCACGGGGGGTAATAAGTAAAAGGCCCCGCAGCCGTTTCAGACGCGGAGCCACAAGGCGCAAAGCGCCCCTTTAGACATCATGCATAAGCATCTCTATCGTAAAAACCGCCAGTACATCCGTGGTCGGCTCTCAATGAAGGACGCTCAAACGACAGCGAATTCAGGTATTCCCGTGTTCGCCGTCTGTGCAATCAGCCCAGATCTTTGATGTTGTCGGCAGACATTTTGCCGCTGCGCTGGTCGGAAACCAGCTCGTAGCTGACCTTCTGGCCTTCGCGAAGTGTGCTCATACCTGAGCGCTCAACAGCAGAAATGTGCACGAATGCATCTTTCGAGCCATCGTCAGGCTCGATAAAACCAAAACCTTTGTCGGTGTTGAAGAATTTTACGGTTCCGTTAGTCATCAGAATTTCCTCTAAAAGGAGTGTTAATCGCGCACTTTCACTTGAAAGATTGCGAAATAGGGTTGTTGCTCACATTAGTATGGGAAAATCTAAACTAAGCGGCGTACCGGCTCTTAGGGTAACACCAAACAAATGTATCGCATGGGACCTATATGGAGGATTTCGACTGAAATTGCAAGAGGTAAAGCGTCTTTCAGCAATGCATTCACATTGGCCACCCGTTCAATTTACGGCGCTTGACCAAAAACACTGAAGGCTACCTGAAGGCCGGAAAGTACCAGATCACAAGGAATATTGGTGTCACATTGTCATGGATCAGCGGCAAAGTCGATGACCAAAGCCTTGGGCAAAAAAAATAATGCGTCAACCCTTAAAACGCGGACTCTTTGACCATTTTTGTGTCGGATTTGGCCCGATAATCTGTGGAACTGGCTCTGGATAGTCCTGTTGCCTATGATTCTCAGCCAGAAAAAGCATAGGTTGCGAATGGCGCTGGGTCCGGTAGGGCTGAGTATGACTGGTTTTGGCACCAGGCATTCTATGCGGGGCGCCAGACCTTGCCAGAAATTGGAACGTACCTGAAACTGGGACGTGTCTGAGAATGGATCTGGTCCGTAAACAACGAAATTCGTCGATTCCATAGAGTAGAACGATTGCAATGATGAATCCTGTCATACCGTTTCTGGCACGTACTGATGAGACTGACCGGCAATTGTGGCTTGCCGCGTTGAAGCACGCCTTGCCGGATTTTCGCATAGAGCCCTTTGCGCAACTGACCGCGCAGGAGCGGGACGCCGCGACCGTCGCCATTGCCGCCGATCCCGATCCTGATGACTTTCACTCTTTGCCAAACCTTCAATGGGTGCAGAGCCTGTGGGCCGGTGTCGAGCAGATCGCAGCTGAATTGCCGCGCAACAATCTGCGCATTGTGCGTATGGAAGATCCGCAAATGGCCGAAACAATGGGTGAGGCCGTCCTTGCCTGGACACTCTATCTGCATCGCGACATGCCGCGATACGCACGACAGCAGCATGCATGTCAATGGATACCGCATGAATTGCCTTTGCCAAAAGATCGGACCATCGGCATTCTCGGGATGGGCAATCTTGGAGGAAGGGCGGCGGAAAAACTTCTGCAACAGGGTTTCAAGGTTTGCGGGTGGAGCAGAACCGAACGCGCCATGGATGGGGTCCGCGGCTTTTCCGGGGCGGAGGGGCTGAACCGGATATTGGCGATATCAGACATTCTGATCATCTTGCTGCCGCTTACCGAAGAAACAAGCGGCCTGCTTGAGCGCAGCAGGCTGGGGCTGATGCCAAATGGTTCGAGCCTGATCAATTTTGCCAGAGGTCCGATTGTCGATGATGCAGCGCTGCTTGAATGCCTTGATAGTGGCCAAATCGACCATGCGGTGCTGGATGTCTTTGATGAAGAGCCCCTGCCGCAGAGCAGCCCCTTTTGGGCGCACCCGGGTGTCACCGTCTTGCCGCATATCTCCGGGCCGACAAACCGCGATACGGCATCGGCGATTGTGGCCGCAAACATCACGGCCTTTTTCGCCGACGGCAAAATGCCAACGGGTATCGATCGGGCGAAGGGATACTAAGCCTCGATCACCATTAGCTGTTATTAAGTGTTGGGGCTTTAGACTGACCGGATTCATCCCGTGCCGCATGGAAACAATTCAGGAGCGCCACCCATGACCGGAGTAGCTTTTGTCGGAACCGGCTTCGTCGCCGACTATTATATGACCACTCTGGCCAATCATCCCGAATTGCAGCTCATCGGGGTCTGGGACCAAAATCCGCACCGACTGGCGCAATTTTGTGCATTTTATGATGTGCAGGCGTTTGAAAGCTATGATGCTGTTCTAGGTGATCCACGCGTTGCGATTGTCGTTAATCTGACAAATCCGCAAAGTCATTTTGAGATGAGCTCCCGCGCGCTTGATGCCGGCAAACATGTCTACAGCGAAAAACCGCTGGCCATGCAGCCGGAGCAGATTGCGGCGCTTGGCGCAAAAGCCAAAGAACGGGCTTTGAGCCTGTGTTCGGCGCCAGCCAATGCACACAGCGCTGCATTTCATCACTGTGCCCGCCTGTTGGCGGAAGGCCGGATCGGTACGCCTCATGCGGTCTATGCGGAAATGGAGGATGGTCCGGTCCACTGGGACAATTGGCGGGAATGGAGAAGTGTCTCAGGTGCCCATTGGCCAGGTCTCCATGAATTCGAGCTGGGCTGCACGCTGGAACACGCGGGTTATGCGCTGAGCTGGATGCTGGCTCTGTTTGGCCCCGTGCGTCATGTTGCGGCCAATGCGTCGCTGGTTTTTCCTGACAAGGGCAAGGGCACCGAGACCCTGACCCTTGGTCCGGATCTGACGATGGGCCTGCTGCGATTTGACAACGGCATAGCCGCGCGTTTGACCTGCGGGCTGGCCAGTGAACGCAAACGCTCCCTGACAATCATGGGCGACAGGGGCATGCTTGTTGTACGTGACCTCTGGGATCATTATTCCCCGATCAATCTGACCACGCCGGACAGGGCGAAGAATGTGCTGACGCGTGTCGCAGGCCGCATCGAAAGGCGGCGACAACAGGCTCTGCCTTTGAATGTGGCGTCCGGGGAGGTCGTCCGCAGCGATGCAGATGAACGGGGATTGAAATTGCCACTTTACCCGTCAAGAATTGATTTTTCCCGCGGCATTGCCAAACAGGCTGCCGGCATTGGGGGCGGCAGCCCGGCGTTTTTCAGCGCAGATGTTGCCATGCATATGAGTGAGGTGACTTTGGCGCTGAACCGCGGTGAGCCCTCCTATGTCCCGTTGCACAGCTTTGATTTGCTGAGCGCTTGAACTGACGGCTGTCAAACGGGCCTGTTGGCCAGGACGGACTGGATGATGTCCTGAACGGCGATACTGTGCTCATGCGCCATGAGCGGTTCTTCGATCCGGCCATCCCTTATGGCCGTGCTTGCCGCTTCAATCTCGAACTGCAGCCCGTTTCCTGGAAAGTCATGGGAATGCCGCTCGACGCCCCGCACGGGTATTTTCAGCAACAGTTTTCGCAACAGGCGCGCTGCAAGCGGATTGCTGGCTGCAGCAAATAGCCTGGCAATCATGGTATTGCGGATAACGAAAAAACCTTTGGCCTGTAAAAAGGGCCCATCAATGACGATCATGCCGCTGCTGCCGCGAATGATGCAAAGGTTGGCGCCGTTGCGATCAAATCCACAGGATAGCAGGGCCTGATATCCGCGATAAAAAAGTGTCACGCGTGCCAGCCGGTCAACACCGGAAGGCGCCGCGCGCCAGTTGCCCCGTGAAGCCAGCGGCAGGCCAAGCAGAGAGAGGGCGAGTGACAGGGGATAGACACCCAAATCCAGCAGAGATCCACCGCCCAGTTCCGGAGAGAAGAACCGATTGTTTCGGTTGTATTTCTGCCTGAACGCCAGGTTGGCCTCAAATCCTGTGATCGTGCCAATTGTGCCAGCGTCCAGAAGGGCTCGAATGGCGCTGATCGCCGGCAGATACCGAGTCCACAGGGCCTCCATCAAAAAGACGCTATGCTTTTGCGCCATACGAACCATTTCGCGGGCCTGTTGTGCATCGACTGACAGCGGCTTTTCAACAAGCACAGGCTTGCCTGCAATCAGCGCCGCGATCGCCTGTTCGTGGTGAACAGCGCTGGGCGTTGCCAGATAGAGGGCATCAATCGCGCCTGTCGCGAGCATGGCATCCAAATCGGTGAAGACACCCACCACGTCATGGTGCCTGGCAAATTCCGTTGCACGGATTCTGTCTCTGGAACACACGGCAACCAGTTCGGCACCGGACGTTCTTTCCATATCCCGGGCAAAATCATGGGCAATCGTCCCGGTGCCCACCAATCCCCAACGCATGCGATTTGCCATCTGTTTTGCCACGCCCTTTCCATCGAGCCTGCAGAATATCCCAAGGGGCTTTACAAATTCACCTACGCACAGCTCCGGTTTGGTCGTTCTCATCCCAAATCATCAAAACGGCAGCAATACGTTTGTGCCCAATTCTACGGCGATTTGCGGCTCCATCGCGAACTGGACGAAGTGGTCAGCCTGCATACGCGACGGGCAAGACGTGCTTATCAGATGGGTCTTGGTCATCGATCATTTGTATAAAGCCGGGGCAATGTTGCCAAAATAGCCAGAACGTGGCTAATCCACCTTGAAGTCACAGCTCATTGAGGAACACAGAATGATATTGAAGATTTTGCATGCATTTACCTTGCTTTGCATGGTGATCGCCTCTGGAGCTGCCATAGCCAGCGAAGAGCTGAGAATATCGATTGCAAAAGAAACGATTGTATTGGAGCAACGCGGCGCAACGCTGAATCATCATCCGGGTATTGAGCCCAAGGCAACCGGAGCGGCCCTGTATTTCGAGGGAGATCTGTTTCTCGAGAATGATCAGCAAGCCGGTATTGTCCATGGTGTCACGACACTATGGGATGCATCTCCCGATGATGGCGAGGAAGAAGTTCGGCACCGAAATCTGGTCTTTTTGCTCGATGGTAGTCAGATCATAGCGTCCGGCATATCCAGCTATTCGTCGAACCCAAAATGGCCATCCAACTCAGAAGAGTGGCAGCATCTGGATTTGGCTATAACCGGAGGCACCGGAAAGTATCTTGGCGCCTACGGCACCGTGACATCCAAACAGCTCAACGCTGAAACCTATGTTCACACGATTGAATTATATACGCCCGTTCAGGATTGATACCGAATATCGGTGATTATGACCCATCTGATGAGCACGGCCTATCCGTCGGCCAGGCGCGCTGTGGCCTGGCTGGCCGGGCAAGCGATGCAACGCCGAATTTCGGCGCTGGCGAAGGCACCCCTGCGGGGGTTGAAGATCAAGCGGGATGACGTTTTTGCTGCGTAAAAATGGCTCCGTGCCCACGAACCAGAGTGCGGTTGCAACCGTAATAAATACATGAACTCAATCGCCTGCAAGGCAAACTTGAATCTCTTTGCAAGCAAAGGCGAAGACACAATTGTGCTTCTTCCAGATCGTCGGGACTTTCACCAAAGCAAAACGCGGGTTACTGTCGGCAGGAATTCTTGTGCACCATTTTCACGCACACGCGGAGGGAAACCATATGACACTTTCAATCAGATCGCTGGGTCTTGCGACCGGACTATCACTGATCACGACTTTGGCCACGACTTTGGCCACGACTCTGGCAATGACCATGCCGTCACAGGCCGATACGCGCATTACCTATAAATCGGCCAAGAGCAGTTCGTCCTACTATCAGATGGGCGTGCAGATCGCCGAGGCAATGAAAGCAGCATCCAATGGCGCGATCATCGTCACGGTGGAAGAAAGTCAGGGATCGGTTCAAAACGTGATGGAGGTCAAGGCCCGTGGCGCCGATTACGTTTTCACCACACCGCCATCGCTCGTCTCCCTTGCCCAGGATGGCAAGGCGATGTTCGAGGGCAAGGAAAGCCGCAAATTTGATAATATCAGGGCACTTTTTCCCATTCCGTCCCTGACCATGCATTTTGTCATGTCGAAAAAGAGCGGCACGGTTGATTATGCGGGGCTGGCCGGCAAGAAACTGTTGCTCGGCAAAGGCTCATTTGGTGCCAGGGAAGGGGCGAAATACATCAAGCTCTTCGGCCTTGAGGGCAAGGTGGATATCGCCGATGCAGAAATTTCGAATGCCGTCGCCGCTCTGAAAAATGGTCAGATCGACGGTTTTGTAACGGCCGGATCCTGGCCCGCCCCCAATGTGATCGAGGCCGCAGCATCAACCCCGGTGGTCCTGTTGTCGATGGACGGACATGAGGTGGCGGAAACCAAGCGCACTCGTATGGTGATACCGGGGGGAACCTATGTGGGCCAGCCGGACGATGTCCAAACAACCTCCCTGCCGGTGGTCGCCTATACGACAACGGACATGGATGACGACACGGCCTATCTCCTGACCAAGACGTTCTGGGGCCAGGTGGAAACCATGGGCCAAACGGCATCCTGGTGGAAAGGTGTCGATGACCGCTTGATGGCCAATATTCTGGGTGAAATTCACCCCGGTGCGGTGCGTTTCTACAAGGAAGTCGGGTTTCCGATCGACAAGAATCAGGATTAGCCGTCTCGAAAGCCAAAATGCACGATCATTGAAGGGCACACCATGGGGCAGGGTGCGGAATTGTCGGCGACGGGTCCAATCATGACCCGACAGTCCGGCCAAGTCTCAGAGCGGGTTTTCTGGTTTGTACTGGCGGCCCTTCTGGTGTCGTTTCACCTGGGGCTGATTTTTTCCGGACTGGTCTCGAACCTTGTCTCGCGTCCCTTGCATATGGCGCTGGCCCTGCCATGGATATTGGTCTTTGCAGCCAAACCGGGTGTTTCGCGCCTGTCCGGCCTTGTGTTGGCCATCACCGGGGTCAGTGTCTGTGGGTGGATTGCCCTGCAACACAACGCCTTGTCGGATCAATACGGATTTCTGGAAGGCAATGGGCAGATCGCCGTGGCAGCGCTGCTGCTCCTTGTGGTGCTGGAAGCCGCGCGCCGCGCCATAGGCTGGCCGCTGCCGCTGGTGGCTGCGCTGGCGCTTCTCTACGGACTCCTTGGCCAGTATATTCCGGGTGAATTTGGCCATTCGGGAACGCCGCTCGCCAGCTTTCTGGGTACTTTGACCATTGCCGAGGGTGGTCTTTGGGGCAGTATTACCGGCGTGTCTGTCAGTGTGGTCGCCATATTCGTCATATTTGGCGCGGTGCTCAATGCCGGCGAGGCGGGCCAGGGTTTCATGAACATTGCCACGGCTGCTGCAGGCCGATTGACAGGCGGTGCGGCCAAGGTCTCCGTCATTTCGTCGGCGCTTTTTGGTTCCATTTCCGGCTCCGCCTCGGCCAATGTCGCCTCGACCGGCGCCATCACCCTGCCAGCCATGACACGACTTGGGTATCCAAAAAGACTGGCCGCTGCCGTCGAGGCGGTGGCCTCTTCAGGTGGACAGATCATGCCACCCCTGATGGGGGCCGGCGCCTTCGTCATGGTGGAACTGACCGGCGTTTCCTATCCTGCGATCATGGCCGCCGCCGTGCTGCCGGCCTTGCTCTACTTCTTCGCCGTCTGGATGGGAATCAACGCCTATGCAAAGCGGCATGATCTGCGATCCATACCGAAGGACGAGACGCCTGCGGTGCGTGATGTGCTTGTCACCGTCGGGTTTTTTCTGGTGCCCTTTTCCGTGCTGATATGGGGCATGTTCATTGTCGAATACACGCCCCAATATGCGGCCTGTATGGCGATTGTTGCCGGTGCTGTGATGTTGGTGTTCAGCAGTGATTTTACCTTTGATCTGAAGCGGACCGGCGCGCGCATCGAGAAGGCCTTCATCACGGCGGCCCGTCAGGTCTCGATGATTGCCGCGATCATCCTGTGCGCTTCCATCATCATTGGTGTCCTGTCGATTACCGGCCTCGGGATCAAGATCACCTCGCTGATCCTGTCCGGTTCCGGAGGGCTGTTGTGGCCCTCCCTGCTGCTCACCGCATTGGCTTGTCTGATCCTTGGCATGGAGGTGCCGACCACGGCGGCCTATGTGATTTGCATTTCCGTGGCCGGGCCCGCTCTCACGCAATTGGGATTGCAACCGCTGCAGGCGCATCTGTTTGTTTTCTGGTTTGCTCTGCTTTCCACCATCACGCCGCCGGTCTGCGGCGCGGTTTTCATCGCTGCCGGAATGGTTGGCGAAAACTGGCTGAAGGTCGCTGTCACCGCCATGGCGCTGGGTGTCGGACTCTATATCATACCGCTTGCGATGATCGCCAACCCGTCGATCATCGCGCTTGGCAAAGATCCATTGTCAGCGCTGGTTGCGCTCTGTCAGATCGGTATCGGCCTTGGCCTGATATCCCATGGTCTGATTGCCAGTCGCAATGCCGGCATGAAGGCATTGCTGGTTCTGCTGGGGGCAGGGGTCGTCTTCGGGCCTGCATTGATCCTCTGATGCCATGGGTTGAAGTTGTCTGCTCTTAGCAGGTTTTACCAGCGGCCTTGACAAGCGATCCGATGCCACCACGCTGGCTTTCACATCAAATAGGTTGTATCGTGATGATCAACCATGACGGGAGGGGGCTATGAACGTTCTGCGATCGGTCGCAATTCTGACCCTGGTCATCTTGCCGATACTCTCGGCCTGCACAACCGGCATTGCCGATTTTCAGCTCTATGAACAAGCCTATCAAGCGCAGGCAGTCGAGGCGGATCGGGTTCTGGATCGACTTGCAAGGGCCGAACGCGTGGTGGCGCGCCGCAGTGACCCGAGCCTGTCGGGCGCCTTCGAATTCGATCCCGACAAGGCCGCCTACTATGTTGACGCCGGTGATCCGCCGCTGACCGGAGCGATCCGCTCGGGTCTCAACGCCGTGACCACCTACAATGCTATGCTGGCAGGGTTGGCCAATGGGGAATCTGCCGCCGCACTGACAAGCCGTGCCGGTACGCTCTATTCCAATCTGCTGGCGACGGCAGAGGCACTGTCCGTGGTCGCCGGTGTATCAACCACATTCGTTCCTGGCGCGCAGGCGCTGGCTTCGCGTTTGCTGCCCCTGGCCGAACAGATCCAGAAGTTGCGCAACCGGGCGGCTTTCCGGCGCAAATTGCTGCAAGCCTATCCGGACATGCGCGCACTGCTGGTGCGCCTTCGCGATGGTACCAGGGAAATGTACACGGTGATCCAGCGTTCCTATGTCAAACGCGGTGTCATCCGCAATCGCGGCATTCCGGCTGCCGACATGCCCAAGCTTGAGGCCGATCGCAAATTGCTGGCAGGCTGGGTCATCCTGATGGACCAGACATTGGTATCCATGGATGCAGCGACAAGGGTCGTTCTGGCCGGCGCGTCAGCCTCTGACGCCACCGTCCTGATGGATGCGTCCGTCGATCTGCGCGTTCTGGCCGAAAGGGTGCGTGACGCGACGAGACCACAATAACGGGGTGAACCATGACAACCAGAGCTCAGTTGGAACGCCAACTCATCACGCTAAGGGAATCGCTTCTGGAGCCTTTTGAAAAGGCGGAAGCTGCGGGTGACGAGGCTGAAATGCGCCGTCTGGAGGGCATCGCCGGAGAAATGGACGATTTGCTGGACCAACTGGCACTGATCGGGCTTGGAGAACTGGCAGCGGAAATAACCGCCCTGCGGCTGAAAATTGACGGACACGCTGCGTCAGGCAATGGCACTGTGTCAGGCATTACACTCGACAAACTGAAAAAACAGATCAGCGAAATCCTTTCGGATTCGTCTGAAGAAGAACCGGATGCCGCCGAGACCAGCCCGCAAGTGCCCGTCAATACCCCACCGCCGCCCATTGTAGTCGACGATGTCAGTACGGATGATCCGGGTCCACCCGATGGTGGTGCGCTTGTCCTGACCGAGGCCCACCTCCTGGCCTTGTGGAAGCGTTCGCAGTTCCCGATTGACGGAAGGGGCATCATTGTTTTTGGCCTGCGCGGTTGCCGTCCGGTTGATTATTCCGGCACGGGATTTGCCGGCGGCCATGAAATTGTCCTGCGGGATATCAATTACCGGACGATGAATTGCACGATCGGTCAATGGCGCCCCAATGGCGGACTGGCGCTCTATCCAGGTTCAACTGTTCCCTTTCACACGATTGTCGAGAGCAAAGTCAGTGGAGGCGGCAAGGGTGTCAATCAGATGGGCCGCGGTCGCTACAAGAACTATGCGGCCAACTGGCACAAGCGGGCGGAAGGGCCCAATGGCCACTGGGCGCTGCGTCAGGATTGCGCAATCACCATTCAGCGTACCGGCGATGATGCCGACTTTGATCTTGACGACCGCTGGGAGGTCGGCCGGGTCGCCGGTGACAATATTCACTGCGCTTTTCACATGGGCGCGGATGGCAATATCCCAGATGCGCGCTTCTCCAGCGCCGGGTGTCAGACAATTGCCGGGACCGTGAAAAAGGGCGTTGCCGGTAGCGAACGTGGTCCCTGGAAAAAGTTCATTGCGCCGTTCCAGCGCGATACGGGCACACAGAGCAATACGGAATATGTCCTCTTCCTGGCAGAAGAAGCCCAGCAGATGATCAAAAACCGCTGCGCCGGCAAATCGGTCCTTTTGCGCATGGGGTCGGCAGGGCCGCTGGTTGTGAAATTGCAGCGGGCTCTGGCAACACGCCTCTCTCGGCAGATGGTGGCAGACGGAGATTTCGGGCCGTCCACATTTCAGGCTGTCATCGACTTTCAGACCGAGGCCTTTGGCGACAACGCCGATGACGGTATTGTCGGACCAGAGACAGCGGAAGCACTGGGATTGACCCTGCCAATATTTCACTTTGACGATGCCATATCCGGTGGTTCCGGATTTGTCGAAAACAGCAATTCTCCGGCAAGTCCCATCCTTTCCGACGGGAGCGATACGCCGGGCCAGCCGTCAGACGACGGCAAGATTGCCTGGGGGGCTGTGACGGACAAAAAACACGGGCCTGAATTCAAGACAAAAGTGCGGGCCATCGCCAAGCGATTGCAATGCGACCCGGATCACCTGATGGCAGTGATGGCCTTTGAAACCGGTGGTAAATTCAGCCCTGATGTAAAAAACATGGCCGGAAGCGGCGCGACGGGGCTTATCCAGTTCATGCCAAGCACGGCAAGAGCGCTCAACACCACGACGGCCAAACTCGCCCGAATGACGGCCCTGGAGCAGTTGGATTTCGTCGAGCTCTATTTCAGGATGTCGGTGGGCAACAAGCGGCTGCAGACCTTGAGCGATGTCTATATGGCGGTTCTCTGGCCAGCCGCAGTCGGCAAGCCGGAGGGCTTCATCCTGTTTGAAAAAGGCACCAGGGCCTATGATCAGAACATTGGCCTGGACAAGAACAAGGACAATGTCATCCGCAAGGCAGAGGCTGCCGCCAAAGTGTTTGACAAGTTGGTCCTTGGCATGAAACCCGGCCGCATAGGTTAGGTTTCATGCCTGTTGTTGATCGCCGCGGCTCAATCATTATCAGATAGGCATTCGCGCACATTCTGCGCCATGGTCCGGATGAGCGTGAAATAGAGATCAGGGCCATTTTCGATCTGTGAGCCCAGTGGGTCCAGCACCCCGGAATGCGCGTTTGAAGCTTCCATGACAACAGAGATGAGCTTTGGTTCGAACTGAGGCTCGGCAAATACGCATGTGACGTCCAGCTGTTGTATCCGGTCCTGTATTTCCGCCACCCGTTCGGCACCGGGAATGACGTCCGGACTGACGGTGATGGATCCGGCGGCCGACAGACCAAAACGCTTTTCAAAATATTGGTAAGCGTCATGAAAAACCACGAATGGTCTGTCCCTGACGGGCGCCAGCATCAGGTCTACCTGTTCGGTAAGTTCATCGAGCCGTGCAGTCAGTGCGGTTGCATTGGCCTGATACTGCTCTGCATGGGAAGGGTCAGCGGCTGACAGCGATTTTTCAATTTCCGAAACAAGCTTTTTGGCATTTTCCGGATCAAGCCAGCTATGCAGGTCTGTTTCCTCTTCGTGGTGCTCGTGCGATGCGTGCGCCTCGTGATCGTCGTCTTCATGATGTTCTTCTGCCGCTTCGTGCCCCTCTGCTTCGTCATGCCCTTCAGCCTCGTCATGGTCATGACTTTCAAAGGCACCGCCTTCGCGCAGTTCCAACCTATTGAGGCCTGGCGCTTCAGACAGGGCTACGATCGTTGCGCTCTGGCCGAGGGAATGCAGTGGCTTGTCCAGGAATGCCTCCATATGGGGCCCCATCCAGAAGACCATGGTCGCGGCCTGAATGTCGCGCGCCTGGGACGGGCGCAAATGGTGGGTATGCGGAGAGGATGCGCCATCAACAATCAATTCCGGCTTGCCGACGCCCTGCATAACGCCAGCCACGAGAGAGTGAATGGGTTTGATGGATGCGACAACTTTCAAGGATGTTTGGGCAAGGGCGTTCGCAGGTGCCAAAGTGGCGAGAAAAAAGCCGGATGCAATCAGGGCTGCGTGAGGTGTTTTCATTGAGGAGATAACCACCATGTTTGTTATGTTGTTACACGAATATGTAATGATATAACGTATGATGATTTTGACCACAAGCCAAAAGGCAGAACTTTTTCATTTAACGACCGACAGAGACGCGAACATATTTCAGTATTGCTGAAATATCGGTTCTACGGGCGAGGATTGATCCGGTCATAAAAAAGCGATGCGCGGTACCGAATGGTTCCACGCATCGCTGATGCAGATTTCTATCCGTCCAATGTTTGAAACATTGATCGGCTATTTACCTATGACGCACTCTAGTTCTTTTTGATACGATACCCCTGATGGCATGCGCCGCAACTGGCTGCCGTTGCACCAAAAGCTGCCTTGAAGCTGTCCATATCGGTGACTTTGACCGATGAATCGGCTGCCATCTTGTCGGCAATTGCCTGAAAACCTGCGGGGTCGGACCAGATGGATGGCGCCGCCGTTGTTTCCATTCCCGTTTCGGAACCTTCGGGGAAAAGATAGGTCACGGCATGTGCTGTGGTGTTCATCGTGCGCAATATCAACTGGGCAGCAGCCAGATTGAATTCAACTTCGCCTTTGAGCATGGCACCGCCGGCACCCGCAGCAGCGCCGGTGTTTTTCATGATTGCCTTGCGGTCTGCAATGGGATTGTCGCCGCCAAGCGCAACGCCAGCAAAACCTGTCGAGATGATGATACCCATGATGATTGCACGTTTCATAGCGTTCTCCTGTTAGGATCAGATTCAAGGCCGCAGTCAAACCATATACCGGGGCCAGCGCATAGAGTTGTCTCATGTTCAAAGCCACACCCTATCTGCAACGATATACGCTCGAGGAGAGATTTGGAATGACTCTAATGATAATAGAAAATGCGAAAACAGTCGACAATGCAAGGTTTTGCATATTCAATCTGCAAATATGCAGAACCTGAACTGGGATATTTTCCGATTTGTCATGGCCGTTGCCGACAGTGGATCGGCAGTGGCGGCCGCTGAACGCCTTGGCGTCAATGCCAGCACTGTCCTGCGGACCATCAACAGATTTGAGCTGGACAATGGGATACGCCTGTTTGAGCGCCGCCAGTCCGGATACGCCCCGACGATTGAATGCGCTGCCGTGGTCGAAGCCGCACGTCAGATCGAACAATGCGTTGCAGGCATCAACCGGGACATTCTTGGCCGCGATTTGCGGCTCGAAGGACGGCTGACCGTGACATCGACGGATTCACTCCTCAAGTCAGTGCTTGCGCCTCATATCAACAGTTTCATCGCTCTTCACCCGCAAATACACGTGGACGTATCCGTCACCAATTCGCGTCTCAACCTGACCCGGCAGGACGCGGATGTTGCTATTCGTGCTTCAAAAAAACCACCGGACACACTTGTCGGTCAGCGGGTATCCGACCTGGCATTTGCCATTTACGCATCCCCATCGATAGGCGAACCGGTTTCTTCACAAGGGCAAGCCGAGTATTTTTCCCGGATGCGCTGGGTTGGTATTGGCGACACGCTGGCGGCATCGCCGGTGGGGGACTGGATGAAACGCCATGTGCCGCCAGAGGCGATTGCCATCAAGGCGGATAGTTTTGTGGCGATAGAGAACTTTGCGACTGCCGGGGCAGGGCTGGCGGTCCTGCCATGCTGTCTTGGTGATCAGTCGGAAAAACTTGTGCGTGTCACGCCGCCCATAGCCGAAATGCAGACCGCACTCTGGGTGCTGACCCATGCCGATATCCGCGGTGCAGCGCGGGTGAAGGCCTTTAACGAACATATGACAAGGGCGCTCAGAGATCAGTCCGACCTGCTTTGCGGCAGAAAACCGCAATGACCATTTGATCATGGTACATATATTGTCCAGGCCTCTGTATCAGCGGCCTCAAGGGTGCGCGGGTAGCATTAAAGTGCCTGTGTGGATAAGCGACGTATTGACATCACAGACGTTCTGACACACCGGTTAAAGCCTGAATATTTTCAGTGCGTATATGAGTTACCCGGCGATGAACAGGCTGGAAAGACCAACCTGCATTTGCGAATTTGCATAACTGGAGGTCTTGAGCATGACGACACTTTCTCCCGGGGTATTGGGCGCCGCAGTCAGCGCAACGCGTCGCCGTGGCGGCCGAGAAGCAAAGCGCGGTGGCATTGCAGCGATCCGGCCTTTTGGTCAATCCGTGCGCTCCTATCCACCCATTGATCTTGCATCCCAGGAAGCTGTTCAGCAAATTCATGACGCGTCCATGCGCGTCCTGAGTGAAACAGGCATCAATGTTCTGCACGATGGTGCGCGTGCCATCATGAAGCAAGCCGGCGCTGATGTGATGCCCGGTGAGACGCGGGTTCGATTTGACCCGGCACTGATCATGCAGTGCATATCGAACATTCCATCAAAATTTACCCTGCATGCCAGAAATCCGGCCCACAATCTGACGGTGGGCGGCAATGAAATGATTTTCTGCATGATGGCAAGCGCGCCCAATTCCTCCAGCCTCGATCACGGGAGACGAAGCGGCACACAGGATGACTTCCGCAATTTTTTGAAACTGGCGCAAATTCACCCGATCATCCAGGCACTCGGCGGCTATCCGGTCGAACCAACGGATGTCCATCCCTCTATTCGCCATCTCGATTGCATTTCCGATTTCATCACGCTGACCGACAAGGTCTATCATGCCTATTCGCTTGGTCAGGACCGCATTGCCGATGCGCTGGAAATGACCCGCATCGCCCATGGGCTGACGCAGGACGAATTGCGCCGGCAGCCATCGCTTTTCACCATCATCAATACCAATTCGCCCTTGCAACTCGATATTCCGATGATGCAGGGCGTTATCGACATGGCCACGATGGGCCAGCCTGTCGTCATTACGCCGTTCACGCTGTCCGGCGCCATGGCGCCCGTGACAATCCCCGGCGCATTGGTGCTGCAAAATGCTGAAGCGCTGGCGGCATTGGCCTTCAGCCAGATGGTCAATCCCGGCACCCCGGCCATGTATGGCGGCTTCACCTCCAATGTTGACATGAAATCCGGCTCCCCGGCCTTCGGTACGCCGGAATATATGAAGGCGCAGCATATTGGCGGGCAACTGGCTCGCCGTTACGGTATCCCTTACCGGACGTCCAATGTGTGTGCGGCCAATACCGTGGATGCCCAGGCCGCCTATGAATCGGTCTTTTCCCTCTGGGGTGCCGTCAACAGCGGCGGGCACATGTTGATGCATGGTGCCGGCTGGATGGAAGGCGGTTTGTGCTGCTCCTATGAAAAACTCATCCTCGACATCGATCTTTTGCAGATGGTTGCCGAATTCCTGAAGCCGTTGAAATTTGATGATGCGGAACTGGGTGTCGATGCCATTGCCGATGTCGGGCCGGGTGGCCATTTTTTCGGAACCGCCCACACCCAGGAGCGCTACAAGGATGCTTTCTATGCGCCGATCCTCAGCGACTGGCGTAATTACGAAAGCTGGCAGGAAGCAGGCGAACCGACCGCCATGCAAAAGGCCAATGGTATCTGGAAGCAGCGGCTGGCTGAATATGAGCCACCGGTTCTCGATTCAGCCGTGGCTGAAGAACTGCGCGAGTTTGTGGAACGACGCAAGCGGGAAGGTGGCGTGGCTACTGATTTCTG
This sequence comes from Rhizobiaceae bacterium, assembly GCA_029212415.1. Taxonomy (GTDB): domain Bacteria; phylum Pseudomonadota; class Alphaproteobacteria; order Rhizobiales; family Rhizobiaceae; genus Hoeflea_A. The sequence goes on along the minus strand of JARGOF010000019.1, from coordinate 15,477 downwards.
AGGCTATCAGCAATTGGAAGACATGAACTGTTTTGAGGTCCCTAGTATTCCTGTAATTCAATTTGAAGAAATTGAGAGAGGTTTTGATATTTTTACTTCATGGGTGAATAGGAAGCCACTGGCCGGACTGAGCACTTGGCCAAATGCGCGATGTGGATATTTCGGAATTTGTATTGATCCGTTGGTCAGACAACCATTGCCCATTTTTGTCAAAATAAAAACGACGGGAGAAATGTCCAAATCAAATCACATTCGATTTGGATGCCGTGGAGCTATAAACTGTAAAGCTCCTTGTTTGTCCAAGCTTAGATTAATAAATGTGACTTCTCCATGCAATTTAAAAATTGCTGACTCTAACGGGAGGCGACATTGTTAAACACATTGTTTGACTGGTTGGATGGCCTTGGCAGCGGATCAGCATCCTTCGTGGGAACATTTTTTTCATTCATATTTGCTGTTCTAGCACTAATAGTCGGTGCGCTTTTTAATTACTGTCTTAACCGAAGACGCGATGAACGCCTTAGGGCGCAGGAGGCAAATACTGTCGCTGCAGCATTATATGGCGAAATGCTGTTGCTAAGACAAGAACTTGCGCGTGCAGGCAACGTCGCTGCAAGGATCGGTATGGGTAATTCGATGACTACATCGTTCGATCAATTGTACGTAGATGAGAACCCAATTTCTGAACCCAAGCTCTTCGATGCCCTCTCTGGAAAACTTGGTTTGCTACCGGCTCAAGATGTTATTTCTATTACCTCTTTCCATAAGAACGTCCGAGCTATTCGATGGTGGATGCCACGAATGCAAGAAGACGAAATACGGGATTATTCGTATAGCATTCTCTACATACTACATCCAGTTAGAGATGCAGTACAGGGCATAGTGCCAACGCTTAGGGCAATTGAGGCACGGCTGCAGATTGAGATACAAGCCGATGACCCAGACATCGGGTTAGTACTTCAGCTGATCGAATATGAAGAACATAATTTAGATCTGCACAACAAATAGATGCTTGCCAAGATTGCTACCAAAGCTTGCGATTAGTAAAACGGCAGATTGCCTCCCAGTTTCATCCCTATTTTACCATAAAACACCCAGTTTACATGCGCTCGGCAGCAAAACGGGCACTTCCTCTGGAGTCTGAGGCAGACTTGGCTCTCAATGTGTCAGGATCAGGCTGGTGCCTGCCAAGGCCAGAAGCGCGCCGAACCATGCCAGCGCGCGCGGCCTTTTTCCGGTGAGCATCCAGATCATCGGCAGCATGATAACGGGTGCGGCAGATCCCAGAACCACCGCGATGCCCGTATCCAGCCAGCGCACGGCGTAGAGCTGCAGACTGACGGCGATGACATATCCCAGAATTCCCGGCGCGATGGCATGGAGTCTCAGGCCGGCGCCCGGTTTGAGGATGACGGGGGCGAACGCCCCTATGGGGATCAGCGCCAGGGTCGCCACGATCAATGCGCCACCAGCGGTTCGCAAAGCGTTGACGGCAATGGGGTCGGTTCCGGCCAGCATGGCGGGCTTGAGTATGACAAGCCCTATGGCGTTGCCCGCAGCAGCACACAATCCGAAGCCAATCATAAGGGCGGTTGATCCATGGATGTCTTCCATCTTGTCGTTGGAATTTCCCCCAAACAAAATGGCCAATATCATGCCTGTCAGGGCCATGGCGCCGCCATAGAGTTTCTGACCGGTGATGATTTCTCCAAGGAAAACGTAGCCCAGCACAGCGGCGATGGGGGCATTCATCGAGACGATCAATTGCGCGCGCCTCGGGCCGCCGCGGCGCAGGCACGCGAACATGGCAAGATTGGCTCCGACGACGCCGATGAAACTGGTGATGACAAAGGCAGGCCACTGTGACCAGACAACACTCTGCCAGCCGTTTTGGAGTGTCACGATGATGACAAGGATCGCAGCCGCCCAGACCAATTGCATTCGCGCCAGGCCAAATGAGCCGAGCAATGTTGCCGGTCGGTGGGCCAACAACGCCCCTGCCGCCCAACAAAAGGAAGCGCCAAGAGCTGCTGCAGCGGCAATGATCGGCATGAACGGTTCTCCGTGGCGAGCGCCACATCGATCGCGGGGACAAAACGGATGGCGGAACCACAAGTTGTATCCGGCTTGATTGCATCATTCAATATCACTTGAATGTTAACTAAACGGCTCCGCCCATGACTGCCAGATGCACCGACACGACATGGTTTGCCTGAAAGCGGAGTTCTTTTTCCGGATTGTACTGAGAGAGCACCAGTTCCGTTGAATTCCACCGCACGAAACGTTTGACGTAAGCCAGTTTGGAGCCGTGTTCTTCCGACTGGATTTGCGCAACGACGAAATCACCGCGACGAACCCGCTTGGCCGGATTCACATAAACGATCTCACCATCAAAATAACGTGGTTCCATGGATTCGCCGGACACATAAACCGCATAGGCACCGATAACGGCTGACAGACTGGGGGGTGAAAACACATCCTCCAGACGCTCGCCGTTCATGACAAACTCTCCATCGATACCGCCAACGGCCTGACCATAGACAGGCAGTTTTGCATGCAACTCGGGCAAGAGTTCTCCCAGACGTGCATTCGCCGGTACCGGATTGGCAGACTTCTGAAGGGCAGGTTGGCTGGTTTTCAAGGCCGGTTTATCGGGCAGGGCAGGTGGTTCCTCACCGAACATCAACTCGGATGCCGTCGTGCCGAGGTGAGGGGCAAGCCGTTCGGCCCAATCCTTGGTCAATTGCCGTTCGCCGGCCTCAAGCCGTCTGATCTGCGGCTGTGACGTGGCGACATTTTTCGCCAGTTGGGCCTGGGTCAACCCCAGCATCTCCCGCAGTTTCCTGATTGTGCTCATGGCAGATCCGTTTTGTTCAAGGTGTCATTGTCCACAGGTGGACACGCCAAAAATAGACCAAAGTGGTATATTGCATTGACGTATATACCAAAATGGAATAATTTGCAAACATCCTTCAATCGCTCGTTTTTGAAAGTGACCGCCATGTCTGACCGCGCCACGAACCGGATTGCAAGCCAGCCCACAAGTACCGAAAATTACCATGACGACATCGCGCAGTGTGCCGCTTTTGAAAGATATTCCCTGTCGCTTCTAACGGTCAATCAAAAAGAGAACAAAACAAGAACAAATGATTTGGTTGGGCACCCGTGGGATCGTGTGGCACCGCGTCAGGAAGCCCGAGAGCTGGGAATTGAACGGGTGTGGCGCCGCGTCGTTGATTTTGGTGAGCCGACATCGGGCAATGGCGACAGTGAATGGGGACACAAGCGCGTTTCAGTTGCCCGCGTCACCCTTTTGGATGGTCCTTCCGACATGCGGCCGGATCGCCTTTGCGATCCCTGAGACACAAGCCAAGCCTTTCAATGAGAACCAGAACCCAGCAATCCGGACAGGTCTTGCCATGACAGATCAAACCAACCATTCGCCCGTATTCATACTGGACAAAAAAGGCAAACCACGCGGCAGGCGCAGCCGCCTCGACCTGCAGCAAAAGGAAACAATGCTGCAGCTTTATGCAGCAGGACAGAATACGTCAGATCTGGCCGATCAGTTTTGCGTTGATGATACCTATATCCGCAAGCTGGCCAGCCGCCACAATGTGCGCAAGGGGCAGCTTGCCATGCCGGCAAAAACGACATCCGGAAACAGGCCTTCATCGTCCTGTGGTCAGCATCTCATCGCCTATAAAAGAATACGGCGCGGTTTTGACGTGCCCCGGTCCCTCGAGCATCAATATATCCAATATCTCATTGCGGGAATGAGTTGCCGTGAGGCGGCGGGCCGGTTGGGGCTGCTGGGTTGAAGACGATCAAACGGCATCCATGCGATATTCACAAGGTCGCGCGTCAATGCGGCGTTCGCCTGTCTGATGGTTCGCGTCACTATGCAAAAATACGCGACGCCCGCGCCTGTTACGCGCCGGCAACGCTGCGGCGCATCGGCAGAACATTTGGTGAGGCGCATCTCGACCTGGTTTTGCGTTTGATTGTTGAATCGCAAGGCAACGACAAACAATTATACGGCGACACAATGGGAGCCGTTTCTGCGCTGTTGATCGAGCAGCCGCATCTGGTCGAGCGGGGAGCGGCGCTGTTTGACGCTTTCGACACCATTGATTTGTGGCAATTGCGGACCACGGCCAAAGCCATGCAATGTGGTCTGCCGACAAGTCACATATTGCGCGTACTCCTGTTACTGGAACTGAAGTCCGATCCCGCATCGGTTGGCCCTGTGTCGTGCCTGAAGGGGGATTGACGGCGGGACAAAAGATCCCTGTTTCAATATATGCGCGAACCGACAAATACGGTGGTGTATGAAAACCAATCGTGTATTAGGATTGGTCATGAATATTTCAAACAATAAATTTGATTTTCTCGCCCATGGTGGAGAGATGGGTGCGTTGATACGAGCGCATGACTGGTCGAAAACCCCGCTTGGCGATCCCGGTCAATGGCCGCAAAGCCTGCGGGTTACGGTCCGGCTCATTTTGAACACACGCCATCCAATGTTCATTTTCTGGGGTCCGGAGCTTATCCAGTTCTACAATGATGCCTATGCTGAAACCATGGGCCCCGAGCGTCATCCGAGCGCTCTGGGAGATCGGGGCAGGGAGTGTTGGGAAGAAATCTGGCCTATTATCGGCCCGCAAATCGACTATGTGATGTCAGGCAAAGGATCGACCTGGGATGAGGACCGCCTCGTGCCGGTTACCCGTCATGGGCGCAAGGAAAATGTCTGGTGGACCTATAGCTACGGACCCATTGATATTGAAGATGGCGTTGGTGGTGTCATGGTTGTCTGCAACGATGTAACCGAGCAGCATCTGGCACGGGTAGCGCTGCAAAACGAGGCCAGCCGTCTCGAATTGCTGTTTGAACAGGCACCCAGTTTCATGGCCATTCTGCGCGGTCCTGACCATGTTTTCGAATTTGCCAATGCGGCCTACCGAAAATTGATCGGGGATCGCGAGCTGATTGGGAAATCGGTGCGGCAGGCTGTTCCCGAGGCCGGTGGGCAGGGGTATTTTGAATTGCTGGACGAGGTTCTGCAAACAGGCAAGCCCTTTATTGGCAAACGCACGCCCATTCGAATCAAACACAAATCCGATGAGCAGCCCAGGGACGCCTTTCTGGATTTCATCTATCAGCCCATTGTTGAAGCTGATGGCAGTATTTCGGGTATTTTCGTGGAAGGTACCGATGTCACGGACCATGTGAAGTCAGAGCGCCATTTGAGCCTGATCAATGGTGAACTCAAACATCGGGTAAAGAACACGCTGGCCATGGTCGGCGCCATTGCAAACCAGACATTGCGTGGTTCCGGCAACGAAATTCCGTTGCAAACCTTTCACGCGCGTCTTTCGGTCTTTGCCAAGGCGCATGATATTTTGACGGCGTCGCCCGATTCAACAGCATCCATTCGGCAGGTCGTGGAAGAAGCACTGGCACCCTACCTGTTGGGCGGATCGAAGCGGATTTCCATCATCGGACAGGAAACAGCTCTTGGGTCGAAACAGGCCTTGTCTCTCGCCCTGTCTGTTCATGAACTGGCGACAAATGCGACCAAATATGGGGCATTGTCCAACGATACCGGCAAGGTTGAAATCAGCTGGGGCGAACGAATGGGTGATGGTGCGGACGTTTTCGATTTTCAGTGGCAGGAAACGCTGGGTCCCAAGGTCAGTCCGCCTTCACGCAAGGGCTTTGGCTCCCATTTGATTCAAAGGGTTCTGTCTGCCGACCTCAGTGCAGATGTGGAGGTCAGTTATGATCCTGATGGCTTCGTCTGCCGCTGGACCGCACCGTTTGAAAATCTGACCCTTACTCTGGAATGAGTGGGTCCATCACTGCACATGTCATCTCGGGCAGTGCAGCGGTCATGTGACGTTAAGGCCGTTGATACACGATTGCATTGCTTGCCGGTACGGACATCTGAAAAGACTGTGTCACAGGGAGATTTCAAAAGTCTCGGGCGCATCCCCCAGACGGCGAATGTAGTCAATCGTGTTGCCGCTCCAGTGATATGCGTAATGCCCTCCTTGAATGGGCGGCGTGACCACGTTCGGGAAGAGTGCGGCAATGCATGAACCGCCCGGGTGCCGCTGGCTGGGATAAAGGATGCCGTTTTCGTCCTTGGCCTTTTGTGCGGCACCGAAAAGCTGCGCGGATGTGTAATCATCCCTGTCCAGAAGGTCGGCAAAACCATTGCCGCCAATGTCCAGCAGTTCGGCATCGATGGTTCCGATGAGCTGTCGCACTTCGCTGATCCAGCCGGGCGCCTGTGCGGTCATGCGATATTCACGCGCCATGTGAAAAGCATGTTCGTGAAAGGCGGTTTCCAGACTGTCACCGGCATAATAGATCCCGAAGGAACCATCACTGAAGCGTGATTGCCTGTCCGGTGAGATATGGGTAAAGGCAGCCATGACCCAGGATGCGCCTTCACCCGAAAGACGCCGATGGGGCGGCACCAGCGACAGGTCGCCGATTTCCTCATAGATCCGGGGATTGGTCAGCGCCTCGGCAGCCGCGAGCAATTCCCAGTCATGCGGGTCGGCTACATCGTCAAAAAGGTTGATCGGCGGGTATTGTGATAATATGAGGCGATGGGTCGTCGGCCATCTGGTTTGACGTCTGGGTACGATCACCATCCACCGCGCACGCTGTCCAGATAAAGGCGAACACGCCTTATATCCGCCATGCCCCCATCCAGCATGATATCAAGGGCGGAGCGACCGCCAAAGGCCTCATTGGGGGCAGCAATCCATTGATAGCCGCGCGCCGCATCGCGATAAATCACCCGCAAAGCCTTGTGAATGCCCAATATGTTGGACATCCGGTCGGCCAGATCCCGGCCAACCCGACCATAATCTCCATCTTTCCAGCGCCGGAAGGTCTTGGCTGAAATGCCGCCGAGCAAAATGGCAGCATCGTGGTCATTCACACCCCAGCGCGAAAAGATATTGATGACCGTGCGCTGCATGGCCTGTGTCTGGTCGGCGCTATAGCCTGCATCTTCGGCTGATTTCTGTCGCTGGATCGCATGAATCATGGGTCTTCCCTTTTGTCTGTATATAGCAATTTGATAGACAAAAGTCCATGCACAAGGGCGGGTTTGGGGCGGGCGACCGTATCGATTCAGCGTTACACTTTCTTACAATTATTGTACTGGGATTGCAGGAGAAATGCGCTACCTATGGTGATGCGTGTGGTTGTGTTGAAACGGATTTACAAAATGTCATTTTGGAAACAGGCCCTGTTGTCCCTGGTTGTGCTGGCGGTCTCAACCGTCGGGCTGGTTTTGTTCTCGCCATCAATCCTGCCTTTCGGCGACAAGCTGGCCGCCATGCTTCCAGGAGAGGCTGCGACCACGCAACAGGGCGCACCAAACAGGCGCAACCGTCCGGCTCCGCTGGTGGTGCTTGCCGAGGTGGAATCGATCGTCAGTGACGACCGGGTCAAATCCGTGGGAACAGCACAGGCAATTGAGAAAACCACATTGTTCCCGGAAGCCACAGGGTATGTCAGAACAATTCTTGTTGGTGCCGGCCAGCGGGTGAACAAGGGTGACATCATTGTCCAGCTTGACAATGACCTGCAGACCTTTGCTGTTGAGCGAGCACAATTGTCCGTCGCCGATGCAGAAGCGCAAGTGGCGCGATTTCAGACGCTGGCATCATCCAACACCGTTTCAAGTGTTCAGCTCAACAATGCCATTTCCGACCTTTCCAAGGCGCGCCTCGACCTCAAGGAGGCAAAAGACGCTCTGCAGAGGCGCACTGTCAGGGCGCCCTTTGCCGGTGAAATCGGCCTGATTGATGTCGGTGTCGGCGATGCGGTGAGCCCGACCACCCTGATTGCCACACTGGACGAGCGCCGCACGCTTATTGTCGAATTCCGGGTGCCGGAGCGCTTCGCCAATCGCGTGGGTGATGGACAGACAATGGAGCTGGTCTCGCCAGCCTTGCCCGGCAGAACGCTGCAGGGCAAGGTCAGCGGCATGGCCAGCCGCATCGATACGACGTCTCGCACCCTGACCGTGCAGGGTACGATTGCCAACGAAGATGATCTGATCCGGCCGGGCATGTCCTTTGAAGTCTCGCTGGCGTTTCCGGGACAGAATTTTGCGGCAGTGCCGGCCTTGGCCGTTTTGTGGGACCGTGATGGGTCCTATGTCTGGAAAGCCGATGCAGACCGGGTCAAGCGGGTCGATGTCAATATCGTTTCACGTCAGGGCGACCGAGTGCTGATCAATGGCGATATCAGCGCGGGCGACATGGTTGTCAGCGACGGTACACAATCGGTGCGGCCCGGTCAGCCGTTTCGAACGGCTGATGAAAGAGGCAAGGGTTCAGCGGCGGGGAAGTCAAAAGCCACCGAAGCGGCGCAATAGGAAAGGGTGAGGGACATGTCTGCATTGTCTGAAGAACTGAAGGGCCTGCCAGCTCTGTGTGTTCGCCGTCCGGTTTTTGCGATCGTGATCAATCTGCTTGTCGTCATGGCCGGGCTCGCGGCGATTTTCGCCGTGGAGATCCGCGAGCTGCCAAGCACTGACAGGCCGGTCGTCACCATCCGCACGACCTATTCAGGCGCAACGCCAGAAAGTGTCGATACAGAGGTGACATCCGTTCTCGAAGCTGCGGCCGCACGAACGCCCGGCGTCTCTGCGGTCTCTTCGCAATCCAGTTACGGATCGAGCCGGATCACGGTGGAATTTTCACCCTCGGTGAACATAGACAATGCTGCGACCGATCTCCGGGATGCGGTCAGCGCGGAATCGCGAAAGTTGCCCGATACGGTTGATGCGCCCATCGTTGTCAAAGCCAATGATGATGACGATCCGATCATGCGTCTTGCTGCAACCACGGACTCATTGTCCATTGAAGCGCTGACGCTGATCGTCAACGATCAGATTGTCGATCGGCTGTCTGCCGTCCCCGGTGTTGCCAGCGTCAATGTCTATGGAGACCGCGAGCCTGTCTTTCATATTGATCTGGATATGATCTCTCTTGCCAGTCGCGGCCTGTCGCCCGCTGATGTGCAAAGCACCATCGAGCGTGTCACGGGCAACCCTACCGCCGGATCACTGGAATCGGGCAACAGCGAAATGCTTGTCAGAACCGATATGAATGTGAAATCCGTTGCGGATATCACATGGCTGCGCATCGACGAAAACACAAGGATAGGCGACATTGCCCATGTATCTCTTGGGCCGGATGAACGCACATCCTATCTGCGGGCCGATGGCAAGACAGGCGTGGGTCTGAGCATCCTGCGACAGGCGCAATCGAATGTGCTGGAAATTTCCAACGGCGTTGCAAAAGCGGTGGCAGAACTCCAGCCGATCATCCCCGATGGCATTGACCTGCGCATCACCTCCGATGATGGCGTCTTCATCGGGGCTGCGATTGAGGAAGTGCTGCTGTCTTTGTTGATATCCACCTCGATTGTCGTGCTTGTCATATTCGTGTTCCTGCGCTCCATAGCGGCGACAATCATTCCGGCTTTGACCATACCGGTTGCACTGATCGGGACGGTCGCCTGTATCTGGCTGGTGGGTTTTTCCCTCAATATTCTGACCCTTTTGGCCTTGCTGCTGGCAACAGGCATGGTGGTTGATGATGCCATTGTGGTGCTGGAGAACATTGTCAGTCGCAGAAACCGGGGCGAGGGTGCCCGCGCTGCCGCTATCCGGGGCACACGGGAAGTCTTTTTCGCCGTCATTGCAACAACGGCAACCCTGGCTGCGGTCTTCATCCCGATTTCATTCCTGCCCGGCACAGTCGGGCAACTCTTCTCGGAATTTGGATTTGTGCTGGCCATCGCGGTGGCCATTTCGTCTTTTGTCGCCCTGACGCTGGTACCCATGCTGGCTTCGCGTTTTGTCGGCAGCGTCAATGTGGATGCAAAGCCGGGATTACCCGCGCGCATCGGCATGGCATTTGCGCGTGTCTATCAGGTGATTCTGCGCGGTGCACTGGCCGCGCCCCTGGTGGTGATCATTATCAGCGTGGTCTTTGCGGCCTTTTCCTATGGAATGTTCGAGAAATTGCCGAGAGAACTGACGCCACGCGAGGATCGCGGCAGGATACCGATTATGGTTTTGCTGCCGCAGGGCAGTGACCTGAACTATGCCAATGACAAGATGAAACAGCTGGAAAATATCGGCCACGAGCTGATGGCAACCGGAGAGGTGGATTCCATTTTCAGCATCGTCGGTCTGCGCTCGTCCAATTCCGGTTTTATCATCCTGCGCCTTGCCCCATGGGAGCAGCGCGACCGCAATCAGTCTGAAATCGTTGGTGATATCAACCGGAAGATCGCGCAGATTCCGGGCGTGCGCGCTTTTGCGCGCCAACCCAATACTCGGGGCATTCGCGGTGGCGGCTCCGGTTTGAGCTTTGCCCTGACCGGCTCGAACTACGATGTCCTGTCCGATGCGGCAATTGCGCTGACCCGCGCGATGGAAGCGAAATATGCCGGTCTTGGCAGTTTTGATATTGGCTACGACACAACCCAGGCCGAATTGTCGGTGACCGTTGATCGCGACCGTGCCCGGGAACTGGGTATCAACCTTGAAGACGCTGCGTCCTTTGTCAATATTGCGCTGGATGGACGTGAAATCGCGGAAATTCACCGTGACGATTCGGCCATACCGGTGATGATGAAATTGGGCGGTCAGCCGCTGAACGACCCCGGTGACCTTGAAAATCTGTTTGTCCGCTCCGGTGATGGCAGCATGTTGCCACTATCGACGATCATCCAGATATCGGAAAAGGCGGTGGCTCCCTCACTGACCCGCGAAGCGCAAATGCGCGCTGTACCGATCAGCGTGCCACTGGCCGATGGTTACAGCATTGAAACAGCCGTCCAGGACCTGCGTCGCACAGGTCAGGAGATTCTTCCCGCCGGTGTCGAGATCACACTGCTGGCGGAAGCAGCCCTGCTTGAAGAGACATCTGCCGGCATGGGCATGGTTTTCGTCTTTGCCATTATTGTGGTCTTGCTGGTTCTTGCCGCGCAGTTCGAAAGCTTCGTCAGTGCCATCATTATTCTGGTCACAGTGCCGGTGGGGGTTGCCGCTGCGGTTGTGGCCATCGGCCTGACCGGTGGAACCCTGAATGTCTATAGCCAGATCGGCATCATACTGCTGGTCGGGATCATGGCCAAAAACGGTATTCTGATCGTCGAATTTGCCAACCAGTTGCGAGAGCAGGGGCTAGAGGTGCGTGAGGCGATCGAGGGCGCCTGCATGCGTCGGCTGCGACCGGTGATGATGACGATGATTTCGACGGTCTTTGCCGGCCTGCCATTGGTCTTGGCCTTCGGCGCGGGCGCTGAATCGCGCATTGCACTTGGCTGGACAATCGTGGGTGGCCTTGGGTTCGCAACCTTCTCGACCCTGTTTCTGACACCGGTTGCCTATAATCTTCTGGCTGGCCTCAGCAAGTCGCGGGTATCGGAAGAAAAACGGATTATCCGGGAACTCGACACCACTGCAGCAGCATCCGGTGCGGCAGAATGAGGGTGGTGCAGACATTGTGCCGCTAACTCATCCGTGATGGGGAAACATGATTGATCTTTATTATGCGCCGACACCCAATGGCTGGAAAGTGTCGATCATGCTGGAAGAGTGTGGTCTTGATTACACCACGCATCTGATGGACCTGGCCAAGGGCGTGCAGTTTGCGCCAGCGTTTTTGAAGATCAGCCCCAATGCCAAAATGCCGGCGATCGTCGATCATGAGGTGGAAGGTGACGCCGTCAGCGTGTTTGAAAGCGGGGCAATCCTGTTTTATCTGGCCCGCAAGACAGGACTGTTCATGCCAACTGGTGCGATGGGTGAAAAAAATACGCTTGAATGGCTGTTCTGGCAGGCAGCCAATCAGGGGCCAATGGGCGGCCAGCTCAGCCATTTTTCAAATTATGCGCCCGAAGGTCAGGACTATGGACTGAAACGCTATAAGGGCGAATATGAGCGCAATCTTGCGGTTCTGGAACGGCAATTGCATGACAAAGACTTCATTCTGGGCACCTATTCAATCGCCGACATGATCTGCTTTCCCTGGGTGTTGATTGCCCGGCCACTTGGCGTTTTGCTGGATGCATTTCCCAATGTTTCGGCCTGGCGTGGCCGCATCAGGGATCGGCCAGCCGTGCGCCGCGGTGTCGCGCTGTACAAGGACAGTCAGAATCGCGGTAAACACAATGCGCAGAACAATTCGGTCCTGTTCAATCAGGGTGCCGATAGCCTGAAGCAAAATCCGGAATGACCGATGATCCGGTTCGTCTGAATTGGTTCGAACCGGAGAAACAAAGAACTTGAGGAAGACGGATATGCGCAAGACCATTGTGCCGAAGCCACTGAAAGACGTCTATGAAAACTGGCATTTTGCCCCAGCCGTGGTGGCCAATGGCATGATCTATTGTTCTGGCATCATCGGAACCAGTCCGGACGGTGCCTCTCCCGGTGAGGAGGCGCTTAAAGGCGCCAGTGCAACGCTGAAAGAGGCCGATGAGGCGCCGATCGCCGCGCTACAGGCCGTTCGTGATCCGGAGGCCCAGTTTGCCACGGCGTTTGAAGCGCTTGGCGCCATCCTGAAGGAAGCAGGCGCGGCCATGACGGATCTGGTGGAGATCACCACCTATCATGTCGATATCAGCCAGCACATGGAAAGTTTCATGCGGGTAAAGGATCGTTATATTCTCGAACCCTATCCGGCCTGGACGGCCATCGGTGTCAGCGAGCTGATTGTGCCCGGTGGCCTGATGGAAATCCGGGCCATTGCCATGGCTCCCGATTGAACACTTTGGCACAGGGTGCGACCTTGGACAAAGGCAGACACGCAGCCTGTCCAGCCTCTCAAATGATCGTAAAGCCCTTCAGACCTGAGCGGGCTCTTCCTTTGTCTTGTTTTTTTCGGCTGCTGCCGCAGCAGCGGCAAGGGTTTTTACGGCGGGAGTCGTCTTCACTTGCCGTTTGGCGATGTAGTTTTCCTGGTTGGTGGTCGCCTTGGCCAGATCATAGAAGTAACTGACCATCACGCCACCGGATTGGGAAAGACCCTTTTCGGAATTATCCGCCATTGCGTAGATGTCCGAAATCACGGCGCCATTGCCGAGGTGAAAGCGGGCCACTGGATCGTAGGGCAATCCGTCTTCGCGCTTGGCATTGACGAGATAATGGGCCGCCAACCGGCGCATGGTTTCAGCATGATCGATTTGCCAGGGTGTGCCTGTCTGTTCAGACCATTTGCGAAACCCGGGTATGGGCGAAAGCGTCACGAAGGTCTTGAGCCCATCAAGCTCGGCGGCAAGATCGGTTGCCACCTGCTTTATCAGGGAACTGCCAAAGGAAATCTGCGCGAGACCCGGCTGGCAATTGGAAATGGAATAGAAAACGGCTGTGTCTGCGTCATTGGCGGTAATGGGAACGCGTGACTCGCTCAAAAGGGACTGAATCGATGACGCGCGGCCCTTAGTCAGGGCAACTTCGACAAAGATCAACGGTTCATCCGGCATCGACGGATGGAAGAACGCGAAGCAGCGCCTGTCGGCCGGCTCCAGTCTGCGGCGCAAATCATCCCAGCTCTGAATTTCATGCACCGCCTCATAGGCGATCACCTTTTCAAGGATATGGGCAGGGCTTTCCCAACTGATCGGGCGCAGGACAAGGAAACCGCGATTGAACCATGAAGCAAACAGATGACGGAAATCCAGATCAAGCGCTGCCAGGGTGGCATCATTTCGTCCGAGGCGCAGCAGGTCGGCCCGCATCTGCACCAGGGCCGCTGTCGCATTGGGCACCTGATTAAGCCGGCGCACGAACTCCTGGCGCCGGGGTTCGGCCGCGGCCATGAAAGCACGATAGGTGGCCTTGGATGGTGTGGCTTCATAGGCATTCAAAGCAATACGGACGGCTGCAGGATCAATATCCATACCAGTGGACAGATGCCTGAAAAAGCCAAGTTTTTGCTCGTCTGACAGGCTGGAAAATCGCGTCAGAATTGCGCTCGCAAGCCCATGCACCTGCGTTTCGCTGCTTGTTTCTATGAGCGCTTCGGCCATCTCTTCCAGTGGTCGGCCATCGTAGGCACGCGTCGTGATGCGGGCGGCGCGTCTGTCAAATACGGTTGCAAGCATATCTGCCAAAAGGCTCATGTCTGTCTCCAAGTTTCTGATATTGCCGGCGTTCGTTTTTCTCTGCTTCAGATCAGCGCGTTGCCTGTTGCACAGCTTCATTGCGGTTTGGCAATCTTGCGTGAGCGGTAATATCATGCACGCTCGCAGGCTGCCATGGGGTTCTGTTGTCGACGCGTAAATCAACGGCCATGAGAACATATAACGTCCGGGACCATTGCCGTGTCCTCTGGTTGAATGCTTTGAAACTCATGCAAAGGTGGCGGCTACGCGGTACAGGCCCGCATGGCGGCGCGCCAGCGTTTCCATGTCTCTGGAATAGCCACCGCCAACCACGCAGGCGATCGGAACAGCACTGGACCGGGCCAATTCGATGACAAAACGATCGCGCGCCTGAAGGCCGTGGTCTGTCAGCCTGAGTCGGCCAAGATGGTCATCGTGGTGCGGGTCGACGCCGCCATTGAAGATCACCAGATCCGGACGGTGGTTGCGCATCACGTGCGGAAGTGTGTTGCGCAGTTCCAAAAGGTAGTCCGCGTCGCCTGTCCCATCGGCAAGCCCGATGTCGAGATCAGAAGGGCGCTTGCGCGTGGGATAATTTTTGTCCGCATGGATGGAAAAAGTGAAGACCGAAGGGTCGTCGAAAAAGATGTCTGCGGTTCCATCACCCTGATGCACATCGCAATCAACCACCAGTGCCCGTTCGATCTTACCCTGTTGCTGCAGCACGCGGATGGCAATCGCCACATCGTTAAAAACGCAAAAGCCTGCGCCCTGGCGGTGGCGTGCATGATGGCCGCCACCAGCCGTATTGCAGGAAATGCCAAATTCAAGTGCCAGTTCCGCAGCCAGCAAAGTGCCGCCGGAGGCGCAAAGCGCGCGCAGCACGAGGGGTTCATCAACCGGAAAACCGATATCCTTCGTGATCTTTATCGGTAACTGGCCGGCTAGCACCTGATCGACATAGGTCTTGTCGTGCGCCAGAGTGATCCAGTCGGGCTTTGAAACATCAGGCTGATGGAATCCGGCAGGCCCGGCCAGGCCTTCTTCCAGCAGTATTTCCGCCAAGCGGCGAAACTTGCCAATCGGAAAACGGTGACCGGTTGCAAGTTCTGCATTGTAGTGTGGGTGGTGCACGATCGGAAGTCCCATCAACTCTATATAGAGAATCCAAGTACGAGCGGTAAGAGTGCATTGCTTTTGCTTTGGCAAAATTTTGGGTTTGGATGTGCAACAACCACACTTGGCGCGACTTGGCGCGCAGTGCCGTGAGCGCATTTGCGAATTGACGTTTTTGGTCCCTATGATCTTCAGGCATTG
>JARGOF010000018.1:9133-82291 GCA_029212415.1 Rhizobiaceae bacterium | reverse complement strand
CGTCTCACGCTGTACCCGTTCTAGGCAAACCATCCGGCAACGTCAAACACACACGCGGCGAAAAGCGTGCCAGACACGACAGCAGACAATTTCAGAGGATCACGATTACAAGTCAGCAGATGGTGCGGATGAAAAATACCGCCCGAGAGCGATCACGCTGACCACCACGACAAAAGACACCGAAAACGTCGTGACGCCAAGCAGGAATGCGGCCAGCCAGTAAAAACCGATCCACACCATGGCTTTGGAAAACAACAGGCTGGCGATGGTCAGCGCTGCCATGGGGAAGGTCAGCGACCATGTGGTAATCGAGACCGGAACAGCGACCAGCTTTTCAGCGTGGACAAGCAGCACGGCAAACAGAAACAGCGAGGTGTAGAACATTGCATAGGACAGAGGATCAATCACCCCGTCCGTCAGTTCAAAATAGGCAATAAAGAATGTTGCGGGCGGAGACAGCAGAATCAGGATGGACGGCATGAGTTTTCCAGGCATCAATTCCTCGAAAACAAGGCGCTGAAACAGGCCGGCAAAAACCACAATCCACAGAACAAAGCCGATCGTGAAAAACATCCAGCTGGGTTCGACAATTCCCAATGGCACGCCGGCGATCGGCACAACGCCATTGCCGACGATGGGAAACAGCCATGCGGGTGACAGATCGGATTTTCCATGGGCCTCGAAAAACCACCGGCCGGTCAGCAAGACGGCAAAATACAGATTGAAGGGCGCAGCGGCTATCCAAAAATAGGTCGCATAATCCACATCATAGGGCCGGATGCCGATTGAAAGGAGGAGCATGCTGGTCGGAATCAGCGGGAAAAACACCAGCTTGCGGCTATCGCGCAGATCATCCACCAGCCCGCGAGGATGCTGGATGATTTTGACACAAAACAGCATAGTCATGACGGCGAAGACGGCAAAGGCAATCCACACCAATGTTTCGCCAATCGGTGCGGGCACACCGAGCACGCCAACCGCAATGCGCCAGGAAATGCCAAGTCCGGCAATGCCCATGACCGGCGCAAAGAAGGCAGGCGAAACCGCATGCAAAAAGGAAAAACCGGGATCACGCGCCAATGTCAAATGACCTTCTAGTGGAACTTATCGGAAAACAAAAACCGCTTGCCGATGGATTGAAACAGAACAGGATATTTTCGGCTATGCATGCGAAACCAATTTCGTGGAACTCTGCCCACACACAGCCATTTACATGAAGGTGATCAAGCCGATGGCCAGAGACGGGAAGGCCCAGATCATGGCTGCAACCATCAGGATCATGATCAGATAGGGCACGGAGCCGATGAATATGTCGGATAATGTGACCTCCGAATCCACCACGCTGCCCTTGACGGTATAGACCAACAGTCCGAATGGCGGCGTCAACAGACCGGCTTCGATGACCAGAATGCCGAAGATCGCGAAGGCCACCGGATCAAAACCGGTCTGCATCACCAGCGGCACGAAGATCGGCACGGTCAACAGGATGATCGATACCGAATCGATCAGCATTCCGAGCAACAGCCAGATGACGGCGATGATCAGAACCAGCATGAAGGGGCTGACACCCAGATCGTTGAAGAAACCCTGAATGATGCCGACGATGCCTCCAAAGGCCAGAAGCCTTGAATACATGCTGGCGGTAATCAGCAGGAAAAGGATTGGCGCAGTGGTCTTGCCCGCGTCGTAGATCGCCTGCAGCAGTTGCGGACCGCGCATACCCTTGGCGACTCCAAGAATCAGCGCACCGACAACGCCCATGCCGGCAGCTTCCGAGGGGGTGAAAAACCCACCCCATATGCCGCCGATGACCGTCGCGATCAGCGCCAGAATACCCAATCCGCCAAGCCGCTCCTTGCGGCGCTGTTCGGGCGTTTCCTCATCAGACACGTCTACAGTGATTTTTGGCGCCACTTCCGGGTTTCTGATCGCCTTGACCACATTGTAAATGGCAAAAAGCAGTGCCAGTACGATACCTGGAACCACGCCGGCAACGAACAGCGCGCCCACCGATATTTCGGTCAGAATACCCCAGACGATCAACAGAATGCTGGGCGGGATCAACATGCCCAGACATGCACTGCCGGCAACGGCGCCAAGCGCATATTTCCTCTGATAGCCGAAGCGCCGCATTTCCGGATAGGCCACCCGGCTGAAAGTCGCGGCAGATGCCACGGACACGCCGGTTACGGCCGCAAAAACCGCATTGCCGGCGACGGTGGCAACAGCCAACCGGCCCGGCAGACGGGACAATCCCCTGTCACACAGGCGATAGAGATCCGTGGCAGCACCCGATTTGGCGACAATATCACCCATCAGCACAAACAGCGGGATGACGGCGAAGACCTGATTGCGAACCGCATCATAGGCCGTCGAACTGATGATCGACAAAGCCGCATCCACATTACCGACGATGAGATAAACGCCCAGCCCCGAAATCAGTCCGAGTGCAATGCCGATGTGAATTCCCGACAGGATCATCACAAAAAGCACGCCCAAAAGCATTAAAACTATCTCGGAACCCAAAGCATCGCCTCCCGCTTGGTATTTATTCTATTCTTTCAGACCGTGTGCGATTTGCCCGACAGGATCCGACTGATCTGCCAAAGGAATGCGCCCGCCGAAAACATCGCCATGACCAGAACGATGGCGCGAACCGGATAGGTCGCCACCCGCATTGCGCCCTCACCCTCATATTCACCAATGCGCCAGGCCTCCAGCAACGGTTCATAGGAACCGACGGCCAGCGCGACAAAGAATGCCACGCCCAGCAGGCAGGCAGCCAATTCGATCATTTTGCGAACCCGCGGCCCAACAGCATCAAGAATGATGGTGGTTCTCAACATGGCGCCGATGAGGATCGCCAGCGGGATTTGCAGGAACGTGATGGCAACAACGGAGTTTTTCACAATTTCAGCGGTGCCAAGCAGCGGCTGATTGAAAAGAGCCCGCCCGACCACATCCACAAAGATGATGCCCGCCAGGACGAGAACCCAACCGGAAGAAATGATATGCAGCGTCTTTGCAACAAAAGTCAGCGGTCTTTCAATCATTACCAATCCCCTCCTGAAATTCACGCCTCATCACGTTCCAGCAATACTAAAGGGTCAGTCAATATGCAACCATATTTATCAGGTGATAAGTTTGATCGATTCTGACGCGACCAATCGCAACACCTGACGAAAATTCAAACGTGCTGACAGCAAAGGCCGCTGCCGGGCGGCCTTGACATCGTCTTAATTAACATGCGATCAATAAGGTATATAATGCTCAAGGACATGCATGTTTGTTTCCCGATATTGAAAACAAAAACCAGTCGGAAACCGCCACATTGAGGCATTTGGCAACGTGCAGACATTTTCTGAAAGTGGAGGAGACGAAAACCAATGAAGCAACTGAAAAAATATCTGGCAACAGCGGCGATTACGACCGGCCTGCTCGCCATGGGAACGTACAGCACACTGGCTGACAATATTACGTTGCGCGTCGGCGCAGGCCACCCGCTTGGCCCGACAGTCTACGTTGATGTCGTGCACGACTTCTTCGTTCCTGAAGTCACCCGCCGCGTGGCCGAGGAAACCGATCACACGATCAATTTTGTCGAAGCCTATGGCGGAACAATTGCCGGTGTTGCAGAGACATTGGAAGCCGTGCAGTCCGGCCTTCTGGACATTGGCGCCTATTGTTTCTGTTTTGAACCGGCCAAGCTTTTCCTGCACAACTTCCCCTATTACGCACCCTTTGGCCCGCAGGATTCCGTCCAGTCTATGGAAATCGCCCGGAAGGTCTACGACCGGGTACCCGCGCTGGAGAAAATCTTTGTCGATGATTATGGTCAGATGCTGCTCGGCCTGAGCGGCTGGGACAATTATCATCTGGGGACCAAGGAAACCTGGGAAACAGTTGACGATCTCAAGGACGTGAAAATCGGCGGTGCCGGACCGAACCTGCCCTGGCTGAAATATGTCGGCGCGGTGCCCGTGCAATCCACCCTCCCCGAAGGTTATCTGTCGCTTTCAACCGGCGTTTACGATGGCTGGTTGATGTTCCCATCGGCCTATTACGGTTTCAAATTCTATGAGCCGGCACCGGTCTACACCTTGATCGGCTTCGGTCCGATGGCCGTTATCGGCCTGACCATGGGCGTCAAATCCTTCAACAGATTGCCCGAAGACGTGCAGAAAATCATTCTCGAAGTCGGGCGTGAGTATGAGGTCAATTCCGGCATTGCCAACAATGCACGACAGATTGTCGGCCTTGAAAAACTGAAGGAAGCCGGAGCGACATTGCAGGCCATCTCGGAAGAGACACGGACGGCCTGGGCCAAATCTCTGGCCAACTTCCCGAGCGAGCAGGCCAAGGAAGCCGAAGGCCGCGGATTGCCCGGCCTGGAAGTGATGCGCGCCTATATCGACGAAGTGGAAAAGTCAGACGCTGTCTGGTCCTACCCCTACAAGGTTGAGTAGAACACGGACACGACAAATTCCGTAAAACATTCGGCGCCGTCAGGGCACTGACAAACCCGCCATTCTGTGGCGGGTTTTCTATGTCTTTCAACGGCTACTCTTTGCAATGGGCTGTTTCACCGCCTGCTGCAAAGCAGCGGCTTCGGGCATTTTGCAGGCTTTAGAGGATGGCCTGACGATTGCTTGGCTTGAAGCAGCCATACTCCAACGCCGCATTTGCGAAGGTTGGTTAGCCAATCAGCAAACCGAGGAATTCTCCAGAAAACAAGAGAAAAGCAGCGCTCTAAGTCACAATCTGAAACTAATAATTGTCAGAGATATTGGCCATCAGTGCGTCGATCATCTTTTTCTGTGTCTCCAGATGATTATGTTGAACATCGATATTGTAATATTCGCGCTTTCGAAGCACCGCATAATTCGAGAACGAACAATCATTGTTCCGAACATCAACTTTCTCAAGCACCAAATTCAATCCGCTGGCTCTCAACTTTTTAATTCTGTCCTGCATTTCTCTACTGGCAAACTGCTCTGCTGAGCCTGCAACATAGACAAGGTCATCAGGATCGCGCGAGATGGTGTTGTCTGTTGCCATCAGTCCCTGCACCTTCGTGTTCTTGATATTGACACTCACGCCACCGCCATCACTGTTGTTGTGCATCGCCAAAATGATCGGTTCATTTGAAAAATAGTGGTATACAAATCGGGAAAACTCTGGCGCAGGCACACCCTTCAGCCGCCTGCAATTGGCAATTTCTTTCGCGGTTTCACCAAAGTTTCGGTTTGGATCAATTCTTCCAAGATATCGATCCTCGTTGTTTTGAATGGAAATAATGCGTCCACCGTATCGGCCGATCGCATAAATCGCTGCCGTGAAGGCGGTGCTTTCGTTGTCGTGAGGCAGAAACCAGACGGGGCCATCGGGCAGCTTCCGATTCTTCAGGCTCTGAAACACCCAAATTGTGCCGTTGTCCCTGACTGTATGCACCGTATAGCAAATGGCGTGGTCGATAATCTGTTGCCCGTTTTCGCGAATGTCGGGATCGGGCGATTCAAATATGCTGAAATCCGGCAGACAACGTTCAACGAAAACAGCGTCATCAACCGACGCTGTTTTCTCCGGGCCCGGTAAAAATGCTGGTCTGGGTGTTGGAACAGCCACATATTTGGGTAGCCTCTGCGTGTCGCTGATGACCGCGTCTTTCGCCCCCTTGTCCGGTATTGTGGCCTGCAATTCGTGCTTTTCAACCGCGAAACAACTGCCGTCGTCGCACGCTTCCAGATTCGGCTCCAGCAAATCCAATTTGCCGTATTTTTCCAGTAGCCCTATTTTCAGCGCCAATTTCACGCGAATGGCATTGTGACTAAGTATGCCGTTTTCCGGAATGGTGCTGCTGTCCAGATTGATAAGGGCGTTGAAAACCTTCCGTCTGAATTCCTCCCTGTTTTGCACCGCCCCTTCATCGGGCGAAAACGCGCCCAGGCGCCGCAGCAATTCCCCAAACAAGCACCAACTGAGGAAATTGTCGCCTGGTTCCGATGCAGATCTTATTTGCTTTACGTCAAGATCGGCAAGTTGCGGGGATTCCAGAGATGCGAGCAACTGGTCTTTCGGAAAGGTATGAAAGATCCTGCATTCCTCCCCCGAGGCGAGCGTGCTGCTGACCGAGACAGAAATCAGAAGTGCGAAGAGGCAAACAAGCCGCGCCAGATAAATGGCAAATAGGACTCTTGGCTCTCGTTTCAGCGGTTTTACCATCCAGCCAGACCGCCCTATTTTATCAATCTGAAATATCCGGGTCCGCAATAACTGCTGAACATTTTCGCATCCCAAATTTCGCCGACTATGGAGAAACGCGAATTGGTGGGGGGCATCAGCCCCATATTGGTGATGCGAATCCTGTTGTGCTCGTCGATAAAGCCGGAAAAGGTTCGCCCATCACTCCAAAATGAAATCTCTCCCCCGGATACCTCAGCTTCAAAAGTATACCTGCTTTGGCACTCTGAATTTGGCTTGGGTCGGCTCGAAGACGTGTATCCCCGAACGCCAGCATAAGTGCCGCCCACCTGAAAGCCATCGGCTTCTTCCGGCTGCATATCCACATCCCTGGCGACCTCGCAAACCGAACTGATTTGCGTGTCCAGATAGGTCTGACGAGGGATGACCTCTCTGCTGCACATGCCCTCGGGATAGGAGGCCAGATAGCTCGCCCATTCAAATTTTGCCAACCGATATTGCCGACAATCAACTGCGCTGAATGTAAGCTCCCTCGCCTTTTCGCAAAATCTCGCATCCAGATCATTGTTCTGGATGAGGTCTGACGCCCTTGGTTCTGTTGATTGCGCCTCCTCTTGAAGAGCGACCTCACAGGCCTCATTGCTGTTCAACTGATCCAGCTGCAACTGTGCTTCTTTGGCACAGGAGCCATTCGGGAAGAGCTGCATATATATGCGCCATTGACCTTTCGCACGACTGCAATATTCAGGCGTATTGGCAAACATGGAGGCGTTTCGCGCACTCTGGCAGAATTTTGCTTCAGCCGGTTCCTCTGACGGGAAGGTGCGTCCGGTTTCATTGCTGGCAGGCGAAACGGTTGCCGCACCCGTATCAACCAGCTTGAGTGAAACGAGATTTGATGTTCGGGTGGGGACCTGTTTGCCACCGGTCTCGTCTTTAACGCTCTGGATCACTTGCCCGAACACCACCGAAAACTCTTGATCCGGCGTTGATAGATGTCGGACCAGAGCAGCTGTATAGGGGCTGAGTTCACCGGTACCGGTCGTGGCAGTCGTGTTCGCGGCGGTTGCAAATCCAATGAAGGTCTGCGGAGCTTCAGCACGGTTGATGGAGCGCAATGATGGATCTTCGAACGTAAACCCTTTGGGCTGGCCGCCCCCCTTGTCATTGCCGAAGATTTGCCCGAGGAACGGATTGTCACGGCACGCATCCAGGAAATAAAGGGCTGTCTTTGCTGCTGATCCTGAAAGCAGCACTTTTTCCATGGAAACAACGTATTCTTCCAGATCAAAATCCGGGTCGGCTTCGTTCAGATCAGCATCAACCGGAACGATATAATTCTTTCCATCAATCTGAATACCGTGACCGGAATAGAAAACCACGGCAATCTCTGCGCCATCAGCCGCTTTGCTGAAATCCTTCAGTTTTCCAATGAACTCACGCTTTGTTGTATCCATTGCGTCAATCACTTCAAAATCCAATGCAGCATTGGACAAGAGTTCCTTCATCGCATTGGCGTCATTGATCGTATTTCCCAGCGTCGTTGTATGTTGATAATTTGCGTTTCCGACAACCAGCGCCACCCGTTTGGCGTCGGCCCCATAGCCAGACATAAGCACGATCGCAAGCGAAACCGCGACCAACACCAGTCCGCGTTGAAAAACCCAATCTGCCAATCTGTCCCTCGTCCTGTTCAACATTTTCCCTCCGCTCTATTCAAAGCAAGAAACCCCAACATCCAACTCGAAGACGTTGCAGTCTCTCGTCTATTCAACAACTTCCAAGGTCGAGACATTCGTGGACAAAACGTCTTCACGAAAGCGGTTGGCAAGTTTGTTCAGTTTGAACGAAATCCCTTTGGAACGGGCCGGCGTATCGGCGTCACGCAGCTCGTAATTCGAAATTCCGATGTCATTCAATTCCTCCAGCGAACAGACGATTCCGAACTGCAAATCTCCTGCTGGAGGGTCAATCCGCGCAGAACCGCGCAGCGGCAGCCTTCGCGTTTCTCCGGCACGCAGCACCGAGCTTCCAAGAAACAGGGGCTCCAATGCAGGATCATGCACTTCCACGCGTCCAAGACTGTCGATTGTGAAAATCCGGTATCGACAATCCCTGTTCGAAGAGACCGTGAAACTGAAAGCATCACCAATGCGCAACTGCGTACTTGGTAGCGTCAGTTCGACCCTGATTGGACGGGTGACAGGTTCATCCTTCTGCGCAACGATCTCATGATGTCTTGTCAGCGACTGCGTAAAGAGGCTGGCATGATCGGTCACCAAGGGAACAATGGCGGCGAAATCTTTTTCAAAACTTTCACGCGGAAAACTATCGCAGCGATTTGCCTGAACATAGGCAGCGGCCTGATTGCCGATCGCTGCATCCTCGAACTGCTGGAATGTTAAACCCAATTCCGATGCGACTTCGGTTGCCTTGAGACCTTCCTCATACCAATCAGACAGATAGCGAACGGGCTCTATTCCGTCAGCACTCAGAACCGGTACGAGCACTCCATTGTCTTTCTTTGCAGCGCCTATTCTGAACAGCGTTTGCAAGAATGCCGTCTCGTCATTTTTGAATATTTGTTGCAGTTGATCATTTGGAACATGAAGATCTTCAATCACCCGTTGCAAACGGCGGGTGAATTTGGCGCTGCTGCGACCCACCACGCGATCCCTGATATTGTCGAGCCTGGTCTGGATACCTGACGAGTGACACGACATGCAGGAAAGACCGTTGACGATCACCCGGTCTACACGGGAGGCATCGTGCACTATATTTGCAGGACCGATCTGAAGTCTCTTGCCGGCGGAGGTGGCCAGATAATAACCGTGCATCCCGTTTGGGAGCGAGAAAATGATCTCCCCGCCGTCATGCTTGAAAAGACTGCTGCCTGCGGGGAAAATGCCAGCGACATCCGGCCCGAGCGGTGTTTCGTACAGATTCTGCAAGACGGATTGGCCACCGAAGTCGTAAGACTTCCAATAAATTCCGCCAGCGGGTGTTTTGTGGCGCTCAATCAGACGGGAGTGGAACGAAACGCCGGATTCTCCAGGACCAAATCCAGCCCGAACAACGTCGCCTTCCCGTATATTATGCGCTGTATCAAAATCATCCCCGCCAACAAAGGTTTCCAATTCCTCTTCGGTCTGCGGCAATCCAAGCAAATCATAATACAGGTCTGGACGAGAGGCATGGTAGGCAAACCAATCCCCTTTGATGATTGGAAGTTTCGTCCTCGTCTGGCCTGTCAATGTCTCGTAATTAACATTCTGGAACGGTTCAACACCGTAGGGATAGGCCTGTTCAACCTTGTCCCATTTGTCACCGGCAAAGTGGTAATCACGCAGATTCAATCGCCACAACAGCCCCTTTGATCCCTCGACTTCGCCAAGCGCTTTCAAGCTTGGTGCCATTGAAAGCGCATTGACCAATTTCGTCAGAGCGATTGAAAAAAGCGCTATATCCTCACTGGGCAATCCAGCATTGTAGGGCGCATCCAGGGAAAGATAACGAATGAAGGGTCTGTCCCTCTGGTCGACCGTACGGATATCATTGACAGCCAGCGCCATAAGCGCTTCGATCGTCACCAGGTCATCTTCGCTTCGGTTATCAGCATCATCTGAAGCGTTCAGGGAGGTCAGCCAGGTCTTTATCGCATCGATATCCCCCTGATATGCAGCATTGCCTATGATCGGCCGCCCCTTTGGCATCGAACCCGTCTCAATCATCCTCAAAATGAGAGACTTCTCGGGCTGACAGGCGTTTACATATGCTTTCGGTCCGCGACCACTGGCAAGATAATCGAGATCAAGAATGCGATAAAACCCGCCTCCCCCATTACGCGATTGTGCATTGTGGCAAGACGCACAATTATTGTCGAAGGATTCGCGCGCGGCCCTTTTTATTGCATCCCCTTCGTCCTCCACTTCAGCAACGAGGGTATCATTTCCCAATGCGGCTACATTTTCGCAGGCAAAACCAATCCAACTACGAATAATACCTATTTCGTCCCCATTGAGTGGGGAATTGTCCTTGGGCATCTCTCCAAGTTTGACTTTTCGCAGGATTTTGGATTTTTCGATATCACCACAATCGAACAGGTTGATATCCTTCGCCTTGGAATAAACTGTATCCATACCTTCCAGTATCAAACGCGTGGAATACCAACTGGACTCCAATTCACCGTGACAGCCGTTGCATTTACTGGCAAACAGACCTGAAGCCTCGTCCTCCGGATGATTATCCTGAGAAAATGCCGATGACGCAAAATACAAATGACACAGCGCTACAATTACCAGTAAAAACCAGCCAGGATTCCCAATAAAAAGCGAATACGCATTAGTCTTACGCATAAATCTTTCCAAAATAAACCGCATTACGTTAACGCATGCAAATATAGCCAACAAGAAATGGAGCGTTACCTGCCATTCTTGATTGATTGAAACCTGCCCTTGCGAATTAACCAAGAAATATACTGCCATGGATTTTCTGGAAGTTTCAATCACTCAAATGGGGTATGGACTTATCGCGCTCTCTACTGTCGAGGACCCTCACAATCTCCAAAAACATCGACCAGATGGATGAAGCGACATCATTTTTGAAGCCGGGCGCGATGATATCGAGGACCGATGAAAAGGACCTGTCTGACAGGTTTGGGAGGTTTTCCGGCATGCCTGAAAACGCATGGCAAACCGTCGGCCTTGAAGGACTGAAGCAAGCCGAAGGCCGCGGCTTGACAGACCTGGAAGAGATGCTGCACGCCTGTATCGTCGAGGTATAAAACCCAGACGCCGTCTGGTCCCATTCCTACACGGTTGAACGAAACGCCAATTGCTCAACAACCGTGATCATGGAAACGACGCCACTCCGCGCCGTTTCCATTCGATAATTAAAAATCGCACCGAAATCCGGCGTCACTGGCGCTGCCTATTGACTGTCAAACAGCTTTGCCAACTCGCGCGGCGCCATTTCCAGATAGGATTCAATATCGTAGACCAGTATCTGCGAAAGATCATCGGGCACCGGCAGATTGTAAATCAGCTTGCGCACTGCCCGATAGAAGAATTGGCCGTGCAGGCTCCACACCAGTTCCATTTCCTCTTCCAGGATAGGAACCTGAAGAATATCCGGAAAGCCGTTTTCGGCACGCAGCTCCGAACAGATCGGCCGCAGGATCCTTTCTCCCAGGACTCCAAGATACCGTTCATTGATACCCACGCCGCGCAGGCCCGAGAACATGAAAATCCGCACCCACTCGTAGTTGAAAATGGCCTTTTGATATTCGCTGTAAAATGTCAGCAAACGCTGCCGCAGGGGAATGGAGCGGTCGATGACCATCAGCGACCATTCAGGCCGCAGCCGGCCCAGATAGACCTCCTGATAGACCCGTTCGATCAGAGTTTCCTTGTTGGGGAAGTAGCGATAGAGCAGAGGCTGTGTCACACCAATGCGTTTGGCGAGATCACGGGTACGCCCTTCAAATCCGACCTCGGCAAAAAACTTGATGGCTTCCTGAACGATCAGTTTTTCACGATCGTCGGGCTGCAGGCGGCGATGTCCGCTGCGCTGTTTTTTTCCATCAGCATCAATGGTCTTTGTTGGTGTCGTGCCCAAACCAGGCCTCCGAATAGTGTTTTCAGCGCGTTCCCGGAAAATCAATACAGATTCCCGCCTGGAATGCCCTTAAAAACAATTGGATAAAGCATCCTATTGAATCAACTTACAACAGGAATGCTCCAGACGGTACAAATCATTGATCAAAACTCAGTCGCCTGTAGCCCGGGACGGGCCGATCAGATCAGGTGGATCGCCTCCGGACCATATCTGTCCGTCGGCGACCACCCTGGTTCCAACATCAAACGTAAGTGATGTCCCAGTTTTCCTTGATCACGGAACCGCTTTCGCGAATGATCACCTTGACCGGGCAGCGCCAGGCCAGTTGCTCGCGCAGCAGTTCCATGTCCTGTTCGCTGTTGCGTGTCGTGCCACGGATCGTCAGGCGCACTTCGGGGAACGGCACTGCAATCTGTTCGAGACCGAATATGCCACGCGTATCGCAAACACCAACGACATCAATCTCCATATCCAGAAGCGTAATGTTGTGTTCCTTGCCGATCTTGTTGATGATGACATTGGTACAACCGGCAAGCGATGCCAACATGTATTCCAGTGGCTGGGCGCCTTCATCATTGCCATGATTGTTCGGCGGTTCATCAATCAGGATTTCAAAATCCCTCACCGATACCTTTGTCAAAGTGGGATTGGGGCAGACTGATTTTGTGCGAAATATGGCTTTGCCGCCGCCGCCCCATGCCGCCTTTTGCTGTGTGTCTTCACTCATCCTCAAATCCCTGTTCTGTTGCTGTCTCTCAAGTCGAATTCTAGATTTTTCCGAGTGCTTTCAAAATGCGCTCCGGCGTAAGCGGGGTTGTGCGAAGCGTCCCGCCCAGCGGGCGCAAGGCATCATTGACCGCATTGAGCACAACGGCGCCCGCAGCAGCCGTCCCGGCTTCTCCAACGCCCTTTGCACCCAGCGGCGTCATTTCCGTTGGCGTGCACACATGGTCGATCTGGATATCGGGCATTTCACTTGCAAGCGGCGCCAGATAGTCGGCCATGGTGGCGCTCATCATCTGACCGTTTTCGGAATACAGACATTCTTCGAACAACACGCCGCCAAGGCCGTGCACCACGCCGCCCCGGATCTGCTCATCCACCAGTTGCTGGTTCAAGATGATGCCGCAATCCTCGACGACCCAATGGTTCAGGAGCTTCACAATGCCCGTTTCCACGTCCACCTCGAGATAGGAGGCTTGCACACCATTGGTAAAATCAAAGGGTGTGCCCTGCGGCACAAAGTGTCGGGAAACCGAAAGCTGCGGGTGATAGTCCTGCGGCAATGTATCGGGCCGGAAATAGGCAATCCGTCCGATCTCTGCCAGGCTCATCCGGACCTGCTGGTTCGACCTGTCGACAATCTGTCCGTCCACCAGATCGAAATCATCGGCTTCACCCTGCAGGATCACACCGGCAATTTCCAATATGTTTTCTTTCATGGCCAGCGCGGCTTTCATCACCGTTGCTCCGCCAATACCAGCGCCCCGTGACGCCCAGGTGGCGCCGCCATAGGGGGTCCGTTCCGTATCACCGGTCACCACGTCGACATGATCAAGATCCACACCGAGATAGGTCGCAGCAACCTGCGCCATGATGGTTTCCGTCCCCTGCCCCTGCTCGGTCACACTGACGGAAACGCGGATTTTGCCGGATGGTTCAAGCTTGATCACGCAGCCGTCCTGGGAGGAAATCCGCGCGCCGCCTATGCCGTAAAATGCCGGGCCCGGATTGGTGATTTCGATGAAGGCGGCAATGCCGATACCGCGATAGATGCCGCGTTCACGCATTTCCTTCTGTTCCGCGATCAGTTTCGGATAATCCATCAGGGCTTCGAGCTTTGCCAGACACTCCTCGTGCGACAGGCGCTCAAGAATGTAACCGGTGGCCGTCGTATGGGGATACATGTCCTGGGTAACGATGTTGCGGCGGCGTATTTCAAAGGGATTGAGGCCCACTGCTTTGGCTGCAAGATCGACAAGATGCTCGGTCACGGTGACACCGATCGGGTGTCCCACGGCGCGATATTGGCAGGTCGGTGCCTTGTTCTGGAACAGCACGGTCAGCGTGCCGTCATAATGGGGCATTTTGTAGGGCGCGCCCATCAACCGCAGCGCCTGATTGCCTTCCATGGCGCTGGTGCGCGGATAGACCGAAAACGGCCCGATCCCGGTGGCATCATCGACTTCCATCGCCAAAATCTCGCCGCCACTGTTCAAAGCCATCCGGGCATGAACCTTGTGCTCGCGCAGGTGAATATCCGACAGGAATGATTCCATCCGGTCGGCAATGAATTTCACCGGTCGGCCCAGCCGGATCGAGGCGGCAACGGCGGCCATCTCCTCGCCATAGACATGCAGCTTCATGCCGAAGGAGCCACCGACATCCGGAGAAATTACCCGCACGTTTTCTTCCGAAAGATTGAAATGCCGGACAAAGACATCCTGCATCTGATAGGGCGTCTGGGTGGAATGATAGGCCGTCAGTTTTCGCAAGGAGGGGTCGAAATCGGCCACAATACTGCGCGGCTCCAGCGTCAATCCGGTCTGACGCCCCAGTTCCAGTGTGTCCTCGACAATGTAGGCCGCATCGCGAAACGCCGCCTTCGCATCACCGGCAGTCAAATTCATCACAAAGGCCACATTGGAATCATATTGCGGATGCAAGATCGGACCGTTAGTCGACCGGCTGTTGTCTATGCCGATAATGGCCGGCAATTCCGCCCACTCGACCATGATCAGGTCCAGCGCATCCTCGGCAATCGCCCGGCTTTCCGCGACGACAGCAACAACCGGTTCGCCATTCCAACGCGCCCGCTCCATCGCCAGCGGATATTGTTCGGGTGTGCGCAGGCCTGAAAAATGATCCAGTTTTCCAACCCAGGGCGTGCATATGTCGACCAGATCCGGCCCGGTAAAGACATCAACGACACCGGGCAAGGCGCGGGCCGCCTCGGTGTCGATTTCCAGTATCTCCGCATGCGCATAGGGGCTTCTGAGAAAGGCCAAATGGGCCAGGTTTCCAAAGGCGATATCATCAACGAACCGCCCGCGACCATGCGCATGGCGAATGGCATTGCGGCGCGGCTTGTCCTGCCCGACAAATTGGCTATGGCGTTGCGCTTTACCCGACGTGGTACTCATTTGCCGGAATCCTCCAAAGGCAAAGCCTGCGCCGTCTTGCTGATCGCATCGACAATGGCCTCATAGCCGGTGCAACGACAGAAATTTCCGGAAATTTTCTCCCGGATTTCTGCGCGCTCCGGATGCGGTGTCCGTGACAGGAGATCATGTGCCGCAACCAGCATCCCACCGGTGCAAAATCCGCACTGCAATGCATTGCGATCGGCAAAATTGCGGCGCAATTCGTCCATCAGCTGATCGTCCGCAAAACCCTCGCTGGTTTCAATGCGCGCGCCATCCAGCTGGATGGCGAATATCAGGCAGGACCGCACCATCAGTCCATCGACCACGACCGTGCAGGCCCCGCAGGACCCCTGCTCGCATCCCGCATGCGTCGCGGTCAGCCCCATCTGGTGGCGCAGCATATCGGTCAGGGTTGTGCGAACAGACACCTGTTGCTGCACGGACTTGCCATTGATTGTGTATGAAACGGGGATAAGCGGGTCCATTACAGCTCCATACCGGGAAATTGCGCGAGCAGTCGGCGGGTCAGTGTTTTCGTGATCTGTCGTTTGGCGCCAATACCGTTGTACAGATCGCCATAGAATGTGATCTCTTCGCCAACGCGCTGCGCCACCTGGTCAATTGTCTCAGCATTCAGTGGCTTGCCCAAAAGAGCCTCACTGCCTGCCAGGACGGCACAATCGCCAACGGCAAAAAAGGCGAGCCGCGCCGCCGTGATGATACCGGCGTCCATTTCCAGAACGAAGGCGCCGCCGGAAATGGCGTAATCGCCGGAGCGGCGGGAGATTTCCAAAAATCTGTGGTGCTGGTTGACCGCAATGGCAGGTATCTCCACAGCGATGATCATTTCGCCCTCATCAAGAGCCGTCGAATAGGTGCCGAGAAAAAAATCTTCCGCCGCAATCGTCCGCGCGCCACTGGCCGATTGCAGGACAATGGCTGCATCCAGCGCCAGCATGCAAGCCGGCAGTTCCGACGCCGGGTCTGCATGCGCAAGCGACCCGCCGATCGTTCCGCGATTGCGGATAGCCTCGTGCGCAATGAACGGAATGGCCTGAACAAGCATCGGTGCGGCACGCGCCACATCCTCGCTGCGCAGAACATCGACGTAGCGGCATCCAGCGCCGATACGCAGCACATCATCCGTCAGTGTGATGGACCGCATTTCGGCAATCGAGGAGATATCAATCAGCACGTCAGGCAAGGCCATGCGCAATGCCATGGCAGGTACAAGGCTCTGCCCACCGGCGAGCAACTGCGCCTCATCGCCGAATTCCTGCAAAAGCGAGACCGCCTTCTCGACATCGTCAGCGCGGACATATTGGAACAAACCTGGTTTCACGTTGGAGCCCGCCGATAATGCTTATTTATCTATTGATAATCTATATCAAGCAGCAATGCGCCCGTCAACCAATCGGCAGATATGAAATGCACCCTGCCACGGCGGAAGGGTGGCCGTTTCCAATCGCTGTTCAAGCGTGCAACTCTTTGGAATGGAAGACTTTCACAGGCCCCGGGAAACACCGGCGTGCTTCACATCAAAACCCATGTACGATTGAAACAACGCGATAAATGAGACGATTGCGCGTCATCTCCCTGGCAGGCGAATTACCCCGAAGTCCCGTACAATTCCGCATTTTCAGGCAAGGAACCGCCAGCCAAAAAGCATCATGCAGCGGTCAATTCGATTGCAGGACAGTCTATGCATCAACGGCATCATGCACGGCATCATGCACGGCTGCCTCGAAAGATCATTCAGCCGTTGCAACCCGCTTGTAGCCAAGCGAGCTTTCCAGCAGGTGTTTGGTATAGGGATGGCTTGTCTTCATGGCGCGCATGTCCTCCACGCTCATGATTTCTACGATTTCGCCCAGTTGCATCACCGCGATGCGCTCACACATGTGCCCGACAACCGCCAGGTCGTGGGAAACCATCACATAGGTGAGCTTGCGCGCCGTGCGCAGGTCGACGAGAAGATTGAGAATCTCGGCCTGAACAGAGACATCGAGCGCCGAGGTCGGCTCATCCAGCAAAAGGATTTCCGGTTCGGGCGCCAGCGCCCGGGCAATGGCGACCCGCTGCCGCTGCCCGCCGGACAATTGGTGCGGATAGCGGAACCGGAAAGACGGTCCCAGACCAACATCATCAAGGAGTTTCACAATGCGCCGATCAATTGCGTCGAATCCATGCAGGTAGAGCGTTTCACTCAACACCTGGTCGACCGTATGGCGCGGGTGAAGAGAGGCATAGGGGTCCTGAAAGACCATTTGCACTTTCTTGTAAAACTGCGCAGTGCGTTTCCGTGCAAGCTTTTCGCCGGCAACAATCATTTCGCCCGACCAATTGGGCACAAGCCCCGTCAGTGCGCGCAAAATTGTCGATTTTCCCGAGCCGCTCTCGCCCACCAGGCCGAAGGATGCGCCGCTATCGACGCGAAAGGACACATCTTTGACCGCATCGACCCGGTCATGCCCGGAGCCGAACCAGACATCAAGATGGCTTATTTCCAATCCGCTCATGACGCACCGCTCACGCTTTGCGCCTCGCGCCAGGCCGGGTCACGCTTGAGCACGTCCAGTCGTTCCCTGGGTTCGGTGAGGCGCGGCAGGGAATTGAGCAGCCCTCTTGTATAGGGGTGTTGCGCCTCATGCAGTTTGTCGGCCCGACAGGTCTCCACAATGCGCCCGGCATACATGATCAAAACACGGTCACAGAATGACGAGACGAGATTGAGGTCGTGAGAGATGAAGATCAGCCCCATGCCGCGCTCCTGCACCAGCCGGTCCATGATCGACAGCACCTGTGTCTGCACCGAAACATCCAGCGCCGAGGTCGGTTCATCGGCGATAAGGATTTCCGGGTTGGGGATCAACATCATGGCAATCATGATCCTTTGGCCCATGCCCCCGGACATTTCGTGCGGATAGGCGCGGAAAACCCGTTCGGGATCACGGATCGAAACCGCTTCCAGCATATCCAGCGCCTTGCGTTTTACCTCGGCCTTTGATGCCTTGGCATGCTGCGCGTAAGCTTCCATGATCTGCTCACCAACCGGCATCACCGGATTGAGTGAGAATTTGGGGTCCTGCATGACCATGGATATGCGCTGACCGCGCACTTTGCGCATCTCACGCTCCGACATGGTCATGAGATCCTTGTCATGCAGCATGATCCTGTCTGCGGTGACAATGCCGGGCTTGCGTATCAGCCGCAGGATGGCCCGCCCCGTCATGGACTTGCCCGATCCGGATTCGCCGACAATGCCCAACCGCTCCTTGCCCAAGGAAAAGGAAATACCGCGCACCGCATCAAAAACACCGTTGCGCGTGGGGAATTTTACCCAGAGGTTCTCGACATCCAGCAGCTTGTCTTGCTGTTCAAGCATCGCCTGCATCCTTCGGGTCAAGTACATCGCGCAGACCATCGCCCAACAGGTTGAAGCCAAGGCTGACGGTGAAAATGGCAAGCCCCGGCACCGTGGCCACCCACCAATAGTCGAGCAGGAATTTCCGCCCCTCTGAAATCATGGCGCCCCATTCGGGCGAAGGCGGCTGTGCACCCATGCCAAGAAACCCCAGCCCGGCAGCGGCCAGGATGATGCCGGCCATGTCCAGTGTCACGCGAACGATGATGGACGACATGCACAGTGGCCAGATGTGTTTGACAATGATGCGCAAGGGACCGGCCCCCTGCAATTTCACTGCACTGATATAGTCGGAGCCACGAATGGTCAGGGTTTCCGCCCGGGCAATGCGTGCATAGGGAGGCCAGGCTGTCAGTGAAATGGCAATCACCGCATTTTCAATGCCCGCACCCAGCGCCGCGACAAAGGCCAGCGCCAGAACCAGCCGCGGAAAGGCAAGAAATATATCGGTGATGCGCATCAGGATCGTATCGATCCAGCCGCCGGCGTAACCGGCCACAGTGCCCACGAACAGGCCGACAATCGGCGCAATCATGGCCACCAGCGTGACGATGTAAAGCGTGATGCGTGCCCCGTAGATCAACCGGCTTAAAATATCCCGGCCCAGTGAATCCGTGCCGAGCAGATGACCCTCACCCCATAGCGGCTGTAGCCGGTTGGCAAGGTCCTGTTCAAAAGGATCAGCCGGCGCAAGCAGCGGTGCAAAAATCGCGACAAGAACCAGAAAGACCAGGATGAACAGGCCGATCATTGCCAGCTTGTTGGCTTTCAAGGTCAACCATCCCTGGTAGAGAGAGGCAATCTTGGCGTGACGCCGCGATGTGGGTGTCTCGGTGCGCAGCCAATCGCGCAGGTTCTGCTTCTCGCCGCTGCCAGGCTCTGCGTTGCTCATCGCGCCCTCGGATCAAAAAATTTGTACAGCATGTCCGAAAAGATATTCAGGCAGACAAACACAAGGCCGACGACAACCGTACCACCCAGAACCGCGTTCATATCAGCCGAAAGCAATGCAGTCGTGATATAGGAGCCGATCCCCGGCCAGGAGAAGATGATTTCCGTCAGCACCGAGCCCTCCAGCAGACCGGCATAGCTCAGCGCCACAACCGTAATCAGCGGCACCTTGATATTGCCAAAGGCATGTCGCCACACCACCGCCCATTCCGACAGGCCCTTGACCCGTGCCGTGGTGACATATTCGGCGTTCATCTGCTCCAGCATGAAAGAGCGGGTCATCCGGCTGATATAGGCAAGGGAGTAATAGCCCAGCAGCGAGGCTGGCAGAATGATGTGGCTGACGGCGTCCCGAAACACGTCCCATTGGCCATCGAGAATACTGTCAACCAGAATGAGCCCGGTGACGGTTGGCACAATATCAACATAGAAGATGCCGACCCGGCCGGGGCCACCGACCCAGCCCAGGATACCGTAGAAGACAAGCAGCCCGACCAGTCCCAACCAGAAGATCGGCATGGAATAACCAACCAGAGCAATCACCCGGGCCGTCTGGTCGATCCAGGTGCCGCGCTTCACGGCGGCGACAACGCCCAGCGGGATTCCCACAAAGACGCCGATAATGGTTCCGATGGTGGCCAATTCAAGTGTCGCGGGAAAGACCCGGATAATGTCATCGATAACGGGGCGCGCCGTCAGGCGCGATACGCCGAAATCACCACGCACCACATCCCACAGGTAATAGAAAAACTGTACGACAAGCGGTTTGTCGAGGCCCAGCTTGATATAGGTCGCCTCATACATCTCCTTGCTGGCCCGCTCTCCCAGAATGGATATGAGCGGATCAATCGGCATGATGCGGCCAATCACGAATGTGATGAACAGCAACCCGAGCATGGTGATGGCAATGGTGCCCAGCGTCTTGGCAATGGTTGCCACGACGGAAAAAACGGGCGACGCACGCCGCCCATTTTCTGTCTGTATCGTCGCTGACATGGCGAACTGACTACTTGGTCACCGGCCAATAGGCGACCGCAGTCACGGCGCCCCCAAGCTTCAGGTTCTTGACGGCTTCGGCCCGACCTGTCTGCTCGATTTTCTGGAACATGACCGCAAATGGCGAGTTCATCTGGTGCTCACGCTGCATGTCCTCATACATTTTGCCGCGCACGTCCCGGTCAGCTTCAACCACGGCCGCTTCGACCTGCTGGTTCATATCGCCTGGATCCCAGGCATTGCGATAGGCCAGCAAGCCTGTTGCCTTGGCTTCATCCGAATTGTCCGGATTATAGGCGAACGTGCCCGCATTGGTCTGCGGATCTGGATAATCCGGTCCCCAGGCGCCCAGATACATATCCAGTTCCCGTGCGCGATAACGCGTCAGGATCTGCTTGGCCGTTCCGACAGTGATGTTCAGCTTGATGCCGGCCTGGGCGAATGTATTCTGCAGCGACTGGGCAATCTCCACGCGCTCCTGAGCTTCGCGCACGCCGACTTCGATTTCCAGGTCCGCAACGCCGGCTTCGGCCAGCATGGCTTTTGCCTTCTCGATGTCGAGATTGAACGGTTTGTCGTCAATGGCGCCCAGATAGGTACGCGGCAGAAAGGCCTGGTGGATGGTGTATTGGCCATTCAGAAAGCTGTTTTGCATACCCTCGTAGTCAGCAAGGTATTTGAGTGCCTGACGCACCTGCGGCTTGGCGAGTTCGGGATGTTTCTGGTTCAGCGAGAAATACATCAGACGACCACGCAATTCGTTGTCGATCGCGATGCCTTCCTTGCCGCTTATGCCGGCAACGTCTTCCGGATTGAGATTGCGTGCAACATCGATATCTCCCTTTTCCAACAGCAGGCGCTGGGTGGCGCTTTCCTGAATATGGCGCACAATCACCCGCTTCATGGCAGGTGCGCCCTTATAGAAGTCTTCATTGGCGCTCAGCGTGACCGATTCATTGGGCTTCCAGCTGACCACCTTGTAGGCACCCGACCCGGCAGAATTTGTTTTCAGCCAATTGTTGCCGAGATCGCCATCGACTTCATTGGCCATCACGGTCTTCTTGTCGACGATCCCGCCGATGACTGCAGCAAGGCAATTGAGCACAAAGGATGTCGCATATTTCTTGTCGGTGGTTATGCTCAGGGTGTTGCCATCTGCAACA
The DNA here is from genome assembly GCA_029212415.1 of Rhizobiaceae bacterium. Classification (GTDB taxonomy): domain Bacteria; phylum Pseudomonadota; class Alphaproteobacteria; order Rhizobiales; family Rhizobiaceae; genus Hoeflea_A. The sequence goes on along the minus strand of JARGOF010000018.1, from coordinate 60,794 downwards.
ATCACATCATTGACATTGTCAGCGTTAAAACCGAACTGGGTTAGAATAAATGACGGAGTCTTGTTGAGCGTAACCGCGCGGCGCAGCGAAAATTCGGCATCTTCAGCGGTGACCGGATTGCCGGAATGGAATTTCACGCCTTCGCGCATAGTGAATGTGATGGTCTTGCCGTCTTCCGACACCACCCAGCTCTCCGCCAGATCGGGTTCATAGCCGGCATCAAGATTGAGCGGATCGAAATTGACCAACTTGCCATAAACGTTGCGACTGACATCACTGCCGGCAAATTCAAAGGATTCAGCAGGGTCCAGCGTTATGATGTCATCAATCCGATTGGCTATGACAAGCATGTTCGCCGGCGTTTCAGCGTAGACCGGCAGCGTTCCCATTGCCATCGTCAGCCCAATTGCGGTGCCAGCGATCAGTTTTGTAATATGTCTCATGGGTGTGTTCCTCTTTTGTCGTTTCTTGAATCTTGCCTTGCGGGGGTGTTATTCACCCCAGGTTTTTTCCAGAACCCGCAACCAGTTCTTGTAGCACAACTTTTCGATGAGTTGATCATTATAGCCATGGTCACGCATTGCCTGGCGCAAATTGGGCAGCCCGGCCACGCTGGAGATTGCGTCCGGGATTCTTGCACCGTCAAAATCAGAGCCCATGCCAACCCTGTCTTCGCCCACATGTTCGATCAGATGATCCAGGTGGCGCAGCATTTGATCGAGAGGAATATCGGTCAGCATCCGCCCGTCATCACGCAGAAACGCCGCCGCGAAATTCAGGCCGACCATGCCGTCACTTTCAGCAATGGCCGCCAATTGCTTGTCTGTCAGGTTACGCGAATGGGGACAGATCGCATGACAGTTGGAATGGGTGGCAACCAGCGGTTTGTCACTGAGCCGCGCTATATCCCAGAAACCTGCCTCATTGAGATGCGACAGATCCAGCATGATGCCCAATTTGTTGCAATGGGCGACCAACCTCACCCCGTGTTCGCTGAGCCCCGGCCCTATATCGGGAGAGCTGGGAAAACGAAAGGGGACGCCGTGCGCGAAGATGGTCGGTCTGCTCCAGACCGGGCCGATGGATCGAAGCCCAGCGCGATACAATACATCCAGAGCGTGAAAATCGGGATCAATGGCCTCGGCGCCCTCGATATGCATGAGCGCCGCCAATTTACCCGCCTGGAGGCAATCATTGATCTGCGACGCGGTTGTGCAGATTGTCACGGCGCCCAGTTCCTCAAGCCTGTTGAGGATTGCCGCCTGCTGCATCACGACACCGAGTGCAACAGATTCAGGTATCTGCCGAGGCAACGCCAATTCATATTGCGGCTTCGACATTTCCTCCATCTTGAAGGCCTGGTCTGTTGGCGATGGAACATAAATCGCAAAAAAACCGCCGCCAAAACCACCAGCAACGGCCTTTGGCAGATCGACCTGGCCATCGCGTCCTGAAACAAAGGTTTCAGCGGCCTGCAGCCCGCCTGCCATCTGCAGACGCAGCAGCACATCATTATGACCATCAAAAATCGGAGGTATCGTCATAGGCATAAAACACATGGCCTTTGGTTCGCGTTGCTAATAGTACAACCTCGTTGCTTGCCCCAGGGATCAGGATCCATGGATCAAGACCCAAGGGTCAAGCCCCAAGGATCAAACAAGTTCAGTCTATCAACAAAACTTCCGGCGCATAGCCTTAAACGTGCCTATACTGTTTTAGATTCAAGTAGATGTTGCGCGCCCGGGTCCCCATGGTCCGGCGAACCGACAGGCGCTGACAGCATGCCTAGAATTCAATGCCGATCTGCGCTTTGACCCCTGAGCGAAACGGGTGCTTGATCATCTCCATTTCGGTGACCAGGTCGGCAAATTCAATCAGTTCTTCCTTTGCGTTGCGGCCAGTGATGATCACATGTTTCATCGGCGGCTTGTTTTTCAGCGTCTCTATGATGTCAGCAACGTCCAGGTAGTCATAGCGCAACACGATATTGAGCTCATCACACAGCACCATGTCATGCTCATCGTCGAGGATCATCTCCCTCGCCTTTTCCCAGGCCTGTTGGGCAGCCTCTATGTCACGCTGGCGGTCCTGCGTCTCCCAGGTAAAGCCTTCTCCCATTGTCGCCAATGTTACCTGATCCGGGAAGGCTTCCAGCACCTTGCGTTCGCCGGTTCCCCACTTGCCCTTTACAAATTGGACAACGCCAACCTTCAAGCCGTTGCCGATGGCACGAAAGGCCATGCCGAAAGCAGCCGTGGACTTGCCTTTTCCCTTGCCCGTATGGACGATGGTCAGGCCCTTTTCGATGGTCTTGGTGGCAATGATCTTGTCGCGGGCAACCTTCTTCTTGCGCATCTTGTCGGCGTGGCGCGCATTCAATTCCGCTTCGGTGAGGTTTTTCAACTTGTCGGATTTTTCAGCCATGGTCTGATCCCTTGTGGATGGAATGGGAAGAACGCCCGCCTCCTGCGGCAGGTTCAATATTAGGGCGCACCGGCGTCCTTTGCCAATGCATGCAATTCAAAACGGGCCGAATTGGAGCGGGGTGTCCACAGGCCGCGGATGATGGCCTCCTCCAGTCTGGCAGCGATCTCGCGAAGCGCCGGCGCATTGTGCTCGGCAATGAAGTCGCGCACTGTGTCATCCAGCAGGAAGGCCTGATAGACGCTTTCAAAATGATGGTCTGTCACGGCGCCTGTGGTGGCTGAGAAGGCAAAGAGATAATCAACCGTGGCAGCCATTTCAAAAGCGCCTTTGTAGCCGTGACGCATGACACCGCTGATCCATTTGGGATTGACAACCCGGCCTCTAACAACACGGGCGATCTCCTCATCCAGCGTCCTGATCACCGGTTTTTCCGGACGCGAATGATCATTGTGATAAATCGCCGGGCGGGACCCGGTCAAAGTTTCGACAGCCGCCGTCATACCACCTTCAAACTGATAATAATCATCGCTGTCGAGCAGGTCGTGTTCACGGTTGTCCTGATTTTGCAGGACGGCTTCAAGCGTTTTGAGACGCGTCTCCAGCAGGCCCTTTTCCGCCCTGCCCTGCGCCTTCGCGCCATAGGCATAACTGCCCCAAACAAGATAGGCTTCGGCCAGGTCACCCTGGGTCTGCCAACCACCTTCGTCAATCAGCGCCTGCAGGCCTGCGCCATAGGCGCCCGGTTTCGAGCCAAAGACGCGGAACCCGGCGCGCTCTTCCGCTGCACCGGCCTCCATGCCGCTATCGACCAGCCGTTGTCGCTCATTGCGCATGCGCGCGGCAATGGGGTTATCGCCGGCATCTTCATCCAGCGCGCCGACGGCGCGAATAGCCCGGTCGATCAACAGGATCTGATCGGGAAATGCATCGCGGAAAAAACCGGAAATGCGCAGGGTGACATCCACCCGTGGCCGGCCAAGCAGCGCAATCGGAATGATTTCATAGCCGGTGACCCGGCGCGATGCATTGTCCCATACCGGTTTGGCGCCCATCAGGGCCAGGGCCTGGGCAATATCATCACCGCCGGTGCGCATGTTGGACGTGCCCCAGGCGGTCAGCCCGAATGAGGTCGGCCAATCACCGTGGTCCTGCGTATAACGGGCGATCAGCATTTCTGCAGATTTACGGCCCAGTTCCCAGGCAGCCGGCGTCGGCACACTTCTGCTGTCGACCGAGTAGAAATTGCGCCCCGTGGGCAGAACATCAACGCGCCCGCGGGTCGGCGCACCGGAGGGTCCGGGTTCGACAAAGCGGCCGGAAAGCCCCATCAGCAGGCCGTCGATCTCGGCAGGACCACATCGCTCGACCGACGGGATGATGCGTTGCTTGATACCGGCCAGAACCTGAAGGGTTTGTGTCAGATGTTGCGGACACGCCAGCTGGCCGGATACAAATTCGATGGCTGCCAGTTCCAAACGCTCGACTGTATCGCCTGCCGTGCGCCACAAATCATCCGAAACCTGCTGCAGGACATCCGGCCTCGGCCCGTCCCAGACCTGCGCCATGGGACAATCCAGTGGATCAAAACCGAGCTTCAGGTCATTGGCCATGGCCCGCTGCAGGCTGGCATCCATGCCTTCGCCAGTGCCGCGCGGTACCCGGGCCAGCGCACAGACCAGATCGGCCAGCAGGCTTCCTTCCGGTGACTTGCCAAAAATATGCAGGCCATCGCGGATCTGCATCTCCTTGAGGTCACACAGATAGGCATCGAGTTTTTCCAATGCGGCATCATCGCTGTCGCCGGTGGCAATGCCTGCGTCCGTATCCAGCCCGATATCGCGAATGAGCTCCAGAATCTGACCCTTGAGCAGGCGCAGACGGCGCGGGTCGCTGCCCGCCGCCTCATAATATTCATCCACCAGAGCTTCCAGATCCTTCAGCGGCCCGTAGCTTTCGGCTCTTGTCAGCGGCGGTGTCAGGTGATCAATGATGACGGCGCTGGTGCGGCGCTTGGCCTGCGTGCCCTCTCCCGGATCATTGACGATGAACGGATAGAGATGCGGCACCGCGCCAAGAATCGCTTCCGGAAAACATTCCTGCGACAGGGCCAGCGCTTTGCCCGGCAGCCATTCAAGGTTTCCATGTTTGCCCATATGAATGATCGCATCGGCGCCAAAATGCTCCCGCAAAAAGGCATAGAAGGCAAAATACCCGTGTGGCGGCACCAGATCGGGTGAATGATAGGACTGCTTGGGATCAATATTGTAGCCGCGCGCCGGCTGAATTCCGATCATCACATTGCCAAAACGGGCAAGCGGCAGCGCCAGCACCTTGCCGGCCTCGGCAAGTTCAACAAAATAGGGATCATCTTCGGGAGTGCCCCATTTCTGCATCACCGCATCGCGCACGGCCTCCGGCAGGGTCTGGAAAAAATGCTGATAGGCTTCAAGGCTGATTGTCTCGCGTATTTCCCGCGCATCCACCGCCGCATTGGTCGGGCCCGCCATCAGATAATGGATCAGCTGGTCACCGTCATCGGGTATGGTTTCAACGCCATAGCCCTCACGCAACAGGGCGTTCAGAACCTCGATCGTACCCGCCGGCGTATCAAGTCCCACACCATTGCCAAGCCGACCATCGCGATTGGGGTAATTGGCCAGAACCAGCGCGACTTTGCGCTTGCTGCTCGGCGTGTGACGCAAACGCGCCCAGGATGCTGCGAGGCGCGCAGTAAAGGCGACACGATCCGGCTGCGGCTCGTGGGTGACAATATTGGCCTCGACCGTTTCATCATAAAAGGCCGCCGATTTGAATGAGACAGCCCGGCTGAGGATGCGACCATCGACCTCCGGAAGAGCCACATTCATCGCCAGGTCACGGGCTGTCAGCCCCTGCCCCGACTGTTCCCAGACCGCGCGTGTCGAGCCGGAGAAAACAGCCTGCAGAACGACCGCACCGGTCGATTCCAACGCGGTGTGTTTGCGTTCACCACCAGGCGATGAAACCGCAAATCCGGTGGCATTGATGACAACATCAGGCGGGCATTGTTCAAAAAGACTTTCGATCGTCGCAACGCTGACCGGGTCCTTCAGGCTGGAAACGAACAGGGGGAGTGGCTGCATGCCTTCGCCCTGCAGAGCTTCCAGCAGCGCAAGCACCGGCTGCGTCTGTCCGCTTTGAACCAGTGCCCGGTAAAAACAGATGACTGCAACGGGTTTCGCCTCACCCATGGGGACAATATCTTCAAGGCGCGGATTGGTCATGCCAGGCCACCAAAGGCCGGCTTTCAGCAGCGGTGATGCACTGGGTGGTTTCTCGGTCTTGTCCAGAAGCGCATGGCAATAACGCAGAAACGAGATCGTGTTGTCAGCGCCGCCCTCTATGAGATAGTGCCACAGCGCCATGACATCCGGTGCCGGCAAGGTGCAAAACTGCTGCAGCCCCGGATCGGGTTTGTCGTCGCCTGGCACCACTGCCATGGCTATCCCGTGTTTTTTTGCCGCCGCATGCAGCGCTTCCAGCGCATAGGCGAAATAGCTCGCCCCGCCCAGCGCCCTGACCACGATGAGTTTTGCGCCTCTGGCGGTCCGCTCCACATAGGTATCCACCGACATGGGGTGTTTGAGTTGCATCAAACTGGCCAGCCGCAGGCTCGGTGCCGTCTCGCCAAGTGCCCCTTGTGCCAGAGCGAGGCTGGCAAGTTCGGTATCCGCTGCGCTCAGGACCAGAAGATCGCCGGCGGACTGCCCCAGATCGACAGCCTCCTCGCTATCGGCAATGGAACCTTTCTGGGCCAGCAGCAGATGCATGATCGGTTCAGCCCTGTTCTGCCGCCTGCCGGATCGCTGCAGCGATGCCAGCCTGGTCAATATCATGCAGCCCGATCACCACCAGCCTTGTATCGCGCTGTTCGTCCGGTCCCCATGGACGGTCGAAATAACAGTCGATGCGGCTGCCGACGGCTTGTATGACAAGACGCATAGGCTTGCCAGGCACATCGGCAAAGCCCTTCAGGCGCAGGATGTCATGATCGGAGATAATGCCCCCGAGCGCTGCGGTGAAATCAACCTGATTTTTGATCGCCCCCGCCTCGACAACAAAACTCTCGAATTCATCATGGTCGTGATCATGATCTTCTCCAGCTTCGTGTTCCATTTCATGATGGGACTTGCGGTTGGCAATGTCGTTTTCCGAGCCGATGCCCAATCCCAAAAGCAGCTTTGCCGAGACATGCCCCTGGCGCGATGTCACCATGGAAGGCTGCCTGGTGGTGCGTCCTGCCACATCCACCCGCACGGCCTCGATCCCCGCATCATCAAGCAGGTCGGCCTTGTTCAGAATGATCAGGTCAGCTGCCATCAACTGATCTTCAAACAATTCTTCCAGCGGACTGTCATGATCCAAAGCATCATCGGCCTGACGCTGTTCATCCAGCCGCTCATGGTCATGGGCAAAACGTCCGGCGGCGACCGCCGCACTGTCGACGACGGTAATCACCCCGTCGACCGTGACCTGTGTCTTGATGTTCGGCCAGTTGAAAGCCGCGACCAGTGGCTGCGGCAGGGCAAGACCGGATGTTTCAATGACAATGTGATCAGGGCGATCAGCGCGGTCGAGCAATTTTTCCATGGTTGGAATGAAATCATCCGCAACCGTGCAGCAGATGCAACCATTGGTCAGTTCGATTATGTCGTCTTCGGTGCAATTCTCGGCGCCGCATCCCTTCAGAACGTCACCGTCAACACCCAGATCGCCAAACTCGTTGACGATCAGAGCTATGCGTCGTCCGTTCGCACTGCTCAGCATATTGCGGATCAATGTGGTTTTTCCGGCGCCGAGAAAGCCGGTTATGATTGTCGCCGGAATTTTCTGTCCCTGCATGGTGAAGACCTCAACCTTTCATTCTAAGTGGTAATCCGGCCGCCACAAAATAGACCTCATCTGCACTTGCAGCGATCATCTGATGCAGACGCCCGGCGTAATCGCGAAATTCGCGCGCCATCCGATTTTCCGGAACAATGCCCATCCCCACTTCATTGGAAACGAGCACAACGGTTCCTTCGCTTTCCTTCAGATGCCGGACCAACGCCCGCGACTCGGCATCAATATCCCTGTCGTCCATCATCAGATTGGTCAGCCATAGCGTCAGACAATCAACCAGCAGAGCGCAGTCACTGCCCGCTTCGGATGCAAGCGCCTCGATGAGTTCCAGCGGCGCCTCGACTGTTTTCCAGGCGCCGCCTCTGCGATCCTGATGATGGCGAATACGCGCTTTCATTTCGCCATCGAAGGCACGGCCTGTCGCAATATAAACCGGCCGCAGGTCGGCGTCCTCGATCAGCCTTTCTGCAAAGGCCGATTTGCCGGAGCGTGCACCGCCCAGAACCAGCGTTGTTGCATTTGGCAAGAGGCCCAACGTCAGGCACGCCCAAGGCGATCGAGTGCGCCACCCAGAAAAAGCCCGAGTACGACCCAGAAAAACGCTGTCGTTGCAAGCGCGGCGACGACGAATTCGGCTGCGAGATAGGCGGGCACATCACTGGCGATATCATCGGGTACGGGCGCGCCATACAGGTGTGGAGCAGCGATCAGAAGCACACCCAATGCCTTCTCCCAACTCGCATCACGCAGAATCAGAAAATAAAGCCCCAAAGCTGATACAAAGACAGTAACCATCCACCACAACTGCCTGTCCTGCAGGACTGCAGCTGGAGATCCCGGCAGTTCCGGCGGCAAACCGATTGCTGGCAGGAACTGGAAGGCAAGCCATCCGGCAGCCCCCCACAATACACCTGTTTTCAGGGTGATATTGGTGCCGGTCAACAGGCTGGCGGCAAGCAGAAGCAGCCCGAATCCGGCTCCGGTTACAAGATTGGCCATCAAAGTGCCACCAAGACGGCTCAAGCCAAACAACAGTCCGCTGGCCTCTTCCGCACCACCATGGGCATAGGCCTCGGCAACGGGATTGAAGTGTTCTGCGAGTTGCGACAGGCCGGGCAAGGCTTTGATAGCGCTGTGGTCATGTCCCACAACACCTGCTTCATATTGTTCTGCATGAAGAATAAGCGGAATCACCTTGATTTCCTGCGCCCCTGTCATCAGAACACCAGAAATCAGGCCTGCCACAATTGCGGCAAGCAAATAACGAATGATCATGGCAGCGAATCCTTAGTGGCAGGGAAACCCGTAGGAATGTCGGGTATCATGAGCCGTATTATGGACGGCGGCCGAATTGGCCAGTCCGACACCATAGATCAGGAATACGCCAAGCAGCAGCGCGCTGAGCATGGTCGTCATACGTTGTGCACCGCTTAATGAAACGGTCGTGGATAGAGTTTGAACAGCCATAGCAACCTCCGTGTTTGGCTCGGGAAAATCCCATGCAGTACGGGCAGAAGTGCCCTTCACGAATGGCAGGTTTCCTGGCTCGCGGATTGACCGGCCAAAGGCCGGTCCGGCGTCCCCTCACCTTCCCGAAGATTGCGCGATGTAAAGGCGGACGATTCGCAGATTTCTAGAGGCGTCCAGCCGGATTCATTACACCGCCACTTCAGTGGCTTTCCACTGGGGAAATTCGCTTTCAAAATCATTGAAAGCCCCTCTCTCCAGTGGTCGAGGATGCCAATCCGCTCTACAGTCGCGGGGTCGGCTGCGATCAAAGCGCCCGAATTGGGTCCACCCGTCGCATTCCCTTTTGATCCTTCAGGCTTTGCCCTGGCGGACCATTCGTGGCTTGATTGATAGGCCCTGCAGACCATGACTGTCAATCTTGAAAGCGGCACAGACAGCTTTGGTTGCGAAACAATGGTCGCCAGAGCGTTTATGATCATTGCAACAAGGAGCTAAACAGCGGGCTGCAGACCGAATTGACCTTCATTGCAGCTGATGCGGTTGCGGCCGTCCTTTTTCGACTGATAGGTCAAAAGGTCGGCTTTACGCATCGCGGATTCCAGGTTTTCATCGAAATCGTAGCGGACGATACCCAGACTGATGGTCAACCGCATCTCCTGTTCATCATAAAGAAATACCTTCTGCTCCACGGCCTCACGCAAGCGCTGTGCAACATTCCAGGTTTCGCGCGCAGTGCCGCGGCTCAATGCGATGACGAATTCTTCACCACCCATGCGGGCTACCACGTCGTCGGCACGCAAGTTGGACCGAAACAAATCGGCAACCTGACACAGAACCGCATCACCGGCATCGTGTCCGTAGTCGTCATTGACCTGTTTGAAATGATCCAGATCGATGACAAAGAGCGCGCCGCTGGCCTTTTCAATTGAAACGGATTTTTTACTGCCTTCCAAAACATCGATAAAGGCGCGCCTGTTGAGGAGACCGGTGAGGTGGTCCGTGCGCGACAAGAGGCGGAAATAGTCGGCGGCAACATCCGTGCGGACCTGAAGGAGAGAACAGAAAATACTGAACGGCAGCGCGACAACGAAAGTCGTTTGCAAAGTCATCAAGGCGTCATACAGACGATCGTCACCAATCAGCGTGTCAACGAAATAGGCATTCACCAATTGAGCAAAAACGATGATGGCAAGTGTTAGCCAGAGCGACCGGGCGATAATTGTTCGCCAGCGCGTTCGGGCGACCGCAAGATAGGACAAGTCAGGGTAAGTCCCGTTACGCTTTCCCGCCGAACCAGGACGACCGATCTGATAGTTCGATTGGAATACGCTGTTTTGCAATTCTGTTTCCAACTGTTTTCACCCTGGGACCGGCATTCTCCATGCAGCCATAACGCACTCCCCTAGCAGTACTTCACCCGCATTCTGCGGATAATACAACCCATATAGATAGTAACATTGAAAAATACAGGATATCCGGTTGATATTCCCACGCCAAAACAAGCAATGGCCGTGGGAAGAACCAAATGAAGTTAACCAATCGCAAAAATAATGATTGAGCAACGCGCCTGCTGCCGACAATCCTATCCTCGGGTTATGGGATTGCCTGTTGGCTCAGAGCCTTTGACAGGATTGTTTCGTTGACCAGTGGCCTCGACTTCAAGCGGCAACCTGCAAGCCGAACTGCTCTTCGATGTAGCTGATGCGATTGCGGCCATCTTTCTTCGACTGATAGGTCAAAAGGTCAGCCTGCCGCATGATTGTCTCAAGATTTCCATCAACATCATAACGGACAATACCGATGCTGATGGTCAGCCGAATTTCCTGGCCGTCGTACTCAAAGACATTCTGCTCGACTGCCTCGCACAGGCGCTTGGCAACATTCCAGGTTTCCACAGCAGTGCCGCGGCTCAGAGCGACTGCGAATTCCTCGCCGCCCAGCCGTGCCACAACATCACGGTCACGCAGGCTGGAGTGGAAGAGATCGGCAATCTGGTGCAGAACCGCATCACCTGCATCATGACCATAGACATCATTGACCTGTTTGAAATGATCCAGATCGATGACAAGCAGCGCCCGGCTATCGGTTGCACTCAACTCTTTTTTGGAACTGTCTTGAAGCGCATCCATAAATGCCCGCCTGTTAAGCAGTCCGGTAAGGTGGTCGGTGCGCGACAGGAGGCGAAAATAGTTGGCGGCCACATCCGAACGGGCGTTCAGCAGAAACACAAACAGGCTGAATGGAATGGCGACGACACAGGTTATCTTGAAAGTCACGATGGCATCCTGAATGCGATCGCCACCCACAAATGTCTCGACAAAATAGGCATTTACCAATTGCGTAAAAATAACAATGAGAATACTGAGCAAGAACGACCGCAAAGCGATTACACGCCAGCGTGAACGCATGACGCCAAAATAGGACAAGTCAGGAAACGGGGCGTGCTGCTGCCCACTGGAGCCAAAACCATCCAGCTGGTAATTCTCTGGGAATAGCCTATTTCGCAATTTTGCTTACAACCAATTTGGACACGTCGAGACTCCTATCAGACAAAGATGATATATTCGCAAGCCAGTATTGAGACTGCAATATTGAGCCAATACTACCTATATGGGATTCGCGAACCTAAATACATGCCTCATTAAAAAAAACCCCTATATTTTACTAATGCGACGCAGCGAAAGGCGGTTTATGGTTAACAAATCGTTAACAATGACGCCGGTGTGCCCGCAGCGCTTACCATTTCCTACAACCTTGGCCTTCAAAAAAACGGACCTGTCGCTGGCCTCCCCGGCCTACCCTGTTTGCAATCGGTTGATCCCCGGAAATTCAGGGCCAATCAACGCCTCCAGCCTCTGTGCAATCCGATCCAGTGCCTCATCCACGCCCTCACGGTAATTTCCAACGGATCCGTCGATGCCAAACGTCTCCAGGTATCGGTGCCTGAACACGTCATTGGAAAACACGCCATGCAGATAGGTTCCAATGATCTTTCCGTCAGGAGAAATCGCGCCATCGGCGTGACCATCAATCCTGCTGAATGGTCGGTTGCAATCGGAGCCCTGCGTCTTGCCAAGATGAATTTCATAGCCCGTCATATCTACACCAAAGACAAGACTATGCGCGTTGACATTTCGCACGGTTTTCGCCGGCTCCATAATGGTTTCAATGTCCAAGAGGCCCAGCCCCGCAACATCGCGAACATTGCCTTCAATCCCGTTAGGATCACTGACCTTGTGTCCGAGCATCTGAAAACCGCCGCAAATACCCATGACATGTCCGCCGCGCCGCACATGCGCTTCCAGGTCAAGATGCCAACCGTGGGACCTGAAACTGGTCAGATCCGAAATGGTCGACTTGGACCCGGGAATGATCACCAGCCCCGCATCGGCAGGCAGCCTGTCACCCGGGTGCACCATGACAATTTCGACACTATTGTCGGCTGCCAGCGGATCGAGGTCGTCAAAATTGGCAATTCGATCCAGAACCGGCACAGCAATTTTCAGCGCCCTGCCCTGGCCATCGATGGCGCGTTCGAGAACGACGGAATCTTCAGCCGGCAGGCGGCGGGCGTCGGCCAACCAGGGGATAACCCCCAGACACGGCCAGCCGGTATAGCCCTCAATCAGGCTGATTCCCTCATCAAACAGCGAAACATCACCGCGAAACTTGTTGATGAGATAGCCACAGATCATCCTGCGATCATCCTCGGCAAGGATCGCATGTGTGCCCACCAGCGACGCAATCACGCCACCTCGGTCAATGTCGCCAACGAGAATGACAGGTACATTTGCCCTGGTGGCAAACCCCATGTTGGCAATGTCGCTTTTTCGCAGGTTGATTTCCGCTGGAGAACCCGCTCCCTCGACAATGACCAGGTCCGCGTCTTCGCTGACATGCGCCCAACTTTCCATGACAGCCCCCATCAATTGGGGCTTCAGGCGTTGATAATCGCGCCCGGCGGCCTGCCCCCATAGCTGACCCTGAACAATAATCTGCGATCCCGTGTTCGACTGCGGTTTCAACAACACCGGGTTCATGTGAACCGAAGTGGGCACCCGGCATGCCAGCGCCTGAAGCCACTGCGCTCGGCCAATCTCCCCGCCATCATCCGCGACTGCGGCGTTGTTGGACATGTTTTGTGGCTTGAAAGGGCGAACCTTCAGCCCCCGATTGGCTGCCAGTCGGCAAAGCCCCGCCACCAGAACGGTTTTCCCGACATCCGATCCTGTTCCCTGAAGCATGATTGCCTGTGTCATGGACGCCTGACTAGAGTATTTTGCGGAAACTGTGAAACGCTTTTGGTCACAACAATCCAAAAAACGACAAGCGGCAACAGACCGTCAAAGTCCTGCAAGGATGATAAAAGCCGACTGGCCGGAAGAGGCTGAGAACCTGCGGGTTTCACTGATGCCTGTAACCGTCATGGCGCGTGGCGCAAATTCGATATCGAACGGCGGTCTTGGAGCTTTTGTTTTGTATATGGGAAGCCTATATCGCTGACATGCACAATGGGTGCCCAAACACGAAATCTAAGGACCATAGCGATGTTGTATATTTTCAACAAAAACGACGGCGTGCAGATTGCATGGAACGGCCTCATTGAAAACAACACCCGGACAAGATCCATGAGCCGCGGTCTGTTCTCTTCAGCAATCGCTCTGATCCGGACGTCATCAGCAGGCTAGAACGCTGCATGCAGAACCGTGCCGATGACGGACCGAACCTCGGCTGTCATCGGACCCTTGCAAACATCTGAAACTGGCAACATATCATCGGCTGGATACAGCGGTGATATGTTTTGCCATGAGATGGTTTTGAAAAAACCACTGGGAACATGAGCATTCCCCGGCACCAAATTGAACGGCGATAACCGCGCTCCAGGTACACCCGGGCGCGGTGAGGTTCTGATACAAAAACCTCTTCGAAGATACACACGAAGATCGCTGGCACTCCGGTACGCAATACCTGATCCGGAATGGGCGACGGTGTCCCCCGCCGCAAAACCGTTCTATGGGAATATAGTTACCGGACAGTTATTGAGGCATTAATCAAACATGAATTTTCCGCTTTTTTGCCATATTTCATATGGCAGGCTGGCGATGGGCACTGCGGGAGCTAGAATAGCCGGACCATACGGGCCAGATATAAAACCGTTGCACACTTCAGAAGATCCTCGTTGACTGCAGGAGGATCAAAATGAAACGCCTCACAGTCAGTTTTCAACACAATGGTCGCCAACCTGTGGCTGCTGCAAGAACCCCATAATGACGCTGGCTTCCTTTGTTAAGGTCGCTTATGCGCGTGACTGATGATCGATCGGCACATATTTGCCAAATGAGAACGGCACCACTCAATCAAAACAACGTTTCAGATAATGGCAAAATATTTGTTCTGAGACAGTGGATGATCAAATTGGCGTAAGCGCCTCTTTTGAATCGCGCAATTGAGAACAATGGCCAGCGCGCATTACCAACAAAGGCGCCAGACCGCGCCCAAAGACACTATTGATCGCAGTGATATCCTGCAGATTAGGATGGACCGAAAATCACTCTTTCCCCAATGCGCACAGCAATCAACGAGAAGGCCATATGCGACTGCGGGCGCGTGGATGAACAACAAGAGCTTTCAACACGTCAGTGTGCCATCACAGCCACAAGCTGCAACAAAACGCGGAATTCCATTCATTTTGATCGCTGTCTTGTTGAATCGGGCATAATTTTTCCGCAAACTTCCCCCACACTCTTTCCAACAAATTCGAACCGGGAAACAACCGTTCAATGCGCACAGACCAAAGGCAAGCAGCCCTCTTTGCCACAGGCAAACTGAAGATTCCGCTTGTCTTGGCGGGACTTCTTGCTCTGACGGCCTGTACCAGCACGAATTCCGGCCTGACAACCGTCTACTACACCGTACCGGGGACGACGGCGCAACAGATCAATGATGGCATTGCCCGTCGTGGACCGCAAAATGGTCACGCCATCGGCACGACGGAAACCCGAATGACGCCAAAGATCAAAACAAGGCGGCAAAATGGTCAATGCAGCGCAGAATCCGTTGTCGTTCTGCTGGATATCACAGTAACCCTGCCGCGCTGGTCACAGCTTGATCAGGCGGACAGTGGCACCCAGTCCGGTTTCCAGGGCCTGAGCAGACACGTGGAAGAGCATGAACAGCAGCATGTCGAGATCTCACAGAAATATGCACGATTGATCGAACAAACCCTGTTGCAGGAACCCCCGCAGAAAACCTGCAGCCAACTTCTCAAACGATCAAGGGCGACATTCAGGAGATTGTTCGAAGAGCACAATCAGGAACAGCGAAATTTTGACGCTGCCGAGCGCCGTGATATCAAGACCAGACTGAGTTCGCTGGGTTACACCGAATAAAGCCGGCTTTTGCATCTCGTCAACGTTTTATCGGCAGGCCCGTTTTCATCGGTTCCGGCGTGTGAACCTTGCGAAGGCCCTCCTGAAACCGCTTGAAGCTGAATGGCCAGACGACGCCGGGCCAGTGAATTTCCATACGGCCCTGTTTTGGCTTGTAGACAGCCGTGTAAAGCGTCCCGAAACCTTCAGAATAAGCCGTCGAGTAGAGCGGCGGCTTGAGAAAAGCCCCGATGAATTTTTCTTCCGGGTCCACATGCAATGTCAGCCGCTGCAGAAGAAAACGTTCCCGCTCAACCGTCGCTGTGAAGCGCGCATGATGCACCCATTCAACCGTTTCCTGGTGATTGGTCGCAACCGCTGCATGGGTAATGACCGCGGGTCGGTCAGGCGCCATCATGGCCGTCAGATATTTGCGTTTGGCATCCAGAACCGTGACATTGTAGCTCATATGCGTCGGCACACGGCTAAGGGCTTGCCCGGCCTCCTCGGTCGTCTCGCACGTCTGCAGAACATAACGCAGGATGAGCGGCACACCAAACCCCTCCCCGACAATCCGGCGTCCACCAAAGGTCAGTGAGATCGCAAGTCCGGCATCGTTGACGCCATCCACAAGACCCCAAAGCCCGTCACTGACACCCATGACCTGACGACCCTGCCATGAAGTTCGCAGGATCAGGCTGTCAAAAGCATCGGGATTGTAATCATAATTGCGCACCAGAACCGGCTCTGCACCGGGCCAGACAGCCTGCGAGCATCCGGACAGGTAGGCAGGAGGGCAATAGAAACTCAGGAACCGCGCCGCATGGTCACCGCCGCCCGCCAATTCGCAGAGTTCATCGTATAGACCGACGATTTCAGGCATGTGGCGCTGCAGCGCCCGACGGCTTTCACCATAGGTCGGCCGGGCGCTTTCCCCTTCACGCAACCACCATCGCTGATAGTCCGGCCAGTACTCATGAAAAAGCCCGGCCCACTTGGGGCCGGGTTGCTGTTCTGAAATTGCACGCCAGAGGCTGACAGGCATGATCTCAGAGTATCTTGAATGCGGGTTCAGCCAGGGCAGGCCCGGCACTGGCGACATCCAGAGGACGGGCTTCAAAACTTGATTTGATCCCGTGTATCCATTTTTTGGCGCGTTCGGTCAGTTCGAATTTGTCCGTCATTGAACGACCGCGGGTGACAAGAATGCCAAGGTCGGCCCCCTCGTAGCGATAATCACCGGTATTGACGATCCGCAGGAAGAAGGCTTCGTTTTCACTTTCGACTGCCCGCCTGTGGTAGTCGAACCGGTCAAACACGACACGGCCGTCTTCAAGCATCTTGTAAATACCCGTCTGCGGTGCCTCGGTAATGATGTCCACACTGTCCTTGGTATGTTTGATCACCATCTGCGACCAGTCGTCAATCATGCTTGGATCGGCCCAGCGGTTGTTCAGCTCCTCAACATCCAGCATGAATTTCTTGCCGGAGAACTCCAGCAGATGGAACAGGAACAAAGGGGCATCGGCATGCGCAAAGGCGGCATGATTGGTCATGGAACTGGCGCCCGTGATGCGCGGATTGAGTTCTCCCAGCCAGATTTCGCCGGTTTTCTGTTCGATCAGAAAATCCAGTTCGAAATAACCGCGATAGCCTTCCTTGCGAAGCTGCTCGCCGAATTTGAACGTCAATTCACGCGCCCTCTGCCGGGTCTTTTTGGCAAAGGCCGTGGCAAAGATTTCATTGCCGCACCAGCCGCCACGATAGGGCGTGAGATCCTTGAAGCCGACCAGTTCCGTCATCAGCGGCCCAACGATGGTGCCCTGAGAGGTGGCGCAGGCTTCGATGGCCGAACCTCGGCAATCAATGCGCTTCATCACCTTGATTTCGCCTTCTCCGACGATCTCGTGCTCGTGTTGGCGGAAGTCCGCCTCCGAATTGATGAAAAACGTCGTATGTCCTGAATCACCGAAGGCTGACTGCAGAACGACATCATGTCCGATGCCGGCCTTTTCGCAGACCTGCTGCAAATGCGCGTAGTCCTTGATTTCGGAAAGCGTATTGGGAACAGACGGCACACCTGCCTTGTCGCCAATGCGCACGGTTTCGATCTTGTTGTCGCAGCGTGTGCGAAGCGATGCCTTGGGAAACCACACCTTGCCACCCAGCTCTTCGACCAGGCGTTCTGTTTCCTCATTGAACATCAGGAAAACGAAATGCGGCTTGCCACCGCGCCTTTTGATCAGATCAATGACCTCCTTGTGCTGCAGCAGGTAATTGTTGATATCCTCGATCGACTGGAATTCCGCATGCGGTTGCTCGCTCGGGCAGAAGACATTGGGATGACGACCGTCATAGGTATCGATATAGGATATGTATTTGAAATTCTTGCACCATTCATCAATGCCAAGCAGGTTGAAATTGGTGGCGGAAACAAAATAGATCGGGTTTTCATTTCGATGGAAATAGCGGCGTATTTCTGAAATGTTTTTCAGAGCCCCGGACGCACGTTTTGGTTTTGCAGTCGTTGTCGGTTTTACCATTTTGTTCTCCCTTTTATTCTGCAGCAAGTTTGTCGTTGCCTTTTGTCAAATTTTGCAGCGCCTCGTCCGTAAAGACACGCAAACCCAGATCCGGTCGGTATCCGTGAATCTCACTGACATCCAAAGCTCTCATGAATGCCAGGATTTCGCGGCTGACCACCTGCCCTGGAACGAGGATCGGAAACCCCGGCGGATAGGGAATGATGAAGGACGCAGAAACAACCTCACGCCCGCTTTCTATGGCATCAATCACACTTCCGTTAAGGTCCAGATAATCACAATTGTTTTCATCATAACTCAGAAAAAATGCTGTCCGTATATCGCCTTCAGGCGTTATGTCATCGGCGCGGAACGCCGGGTGGAAACGACTGAAATCCGGCAAGGGTGGAAAGTCCACCATCAGGTTCTTGACCCGGCGTTCAAAGCTCAGGCGCTCCATCCGCGAAGCATCATCGTAAAGCTCATCAAGTTCCTTGGCGATCTCGACCAGCACCTCGATGAGATAGGCAACCGATGACCGCGTGGTGCCGATATTGGTCATGAACAGGACCGTGTTGCGTGATGTCTTGTTGATCTGGATGCCGTATTTGTCCATCAGGATCTGGGTCTTGAACGTATCGCCATCCCAGCTGGTATCTCCGACCGCCACAGTGACACGGGTTGCATCCAGAACAAATTCATCTCGGGCCCAGCACTCCCAGATGTCGGTCCAGCCCTGATCCGGATCATAGTAGGATGTCACGCCGCTTTCACGGTAGGTTTCCGGGATCATGTCGCCGGCTGTCAGGACCTTGAAATATTTGACAAGAAGCGGATGTGTGGAAATGGCCCGGCGCATGGACATTGCCGCCTCCACCTGCCGCTGGACAAATTCGAACCCTTCCAGTTCGACCTGCCGTCGGCCCACATCAAGCGAGGCGATGATCTGATAATTTGGCGAGGTGGACGTATGCGTCATATAGGCTTCGTGGAAACTCTGCTCCACCTCGCCCTTGAAGTCCTGGTCATTGACGTGGATCATCGATCCCTGGCGCAGGGACGTCAGCGTTTTATGCGTTGATTGTGTTGCATAGACCCTGACACGGGCATGAGGCGGCGGCACAAGGCGGGTATTCAGCAGCGCCTCATGGTCATCCGCATCGATTTTCGCGCATTGCGCTTCCCAGGCTTTCGCGGCTGCAGGCGTGCGCAGCTTGGCCCGCAGGTTCGCGGCGGCGTTCATCGCCGTGCGCTGGCGATAGGTAGGCCCGAAGCGGGCAAATGCAAACCATGCCTCATCCCACAGGAAGACCAGATCAGGCTTGATCGCCAGACACTCTTCCATGATCCGTTCGACATTATAGACAATACCGTCGAACGTGCAGTTCGTCAGCAGCAGCATGCGCACCCGGTGCAGCTTGCCTGCAGCCTTGAGGGCAAGCAATTGATGCTTGATCTCCCGCAGCGGCACAGCGCCATACATCGAGTATTCATTCAGCGGGTAGCTATCAAGATAGACAACCTGGGCGCCGGACAGCACCATTCCATAGTGGTGGGACTTGTGGCAATCGCGGTCGACCAGCACAATGTCTCCGGGCCTCACCAGAGCTTGGACGACAATCTTGTTACAGGTTGATGTGCCGTTGGTTGCAAAAAATGTCTGCCGGGAGCCGAAGGCCCGCGATGCCAGCTCCTGGGCTTCCTTGATCGGACCATGCGGCTCCAGCAGACTATCCAGCCCACCCGAGGTCGCCGATGTTTCAGCCAGAAAAATATTGGGTCCGTAGAATGCGCCCATGTCCTGGATCCAGTGAGAGCGCGAAATGGACTTGCCACGGCTGATCGGCATGGCATGGAAGACACCGGTGGGCTGTTTGGAATATTCTTTCAGCGCTGAGAAAAACGGCGTTTTGTAACGCGCCTGGACACCTCTGAGAATATTGAGGTGCAATTCCAGAAAATCCTCCTGATTGTAGAAGACACGGCGGCACAGGCCGAGGTCCATGCCGGCAATATCCTCAACGGATCTGTCGGTGATCAGATAGGCGTCCAGCTCGGGGCGCACCTTCGCGATCAGACGGCACAGCTCTGGCCCGTATTCTTCCGGTTTGAGAGCGTCCACATCCTCATCTTCACCAACACGATTGAGGTAACGCTTGAGGATCGGCAGTTCATTTTTTGATTTGAGGGTCAAACCGGGCCGCACAACCACGGCCTGGATATTATGATTGAAAAGAATGCCGATCAGCGCATCTTCCAGACTTGGAACAACAACGGCTTCATAGATGAAGCCATCCTCCGTGCGGCGCATGTCATGCATATTGGAGCGCATCCAGCGGGCCTGGTGATCGGAAACACCATCCACGATCAGCACTTCAAAATAGGGTTTGCTCAAAGCCCTCGCTTCCGGCGAGAGCATGGCCTCATCTTCGTTTTCTTCCGTCTCGGAATCATCACGATCAAGCGGTATCGTGCGCCTTCGATAGGCACCGGAGGCCAGCGCCCGGGTTGCACGGCGGACCGAGAAATTCAGATCATCATAGTTCTTGTGTTCAAATTGCCGACGCATGGCATCAAAGGCCGCCAGCCCCGGAAACGCCCAATAGGGCTCAATGACTTCAAGCGCCTCGAAAAGCTCGCCAATCCGTTTGACACTGGCAATCGCCGGCCTGCCGGAAGGCTCGCGTACCAATGCTGCGGTTGCTTGCTGCAGGGCGTTCCAGCGGTCGGTTCGCAATTGCACCGCACTGTAATGGTCGCTCATCGATTTCATATGTCATCGCCCTTTTCTTTGCAGAGCAAGCGGTGACTATCAGCGATCAATCCAGACTGAGATGCTCGGATGGTCTACTGTGCTGTCAGCCGCTTACCGTCTTTCCAACAATTGGCGGAATCCCGCCGATTTCCGGTTCAATTGGCAGCAGGGCAGCAGGTTCGGCAATAGCAGGTGTGCTCAATCCGGCGCGGCTGTTCTGTTGCGGCATTTCAAGTTTTCCAAGTGTATAAAGATAGGCATCTGTGCCACTGTTTCGGTCATAGACCGGAAATTCGGCCGAACGGTCGCGGAAACTCTTCAACACCTGCCCCAGTCCCTTCATGCCGGTTTCACGTTGACGACGAACCTGCTCCAGATCGATTTCGATCGGGAACATTTCTTCCTGCCCTGCGGCCTGATAGACAATGGTTGCCGACGGGTCGATCACGCAGGATCTTCCCACGCCACCAGATGACAATCCATTGACATCAAATACGTAACACTGGAACTGGGCTGCGGTTGCACGAGCAATGGCAATTTCCGCATCTCTGTCCGTTGTCCCGGTCAGAACGGGGTGCAGCAGCACCTCCACGCCCATGCTTGTCAGTTGCCGGGTGGTCTCGGGAATCCACATGTCATAGCAGATCGACAGACCAAATCGCCCGATACCTGGTACATCGAATACGCAGAATTCGGTCCCACCCTCGATTTCAATTTCATAGGGCCTGAAAGGAAACATCTTGCGATATTTGGCAACGATTTCACCCTGTGGATTGATCACCACGGATGTATTGTAGATTTTGCCATCTTCTGCCTGCTCGAACATCGAACCCGGGATCAGCCAGATGTTGTGCCGTTTGGCATCTTCACGAAAAACCGCGATGGCATCATTTTCAAAGGGCCGCGCAAATTTATGCAGCGGTCCAAAAGGGGCAAGTTCGCTGAACAACACCATTTGCGTCCATGGGAAACGCGCCATCAGCACATCAAGCCGGTGCCGCATCCCTTCAACATTGGATTGGAGAGCGGCCACATGCATCTGAATGCCGGCTATTGCGAATGGTGTCATCGTATCAATCTTTCAAACAAGTTGGACCCTGTCGCCTTCTAGACCATTGCCACCAAGTATCAACTGGCAAATATACTGTTTCAAGCGGGTCCACTGCACGTTCGAGATGATTGGAGGCACTCTGCGTTGTTTTGTAAAGGTCATTTCATTCAAACAGAACAAATGCCCTATCATTGTTTTCAGACAACACCCGCCAACCGGTCCACAGGAAGGACGAACAGTATTGTGTAACTTGGCGCATTCAGGATTTTCCGGGGCTTTGATTCGGCTGATTGACCGATGCGCTTGCATATTTGCAACCAAGGGGATTGTCCGATATCCGATATTACACCCTCCCAGACGAAGCCCTGAACATTGCTCGTGTCGTTGATCCCACACCATTAAACGGGACCCGAACGTGCAAATTAGCATCATTTACACGGAATGCTAGCAGTGTTTATTATATTGATCAAGATACGCGCACTGGCGGAAATTAGACATCAACGCATTCTTGTAATAGGTGTGTCGACGGGAACGTCTTGAAAATCAACCACAATGCACCGGAGCCATGCACCGGTTGTGTTTTTGTGCCAAATGGAAAGACAGGATATGGAAGTTGGAGAGAGACTGAAATACCTGCGGAAAGCAAACGGCTTGTCCCAGCGTCAGCTGGCCTCAAGATCGGGCGTCACCAATGGCTTGATTTCGATGATTGAGCAGGGCCAGACCAACCCCTCCGTTGCATCGCTGAAAAGAATACTGGACGCCATACCGATGACCTTCTCGGAATTCTTCAGTATGGAATACCCGCATCAGGACAAGGTCTTTTTCAAATCAACGGAGTTGCGGGAAATCAATCCCGTACGCGTTTTTCGCATTGATGACGATGCAGCATCCTTCCTTTCATTGCGACAGGTCGGCGACGCTTCGCGCCACACCCTGCAGATGCTGCATGAAACCTATGCGCCGGGAGCCGACACGGGCACCGAACTTTATGCCCATGAAGCCGAGGAGGCCGGCATTATCATTTCCGGCGAGATAGAGCTCAGTGTCGGTGAGAAAACCCAAATGCTGGGCCCGGGCGACGCCTATATATTCGACAGCCGCATTCCCCACCGGTTTCGAAACCTGGGGGAAGCGCCCTGCGTCGTCGTCAGCGCCTGTACGCCGCCGACTTTCTAGCTCGCATCCTTCGTCGCGCGGATGGACGCTTCGAGAATATCAAGTGCCTCACTGAAGACATTGTCCTGCACGGTGATCGGCGCAAGGAAGCGAATGACATTGCCATAAACGCCGCAGGTCAAAAGGATCAATCCGCGCTCCAGCGCATTGGCGCGCACGCCATTGGCAAAATCAGCATTCGGAATATCGGTTCCGGCCTGATTGAACTCAACCGCATCCATGAACCCGAGACCGCGAATATCAACAATCTCGGGAATATCCCCGCGCAGGCTTTCAAGGCGCTGCTTGAGGTGTGAGCCCAATGTATTGGCCCGATCACACAGCTGCTCTTCTTCAATGACATCAAGCACGGCATGGGCAGCGGCGATCCCCAGAGGGTTGCCGCCATAGGTGCCGCCAAGACCGCCAGGCATCGGCGCGTCCATGATCTCCGCCCGTCCGGTGACAGCGGCCAGCGGAAATCCTCCTGCAAGACTCTTTGCCATCGTGGTGATATCGGCAGTGACATCATAATGCTCCATGGCAAACATCTTGCCTGTACGGGCAAATCCGCTCTGCACCTCATCGGCGATGAGAAGGATGCCGTGTTTGTCGCAAACGGCGCGAAGCTTGCGCATGAAATCGCGCGGCGCATCGTAAAAACCGCCCTCGCCCTGAACCGGCTCGACAATGATCGCCGCAACCCGTGAAGGATCGACATCAGCCTTGAAAAGTGTCTCCAGCGCGGCAAGCGACTGCTCGGTTGTTATACCATGCAGCGGCACCGGAAAGGGTGCGTGGAATACGTCGGCCAACATGGAACCGAAACCAAGTTTGTAAGGCGCGACCTTGCCGGTCAGCGACATCCCCATGAACGTGCGGCCATGGAAGCCTCCGGAAAAGGAGATGAGCGCGTTGCGGCCAGTGGCGGCACGGGCGATCTTGACAGCATTCTCGACGGCTTCTGCGCCCGTTGTCACAAATACCGTCTTTTTTTCGAAATCACCCGGAACGATGGCATTCAATCGCTCGGCAAGACCGACATAGTTCTCGTAGGGAACAACCTGATGGCAGGTATGGGTAAACCGATCGAGCTGGTTTTTGACCGCTTCAATGACCTTGGGATGGCGGTGGCCTGTATTCACCACGGCAATACCGGAGGCGAAATCGATAAATCTGCGTCCCTCAATGTCCCATATCTCGGAATTTTCCGCCCGGTCCACATAGACCTGCGTCATCATTCCGACACCGCGTGCAATCGCCTGATCTTTCCGGGCTGATACCTGTGAATTTTCCAATGGACCATTTCCTTCAGCAGTCGGCCGGTCCCGTTTGCGGGCAAAACACGGCCTTTATTTGCGTTCAATTTATTAAACAGCTATATGTTTTCAATATCAAATGCCAGCCCGTAATCTCTGTATCTGTGGGAACTGAAGTCAATTATGCCGGATTTTATCGCGGCAAAATATCACACGCAGCGCAGCCAGCATTCTGTGGCGTTGTAAGCACTCAGGCGCATCGGCGCTCAAGCCTTGTAACCCTATTGCCTGAATTATTGCCCAAAACGCAAAAAACCTGCCCAATCGGGCAGGTTTTTCGCGTTCAATCAAATTCGTTCAGACAAATTCGTTCAGAGGGAGTCAGACCATTTATTGACTTCCTGCTCGGCTTCATCTTTGGTCTTGCCGTAGCGTTCCTGGATCTTGCCAGCGAGCTGATCCTTTTTGCCGGCAACGACGTCAAGATCGTCATTGGTGAGTTCGCCCCACTGTTCCTTTGCCTTGCCCTTGAATTGACTCCATTTGCCTTCAACAATATCCCAGTTCATGTCATTCACCTTTCATAAGACCGCAACACTGTCGTTGCGCGTTTCATGTCAAATCAATGTTTGAACGGGCAATTGGTTCCGCAAATTTTTCTCTGCCTGTCAAAAATATATTGATCGGACGCAAAGCCATCTGATCGAAGCCATTTGGACGCACCTGAGGTCTTATGCAGGGCGGCTATTCCCGACTTTCGATTTTAGCCGCGCAATATTTGAACTCGGGGATTTTCCCGAAGGGATCAAGTTTGGGATTTGTCAGGCGATTGGCCGGGCTTTCGTTGAAGCAGAAGGGCATGAAAATCATCCCGTCGGCAACTTCCCTGTCGGAACGCAGGATGGCATCGACGGTTCCCCTGCGCGTCTCAACACAGACGACCTGGCCGGCCACCAGGCGCTGCCGTTCGATTTCGTAAGGATTCATCGCTGCAATACCCTGTGGCTCAAGCGCATCGAGAACTTCCGAACGCCGGGTCATCGCGCCCGTGTGCCAATGTTCCAGCAACCGTCCGGTTGTCAAAACCAGCGGGTAATCCGCATCGGGAACTTCATCGGGCGGCAGCAAATCGGTTGGCACGATTTTTCCGCGTCGGTCCGCCGTCGGAAACCCCTGTGCAAATAGCACTTCATTGCCGGGTTTATCGGCCGCGTCTGCCGGATAGGTCACTGAATCTTCACGCTCAATGCGTCCAAAGGAAATATTGCTCAGCGACGGCATGACCGCCGTCATTTCCCCGTAGACATCTGATATATCCTGATAATTCCATTCAAGCCCAATCGCCTCGGCCAGTTCGCAAATAAGCTCCCAATCCTGACGGGCTTCGCCCGGAGGATCCAGCGCCGGGCGGCCGATCTGAATCTGCCGATTGGTATTGGTAAATGTGCCAAGTTTTTCCGCATGGGCCGATGCCGGCAGAACCACATCCGCATGCCAGGCGGTTTCCGTCAGAAAGATATCCTGGACCACAAGATGCTCGAGTTTTGCCAGAGCGCTGCGCGCATGGATCTGATCAGGATCGGACATCGCGGGATTTTCACCCATGATATACATGCCCTTGATCTGATCGGCATGGATTGCGTCAATGATCTCGACCACTGTCAGCCCCTTGACCGGATCCAGCGGACGGCCCCACAGGTCTTCAAATTCCTCCCTGATGCTGGCCGTTTCAATCGACCTGTAGTCGGGCATGAACATCGGGATCAACCCGGCGTCCGACGCACCCTGCACGTTGTTTTGACCGCGCAGCGGATGCAACCCGGTGCCGGGGCGCCCCACCTGCCCGGTTGTCAGTGCCATGGCGATCAGGCAGCGCGTATTATCCGTTCCATGGGTATGCTGTGAAATGCCCATGCCCCAGAAAATGATCGACCGTTCCGACTGCGCATAGGTTCTTGCAACGGTGCGCAGGGTTTGCGCATCAATGCCACAGACTTCAGCCATGGCTTCCGGGGTGAATTCTTTGACTTTTTCCTTCAACGCTTCAAAGCCGGAAACATTGGCCTGTACATATTGCTGATCATAGAGTTTTTCGGTGATGATCACATTGAGAAACGCATTGAGCATGGCCACGTCGGAGCCGGGCGTAAACTGCAGAGAATGTGTTGCATGACGCATCAGATCCTGCCGCCTTGGATCAATGACAATCAGCGTCTTGCCCAGTTTTGCAGCCTGTTTGAGATAGGTCGCAGCGACCGGATGATTGGTTGTCGGGCGTGCACCGATGACAATGATGCAATCGGCTTTCATGGCGTCGGTGAATGGCGCCGACACAGCGCCCGAGCCGACACCTTCCATCAGCGCCGCCACTGATGAAGCGTGACAAAGCCGCGTGCAATGATCCACATTGTTTGTGCCAAAGCCTTGGCGGATCAGTTTCTGGAATAGATAGGCCTCTTCGTTGGACCCCTTGGCTGAACCGAACCCGGCCAGCGCGCTGCCGCCGTCACGTTTCAGGACGGATTTGAATCCGGACGCCGCCTTCGCCATCGCCTCTTCCCAGGTGGCTTCCCGGAATATCGTCAACGGATCAACATGGCGCAGATCCATTTCGCCTGCCTTGGGCGCATCATCGCGGCGGATCAGCGGCTTGGTCAGCCGATCAGGCGAATGGACATAATCAAAGCCAAAACGTCCCTTGACGCACATCCGGTTTTCATTGGCCGGACCATTGCGTCCGTCCACCTGCACGATACGGTTGTTCTTGACGGCAACACTGGTCTGACAGCCAACGCCGCAGAACGGACAGATGCTGTCGACAACCTTGTCAAATGACTGGATGGCGCGCGTCGTATTTTCCGCGTTCATCAGCGTCTTTTCATAGAGCGCACCGGTCGGGCAGGCCTGCACGCATTCGCCGCAACTCACACAGGTCGAAAGTCCCATCGGGTCATGAATATCGAAAACCGGTACGGAATGGCTGCCCCGTCCGGCCATGCCGATCACATCATTGACCTGAACCTCGCGGCAGGCACGAACGCAGGCACCACAGGTGATGCAGGCATCGAGATTGACTGCAATGGCCGGATTGGTGACGTCATGACCGCGGTCCATGCCCGCGTGCTCGAATTTCGACTGAAACCGGCTGGATCCGTCAATGCCCATGGAACCTGCCCAGTTCCAGAAGGCCGACTGATTGTCAGGTGTTTCTTCGCGAGGGCGCATGTCGCTGGCAAGCAATTCGAAAACCATCTGCCGGGATTTTTCAGCCCGTTTGGAGTCGGTCTGCACGACCATGCCTTCCTGCGGCTTGCGAATGCACGACGCAGCCAGGGTGCGCTCCCCATCGATTTCAACCATGCAAGCGCGGCAATTGCCGTCGGCGCGGTATCCGGGCTTGTCCAGATGACAAAGATGCGGAATCTTGGTTCCCTGCCGCTTCGCCACATCCCAGATGCTCTCATCTGCGCAGGCCTTGACGATTTTTCCATCGAGACTGAAACTGATATCTGTCATGTGTCCGCAACCTCTTTAAGACTTTGCCTGCAAGGCAAGGCATGAACGTTGTGAGCGCCTGCTGATGAAACCGTCCAGGCTAAAGGTCGAGCATCCGTCTGACACCAGTTCACAAAGTGCATCGGCATTTATCAAAGATCATCCCTGAAGTGGACCAACAGGTGATTGACCGGATTTGGAGCGGCCTGACCAAGGCCACAGATCGATGCATCACGCATCACATCTTCCAGATCGCGCAGGGCCGTTTCATCGAGTGGACCATCCTTTTCAAGCATGGCGACCATTTTTTCTGTGCCTGACCGGCACGGCGTACATTGGCCGCAGCTTTCCTCTTTGAAAAACTTCAAAAGATTGAGCGTCGCTTCTCTCACGTTGTCCTGATCAGAAAGGACCACCACGGCATGGGAGCCGACAAAACTGCCCAGCTCGGCAAGCCTGCCGCCAAAATCAAGTGGAATATCGTCCATATGAGCAGGAAGAATGCCGCCCGAGGCCCCACCGGGAAGATAGGCCTTGAACGTGTGACCATCCGCCATGCCGCCACAATAGTCGTCGATCAGTTCCCGGATTGTCACGCCGGTCGGAGCAAGGACCAGCCCCGGATTTTTGACGCGCCCCGAAACAGACCAGTTTCTTGGCCCTGTGTGCCCGGGCTTTCCCTGAGCCGCGAACCATTCGGGTCCATTTTCCACGATATCGCGAATCCACCAAAGCGTTTCGACATTGTGATTGAGCGTCGGGCGGCCGAACAGTCCGACCTCGGCAATATAGGGCGGTCGATTGCGTGGAAGGCCGCGCTTGCCTTCAATGCTTTCAATCATCGCGCTTTCTTCGCCGCAAATATAGGCACCGGCGCCGCGTCGCAGTTCAATAAAACCAGGCTCGATCAGACCGGACGCCTCAAGGGCATCGATTTCGGTGCGCAGGATTTGCAAGACGGCCGGGTACTCATCGCGCATGTAAAAATAGATACGTTCCGCTTCTACAGCATGGGCAGCGATCAGCGCGCCTTCCAGTGTGCGATGGGGATCGCTCTCAAGCAGATAGCGGTCCTTGAAGGTACCCGGCTCCCCCTCGTCACCATTGATGGTCATCAGGCGCGGTCCGGCATGGGCTTTTACAAAACCCCATTTTTTGCCTGCCGGAAAGCCGGCACCACCAAGGCCACGCAAACCGGCATCAGACAGCGCTTCAGGCAATTCGTCCGTGTGGATTTCACCGGATCGCACCCGTTCAAGCAGCAGATAGCCACCGTACTCCTGATAGGCATGAAGATTGATGTAGTCAGGCACCACGACATCAAAGCCGCCGTCGCGCGCCAGGGAGAGAACCTCCTGTGGCGTGGCATGATCCACTTCACGGTTTCCCAATCTGACAGCCGGCGCCGCAGCACAGCGCCCCATGCATGGTGCCCGTACGATACGCATCAGGCTTGCATCGCCCTCCGCCTCGAGAGCCTCCATCAACGCTTCCGACCCGGCCAGCATGCAAGGAAGGCTCTCGCACACCCTGATGGTCAGGGGTGGCGGTGCCTCTTCACCTTCACGCACAACATCGAAATGATCATAGAAAGAAGCAACTTCATATATCTCAGCCTGCGGCAGGCGCATCAATTCGCCCAGTGCGCGGATATGGGCTGCAGACAGGCAGCCATAGGTATCTTGAATTCGGTGCAGAAACTCAATCAGCAGGTCCCGGCGCAGATCAAGTCCCTGAAGAAGGCCCTGCATTTCAGCAAGTGCCACATCGTCCAGAGCGCGCCCCTTTGGTCCGCGATCACGGCGCTTGGCCTTGACATGCTGATTCATCATTTGATCCTTCCCTCAGCGCCCATTGAGCATGAACACGCCGCCGGATATAAACCGCTTGACCGGCAAAATACCAGCCCGATTGCGTCAATTCGGCGTCGCATCTCCCGGTTTTTTCCGTATCGGAAATTTGCGGTGTCGCATTTGGGACAGGCACTCGTTTTTTCACAATCTCGCTTTTTTTGCTCCAATTGCCTTGGAAAATCGCGTTTTTCACAAAATTGTTTTTTGCCGCAGTGCGGGATTACCCCTTTCGCCCAATGATTAAACGTCCTAAGCTTGTGTCAGGTCGCAAATTGACAAATGCATGTCAGCTTGTTGCACTTTTATACCTCAACGGCCTTCATTGGCCGGACGGGGAATGACAAAGGATCGGCAAACCAATGCTGCTCTGATGTCTTCATAACAGGACCTGTTGCCTTGCAGTGGGGCAATGGTTCATCTTTAACAATTGCACTGCAATATCGGGAGATTTCATAACATGAAGAAGCTTATCGCTTCGTCGTTGCTTGCCACGGGAATGATGTTCATAGCCAATGCCGCGTCCGCTGAGGACTGTGGTGACGTGACGATTGCCCAGATGAACTGGCAATCGGCTGATGTTCTGGCCAATGTGGACAAGATCATTCTGTCAGAAGGCTACGGCTGCCAAGCAGAACTCGTCCTTGGCGACACAATGCCTACATTCACATCCATGAATGAAAAAGGTGCTCCGGATGTTGCGCCGGAACTCTGGATCAACGCCGTACGCGAACCGCTTGAAGCGGCTGTCGCAGAAGGCCGGTTGCACATTGCTGCTGAATCACTGTCGGATGGCGGCGTTGAAGGCTGGTGGATCCCGCAGTACGTTGCGGACGCCAATCCGGAAATCAAGACGATCGACGATGCCCTGATGCATCCTGAGCTGTTTCCGGCACCGGAAGATGATTCAAAGGGTGCGGTTTACAATTGTCCATCAGGCTGGAATTGCCAGATTCTGACAGCAAACCTCTTCAAGGCCTATGGTGCTGAAGAAAAAGGCTTCAATCTGATCGACACCGGCTCTGCGGCTGGCCTTGACGGTTCCATTGCAAAAGCCTTTTCGCGTGAAGCTGGCTGGCTTGGCTACTATTGGGCGCCTACAGCCATTCTCGGCAAATACAAGATGTTCAAGCTTGATGCCGGTGTCAAACATGACAAAGCAGAATGGGATAGCTGCACAGCTGTTCTGGACTGCGCGGATCCGAAGCGAAATGCCTGGTCGAAGTCAGAGGTTTACACGATTGTAACCGACCGGTTCAAGAAAGCCGGCGGTCCGGCCTATGACTATCTGTCAAATCGTGCCTGGGACAATGCAACGGTCAACTCCCTGCTATCATGGATGACCGATAACCAGGGTACTGGCGAAGATGGCGCACGCTATTTCCTCGAGAACCATGCGGACATCTGGACCAAATGGGTAACCCCTGAAGTTGCAGAAAAAGTTAAAGCCTCGCTTTAATATTTTCTGACCAAAAGAAGCCTGGCAAATCCATTGCCAGGCTTTTTAACAATAAGAACGGGACTGACGGGCCGCAAAGGGGAGCACGTAAAGAATGGAATGGTTATACGAATTTCCAAATATGGATATAGATTCACTGAGAGCACTGAAGAAGGGCATTGATAGCGGTTTTCGTGGCTTCACACGTGAATATGGCGTCTATATCGAAAATGCATTTGAACCCTTGAAGCAGTTCTTGATCTATTCTGAAAAATTCATGCTCGAAACGCCGTGGCCGCTGATCATACTTCTGATCGCTGGAATTGCATGGTTTGCCAGCCGCAACAGGCGCATCGTCATCGGAACGATCGTTACTCTCCTGCTGATCGGCTATTTCGACATGTGGGAAGACACGATGCGAACCATTTCGATGATTTTCGTGTGTACGGTCCTTTCAATTGTTATCGGCATTCCCATCGGCATTGCCATGTCCCGATCTGACCGGTTGCAGTCTGTTGTCAATCCGATACTGGATGTCATGCAGACAATGCCGAGTTTCGTCTATCTCATTCCGGTGGTCATGCTGCTGGGTATCGGCAAGGTCCCCGGCCTGATCGCTGTGGTGATTTATGCCATCCCACCGATCATCCGGTTGACCAATCTTGGGATACGTCTGGTTGACAAGGATGTGCTCGAGGCGGCCGACGCCTTTGGTTCGTCAAGCTGGCAGAGGCTCAAGAATGTTCAGATGCCGCTGGCTCTGCCGACCATGATGGCCGGTATCAACCAGACCATCATGATGGCCCTGGCGATGGTCGTCGTTGCATCAATGATTGGCGTCAGAGGTCTTGGCCAACCAGTGCTGCAGGCCATCAACAATCAGTATTTCTCACTCGGATTGTTCAATGGCCTGGCCATTGTCGGCATTGCGATTATTTTTGACAGAACAAGTCAGGCCTACGGCAAACGTCTGCAGAAATACCAGGAGGTTGTCCATGGTTGATGAAAAAGCAAGTCCCGGAATATCCGTTCGCAATCTCTACAAGATATTCGGCAATAACCCTGACCAATATATAGACCTGGTCAAACAGGGGATGACCAAAACCGAATTGAATGACAAGCACGGGCATGTCCTTGGTCTCAAGGACATCAACATCGACATGCCGGCCGGCGGTATTCAGGTCGTCATGGGCCTGTCCGGTTCCGGCAAGTCGACGCTCATCCGGCATATCAACCGGTTGATCGATCCGACTGCCGGAGAAGTTCTTGTCGGTGACGTTGATGTCTGCCAGATGAACCCTGCCCAATTGCAGGAATTTCGCCGGCATGAAACGGCCATGGTCTTTCAGAAATTTGCCCTGCTGCCGCACAGGACAGTGATGGACAACACGGTCTATGGCCTCGAAGTACAGGGAATATCGCGTTCCGAGCAAGTCGAACGGGCGCAGCGCTGGATTGATCGTGTCGGCCTGACCGGATTTGAAAGCAATTATCCAAACCAGCTTTCCGGCGGCATGCAGCAACGTGTGGGTCTTGCCCGTGCGTTGACCAATGATGCGCCGATCCTTCTGATGGATGAAGCCTTTTCAGCGCTTGATCCCTTGATCCGCATGGATATGCAAACCGTTCTTCTTGACCTTCAAAAAGAAATCAAGAAGACCGTTGTTTTCATCACCCATGATCTGGATGAAGCACTGCGGCTTGGCGACAAGATTGCTATCCTGCGTGATGGCGAGGTGGTTCAGCAGGGAACCGGCCAGCACATTGTTCTCAATCCGGCAGACGAATACATATCCAGCTTTGTGCGGGAGGTGAACCGCGGTCGCGTGGTTCTCGTTCAGACAATCATGGATACATCCGTTGGTCTGGAAAACCGGGAAGGTCCGGCCATCAAGATTGGCACAACGCTTGAAAAGGCGGCCAAAATCATGACGGACGGCAACAGTTCAATGGCCCATGTCGTCGATGCGCAGGGCAAGATGCTGGGTTCGCTGGATATTCAGGCTGTCATCTCTTCCATGGTGACGCCCATCAGCCATGACGACCCTGTCGCAGCCGAATAATTCTTCTGCGATAAAGAATTGGACAGGCGGCGCAAGTCGCCTGTTTTTTTGTCTTTACACAAGGTGATTTCATGAAAGAAACACGTTTCCGCATTGCATTGACATAAAGACATCCTTATATCGACAAGTAACGCACCCATTGCAGGAAACATCCATGGCACCTTTATCAGGCATGACGAATGCCCTCACCGAAATGATCGCCGAAAAGGGTGTTCTACTCGCCGATGGGGCAACGGGAACAAATCTGTTCGCCATGGGCCTGGAAGCCGGTGAAGCACCGGAATTGTGGAACGAGAGCCAGCCGGAAAAAATCATCAAGCTGCATCAGGATTTCGTCGATGCGGGCGCCGATATCATTTTGACAAACAGCTTCGGTGGCACGCGCCAGCGCCTCAAGCTTCACAATGCGCAGGAACGCGTGTTTGAACTCAACAAACGCGCGGCAGAAATTGCACGGCAGGTCGTCGACGCTTCGGACCGGCGCATCATCGTTGCCGGTTCCGTGGGCCCAACGGGTGAATTGCTGGTACCACTGGGGGCGATGACCTACGATGTCGCTGTTGCCGCCTTTGTTGAACAAATCGAAGGGCTCAAGGCAGGCGGCGCTGATATTGCCTGGATCGAAACCATGTCAGCCCCCGATGAAGTGCGCGCGGCGGCGCAAGCGGCCATCAGCTGTGGCATGCCCTACACTTTTACCTGCTCTTTCGATACGGCCGGCAAGACGATGATGGGCCTTGATCCCAAGAACATCCATCTGCTCTCCGATGGCCTTGACGAAGCACCCACGGCATTCGGCGCGAATTGCGGCGTGGGCGCATCTGATATCCTGTCTTCCCTGCTGGACATGAGCAGCGCGACACCCAACGAGGTGATCATCGTCAAGGGCAATTGCGGTATACCCGAATTTCGTGGCTCGGAGATTTTTTATTCCGGCACTCCGCCTTTGATGGCCGAATATACCAGACTGGCCATTGATGCCGGCGCAACCATCATCGGCGGTTGCTGCGGCACATCCTGCGATCATTTGCGCGCTATGCGTTCGGCGATTGATACACACAGCAAGGCTGCCAGGCCAAGTGTCGACGACATCGTCGAAAAGATCGGCCCCATGCGCAACAAGACAGCCGCAGCCGGTGATGCCCAGCCCAGACGCGAGCGCCGCAGCCGCAGACAGCTCTGATCTGACGGCAGTCAGACTTTCAATTGACGGATATCAAAAGGCAAGTACAATGTGTTCACCTACAACACATGAATCCAGGGTTTATGGAAATGCCAACCAGGGCTCAGACTTTTTCTGTTCGCCTTTCTGACGACGTAAAAGATCAGGTGGACCATATTGCCAAGATTACCAAGCGCAGCCGTTCCGTCATTATGACGGAAGCTGTAGAGGCGTATGTGCGTGCCCGAGCAACCTACGACAAAGAGCTGGATGAAGCTGTAGAAAGTGCCGAGAGCGGCAACGGGCATTCCTTCGAGCAGATTTCAAAGTGGATGAGGTCGTGGGGAACCGAAGACGAAATCCCCTCCCCTGAGGCTGATACCCGTCCTGGCGAATAGCCTTCATGAAAATAATTTTTACTGTGGAGGCAAAGGCGGATCTTGATGAACTTCATGGTTATCTCGCTCCGCTAAGTCCTTCTGGCTTGGCTCGTGTGGTTGCGGCCATTGAGAAGAAAATCATCCTTGCTGCTGAAAATCCTTCTTTAGGCAGGCCGTCGCCTCGCATTGATGTTCGCGAATTGGTCGAGCCGAAATATGGTTTTCTTATCCCTTACTACGTCAAGCACGACGTGCTTTTTGTTCTCCGGATTTATCGCGGACATCGTGATCCCCTCGATTATGAAAAGCTCGAGGTAGCACCAGTGCGTCCAAAGTGAATTTGGTTGCATCAGGCGACACCGAACAACAGTCCATCAGGACGTGCTTAGAAGCTCGCTCATCTGATCGCGCATGACGAATTTCTGCGGCTTGCCGGTGATCGTCATGGGGATTTCGTCGACAATGCGTATGTGTGCGGGAATTTTGTAGTGGGCAATCTGTCCCTGACAGAAATGCCGGATCGCCTCCTCAGTGACCCCCTCTCCCGGTTTTGCGACCACCCAGGCGCAGACCGCTTCGCCGAATTTTTCATCCGGGACGCCGAAGACCTGCACTTCGCTGACCTGCGGATGACGGAACAGATATTCCTCAATTTCACGCGGATAGATGTTCTCTCCGCCGCGAATGATCATATCCTTGACGCGCCCGACGATGGAACAGAAGCCGCCTTCATCGATGGTGGCGAGATCGCCCGTTTGCATCCAGCCATCGACAATGGTCTCG
Organism: Rhizobiaceae bacterium; assembly: GCA_029212415.1. GTDB lineage: Bacteria > Pseudomonadota > Alphaproteobacteria > Rhizobiales > Rhizobiaceae > Hoeflea_A. Next base: position 25,732 of record JARGOF010000018.1, on the reverse strand, counting down.
CGGGTGCGCTCATCCTCTTGCCAATAGCCTTTCATGACGGAATAGCCACGCGTGCACAGCTCACCCTGGGCGCCGATGGGGACGATCTTCCCCTCCTGATCGACAATCTTCACCTCAAGATGCGGATGCACCCGCCCGACAGTGGCGCATCTCTTTTCGATGGGATCATCGACAAAACTCTGAAATGAGACCGGAGATGTCTCGGTCATGCCATAGCAGATCGTCACCTCCTTCATGTTCATCTGGCGGTTGACCCGCTCCATGACATTGATCGGACAGGGTGCGCCGGCCATCACACCGGTGCGCAGCGATCCAAGGTCATAGGACTGCGCCTCCATCTCCTGCAGCATGGCGACAAACATGGTCGGCACGCCATAGACGGCTGTGCAGCGCTCTGATGCCAGTGCGTTCAACGTCGCTTTCGGTTCGAATGCCTCTCCCGGGAAGACCATTGCAGCGCCCTTGCTGACCGCGCCCAGAACACCCATCACCATGCCGAAACAATGGTAAAGCGGCACAGGAATGCACAGGCGATCGGCTTCCGTCAGATTGATCCTGTCTGTCACGAATCGCGCATTATTGACAATATTGTAGTGCGATAGCGTTGCGCCTTTGGGCGTTCCCGTGGTCCCTGACGTGAACTGGATATTGATTGGATCATCCGGGTTCAAGGTTCCATCAATCAACTGCAGACGCAATTGCTGCGCCGGGCCTCCAAGATTCTTGACCTCATCGAATGTGAAAGTCCCCGGCCCCGCATCGCTGCCCATGACGACGATGCTTTTCAGGGTCGGGAATTTCGCCGCATTCAGCCTGCCCGGCTGACAGGTCTCCAATTCAGGCGCCAATTGCCGGATCATCCCCAGATAGTCAGAGGACTTGAATGCCCTCGCAAGAATCAGCGCCTTGCATCCCACTTTGTTCAACGCATAGTCTACCTCGGACAACCGATAGGCCGGATTGATGTTCACCATGATCAGGCCGATGCGCGCCGAGGCAAATTGTGTCAGCACCCATTCAAGCCGGTTGGGTGACCAGATGCCGATGCGGTCGCCCTTTTGCAGACCCATCGCCAGAAAACCGGATGCCAGCGCGTCGATATCGCGGTCAAAATCATAATAGCTGTAACGTTCGCCCGTATCGGTAAAAACCAGCGCATCGCGAGGTCCGAAACGGGCAACCGCCTCACGCAGCAATTGTGGAATGGTCATGTAGCGCAAAGGGCTTTCGGTATTTCCCTTGACGTATGAACCATGCCCTTCGGGCGCACCCATTGCATCCGTCACCTGGACTTTTGACCTGCCGGATGCACGTATCTTTGAAGCCAGACTTTCATCCAAAATTGACATCAATCACTCCCTCACATGGTCCGCCAGTCACCACTTTGTTCAAATGCATGGGCTGCCTGATAGATCTTCATCTCACCGTAATTGGGGCCCACCAGCATCATGCCAATCGGCAATCCTTCACTCAGGCCGCAAGGCACATTCATTGCCGGCAGACCGCCATTGAACGGCGCGGTATTGCCAATCATTTCAAATGCACGTTGCACATAAAGGCTGATGGAACAATCCGCCGGTGGAATTTCCTGAGGCTTCATGGGCACGGTCGGCATCAGCAAAATGTCATAATTTCGCAGAGCAGCCGCATAGCGCTCATTGACCTTGCGCATGAGGTTTTGCGCCTTTCCATAAAAACGTCCGCGGTATTGATCCTGGAAATATTCTCCCAGAAACATGCAGGTTTTCAAGGAATGGCTGAGTTCATCGGCGCGGTTTCGCCATTGCGCCATATGGTCACTCATCGAGGGCAGAAAAAGACCGCGGTAATTCGTGCCGGCAGAATTGCCATGCATCATCATGTCCTGCAGGCCTTCGACCGTAATGGCCGTCCAGCAATCCACCGCCAGATTATGTTCAGGGATGGAGATCTCGTCGACCCGCGCGCCCAGTTCACGAAACCGGTCAGCCGCCGCCAGCACTTTCTGATCCACATCCGCTTCGCTCTCGGGTCGGTGAAATCCCTCCTTCAGGATGCCGATTTTCAGTCCATGGGCTCCCCTGCCCAAAGCCTCGGTGTAGCGGAAGGTCCTTGGTTTGTACTGGCGCGGATCCAGACCATCTTCACCGGCAAGAATCTCAAGCAACAATGCATTGTCGGCAACGGTCTTGGTAAGCGGGCCGACGTGATCAATGGTCTGCTCAACCGGCATGATGCCGGTATAGGGCACCAGACCATGGGTGGCTTTCATGCCATATATACCGCAATTGGAAGACGGAATGCGAATGGACCCGCCCTGGTCCCCGGCAATGGCCATATCAACTTCATCGGCGGCCACAAGCGCGGCCGAACCACTCGACGAGCCGCCCGCCATGAAGCCGCGCTTCCAGGGGTTGTGGACCGGGCCCTTGGCGTTGGTGTGGGACCCGCCGGAAAGGCAGAAATCCTCACAATGGGCCTTGCCGACGATGATGGCGCCTGCATCCAGCATACGGGTAACGATGGTGGCGTCGATTTCCGGCGTATACCCTTCCATGATCGATGAGCCGTTCATCATCGGCACACCGGCCAGGCAAACGGTGTCCTTGAGAACAATTCTCTTTCCGCGCAGGGGACCATCCATGGCACCCTTGACTTCGGTTTTCACATACCAGGCATTGAGCGGGTTTTCCGTCGCATCGGGATGATAGCCCGGTGATCTTGGATAGCGCACCTCCGGCAGATTGTCCGGCATCGCATCCAGCCGGTCGTAGGCCTGGATATAGGGTTCGATGATCTGGCTGTACTCGGCAAGTTCGGCATCGCTCAAATTCATGCCGAAGCGCTCTGCCATGCCGCGCATCTGGGAAAGTGTCGGACGTTTGATGGTCATATTGGTCACCGCGGGTTGAAGGCGAGAAGGCATTGCGTCAGCAGCTTTCATGCCCGATGGAATGGGGGCATGGGGCGTAGCCGAACGACTGATTGGGGCGCCTGTCTGTTTGACAGAAGCGTTGCCCCGTGTGGAGCGGGCTGCACCAAATCCGAGAAACTGGTCTATCTTGGCCTGGTCGGAAAGATCTGATCGCTCGAGTTCACCGGTAATACGTCCCCGTTCCAGCACCAGCACCCGGTCTGAAAGGTCGGCGATAAAGTCGAAATTCTGCTCAACCAGAAGGATTGCCAGTCCCCTTTCCTGACGCAGTTTCAACAGCGTTTCCGACATCTCCTCGATGATCGATGGCTGAATCCCTTCTGTCGGTTCGTCAAGCAACAGAAATTCAGGATCGCCCATCAGGCACCGGGCCAGCGCCAGCAATTGCTGCTCACCGCCCGAAAGCGCACCGCCCTCACGGTCAAGCAGTGGAACGAGGCGCGGGAAATCGGCAAGAACCGTATCCATCACTTCCTCTTCGCTGGCGCCGGAATAGTCGTGCCAGGCGAAGCGCAAATTATCGCGCACGCTCAACTGGGGAAAGATGCCGCGCCCCTGCGGGACATAGCCAATTCCCATTCCGGCACGCTCGCTGGGCGGCATGCGGGTAATCTCGGTGCCATGAAACCGTATCGTACCGGAACTTGCCGGCAGGAAACCCATTGCTGTTTTCAACAATGTCGACTTGCCCATTCCATTGTGGCCGAGAATGCCGACAACTTCATTTTCCGCAACACTGATATCGATGCCATAGAGGACAGGCACCTTGCCGTAGCCGCCGGATAGGCCTTTGATATTGAGCAGGATTGATGGTTCGTCGTGTGTCATCATGCCTTCTTTCCCAGATAGACATTGCGCACGATGGGGTCGGCCATGACCTTGTCCACATGGTCTTCCATCAGGATGGCGCCCTGATGGAAAACCGTGACGGTCGATGCGATCGAACGAATGAACTGCATGTCGTGTTCAACAATCACCACTGCGGCCGTGCGTGTCATCTCATCGATGATGGCGCTCATGCGGTCCACATCTCCCGCCGTCATGCCAGCGGCAGGTTCATCCAGCAGCACCAGCCAGGGATCGGCGGCCACAACCAGCCCAAGCTCGACCCGCTGCCTCTCTCCGTGGGCCAACCGGCCAAGCTCGGCCTTTGCAATCGACCCCAGAGCCAGTCTCTCGATGACGTCCTGGGCTTTGTCAGAAGCCTCCTTTGAGGGCATGAACCGGCGAGCTGCCATCCAGATGTTTTCAACGACAGTCAGCCCATCCATGACATTGGGGACCTGTGTCTTGATACCGACGCCAAGCGAAGCGACCTCATGGGGATGCCAGCCGGTTGTTTCCTGATTGCGCATGAAGACCTGCCCCTCACTGGGCGTCAGCAATCCGGTGATGCATTTGAAGAATGTCGATTTACCAGCCCCATTGGGACCGATGAGACAGCGCAATTCTCTCGCCTTGAGAGAAAAATTGACATTGTCAGTCGCAACAACACCGCCAAAGCGCATTGTCAGACCTGTTGTTTCCAGCACGGTTTCAGCCATTGGCACTGTCCACCCTGCGCATATGCCGACGCCTTGCGGATTTTCGGCCCGACCTGCGGCCAAAGCTTGCTTTCCAAAGGGATGCGACGGCCGGAACGATGCCTTTGGGCAAAAACAGGACGAAGAGCACAAGGATGATGCCCATGATCAATGTATTGTCGATCAGGGATTGCTGTCCCAGCAGGAATTTCAGATAGGCGAGACCTGCGGCGCCGATGATGGGCCCCAACCGTGTTCCAAGCCCGCCCACAATGCACCAGATGATGATCTCGGCAGACTGGCCAAGGCTGAAAAGACCCGGCGTGACGATCTCGCCCCAATTGGCAAACAAGGCACCGGCAAGGCCTGCAATGGCGGCGCCGATGGCAAACAGAATGGTCTTGCGGGCCCGCACATCATAGCCCATCAGCGATACGCGCGTTTCATTTTCCCGGATACCAATGGCAATGCGCCCGAAGGATGACCGCAACAACCACGTCACAAGGAAATAGACGGCCAGGAGGGCAACGGCACAGACATAATACAGTGCATCACCCCAGATATATTCATCAGGCTGACCGGGGATGTTCAAAGTGTGAAATCCCGGTATGCCGTTGAAACCGCCGAGCCGCGCCTCTCCGATGACATATTGCGGTCCGGCCGAAGAGTTGACAAATTTGAACAAAATGAGGGTCACGACCAGAGTGATCACCCCCAGATAGACGTCGGTCAAACGACCGTAGAACATCATGGCGCCCAAAAGCGCGGCAAACAGTGCCGGCACGAAGACGGCAAGGATCATCGGCAGCGTGCTTTCACCGACATTGATCGCAGCGATGGCATAGGTATAGGCACCGAGGCCGAAAAAGGCCGCCTGCCCGAAGCACAGAATCCCACCGAATCCCCAGATCAGGCCGAGACTCAATGCGAGCATTCCGTAAATGACGAGCACCGTCAGTGTATAGGTACTGATCAGCAGCGGCATCAGCCAGATCAGGACAATGGCCGCAACAATGGTTGCAGCATCCTGCCTGCCCCATGAGCGGCTCATCACATTTTCCCCTTGAAGAATTTGCCGGTGACACCCTGTGGGAGCAGCCGCAGCAGGATGACGGCGGCAATCAACAGGGCGACATCACCAAACACCGGCGAAATGCCGAAGGTGAATATCTGGTTGACCACGCCGAAAAGGCTGGAGCTGCTGATCAGGCCGACAATCAGTGACGGTCCGCCTGCGATGACCGTGATGAAGGCTTTGGCGATATAGGCACCACCAGAGGTTGGCACCAGTCCGACCAGAGGGGCCAGCACCGCACCAGCCAGGCCTGACAGGGCCGAACCACAGAAAAATGTCGCCATATAGATGCGATCGGGACTGTAGCCCAGGGCTGCCGCAATATCGGAACGTTGCATGGTTCCGCGCGCAATCAGGCCTAACCGCGTTGTTTTCAGCAACACATACATGCTGATCAAAAGCACGGCAGACACAAAGAATATGAAAAAATTGTAGCCATTGATCTGGTAATCGCCAACGGCGAAACCGGTGATCGGTGTCGTGATGCTCGTCGTCGTATTGCCGAAGATCATGGTCGCCATGCCGATGAAAAACAGGCTGAGACCCCAGGTCGCCAGCATGGTATCCACCAGACGTCCGTACAGATGCCTGATGACGAGCCGTTCGACCACCAGACCGATCAGGCCGACAATCAGCGGTGCAATGATGAGCATGGCGACAAAGACATTCACGCCCAGCTGAACTGCGGTGATGGTGGCATAGCCGCCCATCATCATGAATTCGCCATGCGCCAGATTGATGACTTTCATCATCCCGAACACCACGGCCAAACCAGCGCTGATCAGCGCAAGTGAGGCGACAGCGTAGAAGATTTCAACAAGTATGACGAAAGACAGGTCCATGCGGTCTCACTAAATTGGAAAATCCGAATTCATTCACCCGAACACGGGTGAAAAGGAGGGCTGCATGGGTGCTGCCCTCCCGGTGCAAATCCTGAGCCGATCAGATCTCGATCTCATATTGTTTGTTGTCGTTCGGATTGGCCTGCAGATCACACACGGCCTGGGTGTCGATGGGCTGGCGCTGTGGCAGGGTTTCAACGACGCGCATGCCCTGATCCTGAAATTCCATCAGGTGAACGTCCAGCACCGCATGATGGGTTTTCGGATCAACCGTGATCTTGCCTGCTGGTCCATCGATCGAAACGCCGGTTTCAAGCGCTTCTATGACGGCATCCCTGTCAAGTGACCCTGCCTTGCGCACGCCTTCGGCCCAGGTCAGGACACCTTGATAATTGGATACGGCAATTTCGTGCATGCTCTGGTCACCGCCATTTGCATCCGCCCAGCTCTTCTTGAAAGCATTGTTTGCAGGTGTGTCCAGTTCCTGGCTGTAATTATAGGCAACCATGATCCCATTGCCCTCTTCCGCGGTCAGGACCTTGTGTTCATTGCCGACACCAAGTGTTGTTGAAGCCAGCGCAATTTTGTCTTTCATGCCGGCTGCCGCCCACTGGCGGAAGAATGAAAGATGCGCACCGCCTACCAGTGGCGCAATCACGAGATCCGGGCCCACGGTCTGGATCTTGGCGATTGTCGATCCGAAATCGGCCACATCCAGCGGGAAGAAATCCACGCCAACGGTTTCACCACCGTTGTCGGCAACAAATTTCTGGATCCATTTTGCCGTGATATGCCCGTAATTGTAGTCTGCAGCCAGAATGTAGACCTTCTTGCCCGATTTACCCATGGCATAGGGAACCAGAGCTTCCACTTGCTGAGCGGGCGTGACGCCATTGATGAAGATATTGCGGTCACATACACCGCCCTCATACAGCACGTTGTAGAAATACAATGTCTTTGTCTTATGCATGGTCTGGCGAATGGCTTCGCGCGATGCAGACAGGATGCCACCGTGCACCACATCAACCTTGTCCTGACGTGTCAGTTGCTGCGCATACTGCGAGTACAGAGCCATGTCGGACTGGGTATCATAGGATACGACCTCCACCTGCTTGCCCAGAAGTCCGCCATCGGCATTGATCTGGTCGACAGCCAGCCGCATGGCCATATCCATCGGCTTGCCATAGGCGTCAAAAATACCCGATGTATCCAGAACGGACCCCAACTTGATGGTATCGGCTGCCATCACCACGCGTGGCAGCAACATGGAGCCGGTCAAAGCGGCACCGGCAGCAACAAATTTTCTTCTGCTAATTGTCATGGTTTTCCCCTGCACATGGCTTGCTGCCATGTTCGTTAGTGTGCCTCTATTTCTTGTCGTCCTTTGCCTTGAGGCGATTGGCATAGTCGGCCGTTCGGCCAGCCAGATTGGCATCGAAATCCAGACCGATTTCCTCACCCATCTGTTTCATCGCGGGCAACCGTACGGCCATACCCAGGATCTGATCCATCGCGGCACCGAATGCTCCTTCTGCACCACCTTCCGTGTTGGTGGCGTTTTGGCCGCCCATTCCGCTGATTTGATTGATTCTGATGGAGTCGATCTTTTCGACCGGCTTCATCATCTGCGTCATGATTTCCGGCATGCGGTCGAGACGCCGCTCCTCCAGCAGTTTGCGGATCTGCGCTTCACTCATTGAATTTTCAGCGATGATATGGGCTGCGCGCCCATCGGCCTCCGCTTTGGCTTTGACAAGTTCAGCCTCGGCCATTGTCTTGGCCGCATTGGCTTCCGACTGGGTTCTGGTCGCCAGAGTTTCAGCATCGCTTTTTGTACGGGAGGTGCTCAGATCAATATCTTTTTGCAGGCGCAGTTGCGCTGTCTCATATTCGCGCTTGGCAATGGCACGCTCCTTTTGTGCCTGAACCTCTTCGGCTGCCAGCAGAACCTGGGCGCGCGCAGCCTCTTCGGCGGCCTGGGTGCCGAATTCGGCGGTCCTCAGACTTGCCAACCGGGTCTCATTCTCGATCTTGGTTTCTTCCAGCGAGAGAATGGCTGACATTTCGGAGCGACGCAGAGCCGTGTCATTGGCGACCTTCGCTTCCTGAATTTTCTGCTCCGCGTCGATTCTGGCCGTTTCCGCCCGCAACTCGGATTGCGACTTGGCCTCTCTGGTTTTTGCCTGGGCTTCGGCTTCCAGACGATCAAATATTTCCTGCTGGGCGATGCTCGTTTCACGCTCGGTGCGCTGAATTTCCAATTGCCGCTGGTGTTTTTCCAGCCCCTGTTGGCGAACTGCAATCTCGGTTTCCGTCTCGATGCGAACCCGTTCGCGACGCTGTTCTGAAATCAACTCGGCGTGGCGACGCATTCCCTGCGCATCAAAGGTGTTTTTCTCATCGAACTGCGACACATCACTTTGATCCACCCGCAACAGGGATGCGGAAACCAGTGTCAGCCCAAATTGCTCTGCTTTGGCAGTGATTGCCGTTTCGACCTCTTTCGTGAAGCCCGCGCGATCATGGTGTATTTCGGCAAGTGTCCTGGTCGCTGCGGCATTCTGCATGGCGCCGATCAACGGTCCGGAGAGCACCCCTTCGATCGCTTCTCCGCCGCGCTCGATCCTTGATCCAAGAGACTGCGCTGCGGCGGCCACACCCTGCGGCGTCGCCATCACTTTGAACTCGAATTCCATGGTAATGTCGGCGCGAAGCTGATCGCCAGTCAAAAGTGCTTCGCGCCCCAGGCGTGATGACGGAAATGATATCGCCCCCATCATCACGCGCTGTGTCTGATGTATGATGGGCAATGATATGCATCCGCCATCCAGCACAATGCGCATCCCCCCCAATCCGGTGCGAACGAGCGCCGAATTCAGTGTGGCCTTGACGTAAAATTTCTGAAGAAACCAGATGCCCAACAGCAAAAGTATAACCAGCAAGGCTATTGAAACAACCCAAGTCAAGGCGACCCTCCAGAGCGATATGACACCAAATTTTCAGCCGTCTTACGCGGCTTTTTTCTGAGTCAATTTGTGGAGGAATTTATTTTCCAATTCAAGTAAATTATTTTCCAAATCAAATAATTTGGTTAATCTATTGAATTTATTATAGTTTTTTAACGATCTTAAATACAACACCATCCGCCTTGGCCAGATAGATGGGTGCTTTTGGCGCGCTGCCGTCGCCAGAGGTCGCCCGGCGAACACTTGAAAATTCGACGCTGTTCAAGCAGGTGCTATCTTTGGTTTTCCAGTCCTGTTCATGGGATTCCATCAGGCCTGCCAGAAATTGAACACCTTCATAGGTCGACTGCCCCAGGGCATTCAAAACCGGCGCTGTTTCACCGTGAAAACCGTAATACCGTTCCCTGAAAAGCGCATTGGCATCGGTATTGAGAGACCCGAAATAGGATGATGCGGAATAAAGTTCATGCAGATTTTCAGCACCGCTTGCCAGAAGTGCATTTTCTTCTATCGCACAGGACAGGCGTATCATCCGTTCGTGCATCTGCGTACTGCCAAAGGCCCGATTGAAGGTAATGGCATCCTGGCCAACCAGTGAAATCAGCACCGCCTGCGCATCCGTTTGCCGCAGTTCCTCGACAAGTTCCGACATGTCGCTCAGACCGAACGGCAGATACTTCTCGTATTCGATGTTGACACCCAAATCCTGAAGCTTCTTTTTTGCATAGGAGTTGGATGCTCTGGGCCAGACATAATCGTTTCCAATGAAGGCCCAATTCTTGATGCGATGCGCCGATTGCAGATATTCAAGCGCGGGTCCAAGCTGCTGTTCCGGCGTATCGCCGATTGCAAATATACCCTTGGTGTTTTCACCTCCCTCATAAAGCGGTGTATAAATATAGGGAACGCGCTGCTTGACGATCTTGCTCAGGTTCTGCCGCACTGCACTGATATGCATGCCGACAATCGCGTCGATGGCCCGGATCTGAATGAGTGAATTGATCACCTCTTCAACAGGTGTTGACGCCTCAAGCGCTGAATCAATCATGATCAGTTCAACAGGTCTGCCGCAGATTCCATTGGATTCATTGAGCTGGGCGACGGCAACCTGGGCGCTCGAAATGCATGAGGGTGCCCATATGCCAGCCGAGCCGCACATGGGTATGAGCAGCCCGATGCGAAACGTCGTTCCCGGAAGAGTCGCCAAGCCATCGTGGAAATCTCTCAGCTCGCTTGGAATAATGCGGGCAGCGGGTGAAAGGGGCACAAGCAATGTTTTATCAGATGTGACCGTCATAAAAAGTAAATTGCATTGAAAACACTTTCCAAGTCAACTAAATTCAAATCTGACTCCGTCGATGAGAATGGAATACCATGCAGAGCAAATACACAGTCCAGTCCTATATCTCCTATTCATTGGCGACAGCACACCGCAAGATCCATACCTCTTTGACCAGGCGTTTGAAAGAATTTGGCGTACAGGTCGAGGCCTGGCGCATCATGGAAATACTGGAAACCGAAACCGATTTCACCATGGGTGATCTGGCCGAAGTGGTTTTGATGAACCCGCCGACGCTGACAAAACTGGTTGATCGCATGGTGTCCGACGGGATCGTCCATCGCCGCATCGCCAATCGGGATCATCGGCAGGTCAATCTTGTGCTGACCGAGTTGGGTCTCAAAAGAATCCACCAGATCAGAGAGCAGGTACAAATCGAGGACGAAGAAATTTTCCGCAGGATTGGCAGCGAAAAGGCAAAGATGCTGCATACGATCCTGACGGAAATTGGTGACCTCGACCTGCAGTAGACGGCTCCATTGCGCAATGAGCGCATTTCGGCCCTGCCAGACCTGGTGGAATGACCGAAACTGGAGAGTACGGATGGGATTTCCGTCTGATTGCATTTGTGCGAAACGACGTCAGGTGCACGGGGGTTTTAATCACTGTCTTCAGGCATAATACCCACTTTCGCTGACACAAAGAACACGGCAAAGACGATGGATGATTTCCTCGCCTTATCAACGAGCTTGAATCTCATTGACGTGCCTCCTTGGCGAAAAAAGTAGCAGCCCGCTTCAAAATCTCGCGCTCCTGGCGAGGAACCGAATTCTCTTTGCGCAACCGAGTCCACTCTTGGGTTAGATCGACGTGTGGTTCAGACGTTGAGGCGGTCTCACAGTAAATGCGCTTCCACCAGGCCAGCGCTGATTGGCCAATGCCCCGGTCATCCGCAATCTGCGCAATCGTACGGCCGCGAGTTTCAATCAAGCGAACCGCCTACCGCTTGAATTCTTCCGTAAATAGTTGTCGTTCTCGTTTGGTCACAGGCCCTTCCTGTGGTTATGAAAACCATCAGAAAATCTCTCCACTTTTTACCGGCAGACCCAGAAAGAGCGGAAGCAACGAAAGCTCGAAGTTTCCGGGACCCCAGAAGGCGTTTATTCTGAAACTCGGGCCTCAGGTCATGGAGAGCCAAAAACACTATGCTATTGGCCAGAAACCCAAGCGGCGCCGTGAGGGAATTTCCACAAACTCTCTTGGCCTGAAATGTGAACCGGAGCGCCACAAAAAGAAGCAAGAAATGCAGCGCAAGGGCTGAAAAACTCTGTGACCGGACCAAGAACGCGGAGCAAGGCAAGGCGCACTGGAGTTACATGCGTTAAAGTTTCTAAGCCGCCAGCGGGTTCACATTTCAGAACTTGCATCGGGGTTTCTGTTGACGGAGACGCAGCTTCGCCTTTGAGGTGTCGGATTTGCAAACGACGGATAGCTGGTATCACGTATTGTGCCGGGCTTGCATGGTCTCTGCGGATCGAAGGATAGCGCGTCATTGCATTGCCCTGTCCCCAACCTACTATAAAACGCAATCCGCAATGAAACTCGACGAATCCATATCTATGGAGCTATAATGAACAGTCAGTTTTTCAAAAACGCGCTTGATGTTCAGCTTGTTAATCGAGCAGTAACCGGCAGGATTGAACTTTGGCGGCAGTCTAAATCTACACTCACAATTTAAGGTCTGATCAGGAAAAGCGAAATGGAGTTCAAGAAACCCACGCGGCGTAAAATCTGGGAACCGTCGCGCTGGTTTCTTTCTTTGGGCGCGAAAATGCTGCGTGTTGCACCGGCTGAAACCGTTTTGATCGTGTTCTCCACTTTCGTCTCTCAGGTGGCGCTGGTGATTTCGCTGCTTTTGCCGCTCAAGATCGTTATCCTAATGGGTGGAGATGGCACTCCAATATACTTTCCCGGTTTTATGCAGGGAATCGAAACGAAGACGCTGGTGCTAGGTCTCGGAACCACCGCCGTTTTACTTTTTGTTTTGCATGCCGCAGCCGAACGGATCGTCGCTCGTCTGGGGCGCCGAGGGTCCGCGAAGGCTAACCGGCGCAGCGCGAAACTTGCGGTTCTTTCAAATCAAGACGAAGTCATGCGTGCGGTTTACGAACGTGTCGCAATGGCTATTGCCAGTATACTGTTTGCAGGGCTGGCACTTGTCGGTGTCTCGTTCTTGTACCCACAAATGGCGTTCCTGTTAGCGGGAAGTCTGGCTTTTTATGCCGTTATCGCTTTTTTTACCGCTGACAACCTGAGTCAGTTTAAACAATACAATGGCACCGCCCAGCAGTTGTTGTTTTTGGCCTGTGTCGGCTTTGTCATAGCGCAGTTCATGTTTGGAAGAATTCCGAACCCGCTTATCGTCATCATTTCGATTATCTTAACAAGGCAGATGCTGGGTCGTCTGGTTGTGGCAGCCAAGGAAGTTGCCAGCGTTATCGGGCAGCGCGCACAAATCAGCGCTCTATTCTTTCACGGGCATGTCCTGCGATCACCACAGCGGGAAACCGATCTGAAGTTTTGGCCATCCCTGGATTCGCGACGTCGCAACGACCTTATATCCTCTGTGGTCAAGCAGGCAACTGACGACGAGCACGTGCCGAATAAGGTAGAGCTGCATAATTCCGGGCAAAATGCCGTTCTCTTATTCACAACCTTCGATGAACTGGGTCACCCCATGTACATGTTGAAGGTCTACGAAAGTAATCGTGGTCCAGACTGGGTAAGCGAGTTTAATCTACTCTCCAGCCTACCAGAGGGAACGCCCTTGGTTCCCCGTTTTCTTGGATCACACAACGATGATACTCACTTATGGCTGGTGTTCGAGCCACTTGCCGGAAGCCATGCTCCCATCAGTCGACGCGATCAGGCTCAAAGGATCATGCAAACACTTTGGACCATCAATCCTCCGAAGAGGTTGGCTGGCCAATATCTGCGCACCCACCCGCTGCGATATCAGCGGCTGGATGAAGGTCAGCTGGAAAAACTACGGATTCTCAGCCAACTGGCGGGGATGGAAGCCCAGTACGAGTCTTTTTTGCGAGAACTCCCGGCAATCAAGGAGAGGCTTGTCGGCAGCCGTCTCGTTCTTACAAATCACAGGTTGCTGTCATCAGTGCACAAGACCGCAGACGGTTACGTCTCCACCGACTGGTCGACTTGGGCTGTTGAACCAATCGGATCGGGGTGGCCGCTCAGCACTTACGGAGCGAAGGACATTGAAGAGCGACTGGCGGAAGCTGCCAAGATGAGACCGGATCTCGCTTCGGTAACCGTGGCCGACGTCGTGCTTGCCGCGCGCATTTATGAGCTGGTTCACGCCCTCGAGACAAAGCGCTGGCACAGGGCCTTGGATGTCGTGCAAAGTGTAAACAATGATATCGGTGCAGCCGCCAGCTTCCAAAAAAGTATGGACGCGGGTCAGCTACCCGTTTCCGCCGCGAACGCATTTTAAGGCTGACGTACTGCGCTTGGGCTACGCGCATTGACACTACAGCTGGGGTGGACCACATGGGCCGTATTTCAATGATTGTCTGGAACGATGTGCGCAATGACGCACGCGTGCTCAAGGAGGCTGCGACTCTGCAATCGGCGGGACACAAGGTGACGATCTTCGCCATCCTGACGCCAGGCAAGACGCCCAGGCAAGAAACTCTGCATTCTGGGGTCAGGGTGGTCCGCGTTGCACGGGGTTTCGGCTGGAACATCGGCAAGCTGAGACACGCTGGTAACAAATCCGGGAGGAGAGACAAGGGAAGTCTGCGCAAGTTGGTGCAGATCGTCTACATGACACCTCGGATATTTGCGCACGCTTCGCTATTTGTAAAAATGGTTGTCTCACGGCCCGATGTGGTCCACGGCCATGACGTTAATACTCTTCCAACGGCTTGGCTGGTTTCAAAATTCGCAAACGTGCCCTTGGTTTACGATGCTCACGAAATCAGCACCGATAGGGAAGGTTACTCCAGCTTCCGGTCCGCTGTTGCATGGGTGGAAAAGCGGTTAATGCCGCGTGCCGCTGCAGCGATTACGACAACCGAGGCACGCGCCAAATTCTTCGCGCGTGCCTACGGCGTGCCGCGCCCGCTCGTCCTTCAAAACCGCCCAAGATATAGTCCAGTGGAGCGCACGGACAGGATACGCAGGGAACTGGCCTTAAATGAGCCTTGGCCAATTGTACTCTACCAAGGTAATTTGCAATCTGGGCGCGGACTTACCCGACTGGTCGATGCCGCCAGCGACCTCACCGAAGTCTATGTGGTCTTCATTGGCGATGGGAAGATGAAGGACGAACTGGAGGCGATGGCCCAGAGCAAGGGCCTGACGGAGCGTGTTCACTTTGTGCCCGCGGTGCCTCTTGATGAACTTCCATCCTACACCGAGTCGGCCGAAATAGGTGTGCAGCCGATAGAAAACACCTGCCTCAATCACTATACAACGGACTCCAACAAGCTCTTCGAGTATGTCATTGGCGGGCTGGCGATTGTGGCGTCTTCTCTACCCGAAATCCGCAAAATCGTTGACACACATGATCTTGGCATCACCGTGGCACCCGATGACACCAAAGCTCTGGCTGAGGGTATAAAGAAGCTGGTTGACAACGAGGAATTGCGTCGACACCATGCTGAGAAAGCGAAAACTGCCGCTTTACATCTGAACTGGGAAGATCAGGAACACAGACTTGTAAAGCTCTACGAAACCTTGACATAAGATGTCAACCTGCTCGAATTGCTTAACATTTCAGAAGCTGAACAAGTGGTTAGCTGATAAACCCTTTCCGATTTTGGGCTGAGTGCTCGAGGTTAAGAGTAATTCATACGGAAATGGATGGCGTTTCGACGTGGAGACAAGCGTGACGATGCAGCCTTACCTCGCGAAGCCGTTTGGGGCACCTATTTCAGCATACAGAAAATTGGGCACCACTCCTGCCTTTGAGCGATCTATGGAGCTATTTTACGACGTTGGGAGCTTGGTATTCGGCAAATAAGAGTATCCGTTTCCTGCAGAGCTGTTACCCGGGGTGCGCAATCCGCTAATGGTGGCCCTCAGAAGCGAATTTTCCTCCAGACATGAAGAGGCTTTTGGCAACAGCGGTGGAAAAGGATTTTACAGTAGTAACGATTGGCGCCGCCTCAACTATGCGGCAGGCCTGATCCCCATGGGTTCCTCGTCTATCTTGGATGTAGGCGTAGGGTCAGGCGCGATGCTCAATTTCCTCACGATGTGTGGGGACTATAAGCGTGTCGTGGGAATAGACCGCAAAAAATACACTAAGTTTATTGAAGTCCACGAAAGTTTGGATATTAGAATAATGGATGTCAAATATATGCGATTTGAGGACAATGCCCCTGATGTCGTCATGTGTATGGGGGTACTGGAGCATCTTGAGGTCAAGGATTTTAACAATGCTGTCCGTGAGCTTCGTCGCGTCGCTAGAAATAAGCTCATCATGAGCGCTCCATTTGAGGAAGAAAACCTTCCTGCATACCACAAGCAGCGGTTTACGAGGAAAGGGCTGGCCAAGACATTCCCAGATGCTGAGATAAAGCTTCTGGTAAAACCGCAACCCGGGGTGTGGCCTTGGGCTTTTATTATTGAAAACAGTCCTCAGTCTTGACATGGCGCGGAGCGTGAAGTCGGACGCAATGCCAGACGATGAAGGTGTTTGCCAGGGTTGGGATCGTGCTTCTACGCTAGAGCTCCAGGAGGCACTGACCGCTGCGGGTACACGTGAACTCGCGTTGCTGGGTGAATTGGAAAGACAGTTTGTTGACAGTGAACGGGCAAAGTCTCATCTATTGAAATTCCAGCGTGGTGTGCGTTTTCGTCTTGGGCATGCAATCATTCAAAACGCGCATCCCGTCCGGTTGTTGAAACTTCCGCTAGCTCTCGCAAAGCTCGCTCGCAGTGTGTTGAGAGAAAGAAAAAATACTGCTGTAG
>JARGOF010000018.1:0-9123 GCA_029212415.1 Rhizobiaceae bacterium | reverse complement strand
ATTGAGAAGATCGTTCCATCCGCTCCTGGAGGTGCCGCTCAGGCATTCGTGAATCGCGCGCCCCGCTTGTGGACACTGCCTGTGCAGGGGGAGCGGACTTTTGCCATAAGGGGCTCGATCGATACGGCGCGTTCAAGCAAAGAGAGGGGTGTGCTCCTGCTTGTCCAATTCAGTGATGCGCAGGGTTCAACAATCCGGTTCGAGGATCAGCTGTTTGTTTGGAGCCAGGTGAAGCGAAGCTCGACTTGCTTTCTGCAAACCGGCAGGCAGGCGGAGTTTTCGGTAGCGGTATTCGCACCGCCAGATGCGGTAGAGATGACCGTTGGCTTTGAACGGTTCACCGAGACACCACCCATTCATCTCAAGCTAAGATCGGTTGCTGAGATTGAACAGTCAGATTCGTCAGTCAGTTCCTTTGGAGCGACCCGCGGTAGCAACGTGGCGATGTTCACTCCTTCTATGATGGGGGACGACGCCGTGGACAGGCCGACATTCGGCGCCATCCTCGACGAGTTCACAAGGGATTGTCTTTCACCTGACCTGGAGCTGATTCTCGTGAGTAGGGCCGGCTGGCGCGACGAATTTCAGGAGCGAACGCCCTATGCGTTTTTCGCCGAATCGTCCTGGCGCGGGAACCAAGGCCAGTGGAATTACGCGATGACCAAGCCCCGGAAATGGGGCAAGGAGTTGGTAGAGATTCTCGCATGGTGTCGAGACAACGAAGTTCCCTCGGTTTTCTGGAACAAGGAAGATCCAGTGAACTTCGAAGTATTCAAATCTATGGCGGCGAAGTTCGATCACATCTTTACAACTGACTGCGGAAGCGTGGACGCCTACAAGCGGTATGCAGGTCACGACAACGTCCATGCGCTACAGTTCGCCGCCCAGCCGCTCCTCCACAATCCAATCCGGCCTGCTGCGCAAATTGAACGCATTGCTTTCACGGGAAGTTGGCGGGGAATAAAATATCCCAAGCGTGCGGAATGGCTCGACAGTCTTCTATCGCCGGTGATGGAGCAAGGACTGCTCGACATATTTGACCGTTATGCGGACGAAGTCGACAATCCGGACTTGATTTTTCCCGAAAAATTTCGCGGTTCTCTCAGAGGCGCCCTGCCCTATGAACGTCTTGTGACCGACATCTATAAGCGCCATATGGCCTTCATCAACGTCAATTCGGTCGAAGAATCCGATACCATGCTGGCAAGGCGTGTTTTCGAGATTCTGGCGTGCGGCGCTCCGGTAATCAGTTCGCCGTCTCCGGCGATTGAAAAGACATTCGGAGATGTCGTGATCTCCGCCCACTCAAGCTCCGATGTTGCGGAAGCCGTTGACAGGCTGCGCAACGAACCGTTCTATCGAGAGCACTTGGCCGTTCGCGGTGTGCGTCTAGTTCACTCCGAGCATACCTATCGCCATCGCCTGGAGCAGGTATCTAAAACCATCGGCAAGCCCCTTGTGTTGAGAAAACCCAAAAAAGTGTCGATCCTGTGCTGCTCGAAGCGCCCGGAATTTCTCAATCAGATTGCCAGGCAGGTGAAAGAGCAGCTTTATGAAGACACAGAGATCATCTTCGTGGCGCACGCGCCTACCTTCAGCGAAGATCAAATTGCAGAGGCGTTTTCCGGTGACGTCAAACTCAAGATACTCAAGATCGGTCCGGAGAAGGTTCTTGCCGACGGGCTCAACGCGGCTATGGCGGCGGCGGATGGCGACTATTTCGCGAAGTTCGATGACGATGACTATTATGGTCGCAATTATCTGAAGGATGCCATGCTTGCATTCGACTATGCTCCCGATGTGGGCGTTGTCGGCAAGCAGAGTTTCTTTGCCTTTTTGCAAAATCAGAACCGGACGGTTCAGCGCTTCCCCGGCAAGTCCTATTGCTTTACATCCAGGGTTCACGGCGGGACACTCGTTTGGTCGCGACGCAAGACCGAGGGCATTGCCTTCACGCCGGTTCGGCAGGGAACGGACACTTTGTTCCTGACGGCGTGTCGCGAACTTGAAGTGCCGGTCTTTTCCAGCGATCCATTCAACTTCGTGCATGTCCGCTATGCCGATGCCGGCCAGCATACCTGGAAGATCAGCGACCGGGAGTTCAGTCAGAAGGCGACACTGGTCGGAGAGGGAATGCCAAGGGATAGGGTTTTCTTGTAATTGGGCTCTTAACGATATGCGTACACCGATGCGTTGAGAAGGAATGTTCGACTTGAAAAAGATTGCGATCTTTTACGGCCACGTCGCCCGGGATGTGGGTGACCTCGCGATCAATTGCGGCGAAGTCGAGCTATTGCGCGCGACCTATCCGGATGCCGAGATCACCGCCGTTCTGCTTGATGCGAAAAAAATGTCTTATTTGGAGACCTCGAAAGCGTCATTTGGTCCGGAAGGATCCGTTCGGTTGATCGATATCAGCACGGACGGTGCCAAGACCCGGAACTATGCAATGAACCCTGAAAACTGGCTCAAACACTGCGAGGTCTCCGATGCCGATCTCGTTGTGCTGGCCGCAGGGGAGCATCTGTTCAGCTACACCGCAAAGGAGAATTTTGACAATCTGTTCTGGCTTACGTTGCCCGCCTTCGGGGCCAAGGCGGCAGGCAAGCGCTGCGTGATCATGCCCTCCACATTTGGGCCGTTTGAAACGGACGAGGCCAAAGCTCTGATGGAGCAGTTGTTGCGGACCGAACCTCGAATTGCTGCTCGCGATGCGCGCTCGGCCGAGATTATGCGGAATTTCAGCATGTCGGACTGCGTGGAGCTATGTCTCGATCCGGTATTCTTCATTCCTTCTCCCCCGGCTCAGGCCTGCTTTGACGGTCCGCGCACCATCGGTCTTATCATGCAGTCAGATGACTGGGGGGCAGAGGATCGCAAATCCTTTAAGGAAAATAGATCCGCTTTGCCTGCGGAGGATATCGGATTTCAGTTCAGCCTCGCGTTCTGCCGGCGTTTGCTCTCTGAAGGTGATTGCGCAGTTAAGATCTTCGTTCAAACGGATGCCGACCATGCAATTGCCGAGGCGATAAGCGCCGACCTCGGCAAATCCAAGGATGTTGCGCGGCTTCACGTGGTCCCGGTCAAGACGATTGATGCTTACCTCGATGAACTCAACACAGTGGATTTTGTTGTATCGTCGAGATTTCACGGGCTGATCCTCGGTATGGTATGCGGCAAACCCGGATTCGGCGCTTATTTCGATGTTCATGGACACAAAATTCCAAGGCTCATGGATTTGTTAGGGCAGCCGGAAAACTGCATCAACCTGACAAAGACATCGGTCGACGACGCGGTCGATTTGGCATTTTCGTACTGTGTGGATCAGCGCAATGAATTTGGGGCGCTCGGAGAAACCATCGATCGCCTTCGATGTCACACGCTGAACTGGCTTGGAGCAGATTGGGAAGAAACTAACAGCATCAACGATCATTCCACGGGGGTGATCCAGTCACTTTTATCTCTCGCCCTTTCCATGAAAGAAGCGGAAGCATCTGATTTAAGCGCACAAGCCTATCGGTTAGGTATGGAACTGGAGACTGAAAAGGTGCGGGCGCAGAAATTTAGCCAGCAAGCCTACAAGTTTCAGCGATTGCAGAGTTCCGTATCTTACCGCGCGCTGCGGCGGCTGGTGTCAGGTGCGAAGCGACTGGTTCGGGTTCCGCTGGTGCTGATGCCCCGGCGAAAAAATTTTGCAACAGCTGTTGTTCGGGAAGAATTTGTGGGAGCCATCGATCAGGTTCCCATAAATAGCTCTTTCTTGCCAGAGACTTGCAAAAAAGTGCTGGATGCATCTCCGCCATATCAAGTGCGGAAGCTTACCGAGCGCCAGCGACTTGTGCGGCAAAAAGCACGGAGCCGGATCAGCTTGATCCGACACATGCGGAAACACCCGGCCCCTACCACACCGCCGAAAATTCGGAAAAAGGGCGTCCTTTACTTGCTTCATAATTGCATGCCTTTCCACTCAGGCGGGTATGCATTGAGGGCCCACGGACTGCTCAAGGGCATGCAAAACGCGGGGTGGGATGTTGTGGCGCAAGCACGGGCTGGCTACCCAAGTGATCGTAAGGGTAACATAGGCGAAGTGCTTGACCGTGAACTCATTGACGGCGTGGAATATCGCTTCCTGCAAAACGGCACGCGCTACGATCAAATGGATCAGGTAGAGTATGTCGAGAAGTATGCCGAGGCGGTCCTCTCCTCTGTCGAGACTGATCGAATTGGTGTCGTGCAGGCACCGTCATTTTTCCAGAGTGGGATGGCAGGGCGCCTAATCGCGGACCGATTGGGAGTTCCTCTTGTTTATGAAATGAGAGGTCTGGAGTGGTTCACCAATGGTTCGCTGACGCCAGATTGGAAACGGTCCATGCACGGAATAATCAGCAGGGAGGCGGAACTCGAAGCTGCCCGAACTGCGGACCACGTATTTGCCATTACTGGCGCCTTGAAATCTTGGCTCATCAATCACGGGTTGCCCGAGAGCAAGGTGTCTCTTTTGCCCAATGGCTCCGACCCAAATTCAGGACCAGCAAACATCGACGAGGCTGCATGCAAGGCACTCTCGCACAAGCTTGGGCTGGAGGGTGCATTTGTCGTCGGCTATGTGGGTACGGTTGCGTTCTATGAAGGTATTGAGCTCATCATTGAAGCGATCAGCAAGGCACGCGTAAAAACGGGTCTGGACATTCGGTTTCTGCTCGTAGGCGATGGCGGGGATCTTAGTAGGGTGTGTGATTTCGCTGGCCGTACCGGCGCTCTGCGCTTTGTGCATGCCGTAGGGCGTGTACCGCATCGGGAGGTCGACCTTTACTATCGCCTTATCGATACATTCGTCATGGCACGCACCGATCTTGAAATTTGCCAGATAATCTCGCCACTCAAGCCACTAGAGGTGATGATGAAGGGCAAGTTGTTGATCACGTCCGACGTGGCGGCTATTCGTGAGATGATCAATGCCTCGAAGGGCGGCGCTTTGATGTTCAAAGCAGGAGATGTCGCCGGCCTCACAGAACGTATAATTGAGGCAGCGTGCAACCCGGACCGGATGCAACAGGTGGCCGCGCGCGGACGCTCATGGAGTGTAGAAAAGCGGAACTGGAACGTGCTTGTAGGTCAGGCACTCCAAACACTTGAGCTGCGATTCGGAGTCGACGTTTCTGGGCGTGAGCATTGAGTTGGGTTAGTTTTGACGTTGGATTTTAATGGCCACTGTTTGGTTGGCACAACGAGGTGATTTATGCCCATATCAATTGATCTTGTGGAACTGGCCGAGATCCCGCTTCATCCCTACATGCAAAAAGTCATGGACAGTGGTGTTCGCAAACATTTCAAGTCTTATGACGCCCAAAGAGTCAGCTATGCATTCAGCAAAGCGCAGGTTGGTGAGACGTTTCTCGAAGTCGGGCCGGGACGTTGCGACCTGACAATCATGGTCGCCCGCTCTGGCCTGTATTCGAAGATGGTTGTCATCGATATCGAGGATCGTTCCGCGAAGATGCCCGAGGGTGTGGATTTTCGCATGATGAACGTTGGCAAACTGGAATTTGAGGATAACTCGTTTGACTCTGTGTACTGCATGGAAGTGCTCGAGCACCTCGACGATCCGACCTTCGAGAGCGGCCTTGCAGAACTCAGGCGTGTGTGTCGCGGACAGCTATTGATCACGGTACCGTTTATGGAGCCGATGCCCTCCAAATTTCATCTGCAGAAATTTACGGAGAAACGGGTTCGAGAGCAGTTCCCGAACGGCAAGATCAGCCTTTTGGTAAAGGAACCGGTTACGCGGGTGCCATGGTTGATGGTTGAAGAACAGCTATCGGACTAGGCGATACAGCATGAGAAACTCTGTAGTTTACGTCCCGCAAATTTGCCCGATGTCCCTTATGAACTCGCCGCATGGCAGTAATATTGCAGCTGTTCACACGCCGAGTTTCAGGCGGCACCCCCATCTGAATAGCCTCGGTATTGGCGGGGCCGCGCGGCACAGTTTGTGTCGGCTTCCAGGGTTGTTTTTGAACAATTGGTAATGTAAGCCCACACAGCGCAAGTGGGGTGGAGTATTTGGCCGGTTGGGCATCAGTTTCGCGAGGTCAGCCCTCGCATCTAGCCATTTTATTTTTTCTCCGGAGGCACCCTTGAGTGTTCCAAGGCTTCTCAGCGTAGTCGGTACGCGGCCCGAAGCGATCAAAATGGCTCCTCTCATCAAGGCGCTGGCGAGCGACGAGCGGTTTACCACGGGCATCTGTGTGACAGCGCAGCACCGTCAGATGCTTGACCAGGTCCTCGACCTTTTTGAGCTCACTCCGGATTTCGACCTAAACGTCATGAAGCCTGGCCAGCAACTGGCTGATGTTACGGCAGCAATTCTAAAAGGGATGGGCAGCGTACTGGAGGAATTCAAGCCGGATATCGTCCTGGTGCAGGGTGATACTGCGACAACATTCGCGACAACGCTGGCTGCCTATTACAAGCAAATTCCCGTTGGCCATGTAGAGGCCGGCCTGCGCACCGGCAATCTTTATTCGCCGTGGCCCGAAGAAGCCAATCGGAGGCTGACTGGAGCGCTAACGGCGCTGCATTTCGCGCCCACCGAGCAAGCTCGGAACAACCTGCTTGCCGAAAATGTCGATGAGAACAGCATTCATGTCACTGGCAACACGGTGGTGGATGCTCTGCTGCACGTCGTTGGCAAGTTTCAGTCTGACCCAAAACTCGAAGCACAGTTTTCAAGGCAATTTGATTTCCTTGATCCGAAAAAAAAGCTTGTCCTTGTTACAGGGCATCGCCGGGAAAGCTTCGGGGAAGGATTTGAGCGCATCTGCGAGGCACTGCAACGCACCGTTGACAGCCATGAGGACGTCGAGATTGTATATCCTGTTCACTTGAACCCGAACGTCCAAGAGCCGGTCAACCGGTTGCTTGGCCACAAGGATCGCGTGCATCTCATTGAACCGCTCGATTATTTGCCATTTGTGTGGTTGATGAATCGGGCCTATTTGATCCTTACCGATTCCGGCGGCATCCAGGAAGAGGCGCCTTCTCTGGGTAAGCCGGTCCTTGTGATGCGCGAAACCACCGAGCGCCCGGAGGCCGTTGATGCCGGTACGGTTTTACTCGTGGGTACAAACGTAGACAAAATAGTCAGCGCGCTCGGTGAGCTTCTCGAAAATTCTGTCGCGTATCGGCGCATGAGCCGCGCCCATAATCCGTATGGAGATGGCAAGGCCTGTGCCCGCATCGTCGATGCGCTGAACGCCTTTCAGAAAGTTGAAGCATGAGTGTTGAAACCATCTGCGTTGTTGGGCTGGGATATATCGGGTTGCCCACTGCCGCAGTATTTGCATCCCGCAAAAAAAAGGTTATCGGTGTAGATGTCAGCGTCAGGGCAGTCGAAATTATAAACCGCGGCAAAATCCACACCGTGGAGCCGGACCTCGACGTGACCGTGCACTCCGTCGTCACGGACGGTTGGTTGCGCGCAACTACCAAACCAGAGCCTGCCGACGCATTTCTCATAGCGGTTCCGACCCCGTTCCGTGATGGAAAACTACCCGATCTGAGCTATATTGAAGCAGCTTCCAGAGCAATCGCAAAGGTGCTCAAATCTGGCGATTTGGTCATACTTGAATCGACTTCGCCGGTGGGGGCCACCGAGCAAATGGCGAACTGGCTCGCGGAGGAACGCCCCGATCTCACTTTCCCGCAAACCCATGGCGAGGATTCCGACATTCGCGTTGCTCACTGTCCTGAGCGGGTCCTGCCGGGGCATGTATTGCGCGAACTCATACAGAACGATCGTGTGGTTGGCGGCTTGACGCCCAAATGTTCGAAGGCAGCGGTGGATCTTTACAAAATCTTTGTCGAAGGCGATTGCGTTGTCACGAATGCGCATACCGCAGAGATGTGCAAGCTGACCGAGAACAGTTTCCGGGATGTCAATATTGCCTTCGCCAACGAGTTGTCGACCATTTGTTCCCGACTAAGCATCGATGTTTGGGAACTTATTAGCCTCGCAAATCGTCACCCAAGGGTCAGTATTCTTCAACCGGGACCGGGCGTCGGCGGCCATTGTATCGCTGTGGATCCTTGGTTCATTGTTGCCAGAACACCCGAGGAAGCGCGTCTGGTCCGCGCCGCGCGCGCGATAAACGACGAGAAACCGCTTTGGGTGATCAACAAGGTCAAGCAGGCCATGGGCGACTATCTCGTAGCCAACCCGGACATGACCATGCGCGATGTTAAAGTCGCCTGCCTGGGTCTGGCCTTCAAACCCAACGTCAACGATTTTCGGGAAAGTCCGGCATTGCTCATCACTCAGACGCTTGCTGGCGAAGGCATCAACCTGCTCGCGGTAGAGCCCCATATCGAAGCACTGCCGGAGAGTCTTGCAAGGAGATCCAACGTAGCACTGGCAACGTTGGATCGGGCGATAAAGGAGTCCGATATTCTACTGGTACTCGTCGCGCACAATGCCTTCCGGACGATTGAGCGCAGCAATATAGGACACGACTACATTGTCGATACGGTCGGGCTATGGCGCCAGACGTAGCCGTCGTCAGTATAAGGACTTGCATAGTTCATCTCGGCCGCGGGAGAAGTTCAATTGCGCAAAATCGAGTCGAACGTGATTTTGCAACCGAAATCCTTATCTCCGAGATGGCCTTGGTTGCAGAGTTAAATAGCCGCGCATACAGCTTCTCGGCTTGCTTGTTTCTGAGAGCCTGATTCAAGAATCAGTCATACATAACAGTATCTTGAAAGGCGCCTGATCAGGATTCGGATATGGGCTATCCAGGTCCGCGCCGTTGAGCCTTTTGATTGATGTCTCCCAACCTTTGGTCAAGCGGCGGAATCTGCCGAGCCAGGCGAAGGTGGCGCTTACCGCCATCCGTGGCGAGCAGACGCTGGTGGAATTATCCCAGCAATTCAATGTCCACGCCAACCAGATCAAGCAATGGAAAGAACAACTCCTTGTGGGAGCCACGGGCGTTTTTGGCGGAGAAACCAAGACAGAAGCGGCGGCCCTGCCAGTCGACATAAAACGCTTCATGCCAATAGAGGCGAACTGTAAGCGGTGCGCCGATCCCACATTCCAATAGCCGTCCTGAACTGCGAGAACGT
>JARGOF010000076.1 GCA_029212415.1 Rhizobiaceae bacterium | reverse complement strand
TACCGGAAAACACCGATGGCTATAAACCAGCTACACCACGAGCGGGGACACGACCGGTGAACGCGGATAGCCCAGACATGCTTAGGCAGCAGAGGGCGTTTTTGGCCAATAATGCGGCCGTTATTCCAAGCCTTCTTTGAGGGTATAACCATAGGTAGGTTGGAAGCAGACATGGCGACATCTCCATGCCTCCCCTACCGTCCGCAGCACCAACAGAACGCTGGCCGCCAATCCTATCCATTCCCGTTTGGCTTTGGCAATTTTTGCTACGGCCATGCTATGGCGGCCACCGACACGGTCCCAAACCCAATGAGGGCGGGGAGTGGAAGTTCACTGCGCTTTGCACCAAGGTCTGCTTTGGGGCCAACTGGTCTTGTGCAGTTGCGACTACACACTACTGCGAAATTTGTACCGTTCCGTGGCTTGAGCAGTGAGGCAGTGCCCCGCTTTATTTCGCTGGGCGGGGCACTGCCGTTTGTTAAGTTCGCAATCCTTGTCTCAACAACTTGGTGAATGTCATGACAGGATCATGGAAAAATAGCCGCCAATCAATGCAAGCACAGTCGTTAGGGCATAGCTGACTGGATAGGGAACAGCAGCGACAGAGCTCTTAGATTCTTCCATGATTGCGTTCAGGCCGGGGGTACTATTTCTGCCGCCAGTTGTAGCACCATCCGAAATAATCGAATTTAGTCCAAAGACTTTTACTCCGACCCAAAATGCGACGAGTGGCGGTATAAGCGCCCCCGCTATCCCGATCAATGCAAGCCACATGATTGTATCGCCACCGAGGGCGGAAATCACCTTAGGACCGACATTCGCCGACAACACAGCCACAAATGCATTTAGTCCAAAGTCCTGAAGAAAACTACGCGCGCCTTCATGTAAGGGACCACCGAAGTTTGGATTCCTGCTCCGAAAATAACTGACGCCCACGCCGGCCATGATCACACCCGCGGACGTTCCGAGCGCGAAGGGGATGCCGGAAATCGTGACTGTGACGATCCCGACCAAGTACCCAACCAACATGGCAAGCGCGAGATAGAGCACCTCGGACTTCATTGTCGGCAAAATCGCATGCCCGCCAAGTTGTTTTGCTGCCGCTTTAATGGCGGCATCCGGACCTGTCAGGCGCAGCACATCGCCAAAACGGACGTCGCTATCGGGGCCTAATGGTAACTCATTACCTGCTCGAAACAGGGCTTGAACTTCTATACCACCAGTACCGTGGCTTTCCAGTTCAGCTATCGTTTTCCCAGATACAGCATGTGACCCAATATGGACGTCGGCAACTTCCAAAGGCACACTTCGGGCCAGAAGATCATCGGATTCAGGGCCAATGAGTTCGCCTTCCTCAAGGATCAGATCATGCACATCGCTGCGAACTGTCACGATATCGCCTGCAGCGATCACGGGATCACGGGATAGTTCCACAATTTGGTGATCACGCACGACACGCAAAATTGGTGCATTTGGAAAATCATTAGCCAACTGCAAAATGTTACGCCCCAAAAAGCGATCATGGGTCACTTTGAAGGCACGCAAATCATAAGGGGACGCGCCCATCGTCAATGCCCCTGGAGCACCTGGCACTGGATGTATGGCACCGCCTGCGTATTCGGCTTCAGCCAGCTTGGCATCTGCTGCAGCATCATAGCCGAAGATACGGGGCAGGTAGCGGATCAACAGGATGATACCTACAGTCGACAGCACATAGCTGATCGCATAAGCGGCGGCCATGTTTGCGCCGACTTCCTCAACGGTCATGCCTTCGGGCGGCACATAGGCACCACTGGCCATCGCACCTTGGCCGACGCCGAGGATTGCAGTGATTGTATAGCTGCCCGAGATAAGTCCTGTCGCATACCCAGGGGCGAGGCCCACCAGTTTTGCCCCGAAATAGCAGATAACCCAATTCAGCGACCAGACGATTAGGCCTATCCCGACAAATGCCAGACCACCTTTTCGCAATCCGGAAAAGAACTGAGGGCCAACTTTCAATCCGAGTGCGTACATAAACAGCAACAGCATGAAAGAGGACAAAATTCCGGGGATAGAATAGGTGATGCCGTAGGCTGCCTCGGCGATCATCGAAAGAATGACCCCCACAAGCAACGTGCCTGCGGTAGAGCCGAGAGAGATCGTCTTGAAGCTGAATTTCCCGATCAGTGTACCAAGTGCCAACGCAAGCAGAACGTAGGCAATTGGCTGGTTGTCCAAAAGTTGAAAGAAGCCGTGAAGCCCAGCCTCGGTAACTGGTTCGAACGTGTCAAATATCTGTCCAACCACGCTTTGTGACGTTGAGCTACCTGCATCTTGCGCCGATGCAGGTCCGCTGACAAGAAGCAGTGGCAACAACGAGAGCGGGGCAACAAGTCTCCCTGCTGCCCACAAGAGGTTTCCCGATTTAACCATGATGGAACCCAGGTCCAGCGGTGGAATTGGGTATCGGATTCTTTGAAAGGTGCTCAATCGCGCGCTTCATATCATCAAGAAGAAGGCTGGCCAGATCACGGGTGACCCCGTGGCGTATCAGGATGCGTTGAACGACAGTTTCCTGACGGTTCGATGGCAGCGGGTAGGACGCAATCTGCCATCCTCGCATCCGAACCCGTTCTGATAGATCGTAAAGCGTGAAGCCATGATCTGCGTCAGTCAGCTTGTAAGCAACAGCTGGTAGGCCGCCATGACCGTCATAAACCATTTCGAATGGCCCGATCTTGGCCAGTTCTACACCCAACCATTGAGCCGTATCCGAGCATGCCTGTTGAATTGCAGTATAACCTTCACGGCCCAACCTCAGGAAATTGTAATACTGCGCAATTATCTCACCGCCCGGACGGGAGAAGTTCAGCGCGAATGTCGGCATGTTGCCGCCCAAGTAATCCACGTAGAAGATTAGATCTTCAGGCAAATCTTCTTGTGACGCCCAGATGACCCAGCCAACACCCAACGGAGCCAGCCCGTATTTGTGTCCTGAAGCATTGATCGACCGGACGCGAGGGATCTGGAAATCCCACACGAGGTCGCGCTGAATGAACGGTGCGATGAAACCGCCTGATGCCGCATCGACGTGGATCGGAATATCAAGCCCAAGATCACGCTCCATTGCGTCCAATTCGCGTGCCAGAGCTTCGACCGGCTCATAGATGCCAGTAAAGGTAACACCCAGTGTAGCAACCACGCCGATAGTGTTTTCATCGCAGTATTTGCGTAGGTCCTCGGGCTGTATGCCAAGTGCATCGCCTTCAAGCGGCACCTCACGGATTTCGACGTCGAAATATCGCGCGAATTTTTTCCAACAAATCTGTACGGGGCCCGTGACGATATTTGGTTTGCTTGCGTCCTTACCCTCGGCCTCGCGCCGCGCACGCCATTTCCATTTGAAGGCCAGGCCACCTAACATGGCCGCTTCGCTTGAGCCTGTGGTCGAGCACCCGACAGTCTCCCATGATTTTTCAGCGTGCCACAGGTCCGCAAGAATGTGGACGCAACGATTTTCGATCTCGGCGGTCTGAGGGTATTCGTCTTTGTCGATCATGTTCTTGTCGACAGCGTCAGTCATCAACTGTTTAACTTCATCCTCAACCCATGTCGTGCAAAACGTCGCCAGATTTTGACGTGCATTACCGTCCAGCAGCAGTTCATCACGCACCAAAGAGTATGCTGCATGCGGCTCAGCGCGGCCGTCCGGCATGCGGTACTTTGGAAGGTTATTTTTAGAGGCATCCGTTGAATAGATATCCTGCAGAGTGGATTGGTCGTTGAGATCAACTTTGTGGACAGGCATTTCGAGGGTCCTTTGATGGTGTAGGTTTAGACTGAATATCAATTGATATGTGCGCCAGTTGACCGCGCCGATAGCCCTACCAATGATACTTTCTCTGACTAAAGCCTTGTCACCCAAAGCTGTATTGATTTAGGTCAATTGTCGAACACCTCGAAACTTGGCTCCCAGGTGGACGCGAATTTTCTAAAGCGGCATTCGGCGTAA
This sequence comes from Rhizobiaceae bacterium, assembly GCA_029212415.1. GTDB lineage: Bacteria > Pseudomonadota > Alphaproteobacteria > Rhizobiales > Rhizobiaceae > Hoeflea_A. The sequence continues at coordinate 6,070 of JARGOF010000076.1, read as the reverse complement.
AATATACTGCGTCGTGCTCAAATATATTGTCTGCGAAAGTGCCGTAGCCACTTTGGCAATACTAATCCAGGGCGGCCTCCGCCGGTTATTGCCGACTGGGCGTTCTGCAGCATCTGCAACTATTGGGTTTGAAATTGCTGTTCGCCGCGCGACACATCAATGTCCGCAAAGGGCCGAAAGGGTCACGTCCTCCCAATGCGCACTTTTGTGCAAAACTGGCGAAATCGAACAAAGCCAGCTCCTCCCCCGAATACGAAAGCCTGGTATTTTCTGGTCTTATCTCCTTACCCCGCTATACGCGGTCGCCCGGATGCCGTGGCAATGATGCGTGCTTCGATCATCTGCCGCCTGCCGTCCACCTGTGGCGCATTGATCTCTTCGTGCAGACGGATCGCCGGTTCGGCAGCGCCGGCGGCCACGGCGTCGGCGAGGGCGGCGGCCTGTGCAATGGCGCGGCCACGCTGCATCGCCGCCTCTTCGCTGTCAAAACGTTCATGGCCAGTCAGGGCCGTTCCGGTGGCCACATAGACACCTTCTTCCGGCTGCGAGACGATGATCGTGCTGGTGGTGCGCACATGCCCGACAACGGCGCCAATGGCATTGGCCACATCCGCATGCTCGGGGATAACGCTTTGCGCCGACAACATGCGGGCAATCGCCGGATAGTAGCAATTGGCCGAGGCGCCAAGCCCGACCAGTGGCCGGTCGAGCGTCAGGGAAAAGCGCACAATGCCCTGGTCGCCTGAAAGCGCCCGGTCGACCGTGCGGGAATTTTGCGGATCAATTGCGCTCTCCCCCTCGTCAGCCAGACAGGCTGAAAGGATGATTTCGCATGATTGTCGCGTCAGCCGCGCGACCGTCAGGTCGGCAAGCTGCTCGATGCTGGATGCGACCGGTTTGCCCGATCCGTTTTTCCGTCGGGCCATCAGCGCAGCACCCATGCGGGCGGCCTCGCTGTTCCAGTTGCTTTGCCGACCAAGCACATGCATGGCGTCGGATGGGGTAAACCCGGCGATATGAACCAGTCCGCGGGCAACCAGCCGATCCAGCGTGGCGCGTTGCGGCGTCGCGCTGAGCAATTGGTCCAGCGGAACGAATTGTCGTGTCAGCCGGTCATAGAGGGCTTTTTCCTGCGCCTGCAGGCCGGAAGCAAACCTTTCGGGGATACCGGTCAGGCAGGCCAGTCGCCCGTCCAGCCGGCCCGGCTGGCCGGCATTGATCTGGCGCGTCAGAGCCTCGAGAACCGGCTCCGGGTTGATATGGGCCGCGAGACTCAGCGGCATCCGCCGGCGCGGCCCAAGCCGCAGACTTGTCACCAGTCCCAGTTCATTGACATGCACCTCGGAATCGCCGCCAAGACCGAAGGTCCGCATGGCAACCGCCTCGACCATGGTGCGATAGCCGCCGACCACGGCGCCGTCCGGGTCCAGCATGGGAAGGCCGTCCTGCAACAGGGCAACGTCGGTTGTCGTGCCGCCGATATCCGACACGACGCCATTGTCGAGACCGGTCAGGTAACGGGCGCCCACGAGGCTGGCCGCCGGTCCCGAAAGGATCGTTTCGATGGGTTTGGTGCGGGCAACCTGTGAGGCGATCAGGGCGCCATCACCGCGCACCACCATCAGCGGCGCCGTGATCTGACATTTGGCGAGATGATCCTCCGTCGCGCCGATCAGCCGGTCGATCATGGCAACAAGCCTGGCATTGAGCAATGTCGTCAGCGCCCGGCGCGGGCCGCCGAGCCTGGAGGAAAGTTCGTGGCTGCAAGTCACAGGCAATTGTGTATGGCGGCGCAGGAAATCGCGCACCTGGATCTCATGCGCCGGATTGCGCACCGCAAAATAGCCGGCAATGGCAAAGGCCGCGACCTGTGAGCCCAGCGTGCCGATCGCCGCTTCCAGCGGGCCCATGTCGAGGGGCTTTTCCTTGCCATAGACATCATGTCCGCCGGGCAGGAAAATCACCGGGTCCTGGCCCAGCGCCTCAAAAAGCCCGTTGCGCTGCAGGTCCTGTTGTTCAAAGCCGATCATGATCAGTGCTGCGCGCCCGCCCTGGCCCTCGACCAGTGCATTGGTGGCAAGCGTCGTTGACAGGGACACAAGCTGTATGGCGGAGGGATCTGCTGCGGCCTGATCAAGAACGCTGGAAACCGCCTGGCTGATGCCGATGCTCAGGTCATGGCGGGTTGTCAGGGCCTTTGATTTCGCAATGACCCCGCTGGCCGGGCTGAAGACAACCGCATCCGTGTAGGTTCCACCTGTATCAATGCCCAGAAACATGATCGCGCCTCAAGGCCAGAAGAACAGGCCGATGAGGCCCGCTGTTCCGACAATGATCCGCCACCAGACAAACACCGTGAAGCCATGGCGGGAGACAAAATCAAGCAGGTGACGCACCACGAAAACCCCCGAAACGAAAGCCGCAATGAAGCCGATGGCGATCATCGAAACATCATCAAGCGAAAGCTTGTCGTAATTCTTGTAGAGATCATAGGCAAAGGCGCCGGACATGGTCGGCATCGCCAGAAAAAACGAAAATTCCGCAGCCGATCTTTTGTCCGCTCCCATCAGCAGGGCGCCTGCAATGGTGGCGCCCGAGCGCGATGTGCCCGGGATCATCGCAAGACACTGGATCAGCCCGATGCGAAAGGCCAGCGACGGCGGGTAGTCCATGATATCGGTATAGCGCGGCGGGCGCTTGAGCCGGTCAACCGCCATCAGCACGAAACCGCCGGCAATCAGCACAATACAGATCATCATCGGCGCTTCAAACAGCACGGTCTTGATGAAGTCGTGGGCCAGCACTCCGATCACGGCAGCCGGCAGAAAAGCCAGCAGAACGGCAAAGACGAAACGCCGCGCCTTTGCACTGGTGGGCAATTGCCGCGCCAATTGTACAAGCCGGGAAAAATACACCGTCAGGATGGCCAGAATGGCGCCCAGCTGAATCAGCACCTCAAATGTGTTGCCGGGTGATTTGAAGCCGAGAAAATGACCGGCGAGCAGCAGATGTCCGGTGGACGAGACGGGTAGAAATTCCGTCAGACCTTCAAGCAGTCCGAGCAACAATGCTCCGATGATCGTCTGGTCAGCCATGAAAAAGTCCTGTTCTGTCCTGAAATTCAGGCCGTTGCCGTGCTTGTCTCACTCCGTGCGAAACCCTATAGCTTTTCTAGCGGGATTTTCCAGTGAATTCCCGCAGATGTTCTCACAGGGAAAGAACCCACTTGAATGCCCACCCTTTATCATCATCCCATGTCCTCTGCGTCCCGCTTTGTCCGGTTGATCATCAACGAGTATGAACTCGAAGCCGATCTGGTGGAGGAACGCCCCTGGGAACAACGCCGCGATTTTCTTGCCATGAATCCCGCCGCGAGCCTGCCGGTCTATGTCGATGATTCTCTGCATGCCGTGTGCGGGGCCGGTGCCATCGCCGAATTCATTGATGAAGTCTACGGGGTTTTCAAACGGGATCGCCGCTTGCTGCCGGATGATTCTCTTGAACGCGCCGAAGTGCGCCGGTTGATGGACTGGTTTCTGGTCAAGCTGGAGCAGGATGTCACGCGTTTTCTGGTGCGTGAACGGGTGCTCAAGCTCATCATGCCCAAGGCACAGGGTGGCGGTGAGCCCGATTCCAAGGCGTTGCGCACGGCCAGAGCCAATATTCGCCAGCATATGAAATATCTCGACTGGCTCGCCGGCAACCGGAACTGGCTTGCCGGACAGGCTTTGACCTATGCGGATTTCGCTGCGGTCGGCGCCCTTTCATCGCTTGATTATCTCGGCGAAATCAAATGGCATGAAGCACCCCGTGCCAAAGCCTGGTACCAGCGCATCAAGTCGCGTCCCTGCATGCGGCCGCTGCTGGGCGACCGCATCCGCATCATCACGCCGGTCCCGCACTATGCGGATCTGGATTTTTGAGCGATGCCTGCGGCGCCGATGCAGCCATCTAAACCCGCACCCCTGGATCTTGCATCTGCGGAAAAAGCCGAGACGTTCAAGGCCTTTCTGGTGGCCGAAGCTCTGGCTGCCGGGTTTGATGTTGCACGGGTGGTGGCGCCGGACGCCATAGCTGAACAGACAGTGCCCGCCCTCAACGCCTATATTGCAGCAGGCCACCATGCCTCCATGGACTGGCTGGCGCAGACCGCTGAGCGGCGCAGTGATCCGCGGGTGCTTTGGCCTGAGGTGCAATCGATCCTGATGCTCGGGATGAACTATGGCCCCGACCGCGATCCGCTCGAAATTCTGCGCCACAGGGACAAGGCCGCAATATCGGTCTATGCACAGAATCGCGATTACCATGATTTGATCAAGGGCCGGCTGAAAGGCATCGCCGGGCGCTTTGCCGCCAGAACCGGCAGCGATGTCAAAGTCTTCGTCGATACGGCGCCGGTTATGGAAAAACCTCTGGCGGCAAAGGCCGGCATCGGCTGGCAGGGCAAACACAGCAATCTTGTCAGCCGGGAGTTCGGCTCCTGGCTGTTTCTGGGATCCATATTCACCACGCATAAATTGCCTGCCGATGTCCCGGCCACGGACAATTGCGGCTCCTGCCGTGCCTGTCTGGATATTTGTCCGACGAATGCTTTTCCAGCACCCTATCAGGTCGATGCGCGTCGCTGCATTTCCTATCTGACCATTGAACACAAGGGACCGGTGCCGCATGAATTTCGCCAGGCCATGGGCAATCGCATCTATGGCTGCGATGATTGTCTGGCGGTCTGTCCCTGGAACAAATTTGCCCGTCAGGCCCATGAGGCAAAGCTGCAGGCCCGTGATGATCTCAATGCGCCGGCGCTGGCTGATCTGCTGGGTCTTGATGATCCGGCATTCCGCACGTTCTTTTCCGGTTCGCCCGTCAAGCGTATCGGACGCAATCGGTTCATTCGAAATGTGCTGATTGCCTGCGGCAATTCAGCCGACGCCGGGCTGATCGGGCCGTGCAGGGATTGCCTGCAGGACGACAGTGCCGACATTCGCGGTGCTGCAGTCTGGGCCCTGTCCCGGCTCATGGACGCGGATGCATTTGCAACCCTGCGTCTTGATGCAACCGGTGAAACGGATGCACAGGTTCTTTTTGAATGGTATCTGGCCGAGTCGCAACTGTCTGGCAGGCCGCAAGATGCAGATGGCAACCCGCAGGGATTGAATTGATATGCGTTTGTTTGTGTTTGGCGCCGGTTATTCCGGCAAGGCGATTGCCGCGCGCATGGCGCCCGAGGCGAAATGGGCCGGTGGCACCACAAGGTCGCCGAAGAATTATTCCGAGCTGGAATCCGTCGGGCTGACACCCCTTGTTTTTGACGGGGAGAGCCTGTCGCAAGAGCTGTCCGCAGCCCTGGCGGGCGTCACCCATCTGGTGCAATCCGTGCGTCCCGATGCGCAAGGCGATCCTGTGCTTGCGCTTGCCGGGCAGAAGATGGCTGCATTGATGCCCAACCTGGAATGGGTCTGCTATCTGTCAACGGTCGGTGTCTACGGCAATCACGATGGCGCCTGGATCGACGAGGATACGCCCTGCGAACCCCTGTCGGAACGCTCCCGCTGGCGGCTGGAGGCCGAAAACCAGTGGCTGGAATTCTCGAAAAAATCAGCCATTCCCGTTGCCGTCCTGCGCCTGTCCGGCATCTATGGTCCAGGCCGCAATACTTTTGAGAAAATCAAAAACGGAACCGCCCGCAGGCTGGTCAAACAGGGTCAGGTCTTCAACCGCATTCATGTGGCCGATATCGCCGGTGCAACAGCCCATCTTGCCGCAAAGGGGCTGGGTGGGCTGTGGAATGTCACCGACGACAAACCGGCCCCGCCGCAGGACGTCGTGCTCTATGCCAGCCAGTTGATGGGTGTGGAGCCGCCGCCTGAAACACCCTTCGAAACGGCCGAACTGTCCCCCATGGCGCGGTCATTCTACGGTGACAACAAACGCGTCTCCAATCAGCGTTTGAAAGCCAGCGGCTATAAATTCGCCTTTCCCGACTACGAAACCGCCCTCGGCGCTCTTTGGAAAAGCGAAGCGCTTGTCTTATGATTTCCCAGTTCTTGTGAAAGATTAAGAGATACTGGTC
>JARGOF010000002.1:325192-366275 GCA_029212415.1 Rhizobiaceae bacterium | reverse complement strand
TCAGATTTGTCGCCGCTGCAGCTCACGCTGACAGCAGCCACAAACCTTAGACAATCCAGTCGTAGCCTGCAGTGCAGAAAACGTCGAAATTCGACTCATTCCGACCCTTTCCACTCTTGCCAATCGCGAAAACGGCACATCACCCCATTTTTAACTCAGGCCCCATCCAAAAACGCCCTGATCAACCCGACCGTCTCGCCGCTGTCGACAAAATCTAGAAGCCCGACGCCATCGACCATCGCGTATGCGCCTAAAGGCCCTGATATGGCAGACACGCGCCACAGGGACGGGGTTCGCAGACAACCGGCCACATTGCCGATCGCCAATCCGGTTCCCAAGAGACCAAGCGAGGCGGTCGTAAACCCTTCGGCTTCGCCTCTGATCGGCAGGATCAGGCTATTGACGCCACCGGCAAACAGCAAAAGTGCAGCAAGCGGCAGAACATTCTTCATCTCGGTTCAAAATTCTTTCGTCAGTATGACCTGAGGCCCGACGTTCCTCCCCTATGGAGAATGCGTCCCTGTGTGCTGCGCTGCCCAATCCTCTCCCATGTGCGTTGAACTCTGCCGCTTCATTCTGGATGATATGGTCATCTGAATGGATAAGCATGATCGGTGGATATGCCCAATTCAGCCACGCGGCATGCTTCGCTGTCGCCTCTCCGCCATTGCTCCGGCCTGTTGCAAGTATGTTGCTTGGGAGTGAACGTGAGGACAGTACGGCAATGGCTGCTCGGGGTGTCAAAGGCGCAAAATTTTGCCTCAATGCCCGCTGTGTTTTCCTTCTCAACTCACGTGACGCGATCTTGCTAGTACAATATAAGAAAGATGCGTAGCGTCAGGTTTGCGCAAGGATCTTCATTTTGTTGCAACGCAGTACGACATCATTGAACGGTGTCGCTTCCGGCCCCAAGCTGCAGCCCAGCTCAGAGTACAGCTGCGATTAGGCAATCGCCAAAGCAGTCATTTAAGCAATCCGCAACAGAAACGGTTGATCGCCGCAGGCAAGGCTGCGAATGCTACGCGAGGCGCGCAAAGCACGCCGCCTCGTGCTTGAACCATCAGGCAGCTTCGAGCGATGCCATGTCGACAAAGAAGCGATTGCGCACATCGGGCGCTTCATGCGCTGGAACGCAGCGTTGATTTCCTGAATGGCGATCATCTCTTACTCGGGCAGGATGCTCATCCTTGCTCAGAAGTTCACCATCTCCTAAGTCTCGGCGTCTCAGCAGGTCCAGGCAGCAGCCTGAATCAGTCGGAAACTTTGCCCAAGGAACCGACGGGGGAGATCAAGCTCGTTGTTTCTCTTCAAGAGAAACTGTGTTTAGCTGTTTCAACGCTATTTTGGCATTGAGAGCAGTCGCTGCCTTCCCTGCGCGCAACCAGCCGTTAGCACGCTCGAAGTTCATACGCGCGCGGCGGCCACCGGGCTCGGGCTGAGCGAAGGCGGCAATCACCTCGGCCAATTCGGCAATACGATAGAGCCCGCCGGCGACAGCAGGAGGCATAGTCCGTTGCTGAAGGGCCTGACGCCGCACTTCCAATCGCTCAGCAACGTCCGCCAAACTCACCAAATCTGGCCGAACTTCGCGCAATTCCGTGCCCTCAGGGAGGTTCTTCAAGATCGACCGAGCCGCATTCAGGATAACGGTCTCAGCGTCCTCCCCAGCTACCTCCAGTTCAATGGCCATCAGGCGCGGATCACCAGAACCGATGATCGCATCATGGTAACCAGCTTCAAATACAGCATCAGAAAGCTCGAAAGCATCGTGCTCACCGACCGGAAGCGCATAGACGAGCTCAAACTCAAACTGTTCCACCATTTTCGTCATCCTTCTTCAGCGGGTTGGTGCATCCATGCACTTTGCCAATCAACTTAGCGGCATGCGATCCAGGGTTTTCAGGTGTCGAGTTGATCGACATCTGACAATACTGACCGCAGCGGCACTCATCAGTTGGTTGTGGACATCTCAAGAGCCCCCATGCGTGCCCCTTCCCCTTCCGCCGAATGATCTTCCAGCCAAGGGCTTCGGCAGCTTGCAGCGCTTCCTCGACCTCTTTCTTCGAATGCCTATCACGTGACAAGGATATAGACTTCCTTAATTAACTTGTCAATCGACAAGGTAAAATTTAAGTGGTCAGATCAAGACGTTCGTCCACTTGACCAATAAAGAGACCCACCGCCACCTTATCGACATCACAGGTCAGATCAAGCAAGCTGCCACCGTTTGGCTGGCGCTCAGGTTTGCTGATCGACCGCTTCGGTGCCGGCTTTGTCTGCGGCGCTGCATACGCGAACTTCCGCTCCCCGCCCAATCCAGTCGTAGCCTGCCGTGCAAAAACGACGAAATTCGTTTCATTCCAACCCTTTCCACTCTTGCGAACCGCGAAAATGGCGCAGGACCATCTCACCCTTCAACTCAAGCCCCCTCTCAAAACGCCCTGATCGGCCCAATCGTCTCGGCGTACTGTGCAATATCCAGATGCCCGTCGCCGTCGTTCAGCGCGCAGGCGCTCCGCGCATTCACTGCCGCGCCTGGCCGGTTCGTTCAGCCCTGCGACGCAGCGTCACCAGACCATTCCTTGATGCATCCTGCGGCGTTCAGGCCGGTAAATCGTCGGTTAGCTGGACAAAGCGACCGTGGAATGAGTGGTCCAATCAAGCCGGTTGCCTGGAGGGCTGGACAAGTTTTGGCATGGCGAGCTTCGCCTCTGCCTCAGCCTGCAGGCGCCGGTAGGCTTCAATGACGATCGATCTGATCCAGATACCACCGGCGTCGTTGGCAAGGCGCGAGCTCCAGAAAAAGCGAACAAGAACCGAGCCCAGGTCGACGGGCGGCCTCATCGCGATGAGGCCGTGGGCCTCCATGTCCCAGGCCAGCAGAACCGCCGGGAAGGTGGCCAGAAAATCCGAATTGGCAAGAAGCGGGGCAACCCCGGCCGAATCCCCGATCATCGCGCTGACCCGCCGCGCCCCGGCATCGGAATCGGGCGTAACGGGAAAGGGGTTTTGTTGCGAGCGGGTGACATTGACCATCACATGCGGGTATTTGCGCCAGGCATCGATCCCCCAGTCCGTGGCTGCCGGGTGACCCTGCCGCGCGAAAGTCACCCAGGAAAACGGCTCCATGATCTGATGATCCAGACCATCCGGCAATCGCGGCTGTCCGCCCAGATGGGCAAGGTCGATCAATCCTTCGCTGAGTGCCGGATATACATCCTGATGCGCTGGAAGCCACTCGATCTTTACCCTGGGCGCTTCGGCCTCGACCCGCGCTGATACCTCTGCAATGACTTTGGTCAGCGTCGGCATGGCGATACGGAACACCCGGTCGCTTTGGCCAGGGTTGAACAGGTTGCGCGGCGCGATCACGCGGCGGATGCTGCGCAGGATGGGTCTGACATCCTCGATGATCGCCTCGGCGAACGGGCTGGGGTGCATCTTGCCGCCGACCCGGACCAGCACGGGATCGTCGAGCTGCTCCCTTAGCCGAGCAAGCGCGTGGCTGACCGCCGACTGTGTGCGCCCGATCCTGTCTGCCGTCACCGTAACGCTTCGGGTCTCCATCAGGGACTCAAAAACAACCAATAAATTCAGGTCAATGCGGTGTAAATCAATTTCATTCATGGTCTATGAAATCGTTTCGTTCGACTTTTGCGGGGATAATGGTTCATCCTACCCTGAATAGGTGCAGATCAAGCAATGTTGATCTATCCTATTCATAAAGGAGGTTAGAGGCAATGGCACTCGAAATCATTGGCGCGGGCTTCGGTCGAACCGGGACCTATTCACTGAAGGCGGCGTTGGAGCATTTGGGCTTCGGCCCATGCCACCACATGTCCGAGGTCGTCAGTGACCCCAGGCAGATCAAAGCCTGGTGCGCAGTGACAGAGGGGCGCCCCGACTTTGACGCGATCTTCTCGGGCTTTCGATCAGCTGTGGACTTCCCCGTTTCGGCCTACTGGCAAGACGTGCTTACGGCCACACCGAACGCCAGGGTCATTCTTTCACATCGGGAGGCCGAGGATTGGTATGGCAGTTTTTCCCAGACCATCCTGCCGCTGATCCTCGACAAGGAGGCCTGGCCGCAAAACGCGGCTCCCTGGTTTGAGATGATCGAGAAGGTCATCATCGGCAAGGCTTTGGGCGGCCGCACGGATAGGGACGGCATTCTGAAGGCCTACCGTGCCAATGAAGCGGCCGCGCGGGAACTGGAGGCGCAAGGCAAGGTCTTGGTGTTCAATGTCCGTGACGGATGGGAACCGCTCTGCCGCTTTCTTGGCGTTGACCTGCCGGATGCGCCCTTCCCCAAGACCAATGCGCGGGCAGATTTTTTCTCCTCCGTCAAATCCGGAACGCAAGAGGCTGCTGTCTAAGCCAACCCACTCAATTTATCGGCAACGGGGCGTTCGGCATGGGCCGGGCACACCCCCGGTCTGCCAACAGCCAGAAGGAACCAAACCATGACCAACCTCAATGACGTTCGCCGCGCCTCGGCCACGTTCTACGATGCGCTCAACAAGATGGCGCAGGGCGATGATACCGCGATGCAGGACGTGTGGATCAAGGGCGACGGAGTCACCGCGCAGCACCCCATCGGCGGCCGCGACATAGGTTCAGATACCATTCTGGCCTCGTTCAATCAGGTCGCCAAAATTGCCGGTGGCGGTGAAATCCGGCTGGAGGGCCAATCGATCAATGTCGGAGCGGACATGGCCGTGGAAACGGGCATGGAAGTCGGAACTTTGACCCTTGCCGGCCATGAAGCCAGGATCGAACACCGTGTAACCAACGTCTATCAGCGGCAGGGCGGGGTGTGGAAACTGGCGCACCATCATACGGATCTGTCTCCAAGCATGCTGGAGATCCTTGAACGGCTGACCGAAGCTGCATGACTCTCGAATCCGCAAGGGCAAAGCGGGCGTCGCATGCGCCCGCTTTGGGCTCTAAACCGCAGCACAAACATATGAACAGCCCAATCGTCTCGGCGTTGTCCACAATATCCAAATGCCCGACGCCATCGATGAGCACGTAGGCGCCCAAAGGCCCTGATATGGCCGACACGCGCTACAAGGGACAGGGTTCACAGACAACCGGCCACATTGCCGATCGCCCAACCGGTTCCGAAGAGACCAAGCGCGGCGGCCGTAACCCCTTCGGCTTGGCCTCTGGTCGGCAGGATCAGGCCGTTGGCGCCACCGGCAAACAGCAAAACACCGATCCCATCAAAAATGCAGCAAGCGGCAAAACACGCTTCATCACGGTTCAAAATTCTTTCGTTCGGGGAGCCCGATTTCTGGCGATCCCTCACGCTGGAGAATGCGTCCGTGTGTGCTGAGCTGCCCAATCCTCTCCCACGGGCGTTTAACTCTGCCGCTTTATTCAGGATGATCGGTGGATATGCCCGATCAAGCCGCGCGGCATGCTTCGCCGTCGCCTCTCCGCCATTGCTCCGGCCTGTTGCAAGTATGTTGCTTGGGAGTGAGCGTGTGGGGGGCATTGGTTGTGAGGGCTGGTTTAAAAGGCTCCAATAAGTATCCATTGTCATGTTTTCTAAAATTTCTTGCTCCGCAATGGAATTTTGATATTTCAATGAGCGCTGGAACAAAATAAGAACAAAAAGGAAAAACTGGGTTTCCAAACGCGCTTGGAAAGATTATGACACATTGTCAATGACTGACACAGAAACAGGGGCGACGCATGAAGCCGCATCCACGTACAGAATTCTCTGAATTGATGGAACGTGCCGGCCTTAGTATCGAGACCGCAGCGGAGTTGCTGAACGTGAGTGACCGCACGATACGCCGCAACATCAACAATCAAGGCAGAAAGATCGACCAACTCAGGCTGACCAAGCTGCGCGAAGCTGCCGATTCGCGCTGCACCGAAGGCAGGCGTGAAGACTTCAGGTTCATCGACCTGTTTGCCGGCATCGGTGGCCTGCGCCGCCCTTTCGAGACAATTGGCGGCCGATGCGTGTTTACGGCAGAATGGGACCGTTTCAGCCGCCAAACCTATAAAGCAAACTTCCCTGAAACTGCAGAAAGTGATCATGTCTTCGCAGAGGACGTGCGACCATTCGCCGATTCACCCGATAAGGTTCCAGCACATGATGTCCTGCTGGCCGGCTTTCCATGCCAACCATTTTCTATTGCAGGAGTCAGCAAGAAAAATGCCCTTGGCCGCCCCCACGGATTTCTTTGTGATACGCAGGGAACACTGTTCTACGATTTGGCAAAGATCATCGCCCACCATCGTCCACCTGCCTTTCTACTGGAAAATGTAAAAAATCTGCAACGCCATGACGGCGGCAAGACCTTTGCCACGATAATGCACGTTCTTCAGAAGGAACTGGGATATAATGTCAGCTACCGAGTGGTGAGCTCGACACCTTGGGTTCCACAGAAGCGCGAACGTATTTTTATCGTCGGGTTCCGCGACCAGGTCAATTTTAATTTCGATAATCTGGCTGTTCCGCAAGGAGACGGCCCGACTCTTGGCCAAATACTCGACAGCGATGTGGACCCGAAATACACCCTGACAGAACACATGTGGAAATACCTTCAGGGCTACAAGGAAAAGCACAGGAATGCGGGGAATGGTTTTGGATTTTCTCTCTTTGGACCGAATGACGTGGCCCGGACCCTTTCGGCACGCTACTACAAGGACGGCTCAGAAATCCTGATTGAGCAAAAGGGCAACCGGCCACGCCGTTTGACGCCGCGCGAGTGTGCGAGACTAATGGGGTTCGAAGAACCTGGAGAAACAAAATTCTGCATCCCGGTATCGGACACACAGGCATACCGGCAGTTCGGCAACGCTGTTGTCGTGCCTGCAGTACAGGCTGTGGCCAATCTGATGGAGCCGCACATAACATTTGTGCTTGAGCGTGAAGGACGCGCCCGGCCCGCTATTTCGAAGCCCAAGCTAACATTGCCAGAACCGCGTGTTTCAACCTGAATTATGTGCCCCGACCGCGTGACGCCAGCAGTTCGTAGCCGTATGATGGCTGGCATCAAAGGTAAGAATACCAAGCCTGAATTGGTAATCCGATCCGCGCTACACCGGCGCGGATTCCGATTTCGGCTGCACCGCAAAGACCTTCCAGGAAAACCTGATCTTGTATTCAACAGGCGCAAAGCCGTTATATTCGTTCATGGGTGTTTCTGGCACGGCCATGATTGCCATCTGTTCCGCTGGCCGAAGAGCCAAGAGATTTTTTGGCGGGAGAAGATCGGGAGGAACATCCAGCGGGACCATGAGCAGTATTTGGCCCTTGCTGATAGTGGCTGGCGTGTCTGTACTGTCTGGGAATGTGCCCTGAAGGGTAAAACTCGCATTTCCGTTGAGCATATTGCCAATCAATGCGCCATATGGTTGAAATCAGATATAAAAATGCTGGAGGTAAGCGGAAATGAATCGGGGGCAACTGTCTGATTATTTCGAAGGAGTTGGCGTTAAACGCTTGTCTGCGGTCGATGCAGATCCTGAGCGTTCCAATCAGCATGAGATAGGAACCACCAAGGAGATGCGTGAAGGGTTTCTCGGACAAGTACATCAGGAAAAAGCTACAACAAGATATGTCTGGTTAGGAGGTGACCAAGACGGTTTTACCGAGGAAAGCTGGTCGACACACTATGACAGCCGCCTAGAAGATGACGCGCGCTCGGCGGAGTGGAGGTTATATTATCCTACAAATCCTGTAACCGAGGCCATGAGACCGGGCGACAGTCTATTTCTAGCCAAAGACACGACCGGTGTGAGATGGTTCATCGTTGCCCCTCAAGGGTCAACCAGTGAACAGCAACTCTTTTGGCTTTTCGACCGGCGTCCAGAGGGACAGTCTTTCGTCTCGCGTGAATTTTCGGATGAAGAACCGACGCTGGACTTCGCGGCACGGTTCATCTTGGATGAGATCGGTGTCGAGTTTGAAGAACCGGAAGCTGACAAGCTGGACACCATCATAGACAAGTTCGGCACCATGTTTCCGAAGACCGCCGAGTTCTCAGATCTTGCCCGCCTCACCATACCCGAAGTTAGAGCTGAGGATGACCCGGACTCCGCACTGATCGCATGGCTAGACCACGAGGAGGCACTGTTCAGGCGTCTAGAGCGTCGGGTTGTTTCATCACGGATCGAGGCAGGCTTTGTAAATGAGGACGGTATCGATATTGATGGTTTCATCAGTTATTCGTTGAGCGTTCAAAATCGCCGGAAATCGCGCCGGGGTTATTCGCTAGAACACCATTTGGAAGCGGTTTTCAGGGCGCATGGCGTTCAGCACATCCGAGGGGCTGTCACCGAACACAATCATAAGCCTGATTTTCTTTTCCCTAACCTCGACACCTATCAAACCGCTCCACCGGAAGGCAATGTTCGGTTGACCATGCTGGGGGCAAAATCCAGTTGCAAGGATCGCTGGCGGCAGGTCTTGGCAGAAGCGGAAAAAATTAGTCGAAAACATCTTTTGACACTAGAGCCACGAATTTCAGAGCCGCAGACGCAACAGATGGAAGCATCTAGCCTCCAGCTTGTTGTGCCTCAGCCAATTCAGTCTAGCTACACTGACTCTCAGCAGGGTTGGCTTTGGTCTCTTGCAGATTTCATCGAAGATGTAAGGGGAAAGCAGACCTGAGTGCGCATCGGCGGCAATATTCCACGCTCCAAATGCGCATCCCAATTTTAAAATAACTGCAATTCTGGGTATTCTCCGATCCCTACAACAAGAATTTTTTGTTATCCAGTGCTAACTATTAGGCCGATTTATTGGAAACACGAAATTCGTTTCATTCCAACTCCTCCCCCTCCTTCCAATCGCGGCAAATCATCCGTCACCATCCCACCCCTTCCCTCTCAAGCCCCACCCAAAAACGCCCTGATCAACCCAACCGTCTCGGCATTGTCCACAATATCCAGATGCCCGACGCCATCGATCAGCGCGTAGGTGCCACGCGTGTTCACATCTGACAGCAGCGGCTCATAGGCCTCGGCGACAAATGCCTCGTCGTCGCTTCCGGCGATGAGCAGGAAGGGTGGCAGGGCGGCGGCGTCTTTGAGGTAGTCTTCGCGGGGTGCAAAGCCGCTGTTCAGGCGGTAGGTATAGGTGGTGGTTGCGGTATTACCCAGGGGGCCATCCAGCACGGCCCTGGGCATGGCGAGTTGAATGACCGGCAGGTCGTTGAAGGCTGTTATGCCGACCATATTGAGCATGGTAAGGCCGATGATGCGGCGCGTCAGGGCCTGCGTCCAGCCACCGGCATCGGGGCGCATGGTGGGAGCGTTGTATTTGAGGAAGGGCGCCAGCAGGATCGCCTTGTCCATGCGATCACCATAGGCGCCGCCCGCCATGCGCACGACAAGGCCGCCGCCGGAGGAATGACCGGCAACAACGACCTTCTGGTCATCCTGGCGCAGATTGTCGATCAGATCCGCCAGGTCTTCTTCATATTGGCCGATATGATCCACATCGCCGCGCCGTTCAGGCTTTGCGCCATGGCCGCGCAGGTCCGGTACAACGACAAAGGCATCGCCGGACAGGGCACGGGCCAAGCCGTCAAATTGCATGCCGTGCCAGCCGGACCCGTGAATCAGCACAAGCAGCGGCCCATTGTCCGGCTCTCCATAGAGCCGCGCAGGCATGACCGTGCCGTCCCGCATGGGGACATCTGTGGGTTCACGCACCGCAGTGGCTTCGCCTGCCAGGATGCCGGAAAAGTCCAGCCCCTCGCGATCGGATGGCAATGGCTGCGGCGATTGCGACAGGATCAGTCCGCCGGCAATGAGCAGAAAAATGACGGGTGTCAGGATGATGGGCAGGAGGATTTTTTTCATTGGTCTTCTTCCAGTTCGAACAGATCATGCACCGACACATTGAGGACTTGCGCCACTTTCAGGGCCAGAACGGTTGAGGGAACAAATATCCGGTTTTCGATTGTGTTGATGGTCTTGCGGGACACGCCGGCCGCCTCGGCCAGTTGGGCCTGGGTCAGGCCGGCCTCTTTGCGGAAAGCCGCCAGATGATTGACGAGGCTCATAGGCGACCCCGAAGATCAAACCAGACAAAAAGTAGCAGAAAGGCCGCGCCTGTCAGCGTTCCCATGGCAGCGAAAGCGACACCGGGCGCCACCCAGCCGAAGCTCAGCAAGAGACCAAAGATCGGGTAAAGCAGCAGAGCAACCCAATAGGCCATGCGCTGCGCCCTGTGGCTGTCAGCAAAATACCCCTCATCCACAGCGCGCCGGGTGTTTTTTCTGCCGGCCGCCCGCGCCGCGATGGTGATGATCGCGGCAGAGGCCAGACCGGCAAGGCCCGGGATCCAGAAGGGCATCGGGTCCGGGTTTCCGTAAAACAAGGCAAGACAGGCGTAGACAAGGCAGATGAGGCCGGTCAGACCGAGGACGGCAACGCGAATGTCAGACAATTTTTCAGAGGACAGCATATCAATCTCCATGTAACTTTGAGGTTACATATAGATTTCGCAAAAGGTAACGTCAAGGTTACTTTTTCAAAACATGTCAACGCCCTTGCATTTGGTGCGATATCGTACTATATAGTTCGAAGTCGTACTATTATTCAGGAGATCAACATGACCATCAGCAGACGCAAGGCCCTTGCCCTATTGGGTGGCGGAACCATTCTCGCCGCCTCCGTGGCGGGCGGAATATTCGTGACAACCCGCACGCCCACACGGGCCCTTGCCCCTTGGGCGGCCGCCGGGCTTGAGAGCGAACCGCGCAGGCGCGCCCTGTCCTACGCCATCCTGGCGCCCAACCCGCACAACAGGCAGCCCTGGCTGGTGGATCTGAGCCAGGATGACACGGTCACGCTCTATCGGGACAAGACGCGTGACCTGCCCCATACGGACCCTTTTTCCCGGCAATTGACCATCGGCCTGGGGTGTTTTGTCGAATTGATGGTGATGGCCGCGGCGCAGGGCGGCCATCAGGTTGATCTGAGCTATTTTCCGCAAGGCGAAGACGGGCCGGTCGCCGTTGCGACATTTAGCGAAGGTGGCAGCGAAGGTGGCAGGGCCGATCCATTGTTTGCGCAGGTCATGGAGCGGCGCTCCTGCAAGGAGCCCTTTGACGATCGCTCCATACCGGCTTCGATGATCCCGCGCCTGGCAGGTCTGGCCGATATTCATACGGAACCGGGCAAGGTGGCGGCCATTCGTGATTTGACCTGGCAGGCCTGGCTGACAGAGATCAATACACCGCGCACCATGCAGGAAAGCGTCGATTTGATGCGCTTTGGAAAGTCCGAAATCAACGCAAATCCAGACGGCATTGATCTTGGCGGCGCGTTTCTGGAATCCCTGATGCTGGCCGGTGTGCTTACCCGCGAGGCGCAGGCTGATCCGCAATCGGCCGGTTTCAAGGAAGGCATCGAGATCTACCGGAACATGCTGATGGCGACGCCTGCCTATGCGACCATCACGACGCCGGGAAACAGCCGGATTGATCAGATCGAGGCCGGACGGCGCTGGCTGCGGCTGAATCTGACGACAGCGTCGCTGGGTCTTGCGCTTCACCCGGTCAGTCAGGCCTTGCAGGAATTCCCGGAAATGGCGGAACATTACACCAAAGCCCATACGATGCTTGCGGAACCTGGACACAGTGTGCAAATGCTGGGCAGGCTTGGATTTGGCCCCGAGACAAATCCCTCACCGCGGTGGCCGCTGGAGACACGGATCATTCATGGATAGCAAAACGCTTTCGCTCTATTTTTCTCTCTTCAACGAGATCGGCATCATCGAGCAACTCGGCCGTGCACTCTTCGAGTCGCAGCTGCCCGACGGTTTCCTGATGTCGCATTTTTCTGTCCTGAACCATCTGATCCGGGTTCAGGACGGTCAAACCCCGCTGAAACTTGCCCAGGCCTTCCAGCTTCCCAAAACCACCATGACGCACACTTTGTCGGTGCTGGAAAAACACGGCCTGATCGAAATGCGCCCGAACCCGAAGGATGGCCGCAGCAAATGCGTCTGGCTGACCACAAAGGGACTTGATTTTCGCAATGAGGCAATTGAGAAACTTGCGCCATTTCTGGCCACGCTGGCTGAAAAATTTCCGCCCGAAAGCGTCAACCAACTGGTGCCGGGCCTGACGGAAATCCGTCAGTTCATGGACAAACAACGGGACTGAAAATCGCGACCTGCCCTGTGTCGCGGGCCGATCGTCTCAGGACAGGTCTTCCTTGAGAACGGACCCGTCAACCGCACGCAATTTGTCCAATATATCGGTGATGCGCGAAAGGTGGATACGCATGTTCTTGCTGGCGTCCTCGTTGCGACCCGCCACCAGAGCATCAAAGACCGCCACATGATCGGCCAGGGCGCTGGGGGCGCCGATTTCCAGTGAAAAGAAGCGCACACGGTCCATCTGGCCCTTTTTCTCACGGATCATCGACCAGGCAAAACCCGCACCGGCAATCTTGCACAGTTCCTCGTGAAAAAGATCATCCAGCTTGTGGAAATCCTTCCGCGATCCGGTTGCCACGGCCTTGCGCTGCAGCTCGATATTCTGCGCCAGCCGGTCAATATCGGCCTGGGTTCGCCGCTCGGCGGCCAGTGCGGCTGTCTCAATCTCGATTGCCGTGCGAATGAACTTGGCCTGCATGACCGATTCAACGGAAATGGGCGCGATGGTCGTTGCCCGCTGCGGACGAATGACCAGGAATCCAAGGCGCGCCAGGCGTGAGAATGCGTCCCGAACCGGCTGGCGCGATACCTCCAGCTGCTGGGCGACATCGGCTTCCGAAATCTTTGTCCCCGGCGTCAGCTCATGCTCAACCACCCGGCGGTACAATTCTTCGTAGACAAGCTCACTGATTGACGGCGTCGCTATCGGGCCGATCGCTCTCAGGCTTGTAAGGTCTGCCATCGTTCACTCCTTTTGATGAATGTTTCTATGGCCCAGTTGACAGATTTTTTCAACTGGAATATTAGATTACTAGTTGGCAGATGGACATTCAGTTTCGCCTGTCATGGGAGGGCTTCATGGGTTTACTGGACACCGACCGGTTGTTTCCGTCGGAACCACAATCGCGCGCCATCGCTCGCAGGCTTTACGAGAGCGTGCGCGATCTGCCTATTCTCAGTCCCCATGGCCATACGGACCCGCGCTGGTTCGCCGAAAACGATGTTTTCAAAAACCCCGCTGAACTCTTTGTCATTCCCGATCACTATGTGTTCCGCATGCTGGCCTCTCAGGGAATTTCCATGGGGGAACTGGGCGTTCCACGGCAGGACGGCCAGCCGGTCGAACAAGACCCGCGCGCCATCTGGCAGCTGTTTGCCGATCATTATTTTCTTTTTCGCGGCACGCCGTCTGCGCTTTGGCTGGACCATTCCTTCGAGCAGGTGTTCGGGCTGGACGTGCCTTTGAGCAGCGATACCGCCGAACACTATTACCAACATATCGACGCCTGCCTGTCCTCCCAGGACTTTCGCCCGCGCGCCTTGTTCGAGCGCTTCAACATCGAGGCCATCGCCACCACGGAAAGCGCGCTGGACGACCTGCGCTGGCATGAGATGATCGCGAAATCCGACTGGAACGGCCGGGTGCTGACCACCTATCGGCCGGACGCAGTGGTTGACCCGGAATTTGAAGGCTTTGCAGACAATGTGCGAAAGCTGGGTGATATCACCGGCTGTGATACCAGTTCCTACAATGGCTATCTGGATGCGCATCGCATACGCCGCGCCTTTTTCAAATCGATGGGCGCCACAGCCACCGACCACGGCCATGCCAGCGCGCGCACCGAGGATCTGCCGCCCTTTGAAGCTGCGGCTCTTTTCGCCACGGCGCTGGCCGGGCAATGCACCCGCCAGGAAGCTGACGCCTTTCGTGGTCATATGCTGACACAAATGGCCCGGATGAGCCTGAATGACGGCCTCGTGCTGCAAATCCACCCCGGCGCTGTGCGCAATCATTCGAAAAGCGTGGCGCAGGCCTACGGCCGCGACAAGGGGTTTGATATTCCGGCGCAAACAGATTTTGTCCATGCACTAAGACCGCTGCTGAATGCCGTCGGCATGGAAAAAAATCTGACGATCATCGTGTTTACGCTTGATGAAACGACCTTTTCCCGCGAACTCGCGCCGCTTGCCGGTGCCTATCCGGCGCTGAAACTGGGCCCGCCCTGGTGGTTCTTCGACAGCTATGAGGGCATGCGCCGGTTTCGCGAAACAACCACGGAAACATGCGGTTTTTACAACACGGTCGGATTCAATGATGACACGCGGGCCTTTTGCTCGATTCCCGCAAGGCACGATCTGGCGCGACGTTCCGACTGCGCATTCCTCGCAACGCTGGTCGCCACCGGGCGGCTGCGCGAAAACGAGGCGTTTGAGGTCGCCAATGACCTCGCATACCGGCTTGCCAAGCAGGCCTATCAGCTCTGAAGAGCGACCAAGGGAGAAGAGAAATGATGAGAATGAAATCAATAGTGGCGGGACTGGTGGCAAGTGTTGCCTTCGTCTCGATGGCTGGCGCCTGCGAGATGACGCTCAAATCGTCGGACACCCATCCTGATGGCTATCCGACTGTCGAGGCTGTCAAAGCAATGGGCGCCGAACTGGAATCCACAACTGATGGCAAATTGTGCATCGAAATTTTCCATTCCAAGCAGCTTGGTGAGGAAAAGGACACGATCGAACAGACGCAGTTCGGCGCCATTGACATGAACCGCGTGAGTCTCGGGCCCTTCAACAATATTATCGAAGAAACCCAGGTTCCTTCGCTGCCCTATATTTTCCGCTCGGTCGATCATATGCACAAGGTGATGGACGGACCGGTTGGTCAGCAGATTCTGGATGCCTTTGCGGATCATGATCTGATCGGTCTGGCATTCTATGATGGTGGCTCGCGCAGCTTCTACAATCGCGAAAAGCCGATCAATTCCATGGATGATCTGAAGGGCATGAAGTTCCGCGTGATGCAGTCCGACATGTTCGTCGACATGGTGTCGGCTTTGGGCGCCAATGCAACACCCATGCCCTATGGTGAAGTCTATTCGTCCATCCAGACAGGCGTTATCGATGGCGCTGAAAACAACTGGCCTTCCTATGACACGTCAGGCCACTTTGAAGTGGCGAAATACTACACGCTCGATCAGCATCTGATCGTGCCTGAAGTCCTGGTCATGTCGAAGAAGACCTGGGACAAATTGTCAGCCGATGAGCAGGCCAAAGTGCGCACGGCGGCAAGAAATTCCGTTGGCGTGATGCGCGACCTTTGGGTCAAGCAGGAAAAAATATCTGAAGACAAGGTGCGCGCCGCAGGCGTCGAAATCGTCACGGATATCGACAAGACACCGTTCATCGATGCCATGAAGCCGGTTTACGAAAAATACGTCAAATCGGACAAGCTGAAGAAAATGGTCAGCGAAATTCAGGCCACGCAATAAGACAGTTGCCCGCGCTTTCAGCGCGGGCTTCCTCCCATCAAAGGTAAAAGCAATTGCGGGACAGAATGGAACGTCTGGCGTTTTATTTGGGTCGATTGGCCCATCTGGCACTGTGGACCGCCGGTATCGGGCTGGTGCTGATGACCATATTCATCGCCGCCCAGGTGTTCTGGCGGTATGTGTTGAATGACAGTCTGCCATGGACGGAGCCCGCAGCGGTGATGATCATGGGCTGGTTCATTTTCCTCGGTGCTGCGGTCGGTATTCGCGAGGGCTATCATCTGTCCTTCGATATACTGCTCTACCTCATTCCAACGCGTCTGAAGCTCATCTTGCACACAGTGTCGGATCTGGTTGTCGTCACCTTCGGAATTGGCATGGCTTATTACGGCGGCCAATTGGCGATGAAGACGGCTGGCAACAAATTGCCGAGCCTGGGCATTTCCGGGGCTTTCGATTTCATTCCGCTGATTGCCGGCGGCCTTTTGATTATTCTGTTTTCCGTTGAACGGGTTGCCCGCCGCGCTGCCGGCCTGCCAACCGCCCGCTTTGGCGAAGACCCGATTGAGGACGCGTAATGGAACTCTGGGTCCTTTTCGGAACATTCACATTCCTGCTTTTGATCGGCACGCCGGTGGCCTTTTGCCTTGGTGTTTCGAGCTTCGCAACAATTGCCTATCTCGGGCTTCCCCCGGTGGTGGTCTTTCAACGTCTGAACTCGGGTGTGTCCGTGTTTGCACTGATGGCCATTCCGTTTTTCATCTATGCCGGTGACCTGATGGTGCGCGGCGACATTGCCCGCAGGCTGGTCGCTCTGGCCGGTTCGATGGTGGGTCATTTGCGCGGTGGACTGGGTCAGGTCAACATCATGGCGTCGGTGATGTTTGGCGGCGTCTCCGGCTCGGCGGCTGCCGATGCCAGCGCCGTCGGCAGCCTGATGGTGCCGCAGATGAAAGCCCGCGGCTACGGCGTCGACTATGCGGTCAATATCACCGTGGTCGGTTCGATCATCGCCCTGATGATCCCGCCATCCCACAATATGATCATCTATTCGATTTCCGCAGGCGGCAAGATTTCCATCGCCGACCTGTTTACCGCCGGCATCATTCCGGGGCTGGTGCTTGCGCTGTCGCTGATGTGCGCTGCCTGGTATGTCGCCCGCAAGCGCGGCTATCCGACAGAACCCTTTCAGGGTTTTCGCGAAATGGGCCGGCTGTTTGTCTCCGCCGCGCCCGGTCTCATTCTGGTCGCCATCATTTTCGGTGGCGTGCGCTCCGGCATTTTTACCGCATCGGAAAGCTCCAATATTGCTGTCGTCTACGCCCTGCTGGTGACCTTTCTGGTCTATCGCAGCCTGAGTTGGAGTGACTTCAAGGAGGCCACATTCGCCGCTGTGCGCACCACCGCCATGGTGCTGATGGTGATCGGCTGTGCGGCGGCCTTCGGCTGGTTGCTGGCCTATACGCGGGTGCCTGCCTCCATGGTGGTTCTGCTCAAGGGCATTTCCGACAATCCGATCGTCATCCTGTTGCTGCTCAACATCGTGCTGCTGATCCTTGGCACCTTCATGGACATGTCTCCGCTGATCGTCATCACCACACCGATCTTCCTGCCGGTGGCCGTCGCCTTCGGCGTTGATCCGGTGCATTTCGGCGTGATCCTGATCCTGAATCTGGGCATCGGCCTGTGCACGCCACCGGTCGGCGCCGTGCTTTTCGTTGGCTGTGCCGTCGGGCGCATTCCCATCTGGGATGCGGTGCGCAGCATCTGGCCCTTCTATGGCGCCGCCTTCGCCACCTTGATGGTGGTCACCTACATACCGGCGCTTTCCCTTTGGCTGCCATCCCTGTTTCACTGAGGAAGACACATGAGTTATGTAAAAAAATATCCCATCGCCGAACCGGGCCCGGGCGTCAAACGGCAGGTCCTGTCGGAGAGTCCCGACCTGATGGTCGTGGCCTTTTCATTTGCCGCAGGCGGTGAAGGCGCATTGCACAATCACCCGCATGTTCAGTCGACCTATGTCGCAGAAGGGCGTTTCACATTCACCATCGACGGCGAAGCCTTTGATGTGGAAGCAGGCGACAGCTTTGTCATCCCGTCAAACGCCGTGCATGGCTGTCATTGCCATGAAGCCGGAAAACTCATCGATACATTCACGCCCCGTCGGGACGATTTTCTCTGATCTGGAAGGACTGCAAATGCTCACCGTTGAAACCCGCCAGGCGATTGATCCAAAAACCGCCAAAACCTTTGATACCGATGCCCTGCGTGCCAATTTCCATGTCGGCACCATGTTTCAGCCGGGGGAAATCCGGCTGTGCTACAGCCATTATGACCGCATGATCGTCGGTGGCGCCGTTCCCGATGGTGCTTCACTGGTGCTTGATGAAGTCAGGGAATGCGGCACCAAAAGCATTCTTGATCGCCGCGAAATGGTGGTCGTCTGTGTCGAGGGTGACGGATCAGTGGCGGCCGGCGGCGAAACCCATGACATGGCAAAGGGCGACATGCTCTATCTGCCGATGGGATCGGGCCCCGTCACCTTTGCGAAGAATGCGAAATTCTACATTCTCTCCGCCCCTGCCCATACGGCCCACCCCAGGCGCCACATCCGGATCGGCGATGCGGCAACCGTGGAACTCGGCGCCAAAGAAACATCGAACGAAAGGGTGATCTATCAATTCATCCATCCCGACGTCATGAAGTCCTGCCAATTGGTAGTCGGCATGACCAAATTGTCCAGCGGTTCAGTCTGGAACACCATGCCCGCCCATGTCCACGACCGGCGTTCCGAGGCCTATCTGTATATCGATCTGCCGGAAGAGGCGCGCGTCATGCATTTCATGGGCGAGCCGGATGAAACGCGCCATCTGGTGATGAAAAATCTCGATGGCGTTCTCTCGCCGCCCTGGTCGCTGCACAGCGGTGCCGGTACGGCCTCCTATACGTTCATCTGGGCGATGGCCGGAGACAATGTCGACTACAAGGACGTGGAGATGGTGTCCATGGAGACGCTGCGATGAGTTTTGCGGCCCCGAGCTTCTCGCTTGAAGGCAGGCGGGCCTTTGTCACCGGCGCCAATACCGGCATCGGTCAGGGCATCGCGCTTGGGCTGGCATCGGCAGGCGCCGAAGTCATATGCGCCGGACGCACACCGGCCGAGGAGACTGTCGACGCCATTGCGAAAATGGGTGGCAAAGCGCACATCGCCGCGCTGGATCTTGCAGATCCGATGGCCAGCGCCGCAGTGCTGGCTGAGCACGGAGACCTGGATATCCTGGTCAACAATGCTGGCATCATCCGTCGCGCCGACTCGCTGGATTTCACGGAGATCGACTGGGACGATGTGATGGACGTCAACCTGAAGGCGGTTTTCTTCACCGCCCAGGCCTTTGCAAAACATGCATTGGCGCGCGGCGCCCACGCCTCCATCATCAACATTGCTTCGCTTCTGTCGTTCCAGGGCGGCATCCGCGTGCCGTCCTATACCGCATCGAAACACGGGGTCGCAGGCCTGACAAAAATTCTGGCCAATGAATGGGCCTTCAGGGGCATCAATGTGAATGCCATTGCGCCGGGCTATATCGCAACCAACAATACGGTGGCGCTGCGCGCAGATGAAAACCGCAACCGGGAAATACTCGCCCGGATTCCGGCCGGTGCCTGGGGCAAGCCGGAAGATATTGCAGGCGCAGCGGTTTTTCTGGCCTCACCGGCAGCACGCTATGTGCATGGCTGCGTTCTCAATGTGGATGGCGGCTGGCTGGCCCGCTGACGGGCCACCAGTCAAACAGCGCATGCCTTTCAGCTTTCCAGCGAATAGCCCGCACCGCGCACGGTGCGGATGACATCGCGCATATTGGCCAGATTGAGGGCCTTGCGCAGCCGACCGACATGCACATCAACCGTGCGTTCATCGACATAGATGTCATGCCCCCAAACGCCGTCCAGCAATTGTGATCGCGCAAAGACCCGCGTCGGCGAGGCCATGAAAAATTCCAGCAGGCGGAATTCCGTCGGTCCGAGCTTGATTTCGCGGCCGCGGCGATAGACACGATGGGTCTCGCGGTCGAGCTCGATATCGCCGTGTTTGAGAAGCGTCGATATGGATTCCGGATTGGATCGCCTCAGCAGAGCGCGCACCCGGGCCATCAGTTCGGGCGTCGAGAAGGGTTTGACGACATAATCATCAGCGCCCGTCGAAAGCCCGCGCACCCGTTCACTTTCCTCGCCCCTGGCGGTCAGCAGGATGATTGGCAGGCGTTCAGTTTCCGGACGCACCCGCAGCCGGCGGCATAATTCTATGCCGGAAAGACCCGGAAGCATCCAGTCGAGGATCAGCAGATCGGGCACACGTTCCTGCAGCCTTACCTCGGCCTCGTCGCCGCGCAGAATCGTATCGACCTCATAGCCTTCGGCCTCCAGGTTGTAACGCAGAAGAACGCTCAGCGCCTCCTCGTCTTCGACGACTGTTATTTGTGGTACCATACCCATATTCATTCTCCGATCGGGGCGCTTGCCCCGAACTCATTACGCATCGGTTCAATTCTCGACAACGACACTGGCTGTTTCGTCGTCCTTGGGCCGCTCTGTCGTCAGTTGCGAGCCGGTTGCCATGTAGTAGACCGTCTCGGCGATATTGGTCGCATGGTCACCAACGCGTTCAATGTTTTTTGCGCAGAACAGGAGATGCGTGCAGGCCGTGATGTTGCGGGGATCTTCCATCATGTAAGTCAGCAATTCACGAAACAGCGACGTGTAAATGGCATCTATTTCATCATCGCGCTGGCGCACCGAATTGGCCAGTTCCGACGACCGCGACGAATAGGCGTCAAGCACCTCTTTCAACTGCGTCAGGGCCAGTTCGGAAAGGTGTTCAATGCCGCGCACCAGCTTTTTCGGCTGCGCCATGCCCTGAACGGCAAGCACCCTCTTGGCATTGTTTTTTGCCATGTCGCCAACCCGCTCAAGATCGGCAGCAATGCGGATCGAGCCGATGATATCGCGCAGATCGGACGCCATGGGCTGGCGTTTGGCGATGATCAGAACGGCCTTCTCGCCAATCTGCCGCTCCGCATCATCAAGCAGAAGGTCATCCGATATGACTTTCTGCGACAATGCAGCGTCGGAATTGACCAGCGCAGCAACGGATTCCTCCACCATGCGCTCGGCAATGCCGCCCATTTCCGAAATACGGCGCACCAAGAATTGCAATTCATCATCATAGGAAGACACGGTATGCGCCGCCGGCATGGTCGGATTCTTCTGGTCACTCATGATAGTTCCTGTGCGTGTAAAATCAGCCGTAGCGGCCGGTAATGTAATCCTGGGTGCGCTGGTCATCCGGATTGGTGAACATCTTGTCGGTGGCGCCTTCTTCCACCAGCCGGCCCAGATGGAACATGGCTGTGCGCTGCGAAACACGGGCCGCCTGCTGCATGGAATGGGTGACGATGACAATGGTGTAATTGACCCGCAATTCGTCGATCAGTTCCTCGACCTTTGCGGTGGCGATGGGATCCAGCGCCGAACAGGGTTCATCCATCAGGATCACCTCAGGGCTGACGGCGATCGCCCGTGCGATGCAAAGGCGCTGCTGCTGACCGCCGGAAAGCCCCGTTCCTGCGCTTTGCAGACGATCCTTGACCTCTTCGAACAGGCCTGCCTTGCGCAGGCTCGTTTCGACAATTTCGTCCATCTCGGCCTTGCCGGTGGCCAGTCCGTGAATGCGCGGGCCATAGGCAACATTTTCATAGATGGTCTTGGGGAATGGGTTGGGTTTTTGAAAGACCATGCCGACATTTGCGCGCAGTTCCACCACATCAATGGAGGGGTCATAGATATCAGCGCCATCCAGCGTGATGCTGCCCTTGACGCGGCAGCCGTCAATCGTGTCATTCATGCGGTTGAGGCAACGCAGGAAGGTCGACTTGCCACAGCCTGACGGTCCGATCAGCGCTGTGACCTGATGCAGGCGGACATCCAGATCCACATCAAAAAGCGCCTGATTGTCTCCATAGGACACATTGACCAGACGGCCCTGCATCTTGATCGGTGGCTGCGTGGCGGCTGTTGCTCCCACCGCTGCTTCTACTGCTGCTTCCGACATCATGTTCATCCTTCAAAACCTCAATCCGGCGCCTGTCGTGATGGCGCACATTCAACTGGTCGGCGCGCATTCACTTTTTAGCGCGCTTTGCTCAATTCTACCAACGCCGCTCAAAGCGACGACGCAATATGATTGCGGTGATATTCATCACGGCCAGAAAGCCCAGCAATATGATGATAGCACCGGATGTGCGCTCGACGAATGCCCGTTCGGCTTCATTGGCCCACATGAAGATCTGCACAGGCAATGCCGTGGCCGGGTCCATTGGACTGGCCGGAAAGCCGACTACAAAGGCCACCATTCCGATCAGCAGCAACGGGGCTGTTTCACCCAGCGCCTGAGCAAGGCCGATAATGGTGCCGGTCATCACGCCGGGGGCGGCAAGCGGCAACACATGATGGAAAACCATCTGCGTGCGCGATGCGCCAAGGCCAAGGGCAGCAGCGCGAATGGACGGCGGCACCGCCTTCAAGGCCGCCCGGGTGGCGATGATGATGGTCGGCAGGGTCATCAGGCTCAAGACCAGACCACCGACCAGCGACGCGGATCGCGGCATGCCGGCAAAATTGATGAAGACGGCAAGTCCCAAGAGGCCGAAGACGATGGAAGGCACCGCAGCAAGATTGTTGATGTTGACCTCGATGAGATCCGTCCAGCGGTTTTTCGGCGCGAATTCTTCCAGATAGATCGACGCCGCAACGCCAATGGGCAACGCCAGAACCAGAACGATGCCCATCATGTAGAGCGAACCGATGATCGCAACACCCACTCCGGCGGTCTCTGCGCGGCTTGAGGCGCCATTGGTAAACAGCCCCGTGTTGAAACGTTTGACCAGAATATTGTCCTTGGCCAATTGATTCATCCAGGCAATCTGCTGGTCATCGACCTGACGGCGGGCCTGATCAACGGACAGATCGACCTGCCCCTTGAAAGCTGAATCCACATCACCGCTTGCCAGGATCCACACGGGCAGGGTTTTGCCGATGATCGAGGGATCGGCGAGTACCATATCGCGCAATTGCACACGAGACCCGGCAGACAGCATTTTGCCGGCTGCACTCACCAGTTTCTTGTTCTTCGGATCAATCCCCAGTTCCTTGACCAGACCATTGCGGGCCAGCACCGGATAATTGGCCATCATCAGCCCCTGCGGGTTCTGCGCGCCCTCACCCTTGGGATCGATGATCTTTTCGGAAAATGTCACCGGAACGCTGATGGCGGTCTGCTGGAAGGCCGTATACCCCTTGGAAATCACCGTGTAGAGCAAGGCTGCAAGAAACAGCATGCCGAGCGCAATGGCGATCAGACCATAGGCCCTGAAACGCCGCTCAGCGGCATATCTGCGCTTGATGCCGATGTCGCGTTTTTGAATGCCCGTGCCGGCAACAGCGGCAGGCGGTGTGACAGCGTCGCTCATTCGTACGCCTCCCGATATTTGCGCACGATATAGAGCGCGTAAAAATTCAGACAAAGTGTGATCACGAAAAGTGTAATACCCAGAGCAAAGGCCACCAGCGTTTGCGGCGAGGTGAACTCCAGGTCCCCGGTGAGCTGGTTGACGATTTTCACCGTCACCGTCGTCATCGGTTCAAAGGGATTGAGGGAAAGGCGGGCGGCAACACCGGCGGCCAGAACCACAATCATCGTCTCGCCAATGGCCCGCGATGCGGTCAGCAGCAAGGCGCCGACGATGCCCGGAAGAGCTGCCGGAAAAATGACCCGGCGGATGGTCTCCGAATGGGTGGCGCCAAGGCCCAGTGACCCGTCACGCATGGCCTGCGGCACAGCGGTGATAATATCATCCGACAGCGACGAGACGAAAGGAATGAGCATGATGCCCATGACAAAACCGGCGGTCAGGACGCTCTGTGCCTGAATGAAGGAGGAGACCTCACCAAAAGCCAATCCATGGATCTGCGCACTGATATCGCGCAGAAAGGGTCCGACGGTCGTCAGTGCGAAGAAACCATAGACAATGGTCGGAATGCCGGCGAGCACCTCCAACAGGGGTTTGACCACCGAGCGCATGCGCTGCCCGGCATATTCCGACATGTAAATCGCCGCATAAAGGCCGATGGGCACGGCAACAAGCATCGCCACAAAGGCGATGTAGAGCGTGCCGGCAAGCAGCGGGATGAGACCAAACTGACCGGCGGAATCGGCCTCACCGGCGGCGGCAAAACGCGGATCCCAGACGGTGCCGAAAAAGAACTCGAGCGGCGGCACGGAGGAGAAGAACCGATAGGTTTCCGAGACCATGGACAGAACGATGCCGACGGTCGTCAGGACGGCAATGCTGGATGCCAGCATCAAACCGGCAATGATCACGGCCTCGACGCTGTTGCGCGCCCGCATTCTGGGTTTGATTTGCATCCAGGCCCATAAAAGACCGGCGGCAGCCAGCAAAATTGTCGCCCCGGTGCGATAGAGCTCGCTGGCAGAATGCATGGCGCTCAGCTTGCGGGCGGCGGCGGGCATGTAATCATCCACTTCACCGGCAATGGCGACACCCTTTTCCCCCAACAGAGAGCGCATATCGACAGCGCCCGATTTCAGCCGGGCCTCGTCCTCTGGGGTCAATTGCGCAAGCCCCTGGGCGATGGAATTGATTTTGCCCATTTGCAGGGCATGGTCCGTGTCGGGCAGCGCCTGAATGTCCTGGGGAAGGCTGTCAAAAACCTGACTGTTGATGACCAGTGGACTGATGATCAGCCAAGCGGCGAGCACCAGGAGCGCGGGAAGCGCGGTAAATATGGCAACAAAGGCGCCATAATAACCGGGCCGGGAATGCAGGCTGGACGCCACATTGCCCGCCACCTGATTGGCGCGAAGGCGACCTGCCACATATCCAAGTGCGGCCAGACACAGGACGATCACGATGGTGGTTGCAGCGTTCATGAACCAGGCTCCAGACAGGCAGGGGATCAGGCAGTGGGATCGGGCAGGGATACGTTGAGGCAAAGAGGGTTGATCAGGGGCGCAACAAATGCGCCCCTGAAATCAGTCCGCTGTTAAAGCAGCTTTCCGTCTGTGAAGTTCTTGCGTACGTCTTCACGCTCGTTTTCAGGCGCGGAAACCAGACCATATTCAGCCAGCGGAGAATCCGGGCCGATCATCTGGTCGGATGTGAAGAACTCGACATATTCCTTCAGGCCGGGAATGACGCCGAGATGGGCCTTCTTGACGTAGAAGAAAAGCGGCCGCGATACCGGATAGATACCGGCAGCAATGGTTTCCGTGTCCGGCACAATGTCGTTGACCGTGGCAACCTTCAGCTTGTCAGCATTGTTTTCATAAAAAGCCAGACCGAAGACGCCCACACCGGTTTTATTGGAGTCGATACGCGCCAGTGTTTCCGTGTAGTCACCGTCGATATCGACTGCGCCACCGTCCTTGCGCACAGCGATACAGGCCTTGCCGGCGGCCTTTTTATCCATGCCGCCATCCATGTGGACCTGCTTGTCGCCGACTTCTTCGCAACCGACTTCCAGCAGCTTGTCTTCAAAGACTTCGCGGGTGCCGTGTTTTTCACCGGGAATATATGCATTGATGTCCCAGTCAGGCAGATCGGCGTTGACGTCCGACCATTTCTTGTTGGGGTTTGCGACGGCTTTGCCATCCACGATGATATTGGCAGCAAGCGCCAGATAGACATCTTTTGGTGTCAGCTTGAAATCAGGTCCGTTGATGTCGGTGGCAAAGACGATGCCATCATAACCAATGCGGATTTCCTGGATTTCGGTGACGCCATTTGCTGCACAGGCCTCGATTTCGCTCTCACGAATGGAACGCGAAGAGTTTGCGATATCAACGGTCTGCGGGCCAACGCCCTTGCAGAATTCTTTCAGGCCGCCCGAAGAACCACCGGATTCAACGATGGGTGTCTTGTAGGTCGGAAAGATTTCGCCGAAAGTTTCGGCAACGATTTTTGCGTAGGGCAATACGGTCGATGATCCAGCAATCTGGACCTGGTCGCGCGCTGCTGCAGCGCCGGCAAAAGCGGCCGATGCCAGCAGGACGGCGGCGGTAAGGCGAAGTGTTTTCATAGGAATCTCCGGTCAATGCGGTCTGTTTGATCATTCATGGTCAGCACAACGGTACCCCCGCTGGCTCATGACTTTTAGCAGCCCGTTCAACGCAGTTTTATGACGCAATGATTACAAGTTTGTGACAGGTTAAATTGCTGTATTTATTGTGTTTTTATAAGCAATAAATTGACTCAGCGCTTTTGCTGGCTGAATCTGACACAAAACTCCGAGCCCTCTCCCACCGTGGAGTGAACCACAAGCCTGGCGCGGTGACGGGTCAGAATATGTTTGACAATGGCAAGTCCAAGGCCGGTGCCCTTTTTCGATCGGCTGGCCTCGACACTGACCCGGTAGAAGCGCTCCGTCAGGCGGGGCACATGTTCTCTTGGAATACCCGGCCCAAAATCACGCACCATGACTTCCACCGGAAAGGCCGCGTCGTCGCTCTGGCGAATGGCAACATCGACGAATTTGCCGCTTTGGCCATATTTGCAGGCATTCTCTATCAGGTTTTCAAAGACCTGAATGAGTTCGTCGCGATCACCTGACACGACAACAGGCTTTTCCGGGGCCTCATAGCGGACCGTCACGCCGAGGTTTTCGGCCAGAGGCTTGAGCGTATCGAGCACATGGTGGATCAATGCCGGAAGGTCCACCTCACCGGTCAGCACCATATGGGATTTCATTTCAAGCCGGGACAGGGAAAGCAGATCGTCCACAAGCCGCGTCATGCGGCCCGCCTGTTCGAACATGATCCCCAGAAAACGCTCACACGCCTCGGGATCATCCCTGGCAGGACCGCGCAGAGTCTCGATGAAACCGGAAAGCGAAGCAAGCGGTGTGCGCAGTTCATGGCTGGCATTGGCTATGAAGTCGGTCCGCATGCGATCCATGCGGTGCGATTCACTCTGATCGCGCAGGGTCAGCATATAAAGTTCACTGCCGCCCTTCATGTCGGCAATCGCCGCCATAGGCGCTATGCGCACCCGGTACCAGCGCTCGGTCGGCACCTTCTCCACATATTCGCTCGTATAGTCATCTTTGGTCGCCATTGCCTTTTCCACCAGATCCAGAATGGCTGGCGCGCGCAGACGCGATGAAAGATGGCGGCCGATCGTCATGGTTCCGAATTGCGCGATGGCGGCCTTGTTTTGATATTTCAGCGTGCCGCCCGGCGCCAGAATGAATGCCGGGTCCTCCAATGCCTCACAGGTGGTAAAGACAATGGTCTCCAGAGGCTGCCGGCCTTCCTTGCGCAAGATGCGTTCTTGCTTGCGGGCAGACCGGGAACGGGTCGGCAGGGCCGCCGCGACAAATATCAGCGCCATGCCGCTCAGGACCTGCCAGCGCGGCACGCCTTCCACCAGTTCGAGCGCCAGGCCAAACGCAGCCGAGGCAACCAGAGTGTAGCGTGCATCATAGAGCCGCTGCGCGATATTCTGTCGAAATTCCTGCATGTTTCCGGGTTCGATTCCAACATTGAGTTTGATCAGGACGGCTGCCCTGCGGCGCCGTCCACATCTATCGCCTGCCCGGCCACAATGCAAAAGTTCGATGAATAGTCCACACGGCTGCAAGATATTGTGGCGGGCAGGCCATTGTGGCGGGCAGATTCCCGCATTTAACGGCGAAAGGTGACACTACGATGAATGTTCCCGTTCTATCGGCCCGTTCTATCGGCCCGTTCTATCGGCCCGTTCTATCGGCCTGATGCAATCGAACAATCTTTGCAACCGAATATTGACTCTTGCATGCTATGATCAGGTTTCTGCCAGGGTGAATGGCCACCAATGATCGGGAATGAACAGATGTCGAAGAAAAAGTCGGACAGATCCGTTGAACTGAAGATCAATGGCGAAAAACGCCTGTTCGATATTGATAATCCCGACCTGCCCGACTGGATTGAGGACAAGGCGTTCGGCTCCGACGATTACCCCTATGACAAGAAGCTCAAACGGGGGATCTATGAGGAGCAACTGGAGGCGCTGCAAATCGAACTGGTCAAGGTGCAATCCTGGCTGCAGACCAGCGGCGAACGGGTGATCGCTGTTTTTGAAGGACGCGACGCCGCCGGCAAGGGTGGCTCCATCGGAGCAACACGCGCCTTCATGAACCCGCGCACGGCACGCATTGTGGCCCTGCCAAAGCCGACCGACAAGGAACAGGGGCAATGGTATTATCAGCGCTACATCGACCATTTTCCGACCGCCGGTGAAATGGTGATGTTTGATCGTTCCTGGTACAACCGCGCCGGTGTTGAACCGGTCATGGGCTTTTGCACACCGCAAGAGCATGAGAGCTTTCTTCAGGACACGCCGCTTTTCGAGCGTATGCCGGTTCGCGAGGGCATTCATCTGTTCAAATTCTGGCTCAATATCGGCCGCGAAATGCAGTTGAAACGATTTCATGACCGCCGGCACAGCCAGCTGAAGTCATGGAAACTCTCGCCAATGGATATGGCAAGCCTCAACAAATGGGACGATTATACAAAAAAGCGGGACCTGATGCTGGAGCACACCCACACGGACCACGCACCCTGGGCCGTTATCAGAGCCAATGACAAACGCCGCGCGCGCCTGAACCTCATACGGCACATGCTGCACAACCTGCCCTATGAGGGCAAGGATATTGACGCCATCGGTGAGATCGACAAAAAAATACTGGGCAAGGGCCCGGGTTTCGTCGGCGATTGACACTGTCGAACCATCTGCGCCGCTTGCACCATGAAACCAAAAGGGGCGTGTTGATCCCTATTGTGGACGAATGCGAATGGCGTAGATATTGATGCCCTTGTTGGAGCCCGAGACATCGCTGTTCAACGCCAGAATGCCTGACTCGCCGCCACCGTTGCGCACGTTGGAAAGATCAAGGCTGAACACAATATCATTGGTTTCATAGGTCACATCAAAACGTCGTCGTCCGCAATCGCCACCACCGGGAAGCTGACATTTGACATAGATCTGGGTTGTCGCATCGGTGCTTGAGCGCAGGGTCATGGCCACCAGAGCCTGATCTCCTGCAAGCGTATCCAGAATGCCGCGTCCCAGTTCAAACAGGACTTCGCCCTGTATATCAGGACTTTGCGAGACCACCTGCAAGGCCGAACGGCCATTGCTTTCGATCAAGGCCGCCTTGACACTGCCGCGTCCTGCAACCCGGGAGATATCTTCCGGGGTGAAGACATCAATCCATTCTCCGGAAAACTCGCCATCAGCCGATGGATTTCCGACAAAGGCATCGCCGTTTATGGTCGCCGGTGGATTGGGGACACTTGTGTCGCGTTGCTCGGGGCTGAGCATCAGCCCGCTGAAGATCACCCAGAGGAATCCAATTCCCACCGCAGCAAGGACAAGAGCGGACACAAGGATGATTGCAAAGAACGGCCGACGGCGCTTCTCACGGACCGGTCGCTCGGCAGAACGCGCATCATCGTTGAACAGCATTGCATCGGGTCGCTGCCCATCGACAATTCTTTCAGGCGCATCAAGCTGCAGACCATCACGGGACCGGCCAGCGGCACCCGGTTTGGAGCGGGGCGCATTGGCACGTGACGGGCCGGAACGGGACGGATTGTAACGGCCAGGTTCAGAGCGGGCCGCGTTGAGTGGGGCAGTATTGGAGCGGGCTGGATTGGAGCGGGCCGGATTGGGGCGGGTTTGATTGGGGCGGGGAGACCCGGAGCGCATCTGTCCACCGATCTGAACATCATCATCCGCCAGGCTGATATTGCTACCGTCGTTGACAGTGGTTGCCTGCTTTTGGGCTGCCTGTTTCGGGACTGCCTGTTTCGGGACTGCCTGTTTCGGGGCTGCCTGTTTCGGGGCTGCCTGTTTTGAAGCGTTGTTGGTGATCGGAGCTTGTGGTGGCACGTCCTGCAAAACGGATTTTGGCCCCGCAGCAGCGGATCGGCGGGGGCGCTTTTGATAGTCGGCCTCGATGACGTTGATCAGCGCTTCCAGTTTACGGGTTTGCTCGCGCGCACTATCGCTGCCCCATTTGCCCTGCTTTGTGTGACTGTTTGACAATGCATTGCGAGCAGAATCATAAATCCGTGCGCGCAGTTCCGGATTGCTATCATCCGCTTTTTGCAACGCGTTCCGGATGGCCGTCTCAAATGCCTTCAATGCTCGTTCCCCATGTGGTCAGCGGCTCAAAAGCGCTGACTGCGCGACAGCCATATTCCCATATAAACTGCCTAAGTCCCTTAGCGAATCTCTCTTATCAGGTTGATCCCCATTTACAAACATCAGGTGTCACAGTTAACACCAAAGGTGTACGCAAAGTTCCCTTTGGCGGGCTGATATGCATGATTTTTCGCCGAAAATATATGAGGCGACGTTCTCTTCGCCAACTTCTCTTGTGTCAATAGCCATGACACATGGATCTGCATCTAGTTCGTAATTCGCCTTTTAACAGGCCTTGAGGCAAATAAAAGCGTTAGAAAATTCTTTTCAGCACCCAAAAGGTCTGCTAACCCGCCCTTACGTTTCCGTAAAGGTCATACCACAGGACATTGCAGCATGGCGCTTCCAGATATCTTGAAAACAAATCTCCGCCTGCCGATTGTCGGCGCACCGCTTTTCATCATTTCCCATCCGCCGCTGGTGCTTGCGCAATGCAAGGCCGGTATCGTCGGCTCCTTTCCGGCGCTGAATGCCCGCCCGGAAGCACAGCTTGATGAATGGCTGGCGGAAATGACGGAAGAGCTTGCCAATCACAATGCAAAAAATCCCGACCGCCCTGCCGCTCCCTTTGCCGTCAATCAGATCGTCCACCGTTCCAATACGCGGCTGCAGCACGATCTGCAGATGTGCGAAAAATACAAGGTACCGATTGTCATTTCCTCGCTGGGCGCTGTTCCCGAGGTCAATGAAGCCGTGCACGCCTATGGTGGCATCGTCCTGCACGACATCATCAACAACCGGCACGCCAATTCGGCGATACGCAAGGGCGCAGACGGCTTGATCGCCGTTGCCGCCGGTGCCGGTGGTCATGCAGGCCCCCTGTCACCCTTTGCGCTGATACAGGAAATCCGCGAATGGTTTGACGGGCCGCTGCTGCTGTCCGGCTCGATTGCCAATGGCCGCTCGGTTCTGGCGGCCCAGGCCATGGGCGCCGATATGGCCTATATCGGCACGCCGTTCATCGCCACAGAAGAGGCACGGGCCGTCGATGCCTACAAACAGATGATTGTCGACAGCAATTCCGCCGATATCGTCTATTCCAATTATTTCACCGGCATTCACGGCAATTATCTCAAGCCATCCATCGCGCAATCGGGCATGGACCCCGATGATCTGCCGCAGGCCGATGCATCGAAAATGGATTTTGATGGCAAGGCATCGGGCGCCAAGGCCTGGAAGGACATATGGGGTTCCGGTCAGGGCATCGGCGCTGTCAAGAAAGTCCGGCCCGTCGCAGAATTTGTCGACCAGCTGGAAATGGAATATCTGGCCGCCAAAAAGGATCTGCTGGAATCATGACAGCCTCACGGCTGTCATGAGTTTGAGCCCCAGGGGCCGTGGTGAGCGCCTTTGGCATCACGACGCTCAAAGCCATGGGCACCAAAAAAGTCTCTTTGCGCCTGGATCAGATTGGCCGTTGAATGGCTGGTCCGCATCATGTCAAAATAGGACAGCCCGGCAGACAGCGCTGGCGCCGGCAGACCGCTTTGCGCAGCAAGGCTGACCGTCTGACGCAAATCCGTCTGGGTTTCGCGCATCAGCCTGGCAAAGAAATCCGAGAACATCAAATTGGCATCCGGGCTCTCAGACAATGCATTGGCCATGTCGTTGAGCATGGTGGAGCGAATGATGCATCCCTCGCGCCATACTTTGGCAATCTCCGGCATGGGCAATGTCCAATCATTGGCCGCAGAAAGCGCTGCCAGCAATTCGAAGCCCTGCGTGTAGCACATGATCTTGCCGGCGATGAGCGCATTGCCCAAAGTGTCAATCGTCAATTGCCCTTCCGCCAGCCTTTGTGGCGCAGCCCCAAAAAGCGACTCGCCCTTTTGCCGCATTTCCAGCCGTGACGACAGGTTGCGGGCGGCAACCGCCGCCTCGATCACCGTTGCCGGCACGCCGAGATGCTGCGCCTCGATGGCTGTCCAGCGGCCCGTTCCCTTTTGGCCGGCCCGGTCAAGAATGATGTCCAGCACGGGGGCATTGGTCTGCGGATCAACGGCCTTCGACACGGTGGCGGAAATTTCCATCAGGTAGGATTTCAGCACGCCCGTGTTCCAACCTTCGAAAACATCGCCGATCTGCGCCGGGTGCAGCCCCATGCCATCACGCATGATGCCGTAGGCTTCGGCGATCATCTGCATGTCCGCATATTCGATGCCGTTGTGCACGGTCTTCACGGCATGTCCGGCACCACCCTCCCCCATCCATGTGGCGCAGGGTGTGCCCTGATAATCGGCAGCGATGGCCTGCAGGATGGGCGCGACACGATCCCAGTGGACCTTTCGGCCGCCACCCATGATCGACGGACCAAAACGTGCACCTTCTTCGCCGCCAGAGACACCGATCCCAAGAAACGGAGCCCCACTGGCCGCCCGGCGGTTGGTGTCCTGGAAATTTGCATTGCCCGCGTCGATGACGATGTCGTCATCATCCATCAGCGCGCGCAAGGTCGCAATATATTCATCAACCACGGGACCGGCGGGAACCATGAGGATCACCGCCCTGGGTGGCTTGATCGCGCGGATCAGCTCTTCAACCGTATCGCAGGCCACCAATTGGCTGGCCAGAGGTCCGGCATCATGCATAAAGCCTTCGATTTTCTCGACAGTGCGGTTATGGACCGCCACCTTGAAACCGTTTTCGGCTATATTGAGTGCAAGGTTTGCACCCATGGTACCCAGTCCGATCAGACCAATGTCTGCTGCTTGATTATCCATTCTGGCCCTGCTCCCCCTGCCCGTTCAATAAAGGTGCGTCGCCGCTCGTCGCGGCTGTTGCGTAAAATTGGTGTTTTGCTCTTCCACCGAAACATACATTGGAAACGACCTGCGGGACCAGCATTTTTCCCCGTGACACGATTGAAGGGCTGGTGACTGCATCTCCTATCGCGCCAAAACCAATTGCCCTTTGCTTGACGGGCGCGTTGCCCATCACATAAGTAACAGCAGCCGGTCCGTCGTTCCGAAACCAGGACATGATCGTTTCTCTCCTCGGCAATAGGTGTTATCGATAACATAGATCGCTGATTTCGCAAGGAAATTCCCAATGCAAGCCTTCAAGACACGCCAAACACTCACCCATGCCGCGACCATGACGATGCTCAGTGCCGCCATCAGCAAGGCTGAGGAAATCGGCCAACCGCAATGTATCGTGATTGTGGATGCAAGTGGTGAACTGCATGGGGAAATCCGCATGACCGGCGCCAAATTTCTCAGCCGCAAGAGCGCCACGGCAAAGGCACGCACCGCAGCCTCCAATGCCGCACCAACCACGGCCATTCCTGAATCCTTTCGCGCCCCCATTGCCGCAGCAACCGGCGGCGCTGTTACGGCGCTGCCCGGTGGCCTGCCAATCATTTTTGATGGCGAACTCATTGGCGGCATCGGTATCGGCTCAGGATCCGGCGAGCAGGATATTGCCGTTGCCAATGCAGCGCTGGAATCCATAGGCGCCGATACATTTTGAGGCCCGCATAGAGCCGGAAATTTTCGGCGGAGGAAACACCTTGTCGCATCAAAACGCACTTTTTGACCTGTCAGGCCGCACCGCCCTGATTACCGGTTCATCACAGGGGATCGGTCTGGCGCTTGCAAAGGGGCTGGGTGAAGCCGGGGCCAAAATCGTGCTCAATGGCCGCGATGGGGCAAAACTTGCCGAGGCGACAGGCACGCTGCGCGCTGATGGCCTGAACGTATCCGAACTGGCATTTGATGTCACTGACAATGGCGCGGTCAACGCGGCCATTGACGGCTTCGAGAGCGCCAATGGAGCGATCGACATATTGGTGAACAATGCCGGCATGCAGTTTCGCACGCCTCTGGAGGATTTTCCTGCCGCTATGTTTGAAAAAATGCTGGCGACCAATGTGTCCAGCGTCTTCAATGTCGGCCAGGCGGTCGCCCGCCACATGATCAAGCGCGGCCAGGGCAAGATCGTCAATATTGCCTCCGTTCAAACGGCGCTGGCCCGCCCCGGCATTGCGCCCTATACAGCCACCAAGGGCGCCGTTGGCAATCTGACCAAGGGCATGGCGACCGACTGGGCCAAATACGGCCTGCAGGTCAACGCCATCGCGCCGGGCTATTTCGACACACCGCTCAATGCGGCTCTCGTCAGCGATCCGGACTTCACCGCATGGCTGGAAAAACGCACACCGGCCGGGCGCTGGGGCAATGTTGACGAACTGGTCGGCGCCTGTATTTTCCTGACCGCACCGGCCTCCAGCTTCGTCAACGGCCACACGCTTTATGTCGATGGCGGCATCTCGGTCTCCCTTTGACATGGCGCGCCTGTTTGTCGTGATGGGTGTTTCGGGTTGCGGCAAGTCAACCATGGCAACGGCGCTTGCACATGCGACGGGCGGTTTCTTTCTGGACGGCGACAGTTTTCACCCGGCAGGCAATATTGAAAAGATGCGCGCTGCCATCGCGCTGACGGACGAGGACCGCTGGCCCTGGCTTGAACAGGTCGGCCGGCAGATGGCATCGCAAAAAGGCACGGTCTTTTGCGCCTGCTCGGCGCTCAAACGCAGCTACCGCGCACGCATTGCCAAAGCGGCAGGTGAAGACGTGCTGTTCATTTATCTGCAAGGCAGCAAGGCACTGATCGAAACCAGAATGCGCGCCCGGCAGAATCATTTCATGCCGCCCAGCCTGCTGGACAGCCAGTTTGACACGCTTGAAGTGCCGGGCCCGGATGAATTGGCCTTCAATGTCGATATCGCCCGCAGTGAACCGCAGATCGTTGCCCAGATCCTTGAAAAGCTGGCTCTGTGATGCAGCTTGAAAAATGATCGTGACGCGCAGGGTTTTTCAAAGGGTTTGCATCTTGAATTGTTGGCCAATAGAGAGTATTCAGCGCCGCATTGCAGGGCGTTAAACCAAACGCAACGCATTTGTTGCATCATACATGCATCAGAGCCGCTTTAGCTCAGTTGGTAGAGCATCGCATTCGTAATGCGGGGGTCACGTGTTCGAGTCACGTAAGCGGCACCATTTTTTTGTTCATAGATATTTTTCCTAACAGCATGAATGGTAATGATAATTCAGGTGTTAGATAACCTGTTCTGCGGTCGCATCCAAACGATCTGCAAAGGCTAGTTTGAGCACCGATCCCCGCCTGTTTAGTGAACCGGAATCCCATATTTTCCAGAGGCTTGAGAGTAATTCGAGCGTAGGTTCGGGCTGGATTTGGCGATTGGTTCAGCTTATCCTTGATCAGCCGCTTTTCCGTATCGAGTGCCTCGATGCGTTTTTCATAGGCGGCGATGACCGACGGATCCGATGCCACGATGATTGCGTCCAAAAACCCTTTGGTCTGGGTATCCAGTTTAGAAAGATCGCGTCTAGGTCGCGCCGCCATCTCCCCTGCTTGCGTATTGCGGTGATCCCGTACCGCTTGGAACATGGTGCGGGATGGAATTACGATAGCCGACACAGCGTAAAGTATCACACGCATAATACGGGTATTTGCGCGCATTCCCTGCCGACCAGCAGACTATAAGGATGACCACAATCCCTGGATTTGGCAAACCCCAAAAGTGGCAAGACCTCTGTCCTTACGGGTTGGTGCTTTGGCATTGCCCAGCAAATCGCCTTGATCCTTTATCATGTGCGGAGCGAGATCAGTGGTTTGTGATGCCCCTTGATCAGATGCAGGTAAAAGTTCCTATGGTTGATATGTCCAGCATAGAACGGCTGCGTCAGAAGCATATGGACTTTTTCTGGTTGAACCACACCCTTCTTCTTTTCATGGAAGTCTGTTTGGTTTTCAAGAATGCGCTTGACCTCCCAGGAGAAGCGAACAGATGCGAGATTGGGAGACTGGAAACTGCGGCGCACCGGATTGCTCCAAGAGTCTCGGATAGACTGTGCCATCGCATCATGAACAATGCCAAATAAAATATGTCCGTAGGCCGCGATACCAAGCACCACCAAATGTATAAACGTTTCATAGATGATTCCTCCTGATACGGGGGTGATAACCCGTCCCGACTACCGACGATCCACCGCCAACTCAGCGGCAGCCAAATTGGTAATTCGGGTAATTGCTTGGAAATACAGATCCACCATGAGTTATAAAAACGCATTCTACAACTCATCAGAATATGGTATGAAATAATCATACTTTTTGACATCCTATTGAACAAGGGATCAATCATGGACAAACGAACAATCAGCCTTCCCGATGAGCATGCGAACTATATCGATCAGAAAGTCCGTTCTGGTGATTACGCCTCGGCAAGTGAGGTTATTCGCGCGGGATTGCGCGCTCTACAAGAGCGAGATCGTGCTGCTGAAGACTGGCTGCGCAATCAGGTTGCCCCAACTTATGATGCCATGCTTGCCGATCCGTCGCGCGGCATTCCCGCAAAATCTGTTTTTGATAATATCCGAGTTCTGCACACCCAAAAGACAAAAGGCTCCGCGTGAAACAGCGAGACATTATTTTTGCGCCAGAAGCGCGCGCGGATTTGTTGAATCTCTATGAATGGATCAGCGCCAAAGTCAGTCCCGAGATTGCGATGACCTACATTGAGCGCATCGAACGTTATTGCAACGGTTTCGACATCGCTTCTGAACGCGGTGATGCACGCGATGATGTTCGGACAGGCCTGCGTGTCATCGGCTTTGAAAGGCGCGTCACCATCGCATTCATGGTTTCATATCAAACCGTCACCATCTTGCGCCTGTTCTACGGCGGGCAAAATTGGGAAGAGGATTTGTGATGCCGCGCTTTACACTAAAGGCTGATACAGAGGTATTCGATGCAAGATTTTGACATTGGAATTTGGTATCAGACCGATGTTCCTGAGGAAGCGATCAATGAACTTGTTTCGGAACTGGTGAAAAGCGGTTTGAGAGTCCAATCACGCGAGCGACCAATCGGGGTTTATGCAGCTTTTGAATGGGCAGTTTCGACTATCGTCGTTGCATATCTTGCCAAGCCCTATTTTGAAGGTTTTTTGATTGAAGCGGGAAAAGACAGCTACATCACTCTCAAATCGGGAATTCTCAAACTGATTGAACGGCTCTTTGGACCCAAGCCCGAAGCGCGAGAAGCCAGACGCAGCATAATTTTTTCCATTCAAATCCGAGATCATCAAGAGCGGTCCGT
Source organism: Rhizobiaceae bacterium (assembly GCA_029212415.1). Taxonomy (GTDB): domain Bacteria; phylum Pseudomonadota; class Alphaproteobacteria; order Rhizobiales; family Rhizobiaceae; genus Hoeflea_A. The sequence continues at coordinate 329,424 of JARGOF010000002.1, read as the reverse complement.
AAAGTGCATTTTTCCCGAAGGGGTAAGCCATGAACACTACGCATTAATCCTTGATCATCTTCATGAACTACTGGTGGAGGACACAAAGACCGGAAACGGCGCGCTGAACGACATGCTCTCCGAAGTTAAAGGGTTTGGAGGTTCACATTACATCGAATATTCGCTGACACAAAACATGTGGGTGGCGATCGATACCCAACAAGAAATCCAGGAGCGCGCTTCGAAAAATCACTAATCGTCATTGAGGCAACATCAGCGCTAGGATAGTTTGGCGGCTAAACTTCTACAGCGATAGCAAACGGCCATTGGACGCACGGTATAAGTCGTCCCGCGTGTTCCACTCACGGATGCATTTGAACATCGAATTTCACGCGTCGAAACGTTCTCTCACCCCCCATGGACTGCCTGTGCGCGTAATCCACAACAATGCATGGTTTAAGTATCCGGAAATCAATTTTGCATAGGCATACCTGCCGAGCCATGATCGGTCGGTTCACCAAGGCGTTCAGGTTTCCTTGAAAACCACAGCTGATCTGCAAGGACACCGTAATTTGCATGCATGAAACCTCCCCGTGAAGAAGCTTCAATTCCTGTGGCCAGCCACCCCCTACAACAAAGACGGCACGATCAGGGACAGGGCGGGTATCGCAATCAACAGTGCCAATCGAACAATGTCGGCGCACCAGAAGGGCGTCACCCCCCGGAATATATCGCGGGTCGATATTTCGGGCAGCATGGCCGACAGGGTGAACACATTCATTCCAATGGGCGGCGTAATCAGGCTGATTTCTGTTACCACGACAACGATTATCCCGAACCAGATGAGCGTTTCCTGCGGTCCAAGCCCAAAATCGAGCGAGGCAACCAGGCCGCTGAATACAGGGATTGTCAGCAAAAGCATCGACATGCTTTCCAGCACGCAGCCCAAAACCAGATAGACAAGCACAATCAGAAAAAGAACCAACATGGGCGACATGTCGCCCTGCTGAACCCACTCCTTCAGTGCCGTTGGCATTCCTGTGCCGTTGACGAAATTGGCGAAGATCAGCGCGCCGATGAGCACCATGAACAGTGAAGCCGTTGTCACAGCGGTATCCACGACGACGTTGACAAAACCACGCAGGTCCAATCGCCGGCGCACCACGGCAAAGATCAAGGCACCGAAGGCACCGATCCCGGCGGATTCGGTCGGGGTGAATATTCCCACATATATGCCGCCGATAACGATGACGAAAAGCAGGATCATCGGCCAGACGCCGCGCAAAGCGGCAAGCTTCTTGCCGATCGGCAGACGCTCGCCGGCCGGGCCTGCTTTGGGGTTGCGCCAGACGACCCAGCGGATTGCCAGCAGATACAATGCGACACCCAGCAGACCTGGGATCATACCGGCCATGAAGAGTGCGCGGATGTCCGTTTGTGTCATGATCCCGTAAAGCACCAGAATCACGGAAGGCGGTATCAATATGCCCAGCGTCCCGCCAGCGGCGATGGAGCCGGCGGCCAGCGTATCGGCATAGCCGTAGCGTTTCATCGGCGGCGCAGCGACCCGCGCCATGGTCGCAGCCGTTGCCAGACTGGAACCACAGACCGCACTGAACCCGCCGCAAGCCACAATCGTCGCCATCGCCAAACCGCCTTTGCGGTGGCCGACAAAAGCATAGGAGGCGGTATAGAGATCATCCGAGATCCCAGCGCGGCTGACGAAATTCCCCATCAGGATAAACAGCGGCACGACCGACAGTTCGTAGGATTCCACCGTTGTGCGCGCAACCAGGCCGACCAGCGCCAGCGACGGCATCCAGTCGCGCAGCAGAGCGAAACCGACGAAGCCCACCACACCCATCGCAATGGCGATCGGCACGCGAACGAAGACCATCAACATGACGAAGAAGAAACCGGCAAGGGCAGTAATCATGGCAAGGTCCTACGGGTTGGCAGGCGCAAGATATCAAAGACCTTGCCCAGGTGGATAACGGCCGTGACAGCGCACAAGGTCGCGCCGAATCGAATGATCGGGTATAATGGCCAACCAAGATATTGTGTCACGTCGCCCCATTCGACAGCCTCCTGGGCCAGCAACCAGAGCCGCCAGGCCAGTACTGCGAAAGCAACGGCGCAAAGCAGATTCACCGCAAGGTCACGAAAGGGTACGAGGCGGCTGGGAGTGACATTATCGAGCAAGTCAATCGTGATGTGACTTTCGCGTTGTGACACGTTCGGCAGACCGGCATAAACAATCGCCGCCATCAGAAACTGCGTCATCTCGAACGCGCCGGGCAACGGCGCGTTCAGGAAATAGCGGCCTACGACATCAACCACCGTTACCAGCATCATGAGCACCAGAAAGGCGCCGGCGGTCAGCCCTGAAAGGCTGATCAACCGGTCGCGCCATCGGTGAAGTCGAGGCGAAGACGTCATCGTCACTCAGCGCCCTGAGCTTTGATCTCGGCCCGCAGCTTAGCCAGCACGGCGGCCGGATCTTCCAGACCCGCTTCCTTGGCCCGAGCAATCCAGGCTTCGTCAAGTCCGGCAGTCGCCGCTTGCATTGCCGTCAACACATCGCCTTCCATCACAGTGACGCTATCAGGTCCAAACGCCTCGATGGCGACCTTGTCCGCACCATCCCAGGCAGATCCGATCAGGCCCGAAAGATGCTCGCCCGATACCGACATAAGGGCTTCGCGTTCGCTATCGGTCAGACTTTCAAGCACAGAGGTGTTGATGATGATCGCCATGCTGGAGCCATAAAGGTTGCCCGGGTAGTGATAATGGTTGGTCACCAGATCACCCAGGTTGAACGATTTGATCGTCTCGATCGAGAACATCACCCCGTCCGCAACCCCCTGCGACAGCATTTCCTGCGCCTTGGTCACTGGAGCGGCGACGGTGACAAGTCCAAGCCCCTCGGCAATGGCTGCCTGAACGCCGCCACCGGTGCGGATTTTCAGACCCTTGAACTGCTCGCCCGAGGTGATTGGTTCGGCCGTATGAATCATGCCCGGCCCATGGGTGAACAGGCCGATTGGTGTTACGCCGCGATGTTCGCGCATTCCGACTTCTTCCATGTAGACCTTCCAGTAGGCATGGGAAGCCTGTTCGGCATTACCGCCGTTTCCGGGCAGTTCGATCATGTCGGTAAAGGTGAAGCGTCCGGTGGTGTAGCCATGGGTCATCCAGGCCAGATCGGCGATGCCGGTGCGTACCCGATCCATCAGATCGCGTGGGTCAACCGGCGGATAGGTGATGTTGATCTTCAATTCGCCACCGCTGGCCTCTTCGACCTGCTTGGCCCAGATGTCGAGTCCGGCGGCGTTCACCGCATGTTTCGGCCCGGCGTAAGTTTCGAGCGTCAGAACCCGCTCGGCCCAGGCCGTGCTGGCGAGAAGTGAGGCAGCGAGCGCCACGGCGGAAAATCCTGCAAAGGTCCGTATCATGTTCGTCTCCTTGTTGTGATCGCTTTTGGATCAGGTTTCAGCAGCATTTACTGTCCGGCTATCGTCAAGCGCCTGCGAAAGGACGCGTTTCAAAAGCCCGGCGCCGGCGGCGAGCTTCCATTCGTTGTCGCGTAGCGGGTGGGCGCGGGTTGTCCACGCATCGGCCGCTGCCGCGATATCTGTTTCCAATGGCACCTGGGCCAGAAGACGCTCTTCGGACGGCGCAGCCCGCCAGGGTGTTGGCGCAACGCCTCCCAGAACAATACGTGCCGTCTGCACCCGACCGTCCGCGTCCAAGCGCAAGCGAACAGCAGCCGAAACGATGGCAAAACCATCCGAGCTGAGCGAGAGTTTTCCAAAGGCGGCGCGATCACATCTGGCGGCGGCTGATATCCGCAAGGCAGTCACGATTTCACCCGGTCGCAGCGCATTTTCTCCAGGTCCGGTGTGAAAAGCAGCGGCAGAAAGAAAGTGCTGTCCTTTGGGGCCGCGGATCACCAACTCTGCATCCAGAGCGGTCAGCATGGTGGCCAGATCAGAGGGCGTCACCGATTGGCAGCGCCCGGCGTCCACGACCGAATGAAAATAACGGTGATCGCCGGTTACCGCATAGCAGGGACGCCCGACCCCGCCACGCTTGAAGCAATTCATCCCGCTGCGCAGGAACCAGCAACGGTTCTGTTGGCAAAGGTTTCCGGCAAGCGTTGCCATGTTGCGGATTTGCGGCGTAGCAATCGCATCCAATGTCGCTGCAAGCGCCCGGTCGCCCGGCAACGTCGCGCGCGAAAGATAGACCTG
>JARGOF010000002.1:72876-325182 GCA_029212415.1 Rhizobiaceae bacterium | reverse complement strand
GGCACCAAAGGTCAAAACGCCGTCGCGGTCTTCGATCCCGCGAAGGTCGTTGCAGCCTGCAAGCTGCACCAGGTGCTCGGGCGCAGCCAAGCCCTGCGAACGGGCTGGCAAGAGATCTGTTCCACCGCCCAGCGGGGCGGCCCCCGGTCGGGCGAGCAGCGCAAGCGCCGTTTCTGTCTGTTCGGGGCGTTCGACCGACGCAATGGCCGGTACTTTGCTGGTCGACCGTGATGGTCCGTAGTGGTCGAGGGCTGCGAAGAGCCCGCGTGGATAGGCCTGGCGAACGGCCGCAGTCCACCAGTGCTCCGGGCGGCGCCAGATGGGCGCCGGGTGAGTGCGGGGCCGTTCGGCAAGGCCCGCGAGGACCTTGTCGGGTGTCATGGGCAGGTCACGCAACCGTACGCCGGTGGCGTTGGCCACGGCATTGGCGACTGCGGCGGCGACGGGCATCAGCGCCACTTCAGAGATTGATTTGGCGCCCATTGGACCGGCCGGATCCGCCGCACCCACGAACACCACTTCGACCGGTGGCACGCCATCAGCGCGCGGCATCGCATAGTCAGCAAAGCCGATGACATGCGGTCGCCCGTCCTGCCACAGCAATTGTTCGCCAAGCGCCATGCCCAGCCCCATAGCCACGCCACCCACAACCTGCCCTTCAGCCCCGACCGGATTGATCACCGTACCGGCGTCATGCACTGCAACCACCCTCAACACGCGCACCGCACCGGTGGCACGATCCACTTCGACCTCGACGCCGTGCGCCGCAAAGGCATAGGCCGGGGAAAGGTGGCCATGGCCGCTGTCGGTGTGGGTCATCGGCACGGGAGGAATGCTCACTGCTGTTTCCCGCTCGATCCGCAAGGTCCCTCCGCTGGCAAGCGGATGGGCGGCAGCAACCTCGCCCAATGTAAATTCCTTTGCACCCGCGCGGGCGCTCCCACCGGACAGCACCACGTCCTGCGCGGAGCATCCGGCCATTTCCGCCGCCTGGCTGCGCAATTCTTCTGCAATTTCACGCGATGCTGCCAGGATTGCACCACCCGTCACCATGGTTCCGCGGCTCGATCCGGCGCCCGGATCAAAGGGGGTGGTCGCCGTGTCCATCGCCCGCAACTCTATGTCGCCGGGATTAATTCCCAGCTCTTTTGCGCAAAGCTGCACGATCACGGCATATTCGCCGGTGCCCGGATCCGCACAGCCCGAAGCCAGAATGACACCACCGTTCTGGCCAATCTCGATCACGGCTCCGGCCTTGCCAGTGGCTGGCGTGACGATGGCGCCGGAAACATGCATGGCGAGCGCAACTCCGACGCCACGCACAACATCAGGATTGGCGCCGGGTGCGCGGGCGCTGTCCCAGTCCAGCCTCCGGCGAACCTCGTCCAGGCATTCGGCGGCCGCCGTTGTGGCGATCTTCCAGCCGGTGATGGTCTCGCTGCCGGAACGCAGCAGATTGCGCTTGCGCAATTCGATCGGGTCGATACCCAGTTGCGCCGCGATTTCGTCCATCTGGCTTTCGATGGCGAAAATCGCCTGTGGTCCGCCGGCGCCCCGGAAGGCGCCTCCGGGTCGCAGATTTGTGTAAACCGACCGCCCTTCTATCTGCGCCCCGGCAAGGCGATAGTGCGACCCCAGCAGGATCGAACAGTAATTCATCTGGTTGGAGCCGCCCTGAATGAAGGCCCCGTTATCGACAGTCACCCTCCCCTCACGGAACAGAATGCGTCCCTCATCCGTGTAATGGCTGGTCACATCGACCCAGGTTTCATGCTGACGCTTGGCATAGGCGAAGTCCTCGGCACGGCTCAGCCGAATGGCAACCGGACGGTCGATTTTCATCGACAGGTGTGCTGCCAGAACCTCTATGTCGCCCGCCTTGACCCGCGAGCCGAAATCGCCGCCCACGCCAGAACGGCGCAAACGCACCTGTGCAGGCGCAAGACCAAGCATCTGCGCGATCTCGGCAGCGATGTTGCGCGGTGATTGGGTGGGCGTCCACAAATTGAGTGTGCCATTTGCAGCATCCCACTGGGCCAACGCCGAATGGGGTTCCATACAGGCGTGGTGTTGAGGGCCGCAGCCATAGGCTGCGCTTATTTGCCGTGTTGCTGCTCCACGGCTTGCCGGATCGCCAAAGCTGCGGGAGGCCTGCGTGGCCACATTGTCCTCGGCGCGATCGGGGTGAACGGCGGGTGCACCAACCGCCAATGCCTGCGCGACGGAGGTCACATGCGGCAGACGTTCCCATGTGACACGAATCAGCGCCAGAGCGGCCAATGCCTGTTCTTCGGTTTCGGCAGCCAGCACCGCCACTTCCTGTCCGGCCCAGACAACGCGTTCGCGCGCCATAGACGGTCGATCTGCCTGGCCGTAGTCGAGATAGTTTCGGTCCGGCAGATCCGTCCCCACCAGGACGGCGAGGACACCGGGCGCGCCACGCGCCGCCTCAACGTCAAGCTGAACGATCCGCGCCGCAGGATAGGGGCAGCGCAGGACCTTCCCGACAAGCAGATCCTTGAGCTTGATGTCGCGCGTATAGTCCATTTGACCGGTTGTGCGCGATTCCCATTCGGGATGCCGGATACGGGCGAAGGTCATGGCTGGCCCACCCGACGTACAGCTGCCAGAATTGCCCGGTAGCCAGTGCACCGGCAAAGGTTCCCCGCCATCGCATGCGCCAGGGCGTCATCGTCTTTTGGCAGGCCTGCACGCAGCAGCTCGGTTGCCCGCACCACCATACCCGCCGTGCAATAACCACATTGAAATCCACCAAGGTCGGCCATGGCCTCGCGTAACGGCAGAGATTCCGAAGCCAGCCCCTCGACGGTTTCCACGGGTTCGTTGACGACCGCCGCCAGCGTCACGCAGGACAACACGGAACGACCGCCGACAAGCACCGTGCAGGCGCCACATTCACCACGCCCGCAGGCCTCTTTGGCGCCGGTGAGCCCAAGATCATCGCGCAAAACGTCCAACAGCACGGCATCAGGCGCAGCATCGATCTGCCGCGTCTCACCATTGACTGTCAAAACAAGCGCACCCATCTCAGGACGAAAGCTTGTCGTGAACAAGGTCACCACCGACATAGGTCTGCAACACCTGTATGTCTTTCACCTGGTCATCGGGACAGGTCAGGATATCGCGGTCCAGAACCACAAGATCTGCGTATTTACCCGGCTCGATAGAACCCAGAATATCCTCCTGAAAACGCGACCAGGCATTGTTGATGGTGAACATGCGCAGCATTTCCTCGCGGGTGGCGTGTTGGCCAGGCAGAAGAACGCCGGCCAGCGTCTGGCCCGTGGTCGCCGAATATTGACACAGGAAGGGTTGCTCGAGGTCGTAGACGACGGCAGGATTATCGGTTCCTCCGGTGACCACGACGCCCGAATCTATCCAGTCGCGCAGGGGCATGCCCCAGTCACGCACGGTGCGCTTCCAGGGATCGGTTTCCGACAGCTTGGCGATACGGACCTGCTCCATGATCTCGTTCATGCGAAGCGAGCGCGCTGAGGCGTACCACGCCAGCAACGGATTGGCCCCGAACACAATACCGAGTTTTTTGGCGCGCTCGATGTGGTCTGGCTTGAACAGGCCGAAACCGTGCTCAAAGCTGAACCGCCGTCCATCGATCGGCAAATCTTCATTGGCCTCTTCCAATGCCGACAGCACCACCTCGGCCGGCTCTTCGCCGCCACCGGTATTGACATGGATCGCCATGTTCCAACCGCGTTTGTTGAGTTCAAGAATGATCTTGCGCAGCTTTTCCTTTGAAAAGGCCCACCATCCGTCATTCACAATCACCAGCTTGATCCCGGCAATGCGCAGCATCGGACTGCCGACATGCTGCTTCGGACCGAAATAGGTCTCAATGGCGTTGCCGATCTCGTCCTCGTCCATGTAGCGCATGGGCAACCCAAGGATGATGTCCATACGGGTCTTGAGAATGCCGCGGCGATCAGCCTCGATGAAAGCTTCCAGCTCATCAATCGAGCTGCCCATCTCGCGCGCGCCAACAATGCCGCAAGCGTGATAAATCGCCTGTTGGGCAGCAATGGCCTCGATCTGGGCTTCGCGGTCGAAATAAAGGAAATCCCACTGTTTTTTCGGCAGACCTTCGTGGCGCCACCATGCCATGCGGGCCATGTCGCCGCCGCCGGCTATGAGATGGCCCGTCGGCTCTCCTTCCTGGTCCTTGTCGATCCAGCCTTCCGGTTCTTCGGGTTGCCGCGTCTGGGAATTGATGCCGGCAAGCTCCAGTGCGAGACTGTTGCAGATCACATTCTTGCCCGACTGAAAAATATAGACCGGATGGTCCGGTGCAACCTTGTCCAGATCCTTGCGATTGGGGAATCGTCCTTCCTTCAGCGCACCACGATACATGCACGACGTGCCGATCCACTTGCCCTTTGGCGTCACCGCCACACGCTCCGCGATGGCCGCAAGGATATCATCGATGGAAGGCAGCGTTGCGATGTTGACCTTTGGTCCGCCCAGGGCATCAAGACCTGCCAGAAGCATGTGGACATGATTGTCGAACTGGCCCGGAACGATGCAACGGCCTTCCAGATCGGTGATCTGCGTGCGCGAACCTGCAAGGGCCATGACCTCGTCGGCCTTGCCTACGGCTACGAATTTTCCGTCAAATATCGCCACGGCTTGGGCGATGGAGAAGCCGTCATCGACGGTAACGATCCGGCCGTTGGTCAGGATCTTGTCGGGGCAGAATTCAAGAGGCATTCCATTTCCTTTCAGGTCAGGCGCGACAGGCGTCAAGGCCGGCTTGAAGCTCAGCCCGATTGAGGTTTCGACCGATCACCACGAGGCGATCAACGGCATCTGACGAGACCGCCGGACAAAGCCAATAACGTGTTCCCACCGCACTGACCGTCAGTCGGCTTCGGTCGGGTGACGAGCGGATAAAACCCTTGGTGCGAAAGACGTCACCGGGCAGCGCACTCAGCCACTTCTTGAGCAGTTCCGGGTCAAGCGGGTTGTCGGCATCTAGGACCGTGCTCTCGAAACCGTCGTGGCCGTGGGCGGTTTGCGCAGGTATCGGCTTGGCGCCCGCGCGTGTTCCGATCAGAACGGAAAGGGGCACATCGCCTGCGACGCAGGCCAGGACGCGGGCCGAAGGATTGAGCGTGCGGATGCCGCGCTCGATCAGACCGGGTATGTCCGGCCCAACCAGATCCGTCTTGTTGACAAGCAATATGTCTGCTGCAGTGATCTGCTGGAAAGCCGCCTCGGCACTGTCAAGATTGCGGTCGAAATTCTCGGCATCGACCACTGTTATTACACCGTCGACCTGCACCGCCTCGACCAGGCTGGAATGGGCCAACTCCGAAAGGACAGGAAAGGGATCGGCCAGTCCACTGGTCTCAACCAGGATGGCGTCCGGGGCGGGATCGGCCTGAAGAACCTTATGGATAGCCACCAGCAATTGCCCGCGCGTCGCACAGCACAAACAGCCGTTCGCCAGCTCCACCACACCACCCTGCGCGCCCTTTACGAGAGCGCCGTCGATTCCTATCTCACCAAATTCATTGACAATCACAGCCATCCTGCTGCCGTGACTTTCAGACAAAACCCGGTTGAGCAGCGTCGTCTTGCCGGCACCGAGAAAACCAGTCAGCAGGCTGAGGGGAATCATTTAGCACCTCCTGTCTTGCTGGGTTCTTCCTTTGCTTCACCAGCCAGGGAATCCAAATCCGGCCACCATTTGGTCAGCTTTTCCAGACAGGCATCGAAAATGACTCGTTCTTCAGGGTCGAGCACAGACAGCAGATCTTCGTTCATCGTGTCGCCAATGCGATTTGCACGCTCCACCACGACCAGCCCTGCGTCGGTCAGGGAAAGACGCGTCTGGCGCGCATCCACATCACAGATGCGCCGTGTCAGCATCCCTGCTTTTGCCAATTCGCCAACAAGCCGCGACACCAGCGTGCGCTCATAAAGCGTCGCCTCAACCACTTCGGAAACCGTCGTATCAGGAGTTTCTTCCACGATGCGCATGACCCGCAACTGGCGGATGTCGAAGCCGCATTCGCGCCGGTAGACCGTATCGGCGGCACTGCGTGCGGCGCGCGAAACAAGCTCAAGCCGATAGGATACATAGGTGTAAAGATGCGGTCGATGTACCATTCTTGTGCGTTCCTTCCCTGCCAAAATTCGCTGCAGTGCGCCTGTCGTGACGCGCCGGAATTTATGTGGGACTTTACATTTATGCATTTTGCACATAATAAAATCTGCACATAAACTTCCCCGGAGTCAAGCGGTATGATTGGCCAACGTTCAGATCGGAGAGAGAATGTCTAATCCCAAGCGGTCCAACCGGGCCAAAGACCTCAAGGTACGTGTCTGCCAGGCCATCGATACCCGCGCTGCCGCGTTGATCGAATGTGCACTCGACCTGCACGCGCATCCCGAAATTGCCTTCGAAGAGGTACGCTCTGCCGCAGCGCTGGCTGACCGCCTGCGCCAAGCGGGGCTGGAGGTAACGCTTCCGGCCTACGGACTCGATACGGCTTTTGCGGCCGAGTTCGGCACGACCGGCCCTGTTCTGGGCATCGTGGCGGAATACGACGCGCTGCCGGGGCTGGGCCATGCCTGTGGGCACAATGTTATCGGTACATCCGCACTTGGCGCGGCGTTGGGGCTGGCTGATCTTGGCGATGATCTGCCCGGCCGTATTCGTCTGCTCGGCACCCCGGCTGAAGAAGGCGGTGGTGGCAAGGTGTTCATGGCCCGCGAGGGTGCATTCGACGGGCTGGATTGCGCCATGATGGTACATCCTGCTGATCGCAACCTGTCGCGCTTTCCGCTTATCGCCGCTGCGTGGATGACGGCCACATTCCATGGCCGTTCCGCGCATGCCGCCGCCACGCCCGAGGCAGGAATCAATGCGCTGGACGGGCTTGTTACCGCCTATAATGCCATCGCAGCCCTGCGCCAGCAGGTGCCCGGCGATCACCGGGTCCATGCGATCATCCGCGAGGGCGGCACCGCGACCAATATCATACCTGACCGCGCCGTCGGCGCCTTCGGACTGCGCGCGCCCAGCCGCGAGGCGCTGGAAGCGCTCAAGATCCGTGTCAAGGATTGCCTTCTGGCCGGCGCCATGGCCGCCGGTGCGCAGGTCGAGATCGTTGACGATCCCGTGCAATATCACGAGTTGATTTCCAATACCCCTCTTGCCGATTGTTTCCGCACCAATGCCGAAGGGCTTGGCCGCGAATTTGAAGCCGTTGAGGATCTGTCGGGAAGCAACGTGGCAAGTACCGATTTCGGGAATGTCAGCCATCTCATCCCGGCGATTCATCCGATGATGGCGACAGTGCCGCGCGGTACAGCCTTTCACACACCGCAATTCGCCCAGCATTGTGCAGATGATGCGGCGATGACGGCAATGCTCGATGCAGCCAAGGCGATGGCGATGACCGCAATCGACATCATGTGTGACGCGGACCTGCAAAATGATATGAAAACCGCGTTTCGCAGAGCAACCACTCAGACCTGATCGGGGGCTGTGCGACTGCGAGGCCATCCGTCAGCCCCCGTTCCGTTCAACGTCGTCGCGCAACTGCATCCGCAGCAGTTTGCCGGTTGCATTGCGCGGCAGCGCGGCGCGCAGGACAAGTCTGCGCGGGTGCTTGTAGCCTGCAAGCCGGCCATTGCAGGCAGCCTTGATGGTCTCCAGTGCAGGCGGCGGTCCGTCGGCCACGATCACGGCGACCACGACCTCTCCCCATCGCGGATCGGGTAGCCCGATCACGGCGAGATCCGCAACGCCCGGCAGATCAGCAAGACAGCGCTCAACCTCGGCAGGGTAGACGTTCTCGCCGCCGGTTATGATCTTGTTGCGCGCCCGATCCACCAGCGTGACAAAACCTTCGTCGTCCATCAGACCGATATCGCCGGTACAAAACCAGCCGTCAGGCATGAAAGACTGTGCCGTCGCCTCAGGGTCATTCCAGTAGCCGCTGGCGATGTGACGTGCGCGCAACTGGATTTCGCCGGGTGCGCCGGTTGCGGGTTCGTTGCCGGTTTCGTCGCGCAATCTCAATTCAGTATGGAAAAAACCACGCCCGACGCTACCGGCCTTTCGCAAAGCATTTGCTGCATCCACCACGACGCCCGGACCACAGGTTTCAGTTGCCCCCATCGTCTGAAGCAGGGGAATTCCCAGATCAGCGAATCGACGGATCAGAGCGACTGGAACAGGAGCGCCGCCACCCATGACCCAACGAACGGATTGCAGTCGCCCAGCAGCGAAACCCGGCGCATCCAGCAAATCTGCCAGCATCAGCGGCACCGCAAAGAAATGCGCCACCTGCTCACGCTCGATAAGCGTCAGTACGGCTTCCGATTCCCAGCGCGGGGGAATCGCCAGCACCATGCCCAGATGCACGCAATGCAGAAGAAACGACAGGCCCCCGACGTGAAACAGGGGCACCGGCAGCAAGTGGACATCGCCCGGGCGCATGTCCAGTGTTGGTACCATCGTCAATGATGACCACAGCATCTGATCGTGGGTAATCACAACGCCCTTGGGTCTGCCCGTGGTGCCTGATGTGAATACCAGCAGGACCGGGTCCGTTGGCTGACAAATATGATGTGGAGCCACATGCGCCTGGTGAGCCAGACGATTGAAGGCGTCGAACTCCTGCCTTTGAACATCGGGACAGGCCACAAGCACGGCGTCGGCTATGGTGGCGAACTGGTCATGATGCAACAACAGCTGCAGCCCGGAAAGCGTGACAATATCTGCCAATTCGCCGGCGCCCAACCGGGTATTAAGCGGGCAGGCAATGGCCCCCAGCCGCGCCAGGGCGAAAAACGCCTGCGCAAAACCCAGACCGGCGGGCAGCAACAGCCCCACCCGATCTCCCGGTTCGACCCCCAAATCAGCAAATGCGCCAGCCATTCGTGCCGCCCCTGCTTCGAGCCCGGCAAAATCGCAAATTCCGTCGTCGGCAATCACCGCACGACCGGTTCCGCTCATGGCTGCGCGCCTGGCAAGAACCGCGCTGACGCTCATTGCCTGGGGCGCCATTTACGAACGCCTCTTGAAGGGACCATCGCGGGCATCAAGAAATGCCCGCATACCGCCGTCGCGCATCGCGGTGTCAAGCGCCCGCTTCCACGGCAGATCAGCGCCGATCATGATCGTGTCGGCAAGGGTATGGCGTTCGGTCGCGGAACGCAGTCCCATGGCGTCATAAGCCGCCTTGAGGCTACGTTTTTTCAGCTCAAGCGCTTCTCGCGGAACCAGCGCCAAACGTTCAGCCATGGCCTGGGCCTCGGCAAGCAGGTCGGCCTGCGGGACAACCCTGTTTACCAATCCGAGGCGCAACATTTCGTCCGCGTCGATGGCATCGCCGGTCAGATAGAATTCATGCACAGCCCGGGCATGTGTCAGGAACGGCAAAATCAGAAAAGGCGAAAGCGCGCCGTGACGGATCTCGGGTTCGGCCAGACGCGCCGTGTCTGATGCGATGACCAGATCGCACGCCATTGCCAGTGCGGCACCGGTGGCCACGGCATGGCCATTGACGGCGGCAATCACCGGCTGGCGCTGGCGCCAGACCGCATCGAACAACTCGCTATTGCGGCGTACCATATTTTCCAGATCGGTCAGGTTCGACTCACCGATGTCTTCCATGTCCCAGCCGGTACAGAAGGCTCGCTCACCGGCACCGGTGATGACGATGGCGCGAATATCGCTCCGGTCCGAGAAATCACGCAAGGCGGTGACAATTTCGCGGTCCGACACGGTCATGCGCAGCGCATTGAGCCGATCCTCGCGCCGGATCGTGATCCAGCCTGTCGTGCCTTTTTCGGAAACCTCAATGTCGGTCATCTTCATCACATTTTCTCCTTCGGGCAATCTAGCAGAGACAGAGGGCAACTTTCAAATTGTTTATATATTTTTCGGTATTTGAAAATTTGGGCGTTTCACAAATGCATCGCAGTAGCGGCAATTATCAAGCCTTGCGGTAGGGTTGCGCCAATGCCGCCGGCAGGCTTGCCGACTTTGCCGATCCGGCGAGCGCCACAAGCGCCAGCACGTAGGGCAGGATGATGAAGAACTGGTAGGGGATCTGCGGAAAAAACGGCTGCAGGCGGATCTGACCGGCATCCGCGATCCCGAAGATCAACGCCACCGCCAATACACCCAGCGGATTCCACCGCGCGAAAACCACACAAGCTATGGCAATAAAGCCGCGTCCGGCGACCATGTCCTCGACAAATCCGGCCAGTTGAGCGGTGGACAGATAGGCGCCGCCGATACCAGCCATGGCACCACCAAATGCCGCGCAACGCATCCGAACCTTGTCAACGTCGATGCCGACACTGTCGGCGGCCTTGGGATTCTCGCCCACTGCGCGAATGGTAAGCCCCAGCCCGGTTCGCGTAAGGATCCACCACAAACCAACCGCCATGAAAATTCCGACATAGGCCAGCAGATGATGCGAAAACAGCAGGGGGCCCAAGACCGGCAGGTCAGAAAGCGGCCCCAGATCGAGCCGTTCGAAACCGGGCACACGTATCGACTGGTGGCCGGCAAAGATCAGGCGATATCCAAAGCCCGACAGCCCGAGGCCCAAAAGAATCAAAGCAAGTCCCGAAACAATCTGATCGACCTTGAGTCGCACCGCGAAGAACCCGTGCAGCAGGCCCATTGCTGCGCCGCCCAGAGTTGCGGCCAAAAGCCCGCCCCAAGGGCTACCCGTGGCGACGGAAAAGGCGACGGCCAGGAAGGCCCCAACCAGCATGATGCCCTCCAAACCAACGTTCAGGACACCTGACTTCTGTCCCACCGTCTCGCCCAGAGCCGCGAAAAGCAGTGGCATGGCAAAGCGCACTCCACTGGCCAGCAATCCGGTCAATAACATCAGGTCCATGATCGGCTCTTTCGGCTCATAGGTCTTTCGCCTTCGGCATTATCTGGAGCACGAGAAAAGCCAGCACGATTGTGCCTTCAATCACATGGACCAGAGGAAAAGGAACCGCCGTCAAGCGCGCAATGGCATCAGATCCAACATAAAGTCCGGCGAAGCCAAAGGCGGCCACTGGCACCCATAGTGGAGAAAGGCGCGCCAAAAGGGCTACGGCAATGGCGGTAATGCCAATGCCTCCGGCGAAGCCCTCCTGCAAACGACCATGGAGGCCGGAAACCTCAACGATACCGGCGAGCCCCGCCAATGCACCACTCAGGCAGAGGACCGAAAAAGCGATCACTGCAGGCTGAATACCGCCATATCGTGCAGCGTCGGCATTCTTCCCCGTTACGGTCAGCGCGTAGCCGTAGCGACTGCGCGCCACGAGAAACCAGACCGCCACACATGCCAGCGCCGCCACGATCAGCCCGGCCGACAAGCGCGTGCCATCGAAAAGAATCGGCAACCGAAGCGATGCTGTCAACTTTTCCGAGCGCGGGAATATCCCCATCGGCTCCTGAAGCGGACCGCGGATCAGCCAACTGACCATCTGGATCGCAATGTAATTGAGCATGATGGTAGCAATGATTTCGTTGGCGCCAAACCGCGCCTTGAGAATCCCGGCGATACCGCCCCAGATTGCGCCCCCCAAAGTGCCGGCCAGCAAAAGCAGGGGCAGCGCCAGGGCGGAAGGCAACGGGCCGAGAATCGGCGCACAGGCCATTGCCAGCGCCGCGCCGATCAGCAGTTGCCCGTCGACACCGATATTGAAGACCCCCGCCCGAAAGGAAAGCGCCACACCCAACCCGGTGAGTGTCAGCGGAATGCTGCGCACAAGTGCATCGGCCAGACCGGCGCGTGTCAGAAAGCCATCGCCGATCAGGATCGCCAGAACGCGCAGCGGCGACTCTCCGGCCAGCGCAATCAGGCCAAGCAGCAGCAAGGCGCAGGCTGCGAGCGCCATGAGGGCCACACGGCTATCGCGATCCAGAACAAGCATGTACAGCTTCGACCTCATGCGTGTCCCGCCATCCAGGCACCGATCTGCGCCATATCAGTGTCTGCCATGGCGACAGGGCCGAAAGCGGTTCCAGCGGCCAGTACCACCACGCGGTCTGCCAGGGCCCGGATCTCATCGAGATCGGCCGATACCAGCAGAATGGCAGCACCCGCATCGCGTTGCCTGCGCAAGATGTCCTGCACTGCGCCAATCGTGCGAATATCGAGCCCACGCGAGGGATGCGCAGCGAGAATGACCCTTGGCCCTGCAAGCAACTCGCGCGCCAACACCAGTTTTTGTTGATTGCCCCCCGACAGACGACCAATAGGTTGATCCGGTCCGGTCGTTCGAATGTCATATTCGTCAATCGCGCGGCGCGTGTCATCACGCGCCCGAGCCCGATCCAGCACAGTGCGTCCATAGCGCGGAGAAAAGAAATGGCTGAGCATCATGTTGGCGCTAAGCGACAGATCCGAGATGATACCGTAGCGGCGTCGGTCGTCGGGCACATGGGCGACGCCTGCATTGCGCAGCAGGCGCGGTGTCCAGTGTCCATCGCTACGACAGCCGCAGATCTCAGCCGTACCATCATCAGGCAGATTTAACCCCGCGAGGCATTGCACCAGTTCTGACTGGCCGTTGCCATCGATCCCTGCCAGCGCCATGATCTCGCCAGCGCGTATGTCAAAGCCCAGCCCCTGCACCGCCTGCGATCCGTTGGCCCGGAGCAATTTAAGATTGCGCACCGAGACACGGATCGGTGTGTCAGATACCGGCGTCGGCGGTCGATCCGGCAGAACATTCGCCTGCACCGGCAGACCCGGTAGCTGCGCCATGTCGGTGTTACCTGAAATCATCGCAGAGATCAGTCCTTGTTTTGTTGCACTGGCCACTGGAAGGTCACAGACCAGATGGCCCGCATGCATGACCGCCGCCCGGTCGCAAACCGCAAAAACATCAGCTAGGCGGTGCGTCACCATGAGGATCGCTACACCATCAGCGCGCAGCGCGCGGACCACATCAAACAGGCGCGCGGCATCTTCGGGGCTTAAAACGGCGGTAGGCTCGTCCAGCACCAGCAGACTGACCTTGCGCGAAAGCGCCTTGAGTATCTCGACCCTTTGCTGCCCTGCCACATCCAGGGAGCCGACCAGCGCTGCCGGGTCCATCTGCATTCCGATCCGTTCCGCCACGCGGCGCACGTCGGCATGCAACACCTTTCGGTCAAGCACCCCTGGTCCCGCACGGCCCAAAGCCAAAGTCTCAGCAACGGTGAAATTTCCAACCAGGGCATAATGCTGATGCACCACGCCGATACCCCGGTCGAGCGCATCACGCGGGGTATCCAGATGTACTTCTTTTCCCTGCAGGTGGATTTGCCCCGTATCGGGACGGGTCATGCCGGTGATCATATTGACCACAGTGCTCTTGCCTGCGCCGTTCTCGCCCAGCAGCGCGACAACCTCGCCGGGTTCGAGTTTCAGACTCAACCCGGCGACGGCGGTCACCTCTCCGTAGCGCTTGGACAGGCGCGTCAGTTCGAGGACCGGCACGGTCATGCGGACCAGGCCTGCGCTCTGCGGCCCGCACGACAGATCAGCTTCATTCCGGCTGGCCCGTAACCTTGCCGCTTTCGATATCGGCCAGCATCTGATCGATATCGGCCTTCTGTGCATCACTCAGCATCGTTTCGAAACGCCCGCGAAACGGGGCCAGGCCGATACCATTTTCGCTCAGGCCAAGGACATAGACCTTGGGCTCGATACTACCGTCGATCACCTTGCCGACAGCTTGGTCGATATTTTCACCCATGTTTATCAATGCCGTTGTCACGATTGTATCTGGCGCTGCCTCGTAACTGTCAAAAGCTGTGCCGATTGCCATCACGCCGGCTTTTTCGGCAGCCTGAATGGTCCCCACCACATTTTCATTGCCTGTGGAAGTGACAACATCGGCACCCTGTTCGATCAGCGATGTCGTGATCTCGGCGCCGCGGGCGATGTCGGAAAATGATCCTACATAGGCCGACAGGACCTTCACGTCGTCACGGACTGACGCTGCACCTTTGGCAAAACCGGCATTGTAGTCCTCGATGACTGGAACCGGGATACCACCGATATGGCCAATCGTTCCGGTCTGCGTCACCATCGCGGCGACGGTGCCTGCGATATACCCCGCATCACCCCAGCGATTGTCGAATGAGGCGACATTGGGTTCCGCAGCAACCTGCGCAGCGTTCACGATGAACCAGGTGTCTGGATAGTCGGCGTGTATTTCCATCACCGGTTCGGCAAATTGGAACCCGTGGCCAATGACAACGTCATAACCTTCGCGCGCATAGCTTAACAGCACCTCGGATATCTCGGCGAAATCCGTGTTCTCACGCACCGAGACCTCAATATCGTATTTCTCCTTGGCGCTCTGGATGCCGGTGTTGGCGGCAGAGTTGAAGGTGCCGTCGGTTACGGATCCTGGCAGGACGAGTGCAATGCGCAAGGTATCGGCAAAGGCCGGAACCGCGACAAGCGGCATCACGATCGTGAGTGCGACAATAAGGACAGATCTAAACATTGTAGACTCCTGGTTGAGTTGTGGCGCTGTTTGTTACGCCGTGGTGTTGCTTCTGGTCGTCAGTCTTTCTGTGTCAGGCGCTCCGCGATCTCGTCGACGCTCAATACATCGCCGAATTGCTGGATGATTGTTTCCAGCGTTGCGCGGTGTTCGTCATCGGACAAGGCGGCCGTGGCGTCCGAGACCATCACAACGTCGAAATCCATCATCATTGCGTCGCGGGCCGTGGATTCGCAGCAGATGTTGGTCTTGGTGCCTGCAATCAGCAGGGTGCTGATATTGAGGCTGCGCAACACCCGTTCCAGCGTTGAGGAACCGGGGATAAGCGCCGAATATCGATTCTTGAGCAGACAGATATCGTCGTTGCGGACGTCCAGACCGGCCCATATCTGCTGGCCGGCACCGCCTGGAGACAGGCTTTCAATGGTGCGGGCACGCAAATCGTCGGCAACGAAATTGTCGAAGAACTGGCGCCAGTCACTGCCCCCGTCACCGGTGCTCTGATTGGCGTGGTTGACCCATATGACGCGGCCGCCCGCATCGCGGACAAAGGCGTTGAGCCGGTTGATGGGCTCGACAATCGCCCGCGACAGCGGCACCTCTGCCGGACTGCCCTCGTCGCAGAACGTGCCTTGCATGTCGATCACGATCACCGCTGTGCGTGCCGGATCGAACTGGTCGTAAAGGTGTAATTTGCCGCGCCGTGCGACAACTCGTTCGATGATTTCTTCGCGGATACCGGCTTGATGCATCGGTGGATTCCTCCTGTCTGTTTAGAAGCTCGGCCCCTCGGAAAAGACCCACAATACGCGGGTCGTTCCGGGAGCGATGTTTCCCCACAAATGCGGGTCGCTGCATTTGAATTGGATCGTGTCGCCGACCCCGAGATCGAAGCGTTGACCGTCCACAATATATCGGATGGCGCCATCAAGAACGTGGCACAATTCCTCACCGGCATGGCGCATGGGTTCCTCGCCGGATGTAGCCCCCGCGGTAATCGTACCCAGCCGCGCCTCAAGGATACCGGGGGCGAAATCGCCATGCAGATCCTCCAGGCTCAGTAACATTTCCGGCAGATCGAGCTTGGCTCGGGTGTTGCTGCGCACCACGGTGAAGGCCACATCGCGGCCCACCCTGTCGTCGATGAGAAAGCCCAGGTTTTCTTTCAGTGCCTCGGCCATGTTGATTGCATGCACCAGACTGGGGTTCATCTGTCGGTTTTCGATCTTGCTGATCGTGCTTGGGGGAACGCCGCTGATGGCTGCCAGATCGTCGAGACTCAAACCGCGGGCCCGGCGCAATTCGCGCAACCGGGCTCCCAACCCCTCAAATGCCGGCGTACTCTGGAGGCGCCAGACACTCATCCGCGTGCCGCCAGAATGTCATCCAGTGCCGGATCTCCGGCCATGGCGGTTTCGGTATCCAGCAAGGCGGCGCAGCCCGGACAATAGAAATGCCGCAATAGGACACCTTCGTGACCGGTATCATAGGCCTGTCCGCCAGCCAGCGCCAAAGGGATTTCGCGCCGGTGCGCATGGTCCTTCCACGGCTTCGTCGCTGGCCCCAGATCATGCCCGCAAGCCGCACAGACTGCCTGGCCCTCCTTGACAGCCACCGAGGCTGATATTCGATCCTGACCGCTCATTCACTCGCCTCCTGTTGCAAACGCGCGCTGCGGATGGACTTGCGCTTCGCCATGGTTTCCGTTTCATCCACCGCGCCATCACGCAGCGCCACGCCATAAATATCACCGGCGCTTTGCAGTGTGACCAGCCCTGCCGCGACATCCCTGCGCACCGCTTCGGGATCACGCACGATCGGGTCGCCATGACCACCACCGCCGTTCCAGCGCACATAGAGCGCATCGCGCCCCATCAGCGGATAGACACCCCAGGACACACGTTCCTGCGTGCCGGAAATCGCGTCCAGTCCGCCCGCCGCTGTCACAGGTGTGTTTGCGCCATCCTCCGGGGCCTTGACCCAGACATAGGAATTGGGCGCACCGGGATAACCGCCGGCCAGTCCTTCACTCATCGGATGGCGTGAGCCCTTGCCGGAAATCACATAATTGATGCCACCGTCCGGCGCCTTGTGGGGCACCAGCGCCAACTCACCGCCGGTGCCGCCGCGATATTCGCCCGGACCGCCGCTATCGGGCGCACGGCGACGGAACAGATAGCGCACGGGAAAGGCTGCCTCGACGGTTTCGACATTGGCCATTCGACTGATTGGGTTGGGAATCTCGCCGCCGATCTCGACACCGTCGGCAAAAGACCGCGCGCCGCCTGCACCAGCAAAGGTTTCCGTGAGGATGCCGATGGAATCGCCACCCTTCTGGTTGCGACCAAACTTGAAGATCGCGAAATGGTTGGCATGCCAGACAGCGGTTGACTGGTTGCGATATTTCTCGCTCGCACCCAACATCTTGCCAATGGTCGAACAAGCGGCGTTATTGACCGATTGTATGGCGCCCACCGTCGCGACCGAAACCGGAGCAGGTCGGGTGCAGTTGACGATACTGCCTTCCGGTGCAATCATCTCGACCGGACGCAAGACCCCTTCGTTCCAAGTGATATCATAACACAGAAGGGGAAAGAGCGGCGCAAAAAGACCGCCCAGAGACGCCCATTTGGTGCAGTTGATGCTGTAAGGGCTTTGCGGATCGGAACCCGAGAAATCAAAGATCAGTCGGTCGTCCTTTTTGGTCATCGTCAGGTTGACGCGTGCGGTATCGCCGTTGACGTCCAGATACTGCCGCGACTGCCATTGCCCGTCCGGCAACTCACGCAACCGGGCGCGGAACAGATCTTCAGACTGGTTGACGAGTTCGGCACAGGCGCCGTCGACCTCCTTGGCCCCATATTTTGTCATCAGGGACTGCATCCGGTCGCGTGCGACGTTGTTGCAGGCAATCATCGAGCGCAGATCAAGCGTCACCATCTCGGGTGAGCGCACCATATTCAGGATCGTATCCAGCACATCCTGGCGCATCTCACCTCCAGCCACCAGCCGGATCCCCGGCGAGCTGAAGCCTTCGGTATAGATATCGGGAGCCTGCGGCGCGAAGCCACCCGGATTGACCGCACCGATGTCATAGACATGGACAAAACATGCGCTCCAGGCCACCAAACGACCTTCATGATGGATCGGCGAGACAAGATAGATATCCGAAGTGTGCAAAGCCGCCGTATAGGGATCATTCAGCAGAAAGATGTCACCTTCGTGGATATCGCCTTCAAAGCGGCGAATGATCGATTTGCAGGCCTCGGCAGCGCTGGTCAAGTGGTGCAGAAACCCCACGCCGCCCATCAGCAGCGTGCCATCCGCACGGTAAAGCGACACCATCAGGTCGTGCCCCTCATTGGTGATGGCGCTGCCCGAGACGTGTTTTAGCGTAATCACGGCCTCATCCACGATGCGGAAAAGTCTGTGACGAATAATCGAGAATGTCATCGGGTCCATGGTGGATTCCTTTTCAATCTGCATCGAATTCGACCACAATATTGCGCCAGCGGTCCATTCTGGCGGTCATCCGGTCAGGCAATGCAATGGTGGTGATCGGCGTATGGATCACGGCCGGCCCCTTCAAACTGTTGCCAGGCTGTAGCCTGTTGAAATCATAGATGTCGCCCGGCGCCATGCCGCCCTTGGTTTCGACATAGATCTCGCGGTTGCCGATCAGCGCTGCAGAAGCATCGGCCGAACCTTCTTCTTCCGCGGGAAGGGTCGGGCGCGGCATCAGACCACGCGCCGTCAGGCGGAACATGGTCATTTCTATGCCGGCCTCGCGATAGGCCGACCCACGACCATATTTGCGTTCGTAGAGCGCTTCGAAATCGTCCACCAGCCGCGCCGCACCTGCATCATCAAGCGGCGTATTGGCGGCCACTTCGGTGGTTACCTCGTGAACCTGGCGCGAGTAGCGCAGATCGACCGACCACTCCATCCGCATTCGGTCCGGTTCAATACCCTCGGCGGCAAGCTGTGCGCGAGCCCGCTCTTCCATTGGCGCGAAGATGGCATTGATCTGGGCGGCACTGGTTGTTGCAGGCAGGTTCTGGGTGACGGAATATTCATGCGCCACATCCGCCGAAACGAGGCCGAAAGCGCAATTGACTGACGCCGTATAGGGAATAACCACCCGGCGCACCGACAGTTCCTGCCCGAAGGCCGCGGCCAGCATACCGCAAGATCCGCCAAAGGAATGCAGCACGAAGTCGCGTGGATCAAGGCCTCGCTCAACCGTGATCTCGCGGATCAGGTCGGTAATCTGCGCACTGGCGATCCGGTAGATTCCGATGGCAGCTTCCTGCGTGGTCATACCCAACGGATCGGCGATCTTTTCCTTGAAGATGCGCTCGGCCTTTTCACGATCCAGGGTTATTGACCCGTTCAAAAACTGCCCCGGGTCCATATAGCCGATCAACAGCATGACGTCGGTCAGCGTCGGCTCCTCACCGCCCTGTCCATAGCAAATAGGCCCCGGTCGCGCACCCGCGCTTCGCGGTCCGACATGTGGCACTTTGGTGCGCGGATCAACCGATATGATGCTGCCGCCGCCAGCACCGATCGAAACCACTTCGATCTTTGGCGCAAGGTAATGAAACCGATCCACCATCGGCTCACGCGCATATTCAAGCTTGCCGTCCTGGATAACGCCGACCTTGAAGGTCGTGCCACCCATATCCGCCGCAATCACGTCCGGATCGCCCATCAGGTCGCCGAGGAACTTGGCCCCGATCACCCCTGCAGCCGGTCCGCATTCGATCATGCCCACGGCGCGATCAGCAGCCTCGGCTGCCGGCAGCAATCCACCATATCCCTGCATGACCATGGTGGCGCCATCATAGCCTTTTTCCGCCAGCAGGCCTTGCAGCGAGGTCAGGTAGTCATTGGTGATCTGACCCGCATAGGCGTTAATCACTGCGGTCGAGGTGCGTTCGTATTCGCCCAGATTCGGAGCGATATCGGAGGAGAGGGTGACATAGGCACCGGGCGCCACACGATTGATAATGTCACGAACCCGGCGTTCGTGATCAGCATTGAGGAAGGACCACAGGAACGACACTGCGATGGCGCCAACCTGCTTTTCATTGACCAGAAAACGCACGGCCTGCTCTACCGCCGCCTCATCCAGAGGCAGCACAACAGCGCCGTCGCAATCCATCCGTTCGGGAATACCCACAACTGCATCACGCGGAGCAAGCGCCGGTGCGCGGTCGGTCTGGACCGGGTTCTTGATGCGCTCCTCGGTGAGCCCCGACCAGCGACCGTAGGCGCCGCGGGTCACATGCAGCGTATCCTCGAACCCCTGCGTGGTCAGCAGCCCCGTTGGCGTGCCGTCGCGCGTCAGCACCGCATTGTCCACCACGGTCGAGCCGTGAATGAAAAGATGCGTACGCCCCAGCAGCTCTTCCAGGGTGAGCCCCATCGGATCCGCTGCCGAAACAATGGAATTCAACACGCCGGTTGCAAAGTCCGGCGGCGTCGACAGCGCCTTGCCGATATGAATGACACCATCGGTGCCAAAGATAACCGTATCGGTGCAAGTGCCCCCGACATCGGTTGCTACCAGATAGCTCGTTTCGCCGGTCCCGGCCATTCGTATTCCTTCCATAGGATTATCGTGTCCCATTGTCGCGTGGCGTCCTGTCAGACACGCAAATCAGATGTGCCGGCTCAGTTCCGGTATTGGCCCAGGCCTGAACCTCGCCGGGTCGCGCCAGATAGCTGTCACCGGCGCTCAGGCGCACCCGATCCGCCTTACCCGTCGCAGCGACGAGCGTGCCATCAATGACCATGCAAAAAGACGGCGCCTCCGAAAGCGTCGACGGCAATTTGTACAAGCCGCCGGGAGCAAGCTCGACGCGGCGTGCATTGAGCGTCGCATCCTCCAGTCCTTCGGACAGCGATTGACCGGACTGACCATGGGATTTCGCGGCGCGTGTCACAACAACACGCGCATCTGTCGCCATTGCTTCGGCAACAACCCGGTCGATGGTCAAACCCAAAGCCCCCACGACGCGCAGCACAGTCGTCAGGCTTGGCGATGTGCGCCCTGCCTCCAAAGCCCGGATCGACGCCACGCCAACCTCGGCCCGTTCGGACAGGATTTGCAAGGTCAGTCCTGCTGCCTTGCGCTGTTCGTGAAGGTAACGCCCCAGACGTCGCAGCTCGGCTGCGCCGAACCGGACCGGGTCTTCTGATTGAACAGGACTTGGATCACGCATTTCACAACCTTTCAATTACTGACACTTTATGCATAGTTTTTGAAATGCGCAACAGTTTCGTTGATCATGGCTGTTTTGCGGTCTGCCTGGCGGACAAATGATCCGCCCGAGAGGTCCAACGGTCATAGGTCAACCCGCGAAAAGGCGCACAACAGGCAGCTTTTCTTTCGCCTGACGGTGCGGACATAGACGCGCAAAAACGGCTGAATGACCATCAATTACATGCAATCCTGTGGAAAAACTGTGGACAATCGGCGGCAATTTCACGCGCATTTTTAAGGGCTTCCGATCTGCCATCACCCGGCTGATTCGAAATCTGTATCGCGCAAGGCGATCAGGACACGAGGAACATCTGCCGAAGAAAACATCGCGAGGATGGACCCTGTTGTGGCGTTTGCAGCGCCGTCGCCGCTGCTTCTCTTTCCAATCCATCCATTCATTCATTTACACCCTCTCCACAGGCGGCATGCCTCTGAATCGATGATGCGGCCGCGATATTGTTCACCAGACATTTCCAGTGAACGTAACCGGTGCCAGTCAGCCACCAATTCGGTTTTTACCGGATCATATTGACAATAATCACAATATGTTTCACTCTACGATGATGTGTTTTGCACAGTGAAACAACTTGGGAGGAAACCAAACCATGAATAAACTCGCCTTATTTGCCGGAATCGCGCTTCTGGCGTTTCCCATGTCCGCCTCTGCTCAGGAGGTGACGTTGAAGATGGGCCATGCGGCTTCATCGAAACATGTTTTCCATCAGGGTCTGGAAATCTTCGCCAGGAAGGTTGCCGAAAAGACCAACGGGAATGTCGCTGTTGAAGTCTATGGAGACCGCCAGCTCGGCGACGACAAGCAATTGCTTGAGGGTCTGCAGATCGGCCTGATCGATGGTGCGCTGGTTTCCACCGCCACCCTGCCGCTGGTCATCGGCGCGAGTTCATTCGATGCGCTGCAGCAGCCATTTGTGATTGGCAGCTATCAGCAGCTCTCGGATGCTCTGACATCGGACATGGGCGCGGAGCTGCTGGCGACGCTGGATGCAAAGTCCATCAAGGGCCTGGGTTTCGTCGAAGCCGGCCAGAGACACTTCCTGTCGCGTGAAAAGGACGTCAAAAGCGTTGCAGACTTCGCGGGACTGAAAACACGCATTGTGCCGATCCCGCTGCACAAGGCCATCTGGGAAGCCATTGGCGTCAACCCGATCGGCATGGCCTATGGTGAAGTCTATTCCGCATTGGAAACCGGAACCATTGACGCGGTTGAAATCAACCTGTCCTCGATCCAGTCGGAAAGCCTCTACAATGCCGCCAAGAAAGTCACGATGACCGGCCACTACTTCTGGCCCGGCGCCATCATGATGTCAGGCGCGGCCTGGGATCGCCTCAGCGATGCCGACAAGGCAGCCTTTGAAGAGGCCGGACGCGAGACCACGGCAGAAGCCTATGCGCTTGCCGCCTCCCAGGAAGCCGACACGCTTGCCTTTCTGGAAGCCAATGGTGTGACCATCAACAAGCTGGAAGACCTCGACAACATGCGCTCGCTGACCGAGCCGGTTGTTGTCATGTGGGCCGCAAAAGACCCGATGATCGCAGCGTTTGACGACGCTTTCGCCAAGGGAGAATGATCCATGGCGACGGCACCAAAGGTCTACCAATGGAGCCGTCTTCCCAAGGAAGTGGTTCGCGAGGGTGTCTCGCGAACCGCCTTTCGGGGAGACAATGCAATGATGGTCATGAACTGGCTGGAGCCAGGCATGGAGAAAAAGCCTCATTCACACCCCTTTGAGCAACTGGCCTTCATTCTTTCGGGGCGCGTGCGCTTTGAAATCGGTGATGACGTGGTTGAAGTGGGCGCTGGCGAAGTCTTGCGCATTCCGCCTGACGTTGTGCATTGCGGAGAGGCACTTGGAGACGAAGTCGCGGTCAATCTGGATGTCTTCGCACCCCTGCGTTCCGATTACATGCATTTGACGGAATATCAGGAAGCTGATTTCGACTGAGTGAAATCCTGATTGATTGATGGAGAACCGCCGGTCCGGCGAAAATGCGCCGGACAGATGGACGGTCTGTGTCCTGATCTCAGCCTGGAAACCGGAGGTGATAACGTGAGCGTCCATGCCTTTCACACTATCTTTCGCGTCGGCCTGCAGAGCGTTCTGGTGGCGCTGATGATCGGACTGCTGAGCGTCATGAGCGCCCAGATCGTCTACCGTTACGGGTTGAATTCCTCGCTGTTATGGTCGGAGGAACTGTGCCGCTACATGTTGATCTGGATCTCTTTCCTCGCCATCATCTTCGCCTATGAACGTGGCGAAATCGCCGCCCTTAGCTTTCTTGCAGAAGCACTGCCGCGGGTCGGCGCACTGGTGCTGGCGATCCTTGGCGGTTTGCTGTCCCTGCTGCTGTGCATCACCCTGGTCCATTATGGTTTGATCTATGCAAAATTGGCCGGCGGGCAACCGATCCCGGCAATTCGTTTCATTTACGAAGACCTGTTCGGCGCCAACGCACCGACCGCACCAACGGTTTTCTGGGTCTATTTTGCTCTGCCGCTCGGCATTGGCATGCTGGGTCTGCGCATTCTGATCGATATCGTCCGCTACGCCTGGGCAATCAGGACTGGTGCAACACTTGCCGATATGGCATCGGCCCACGGGAGCGCAGAACTATGACGCTCTATCTCATCGCCTTTCTGGGTTTCATGGTCGTCGGCATACCGGTGGCCTTCAGCCTCGGACTTGCCTCCATCACCTATCTGGTGATGAATGACCAGACCCACCTGCTGATCGGTTTCCCGCAAAAGATGATTGCCGGGATCGACAATTTTGTCCTGCTGACCATTCCTTTCTTCATCCTGGCCGGCAACCTGATGAATTCAGCCGACCTGACAAAGCAGATCGTGCGCTTTGCACAAATGCTGGTGGGGCGTGTTCAGGGCGGTTTGGCTGCCGTCAACGTGGTGGCGAGCATGATGTTTTCCGGTGTCAGCGGCGCTGCCACTGCTGAAGCATCGGCCATTGGCAGCGTCATGATCCCGGCCATGCGGCGCGATGGTTACAAGCCTGAATATGCGGCTGCCCTGACTGCGGCCGGGTCGATCCTCGGGCCACTGGTGCCGCCCTCGCTGTCACTCATCCTTTATGGGGTGCTGACCGGCACCTCGATCGCCGATCTGTTCCTTGCGGGCATTGTGCCGGCATTCCTCTTGTGCGGCGTGTTGATCATCTATGTGCTTTTCAAGGCGCGGCGCGAAGGCCATCCGGTGCCGGCGCGCGTGCCCGATGAAGAGCGTCGCGGACTGGCGCTCAAGGCCCTGCCTGCGCTCCTGTTGCCTGTCATCATCGTCGGCGGCATTCGCAGCGGTGTGTTTACGCCCACCGAGGCCGCAGCCGTTGCTGCCGTCTATGCATTGGCGATCGGTACCCTGCTCTACCGCACGCTGAGCGTGAAAAAGATCGTTGCCGCCTTCTATGAAACGGCCACCATGACAGCCGGGGTGATGCTGATTGTCGCCATGGCCAGCATGACCTCCTTCATCCTTGGTATCGAGAACATTCCGCAGGCCATCGCCGCCCAATTGCTGGACATCAGTTCGTCGCCCTGGATCCTCATCCTGCTGCTCAATCTGGTGCTGCTTTTGCTGGGGCTGTTTCTGGAGCCGCTGGCCGCTCTGGTTCTGGCGATGCCCATACTCAACGAGATCTTCCCGCTGCTGCACATCGATCCGGTGCAGTTCGGCGTGATGGTTGTCCTGAACCTGATGATCGGCATGATCACGCCACCGGTGGGCCTGTGCCTGTTCATTGTTTCTGCCATCGGCAAGGTGTCACTGGAAAAGGTTGCCCGGGCCGTTCTGCCGATGATCGGCATCTGCCTTGTCATCCTGATCCTCGTCGCCTTCTTTCCATTCCTCACACTGGCCCTGCCGGGCCTGTTCAAAGGCTGATCATCATGAGCGAGAGCAGCAGCAAAACCACCAACCAGTCGACCGAAGCCGCCTTCCGCATCATCGAGGAAATGGCGCCGATGAGCGAAGCGGCCCGCGTGACAGACCTTGCACGGCGTCTGGGAATGCCGCGCGCCCGGGTCTATCGCTATCTGCAGACCCTGTGCAGCCTTGGTTATGTGCGCCAGGATCCGCAAAGCGAGCGCTATCGCCTGACGCTGAAGCTGTTCCACGTCGGCCAGGCGATTGCCGACGGGACGCAATTGACCAGCACGGCGCGTCCGATCATGGCGCAATTGCGTGACCAGACCGGCCAGACAACGACCCTGTCCATCCCGGAAGACGGCGGCATGCGCGTGGTGGATATCGTGCGTGTGGATTCGCCGGTCCAGATCATCACAAAGCCCGGCGCATTGCTGTCCTTTCATGCATCGGCGCAGGGCAAACTGGCGCTGGCCTTCGGCAGACCGGAATTCTGGGACGCCCTGGAAACAAGCCCGCTGGCCACCTATTCCCCCGTGAGCACAGTCGATATCGACCGCCTGAAGAATGAAGTCGCCACGGCACGGCAGACCGGCTGGGCCGTGGCTCCGGAAGAAACCCTGCGCGGGGTCAATGCCATCTCGGCGCCAATATTCGATCTCGAAAACATGTTTGTCGCCACAATCACCATCGCGGGCTCGGTGCAGGACATCAAGCCCAAACCAAGCGCTGCGCAATGTGCAGCTGTCACGCAAGCGGCCAGAACAATCTCTGCCGATCTGGGATGCACGGAGTACCCGATATGACACGATACGCGCTCGCCATCGATATTGGCGGCACCTTTACCGATGCGGTTCTGCTGGCCTCGGATGGCCGCAGCTTTGTCGACAAGACGCTGACAACCCACAACAACCTGCTGGAGGGTTTCTTCCGTGGCGTCGATCTGGTGCTGGGCAAGGCCGGCATCGCGCCGGGCGACGTTGATGATGTCGTCGTCCATGCAACCACCATCGTCACCAATGCACTGATCGAACGCAAGGGCCCGCCCGTGGCGCTGCTGTTGACGGAAGGTTTTCGCGATATCCTCTATATCCGCGAAGAACATCGCTATGACATGTATGACCCGCAAATCGAATTTGCCGAGCCGCTGATCCCGGCTGATCGCACGTTCACCCTGCGCGAGCGTGCCTTTGCGGATGGAACCATCGGCACGCCGATCGATCGCCAGGAGGTTATCGCCATCGTGGAACAATGCCGCGAAAAAGGCATTGTCTCGGTGGCCGTATGCCTGCTCAACGCCTATCGCAATGGCGCCAACGAGGAAGACGTGCGGCGTATTTTTGCCGAGGAAGCGCCCGACATCTATGTCTCGCTTTCCAGTGTGATCGCACCGCAGATGCGTGAATACCCGCGTGCTTCCACTGTGGCGATCAACGCCTATACGGTGCCCATCACAAGGCCCTATCTGTCCGCGCTCATCGCCGAACTGAAACAACGCGGATTTTCCCAGCAGCCGCTGATCATGCTGTCCAACGGCGGCGTCATCGGCGCAGAACGCGCCAGCAGTTTCCCCGTCCGGATGATCGAATCCGGACCGGCCGCCGGCGCTCTGGTTGCCTGCCACTTCTCGCGTATTTTCGGCATTCCCGATCTGATCTCCTTCGATATGGGCGGCACGACAGCCAAGGCCTGCATGGTGCAGAACCACGAGCCACTGGTCACCAATACGTTCGAGGTGGATCGCCGCTACCGTTTCAAGCCGGGCAGCGGCATGCCGATCACTGTTCCGTCGATCGACATGATCGAAATCGGCGCAGGTGGCGGCTCCATCGCCTCGGTCGATGAGCTTGGTCTGCTGAAGACCGGTCCGGAGAGCGCCGGATCGATGCCGGGACCGGCCTGCTATGGTCGCGGCGGCAAAGATGCATGCGTCACCGATGCCGATGTCATATTGGGCATTCTCAACCCCGACCGGTTTCTGGGCGGCGACATGAAGCTTGATGCACAGGCCGCAGGCCGCGCGTTCGATGATCTGGGCGCACGGCTGGGGCTGTCACGTACACAGGCCGCCTGGGGTGTCTTCGAGGTGGTCTGCGAACAGATGGCCGCCGCCACACGCACCCATGCCACCGAACGCGGCATTGATTATCGCGGCTTGCCGCTGCTGGCCTTCGGCGGCGCAGGCCCCGTGCATGCCTGCATGGTGGCCGATCTGACGGACAGCACAAAGGTCATTTATCCGCCATTGGCCAGCGTCCTGTCGGCCTTTGGCACTCTGGTCACGCCAGCCCAGATAGACCTGATCCGCAGCCTTGTATCGCCGCTGGACGCCATGGACTGGGACAAGGTGGACGCCATACTGTCAAGCATGGTCGACGAAGGCAGTGAGGCACTGGGAGAGGCCGGCATTGCCAAGGCTGATGCCCAATTCTCCTTTGCGGTCGAATTGCGTTATGTCGGCCAGCAATCGGAGGTGCGGATCAACCTGCCCGACGCAGTGCGCATCAACCGCGATGCCGATGCGATCCATGCCCTGTTCGATGCTGAATACCATCGCCAATACGGTTTGAAGCTGGACGGAATGGGCATCGAGATCGTCAACTGGCTGGTCACGGCAAGCAGCGCGCAGCCGGACCGACCCGGCGCCCGGCAGACAATACCAACCTCTGTTCCGGATGCAGAAAGCCGCACGGTTTTCATCAACGGCGTGGCAGAGGATGTGGCCGTCTATCAACGATCGGCCATCACGGCTGAACATTCCATCCCCGGACCGGCGATCATTGAAGAACGCGAGACAACCATATTCATTTTGAAAAACTGGACTGCGAGCCTGCACGAAAGCGCCAGCATCGTGGCCGAAAAAGACAAGGGAGCCCGCTGATGGACGGCGTAGAACTTCAGATCCTGTGGAGCAACCTGATCGGGATCGTCAGCGAACAGGCACGCGCCCTGCAGCGCATTGCCTTCAGCCCGATCGTGCGTGAAGCCGGAGACCTGGCCAATGGCCTGTTCGATGCTAAAGCGCGCATGGTCGCACAGGCAGTGACCGGCACCCCCGGACATATCAACTCATTGGCAGCCGCCGCACGCAACCTGCTTGCCCATACGGATGTCAATGCGCTTCGCCCCGGCGATGTTCTGATCACCAATGATCCGTGGATGTCGGCCGGGCATTTCTTCGACATCACCGTCCTGTCCCCGATCTTTCGCGACGGCCAGATCATCGGCTATGCAGGCTCCACCATTCACCACAGCGACATTGGTGGCTACGGCATTGGTTCGGGCGCGCGCGACATCCATGAAGAAGGTCTGTGGATCCCGGTCATGAAGCTCTATGAGGAGAGCCGACCCAATGAAACCCTGTTCGAAATCATCAAGCGCAATGTGCGCACACCCGATGCCCTGATGGGTGATCTGGGAGCGCAGGTCTCAAGCGGCATGATCGCCTCGGATCGCCTCAATGCACTGTGTGATCGCTATGGTCTCGACGATATCGCCCAGCTTTCGGAAGAAATCATTCAACGCTCCGAAAAGGCGACGCGCGATGCCATCCGCAAATTGCCGGGCGGTACCTATCACGGATCATCGCGGTTTGATGTGCCCGGCGGTGAAATCATCGAACTCAAGACAGCAGTCACGGTGGATGCCGAGGCCGGCGAAATCATGATTGATTTTGAAGGATCATCCGGTCCCAGCGCCATGGGCATCAATGTCGTGCCTGCCTATACACATGCCTATGCAACATTTGCCATCCGCTCGACGCTCAATCCGGACCTTCCCAACAATGCCGGCTCATTGGCGCCCATCAAGATCAAGCTGCCGGATGAATGCGTCGTCAATGCCCGCTACCCCTCCCCGGTCAATGCCCGGCATGTGGTGGGCATGTATGTGCCTTTCCCGATCCTCAAGGCGCTGGCCCAGATTGTACCCGATGCGGTGATTGCAGAAGGTTCCGGTGCGGTCTGGACCATCCAGGTGCAGGGGCGCGATGCGGCCGGCAAGCCTTTTACCAGTTCGATGTTCAACTATTCCGGCGGCATGGGCGCGCGCGCCACAAAACCCGGCCTTTCCGCCATCTGTTATCCGACCGGCGTTTCCGCCGTGCCGGTTGAAGTTCTGGAAGCCTCCTATCCCATCGCCTTTACCTGCAAGGAACTTGAGCACGGCACGGGTGGCGCCGGAAAACAACCGGGCGGCGACGGTCAGCGCATCGGCTATCGCATGCGGACCCAATCACCGTGGTTGCTCAATACGATTCCCAGCAGGCTGTCACAGGCGCCCGAAGGCCTGTTCGGCGGGGGTGACGGGGCAGCCGGGGTGTTCCGGATCAATGGCGAGGACGTGGTTGACACACGCAAACGCCAAATGCAGCCTGATGATGAAGTCTTCATGATCACGCCCGGCGGCGGCGGCTATGGAAAGGTCTGACCCAATGCCCGCACGACAGAAATTTGCCAGCCGGTTGCGGGCGAGGGAAACCCTTCTGGGCACTTTCGTCAAGCTGCGTGATCCGGCCGTCATGGAAATGCTCGGGGCTCTGGGCTTTGATTTTGTCATCCTGGACGCCGAACATGCGGCCTTCGGACGCGAAAACATGGCGATGGCAATGATTGCCGCCAGAGCAGCAGGCCTTGCAGCTCTGGTGCGGATCCCCGATGCGGACGGGCACTGGATTGCCACGGCGCTGGATTGCGGTGCCGCCGGCATCATGGTGCCGCAGGCCAACAGCGCGGCGATGGCCGAAAAACTGGCCGGCAAAATGCGTTATGGCCCCGAAGGGCGGGGATTCTCGCCCTCGACACCGGGAGCCGGCTATGGCACCCGCGGGATCGCTGATCACCTCGCCCGGCAACCCGGCGAAACTGTGCTTGTGTGTCAGATCGAGGATGAGGATGCCGTTGCGGTGGCAGAGGAGATTGCAGCAGTGGATGGCGTCGACGCCCTGCTTGTGGGACCGGTCGATCTGGCCGTTTCCATGGGGATGACGGATACATCCAATCCCGATGTCATGGCCAAGTGTCGTCAGGCCATTGCGGCGGCGCGCGCCGCCGGTGCGGCTGCAGGCATGTTCCTGTCCGACCCCAAAGCGGCACGCGCATGGTCCGAGGCCGGGAGCAATTTGTTTGTTCTGGGCACCGATCAGGCATTCCTCATGCAGGCCGGTCGCACTATTCTGGGTGATGCGAGAACCGCACTCAAAACCGGGTCTTGATGAACCGATCAATCGCAAGGACTTCAGACCTTATGGCATGGATGAATGCCTGAACCACTGAAAGGCAGATCATGAACGTTTCGGAATGGCTGGTGCGCACAGCGCGCCGATGCCCTGAAGCACCGGCGCTGATGCTGGGTGAGCAAGTGGTCGCGAACTATGGCCAATTTGCCGGGCGTGCGGCGCGCATCGGCGCGATGCTGCGACAGGCGCATGACATCAAACCGGGCGACCGGGTGGCCATCTTCATGAAGAATTGCCCGGACTATCTTGCCCTGCTCTACGGCATCTGGTTTTGCGGTGCGGTCGCCGTACCGATCAACGCCAAACTGCATGCGCGCGAAGCCGGATACATTCTGGACAATGCCGGGTGTCGCCTGGTGTTTGTATCGGGAGGCGCGGAGGTCTTGTCTGAAAACCTCCCAACCGATTGCGTTCTGCGCGCCATCAATGCGCAAGAAGGTCTCGATCCTGCGGACGATCCGCTCGCCGCACCCGAACCAAGGGCGGGTCGTGATCTGGCCTGGCTTTTCTATACATCGGGAACCACCGGCAAGCCCAAGGGCGTCATGCTGACCTTTGCCAATCTGCAGGCCATGACCTACGCCTATTTCGTCGATGTGGATGATGTCCTGCCACAGGATGCCGCCGTCTATGCCGCGCCCATTTCACACGGCGCCGGGCTTTACAATTTCATGCATGTCCTGCGCGGCAGCCGTCATGTCATTCCCAAGTCCGGTGGTTTTGATGCCGCGGAATTGTGCGCCCTGGCGCCACGCCTGAACAATGTCACCATGTTTGCCGCCCCGACCATGGTCAACCGGCTGGTCGGCGCGGCCAGACAGATGGGCTATCGCGGAGAGGGTTTGCGCACCATCGTCTATGGCGGCGGACCGATGTATCTGCCCGATATCCAGGCCGCCTGCGATCAACTGGGGGATCGCTTTGTGCAGATCTACGGACAGGGTGAATGCCCGATGGCGCTGACCTGCCTGCCCCGCAGCGATATCATGGACAGGCGTCATGCCCGTTGGCAGCAAAGACTTGCCTCTGTTGGCGTCGCGCAATCCTGCGTGCGCATAAGGGTTGTCGACCCGGAAGGCCGCGACCAGGCCATTGGCGAGATCGGAGAGATCATTGCCTCCGGTTCTCCGGTCATGGCCGGCTATTGGGAAAATACCGCTGCCACGCAGACCACCATCCGCGATGGCTGGCTCTGGACCGGCGATATGGGCAGTCTCGACGAAGATGGCTATCTGACCCTGCGTGACCGCTCCAAGGACGTGATCATTTCCGGTGGCACCAACATCTATCCGCGCGAGGTCGAAGATGCCTTGCTGCTGCATCCGGCCATCAGCGAGGTCTCAGTGGTTGGCCGCCCGAGTGCCGAATGGGGCGAAGAGGTGGTCGCCTTTGTCGTCCTTGCCACATCCCACATCGCCACATCCGATGTCACCCCATCCGAAGGCCACCTCAGCACCGAGGAACTCGATGCCCATTGCCGGGCGCATATAGCCGGGTTCAAACGCCCCAAGGCCTATCTGTTCGAAGAGGCACTGCCAAAAAACAATTACGGCAAGGTGCTCAAAACAGCCCTGCGTGAAAAGCTCGCTGGACAGTCAGATCCCTGAACCTCAGTCAGCCACCGATCGCGGCGCTTAATTCCCGGACCCGCTCCGCATTGTCTGCAGCAAGCGAGCCATCCCGGTTCCACAGGCTGTTTTCAAAGCCGATGCGGGCCTTGCCTCCGCGTTTGACGGCTGCTGCCAGACAATCGGTTTCATTGCGGCCAAAGGCACAAAGAGCCCATTGAATTTTTTCCGGTGACTTGCCGCGTGTGGTCAGAACGTCCAGAAAGGGATCCATGTCCTTGACTTGGCTTTGCTGGTCTTTGGCGTAGCGCCCGAGCACAAACAGAAGCTGCAGATCGTTGTTCGGCACGATGCCGCGCCTGACATATTCCAACAGGTCGGCGACGTCCTTGGGCGTATAGAGAATATGCTGCACGGCAATCTCCGCCTCATCGGCCCAATGGTAAAACGTGCGGACAGCATCAAGCTCGTCGTCATCGGGCAGCATCTCGCGCAGGGCGATCGAGACGGCGTTGGGCATGACATCGCGCACCAATTGCCGCTGGCTTGCGGGCGCATAAAGACCAACAGCCTCTGTGGTGATCTGCACGGCCATATCGGGCACGTGGTTTTCCATCTGCGCAATCAGTTCGACGTACAATCCGGCATCAAGCACATGGGCACCGTTTTCGTCGCGGACATGGGCATGAATGCCCCTGGCCCCGGCGTCAAAACAGGCCTTTGCCGTCTCCACGGTCTCGGCAATGGTCACCGGAAGGGCTGGATGGTCTGCCTTGCCGCGACGCGCGCCATTGGGAGCAACCATGATCATCGGGAGTTTCATCAATGTCCTATCACTTCCAGCAAAATCCAGGGCCGAATACCAAACGCATTCGGCACCGATCTGTTTGCAACATTGCAACCTGCTTGCCAATGAAAAAACACATCGAACGCCTGGGCCTCATGTGATTTTATCCATGCCCACAGGCATGGCCGGTCGAACATCACAGCAAAGTACAAAAAACCGGAGAAATGGACTTTTGTCCGTTTCATATCAAAGCCTGCCCTGATAAATTCCCATGATCGTTCATATATTTCGGACTTCGGCAGGATACAGACCCATGACACTTGATGCGAATGCGACCTACAGGATGGCCGATAAGACCACGTTCAGATCTGTTGGCGACAGCGGCGTCATCCTCAAAACCGATACCGGGCAGATTTATTCCTGCAACAGCACCGCCGAGGCGTTCCTGCGACTGACGGACGGCAAGCGTTCACTGCAGGCAACGGCAGATGCGATCTGCGCCGAGTTTGATGTGACGCAGCTGCAATTGCTCGCGGACATGGAAGAATTGCTTGTCTATCTGATGTCCGAGAATGTTCTCGAGCCTGTCGATGACTGACATTGAGCCTGCCCTTGCACCGGACTTGAAACAGCGCCTGACAAGGCAATTGTTTTATCTGGAACTCTGGCTGACGGCGCGGCTGCTTCCGCTGTTGATCATTGGGCGCAATCTGGAATCCACACTCGAATTCGCTGATGGCAATGGCACAGCGCCCTACCGCGATATCGCACCGGGGACCATAGCATCGGCAGCGCTTCGGGTCACGCGTCGGCCATGGCTGATGCGCAACCGACGCTGCTTCAGGCAGGGGCTTTTGGGCTATCGTTTCTTGAAAAAAGCCGGCTATGAACCTGCCCTGCACTTCGGTATCGCACCGGGCAGTCTCGACGCGCCGCTGGTCGACGCCCATTGCTGGGTCGTGCTTGATGACCAGCCACTTATCAGCGACATCATGGACGATATGGTCGAAATTCACGTACATGGCACCGCCAATGCGAAGGCCCGATGAAGACATTCAGCTTTGATCTTCTGGGGCAGGCATTCTATGTAGCGTGCGAAACAGACGCCATGATCGAGCCCTTGCGGGGCCTGATCGGTGAATGGGAAACGCGCCCATCTTCCGATCATGCCATGGCGCCTGACAGACCAACTCTTGAAATATCCATGGTGGGTGGGCAGGACATCGTCCGGCCAGGGAAGGAAACCACCATTTTTGAGGGAAAAATCGTGGAAGAGGGCCCCTTCATATTGGCCCAGGGTGAAGCCGGTTGGAGCGTGACGGCGCCAGGCGAGGTGGCCGTGCGGTTTTCAGACAATGACACCAGGGCAGAAATGGTCATAAGCCCTCAATGCAGACAGTCATTGCTGGGTGTAACGAGCAGCTTTGCCCTCGACCATGCGGTAACCCAATCGGGACTTTGTATTGCGCATGCGGCCTGTATGGAAACGCCGGACGCATCAAGCCGGTTGCTCCTGCACGCGCCCAGCGGCACCGGCAAAACCACAACAGCAATCGCCCTCATTGATATGGGGTATCGGCTGAGTTCGGATGATGCGACGATACTGTCTGCCGGGCCGGATGGAACGACCAATGCAAACGGCATCCCGCGCGCGCTGAAGGTGCATCGTAAAACCGGCAACATGTTCGACTGGCTCTCACGGCTTGTGGCAAACGGGGACTGGGATGGCAATGGCGAACAATGGGTACACCGCGCCAGGCTTGCCGAACACGGATATCTTGCCGAAAAGACGCCAAAACCCGTTTCCGCCGTGATTGCTCTTGCCCGCACCGACGGCCCCATGCTGTTTGCAAAAGAGCCGAGCGGCGCCGAAGCGCTTTGGCGCATGCTGGATGACAACATCAATCTTGGCCCCAACGGTCTTTTGCCCGGCAATGAGAACCGCTTGAACCTCTTTTCAAATATGCTGGTGACGACACCTGCCTACAGGCTTGAAATCAACGGCAGCCCCCAGCAGGCAGCCAGAACCATCCACGAGGCGCTAAAAAAGACCGTGGGTTAGCAGGCAACGGATCCTCCGGGATCAGCCACGCGGCACGATATGCTGCATCCATCGCAATGCGTGACGGCGAATGCGGGAGTGATGGCCGGTATCACGCCAGGTATCCAGCACGGCAGCGCCATTGACCAGTCGACGTGTCCAGGAATAATTGCGGCCAGGCTCAAGCCGCGACAGCGCACCCTGAGCGGCGGCCTCATCAAACAGACTGGCGACGAGGTCGAGGCAGAGCAGCACTTCCAGACGCATGCCAAGCGCGTCCGTGACATCTGCGAGCCGATCCAGATCACGCTCACCAAGATGCCGCAGCGCCTGCAACACATCCACCAGCAAGCTCAATCGGTGAAATTTATGCCCGGCAGCCGCATGAACCACGGCGGTCATGAAATAGGCAATGGCGGGATGCGCGTGATCGCCCGATGCTGTTTGGTATTCCTCATAGCCAAAGGATATGCGCCGTCTCAGGCTGGCATAGTGGACAAGATTTCCATGCAATTCGATGAGAATGCCGGGATTTTCATGGTGCACCCATTTTTGCTCCATGTTGCTTTCCGACTTGTCCCAAAATGGCCGGACATCCTGACGAAAACCCATTTGCGCCAACAGGACAGCAATTTTTTCGCGCGCATCGGAATGGGCCAGTATGTCGATATCGGTAAACTGGCGATCCGATGGTCGCGCATAGAGTGCCTTGGAAAAAACCGGCCCCTTGACGATGATGGCCGCAATTTTGGCTTGGCGCATGGAGACGACCATTTCATCGGCATAGGCCTCAAGGAAAAGCGACAGCGCGTTGGCACCAATCTGTTGCTCTTTCTGCTTTTCCAGCAGGTCATGGTATCGGGGGTCATCGCGCAAAGTCTCATTGAGTTTTGGCAAGGCGATGGATCCTATACCGTGGTGGCCTATCGCCGCGAAAAGGGCTTCCGGCTGCACATGGGCAAAACACGCCTCGGGTGGAGACGGACTTTGTGGATCGGCCAGGAGGCAGAGAAGCCGCTTGATGGCATGAGCTGCCCGCGGGCCCTGTTCAGGCGCTTCGCCAGTTTGCGTCATGGTGCGTCCGGTGACCGCGAGGCTTCGCTCAGAAGCTGCGCAACCGTCTCCACTGAATGAATGCCAACAATGGATTCTGCTGTCAGCTGGTGTCCGGTTCTGGCTTCAATGGCCAGAATGATATTGACATGCGCAATGCTGTCCCAGGCTGACAAGGAAAGAATGTCCGCATCATGCGGCAATGCCGCAATGGGCGTTCTGGTTGCCTCAGCAACAATTTTCCTGGCCTCGTCCAAGCTGCTCATGCCTTCGTCTCATGCCAATGTGCCGGGAAATCTTCTTTCAGCAACTCGAAACTGAAATAGTCAACGGGCTGCTGCGCAATCGTATCAAAATTGCTCCGGTGCGCGGTCCCGCTGTGTTTGAAGCCCAGTTTTTTATAGTTCAGGATGGAAGCAAAATTCCGTGACGCAACGTTGCCGACAAAACGCTCGACGCCCGCGTATCTGGCAAACTGCGCCATGATTGCCGATCGGATTTCGACAGGAACGGCCTGGCCCCACCAATCGCGATCCAGGATGACCACCCCCAATGAGGCGCTTTTGTAAGGATACAACCGCACTTCGTGATAGCCAATACAACCACCATTCTGAGCATCGACAATTTCATGAACGAAACGCGAGCGATGGTTTGGCAACTTGCGCGTGCGGAACAGTTTCCACCAGTTCGCTTTGCGATCACTATTGGTCAATTGCCGCAAAATCTCTGCATCTTCCTGCATCTTTTTAAAGAGTTGCACAGACCGGATTTTTCCAACAGGTTTGAGCAAAAAACGTTCCGTATGGATCGTCTCGCTCAATTCCGGGACTGACTTGCGCTGCCGTTTCATGAGGGGCTTGCCGATTGAAGCGCTGCGGCACGAACCTGATCGCGCACAATTTTGCCCCGATCATTGAGGGGTATGGCATCGAGTATGTAAATCACGGAAGGGACAGCTTCGGCGCGGACGCGGTCTCTGCACCATTGCCGAATATCCTGACCCGTCACGGAGGCCTGCGTCTGCAAGACAACAGCAGCAGCCACCGCCTGTCCGCTGGCCGCATCTTCAATGGCAAATGCACAGGCTTGCGTGATATCCGGATGCCGCTCCAGCAACATATCGATTTCCTCTGCCTGGATTTTGATACCGGCCC
Source organism: Rhizobiaceae bacterium (assembly GCA_029212415.1). Classification (GTDB taxonomy): domain Bacteria; phylum Pseudomonadota; class Alphaproteobacteria; order Rhizobiales; family Rhizobiaceae; genus Hoeflea_A. The sequence continues at coordinate 288,663 of JARGOF010000002.1, read as the reverse complement.
TGTTGATCTCGGATTTCGTCCGTCCGACCAGTGTCAGCGAACCTGCCGCATCGATTTCCCCGATATCGCCGGTGCGAAACCAGTTTCCGGCAAAAGACTCTGCCATGACGTCCGGGGCATTCAGGTAAGTCATCATCATGCTGGGCGATTGCACCAGAATTTCGCCTTTTCCCCTATCGGCAATGACGCCTTGTTCATTGCGAACAGCAAATTGGCCGCCCCAGATTTCGCCAACATAACCATCGCATCCCTGACTGTCGCGCAAAGACCCTCCGCCGATCCAGTTGGCCGTCTCTGTCATGCCGAACATGTTATAGACATGGTCTGTCCCTGCCCAGGCGGAAATGGCGCGCCAATGCTCAATGGACAGGGGCGCCGAGCCGACATGCAGGCGCAAGGGCGGTTCAGCTGGAGAGGGTGATATGCGCGCCGCCATTTTCCAGAAAGACGGAACGGAACTCATGAACGTGATGTGATATCGGTCCATGATGCCTGCCAGAGATGCCAGTTCGCCCATTTGGGGGCTGCACCACAGGTATAGGGTGCCACCGGCAGCCAACGGCGTGAGGCAATTGCCGATCAGCCCATGACCAAAGAAGGTGGGCAGGACGCACAGGCTGCGCGCCAGCGGTTCGCGGCCCATATGAGCAACATTCAAAGCCAGACGCGCTGACAGGCTTCGCAGCGAGTGAACGATCCCTTTTGGAATGCCGGTGGTGCCCGAAGTCATCAGAATCAACGCTGGCTCATCAGACGTCAACGCCTGGCGCTTTGCTCCGGCTGCGGCGTCGGGATTTGCAAATTCGCAACGCAGAGGCCCATACCAGGCCGTGGCACCGGTATGGGCGATAACGTTCAACTGCTCCTCGCCGCTCAAGCCGGGATTGACGAGAACGGCAACCCGGCCCACAGCCCAGGCAGCAAATAATTGGATGAGCATGTCCAAGGCGTCCGGTTCCGCCACCACCACTGGACCGCTGTGTTGGCCCGTCTGCTTATCCATGGTTGCGGCGGCGATCAAAACCCGGTTTTTCAGTTGATCGCGCCCGATGTTCTCACCGCTGCGCACATTGACGATTTGCGCTGACGCAGGGAAAGCATCCAGCAGCGGAAGATTGTCGGGATGCGGCATTGATAACTGGGCCTTCCGGCAAATCTGAACATTTCAAGACATCAGCTGTTACCAACTGAAACGATAGCGCCAATCCTGTTTACTTGACGCAGGACTGCCCATTTTAACAATAGTATAGGTAGTTCAAGCCGTATCCAAATCCTTTATGCGAACCACGACCAACCGCTATCGATCAGACAAATCCGCACTAGGCATCTCTTTGCTGCAGGCAAAATGCAGCGCCGTGTTCCAGACTGCCCGATTTGCTTTCTGTACGCTTGGCAGCGCGATGCATTTATTGCCATTGAGGCGCAACAGGCAAATCCATGAAAACTGTGTATGGTCAACCATCAAATCATCCGCCATTGCACAACTTTTATCGGCAACAGGGCGGGGACATCCGGCGGCACTTCCACCGCCATGAGACGCAGTTCCTGCAATTTGCCCTGTCTGCTGAGCAACCAAAGATGGCTTTGTAAAACTTTCGTACCGGTGCGCGAAATTGCCTGTGATTGGTTGTTTTTTCCTATAAATCTTATTATGTCATATTATCTGATTTGACACCTGTGGGGATTGAAAATGAAAAAATATGAAAAGCCGGTCGTTGCGAAAAAGGGTCTCATCAATCAGGTTGCGGCCGATCCAGAACCCAAATTGGGTTATTCAGGTTACGTACAAAAATCGGGCTGACTTTAGTTCAGGTCAGATTGTTTCAGTTGTGAAATTCTGTTGAGAAGGCCTGTCAGCAGGCTTTTCTTTGGAAGAACTGTATTTTTTTTATATTGCAGAATCAAGCCACGAACAAAATGGACAACTTGTGATATGAGGCATGCGAAACCCCTGTTTTTTCAGTAGGAATACTATTATAAGTGTATCAATTCTTGAAACAATATTTTGCCAGATTGACAATGAGCATCTTGTTTGAAACAGTCTGTCCCTAAACGGATAACGGGTGTTTTGGGCGTGGACAAGCGGATTACGATCAATGATTTGATCGCGCATCACTATGAAGACCTAAGCCCGCAACTCAAGGTTGCGGCGGATCACGTGATGGGCCATCTTGATGATGTTGCCAGCCGTTCGCTGCGCGCTGTTGCATCAGGCAGCAAGCTGAATCCACCGACCTATTCGCGGCTGGCCAAGGCACTTCACCTTGATTCCTATGAGGAATTGCGCGAGCTTTGCCGCCATGCAATCCGGGCCCGGCATATCAGTTTCGCCGACAAGGCCAGCGGACTTCAATCGGCGATCGCAAACGACGACAATGGGACCAGAACGCCCTTCGCCCTGATGCAATCGGCAGCCGCCATCCGCAACATCGAAAAACTTGCCAATGATCTGGACCTGGATCGATTGCGCGCTGCGGCGGACGGTCTGGTGGCGGCCGAACGGGTTTTTGTTGTCGGGTCTCTCGCCTCGGCCGGCTTTGCCCAGTATTTTGGCTATATGGCCAATCTGGCTTTTACCCATTGGCAGGTTGTCGGCAGCAATGGCGTTTCGCTGACCACGGCGCTGACAGGCCTGACAGGCGCAGACGCCGTCCTTGTGATCACAATGGAACCCTACGCGAAGCGATCAATATACGCGGCCCAGATCGCCTGTGAATCAGGGGCTTTTGTCATCGTCATTTCCGACTCGAATTCCTGTCCGGCCTATCGTTTTGCCGGGCACTCTTTCACTGTCCCGACGGACAGTCCGCAATTCTTCTCCTCCTACATTGCGACACTTGCACTTCTGGAATCCCTTATGGGAATGATCATTCGGCGATCAGGACCGGACGTGCGTCGTCGCCTTGAAGCTGTGGAGTTGAATAACCACCGGCTGGGTGAGTATTGGCCGGTGATCGACAAAAGTTGAACATGGAGTATTTTTAATGTTTTTACGTAGTATGGTGGCTGGAACAGCCATGGCGCTCACACTGATTGGAAGTGGTGGCGCAATTGCCGAAGAAAAGTTCGTTACCATCGGAACTGGTGGTCAAACCGGCGTATACTATCAGGTTGGTGGCGCCATCTGTCGGCTGGTAAACCGTGGTTCGAAAGACCACGAAATCAAATGCACGCACACGACAGGCGGATCGGTTGCCAATATTAATGGCATCCGCGCAGGGGATCTTGATCTCGGCGTCGCCCAGTCCGACTGGCAGTATCATGCTTACAACGGCACCGCACCGGACCAGTTTCCGGACGGCAAATTTGAAGGCCTGCGTGCAGTCTTTTCCGTGCACCAGGAACCTTTCACGGTGGTGGCACGGGCTGATTCCGGCATCAATTCCTTTGATGACCTGAAGGGCAAACGTGTCAATGTTGGTGATCCGGGATCGGGCCAGCGCGGTACGATGGAAGTGCTGATGAAGGAAATGGGCTGGACGATGGACGATTTCGCCCTGGCGTCCGAACTCAAGTCTTCAGAGCAGGCAGCAGCCCTTTGCGACAACAAGGTCGATGCAATCATCCAAATGGCTCGATCAAGGAAGCAACAACCTCGTGTGAATCCAAACTGATCAATGTCAACAACGAGGCTTCACAGAAGCTTGTCGACGAAAACGATTTCTATGCGGTCGCGACCATTCCTGGCGGAATGTATACCGGCACGGATGAGGATGTCACGACGTTCGGTGTCGGGGCAACATTCGTATCGTCAACAGCAACATCCGAAGAGATCGTCTACGAGATCACCAAGGCTGTCTTTGAGAATTTTGGCCGGTTCAAGAAAATGCACCCGGCATTTGCAAATCTCAAGGAAGAAGACATGATCAAGAAAAATCTGTCTGCGCCGATGCATGACGGTGCTGTCAAATATTACAAGGAACGTGGCTGGATGTAATCCAACCCTGTTTTGAGGGCGGCTGATGTGCCGCCCTCATCCATTTGTTTGCCAATTCTGAATCCTGATCCAAATCATAATCACCGGGGGTGGTCGAATGTCCGACAGCAATGCGAACGCAGCAAAACTGAGCGACGCTGAACTGGAAGATCTGGTTGCCTCATCCGATACCGGTGGCCGCAATCCATCCAACCGCAATGTCGCCCTGCTGATAGCGGGCGTCGCCCTTGTCTGGTCAATATTTCAGGTCTGGATCGCTTCCCCCCTGCCCTATACAACCGGTTTCGGTGTCTTTTCCAGCGGCGAAGCGCGCCCCATCCATCTGGCATTTGCGCTGTTTCTTGCCTATCTGGCTTTCCCGGCTTTCAAAAATTCACCGCGCAGAACCATTCCGTCCATGGACTGGATCCTGGCGATAATTGCAACATTATGCTCGCTCTATCTGTTTTTTTTCGACACGGAAATCGTCAAGAACCTGATGGGCACGCGCCTGTCTGACAGGCCGGCCAATCCCAACAGCATGGATGTCGTTGTTTCCGTGATTGGCATCATTCTTCTGCTGGAGGCCACGCGCAGAGCACTGGGCCCCCCCTTGATGGTGGTCGCCATTGTCTTTCTTGGCTACACATTTCTGGGGCCCTACGCGCCAGGTATCCTTGCCTGGAAAGGCGCGAGTTTCAACGCTGTCGCCTATCATCAATGGCTCTCGACCGAAGGCGTCTTCGGCATAGCGCTGGGTGTTTCCACCGATCTTGTCTTTCTGTTCGTTCTGTTTGGCGCTTTGCTCGACAAGGCGGGCGCAGGCAATTATTTCATCAAGGTCGCGTTCTCACTGATGGGCCATTACAGTGGCGGACCGGCAAAGGCCGCAGTGGTTGCCTCCGGCATGACAGGCCTGATTTCCGGCTCATCCATCGCCAATGTGGTGACAACGGGCACATTCACAATCCCGATGATGCGCCGCGTCGGCTTCAGTGCCGAAAAGGCCGGTGCCGTCGAAGTCGCGTCATCCGTCAACGGGCAGATCATGCCGCCGGTGATGGGTGCAGCCGCCTTCCTGATGGTTGAATATATCGGCATTTCCTATTTCGAGGTGGTCAAACACGCCTTCCTTCCGGCCATCATCTCCTACATCGCTCTTGTTTACATCGTACACCTGGAAGCCAAAAAGATGGGCATGGCCGGTCTGCCCCGCGCCAACGAGCCCAAGCCGCTGAAATGGGGTCTGATTTCCTTCGGCATCACCATGGCGGTCATCATGGCTGCTGCCAGTGCCATCTACTATCTCTTCCAGATGTTTCAGGCGCTGCAGGCCGCCGACAGCAAGCTGCTTGCGGTGGCCATTGTGCTTGGTCTGGTCTTTGCCTTTTTTGCGGTATTGAACACGCGGCTGACGGCGGACAAGAGAGCACAGGTCATTTCAACCGGCGGCCTGGTTCTGGGTCTGACAGTGATTTGCGCCTTCGGCGTATTCTATCTGGTGCAGACACTCGGCACCTATGCAGGCGAAGCAACGCCCTGGGTAATCGCTGCTTTGCTCGGCCTGACCTATGTGGGCCTGATCAAGTTCTGTTCAGCCTATCCCGACCTGGAACTCGACGATCCGAATGAACCCGTTGTGCGGCTTCCTGAAGCCGGACCAACGGTCAAATCCGGGCTGCACTTCCTGCTGCCCGTTCTCGTGCTGATCTGGTGCCTGATGGTGGAACGATTGTCCCCATCCCTGTCTGCCTTCTGGGCGACGGCCTTCATGATATTCATCCTGCTGACCCAGCGCTCCCTCTTTGCGCGGTTCCGCGGAGAGCCACAGGCCGGCACGTTCAATCAGGGCTTCAATGAACTGATTGACGGCATGATCGCCGGCGCGCGCAACATGATAGGCATCGGCATTGCAACTGCCGCTGCCGGCATCATCGTTGGGGCCGTTTCCCAAACGGGTGTCGGCGCTGTTCTGGCGGCGCTGGTCGAGTTTCTGTCGCAGGGTCAAATCATGCTGATCCTCATCTTCACGGCCATCCTCAGCCTGATTTTGGGCATGGGCCTGCCGACAACAGCCAACTATATTGTCGTCTCATCCTTGCTGGCACCGGTCATCGTGGCTCTCGGGCAACAAAACGGCCTGATCGTGCCACTGATCGCGGTGCATCTTTTTGTCTTCTATTTTGGGATCATGGCGGATGTGACGCCACCTGTCGGACTGGCCTCCTTTGCGGCGGCCGCGGTCTCCGGGGGGGATCCCATACGAACCGGCTTCATTGCGTTCTTCTATTCGATGCGCACGGCGCTTTTGCCATTCCTGTTCATCTTCAACACCGATCTGCTGCTGATTGATGTGACCTGGGCGCAAGGTGTGTTCGTCTTCATCACGGCGACGGCGGCGCTTCTGATCTTTACCGCCGGGACGCAAGGCTTTTTCATTGTGCGCTCGCGCGTATGGGAATCCATTGCGCTCATATTGATCGCCTTTACACTCTTCAGGCCAGGATTCTGGATGGATTACACCTATGCGCCCTATAGCAATGTCGACCCGATCGCCTTTGCAGATGCTGTTGGCAAGGTGGAGCCGGGCAGCGATGTCCGGGTCATCGTTGATGGCTTCGACAGTGTCGGAGATCCAATCACCCTGACCATGGAAATTGAAGTCGGTGACGAGCCCACAGGGGCAGAAAGACTGGAAGCCTACGGGCTCGAACTGCTTGAGGATGACGGCAAGATGATTGTCGACAATGCCGCCTATGATTCAAAGGCGCAGGCAGCCGGGTTTGAATTTGATCAGGTGGTGACACAGGTTCTCATTCCAACCAATCAACCGCCCAAGACATTGTTCTTCATTCCGGCCCTTGCGTTGCTGGGTCTGATCTTTTTCCTGCAGCGGCGGCGGCGGGATACAGCTGGACCGCAAACAGCCCAACAGGGAGTATAAGTCCATGCATATGTTCAAACATATCCTTGCAACCATTGACCTGAAAGATGAGGATTCATCCGTTCGCGTTGTCAAGGCGGCGCTTGAAGTCATGGATGATGTAAACAGCCTGCACGTGGTCTGCGTGGTTCCCGATTATGGTTTGAGTGTTGTCGGGACCTATTTTCCCGAGAACCACGAATCCAGCATGATCCAGCAGGCAACAGCGGCCTTGCATGAATTTACCGGCAAACACGTGCCTGAAGGCATTCGCCTCCAGCATATCGTTGCCCATGGCAATATCTACGAGGAGATCCTCGAGGCGGCCAAGCAGTGCAAAGCCGATCTCATTGTCATCGGGTCACACCGACCGGCTTTGAAGGATTATCTGTTGGGCCCCAATGCGGCCCGTGTCGTGCGGCACGCGCAGCAGTCGGTCCTGGTTGTTCGAGACTGATACCAACCGGCAAACACTCTCGCCCTGACCGGTAGGCTCTGCGTGTCAGGGCCTATCCCGAAGATCGATGTCTATGGCCGATCTTTGCTATCAAGCGTCAAGCCACCCGTCGGCTGTCTTGATGCGGTGGTGGATGGTGTTTTTGACACCAAGGGTCTGCTCGAGGAAACAACCTTTTTTGGCCGTTTCGACCAGTTCCAGCACCTTTTCGATGGAATCGGGGCTGTCAATCGTCACATCAATCTCAAAGCTCCGGGGCGCCGTTTCATAGACACGCCCGACGGCTTTCCAGTTCCACTGCACCCGCGTGTCCACCTGCAGATCATTCAGCGTCACACCAAGGCGTTTTGCAAAGGCCCTTATCTGGGTCATGATGCAACCGGTCAGAGCGCCGACAAACAGGGCCAGCGGCGGCGGTGCGGTGGCGTCCCCGCCGTGGAACGGGCCTTCGTCACTGGCCATCTGAAAATGTTCTTCAGACGGCTGCACCATGTGAATGTCAAGTTCATTGCGCATTTTTCCAACGGCGGTGCCATGACAGTCAAACTGGACAATCGCCTCGGCTGGCATCTGTGTCATTGTCGTACCTTTCACTTGCCCTGATCAGAATTTGACCCGGTCACCGCCCTTGAGTTGGAGAATGTCACGGGCATCATCGGGTGATGCTATTTCCATGCCCAGTTCCTCCAGAATGGTTCTTATTTTTCTGACCTGCTGTGCATTGGACGTCGCCAGTTCACCGCGCCCGATATTGAGCGAATCCTCCAGTCCGACACGGACATTGCCGCCCAGCATGGCGGCCTGTGTGACAAAGGGCATCTGGAAGCGTCCGGCTGCCAGCACGGACCAGACATAATCGTCGCCAAACAGCCGGTCTGCCGTCTGCTTCATGAACAGGACATTTTCCATATCGGCGCCGATGCCGCCCAGGATCCCGAAGATTGACTGGACCAGAAAGGGCGGTTTGATCAGACCGGCATCGACGAAATGGGCAAGATTGTAGAGATGACCGATATCATAACATTCATGTTCGAAACGCGTGCCACATCCCTCTCCCAGGTGCTGCAGGATGGCGCGAATGTCACGAAATGTGTTGCGGAAGATGAAATCCTCACTGCCTTCCAGAAAGGGTTTTTCCCAGTCATGTTTGAAGCTCGGATATTTGGCCGCGAGCGGGTGCAGTGAAAAATTCATCGAGCCCATGTTCAGGGAACACATTTCCGGCTCCGCCAGCAGTGGAGCCGCCAGCCGTTCCTCGACCGTCATGCCCAGACCGCCACCCGTGGTGATGTTGATCACGGCATTGGTGGCCTGTTTGATGCGCGGCAGAAACTGCATGAAGACGGCTGGATCCGGTGTCGGACGACCGTCTTCGGGATTGCGGGCATGCAGATGGATGATGGAAGCGCCGGCTTCCGCCGCATCGATTGATTGCTGGGCAATTTCATCGGGTGTCACCGGTAATGCATCCGACATGGTCGGGGTGTGTACACCACCTGTGACGGCACAGGTGATGATGACTTTCTTCATTTTACGAGCCATGATTTATTCCTCATCCTGGAAAATGGCGACTGCACGGGTGAAGCCCGCCGATGCGCCCTTGATTTTGTATGGAAAACACGAAACCTCATAACCGGTGGCCGGCAAAGTCTCGAGATTCGCCAGTTTTTCGATATGGCAATAACCGATTTCCATGCCCGCCCGGTGACCTTCCCAGATGAGACTGGCATCATGGGTTTTCTGGAATTCCTGTGCCGTATGAACAAAGGGCGCATCCCAGCTCCAGGCATCCGTGCCGGTGACACGCACGCCACGCTCAAGCAGATAGAGCGTTGCCTCGCGCCCCATGCCGCAGCCCGTTGAGACATAGTCCGCATGGCCATAGCGAGCGCCCGCAGCCGTATTGACCAGAACGATGTCCAGCGGCTGGAGTTGATGATTGATGCGGGCAAGCTCTGCCTCCACATCACTGGCCGTCACAACATAGCCATCGGCAAAATGGCGAAAATCAAGTTTGACCCCCCTTTGAAAACACCAGTCCAGAGGCACTTCATCTATGGTGATCGCCCGCTCGCCATTGTTCATGGTCGAATGGAAGTGGTAGGGCGCGTCGAGATGGGTTCCATTGTGGGTCGTGATGCGCAATTGCTCAACGGCCCAGCCCTCACCGCCCGGCAGGTCTTCCGTTTTCAATCCGGGAAAGTAACTTGCGACCTGTTCGGCAGTCGATTGATGGTCCAGGTAGTCGATTTGCGGAAACATCGGGGGTGGATCCGACGCAATGCCGACTTCCAGAGCCACAGACAGGTCAACTATTCTACGCGGCATGATTTATCTCCGTCAGTAGCCCAGAGGAAAGGTTGCCAGAACCGGGAACACCAGAACCAGCGCCAGAACAAAAAGCATCATCAGGGCAAAGGGAGCTGCCCCGATAAAAATGTCGCCAAGCGATATGGAATCATCATTCAGCGTGGATTTTATAACGAAAACCGACAGCCCGAATGGTGGCGTCAACAGACCTATCTCCACCGCCAGGACAGTGACAATTCCGAACCAGATCAGATCAATATTCATCGGCTGGAGGACCGGCAGCATCAAGGGAACCAGGATCAGCATGATGGAGGATGAATCCAGTATCGTGCCCATGGCAATCACCAGCAGGACATAGGCCAGCACCACACCCCAAAAGCCTATATCGGCTGTCGCCACAAACTGGCCGAACTCCCCCGGTGCACCGGACAGGGCGAGCATGCGCGAATACATTTGCGCAGCGATGATGAGGAAACACACCGATGCCGTCACCAGCCCGGTGTCAGTCAGCACACTCCAGAAATCCTTCCAGCTCAGCGAGCGTCGCAAAAGACCAATGATGATGGCCCCCATACAGCCAACCGCACCGGCTTCAATCGGGGTAAACCAGCCGGCATAGAGCCCACCCAGAACCAGAATGATCAGCGCGGCAATCGGCAGGCCTTTCTGGAGCATTTCTGTGGAACTGAGCGACGCTTCGTCGTCATGGGACAGGTTCTCACCGACAAAACCTGGCCAGAAACGTGCCATGGCATAGACGCCAAGACCAAAGACCAGCGCCAGCAACAGGCCTGGAATGATGCCGGCAATAAACAGATCGCCAACCGATTGCTCTGTCAGCAGCCCGTAAAGGATCAGCAGCAGGCTGGGCGGGATGAGCATGCCCAGAACCGAGGAGCCGGCGACGACACCGACGGAAAACCGTTTGGTATAGCCGTGGCGCACCATTTCGGGCACTGCAATACGGGTGAATACGGCCGCAGATGCAATGGAAATGCCGGTGATGGCCGCGAAGATCGCATTGGCCCCGACCGTTCCTATCCCAAGGCCGCCGCGTACCCGCCTGAACATCTGGTTGGCGACATCGAAAGCGTCACGTCCCATCCCCGTCACGGAGACGATATAGCCCATCAGAACGAAGAGCGGCACGACGCCAAAAAAGTAGCTTGATATGGTTTCGGATGCGGCGAGCGCCAGGAGTTTTCCGGCGAGCACCGGTGATCCCTTGATCATCCAGACGGCGCCGTAGGAGACCAGCATCAGCGCCAGTGGCACATACATGCCGACATAGACCAGCACCACCATCACCAACAATGCGGCCATGCCTATTTCAAAGGGCGTCATTTGGGTTCACTCCATCCACCGTTTGCTCAGGACTTCCGGACCACACGAGCATCAAAGAGCGGATCACAGCCATGAAGAGTTGCAGGACAAGAATGGTGCAGCCGACCAGAATGGTCAGTTTCACCGGCCAGATTGGCGCAATGAAATCGCCGACAGTGCCCACATAGGTGCCGCGATCCCATGATTTTTGAAAGAGCGGGTAACTGGCTTGCAGCAGCACCAGAACAATGCCCAGTCCGGCGCTGCAATAGATCATTTCCAGAAATGCCCGTACCCGCGGAGCCGAGCGGGAAAGACCGCTGATCAAGGCGTCGGTGCGGGTGAAACGGCCCATGCGAAAGGCCTGGCCGACCTGCAGAAAGACAATTGCGACAATCGACATGCTGACGAGTTCCGGCACGCCCGAAATCGGCGCGTCAAACAGCCCACGACCAAGAACGTCACCATTGATCAGCAACATCAGGGCGAGAATCAGCAATGTGCCGACGACATTGAGTGCCATTGTCACGCGATCAATGACGCGCTGTGCAGTTTCAAAAGCCTGTCCCATATGCATTCCATTGTTGATGCAGGAAAAGTCGTTCAGGTGCCGCCGGGATGACATCCCGGCGGGTAAACTTCAAAACCAATATCGAAGAAGACTATTCCTTGTCCCACTCGCGCGCCGGCTTGGCGCCGGATTCGCGCATGGCATCCATGTAGAGAGACAGGATTTTGGTGCCGGACTTGCCTTCGCCGTCCAGTTTCGCAGCCCACTCCTTGGCAACATTGTCCATGCCGTTGGCCCATTGCAGGCGCATTTCAGGACTGACTTCGGTAATCGTTGCTCCATTTTCGGCCATGGTTTCGAAAGCCACTTTCACCGCCGCTTCCAGATCCTTGTGATAGGCCTCACGCTGGGCAACGCCGCCGAGCTTCAACGCCGCCTGCAGTGCTTCAGGCTGTGCATCGAACCAGTCCTTGTTGGCTGCAATGCCACCGGCATATTGCGCGCCAAAACCGACCTTGGTGATATGGGGAGCCACCTCGTAGAGCTTGCCCGGCAGAGCCGCAGAGGCAAAAACGATGACCCCGTCGTAGACGCCGGTTTTCAGCTCATTGTAGTAGGTTGTCAGATTGCCTGAAACGCCTACTGCTCCAGTGCCCTTCAGCCAGTTGACCGCCGGCCCGGGGGCTGCGATTTTTCTGCCATTGAGATCCTCGATCGATGTGACCGGAAAATTCGTCATCAACAGATAATCATCAATACCGTTGGCACCGCCAAGATATTCGAGATTATTGTCTTCCCAGGCCTGGCGCATTTCCGGGCTATCGATCTGCAATTCGTCCATGAGATTGGATATTGCAGTCGCATCACTCGATACGAAAGGCGTGAAATAGGTGACATTTTGAGGTGACAGTTTGGCCGCTTCAAACAGGCTGGAAACGATGCCGACTTCGGCAAGTCCCTCTTCGACGGCTTCCAAAACACCACCCACCTTGGCCAGCGAACCGCCATATTGTTCGCTCCAGTTCAGTGTGATGTCGGTGCCTTCCAGAGCCTTGTTGACGGTTGGAATAAAGGTTTGGCTGGCATGTTTGACCCAACGAAATACCGGTGGGTGGCCGGCTGCCATTGTCACATTGATGGTTTCGGCCTTTACCGAGACCGCTGCACCCGCCAAAAGCGCGGTGGCCAGAACAGTTGAAATAAGTGTTTTCATATTTCCCTCCCAGGGTTTGCTGATTTGCGTGTCATTGGACACATTCGGTCGTCAGATTCATTGCCTCAACCGGATTGCCGGTTTTGGATATTATTCTTATTGGCCAGTGCCCGTATCCCGGCACAGGCAAAAGCAACCGCATTGGCGACGGTTTCTTCGGTATCGGAATCATCACAAAGACCATCCGAAAGCCTTGCGGCCCGTCCTGTTTTCGCCATCAGGGATAAAGCCAGACTGATGGCAAACAGATAGCTGCGAACGGCCTCCGCCTTGCCCAGAGCGGGAACGACGCGGCGCATCGCATCAATCGAACGCCTTGCAATGGGGTCATAATATTCCTTTGCGACATTCTGCGAACGTTCATCGGCAGCATTGTTGAATGCAACGATCAGCCGGGCATAGGCAGGCCCGCCGTGCGCATCATCATGGCCAATTTCTATGGTCGGCCTCAACAGGGCCTCCATCAGTTCTTCCAGGCCTGGAACGCCATCTTGAAACAGCGCGTCCAATGCATCATTGCGACGGTCATTGACCTGGCCGGAACGGCGCGCGACGACGGAACGAAACAGCTGATCCTTGTTTTGGTAGTAATAGTGGACCATGGCCTGATTGACGCCGGCTTCGCGCGCTATGGCGCGAATGGAAGCCCCGCCAAACCCTTGATCAGCAAAAGCGCGCTCGGCAGACTCCAGAATAGCCGTACGACTATCTGTCTGCCTTATCTGCACCGGTTCGCGCGCTTGTGACAAGTTTTCCTCCCAGAAATCGTGTCCTTCCCCAGCCTGCCCGCCTTCAGTCCGGCGTCAGGCTAATCCTCTCATTAATTAAACGTTTGATTAAGGCTGGTGTCAACCAACGAGAACATGTCTTGCTTTGATTTCATGCGATCGGGAATTTTCACCAACGGGCGCACGCGCAACAAAGCGCAAAAACACTGGCGTAGTCATAGGGAACGGACAAACCTGAGAAGCGCGTCGCGGTCAGTTTTTTTCATGGCTGCAAAGGCATCGCGGGCACGCAGGGCTTCGCCGCCGTGCCACAGGATCGCCTCGACAAGATCGCGCGCCCGTCCATCATGCAGGTAACCGGCCTGTGGGGAGACATCCTTTGTCAGGCCTATGCCCCACAGGGGCGCCGTGCGCCATTCCCGCGCCAATTCACTTGCGCCGCCAGCGCCGTCAGCACCATCTGCAAGCCCTGGCCCCATATCGTGCAACAGGAAATCCGAATAGGGCCAGATCAACTGAAATGCGTTCAGGTCCGATTGCGTGCTGCGCCGGGTCACGAATTTTGGTGTGTGGCAGGCAATGCACCCGGAACGGTAGAACAATTCCTTGCCCCTCAACACGTCCGGATCCGACACATCGCGCCTTGCGGGCACGGCAATATTGCCTGAGAAAAAGGTCACAAGGCCCAGCACATTATCGGGCACTTCATGGGGGTCGAGACGGGCCTGCGCGCCATGCGGCGCCTTCATGCACGCCGTCTGTGTGTTTGTACAATCACCACCATGGGCGGGGAAAAGCGACGTGGACAAGCCAATGTCACTGGAAAAAGCTGCTGCGACCTGCGCTCTGATGGTGGGTTGTGCTGCCTTCAGGCCGAAGCGTCCGGGAGCGGGCTCTCCTGATTGCGGATCAATGACCCGGGCAAGACGACCCGAAATGCCATCGCCATTGCGGTCATCGGGGTCCGCCAGTGCTTGCAGATCGCCAGCAGCGATGCGTTCAACAAGCCCAAGACCATGCAGAGGCGGGCCGATACGCGGCGAAACAATGGTATCTGCAGCAAGCGGTCCAAAACCCAGGCTGCGCACATGCAATGAGGGGCGGCGAAGCCTAGCCATTGTCCCGTCTGCAAAGGCGAAGGCCGTTTCCTGATAGGTGGTCTCGATGACAGCTTCAGCCTGTTGCCCCTGAACGGCGCGGGTTTGCAATTGCTGTCCGTAGACAGGATCAGGTGTCGCCACCTGAACGGCCATCTCGCCCGTGCCAGCATCGGAAAAGTCATACCTGCCATACAGTTTGAGTATCAAGGTTGCTTCGTCGCCGTGACCGTCCGGTGGCAAGCCACGGCCATTGCGCAGATGACATGAGCTGCAGGCGCGGGCATTGAACAGCGGGCCAAGCCCATCGGAGGCCTGCGTCGAAGCGGGCGCGGATACCCAGAGTTTGGAAAACAGCGCCTCACCCAGATGGAAGTCTTCACGGCGGGCAAAGGCCATCTGGCTGCTGGCATGGGAAAAGGCCCGTTCCGCCGCCGCTCTGGTCAATGTGCCCGCACCGCCCGACATGGCTTCAAAAGCTTCGGGCCGCGAAAAATCATCTGTCGGTGCGGTAACCGCCAACACGCGTTGTCGATCTGCCGCATCGAGATCGTCGCGCAACGGTTCGGCAGCCAGGCTGATCGCCTGCGCCACCAAAAGCAGTCCCGCAATCCACAATGAATGTTTCACAGTGGATTGAAATCGAAACATGCAGGTCAATCCTGCCTAGTCGAAGACAGCATTGGGATTATCAAGACTGTCCGAGCCTTCAATTTCCAAGGCGTCCAGATTGAGCGCTGCGACCGCCCGCTCAATTGATCTGGTCTGATTGACCAGCGCATCGACCGCTGCCTGAACCCTTGCATTGCCGGTCTCGTTGTTTTCGGCAATCTGTTGATCATAGGCTTCGCCATTTTCGGCTGCATCGGCGATGGATGTCATGGCAGCGACGGTGGCATTCAACCGATCCGTCAATTCCTGGTCGACTTCCGGCTTTGCTGCCTTGACCATATCCGAAACCGATGGGCCTTCGACCATGGTTCCGTCAGTTCTCTTGTAAGAGCCCTGATAGACATTGCGCACGCCAATGCTGTCATAGAGATGGGAAATATGGGTGTTGTCGGAAAAACAATCATGTTCTTCTTCGGGATCATGCAGAAGCAGGCCTAGTTTCATGCGCTCGCCCGCCAGTTCCCCATAGGACAGGGAGCCCATTCCGGTGAGGATCGTGACAATGCCCTGGTTTGTGTCTCCGCTCAGCACGGCCTGACGGGCTGGGCCTTCGGTCTGCCAATTGGCAACCATTTCCGCCAGATCATCGACCAGCAGAGTGGCCGCAGCGGAAATATATTGGGCGCGACGGTCGCAATGGCCACCGGTGCAGTTTTTCACATCAAAATCACTTGAAGGCCTGTTGCCTGCCCCTGCGTCCGTTCCATTGAGGTCTTGGCCCCAGAGGAGAAATTCAATGGCGTGGTAACCGGTCGCCACATTGGCATCAACTCCGCCAATTTCATGCAATTGGCCTGACAGGAGTTCTGGCGTGATGGTGCTGGCATCGATTTTCTTGCCGTCATACATCAATTCGCTGTTGGCGATGATATTGGCCGTATAGAGTCCGTTCAAATCCGATTCCGTGCCGTAGCCGGCATCAACATAATCAATCAGGCCTTCATCAAGCGGCCAGGCATTCACCCGTCCCTCCCAGTCATCGACAATTGCATTGCCGAAACGAAAGGCCTCTGTTTGCTGATAGGGGATACGGGCGGCCTTCCAGGCGGCGCGGGCATTTTGCAGCGTTTCCTCATTCGGATCAGCGACCAGAGCGGCAATCGCATCCTCGAGATTTCTGGCCGCCATCAGCGCATCGGAATAATTGGCAAGGGCAATATCAACATAGGTCTCAAGGACCGCCTTGCCGTCCACATTCCCTTGGGCTGACATTTCCGCATGCGCCGGCGCATGGGTGGCAGCCAGCACGAAAGCCATGGATGCCGTTGCAGCCATTTTGTTGAGGTGTGCAATCATGATCAAACTCCTGATTATCAATCTGCCTGGAAATGAAACCAACAGGCTTCGAAAGGGATGCTCATGCAACAAACCGTCCCGGGCGTCGATTTGTCTGTGCTCCCGTCCAGCGGGCCTGGGCGCATTGTAAAACAACCTGAATACTTGAATGTCAATGGTAATATATAAATAAATGATACATATCAATAGTTTAGATAGATTCTAAACTGCAGGCTACCGACTTGAGGCATGCGAGAGGACAGACAGAATGCCACATTCAATTGGGCCGGCCCCTCCTATAATTCTTACTTTTACGTAAAATGACACTTGCCTCAATGCCTGCCTGACCATAAATCATCAATGACGATTGAAAGTGCGTGTATGGTGCGCCGGGTGGGGGTCGGCACGGGTGTGCATATTATGTGTTAATGTCGGTTTAAAACCGTTTCGGAGGAAAAAATGACGACACCGCCAAAGAAAAAGACAGCCGCCAAAAAAACTGCTGCGGAATCAAAGGCAAAGCCTGCGGCGAGTACCAAGCCAGCTGCAAAAGCAAAGCCAGCAACAAAAGCAAAGCCAGCGGCAAGCGCCAAGCCAGCGGCAAAAACAAAGCCATCCGCTGCGTCTGAAAAAATCTGGTTGAAATCCTATCCGAAGGGCACACCGGCTGAAATCGGAGAATTGCGCCACACATCGGTCGGCGCCCTGATCAAATCCTCCAGTCAAAAATACGCCTCCCGGCCGGCTTTCACCTGCATGGGCAAGACGATCACCTATGGCGAACTCGATACCTATGCCAGCCAGATCGGTGCGTGGCTGCAAACATGCGGACTGCAAAAAGGTGACCGTGTCGCCATCATGCTGCCCAATGTCCTGCAGTTTCCCATTGTCGCTGCCGCCATCTTGCAGGCTGGCCTCGTCGTCGTGAACGTCAACCCGCTTTATACGCCGCGTGAATTGCAACACCAGTTGAAGGATTCCGGTGCCAAGGCGATTTTCATCATCGAGAATTTTGCAACCACATTGCAGCAGGTCATCGACAAGACCGATGTCAAACATGTCTGTGTTGCAACCATGGGAGACATGCTCGGCCTGAAAGGACATCTGGTCAACTTCGTCGTACGCAAAGTCAAGAAGATGGTCCCCGACTGGTCATTGCCCGGACATACAAGCTTCAAGAGTGCGCTGGCAAAAGGCTCAGGCCTTGTCTTCAAACCGGTTGACTGCACGCCTGAAGACGCTGCCTTTCTGCAATATACCGGCGGTACGACCGGTGTTTCGAAAGGCGCGACACTGACCAATCGCAACATCCTTTCAAACGCTGCGCAGAATGACATCTGGCTTTCTGCACTGCGTGAAAAAGGCAACCTCCCAGACAGATTGGTCTATATCTGCTGCCTGCCGCTCTACCATATTTTCGCCTTGACCGTGAATGCCATCATGGGAATGGAAGAAGGCGCGCAAAATATCCTGATTCCCAATCCGCGGGACATACCGGGGTTCGTGAAGGAATTGGGCAAATATGAATATCATATCTTTCCTGGCCTCAATACGCTGTTCAATGCCCTGCTGGCGAATGAGGATTTCCAGAAACTTGATTTCTCCGCATTGCGCCTGACAATTGGCGGCGGCATGGCCGTGCAGCGTCCCGTCGCGGAACGTTGGCAGGTTCTGACCGGATGCATCATCTCGGAGGGCTATGGCCTTTCCGAAACGTCACCGGTTGCCACTGCCAATCGTTTTGACGGCGATCGCTTCACCGGCACAATCGGATTGCCGCTGCCATCCACCGATATCGATATCCGGGACGATGACGGCGTGTCGGTGGCGCTGGGTGAAGTGGGCGAGATCTGCATCCGTGGTCCGCAGGTCATGGCTGGCTATTGGAACCGCCCTGAAGAAACAGCCCTGGTGATGACCAGCGACAATTACTTCCGCTCCGGTGACATGGGGTATATGGATGAAAGCGGCTATATACGCATCGTTGACCGGAAAAAGGATATGGTCCTTGTGTCCGGCTTCAATGTCTATCCCAACGAAATCGAGGAAGTGGCTGTCAGCCATCCGGGCATCCTGGAGGCCGCTGCCATCGGCGTACCGGATGAACATTCCACCGAAGCGGTAAAGCTTTTTGTGGTCAAATCCGACCCGTCGCTGACAGAGGCCGATGTCAAAGCCTGGTGCGCCAAAAACCTCACCAACTACAAGCGTCCCAAACACATAGAGTTTCGCGACGAGTTGCCGAAGACAAACGTCGGTAAAATCCTGAGGCGTGAGCTGCGCGAAACCTGACGGGCCCTGCCCTTCCCGCCGGCTGTGATCCGGTCTGCATCTATCAGGCACCAGCCCTCCGGCTGGTGCCTTTTTTGGTCAACAGACCTACATTGACCGACAATGCTCATCCGACAAGACACCTTTGTCCAGCTGGATATGCTATAGCTTACTTGAACACAAAGCGGGGCAGTGGCATGAATGGACGCGGCTCTCCAATCGTACAGGCTATCTCATGAATTCCGAATTTACCCAGATCCTCAGCCAATTAGAACAGCATCACGAACAGGCCGCGCCCAAAGACATGCGTGCCGCCTTCGCCGCCGAGGCCGATCGGTTCGACCGGTTCTCCGCCAGCCTTGATGATCTGCTTCTCGATTATTCAAAATGTGCTGTTGATGGCGAGACCATGCAATTGCTGGAAGCGCTGGCCGAGGCGGCCAATCTGGAAGAAAAGCGCGAGGCCATGTTTGCCGGCGAACATATCAATATTACCGAAGACCGGGCAGTCTTGCACACGGCGCTGAGAAACATGACCGGCGACCCGGTCTATGACAATGGCGAAAATGTCATGCCGGACATCATCGCCGTGCTGGAGGCCATGGCGGCCTATTGCGACCAGATCCGCGATGGCACGATTGTCGGCGCGACGGGGCAGAAAATTACGGATGTCGTCAATATCGGCATCGGTGGATCGGACCTTGGACCGGCAATGACCTGTCTTGCGCTGTCGCCCTATTGCGATGGACCGCGCGCGCATTTCGTGGCGAATATCGATGCGGCCGATATTTCCGATACGCTTGCCCCACTCAATCCGGCAACAACCCTCATCATCATTGCCTCGAAAACCTTTACCACCATTGAAACCATGACCAATGCCGCCACAGCTCGGCGGTGGATTGCCGAGTACTTGGGCGAGGCGGCCGTCAAACACCATTTTGTTGCGGTATCGACGGCACTCGACAAGGTTGCGGCCTTTGGCGTGCGGCCGGACCGGGTCTTCGGCTTCTGGGATTTTGTCGGTGGGCGCTACTCCATCTGGTCGGCCATCGGCCTGCCGCTGATGATCGCCATCGGGCCCGAGAGCTTCAATCGGTTTCTGGTGGGTGCCCATGACATGGACAGGCATTTTCGAACTGCGCCAATTCTTGACAACCTGCCGATGTTGCTTGGCCTGATCGGCTATTATCACCGCGCCATCTGCAATTATCCGTCACGCGCGGTCATTCCCTACGACCAGCGGCTGCAGCGGCTGCCTGCCTATCTGCAGCAGCTCGACATGGAATCCAATGGCAAGAGCGTTCAGATGGACGGATCGCCCCTCACCGGCCCCTCCGGTCCGCTTGTGTGGGGAGAACCGGGCACCAACAGCCAGCATGCCTTTTTTCAGCTTCTGCATCAGGGCAGCGATATCATCCCGGTGGAATTCATCATTGCGGCCAACGGACACGAACCGGAACTGACGCATCAGCACAAGCTGCTGATGGCCAATTGTCTTGCCCAATCGGAAGCGCTGATGCGGGGCCGAACCCTGGAAGAGGCGCGGGCGCAATTGAAAGAGAAAGACGGCGCGGCGCAGGACGCGCTGGCGCCACATCGTGTCTTTGCCGGAAACCGGCCTTCCGTGACCCTCGTCCATGCGAAGATGACACCCTACGTGCTTGGCCGGTTGATCGCCCTTTACGAACACCGGGTGTTCGTCGAAGCCCAGCTATACGGCATCAACGCTTTTGACCAATGGGGCGTGGAACTGGGCAAGGAGCTTGCAACCGCCCTGCTTCCTGTCGTCGAAGGGCAGCAAGACGCAGAAGGCCACGACAGCTCCACAGCGGGGCTGGTCGCCTACCTGCAGAAAATGGGCAAAAGCTGATGCTTGCCGCATGCGGATAGAGCCAATGGTCTCAAGCGAATTGGAAAAAATGCATGCAGGCCATTGGTATAGCTGCATTGATCCGGAACTGGAGGCGCTGCGGGACCGGGCACGCAAAGCTGTTCACGCACACAATACGATGGCGCCGCAAGAGCGCGGCAATATGGCCCCGGCGCTCAAACAGCTGATGGCGTCCGTGGGCAACGACGTCTATCTGGAAGCGCCGTTCCATTGTGCCTATGGCATGAATATCATTCTCGGCAATCAGGTCTATTTCAATGCCGGTTGCACCATTTTGGACACGGCCCGGGTTTCCATTGGTGATTCATCCATGTTTGGCCCGGCAGTACAGATCTATTGCGCCGAGCATCACAAGGCCCCGGAGAAAAGAGCTGCTGGCCTGGAGATCGCCAAACCTGTCACCATCGGCAGAAACGTCTGGATCGGCGGCGGTGCGATCATTCTGCCGGGCGTTGCCATTGGAGACAATGCCATTGTCGGCTCGGGGAGTGTCGTCACCCGCAATGTTGATGCCGGTGCGACTGTCGTCGGTAATCCGGCCAGGCAAATCGAATCGAATTGAGCCGTCTCACGCGCGAAGCGAGATGGGGTTTTCCCCATAGTGCCGTTTGAAGGCGCGCGAGAATCCCTCCGGCGAAGTATAGCCATAACGACGGGCGATGTGGTCCACCCGGTCACCCCTGGTCACATCCTGCCGGGCAAGGATCAGGCGCCAGCGGCGCAAATAGGCCACGGGTGGCTCTCCGACGGTCGCCTGAAACAATTCGGCAAAACGGCTGCGCGACATGCCGGCAATCTGCGCCAGATCCTCATTGCACCAGTTTCGTCCCGGTTGCTCATGAACGGCCACAATGGCACGGCTGAGGCGCACATCCGAAAGTCCGGCCAACAATCCCGGACGGGTCGATCCCAGTTCGATCTGCGAGCGCAGCATCCTGACAATCAGAACCTCGCCAAGCCGGTTGATCACCGAACCGCCACCACAACGTTGGGCGGCCAGTTCCGACTGCATCAAACCAATCAGGGCTACCGCTTCCTCATCCTGGCGCAAGTCAAGTTCAACCACATCGGGCAGAGCGGCAATCAACGGGTTGGATTTCCCACCCCAATCGACCGCTGCGGCAAATACAATGCTGGTAGAGGGAATATCGAACCCGCTGGAGTCGGTGCGAAAACGCAATCGGCTTGGTTTGCCGTCGGTACCGGACAGAACCACCAGCGTTGCCTCGTTCAAAGGTGCCATTTTCACGCTCAGGCTGAAGCGTTCCATCAGCGTCGTCAGTCTGTCAATCTTGTACATTCAGGATTTTCTGTCTGTTTTTCAGGGTTTGACAGACAGTAATATCGGTATTGTGCTGAGGCAACCCTATTCATGAAAGAGATTCCATGCTGATACCCCGCCAGAAAACGCCCGATCTGATCTTGCCAACACTTGATCACGGCACCTTTGATCTGTCCAAAGACAAATCCGAACACGGCACCATCATCTGCTTCTACCGCGGCCTGCATTGCCCCCTGTGCGCAACCTATCTGACTGAATTCCAGAAACGCGTCGCCGATTTCACTGCGCGCGGAGCGAATACAATCGCCATCAGTTCCGATGGTGAGGAGCGTACCCGCGCCATGGCCGACAAGATCGGCGCCGATACGCTGCGTTTTGCCTATGATCTGCCGCTTGCCAAAGCCCGCGAATGGGGTCTCTACATTTCCACCTCGCGTGGCAAAACCTCCATCGGCATAGAAGAGCCTGCGCTTTTCTCGGAACCCGGCCTGTTCATGGTCACGCCGCAACAGACCCTCTATTATGCGTCCGTACAGACAATGCCCTTTGTGCGACCGCATTTTTCAGAGCTTGTCGGCGCACTCGATTTTGCCATTGAAAAAAACTATCCGGCCCGTGGTGAATATACCGGCGCCGTATAGGCCAGACTTCATCCAGGGAACGGTCTTCTTTGCGGATTTAAGGAAAACCGCACCCGCCATTGCGCCAGGGCAGTCTCTCTCCTGTCACGGACGCGTCAAAAGTGATCCGGCCACACTGGCCGGATATTCATCTGTGCACTGTGATGAATGACAAGAATATTGATTTCGGCATTGCGATCCAGTAGGGCTCTTGCACCGATAATACCCATCGTATGGTCGGAAGATGCACACCATGTGTCAAAGAGAATATATGCCTGGTAAAATCAATTGCACATTCTCCTTAGGAAACGTGCAGTCATGCGCAGGATACACGTGCCGCACCATTTGACATGCCATTGCTGCTTTGCCTGTGTTTGGCAGCATGCAGATTGTTTTGACGAGAGCCACTTGGCATGAACGCCGGAATCGCGCGCGCGAGCCTCAATATCTGCGCCATATTTGCCTTCTATCTGGCTGCCGCCATGTTGATTCCCTCGGCAGTGGACTTTTCGATGAACAACCCGGACTGGAAGGTCTTCGGTCTGTCGGCGCTGTTGATCGGCACAATCTCCGCTCTGGTGGCCGTTGCCTCGCGCGGCAGCCAACCCACCAATTCGACCCGGTTCACTTTTCTTCTGGTCAACATGCTCTGGCTGACCTTCGCACTGGTGGGTTCCGTGCCCTTCATGGAATCGACCATGCAAATGTCGTTTGCTGACGCATTTTTTGAATCCATGTCAGGCATCACCACCACCGGGGCTACCGTGCTGACCGGACTGGACACAATGCCGCCTGGCCTGCTGCTGTGGCGCTCCATCCTGCAATGGGTTGGCGGCTTTGGGGTGATTGCCCTTGGCCTGTTCATACTGCCCTTCCTCAAGGTCAGCGGATCGGGCGTTTTCAGGGTGGAATCATCGGATCGCAACGAGCGCCCCTTTGCGCGTTTTTCCACCTATGCCTTTAACATGCTGCTGATCTATGTGGCTTTGACCTTGCTGTGCGCCATTTTGTATTTCGTTGCCGGCATGTCCGGCTTTGATGCCTTCAATCATTCCATGACGACCGTATCGACCGGCGGCTTTTCCACCCATGATGCGTCGTTCGGATTTTTCGAACAGCAATCAATTCAATGGATCGGCATTGTCTTCATGCTGCTTGGCGCCATGCCGTTCACCACCCTCATTCTCATCGGCCTGAAGGGGCGCTTCAATATATTTGCCGACCATCAGGTGCCCGTCATGCTGGCGATGGTCACCGTGCTGGCGCTCGCCATGGCCATTCAGGTTGATCTGGCCGGCATTGTTGATATCCAGGAGGGTTTCACCAAGGCCGTCTTTACCATTGTCTCACTGGTGACAACGACCGGTTATGCCAATACCGACTATATTCAATGGGGCGGATTTGCCATGTCGCTGGTGATGCTCGCCACGGTCGTCGGCGGCTGTTCGGGCTCCACTTCAGGCGGGGTCAAGGCCTACCGCTGGATCATCGGCTACAAGATGATACGCCGTGCACTGGATCTGTTCATCTACCCGAATGCGGTTAAAAATGTGCGCACCGGCATGGTCAGCGTTCCAGAACGCATACAGACCGTTACCCTGTTGTTTTTCACGGCCTATTTTTTCCTGATCGGCCTCGGCACAGTCGCCCTCACCCTGGCGGGCATGGACCTGTTCGGCGGTTTCTCGGCGACACTGACCGCCCTGAGCAATGTCGGGCCGGGCATGACGGAAGAGATCGGTCCGGCCGGCACATTCACCAATCTGTCCGATGGCGCAAAATGGGTGATGGCTGCCTTGATGCTGCTCGGCCGGCTGGAAATCTTTGCCGTGCTGGTGATGTTCAGCCCGGCCCTGTGGCGGTACTGAAAGGTCGATCCTGATCGGCCTCAATCCACCGCGATGACGACATTTCCCCTTTTGCGGCCCGTATCCACATAGGCATGGGCCTCGACGATCTTGTCCATGGGATAACAGCGGTCAATCACCGGCCTGTAAGCACCGGTCTCGGCGAGATGGGCCAGAAACCGCAACTCCTCTGCCAGTTCAGGTGCATAGCCGGCAATACCCTTTTTGCCGTCCCTTTTTCGAGCAAAGATCATTTTCAGCATTTGCCCAAGGCTGCCTGCAACCATCAAAAACCGACCATTTGTCTTCAGGCTTTTTTCCGCGCCTGCGTAGGACAAGGTGCCTGTCGTATCAAGAATGATGTCGTAGCTCTGACCATTGCGGGAAAAATCCTGGCTTGTGTAATCCATCACAATATCGGCGCCGATGGAGCGCACCAGATCCAGATTGGCCCTACTGCAGACCCCTGTCACCTCAGCGCCAAAGTGTTTTGCCAATTGTACGGCAGCCGTGCCGACACCACCGGACGCACCATTGATCAGGACCTTGTCGCCGCGCTTGATTCCCGCCTTGTCACGCAGAAAGTTCAGGGCCGTTGCGCCGCCAAAGGAAAGAGCGACGGCTTCCTGAAAGGTCAGGTTGGCCGGCTTGCGGGCAATGGCCTTGTCCTCAGCCAGAACCGCATATTGCGCATAGCCGCCCAAGGCGGCGCCGGGATAGGCAAAGATCGCATCGCCAATCTTGAATTGTTTGACGGCTTTGCCGATGGCGACGATGTCACCGGCAAATTCCGTGCCCAGAACCTTGTGTCTCGGGCCAAAGACCCCGAAGACCAGTCTGCCGATCAGCCCGAAACCGGCGGGCATGTCGAGGCTTCTTGCCCGGTAATCGCCCGTTGTCACACTGGTTGCATGGATTTTTACCAGAACTTCATTGTCTGCAGGCGTCGGCTTTTCCAGTTCCACTGATTTCAAGACATCCGGTGGGCCGTAGGTGTCATAGGTGATGGCTTTCATTTTCGCTTCCAATGTTTCATTTGCTGCGGTTGCCCGGAATATACCTATGCCTATTTGCCAATGGAATTGACCAATTTCGTAATCGTGTTATGCAATTTTGTATGGATTGGAAAGCAGCAAAATTCGACTGGAACAGGGCCAGAGCCTTTCTCGTGACGGCAGAAGAGGGCTCCCTGTCGGCAGCGGCACGGGCGCTTGGCATGACGCAACCCACGCTTGGCCGCCAGGTCGATGCCCTTGAGCAGGAACTGGGCATCGTGCTTTTCCAGCGGGTGGGGCGCGGGCTTGTCCTGACATCCGGCGGTCTGGAGCTTCTGGACCACGTGCGCGCCATGGGGGAGGCTGCAAACCGCGTTTCGCTGACGGCATTCGGTCAGTCGCAATCCATCGAGGGCAACATATGCATTTCCGCCAGCGAGGTCTATGCAGCGCATCTGCTGCCACCGATCATCGCCAAATTGCGTGCGGCGCAGCCCGGGATCACGATCGAGATCGTCGCATCGCATGCGACAAGCGATCTGCGGCGACGCGAGGCCGACATTGCGATCCGCAATTTCCGCCCCAGCGAGCCTGATCTCGTCGCCAAAAGGATCCGGGACGTTCCAGCCCGTCTCTATGCCACGCCCGCCTATCTCGAGCGGATCGGCAATCCGAAGCTTCCCTATGACCTGCGCCATGCCGACTTCATCAGCATCAGCAGCGGGGACATGTTCATGAACGGGTTGAATGCGCTCGGCCTGAACCTGACGAGGGACAATTTCCCGATCATGACGGAGAACTATCTGGTCATGTGGGAACTGGTGAAACAGGGGCTGGGCATTGGCATTCTGGATGCCCATATCGGCGATGCGGAACCGCGTGTTCGCCAGGTTCTTCCGGCGCTTGAGCCCTTGATGTTTCCCATATGGCTGGTCGCCCACCGCGAGCTGAATACAAGCAGACGCATCCGCGTGGTTTTTGACATGCTGGCCAGCGAACTTGCCCGGCCATAGCGGCATCGTCATAGCGACATGGGATACTGACGGCTTCAATGATGTGCTGATCTGCCTGAGGCCGCATTTAAACGTTGCCGCATGGTGTGAAAAGTGCCGCACCATCGCGGGCGGCGCCACCCTTTTCATACCCAAAGCAAAACGCCCGCCAAAAAGGCGGGCGCTGATAATGCCATTGCATCTGCACAGGTTGATCAGCCCATGGTCGGGATGACAAATTCCGCGCCGTCTTTCACACCGGAAGGCCAGCGCGATGTGACCGTCTTGGTCTTTGTGTAGAAGCGGAAAGCGTCTGTTCCGTGCTGGTTGAGATCGCCGAAGCCGGAGCCTTTCCAGCCACCGAATGTGTAATAGGCAATCGGTACGGGAATGGGTACGTTGATGCCGACCATGCCGACCTGAACGCGGGAGGCAAAATCACGGGCCGCGTCACCGTCACGGGTGAAGATGGCAACGCCATTGCCGTATTCATGCTCGCTTGGCAGGCGCAGTGCGTCTTCATAATTGTCGGCACGCACAACGGACAGAACCGGTCCGAAAATCTCTTCCTTGTAGATGCGCATGTCCGGCGTCACATTGTCGAACAGACAGCCACCCATATAGTAGCCATTCTCATAGCCCTGCAGCTTGAAATCGCGACCGTCGACCAGAAGGTTCGCACCTTCCTCGATACCGAGGTCCACATAGCCCTTGACGCGGTCCAGAGCCTGCTGGGTCACCAGCGGCCCGAAATCGGCAGAAGGATCGGTTGACGGGCCAACCTTGAGGCTTTCGACCCGCGGCACAAGCGCTTCGATCAGACGGTCTGCGGTCTGCTTGCCAACGGGCACGGCAACCGAAACAGCCATGCAGCGCTCGCCGGCAGAACCGTATCCGGCGCCAATCAGCGCATCAACGGCCTGATCCATATCGGCGTCGGGCATGATGATCATGTGGTTCTTGGCGCCACCGAAACATTGCACGCGTTTGCCGTTCGCACAGCCGCGGCTGTAGATATAATGGGCGATCGGTGTCGAGCCGACAAAGCCGATTGCCTTGACATCGGGATCATCGAGGATCGCGTCGACGGCTTCCTTGTCGCCATTGACGACGTTCAAAATACCTGCAGGCAAACCGGCCTCGATGAACAGTTCGGCAATGCGCATCGGCACGCCCGGATCACGCTCGGAAGGCTTCAATATATAGGCGTTGCCAACGGCGAGCGCCGGAGCAATTTTCCACAGGGGGATCATGGCTGGAAAGTTGAAGGGCGTGATTCCGGCAACAACGCCGAGCGCCTGGCGCATGGAATAAACATCGATGCCCGGACCGGCGCCATCGGTGAATTCACCCTTCATCAGGTGCGGGGCACCGATGCAGAATTCGACGACTTCCAGGCCGCGCTGAATATCGCCCTTGGCATCGGGAATGGTCTTGCCGTGTTCGCGTGCCAGCAATTCGGCCAGTGAATCATATTCGGCATGCACGAGATCGAGGAATTTCATGAAAACCCGGGCACGACGCTGCGGGTTTGTCGCGGCCCAGGCCGGCTGCGCAGCCTTGGCAACTTCCACCGCGGCCCGCATTTCTTCCGCATTGGCAAGAGCAACCTTGCCCTGCACAGTGCCGTCCATGGGCTGCAGCACATCCGCTGTCCGCCCGCTTGTTCCGGCGACATGCTTGCCGCCGATGAAATGTCCAATATCACGCATTTGAAACCTCCAGATTGAGTTGACCTATTGTGCGCTTTAATTTCTGAAAATCAACACGCAGACTATCGCAACCGTTGTGCGTGGATTATAGCTCATAATCACCATCGGAGGTTTGGCATGAATTGGGACGATGTTCGCATATTTCTGGCTGTTGCCCGCGCCGGGCAAATCCTCGCTGCCTCCCGGCGGCTGGGGCTTAACCATGCAACAGTCGGACGGCGGGTCAGCGCCCTGGAGGCAGAGTTGCAGTCCAAACTGCTGGTCCGGCGAACCAATGGCTGCGATCTGACCCCCGAGGGCGAAGCCTTCCTGCAGGCGGCCGAACGTATGGAATCCGAAATGCTGTCGGCCCGCGCTGCCGTCGGCAGGACCGATACGGAAGTCACCGGCGCGGTGCGCATCGGTGCGACAGATGGTTATGGCATTGCATTTCTGGCGCCGCGCCTTGGCGCATTGACCAAACGCTACCCCGGTCTGAAGATACAATTGGTCCCGGTTCCCCAGAGTTTTTCGCTGTCGCGCCGCGAAGCCGACATTCTGATCACCGTCGAGCGCCCCGACGTGGGCCGGCTGATCACCCGCAAACTGGTCGATTATGCGCTGGGGCTCTACGCTTCGAAAGCCTATCTGGCACTCAACGGTACACCCGACAGTGACGAGGCTTTGAAAACCCACAGCCTGATCGGTTACGTCGAAGACCTGATCATTTCACCGCGGCTGCATTACCGCTCCGACTTCGTGCGCAATTGGCAATCGGATTTCGAGATATCGGCGGTGCTGGGCCAGGTGGAGGCGGTGCGCGCCGGTGCCGGCATCGGCATATTGCACAAGTTTCTTGCCCGTCCGCATGAAGACCTGGTGCCCATTTTGCCGCACAAGCAGGTCGAACGTACCTACTGGATTGTCTACCACGAAAACCTGCGCAACATTCGCCGCATCAAGGCCGTCGTGGATTTTATCGCAGAGCAGACCGAGCAAAACAGAGAACAGTTCCGCTAGATGCGCAGATCATTATGCTGCAAAAATGCTGCGCACAGGGGTGCAGCATTTTTGCAGCATAAACGGAATTATCCTATATTTATCAGATGGATGCTATTCCACCAGCGCAGCACTTCATTTGTTCACAAAAAGAATTATGTTGCAGCGCACAATCACGACAGACGTGTTTCAAAATCCTCGTAGGAAAATTCCCGAACGATCTCCAGCGCATCGGTCCGGCTGTCCCACAGGGCCAGAGCCGGCAGCGGCGTGCCGTTGAAGGTCGTGGCCTTGACCATGGTGTAATAGGCCAGATCGAGAAACACCAGCCGGTCGCCCACCTCCAACGGCTGATCAAACCGATAGGTCCCGATGACATCGCCGGCAAGGCAGGTTGGTCCACCCAGCCGAATGACGTCAGGCGCGCCTGCGCGTGCGACCGTATCCCGCGGCAGGGTTTGAGCCCCCAGAACATCGGGCGTAAAGGGCGCTTCGATGACATCAGGCATATGGCAAGTGGCCGAAGCATCCATGATGGCCAGTTCACCGATATTGCTGGCGCGGTCCAGCACTTCGCTGACCAGCGCGCCGGCATGCAGGGCAACGGCTGTTCCCGGCTCCAGATAGACCTTCAGGCCGGTGTGTGATCGAAAATCCACCAGTCTTGCAATGAACCGGTCGAGCGGGAAATCCTCTTCGGTGATCAGCAGTCCGCCGCCGAGATTGATCCAGTCGATGGTGCCAAAAAGGTGGCCGCAATGGCTTTCAACGGCACCCAGCATGCGATCAAAGGCGTCAAAGGAATGATCACACAGGGCGTGGACATGGATGCCGGAAAGACCGTCCAGATCTTCCGGTCGCACATCGCCTGCCGGCACACCCAGACGCGACCAGGGGGAACAGGGATCATAAAGCGGATTGGCCACTTCCGTGTGCCCCGGATTGATCCGCAGGCCGAAAGACACATCAGCGCTTTCCTGCAATTTACCGCGAAAGCGCTGCCACTGCCCGAGGGAATTGACGATGACATGGTCTGCGTATTGCAGCAATTCATCAATCTCTTGCTCCTTGAGGCCCGGCACATAGGCGTGCACCTGCCCGCCAAAGCGTTGTTTTCCAAGCCGTGCTTCGTAAAGCCCGCTTGCTGCGGTTCCCGCCAGATATCTGGAAATCAGATCACCGACGGCAAAACAGGAAAAGGCCTTGAGGGCCAGCAGCACTTCGACGCCGCTCTCATCGGCGACCCGCTTGAGCCGCTTGAGGTTCTCCTCCAGCCGGGCAAGGTCCAGCACGTGGCATGGGCTGGGCACGCGCGCGGGGTCAAAACGGGAAAAACCATGGGTCATGGGCAGCTCAGACCTCACCCGGCCAGGGCCAGCTGCCATCCAAAGGCAATTCCTTCACATGCCAGTCGATGCCAATTTGCGGCATCAATGCCAAAAAGGGATCAGGATCCAGTTCTTCCACATGGGTCATGGTTTGCGGGTTCCATGTGCCATCCGCAATCAACCGCGCCGCCGTGATGACTGGAATGCCGGTGGAATAGGAGATCGACTGGCTTCCCACCTCACGGTAATTGTCCTGATGATCACAATTGGACCAGATGAAGAAACGCTTTTCTTCGCCGTCCTTGCGGCCCTTTACATCCACGCCGATGCAAATCTTGCCGGTGTAATCCTTTGCCAGGGAGGCCGGATCGGGCAGCAGGGCTTTGACCAGACGGTTGGGCGCAACCTTGACGCCATCAACCTCCACCGGGATTGACGATGTCAGTCCGAGACTGTCCAGCACATTGAAGACATTGAGATAGTGCTCGCCAAATCCCATCCAGAAGCTGATGCGATCGGTGCCGGGAAAATTGACGGCCAGCGACTGGATCTCGTCGTGGCCCATGGAATAAACACGGTGGGTGCCAACCTGCGGCAGCGTCACGTCCATCCATTCAGAATGGCGCGGTATGGTTTTCCAGGCGCCCTCCTCCCAGGTGATCACATCTTCCTTGACCTCCCGCAGATTGATGTCGGCATCAAAATTGGTGGCGAAATAGCGCCCGTGATCGCCGGCATTGACGTCGATAATGTCAATCGTGTCGACCTCATCAAGCAGGTGCTTTCTGGCATGGGCACAGAAAATATTGACGACGCCGGGGTCAAAGCCCATTCCCAGAAACGCATTGACCTTTTTCTCTGCGAATTTGGGGCGCCGCGGCCATTCCACATAGGAATACCAGGGCGATTCAATGTCTTCCAGAAATTCCTGCTCGGCCAGAGCCGTATCCAGATAGCTGGCACCGGTCTCAAGGCAGGCATCCAGAATGGTGGCGTTGCAATAGGAAGAGGCGACATTCAACACGATCTTCGCATCGAGATCGCGGATCAGCCCGACGATCGAGGCAGGATCGCGCGCATCGACTGTGCGCACATTGAGCAAAGGGCCATCATTGGCCTGGCCCCATCGCGCCTGAATATCTGCCGCTATTGCATCGAGCTTTTGCTCATTGCGCGCAGCCAGCGTGATCGTGCCAAAATCGTTGCGGAACTGCACAGCCTTGTTGGCCGTGACCTGGCCGACGCCCCCGGCGCCGACGATCAGAAGATTGGACTTTGCCATAAGCTTGTCCCCTATTGTTTTCGTTTCAGGATGATTTTTGCGGAAGTTCGCTGATGCCGCCATTGCGGCTTGACCATTCCAGTGGGGCGTTCAGAAAGGCTTCCACGTCCGACAGGGTCTTCTCGTCGAAATATTCGTTCTTGCGCGAGACGGCCAGGACATCCCACCAGGTTGCCAGATAATGCAACGTCATGCCATGCGCCTTGAGGCGCTCCGGCGCATCCTTGAATATGTCGTAATAGAAGACCGCGAATGTGTGGTCGATCGTGCCGCCAGCGGAACGAATGGCCTCGGCAAACTTGATCTTGCTGCCACCGTCGGTCGTCAGGTCTTCGACCAGAATGACCCGGCTGCCTTCCGGCATATCGCCTTCGATCTGCGCATCACGACCGAAACCCTTTGGTTTCTTGCGGATATATTGCATCGGCAGCCCCATGCGCTCGGAGATCCATGCGGCGAAGGGAATGCCCGCCGTTTCGCCGCCGGCCACACTGTCAAACTGCTCGAAACCGGCTCCACGCTGGATGGTGCCCACGGCAAAATCCATAATCGCCGAACGGATGCGCGGATAGGAAATCAGCTTGCGGCAATCGATATAGACGGGACTGGCCAGGCCTGAGGTGAATGTATAGGGCTTGTCAGAACGGAAATGCACCGCCTTGATCTCGACAAGCATCTTGGCGACCATTTCGGCAACCACTGCACGGTCCGGATAGGTATTTGAGAACATTTGGATCCCTCTGTTTTCAGATGGGCCGACTCTTACGCTTTTGCGTCGACATCCCAGTAAATCGGGAACATCGGATCAAAGACCGTCACGGCTCCTGATTTGGTTTCGATTTTGTCCGGCAGATTCACCGGTGTTTCACGCCGCGTCAGCCGCATGGTGGCTTCATTGACCGGCAATCGGTAAAATCCCGGTCCGTTGAGCGAGGCAAAGGCCTCCAGCTTATCCAGCGCGTCTTCCTGTTCAAACACATGTGCCAGGCAGGCCATCGTATTGATCGAGGAGAAAACACCGGCGCAGCCACAGGCGCTTTCCTTGGCCGGATCGAGATGCGGCGCAGAATCGGTTCCAAGGAAAAACCGCGCGTTGCCCGAGGTTGCCGCTTCCCGCAGCGCCAGCCGGTGGCTTTCGCGCTTGGCAATGGGCAGGCAATAGTAGTGCGGGTGGATACCGCCGACCAGAATGGCGTTGCGATTGATGATCAGGTGATGCGTGGTGATGGTGCCGCCGATGCCCTCGGCGCCATCACGCACATAGGTGACGCCCTCTTGTGTGGTGATATGTTCCATGA
The DNA here is from genome assembly GCA_029212415.1 of Rhizobiaceae bacterium. Taxonomy (GTDB): domain Bacteria; phylum Pseudomonadota; class Alphaproteobacteria; order Rhizobiales; family Rhizobiaceae; genus Hoeflea_A. The sequence continues at coordinate 255,742 of JARGOF010000002.1, read as the reverse complement.
CGATCCTGAGCGCCGGAAAACGCCTGCGGATCGGCTCAAGCACACGTTCGATAAAGACGGCTTCACGGTCGAATATATCAACATCGGGATCGGTCACTTCCCCATGAACACACAGCGGCACGCCCGCCTGCGCCATGCGCTCCAGCACCGGATAGACCTTCTCCATATCCCGCACACCGCTTTGCGAATTGGTCGTGGCCCCGGCCGGATAGAGTTTGACGGCACGGATCGCACCGCTTTCGAACCCGGCAACAACATCATCGGCATCGGTTGTCTCGGTAAGATAGAGCGTCATCAGCGGGGTGAAATCATGCCCCTTTGGCAGCGCCCTTTCGATACGGGCGCGATAGGCACTGGCAGAAGCGCAATCGGTCACCGGCGGCACCAGATTCGGCATGATGATGGCTCTGGAAAAATGCGCACTGCTGTGCGGCAGCACCGCTTCCAGCATATCGCCGTCGCGAAGATGGAGATGCCAGTCATCGGGGCGGCGAATGATAAGGTCCTGCATGGAAATATCCGTCATCTGCGCGGCTGTGCCTGCCAGGGCCAAGCGCTTCATCTGCGTTGCGGCCTGCATATAGGCAAATGAAGGCAAGAACCAGTGCAGCCGGGCGCAAATGACGGCGTTTTCGCCAGATTTTTACCGCATGAGACAATGCCCCTGATTTCTCTGTTATCGGCAAATCAGACCGTCTATGCTCAGGCTGAACCAGATTCGCCTGCCACGAACGATTTCAAGGACCGTCCATCATGAATATTGATCTTCTCCGCCGCCTTTGTGAAACGCCGGGTGTACCGGGCCATGAGGACCGGGTGCGTGACCTCATCATATCGGAGATCGAGCCGCTTTTTGATGAGGTGCGGGTTGATCCCATGGGGTCCTTGTTGTGCCGCCGTGATGCGCGCAAGGCGTCGAAAGATCCCAAAAAAATCATGCTGCTGTGTCACATGGACGAGATCGGCTTCCTGGTGTCGCACATTACCGACAAGGGTTTCATCTACGTCCAGCCGGTGGGCGGCTTTGACGCCCGCAACCTGTTTTCCCGCCGGGTGCTGGTTTCCACTGATGATGGCGACCTGAAGGGCGTGATGAACCCCGGTGGTCGCCCGGTCCACATCGCCACGCCGGAAGAACGCAAGAAAGTTCCGGAGGTCAGCGAATTCATCATCGATATGGGCCTGGGCGAAGCCACCAAGGACCACGTCAAGGTTGGCGATATGGTGACCATGGATGAACCATTGATCGAAATCGGTGACAAGATCGTTTCCAAGGCACTCGACAATCGGGTTGCATGCTGGCTCGGTATTGAGGCAATCCGGGCGCTGGGCGATAGCAAACATGCCTGCGAAATCCACGTGGCCTTCACCTGCCAGGAAGAGGTTGGCCTGCGCGGTGCGCGCACCGCGGCTTTCTCCATCAAACCGGATATCGGCATCGGCATCGATACGACCCTGTCCTGCGACACGCCCGGCGTACCGGAACAGGACCGGACCACCGAACAGGGCAAGGGCTTCGGCCTGCATGTGAAGGATTCCAGCTTCATTGCCGACCGCGCGCTGGTTGCCGAGATCGAAGCCATCGCCATCAAGCAGAAGATCCCCCATCAGCGCACCATGCTGCGCGCCGGTGGTCAGGACGGCGCAGCCGCACAGCAGGCCGCCGCCGGCGCGAGAGCCGTCGGCATTGTGGTCGGCACCCGCTACATCCATACGGTCACCGAAATGATCCACCGCAGCGATCTGGAAGCGGCGCGTGACATTCTGGCGGCCTATCTGAAAAAGGCTTGATCTGCGCTAAAGACGAACACCGCCGACAGGCATGGTGGCTTTGCCCCGCCTGTCGGCCAGTGGCTTCAGCAAGTGTCGTCTTCACGTGTTTGGCCGCATCAAATCAGGGCCACCACCACACCTGCCAAAATGAAGGCGATGCCGGAAGATTTGACCGCCCAACCGGCATCAGTCAGCGTCTTCTCGATCACGATCAGCCCTGTCAAAACGGCCATGGCCAACAGGTTCATCAGACCGAATACAAACATTGTCAGCATGAGCGGCCAGCAGCATTTGACGCATTGCACGCCGTGGATCCAACCGGACCGCACAGCCGACCTATCCCCTGGCGCTCCATGGAGGGACCTTTGACAGGCTGTAAGGTGCCGGCGCTTGCTGCCGGTCAGTTGAAAGACCCCGGCCAATATCAGCACGGCAGCGTTCAGCACGCGCTCTGTTGAGACCATATGGGCATCCAGAATCTGTGCGGATCGCAGCAGCCATTGCAGGCCGACCGCCACAAGACAGAACCCCAGCCATGCCAGCAGGTAGAAGGTGACGAAGCGCAGTGCCGGACCAAAGGGCCGTTGCTGCCGCTGAAAGCCCGGCAGGAGCGTCGGCACCATCATCGCCAGCACCATGGCCTGCCACATGGCCAGCGCCTTGGCAAAATCAACAATACCCCAGTCAACCGACTGGGTGACGCAAATCGAATAGAGCACCTGCAACCCGGAAAAATAGGGCGTGAGGAACGCAAAAAGCGCCATGCCCGGGCCCGCATCAGCAACAGTGCCGCGCATCGACAGTTCCAGAGACTGGATCGTCATGAAGAGCCAGCCGGTCGCGACCAAAAGGATCAAAAGCGCGCGGGCGGGCTGGAATGCCCAAGGCATCGGCGCCTGTCCCGGCAAGCCCTTGCTCATGCTTTTCCGGGTCCTGCAGGAAGCGGCAATTTTCCCGGGCTGGCAAACGGATTGACGTAGAGCTGGTCGTGACTTTCCACGCCGACCTCCAGCACACAATCTGTTTTTGGCCGCGCCACGCACAGCAGCACATAGCCCAGTTGCGACTGGCGTTTGTTCAGCGCCGTTCCATTGGGCTGGCGAACGCTGCCTTCGATCAGCCTGGCGGCGCAGGTGATGCAGCCGCCATAGCGGCAACCGATGGGCAGAACATGGCCGGCCGCTTCAACGGCGTCGATGATCGCCTCGTCATCACCAACCTCGAGTGTCAGGTTGTTGCGGTTTTTCAGGGTGATGCGGAAACGCGGCAATGGGCTTCCTCCCGTCGAGGACCAACGGCAATGGTGGCGCCGCACCGCACCACAAGGTCGCGGCGCGGCGCCAGGGTTTCAGACCCAGATATCGGACGAGCAATCGCCACCGGGATAACGTGTTTCATGGGCACGGGCCGGGCCATCGGGTTCCTGGCCGAAATCAACAAGAAACGTTTCATTGATCGCCATGCCGCCGTTTTCATTGTCACAATCCACCAGCACCATGACGCCGCCGGCCTGTTTCATATCCGGGTAGAACTGATTGTCCCAGGTCGAAAACAGCGAGGTCGTGACATAGAGACGCTTGCCGTCCAGAGACAGCTGGATCATCTGCGGCGCCCCGGTCACGGCACGGCCATTGACCTGTGGCGCCTTGCCCAGAAGCCCGCCGATCCAGACCTGGCCGGTGAGAACCGGATGGGACGGGTCGCTGATATCGTATTGCCTGAGATCGCCATGCAGCCAGTTGGAAAAATACAGATATTTGTCGTCCATCGACACCAGAATATCGGTGATGAGACCAGGCATCGGCACCGGAAAATCGGCGACATCTATCGACTCGACATCAATGACCTTCTCAATGTGCACCGCGCCATTTTCATCCTTGAACCAGTGAAAGATGTTGGACGACAGGGCCGCACCAACAAAGCCATGGGTGGAATCGGGATTGTGGTGAAAGCGCACTTCCAACGGGATCAGGCCGTCACCGCCCAGGTCGACCGTGCGTGTGATGCTCTTGTTCTTGAAGTCCCAGAAATGGATATGCTGGCCGTATTTGCCTTTCCCGACATCCTCAAGATCAAAACCCGGCATGAATGTATTGGGCGCAGCCCATTCGGTTGACACCATCATGTTGTGGCGCGGCTGATACCAGAAATCATAGTTGAAATTCATACCCGTGATATCATTTTCCCACCGTCCCATGATCTCGAAATCCTTGTTGAGATGCAGGAAACCACCTGGCGCATTGCCATCGGCATCGCCCAGCATGGAGACAATGATATCGGACCCCAGGCAGTGAACCGTGTGGGGCGCCGAGAGATTTGTCTTCTTCTTGATTTCCGCACCGTCAATGGTCTTGAACAGGGTCGGGTTGCGCGGATCGGTGGCGGTATCGACAATATAGAAATTTGTCGTGCGCACGCCCGGTATGATCAGATATTTGCGCGCCATGCCGCTGTCCGAGTGGCACGATGAACAGGCATTCCAGCCCATGTGATGCAATTCGTCGCCGACAATCGGCATATGTGTGCGGGCAATGACCTGACCAAAGGTCGGGCTGTCTTCGTCCACATCGATCGTGGCCAGATAATCCGGCTTTTCAACTCCGGTGCCGGTATAGATGCATATGGTATAGACGAGTTTTTCCCGGGGCGCCCTGATGGCCTCCTGAGGCGATGCATAACCTGGTCCCGTACAGCATTCAGCTTGCGTATCAGACATGATTCATCCTCCCTTGATGACAGAGTATCTGTCAGGCAGGGAAGTCTGGCTTGATTGATGTGTGGTGGCAAGCGGTTTGTCCCACACGCAAAGCTATCCGCACCTTCTGGATCGGGGCGGGATCGGGGGCGCAGGCCCGGTTCTTATCGCGTTTTGAGTTGCGCGACAGCGCGGGCATAACCGCCGGCTGCGCCGTCGATAAAATGGATGTGATCATCCTGGGTGATGGACGGCACGATGCAGGTCATGATCGCCTCATCCTGCTCAAACAGACCATAGACAATCACACCCTGCCGGCGGGCATTGTCCAAAATTGTCTCCAGCGCAATGCGTGTTTGCGCATCGCAGTCGAGCGTCATTTTGAGGCCATCTTCAAACTTGCGGAAATCGGCATTCCTGCCGGTGGTTTCCACATAATGCACCGGATTGAAGCCGCCGGCGCTCATGCCGGTGCGAAAGAAAAACCAGGCAAGCAGCGTCTCGCCCAGCAGTTGAATCTTGCGCCTGAAGACGGACATGTCGCCATGCGTTGCCCTGGCCTCAAGGTCCAGTCCCTGCGGTGGCCAAGTATAGCCCGGCCCCTGCGGCGGCACTGGATGGCCGCCACGCTCCAGCCGTTCTGCGCATTTGACAATCTCATGCATCACGGAGGCCACTCTTTGTGGCGCGGCGCCGGGGGCTGGCAGGGCGACAAGCGAGAGAATCTTTCCGTTTCTGGCCTGCATTGGCGTCCAGCGACACGACAGGCCCGTCAGGTCCGGCATGGTGCCGGCGGGCGCTGCTTCAATGGCATTGTGGCCCTGTTTCATCTGCTCTTCGGCCCAGGAGAGACCACCGCCGTCGAACATTGCATAATCGGCGCCTTGCGAGGCCTGATAACGCGCCACGCTGACATTGTGACCGGCAGAACGGATTTGCGAAACGGAGACAATGGCGACCCGCAGATCAATGTCGAATTCATCCAGCGCCCAACGCCGGACAGCCGCCAGCGCCGTGCGGGCCGCTTCAAGGTGCTGCGGCCAGAAGGCAAAGGCCGCGCCATCACCACCAAAGGCAAAGGGCAATTGCTGCCCCTGCACCGCATTGATCTGCGCCGAAATGACCGCTGCGCCAACGGTATTGACCAATTTGTACTTGCCTGCCTCGATCAGTTGGGTGGATCCGACAATATCGGCCGTTCCGACGAACCAGTCATCGGGAAGCGGCGTATAGGATGTGCCCTGCGTCAGGTCATCGAAACGCGACTGCGCTGCAAGTCGGCTATAAAAATCGAGGCCGTCATTGCCTGCCGTGTCACTCATTTCCTTACCCTCCTGGGGTTTCGAGCTTTGGGCGGCAAAAGAGCACCTCACCTGGCAAGAAACGATCATCTGAACCTTACATATATGGCACGATTTCCAGGATGCGAGAAAGCTCGTATCGAAGCCGTTTGTGCATGGAGGTCATTACCCGAAAAGTCCCAGCCTGTTCCCGGCATGAAGAGCAGCCATTGCGGGATTTGTCTGACTTTCAAAAAATGCCGGATATTTCTCACATGAAATCACATGCAACCCATGTGTAATGGTGAAATGACCCGGCTCTTATCGAAGAGGATCGCAACGCAGATTTTCTGCCTGAAAAGCAACTTGCTTTATGGCCGTGGGCGCAACAACAAGCCCCGATGGAATTCAGTCGCAAAGATGCCGTCGCTGCTTTGGGCGACCCGCAAAGAACGATCGAAGCATCCATCAGGAAATTGGTTGGACTGAAGCGCTTTGAGCGGATCGGCGAGGGCTGTGCGACGCATACAGGTTGAAAACGACGAACGCGTGAGCATCCAGAGCCTGTCTAGGCAGCAAAGGCCCAGACGTCTTCTGCATTGAGGCCTATACGGTATTTTGCGCGTTTGAGCTTGAGGAGGGTATTGCCGACATCTTCTGCCGTCAGGGAGCCGATTTCAATCTTGATCATGGCCGGATGCCAGCGCTGAAGATCAAGCTGTTCAAAGACTTCCCAGTCGGCCCCCTCGCAATCGACGAGAAAGACATCAATGTGATCAACGCCGTTGCGTTGCAAAATGGTTTCCAGTCGCTCGGAGCGGACTTCTATTTCCTTGAGATGCTCGGTAAAATTCTGGAAGTTCGGGTCCTGCTCTCCCCAGGCATCCATGCCGGACACCAGATTGGTATCCTTGACGGACGAGCAACCGACAAATTCCATCGGCAAAGTGCCTGCTTCCAGTGCCGTTTCGTCAAAGGTTCGCATCATCATCGACCCGGCTTCGCGGGTGATGACCACCGGTTCAATGACATGCCGGTCGGCATCAGGATAATTTTTGCGAAGACGGGTATAATTATAGGGAATGGGTTCAACCAGCACCGCGCGGGAATTGCGGATGCGGTGCAGCCAGGGCGTCACATCATCGTAGAGAACGCCATCGCAGGTACCGATATTGACCAATACAAAGGGCTGTTTCCCGCCAAACCAGGACCGCATGGCTGAGCGCGCCATAAAGGCCGTGCCCCTGAGCGCGCTGGCCCGATCACTGATGGTCCGTGGCAAGGCAAGCGCCGCCATAATCCTTGCGGCTTTCTTCAAATTCCCTGACATATGCGGCATCCAATCAGTCATCAGGCAAAACATCTGCCTATTCACGAAACACGTGACCCTGTACCATCAACGTGGACCTGAACTATAATTAAAGATCGTTAATGTTGTTCCTACTATTTCAGGCAATAATTTCGAGAGACTGACGTGGATCGGCTCTATTCTTTCAACCGGCACAGCGTTTTGCTTTGCTGTTTTTCCCATTCCACGTCACCGCGGCGCGCCAGCCGGTTTGCATGGGCCAGCGTTTCGGTGAAGGCAAAACTCATCTGGTGCGGGTCCAGCGGGCGCGGAAACAGCACGGGCACGAGTTCTGCAACTGTCCTTGGTCGCTCGGCGCAAGCACTCATGATCTGATCGCAGCGAAATTCATGATGGCTGACCAGTTCTGCGCATCTTGTGTGCAGCCCATAAAAGGGCAATTGATGCCCCGGCAGCACCAGAACATCCCCCGGCATCTCGGCGGAAAGCCAGCGAAGCGAACGCAGATAATGCCCCAGCGGGTCACCATTGGGTTCACCGGCCCAGACGCTGATATTGGGTGAAATCCTGGCGATCACCTGATCGGCAGCAAAAAACAGCTTGTCCTCTTCGCAATAGAGCATGATCTGCTCGGGCGCATGGCCGTCGCCGCTCAGAACCCTGAAGCGTCTGTCGCCGATTGTCAGCATGTCGCCCAACAGCAAACGCAGGTAGGTCGTGGGAAGCGGTTCGACCTGGTGCAGATATTCGTGACCGCGGGTGCTGACCAGCGTGGCGGTCTCTTCGCTCATGCCGTGCTGCATGTAAAAATCGAAACTCTGCCTGGATTCCAGCGATTTGGGATCAAGAGAAAGGTTCTGGCACCCCAGATAGGCCGAATAGCTGGTCAGCAGCGGAATATCATGCTGGGCGCACAGCCAGCCGGCAAGACCGATATGGTCGGGATGGAAATGGGTGACGATGACCCGCGTCAGTTTTTCACCGGCAAGTTCTCCGCCGAGCAATTGCTGCCAAGCCTGCTTGCTGACGTCATTGCTGATTCCGGTGTCCAGCACAGCCCAGCCGTCACCATCGCGGATCAGATAGATGTTCACATGGTCGAGCTGAAACGGCAGCGGCATTCTGAGCCACAGGATACCCGGCGCAATTTCCTTGACCTTGCCATTTTCAGGTGGCTGGGCATGGGGAAATTTCAGCTCGGCCGGCGGCGCAAGGCCTGCCTTGCCATCAGATGGCGCCGCAGTTTTTTCAGGCATCGGTTCAATATCCTTCATCTGACCGCAACAGGGTATTCATGCTGGAACCGACGAAAGATTCCAGGCCCTGTATGGCACACCCTTACAGGAAAACCATTTAACAAACGCAGGGATGCACTCGTATAATCCATGGGCAAATCATGGGCAATGGCGTCATGACAGCGCATTGCGACGCCAAGGTGGTGGGCAGCCACATGTTCGCGGTCGTCACGAAGGGAACCGGAAGCTACGACAGCCGCCCGCATGCTGCAGCATGCCGGTGCCAGCGGGCGACGTCTTGCCCCGGTGCTGGCGGCAGGCGTCAGCAATGCGCAGATCAACAGGAGGCCGGGAGGTGTTCGACCTCGATCAGGATCGGCACGCAAGAAGCGACCGGCGACCGATGCTGATTGGGTCTGTGGTGAAGGCAGAACGACAGCCTGCAACCGGCGAGCCGTTCACCAGTTGCAGGGCAAAGAACCGCCAACTCAGGCAGACTGCATGTCCAGCGCCATGCCGTCGAAGCGGCCCGTCGTCGCGGCTTGGCTCAGCACATGCGCCACATCGGCGCGTGAGGCTTTGGCGGATTTGTCCACATCGTTACCGAGGATCACATCATCGCTGCGACCATCATCGGTCAATGCGACAGGCCGCAGGATGGCATAGGTCAGACCGGAAGCCTTGAGGTGTTCGTCGGCAGCGTGTTTGGCTTTCAGGTAATGGGCCAGATCGCCTTTTGGGTCAGTCTGATCCGCGCCCACCGAGCTCAGCATGACAAAGCGCTTCACCCCGGCACGGCCCGCCAGATCCACGAGTTTTTGTGCGCCGTCGCGATCCACCTTGTCGGTCATGTCTGCGCCGGTCGACCCGCCGGAGCCTGCCGCAAAAATCACCACGTCCATGCCGTCACATACGCCGGGCTGCAGGTCGGTCAGGTCACCCTGACGCAGGTTCACGCCTTCGGGAAGATCGCTGGTGTCAGAGCTTTCGCGCACCAGTGCCGTGGGTCTTTGGCCCTGATTGATCAGGTCTTCGACCAGATGGCGGCCGGTTTTGCCGGTTGCGCCGGCGACGAGGATATTCATGGTCATGGATAGATTTCCTTGATTTGGTTATTTGGGCGGCGCCATCGGCCCTGCGGCCTCGGTCGCTGCGATATAGCCGGGCTGATTTTGCAACCTCTGCCAGTAGGCCGCGACTTTCGGGTGTCCGTCCAGCATCGCGAAGCGGTCCAGCAGGGCCAGAATATAGGCGATCTGGATATCGGCCAGCGTCAGATCCTCACCACAAAGCAAGGGGCCTTCCGACAATTCCTGCTCGATATAGGACAGGTGTTTGTCCAATGCCGCCTTGGTCGCTTCCGGCACATCCTTGCCGCGGAAAAGCGGCAGGATTGCCTGCAGGGCCACCTCGGCAAATGAGGATTCGACATAGTCAAACAGCGCCTCGTGCCGCCAGAAAGCCGGTGTCGCCTGCGGCGGCTGGTGGCTGTTGTCACCGTATTTCGCATCGAGATAGCGCAGGATGGTGGATGATTCCGCAATCATCTCGTCCCCGTCTTCAATCACCGGTGATTTGCCCAGCGGATGAACCTTGGACAGAACCTCAGGCGCGCGAAATTCGGCTGTGCGCTGGTAATCGATCCGGTTGCAGGGCTGCCCAAGGTCGTTGAGCAGCCAAAGCACACGGGTTGCGCGGGAAAACTGAAGGGCGTGCAGTGTAATCATGGCAGAAAAATCGCTTTCGCATTTGCAAATTCCTTCATGCCAAAGCCGCCGTGTTCGCGCCCATAGCCCGAATCCTTGACCCCGCCAAAGGGCATATTGGGATCCGCCGCACCGAAGGAGTTGATGCGGATCATGCCCGTGTCGAAATGGTCCCGGGCCAGTTTCAGGGCGTGTTCTTCATCCCGGCAGAAAATGCCGCCGCCCAGACCGTAGCGGCTTTCATTGGCAAGACGCATGGCATCCTCATCATCGCTGGCGCGGATGATCGAAGCAACAGGTCCGAAGATTTCATCATCATAGGCCGGCATGCCCGGTGCGAGATCAGCCAGCACCGTGGCCGGGTAATAGGCCCCCTTGCGCTCAGGCGCCTGGCCGCCGCACAGGATGGTAGCGCCCTTGGCGACGCTTTTTTCGACCTGGCTCCTGACCGTGTCAAACTGATCCTGGCTGGAAAGCGGGCCCAGTTGCGTGTCCTCGTCAGTGGGATCGCCCAGTTTGATGTCTTTCATCCGGGCAACAAAGGCGTCCACGAAGGCGTCATAGACCTTTTCGGTGACGATAAATCGTTTGGCCGAAACACAGGTCTCCCCGTTGTTGTACAGCCGCCCGATGACCGAGAATTTGACCGCCGTTTCGATGTCGGCATCCTCCAGCACAAGATAGGCGTCGTTGGAGCCCAGCTCGAGCACAGTCTTTTTCAGCGCCCTGGCTGCGACCGCGCCCACATGCCGTCCGGCCCCGTCGCTGCCCGTCAATGTCACGCCGCGCACCTTGGGGTGTGCGATCAATGTATCGCTGGTATCGTGGTCGATGAGGATGACCTGAAACAGGTCTTCAGGCAGGCCCGCCTCAATGCACAATTCGCGCAGGCGCAGGCCCGATCCGGTGCATATGCTGGCGTGTTTGAGCACACAACCGTTGCCGGTCATCAGATTGGCGGCCAACACGCGGACCGGCTGGTACAGCGGAAAGTTCCACGGCTGGATCGAGTAGATCACGCCAAGCGGCTGGTAGCTGACCACGCCGCGCTTATCACCCCGACCATGGGTGCGCTCCTCATCGGCCAGCGCGTCAGGCCCATGGGCCGCGGTATAGTCAAAGATCGCAGCGCAGATTTCAACTTCGGTATGGCCGTCTTTCAGAAGCTTTCCGGTTTCCCTGGTCATCAATGCGGCCAGTTCACCGGCATTGTCCCGCAGCGTCTGTGCGATCCGCGTCAGATATTCTCCCCGCTCCTGGTGAGACAGCTTGCGCCACTGCAGAAATGCCGCATGGCACTTGTCCACCCGGTCGATCGCTTCGCTCTCACTCATCAGCGCGTAGGTCTCAATTTTTTCTTCGGTCGCGGGATTGATGGTGGTGATCCTGGCCATGCCGTCTCCTGTTTACTTGCATGGGTAACCAACGGCGCGGGCTTTGGTTCCAGATCAGGCGAAAACGGTGGGGCGTTGGCAGGAGACTCGGTTCAAAATCATCAATTACACCAGCAGATCAGCTCCGTAGATTTTCAAGGCCCATTCAGGAGTGAGGCACACAAGGGTTTCGCAAATCTGGGCGCAATGCGGGTTTCAAGGAGCGGAGACCGACCGGAACCATGCGGCCCGGCGAGCATGACCAGCGTAGGCCTCTTATCCCGCGTCATCAGCGACGTTTGTCTCGTAGACCAGTTCGCCAGATTTCGACATCCCGACGCCACGACCGAGTTTGCGGCGCTTTGCATAGAACGCCTTTTCCTGCTCGCCAGGCGCGATCATGTTCGCTGTAAACTGATCAAACCAGACATACTGCTCAACAGGTGCAAGCGCGTCTGGCGACAGCGTGCCTTCGAGAACATCACGGATGCGCTTGCAGTCGAAGGCCTTCGATCTCTCCATTGTGCGGCCGATCCTGACCCAATGGGCCAATTGTCCAGCAACAGAGCGGCCATGCAATTTGGATTCCCTGCGTATTTCGGCGATGATCTCGTCGGCCAGTTTTACGTAGTGAGCCATAGAACGCACCTTGATTTGAATTGTGCCCTTTAACCACGTTTTGAGCATATGCGCATTTCACCTGAAAAATCCAGATTGCGTGTTATCCGCCCCCCATGATGCTGCTCCAAAAACGCCCAAGCGACCGCAAAAGCTGCATCCCGATCATCACCGCCCGAACGTCCCACTGGTAAAACCCCAAACTTGCCTGAGTGTCAGCTCCGGTCCCTTTTCGGTTTTCATATACTTGAAGGGTATGATGGAAGATTGGTCCCCGATCAGGTGCGTCTTGAACTCCAGGCGAACGGGGTTTGCGATGACGAGGCGGCTATACAGACGCTAGATATAAAGGGCGCAGGTTGGCTCGACCTTCTCGGGCACCCAGTCAACGGGTCAGGTGAGGCATGGCAAAATTGCTATAACTCAAAATTTGTTGAATTATGAGTTATAGAAAGAGGTTCTATCACTCATGACGTGGAACTGGGAGCAACCAGACTGGCCACATTTTACCTATGACAACGGCAAAATGGAGCCCTTGGAAAAGGAATTCCTGTTTCGTTCAGGGGAATTTCTAGGCGTTTTCCGTCATGTTAACGCTGACGAACAGGACCGGATCCGGATCGACCTGATCAGCGAAGACGCACTGAAGACCTCCGCCATCGAAGGAGAATATCTCAACAGGGAGAGCATTCAATCGTCTTTGCGGCAGCAACTGGGACTGGAACTTGTCAAGGATGCGCGCCGCATCCCTCCCGCAGAACGTGGTCTCACGGAGATGATGGCCGAAATTCACCTGAACTTTTCCAGGCCCCTCAATCATCACATGCTGTTTGCCTGGCACAGGATGGTCATGTCCGGCGAACGCCGCATCGAAGCCATCGGAAAATACCGGGAGCACGCCGAACCGATGCGGATTGTCTCCAGCCGACTCGACAATCCGAAGGTTCACTTCGAGGCACCGCCATCCGACCACATCGCGGGCGAGATGGATGTGTTTAATGGTTGGTTCAACGATACCGCGCCGGAAGGCAGATCACCTTTGCCCGCGCTGACCCGCGCCGCAATGGCGCATCTGCATTTTGAAAGCATTCACCCCTTCGAGGACGGGAATGGACGTATTGGTCGCGCCTTGTCCGAAAAAGCCCTTGCGCAGAGCCTGGGTGAGCCAAGCCTGATTGCCCTCGCCCATGCGATCGAACGTCACCGCAAGCGCTATTACGAAATGCTTGAAGCTGCCACGCGGGGAAACGAGATCACACAATGGCTTGTCTATTTCGGCAAGACGATACTGGCAGCACAGCGCTTTACCCTTGAAAGGGTTGAGTTCTCCGTCGCGAGGGGCAAATTCCACCAGAAGTTCCAAGGTCAGTTCAATCAACGTCAGGAAAAGGCCATAGCCCGCCTGTTTCGCGAGGGCGTCACTGGCTTCACAGGCGGCTTGAGTGCCGAAAATTATATTGCAATCACCGGGGCTTCCCGAGCCACAGCCACGCGTGACCTGCAGGACCTCGTCGCCAAGGGTGCATTGAACAGAACAGGCGAGCGCAGGCACACACGCTACAGCATCAATCTCGCAATTGGCATAAAGTGAACGATCGCAGCTCAGCTTCCGCGGCTGCATTGCCATGCATTTGAAAGATGTTTGTGAAGGCTTTGATGCATCGGAATGGCGCGTTGCCGCAATTTCAATGGATGCGGACAGACTTATACTGACTGAAATTGGAAACAGCGTCGGGGATCGACCGGTATGGACCTTTGAAGAAATGGTGCGCTCGGAGAGATTCGAACTCCCGACCCCTAGATTCGTAGTCTAGTGCTCTATCCAGCTGAGCTACGAGCGCATTACGGGAGGCGAAGCCTGCCGCGTGGCGGTAACTAATCCTTTCACCGCAGGAATGCAAGCGCAGTTGCACGAAAATTGTCGCTTTTCGAACAAAGTTTGCGAGAGCCGTGAAACGAGGTCGCTGATGCTTCGCCAAACAGCGGGCGCAGGCTGGCGCATGTCTTGCTTTGATTGAATCACTGTGTTCGTGATCTCGTGCGCCGATCCGCCAGGAAGGCGGTAAAGGGCGATGCTCGCCCATCGCTCGAGACGCCAGACAAAACGGGTGACGCAGCGGGCGGCCACTGGCCGCGAGCCAAATTGATCCTGACCAAAAACAACTGGCAGAGTGAATCAATCAAAGCAAGACAGGTTCTATGCACCCGCCTGTTTGATCAGCACCGGTCTTTTGCCCGGCAGGCATTCGGCCATGGCGGGCTGGTTGGGCAGGGTGATGCGGAAACGCGTGCCCGAGCCGGGATTGTCCACAAGGGCAATGGTGCCGCCATGGGCGTGCACGAGCTCATGGGCGATGGCCAGGCCCAGGCCGGTGCCGCCGGAGCGGGCCGAGCCGTGGAAGGCGGTGAACAGATGCTCCCTTGCCCGGGCCGGCATGCCGGGCCCCGTATCATCAATTTCGATGATGGCCGTGCCGTTGGAGAGCGCCGCCGAGACGGTGATGCGCTTGATCACCGCCAGGTCGTCGTCTTCATCTGCGGACAGCGCCTGCACAGCGTTGCGACACAGATTGTGCACCACCCGGAAGATCTGCTCGCTGTCGACATCCAGTTCCAGGCCCTGCGGAATATCGATGACGAAATCGATCTGTCCCTTCTGGGATAGACTGGACTGCGCAAAATTGCTTGGCCCTGTCTCGCTTTCGGGCAGGAAATCGGCATCGACAATCAGGATATCGCGCACATCAGCCACCAGCGAAGCAAAATCCACCCGCCGGCGGTTCGGTTCGGCTTCCCGCGCCCGGCCATAGGCAAGAACCTCGCCGGTGTAGGACACGGCGCGATCCATGGTGCGCAGGAGTTTGGGGCCGAAACGCTTGACCACAGGATCATCCACCATGGAAAGCCTGTCGGACAGAAGCTGGGCCGAGGCCAGGATATTGCGCATGTCGTGATTGATCTTGGATACCGCCAGACCGAGATTGGCGAGGCGCTGCTGCTCTTTCAGGGTTTTCTGCAACTCCTGCTGCATCGATTCCAGATGCCGCTCGGCAAGGCCCAACTCATCGGCGACCTGGCGGGGCCTGATAATACGCTCTGGATTGTCGGGCTCGCGGGAAAAGGCCTGCATGTTGACCGTCATGCGGCGGATCGGGCGGATCATCAGGGTGTTGATGGCCACAAAGACCAGCCCTGCGGTGAAGAATGAAATGATCAGCGACAGAAGGAAGACATTGCGGCCATAGATCAACATGGCTTCACGCAGCGGCGCCTCGTCCATGACGATATCGATGACCATATCGCTGTCACTGATCGGCCCGTAGACCCGGATCATCCTGCCATGGGAAAACAGGGTGACAAAGGCGTCACCAATGGCAGCAAGCGGCGAAACGGATGTCAGATCATATTGCTGATCGACCTTTGCCGGCATGTCGGACTGGGCAATCAGCCGCGACATGCCATCGGTCTTGAGCGCAATGGATTTGGTGCCGGTTGCCATCAGCGCATCTTCCTGGATGGGCCGGGGGAGCTCCATGTCCTCCCAGCCCTCGACCACCAGACTGGCGGCCGCCGCCGTGCGCAGGCGATCCTCCAGCCAGCGGATGCGCGTATTGGCAACGGACGGCACGAAAATCAGCACCTCTGCCAGCATGACGAAGAGTACCGTCAGCAGCAGAAGCTTGGCCGACAGGCTGCGCCACAGGCTTTCTTCTCTGCCCCTGCGGGCATTGTCGTGTTTGCCGTGTTTTTGCGCCGTCACCATAGTCTGCCCTATCCGCAATCATGCCGATTGCCGCCGCCTTCGCTGATGAAAGCTGCACCCAGCCTATCCAAAGCGGCGCAGAAAACCAATCAGCTTGCGCACAAACGGCTTGCGCGTCATCGGCCCATAATAGGAGATGACAGCGCGCTTTCCAATCTCGGACATGGTTGGGTATGGCGGCACATAGCCACGCACATCGGAAAGCTTCATGCCGTTGGTGATGGCCAGCGCCCACATGTTGATCATCTCTCCGGCACCGGCGCCGACAATGGAGACACCCAGTATTTTGCCTTTGGCGCTGGTGACCAGCTTGATCAGCCCTTCCGTCTTGCGTTCGGCGCGCGCCCGGTCGTTTTCCGCATAGGGCCAGCGCAAGACATGAATATTGCCATGTTTCTTGCGGGCCTCCGCCTCGTTGAGCCCCACGTGGGAAAGCTCCGGATCGGTAAAGGTGACCCAGGGGATGATGCCGGGCTTGTCCTTTGCCGGCAGGCGAAACAGGATCTGCTGCACCACCAGCCCGGCGTGATAGCCCGCCACATGGGTAAATTGCAGGCCGCCGGCGACATCGCCTATGGCATAGACCCGCTTGTTCGATGTTCGCAGATTGGCCCCGACCTTGATGCCCTTGCGATCATGGTCGATGCCCGCTTCGCTGAGCCCCAGGCCTTCAACATTGGCGGCGCGGCCCGTTGCCACCAGAATATCCGAACCATCCACGGTGGTTTCGATTTCACCGGTTTTGACAAGAACACGCACGCCTGTCTTGCCGCGTTTCCTGACTTCGGTGACCGTTGCCCCCTCAAGGATCTCGACGCCTTCGGCGCGAATGCGGTCGAGCACGATGGCGGTCAGTTCGGGGTCGTCCTTGCCCAGGGCCTTGAAACCCTCGATCACGGTAACCTGCGCGCCAAGGCGGCGATGGGCCTGCGCCATTTCCATGCCGATGGGGCCGCCGCCAACGATAATCAGGTGCCGCGTTGCCCGGGTTCTGTCAAACAGCGTCTCATTGGTCAGATAGTCCACCTGATCAAGACCGGGTATCGGCGGCACAAAGGCCGAGGAACCGGTGGCCACTACAAAGCGCCGGGCCTTGATTTCATAGTCGCCAGCGACGACGGTTTCAGCATCGACAAAGGCCGCGGAAGCCTCGATGACCTTGACGCCCATGGCGCTATAACGTTCCACTGAATCACTGGGTGCGATGTCAGCGATGACCGCATGCACATGGGCATGGACTTTCTTGAAGTCGATCTTGATGTCACCGCTGGTGACACCGAAATGCGGTGCCTCGGTAATGGCATGGACATGTTTGCCGGCGGCAATCATCGCCTTGGAGGGAACACAGCCGTAATTGAGGCAGTCACCGCCCATCTTGCCCTTTTCAATCAACACGACATCAACACCAAAGGCAGCGGCAGCGGCAGCGACGCTCAGGCCACCGGACCCGGCACCAATAATACAAATATCCGGACGAAGCGTTTCGGTCATGGTGTTTCCTGATGTATTTATCTGAACAAGTCGTGGGACGGTTTGATGCGGATCATAGGGGAAAATCAGCCCTGCCGACCAGCGCTAATCTTGCGCACCACGAAGGCAAGCGCTGCAACAGCGGCCATGGCGGCAAAGGCAATGGTCAATTCCGGAGTGACAATATCGCCGAGCGACAGATCGCGCCCGGCCTGGGCTGCCGAAAGGATGACACTGTCGAGGCCCTGCCCCAGATAGGCATAGGCATAGGTGCCGGGCAGAATGCCGAGAAACGTGGCGAGCACATAGGTGCGCAGCGGCACATTGAAGAATGCCGGTGCGATATTGATGACAAAAAACGGAAAGATCGGTGCCAGACGCAGAACCAGCAAAAAGCCGAATGCATTGTCCCTGAAACTGTCAGCCAATTTGCCGACACCCGGCCCGGCGCGGCGCTTGAGAAAGTCGCCCATCGCGGTGCGCGCCGCCAGAAAGATGATCGAAGCACCGATTGTCGCGGCAAATGCGGTCAAAGTGCCTGCGACAAACCAGCCCAGCAGAAAGCCGCCGAAGATCGTCAGCAGGGAGGCTGCGGGGAAGGAAAAGGCGACAGCGATCACATAGATCAGCGTGTAGGTCACGCAGGCGGCAAGCCAATTGTCCGCGACATAGGCCTTGAGGGCATCGCGATGCTCGACCAGGGCATCAAGGGTCAGATAGTTATGCAGCCCAAGCAGATAGCCGGCACCAAGGCCGGCCAGAATGATCAGGATCGGCAAAAACCGGCGCAAGGCTCCGCCCCAACCTGTTGCAACAGGTGCATTGTGGGCCGTTGTATCGGCCGTCTTGTCTTTTGTCGTCGTCATGTCGTGCTCCTGATACAGCGCGTCTGTGGCCTTTGCAAAACTGCCGTATCGCAGCCCGGTCTGTTCAGACTAAGCATTTGCGCGCGCCCTTGCCCAATGAATTCGGCGCTTTGATACGGAACGTATGCGTGAATGAGATCGTGTTGCTTCTCACAGTCCCGTGAGTTTTCGTGCAGCATGTCCTCAAACAGGCGTTGTTCAATTTCCCTGTCGCTTCCCTTTACGTGTCGCTTTCCATTCCTTGTAAATTCCCAAGGCTTCATCACAGGTCCCGCCTCCGTCAGCGTAACCGGTATGAATTTGTGCTCGGGTGGCGACACCCCATCAAATCGTATAGAAGCGACTGCAAGACAATGGATAGATGGCCGGTCTCACCGTCATGTGACTGAAGGTGATCGGTTCATGCCAGGCCCTTGGCTGACCGTGTGAGGCTGCAGAGCCGCGCAGACATGCGCAAAGCGGCATTTTGGATACGATCAACATTTGACTTGGCGAGGCCATATGCGTATAAGCCGCGCACGTTCGGATTCAGCTGTCCGGCGCTTGTTTTTTTGCGCCCGAACACCCGAACGTCAATCGCAACGCTACTGTCTTACGACAGTCCAAAGAAGGACCGCACACCGCGGTATTAAAATAAATGACAAAGCGTACCTATCAACCGTCCAAACTTGTGCGTAAACGCCGCCACGGCTTCCGCGCACGCCTTGCAACAACCGGTGGCCGCAAGGTCATTGCTGCGCGCCGTGCACGTGGACGCAAGCGTCTGTCGGCATAGGCCGGCTCCGTTTGTAATCACGAAGAAGGGCCTATGCCATCAAACGGGCCATCGCCGCGGATCGAACGACTGAAAAAACGTCCGCAATTTCTTGCCGTCCGCAAGGGCGAGCGGCGAAAGGGTCCTTTTTTTGTGCTCGATATTCTTGATCGAGGCGCCTCGGATGAGGCGCCTCGCATCGGCTATACAGTGACCAAGCGGCAGGGAAATGCCGTGGAACGAAACAGAATGAAAAGGCGCCTGCGCGAAGTCGTTCGCCTGACTGCAGGGTTTGATATGATGCCCGGCCATGATTATGTAATCGTTGCCCGGCGCGACACCCTGACTGCGCCCTTTGAAAAATTGACGAAATCCCTTGTCAGCCGGATCGGCCAGCAGCCCAGGGACAAACAAAGCCAGCGCCGCGCCGCAGAGCCAGATAACAGGACCGAATAATGCAACAGAACCGCAATTACTTCATTGCCATTGCCCTATCGGTGCTGATCCTGATTGCCTGGCAATTTCTGTATCTCGGCCCGAAAGTGGAAAGCGAACGCCTCGCCCAGGAAGCCTTGCAGGCACAACAGCTTGAACAGCAGGCCGCACAGGGCACAGTTTCAACCGGCAACGGCGATCTGCCACAGTCCGGTGCAACGGTCTCCGGCCTGCCAGGTGCTGCATCAGGCGCTGTCGCCAATGAGGGCATCAGCCGTGACGCCTCTCTTGGCCAGTCGCAACGCCTCGTCATCAATACGCCTGCGCTGACCGGAACAATCAATCTGACCGGCGCGCGTTTTGATGATCTGAAGCTGAAGGAATATCACGAGACCGTCGATCCCACGAGCCCGATCATCGAATTGCTTTCTCCGGCCTCCATGCAGGCCGGTTATTTTGCCGAGTTCGGTTTTGCCGGCAATGAAGCCAGCGGCAAGGTCCCGGGGGCCGACACCGTCTGGAACGTTTCGGGCGATCCGGAACTGACGGAAGATACGCCTGTCGTCCTTACCTGGACCAACGACAAGGGCCTGACTTTCGAGCGCACGATCAGTGTTGACGACAAGTTCATGTTCACCATCTCGGACGACGTCACCAACAATACGCAGGCGCCTGTATCGATTTCCCCCTATGGCCGCGTCACCCGTTTCAACAAGCCTGCGCTGACTGGCATCTATGTGCTGCATGAAGGTCTGCTGGGCGTCATCGGTGAGGAAGGGCTGCAAGAGATTGACTACGATGATGTCGAGGAAGATCGCACCATAACGCCGGCGAAAGCCGACAATGGCTGGATGGGCATCACCGACAAATATTGGGCAACAGCGCTCATTCCCGCACAGCAGCAGCCCTATCAGGCGCGCTTTTCCTATTTTGATGACGGCCGGCCACGCTACCAGACCGATTTCCTCAGCGATGCGGTGACGATCCAGCCCGGCCAGGTCGAGACGATGGAAAAACATCTCTTTGCCGGCGCCAAGCAGGTACCGATCATCAATGACTATCAGGACAGCTACAATATTGATCGTTTCGACCTGATGATCGACTGGGGCTGGTTCTACTTCATCACCAAGCCGATGTTTCACGTGCTTGACTTCTTCTACAGATTCTTCGGCAATTTCGGCGTCGCCATCCTGACGACAACCGTGCTGTTGAAGCTGATCTTCTTCCCGCTGGCCAACAAGTCCTACCGCTCGATGGCCAACATGAAGAAGGTTCAGCCGAAGATGGAGGAAATCAAAGCCAAGTTTGGCGATGACCGTCAGGCCCAGCAAAAGGCGATGATGGAGCTCTACAAGAAGGAAAAGATCAATCCGGTTGCCGGCTGTTGGCCGGTGCTGTTGCAGATCCCGGTCTTCTTTGCGCTCTACAAGGTTCTCTATGTGACCATTGAAATGCGCCATGCGCCGTTCTTTGGCTGGATCCAGGACCTTTCGGCGCCGGATCCGACAACGCTGTTCAACCTGTTCGGGCTCATTCCATTCGATCCGCCATCCTTCCTGATGATTGGCGTATGGCCATTGCTGATGGGCATCACCATGTTCCTGCAGATGCGCATGAACCCGACACCGCCCGATCCGACACAGGCGATGATTTTCACCTGGATGCCGGTTATCTTCACCTTCATGCTGGCCACTTTCCCGGCCGGTCTGGTGATCTACTGGGCATGGAACAACGCGCTTTCCATCGTTCAGCAGGGCGTGATCATGAAGCGCCAGGGCGTCAAGATCGAACTGTGGGACAATCTCATGGACCTTTTCAAGAAGAAACCCAAGGCGGCGGAATAGTGCGCGTGGCACACGCCGGGGCCATGAACCGATGATTGAAAACAGCAAAACCCTGTTCGGCAAATCATGGGTCTTCATCCGCAGCGTTCCATCCATGGATTTTCTGCCACCTGAAGGCCCTCCCGAGATCGCCTTTGCCGGGCGGTCGAATGTCGGCAAGTCATCGCTGATCAATGCGCTGGTGCGCCACAAGGGACTTGCCAGGACATCCAACACGCCGGGCCGGACACAGGAACTGAACTATTTTGTGCCCGAAGGCTATTCCAACAGTGACGGCAAGTTGCCGCCCATGGCGCTGGTCGACATGCCCGGTTACGGCTATGCCAAGGCGCCGAAAGACCAGGTCGATCAATGGACACGGCTGGTCTTTGACTATTTGCGCGGACGGGCGACGCTCAAACGCGTCTATCTGCTGATTGACGCCCGCCACGGCATCAAGGCCAATGATGAGGATGTTCTCAAACTCCTCGACAAGGCTGCCGTTTCCTACCAGGTGGTGCTGACAAAGATTGACAAGATAAAAGCTGCCGGTGTGCCCCCCTTGCTGGAGCGCACACTGGAAAGCCTGAAAAAACATCCCGCAGCCTTTCCGCACGTGATTGCCACGTCATCGGAAAAGGCCTCAGGCATGGACGAATTGCGTCAGGCGATCATAGACGCCGTCAGATCCTGACGCAGGCGCAGAATTATTGTGGCATTGCCGGTGGGTGGTGTTTAATGTCCTGATGATCATTGCAGCAAGGTTTTGCCAAGGCGCAAAGGAACCCTGCTTCATACCATGCACGACCGGCATGCCCGGCGGGAGAAAGACAAGCGATGCGCGAGGGAGACAAGCACGAGCCACAGATGGTGGCCATGGCATGGGCGGTGCACGCTTTCACGGCATCGGGTATCGTGCTGGGGTTTCTGGCCCTCATTGCCATTTTTGACAATGACAAGACCGCCGTCTTCATGTGGCTGGGGCTTGCCCTCTTTGTCGATGGTATCGACGGAACGCTGGCCCGCAAGATCAAGGTCAGTGAAGTCACCCCGCAACTTGACGGCACAACACTCGACAATGTGATCGATTATTTCAACTATGTCGCCGTTCCGGCGATGATGATCTACTGGTTCGGCCTTGTGCCGGCAGGCTGGGAAACCATAACGGCTGCCACCATCATGGCGGTTTCCTGCTACACATTCGCCAATACCAGCATAAAGACGTCGGACTATTATTTCTCCGGCTTTCCGGCCCTGTGGAATGCGGTCGTGCTGTATTTTCACATCCTGCAGACCAGCCAATGGACCAATCTGATCGTTCTGGCGGTCTTCGTGGTTCTGACCTTCATACCGCTTAAATATGTCCATCCCTTCCGGGTAAAGGATTGGCGCGGCGTGACCGTTCCGATGACGGTCCTGTGGGCTGCAACCACGCTGCGGCTGGTGCTGGTGCCGCTGGACACCTCAGCGGATCAAAAGACCTCATGGATCATTTTCTGGCTGTGGGTGCTGTCATCGGTCTATTTTGCAGCCCTGTCCATATGGCGCTCATTCAGGCCCGAACCGCCCGGCGAACGGGGCTGAGCGCTGCAAAATCGGGACTGCAACAAGGTCGCATAGGCGTCCCGTTCCAGCCCCTCACCCGGTGCGATCACACTGTGCTTCAGACCTGCTTTGCCTCAAAAGTCAGAGCGACGCCATTGATGCAATGACGCAGTCCGGTCGGCTCCGGTCCATCACTGAAAATATGCCCGAGATGGCCACCACAGCGGCGGCAATGCACTTCAGTGCGCGGCAGGAACAGCTTGAAATCGCGGCGCGTGGCCACAGCGTCCGGCAGCGCTTCATAGAAACTCGGCCAGCCGGTGCCACTGTCAAATTTTGTCGCTGACGCATAGAGCGGCAGTGCGCACCCGGCGCAATTGTAAGTGCCTTCGCGCTTCTCCTCGAGCAAAGGGCTGGTGTAGGCCCGCTCTGTCGCCTCGGTGCGCAGGACAGCATATTGTTCTGCACTGAGCATATCGCGCCACTGGTCGTCATTATAGGAAATTTCGAACCCGTCCTCACTCGCAACGGCTTGCATGGATGACGGCTTGAGAAGATAAAATCCACCCATTGATGCGAGCGCTGCGCCTGATAGCAGAAAATTACGGCGTTTCATGACAAACCTCTCTTGCGTTGCTTTCTTTCAATATAGTCATTGCCGCATGAAAGCGCCCATGAACTTTTCGCGATCAGCCTGCAGGGTCCGTTCACAAATCAGCGATTGCCCTGAAAAGCCAATGTCGCTAGAAAACCAGAAATCAGAGGGACATCCATGGCCAATATCGATACCGACAATACAGAAAACAGCGAAATGCAGGCAAAATTGCTGTCGCAGGCATTGCCCTACATGCAGCGCTACGAGAACCGCACGATCGTGGTCAAATATGGCGGTCATGCCATGGGCGATGTGGAACTGGGCCGGGCATTTGCACGCGACATCGCGCTGCTGAAGCAATCGGGCGTCAACCCGATTGTCGTGCACGGCGGCGGTCCGCAGATTGGCGCCATGCTCAGCAAGATGGGCATCGAGTCGAAATTCGAAGGCGGCCTGCGGGTCACCGACGAAAAGACGGTCGAGATTGTTGAAATGGTGCTGGCCGGTTCCATCAACAAGGAAATTGTCGCCATGATCAATGCCGAAGGCGAATGGGCCATCGGCCTGTGCGGCAAGGACGGCAATATGGTGTTTGCCGAAAAGGTCAAGAAAACCATTATCGATCCCGATTCGAATATCGAGCGGGTGCTTGATCTGGGCTTTGTCGGCGAAATCGTCGAAGTGGACAGGACCCTGCTGGATCTGCTGGCAAAATCGGAAATGATCCCGGTCATTGCCCCGGTGGCGCCGGGCCGTGACGGCCATACCTATAATATCAATGCCGATGTTTTTGCCGGCGCTATCGCAGGCTCACTGTCCGCGACGCGGCTTTTGTTCCTGACCGATGTGCCGGGCGTTCTCGACAAGGCCGGCAATCTCATCAAACAGCTTTCCGTCTCGGAAGCCCACACGCTGATTGCCGATGGCACCATTTCCGGCGGCATGATTCCCAAGGTCGAAACCTGCATTCAGGCGATCGAATCAGGCGTTGAGGGCGTGGTCATCCTGAACGGCAAGACCGCCCATGCGGTGCTTCTGGAAATTTTCACCAAACATGGTGCAGGCACGCTGATTGTTCCCTGAACGGGACCAGTTGCACGCTCCACAGGTTTTTGCTCAGGCAAAGACCACAAGAGCAACGACACCGGCAACGATCAGCAATGTGCCGAGGATTTCCAGCCGGTTGATGGATTCCTTGAAGATGAAGACCGAAGAGGCAAAGGTGAAGATGATCTCCACCTGCGCCAGCACTTTCACATAGGCGGCCTGTTGCAGGGTCATGGCCATGAACCATCCGAAAGACGCTGTTGCACCGGCGATGCCGACCACCAGCGCCGGTTTCCAGGCAGCCGCAATCCGCACAAGTTCGCCGCGGTCGCGCAAGATCATCCAGATGAGCATGACGCAGGTCTGAAAGATGATGACAAAGGCCAGCGTGACGGCTGCCTGCATCATGAAATTCGGACCACCGAGCGACAGGGATGCAGCGCGATAGGCCACCGCCGAAACGCCGAACCCGGTTCCGGAAGCAAGACCGATCAAGGCCGTGCGGCTGAGAACAGACGTGACCAGACTTTTCCAGCTGACCACCGAGCGTGCGACGGAAATCAGCATGACGCCCATCACCGAGATTGCTATGGCAAACAGGCTTGCGGCGCTGACTGTTTCGCCCAGAAACAACAGGCCGAAAAAGGCTGCCTGTGCCGGTTCGGTGCGCGAATAGGCCGTACCAACAGTGAAATTCCTGAAGGAAAACAGATAGACAAGCAGCAAGGTGGAGACAATCTGCGAAACGCCGCCCAGCAGCGCCCACAAGACAAAGGCTGTGTTCCATCGCGGCAGCGACATGTCAAAGCCAAGATGCAGAACGGCCACGAACAGCAGGGCGAAAGGGAAACCGAAACCAAAGCGCACGAAGGTCGCGCCGGTTGTTCCCATGACCCCTTTGAGGTGTTTTTGCATGGCCGAGCGCACATTTTGAAGAAAGGCGGCGGCGATGGTAATCGGTATCCAGAATTCCATGGTGGCGCTCTAGAACCTTTCTTGATCAAAGGGAAGCGCTCAGGCGTGTTAAAACAAACACCGGTGGAAATGCTGGTGCACAAAGCCGCCAAACGTGCCATAAGGCAGCATGTCAAATCACCTGCCAGAATCCGCCGATTTCGAACACATTACCGAATGGGTTTTTGATCTCGACAATACGCTCTATCCGCGCCACACGGATCTGTTTTCACAGATCGACAAAAAGATGACCGCCTATGTGTCCGATCTTTTGAAGCTTCCGCACGATGAGGCGCGCACGATCCAGAAGACCTATTATCGCGACTATGGAACAACGATGAACGGGCTGATCAACCTGCACGGTATCGACCCCAATGAGTTCCTCGAAAAGGTCCATGATATCGATTATTCCTGGGTCAAGCCCAACCCGCAACTGGGCGCCGCCATCCGCGCTTTGCCAGGGCGGAAATTCATTTTCACCAATGGTGACGTCGCCCACGCACAGCGCACTGCGACGGCCCTTGGCATTCTTGATCATTTTGACGATATTTTTGATATTCTGGCTGCTGATCTGCAACCCAAACCGGCAAGCCAGACCTATGACCGGTTTCTGGCCCGTCACAATATTCCCGGCGACAAGGCCGTGATGTTTGAGGACCTGCCACGCAACCTGACCGTTCCCAAGACACTGGGCATGCGCACGGTGCTGATCGTCCCGCACAATCTGGACACTGTCATTGAGGAAGTCTGGGAAAGTGACGGGCGCGACGGTGATCACATCGATTACATTACCGATGATCTCGCCGGTTTCCTTGAGCACTATCTGACCGGCGGATCACCGGCGGCCTGACCAAGCTGAATTCCGGCGCCGAACCCGGCACCGGTTTATTCAGGTCGAATGGCTGTCAGTCCGACATTGAATCGTGTTTCTTCTTGCCGTGTTCCATCTTGCCGCCATGCTCCATCTTTTCATGGTCCATCGCCTTGGTGCCTGCCGGCATGATGGGCAGCATCAATTCCACCTCGCCTGCCTTTTCGAATGTCAGGACAACGGGCACCATGCTGCCGGCAACAAAGGGCTCGGCGACGGCCATGAACATGATGTGATAACCACCCGGTTTCAGTTCGACGGTCTGGCCAGCGGGAACAGGCAGGCCATCGGGCAGTGCACGCATTTTCATGACATCATCGATGATCGACATCTCATGGATTTCCGTGCGTTGGGTCAATGGTGTTTTCACGGAGATCAGTCGATCGTCATCGCTGCCCTTGTTGGAGATGGTCACGAAGCCGCCGCCAACCTTCTGGCCAGGTAACATTGCGCGGGTCCAGTAGCCGGAAAGCTCCAGATCACCTTGAACCACCGCTTCAGACTGATGGGCCTGTTTTTCATGGCTTTGCGCCATGGCAGGGGCGAGAATAACGGCGGCGTGGCCTATTACGGCAGCCGCGAGAAGTGTGTTTAACATACGCATTGTGATGTTCCATTTGTCAGATCAGTTGAGCCGCTTGCACAGCGGCATAGCAATTTGGATCAAATGGTGGCGGGTGGACCGCGTATGCCAATGCTGCCGCACAACAGACCATCGCCGGTCTGCGATACCCGTTCCGCCAGCGTCCAGCTGATGCGGCCAGGGACATCTGCGTCCTTGACAAGGGGCGTCCATTGAAGCGTGTGAAAAACCTTCGACGCCGCCATGGCGTGGCAAAGAACGATACAGGGACAGTCATCGGGCGCACCGACGGGAATGTCGTCACGGGCATCGGCGGAAACACCAAAACTGGTGCAGATGATGCTGCTGAAGCCGTTTTCAGCAGCATGGGCTTCGGCAAGCGGATGCAGCATCGGGATGGCAAGCACCATCACGCAAAGACAGGCAAATCGTGCCATCTCTGCGCGCAGTTCACCCAGGAAGGACTTTTGCCGCCGCTTGCTCATGAACGATGTATAGCCCGCTCCGGACACAAGCGCCAAAGGACAAATTGCAGCAGCCGGAACATTTACTGCGTGGCGTCCTCAAGCGCGTAGTGGTCGACAATAATCTGCCAGGCTTCGTCTGCGCTTTCGACAAAGCTGATCAGGCCCAGGTCTTCAGGTGAAATTGTGCCAAAAGCGGCCAATTCCTCAAAATTGATGATCTTGTGCCAGAATTCTGCACCAAACAGAATTACCGGCACAGCTTCCATGCGGCCGGTCTGAATGAGCGTCAGCGTTTCAAAAAGCTCATCCATCGTGCCAAAGCCGCCGGGAAAGACCGTGATGGCTCTGGCGCGCATGAGGAAATGCATCTTGCGCACGGCGAAATAGTGGAAATTGAAACAGAGCTCGGGCGTGACAAATTCATTCGGCGCCTGTTCATGCGGCAAAATGATATTCAAGCCGATGGATGGTGAGGAATCATCGGCTGCGCCGCGATTGCCTGCTTCCATGACACCGGGTCCACCGCCAGTCACGACAACAAATTCCGTGTTGTTCGTGCCGCTCGAGTGTTGCGAACAGATCCGGGCAAATTTGCGCGCTTCCTCGTAGTATTTTGAAGCCGCCGCCAGGTTCTTGCGCTGTGTCTCGTTCTTGGCGGCCCAGGCATCCTTGCCGGGCGCTGGAATGCGCGCGCCGCCAAACATGACAACGGTTGATTTGATGCCCCGTTCTTCCAGCATGATATCGGGTTTCAATAATTCAAGCTGAAGGCGGACCGGACGCAGTTCCTCCCGGCACAGAAAATCTTCATCGGCAAAGGCAAGCCGATAGGCCGGTGCTTCCGTCTGGGGAGTGGACAGCACTTCGGCTGCCCGTGCTCGGTCGGATTTGGAATCGGCCAGGGGATCCCAGACATCATTTCTTCGTTTGGAACTCATTTGATCACTTTCGCTGTTCAATCATCCGGACGCCAGCCCCTCATACGATTGACGGCCCGCCGTTCCTCGCTTAGAGCATGTCGATACAAGCATCAATGACTGAACCGGACCTGCAAGACATTGCCTATAGACTGCAATACCGGTCCAGTCCCGCAAAATATCCATGCTAAAATTCATGGGGCGGGGACAATCACGGCTCCCGCTCACAATATTGTGTGACCGTTACGGAATAACTCCAAGGAAAGAATGATGAACAAACCCGACCTTGCCGCACTGGAATCAACAATCAACACGGCGTTCGACAACCGCGACAGCATCAATACGAGCACCCGCGGTGAGATACGTGACGCCGTGGAGGAAGCTCTGAATCTTCTGGATAACGGCAATGTCCGCGTCGCGCAAAAAGGCGAAGACGGCAACTGGCACGTCAATCAATGGCTGAAGAAGTCTGTGCTTTTGTCGTTCCGGCTGAATGCGATGGAAGTCATCAAGGGCGGGCCTGGCGACGCCCATTGGTGGGACAAGGTTCCGTCCAAGTTCAACAATTGGAGCACCCACGAATTTGAAAAGGCCGGTTTTCGCGCGGTGCCTGGCAGTATCGTGCGCCGTTCGGCCTATATCGCCCCGAATGTTGTTCTGATGCCTTCCTTTGTCAATCTGGGAGCCCATATCGGTGAAGGCACCATGGTGGACACCTGGGCAACGGTCGGTTCCTGCGCACAGATCGGTCGCGACGTTCACCTGTCCGGCGGTGTCGGCATTGGCGGCGTGCTGGAGCCCCTGCAGGCCGGCCCGGTCGTCATTGAAGACAATTGTTTTATCGGCGCACGTTCCGAAGTGGTTGAAGGCTGTATTATCCGCGAAGGTTCAGTGCTTGGAATGGGCGTCTATATCGGCCAGTCCACACGGATCGTCGACCGCGAAACCGGCAGCGTCACCTATGGTGAAGTGCCACCCTATTCGGTCGTTGTGGCCGGCTCCATGCCCGGCAGCAAATCCATGGGCAACGGCGTTGAGACCCCGCATCTCTATTGCGCTGTCATCGTCAAGCGGGTTGATGAGAAAACCCGCTCGAAAACAGGCATCAACGAATTGTTGCGCGATTGACCCGATGAGCCAGCGGCAGGCAGAACAAGCAACCGGACCGGATATGCGCTGGTTTTTTACCGGCCTGTCCGGTCGCATCGGGCGTCAGCCCTACATCCTCGGTCTGTTGTTTCTTGTTGCTCTTTGCGGCGTCATTGTCGGTCGGCTTTCCAACGTTTCCCAGGGGGGCGGCGAATTCCTGCTGTGGGGCTTTGCCTTCCTTGCCTATTGCCTGTTCTTTGTCTGGGCATGCATTGCCATGGCGGTCAAACGATTGCACGATCTGAACATCTCGGGCGTCGTTGCGATCTGCCTGTTTATTCCCGCTGTCTCGATTGTGGCTGTCCTGGTGCTTTGCTTCTGGCCGGGTTATCGGGGACACAATGACTACGGAGCCCGTTCGAATGAACCCAAAACGGCTGGAACCAACCATGACGGCGACTGACCCCATTGCCAATCTGACAAGCTTGATCCGGTGCCCTTCCGTCACGCCCGATGATGCCGGCGCCTTGGCAGCGCTGGAGGCCATGCTGCTGCCGCTCGGCTTTCATGTCGAGCGCGTCACATTCGAGGAGGACGGCACGCCTTCGATTGAAAACCTCTACGCGCGAATCGGTGATACGGGCCCGCACCTGATGTTTGCCGGGCACACCGATGTGGTGCCGACCGGAAATGACGACAGCTGGACACATCCGCCTTTTGAAGCCGCCATTGACGATGGAAAACTCTACGGCCGCGGCGCCGTTGACATGAAAGGCGGCATCGCCTGTTTTGTCGCCGCCCTGGCCCGTCATATTGCGGCCCATGGCGCACCGCAGGGATCCATCTCGCTGCTGATTACCGGAGACGAGGAAGGCCCCTCCATCAACGGGTCCGTCAAGCTGCTGGAATGGGCGGCTGCAAAGGGCGAAATATGGGACGGATGCATCGTCGGCGAGCCGACCAATCCGGACCAACTCGGGGACATGATCAAGATCGGCCGTCGAGGCTCGCTCAGCGGCTCCATCACCATTCATGGGGTGCAAGGCCATGTTGCCTACCCGCACCGCGCAGACAATCCTGTACGCGCCTTGCTGCCGATGCTCGAAAGCCTGTTGACCCCGCCCTTTGATACGGGAACTGAACATTTTCCGCCGACCAATCTGGAAATCACCACGATCGATATTGGCAATCCGGCCACCAATGTCATTCCCGGCAAGGCAACGGCGGCATTCAATGTGCGTTTCTGCGATCTGTGGTCCGCCGAAAGCCTGAAGGCTGAAATATCCATGCGCCTTGCCACGGCAGCAAAAGACGAGAGGTTGCGGCCGGGATGCGGAGCAGTGACCTATGATCTGCAATGGCCCCATCGGCCCAGCCCGGTCTTCCTGACCAGCAATGATTTGCTGATTGGCAAATTGTCTGCCGCCATCGAGACACGAACCGGTCGCAAACCGGCACTGTCAACAACCGGCGGCACCTCCGATGCGCGTTTCATCAAGGATTATTGCCCGGTGGTCGAATTCGGCCTGGTCGGGCAGACGATGCATATGGTCGATGAGTGTGTGGCCCTGTCTGATCTTGAGGGCCTGACGAGCATTTATGAAACCTTTCTGCAGCAATGGTTTGACGCATGAGGCCGCCCTCATCCGGCGAGGTCGGCAATTACCTCACAGGCATTGCCAGGATGGCATTCGGCGACGCTGAAGGCCTGAAATTTCTCGATCTGACAACCCGTGGTTTCTGGCGATCGTTCTGGGCCTTTGCCTATTCGCTGCCCGCCTATTGCGTCGTGTGGATTGCCGACAGGAACAGCCTTGTGACCGCACAGCCGGAAACCCAGGCCGGGTTTGGATATTTGGTAAGATCCGCCGCCACCGATGTGGCCGGGATTGCTCTGGCGTTGCTCGCCGTGGCGCTTTTGGCCCGCCCACTGCGCATGTCGGACCGTTTTGCCCAATGGGTCATTGCCGGCAATTGGCTGTCGCTGCCGATCGCCTATGTGATGGCGCCGATCAACTGGCTTGCTGTCGGCATACCGGGGGCTGCAGGCATTGCCGCAGCCTTGACCCTCTTGGCCATTGTCGGCGTTCTGGTCATTTCGGTCCGGGTCTATCGCGTCGCACTTGGCGGTGACGGCATGCTGGCTTTCGGCCTGCTTGTCATCAGCGAACTGATCTACATCATGACAAAATTGTCGCTTGGATAGATAGGTTTTGCCTGAAGACAAGCCACTTTAGCGCCCTTCAGTGATGTCAGCCCAGGATTGTCGGATACTCGATCTGCATGAAATACAGACCCTGAGGTCCAGCCACCGGTCCGCAGGCAGCGCGGTCTTTTGCAGCCAGGGCTTCGACCACCCGATCAGCTTTCCACCTTCCCTCACCGACCAGAATCAACGTTCCGGCGAAGGAGCGTATCTGATTGTGCAGAAAGGATTTGGCTGCGGCGCGGATTTCCACCACATCACCGCTGCGGGAAACATCCAGTTGGTCGAGTGTGCGCACCGGATTGTTGGCCTGGCAATGGGATGAGCGGAAGGTGGTGAAATCATGTCGCCCGACAAGATGCTGTGCCGCTGCATGCATGATTGCTTCATCCAGCGGCCGTTTGACCCAGACAGCCCGGTCTCTTTCAATCGCCAGCGGTGTCCGCCGGTTGATGATACGGAAAAGATAGTGTCGCTTCAGCGCCGAGAAGCGGGCATCAAACGTGTCATCCACCGCCTCGGCCTTGATGATGACAACGCGTTCGTCGGCGCGTCCCAAATAGGCATTGATGGCATCGCACACCGTTTGCGCCGGCCATTGCTTCTCAAAGTCGACATGCGCGACCTGACCACGGGCATGGACACCGGCATCCGTGCGCCCGGCGCCACGCACGGTGATTTCATGGCCACAGAACTTCAGGCCGGCTTTTTCGATTGCGCTTTGCACGGCGTGGCCATTGTTCTGGCGCTGCCAGCCGACATAGGGCGTGCCGTCATATTCTATGGTCAGCTTGTATCGGGCCATCAGCCGATTACCATGCCCGTTGCGATCCGGTTGCCGCGCAGAAACGCCTGCGCATCCAGCACTTTGCCACCGGCTTTTTGAAGACGCTGAAGGCGGATGGCACCGCGGCCGCAGGCGATTGTCAATTGGTCATCAAGCACAGTGCCGGCCGGCCCCTCCTGGGCAACAGGGCTGGCACTCAAAATCTTGACCCGCTCCTTGCCACCGCCCAACGGCATTTCACACCAGGCGCCGGGAAAGGGTGAAAGACCGCGAATGTGATTGTGCACCTGGTCTGCGGTTGCGGAGAAATCGATACGGGTCTCTTTCTTGCTGATTTTTGCCGCATAGGTCATGCCTTGTGTCGGCTGCGGTGTCAGGGTCAGCGAATCACGTTCAAGCGCCGCCATGGCCCGCTGCATCAGGTCTCCGCCAATCAGCATCAGCTTGTCGTGCAGTTCACCGGCGGTCATGTCCGGCGTGATGGCGACACGCTCTTCCATGGCAATCGGCCCCGTATCCAGTCCGGCATCCATTTTCATGACCATCACACCGGTCTCGGCGTCGCCGGCCATGATGGCACGCTGGATTGGCGCTGCCCCACGCCAGCGCGGCAAAAGAGAAGCATGACCGTTGTAACATCCCAGGCGCGTCGCACTGAGGACCGCTTCTGGCAATATCTGGCCATAGGCGACAACGACAGCAACATCAGCCTTCAGATCACGAAAACGGGCCTGCTCGGCTTCGTCTTTCAGACTGGCTGGCGTGAAGACTGGAAAACCAAGGATCTCGGCTTGTGTGTGAATGGGAGACTTGACCAGTTCCAGCCCGCGCCGACCGGCAGGACGCGGCGGCTGTGTATAGACAGCAACGATATCGTGCCCGTATCCCGCCAGCGAAGCGAGAGTCGGAACAGCGAAATCCGGTGTTCCCATGAAAATGATGCGCAAGGCGTTTCTCCCGTTCGCACGTTCGGTGTTGGCGCTCGACCCGCCCGGCTTGCGCCATGACGCCATCAGAAGGAGGCCGCTGCCTTCGCCGCAGCCAGTTCCGGGTCAAAGCGCTGCGGACGAACGTCCCTTTGCCAGCTTGGTGAATTTCTTGACAACCATATCGCGTTTCAACTTGGAAATATGGTCGATGAACAGGATGCCGTTCAGATGGTCTATTTCGTGCTGCAGGCAGGTCGCCAGCAAGCCATCGGCCTCGATCTGCTGCTGCTTTCCCAACCGATCGACATAGTCCACGGTGACCTGCATCGGGCGCTCGACTTCGGCGTAATAATCGGGAATGGAAAGGCATCCTTCTTCATAGGTCGAACGTTCATCCGAACTGGCAACAACCTGCGGGTTGATAAAGACCATTGGCGCCTGATCTTCGTCTTCGCGCGAGCAGTCGACAACCAGCAAACGGCGCGGAATACCAACCTGAACTGCAGCCAGACCTATGCCGGGGGCATCATACATGGTTTCAAGCATATCGTCGGCCAGCGCCAGGACGGCATCGTCCACGCGTTCGATGGGATCGGATTGCCTGCGCAGAACCGGATCGGGAAGGAGTATAAGTGGTTTTATAGACATGGCATGCATCTACTCATTCAAGGTCGGGAGGTCAATTCTGAACCTGACCCATGTTCATGTTTTGATCTGGAATAAATAGGAGAATCATATAAGCTTGCAATATGAATGCAGTCCAATTCTCTTTTGATCTGCCTGTGATGCAGGTCGGTCAGACCATCATCACCCTTGGCACTCTTTTGCTTTTGGCAGCCGGACTTTTGTGCCTGCTTGTCATATTCATGCATCTTTTGTCGCGCCGGGCGGTAAAAAAGCAGGCTGCGGAAAAACTGGAATCCGAGAGACTGGCCGACCAGCGGGCGCGGGACATGGAGGCAAAATTCTCCGAAATTCTCAGCACGCAGGCCCAGATGCAAGGCAGGATGGCGACCATTGCCGATGTCTTTGGTTCCCGGCAGAACGAGATCAACAAGACCATTGGCGAACGGCTTGACGGGATGAGCCAGCGGCTTGGCACAACGATCAGCGAACAAACCAAATCGACGCATGAGAATCTTGCTCGTCTGCAGGAACGGCTGGCCGTTATCGACGTTGCCCAGAACAACATTCAGGCGCTGGCCAAGGATGTTGTCGGCCTGCAGGCAATTCTGTCCAACAAACAGACCCGAGGCGCCTTCGGTCAGGCCCGCATGGAGGCGGTCATTGCCGACGGTCTGCCGACAAATGCCTATGCCTTTCAACCGACGCTTTCCAATGGCAACCGGCCCGATTGCCTTGTCTATATGCCCAATGATGCGCCCTCTCTGGTTGTCGATGCAAAATTTCCGCTGGAAGCATGGAACAATATTCGCAGCGCCGAGGGGCCGGATGCGCAAAAGCTGGCAACCCAGCAATTCAGGCGCGATATTGAAACCCATATCAGGGATATCTCCGACAAATATCTTCTGGAAGGCGAGACCCAGGATACGGCCTTCATGTTCGTGCCATCGGAATCCGTCTTTGCCGAGATACACGAGAATTTCGAAGGCCTTGTGCAAAAGGCGCACAAAGCCCGGGTTGTTATTGTTTCGCCCTCATTGCTGATGCTGTCCCTGCAGGTGGTCCAGACCATTCTCAAGGATGCACGCATGCGCGAACAGGCCCATCTGATTCAGGGCGAAGTGATACGGCTGATGGAAGATGTGGTGCGTCTTGATGACCGTGTTCGCAAGTTGCAGGTGCATTTCGGCCAAACGCAACGCGATATCGATCTGATTTTGACATCAACGGACAAGGTCAGCAAACGCGGTGCGCGCATCGAGGCACTGGAAATTGTCGCCGACGATGAGGTGGAAACCAAGGACGAGCCCAAGACACATGCTGTTTCCGTGCCTGAACACACAGGCAGACTGAAACTCCATGCCAACGACTGATGACGCTCTAACTGGTATCAATGAATGAATTATCAGGTCGCGTCAGGCTTCCGGCGCAGACGGACGACCACGTCGACATGGGCGATTTCCATGCCCTCGGGGGCCTGAGGCAGCCCATGAACCGACATGTTGCCGGTCGGTATGTCCATCACCTCATTGTCGCCCTCAATAAAGAAATGATGATGGTCTGAAACATTGGTATCAAAATAGGTCTTGGCAGATTCGACAGCCAACACCCGCAACATACCGGCATCGGTGAACTGATGCAGTGTATTGTATACGGTGGCCAGAGAAACCGGCTCGCCGGCAATCACGGCTTCTTCGTGCAATTCTTCAGCAGTCAGATGACGGTCGCCCTTGGCAAACAAAAGACCGGCCAAGGCAATGCGCTGGCGCGTTGGACGCAACCCGGCTGATCGCAATTGATCACCTGCCATGCGCGTTGGACAGGGCGTATGTTCTGATTTGCTGTACATAGGCTTCAACTTGACTGATACCGGTTAATGGGCAATTGGGAGTTATATAACTTTTGATGGCCCATCTTTCAATAGTGGAGTTTGTTTGTCCATTTTAAAATGGAGACGCACATTGCCTATTCGCAAATCCATCAAATATGTTTGAAAAACTTATTTGATCCCCATATTGGAGATCAAGAGCTT
Organism: Rhizobiaceae bacterium; assembly: GCA_029212415.1. Taxonomy (GTDB): domain Bacteria; phylum Pseudomonadota; class Alphaproteobacteria; order Rhizobiales; family Rhizobiaceae; genus Hoeflea_A. The sequence continues at coordinate 219,996 of JARGOF010000002.1, read as the reverse complement.
TTCGCCAGCAAACAAGCTGTGTTAGGGTTACATGGCAAAGGCGCGGGCATGCGCCTCGATATCGGGAGTTAATTTTTTACATGAATACCAGGCAGTCCAGCTTCAACTATGAAGAGATATTGAACTGTGGCCGTGGCAAAATGTTTGGCCCCGGCAATGCGCAGCTCCCTTTACCTCCCATGCTGATGTTCCACCGGATAACAGATATATCTGCAACCGGCGGAGAATACGGCAAGGGGTATATACGCGCCGAATTCGATGTAACCCCCGATTTGTGGTTCTTTGCCTGCCATTTCGAGGGCGATCCGGTCATGCCCGGTTGCCTGGGCCTTGATGCCCTGTGGCAGATGACCGGGTTTTTCCTCGGCTGGCTTGGTGAAGAAGGCAAGGGTCGGGCGATCTCCGTTGGCGAAGTGAAGCTGACAGGAATGATCACGCCAGAGACCAAACTTGTAGAGTTCGGCGTCGATTACAAACGTGTATTGAGCGGACGGCTCGTGCTTGGCACAGGCGATGGCTGGGCCAAGGCTGATGGCGAATCAGCCTATAAGGCGAAGGACCTGCGGGTCGGCCTTTTCAAAGAAAAAGCAGAATAAACGCGAACGCATGGGCGCCACGCGCCGGCCAGAACTCAAAAAACCGCAGTTCCTGTGGAAAGGATACCGTATGAAACGTGTTGTAGTCACCGGAATGGGGATTGTATCCTCCATTGGCAATAATGTTGAGGAAGTTACTCTTTCCCTGCGCGAAGCCAGATCCGGCATTACGTTTTCCGAGGAATTTGCCGAACACGGCTTCCGCTGTCAGGTCTGGGGTGCGCCGACACTTGATCCGACAGACCTGGTGGAACGCCGTGCAATGCGTTTCCTGAGCAAGGGCGGCGCATGGAATCATGTTGCCATGCAACAGGCCATTGCCGATTCCGGCCTCGAAGAAAACGAAGTGTCACACGAACGCACGGGCATCGTCATGGGATCGGGCGGCCCGTCCACACGCACGATCGTCGATGCGGCGGACATTACCCGGGAAAAGGGCAGTCCCAAGCGTATCGGACCGTTTGCTGTTCCCAAGGCCATGTCTTCCACGGCATCGGCAACGCTTGCCACCTGGTTCAAGATCCACGGCGTCAATTATTCGATTTCGTCGGCCTGCTCCACATCGGCCCATTGCATCGGCAATGCCTATGAGCTCATTCAGATGGGCAAACAGAGCGTTGTTTTTGCCGGCGGCCACGAAGATCTCGACTGGACCATGTCCAACCTGTTTGACGCCATGGGAGCGATGTCTTCAAAATACAACGAAAGCTCACCAACCACGGCATCACGCGCCTATGACGCCGAGCGCGATGGCTTTGTCATTGCAGGCGGTGCCGGCGTTCTGGTTCTGGAAGAACTGGAACATGCAAAGGCGCGCGGCGCGAAAATCTACGGCGAGGTTGTCGGTTATGGCGCCACATCGGATGGCTATGACATGGTGGCACCGTCCGGTGAAGGCGCGGTCCGCTGCATGCGGATGGCTCTCTCCACTGTCGAAGGCACGGTTGACTACATCAACACGCATGGAACATCGACACCCGTTGGCGACAGCCGGGAAATCGGCGCCATCCGTGAGGTGTTCGGTGACAGGATACCGCATGTTGCATCGACAAAGAGCCTGACGGGCCATTCACTGGGCGCGACCGGCGTTCAGGAATCGATCTATTCGCTGCTGATGATGAAAGAAGGTTTCATCGCCGAGAGTGCTCATATCGGGACCCTTGATCCTGAATTTGATGGCGTTCCGATCGTGCGTAAGCGCATAGACAATGCCAAAGTCGATACCGCTCTGTCGAATTCCTTTGGATTCGGTGGCACCAATGCAACCTTGGTATTCCAGCGTTTTGAGGGATAGGCAGTTACAATGAGTGGATTGATGAAAGGGAAACGCGGCCTGATCATGGGGGTTGCCAACGATCACTCGATTGCCTGGGGAATCGCCAAGGCTCTGTATGATCAGGGCGCAGAACTGGCATTTACCTATCAGGGCGAAGGTTTCGGCAAGCGGGTTCGCCCCCTGGCCGAACAGCTTGGTTCCGATATTGTCATCCCCTGTGATGTGGAAGACATTGATACAGTGGATGCGGCTTTTGATGTGCTGGCAGAAAAGTGGGGCACCATTGATTTTGTGGTCCATGCCATCGGCTTTTCAGACCGCAATGAATTGCAGGGCCTTTATGCGGACACCAGCCGCGCCAATTTTTCACGCACAATGGTCATCTCATGCTTTTCCTTTACCGAGGTTGCCAAACGTGCTGCCGCCTTGATGAATGACGGCGGATCAATGATCACCCTGACCTATGCGGGCTCCACGCGGGTCATGCCGAACTACAATGTCATGGGCGTTGCCAAGGCCGCGCTGGAGGCCAGTGTGCGCTATCTGGCGGCCGACTACGGGCCACGCGACATTCGCGTCAACGCGATCTCGGCCGGACCGGTCAGGACCCTTGCGGGCGCAGGCGTCAAGGATGCCCGTGAAATGTACAATTACCAGCAGAAAAACTCCCCGCTCCGGCGCAATGTCACCATCGAAGATGTCGGCGGATCCGCACTCTATCTCCTGTCAAACCTGTCGCGTGGTGTTACAGGCGAAGTGCATTTCGTCGATTCGGGCTATCACGTCACCTCAATGCCGGTGCTGGAAGAATTGAAGCCCAACGGCAACGGATCCAAGGGATAACAGAACGGCTCAGTCTGATGATGCCGTGGCAAAAATTGCTATGCTGAAAACAAAAAACCCGCCGTCCTTGGACAGCGGGTTTTTCTTTGTTCAATGAGGCCTGTCTTATTCAGCGTCGTCGCGCGGAATTTCCTTGCCGGTTTCCTGATCGACGATCTTCATCGAAAGGCGAACCTTGCCGCGGTCATCGAAGCCAAGCAGCTTGACCCAGACCTTCTGGCCTTCCTTGACGACATCGGATGTCTTGGCAACACGTTCAGCAGCGAGCTGAGAAATGTGGACCAGGCCATCACGCGGGCCGAAGAAGTTCACGAATGCGCCAAAGTCAGCAACCTTGACAACCGTACCTTCATAAATGACGCCAACTTCCGGCTCAGCCACGATGGAATGAACCCACTTCTTGGCAGCTTCGATTTCCTTGGCCGAAGCAGAAGCGAATTTGATCGTGCCATCATCATCGATATTGATTTTGGCGCCGGTTTTTTCAACGATTTCACGAATGACCTTGCCGCCCGAACCAATCACATCACGGATCTTGTCGACCGGTATGTTCATGACTTCGATACGCGGTGCAAATTCACCCAGCTCTTCACGGCTTTCATTGAGCGCAGAGCTCATTTCACCGAGAATATAGAGACGACCACCCTTGGCCTGCTCCAGGGCAATCTGCATGATTTCTTCCGTGATACCAGTGATCTTGATATCCATCTGCAGGGAAGTGATACCATCCTGGGTACCGGCAACCTTGAAATCCATGTCACCGAGGTGATCTTCGTCACCAAGGATGTCAGACAGAACGGCAAAGCGCTCGCCTTCCTTGATCAGACCCATTGCAATACCTGCAACAGGCTTGGCAAGCGGCACACCGGCATCCATCAGGGCAAGTGATGTTCCGCAAACCGTTGCCATGGAGGACGAACCATTTGATTCAGTGATTTCAGACACCACACGCAGGGTGTAGGGGAACTGATCACCGGAAGGCAACATCGGATGAATAGCGCGCCAGGCGAGCTTTCCGTGACCGATTTCGCGACGACCGGGTGAACCGACACGCCCTGCTTCACCAACCGAGTAAGGTGGGAAGTTGTAATGCAGCATGAATTTTTCTTTGTACATGCCGGTCAGGCTATCGACGTATTGCTCGTCTTCACCGGTGCCCAGAGTGGCGACCACGATTGCCTGTGTTTCACCACGGGTAAACAAAGCCGAACCATGGGTCCGCGGCAGGATACCGACTTCAGCCGAAATCGCACGGACCGTTGACAGGTCACGTCCGTCAATGCGGCTTTTGGTGTCGAGAATGTTCCAGCGAACGATTTTGGCCTGCAGGGATTTGAAGACAGATCCAACCTGCTCGGCGGTGTATTGCGGCGCTTCCTCACCTTCCGGCAGGAAATGGCCGACAACCTTTGCCTTGACCGCATCAACGGCTGCATAGCGCTCAGCCTTGTCGATGTTCTTGTAGGCGTCGCGCAATTCGCTTTCAACCAGCTTGAGCATGGCGTCTTCGAGGGCCGAATGATCTTCCTGTGTGAATTCGCGCGGTTCTTTCGCAGCGACTTCCGCCAGTTTGATGATCGCTTCAATGACCGGCTGAAAACCCTTCTGACCAAAGACCACGGCGCCAAGCATGACGTCCTCGGCCAGTTCGGCAGCTTCCGATTCAACCATGAGGACGGCGTCCTGGGTTCCCGCAACGATGAGATCCAGTGTGGATTCATCCATTTCGTCAACATGCGGGTTCAGGATGTATTCGCCATTGATATAGCCAACGCGCGCGCCACCGATCGGCCCCATGAAAGGAACACCCGAAAGGGTCAAAGCTGCGGAGGTTGCAATCATGGCCAGAACGTCCGGATTGTTTTCCAGATCGTGCTGCATCACGGTGATGATGACTTGCGTTTCGTTGCGATAGCCGCTGGGGAACAGCGGACGGATCGGTCGGTCAATAAGCCGGCAGACCAGTGTTTCGTTCTCGCTTGGACGACCTTCGCGCTTGAAGTACCCGCCGGGTATTTTGCCTGCTGCGTAGGTTTTTTCCTGGTAGTTGACTGTCAGCGGGAAAAAATCCTGTCCCGGCTTGGCTTTCTTTGCCGATACAACCGTCGCCAGAACGACACTTTCGCCGTAAGTGGCCAGAACCGCACCGTCTGCCTGACGGGCAATTTTTCCGGTTTCCAGAATGAGCGGCCTGCCGCCCCATTCAATTTCGACCTTGTGATGATTGAACATATCTTGTCCTTATTGTGGATACAGCCTGAACCAATTCCATGCTGTACCGTTCGTTACTTTACAGGCCTGTTTTGCAGGCCCGATGAACCAAATCGTCACGGGCAAGACACCGGGTAGCTTGAACACGGCGTTTGATAAACGCCACAAGCAACCTGCAATCCTGCCCCGTGACCGTTCCATCGGAGGTTTTTACACTCCCGGAAACGAAACCGGCGGAGTGCATGAAACACCCCGCCGGAGAAACCTAGCGGCGAATACCAAGACTCGCGATAAGCTTTTTGTACCGCTCTTCGTCCCTCTTCTTGACATAATCAAGAAGTGAACGACGGCTTGAAACCATCTTCAAAAGACCACGACGGGAATGGTTATCCTTTTTGTGCTCTTTGAAATGTTCCGTAAGATTGGTGATGCGCTCTGTCAGAATGGCAACCTGAACCTCTGGAGATCCGGTATCGCCTTCCTGGGTGGCGTATTGTTTCATCACTTCCGCTTTGCGTTCAGCAGTAATCGACATCGTACCTTCCTTTCATTTTGGAGGGGTAAGTCGCCCGGGGCCGGGATGTCGTCCAGCCTGGGCCTGAATCTACGGCAATGATGTCCGTATTGCGCAGCGTATAGTTTAGAAATGCGCAAATTGCCAGTGTTATTTCTGCAGCCCTGCCACCTTGCCGCGCCCGAATGACGCGAAATGGTCCGCAGGCCTTCACGCCATCATATCCCTTTGTGTCTATGAGGATCCACCGAATACACGCCGCGGACGAAACTCGCCCTGCGCTATTGCGCCGATGGCGATAAGTCTGCCACCGGATGTCGCATAGGCCTCATCTGCCGGCAATGGCGCATCGCGACCACGCAGCAGAACGGGATTCCCCATCCTCAGGCGTTGCGCCTGCTGGTCGGAAACCGCCACATGCGGCAGCAGAGTCAGAGCTTCACCTGTATCAATGAGATAGGCGTCCAGCGCGGCCAGACGTTCAGCATCGTCCTCGATGTCTTCCAGTTCAATCAGGTCTGCAAGTGTGACCATGTCCTCTTCATCAAAGGGCGCCACAAAGGTGCGTCGCAATTGGCTGATATGACCGTAGCACTGAAGATCGCGCCCCATGTCACGCGCCAGTGAGCGCACATAGGTACCCTTGCCACATTCGACCTCGAATATCGCACTGTCCGCGTCCGGGCAGGCAACAAGATCAAGTCGGTGAATTTCCACTTCACGCGACGGAATATCCATGACCTCGCCGCTGCGCGCCAGATCATAGGCGCGATTGCCGTCGATCTTGATGGCTGAAAACTGTGGCGGAACCTGTTCTATGGTGCCTGTATATTTGGCCAACAGGGATCTGATATCGTCTTCGCGAGGACGGATGTCACTGCTTTGACTGGCTGTGCCTTCAAGATCATCTGTCGTGCGTTCTTCGCCCCATGTCACGGTAAACTGATAGACCTTGCGACCGTCCATGACATAGGGGACCGTCTTGGTGGCGTCACCCAGGGCGATCGGCAGCATGCCGGATGCGAGCGGATCCAGAGTGCCCGCATGGCCCGCCTTCTGAGCCTTGAACAACCAGCGTATTTTTGACACCGCTTCCGTCGATCCAAAATCAACAGGCTTGTCCAAAATGAGCCATCCGGAAACCGGCCGCCCCTTGTTCTTGCCGCGACGCGCCATCAGTCCTGCTCACCTTCAGTGTCTCGCTCAATATCCTTCACCACCTGCGGAGAACGCAGCAGGGTGTCAATTTTCTGATAATTGTCAAAACTCGTATCATCACGAAAGCGCAATTCCGGCATGAACTTCATCTGACGCAAGGCCGGCGTTACCAGTTTGCGAATATAGCGCGCATTCTTGTTCAGTGCTGCGACAACCGTTGCGTGATCCACCTGGCCCAGCGGCGTGATATAGGCCGTTGCGATTTTCAGGTCAGAAGACATGCCGACCTCTGAAATGACGATCACATTTTTTTCAATCAACGGATCCATCACCTCGCCGCGCTGCAGCACAGTGGTGATGGCGGCGCGCACCTGTTCACCGACACGCAATTGACGTTGCGAGGGACCGGAAGAGGAAAAGCGGGACATGGGAGATTACCTTTCAAACATGAGAGCGCCAGCGGAAAAAGCGAGGGTCTTCCTGTAACGCTCCAGTGGCGGAATCGAACCGCACCAGACGAATACACCAGAACACATCATCCATTGGTGGAATTAGCGATATGTTCCATATCTTTGTTGTTCGTTCTGCTTATCGAAAACCGTTTCACAATTTTCCAAAAGAGCACCAGCCGAACAGAATTGGAATGCCTGGACATCGGCATGAAATCGGGCACCGTTGGTATACGGTGCCCGACTGATATAGATGATGCCAGCGCCCTTACAGGCTGCGCGTCACATGTTCCACACGGAAACACTCGATCACATCACCGGCGCGAATGTCTTCGTAGTTCTCAAAGGCCATGCCACATTCCTGGCCGGCATTGACTTCGCCAACTTCATCCTTGAAGCGCTTGAGTGTCTTCAGGCTGCCTTCGTGAATGACGACGCTGTCGCGAATGAGGCGAACACCGGCGCCGCGCTCAACCTTGCCTTCTGTGACCCGGCACCCGGCAACCCTGCCGACTTTGGTGATGTTGAAGACTTCGAGAATTTCAGCGTTACCAAGGAATGTCTCACGACGTTCTGGCGACAGCATGCCTGACATTGCCGCTTTTACATCATCAACCAGATCATAAATGATGTTGTAATAGCGGATTTCTATGCCTGCAGCTTGCGCGGCATCACGTGCCTGATTGTTGGCGCGAACGTTAAAGCCGATAATCGCCGCCTCGGATGCTTCTGCCAGAGAAATATCCGATTCGGTTATTCCGCCAGCGCCCGAATGAACGATACGCGCACGCACTTCATCCGTTCCAAGCTTATCCAATGCGCCGCTGATGGCTTCAATGGAGCCTTGAACATCACCCTTTATGACAAGCGGGAATTCCTTGACACCGGAAACCTGCAACTGCGTCATCATCTGTTCAAGAGAACCACGCGTACCAGCCTGTCTTGCGACCGCCTTGTCGCGGGCCAGACGCTGACGATATTCAGCAATTTCGCGAGCGCGCGATTCATTATCGACGACTGCCAGCCTGTCACCGGCCTGCGGTGTACCCTGCAAGCCAAGAACCTCGACAGGCGTTGCCGGTCCAGCTTCCTTGACCTGTTCGCCATGGTCATCGACGAGCGCGCGGACGCGTCCCCATTCCTTGCCGGCCACGATAATGTCACCGATTTTCAGCGTTCCGGCCTCAACAAGCACGGTTGCGACAGAACCACGGCCACGATCAAGTTCCGCTTCAATGACGGAACCCTCAGCCGTTCTGTCCGGATTGGCCTTCAGATCAAGGATTTCCGACTGAAGCAGAATTGCTTCGAGCAATTTATCGAGATTGGTTCCCTTGGTGGCTGAAACCTCTACGTCAAGGATTTCACCGCCCATGGATTCAACAAAGACATCATGCTGCAGCAGTTCCGTGCGCACTTTGTTGACGTCCGCTTCCGGTTTGTCGATCTTGTTGATCGCAACAATGATCGGTACGCCGGCTGCCTTGGCGTGATTGATCGATTCAATCGTCTGCGGCATGACACTATCGTCTGCAGCAACAACCAGGATGGCGATATCGGTAGCCTGTGCACCACGGGCACGCATGGCGGTAAATGCCGCATGGCCCGGTGTATCGATAAAGGTGATCTTCTGGCCGTTTTGCTCAACCTGATAGGCGCCGATATGCTGCGTGATGCCACCGGCCTCACCTGCAACAACATTGGCTTTCCGGATGGCGTCCAGCAAAGACGTCTTGCCGTGGTCAACGTGGCCCATGATGGTCACGACCGGTGGTCGTGATTTGAGGCTGCTGTCGTCATCGGCAATATTGAAGATACCCTCTTCAATATCGGATTCCGAAACCCGTTTGACTGTGTGGCCAAACTCGCCGGCAATCAATTCGGCCAGATCGGCATCAATCACGTCGCCAGGCTTCATCATCTGTCCTTCTTTCATCAAATACTTGATGACGTCGACAGACCGTTCAGCCATGCGCTGGGACAGTTCCTGAATCGTGATGGTTTCCGGCAGGACAACCTCATGCGCAATTTTCTCACGCGTCTCCTGCATTTGCGCGCGCCGCATCTTTTCCTGACGGCGACGCATTGCCGACAATGACCGGCCACGTGGGTTGCCGTCGTCATTCAGGGCTGCATTCAGTGTCAGCTTACCGCGACGACGCGTGTCTTCTACGCGCGGGCGTGTCGGCTTCGGTGTCTCGGGACGCACTGGCTTGCCACGCTGCAGCGAAGGCTTTGCCCCACGTGGAGCGGCATCTTCCGTCGCGTCATGACGTGGTGGGCGTGCCGCCCGTTCAGATGCTGCCGGGGCTGGTGTCTGTGCAGGTGTCTGCGCAACCTCTTTTGCCGCAGGTTCTTTCTGCACAGCAGGTTCTGGTTCTTCAACCTTAACGGTCGGGTTGGCTTCTTCTTCAGCCTTGCGACGCGCATCCTCTATGGCCTGCAGCCGCGCTTCTTCCGCAGCCGCTGCCTGACGCGCAGCTTCTTCCGCGGCCCGTCGTTTGGCCTCGGCTTCAGCCTGAAGACGTTCTTCAGCGTCACGAATCTTGGCGTTGGCAAGCGCACGCTTGCGGGCATCCATTTCACTGGCTGACAGCTGCTTTAGAACTGCTGCCGGTTTAACCGGCGCACGTCTGGGCTCTACCCGCGCTGGGGCGGGCGGCCTCTGGGGCGCTACAGGCTTGGGCTGTACCACCGGCGCTGCCGCTGCTGGCTTTTCATCTTCAGGTCGTGACAGCCGTCGCTTGCGCGTCTCGACAACCACAGCCTTGGTCCGGCCGCGGCCCATATCCTGGCGCACCGTCCCCTGCTCAACCCCTGAGCGTTTCAGCGTCAATGTCTTCTTGCCCGAAACGCTGATGGTTTTGTCGTCCTTAGTGTCGCTCATTCCGTGTCCGTTTCCTTTGCGGGATCGTCCGCCATCTGACCGTTTTCTGCTCGATTGCGATAACGGTCAAGCATCCTTGCGCGTTTCACTACACCTTCACCGGCCTGCCCTGCAAGCACCGCGAGGTGGATTACATTGCTACCGGCCGTAACTATGGCCAGTTTTTCACCCGACAAAAGGTGAAATGACGCCGTCTGCGTCCCGGCTGCAACCAAACGTGCGTGGCGTGCCTGATCCATTTTTCTAACGCCATCTGCTGCCGCCTCTGTGGCGTGAAATACAGCCAGCACCTGACCAGATCTTATCGCCGCGTCCACTTTTCCCCCACCAATCAGGATCTGCCCGGCCTTGCGTGCCAGAGCCATCATTCCAATCAACGAGGAAACCATGAGCGCATCGATGGTTTCATCCAGTTTGTCCGGCACCACGACTTTTGTCTTCAGTGCACGGGCAAACAAATTCTTTTCCATGGCCCGGCGCACACAGTCCTTGTGCGCCGTAACCCAACATCCACGGCCCGGCAATTGGGCCTTCAAATCCGCAACAACCACACCTTGAGGATCAGCCACAAAGCGGATCATGGTATCGGTTGATCCGCTGTTGCGGGTTACAATACAGGTCCGATCGTTCATGCCAGCATTTGCCTCACGATGTGTAGCCGGCAAACTCAGTTTACTCAGTCGACCACCTCGGTAACAGCTTCAACCTCTTCGGGCGCCTCGCCACTTTCCTCGCCTTCCGCATCGATGTCTTCATCTGCCGCTTCAACAGCCAGATCGGCTTCGGTGATCCAGCCTGCAGCAAGGCGTGCGGCAACAATCATCTCATCGACTTCAGCGCGAGAAATATCCAGTCCGGTGAAAATACCGTCGAATTTCGTCGTCACACCTTCCTTGCGTTCACTCCAGCCCAGGAGATCATCGGCGGCGTAACCGGCAAAGTCCTCCATGGTCTTGGTGCCATCTTCACCAAGCTTGACCAACATCACAGATGTCATGTTCGGCAGGGCGCGCAATTCGTCAGAAACACCAAGTTCGACGCGTTTGCCTTCAAGTTCCGCCTCAATGGCATCAAGGTATTCGGCAGCGCGGCTTTGCAGCTCCTGCGCCGTATCCTCGTCAAACCCTTCGATCGAGGCAACTTCGGAAACATCCACATAGGCCACTTCTTCGACCTGGGAGAAGCCCTCGGAGGCCAGAACCTGACCGACCATCTCATCAACATTGAGCGCATTCATGAACAGTTCCGTACGCTCGTTGAATTCCTTCTGGCGGCGCTCGGATTCTTCCTGCTCGGTCAGAATATCAATGTCCCAGCCGGTCAGCTGCGAAGCAAGACGAACATTCTGTCCACGGCGACCGATCGCAAGAGACAATTGGTCATCAGGAACCACAACTTCAATACGCTCGGCATCTTCGTCAAGCACAACTTTCGCGACTTCAGCAGGCTGAAGCGCATTGACGATGAAGGAAGCCGGATCATCGGACCACGGAATGATATCAATCTTTTCACCCTGCAACTCGCCGACCACGGCCTGGACGCGACTGCCACGCATACCAACACAGGCACCGACCGGATCGATGGAACTGTCATTGGAAATCACTGCGATCTTGGCGCGCGATCCCGGATCGCGGGCAACGGACTTGAGCTCGATGATCCCGTCATAGATTTCGGGCACTTCCATGGTGAAGAGTTTGACCATGAACTGCGGGTGGGTACGCGAGAGGAAAATCTGCGGACCACGCTGTTCACGGCGCACGTCATAGACATAGGCACGAACCCGGTCACCATAACGGAAATTTTCCCGCGGGATCAGTTCGTCGCGGCGAATGATGGCCTCGCCGCGCCCCAGATCGACAATCACATTGCCGTATTCGACACGCTTGACAGTGCCATTGATGATCTCGCCAACGCGGTCCTTGAATTCGTCAAACTGCCGATCCCGTTCCGCTTCGCGAACCTTCTGCACGATAACCTGCTTGGCAGATTGCGCGGCGATACGCCCGAAATCCATTGGCGGCAGTGGTTCTGCTATGAAATCGCCCAGTTGGGCTTCCGGGTTTTGATCGAGCGCTGTCTGCAATGCGATCTGCGTCGAGTAATCCTCAACAGCTTCGACCACTTCCAGCAGACGCTGCAGCTTTATCTCACCGGTTTTCGGGTTGATGTCAGCACGGATATTGGTTTCGGACCCATAGCGCGAACGCGCGGCCTTCTGGATCGCATCCGCCATCGCTTCGAGAACGATTTCACGGTCAATCGACTTCTCGCGGGCAACAGCGTCCGCAATCTGAAGAAGTTCGAGCCTGTTTGCGCTCACTGCCATTTTATTCTCCATCACCTGGCGCTGCATACGATCTGCCGCTGCCCGTAAACAAATTCAATCAATCGTTCTGTTCTGTTTGCTCTGTTTTTTCGGTTTGGGCTGCTCTGGCCGCCTTGTCCGCAGCCAGGGCTGCGCGAATGAGATCATCCGTCAATATCAGCTTGGCCTCACTCAGCGCATCAAAAGGTATGCGCACGTCTCGTTCTTCGCCTTCGTTCGCCTGATCACGTTGCAGGACAAACCCATCGTCGTCAACCGCAGTAATCGTACCACGAAACCGCTTGCGATTGTCGACCAATATTGAGGTCTCGCATTTGACAACATGACCGGACCAGCGCCTGAAATCAGATCGCCGAACCATGGGCCTGTCAATTCCGGGGGAAGACATTTCCAGATGGTAGGCCTTTTCGACAGGATCCTCGACATCAAGCACCGGCGAAATGGCACGTGACAGCGCCTCGCAGTCTTCAACCGTCATGGTGCCATCATTGCGCTCAGCCATGATCTGCAGCGTGAGCCCGTTCTGGCCCGACAGATGCACCCGCACCAGACGGAAACCCATGGGGACCAGGACCGGCTCGATAATGGCCGCAACACGCGCATCAACGCCTGTCTCCGTTATGAAGCGGGCATCTGCTGCCTGCTCATCGGACTGATTTATGTCTGAGGTCGCTTCTTCCGACAATCGCTGTCTCTTCCTTCGTAGGTGCCCGCCATTTTCAAAACGGGGCCCAATCAATAAAAAAGAGCGGGTCCGGGCGGCCCACTCTTGCTCTGTCTGATCAAGATTTGAAGCTGATATACCCCCGAAGGGGCTCAAATGCAAGGTCATGGCACTGCTGCGACGTATATTTGTGTCATGCGTTATCAAAGTAGCAGGCTTGGCGTTATCAAAGTAGCAGGCCTGGCGATATCAAAGCAGCAGGCCTGGCAGTGGATTGAGCCGCTCTGTTGTTGCCGATCTGCACCCATGCATTCTGCGGCCGCGCGTTTGGCTGCGGAGCAGATTACGCTTCTGGCGAGCGCCGCCGAAATGTCAGATAGGCGGGCGTGCGCTCTTCTCTCAGCGCCTTGGCTTCGTAGCGGGTGCCCGGCCAGCCTGCAAACGGCGTTCGCCAATCGGCTGCGGATCGGGCCTGCCATTCAAAATCGGCATGCTTGTGACAATGGGCAATCGTCCAGTTCACATAGGAATCAATGTCCGATGCAAAACAGAAAACACCACCTGGTTTGAGTGCACGGGCCATCCGGTCGAGATTGACCTGCGATACGAAACGCCGCTTCCAGTGTTTTTTCTTGGGCCAGGGATCGGGATAGAGCAAATCGATCTGATCAAGACAGCCGTCCGGCAACCAATCGAGAACAAGCGTCGCGTCGTCATCGTAGAGCCTGATATTGGACAGGGGGGAGACGGCCAGCGTGCCGACACATTTCGCCATTCCGTTGACAAAGGGCTCGATACCAATAAAGCCGGTTGACGGGTCACCGCCGGCGCGATGCAGCAGGTGTTCACCACCACCAAATCCGATTTCGAGGCGATAGGCCTCATGCGGCTGATCGAAAAGACTTGCCACGTCCGCAGGAGGAGCACCGGTCGGATCCAGTTTCAGTGCCGGCAGGACCTGTTCAAGAGCTTCGACCTGGTATTGACGCAGCGTCTTGCCTTTTCGGCGACCGAAGAAGGCTTCGGTCGCGCGCTGTTTGTACTCACGCGGCATGGTCCATCCCTAGAATTTTTAAACCACGACAAGAGGCAGCCGGTATGAGCGGGCTGGCTGCAATCAAGCCTTGATGGCTTGTTTCAGCGGCTTTACCAGATCAGTCTTCTCCCATGAGAAGGACCCATCGCGTCCGGCCTTGCGTCCAAAGTGGCCATAGGCGGATGTTTTTGCGTAGATGGGCTTGTTCAGATCAAGATGCCTGCGAATGCCGGTTGGGGATAGATCAATCACCTGGCGTATAGCCGCTTCAATCTGATCTTCCGAAACGGTTCCCGTATCGTGCAGATCGACATAGATCGACAGTGGTTGAGCCACGCCAATGGCATAGGCCAGCTGTATGGTGCACCGTTCTGCAAGTTTGGCGGCAACAATGTTCTTGGCCAGATAACGCGCAACATAGGCTGCAGAGCGATCCACCTTTGTCGTATCCTTGCCGGAGAATGCGCCGCCGCCGTGGGGGGCAGCTCCACCATAGGTATCGACAATGATCTTGCGACCCGTCAGACCGGCATCACCGTCAGGCCCGCCAATAACGAATTTTCCTGTTGGATTGATGTACCAGTTGCAATCCGCAGCAACCGGCAGGTCTTCCAAAGCTTCGCGGATATAGGGTTCGACAACGGCACGGACCTTGTTGGAATCCCAGCTTTCATCAATATGCTGTGTGGACAAAACGATCTGCGTAACTTCGCTGGGCTTGCCATCAACATAACGCACGGTGACCTGGCTTTTGCTGTCGGGCCCCAGCCTTGCAACATCGCCCTCGCCTTTTTTGCGCGCCTCAGCCAGCAAAAACAGAATTCTGTGGGCGTAGTAAATCGGTGCCGGCATCAACTCGGGCGTCTCATTGCAGGCATAGCCAAACATGATGCCCTGATCGCCCGCACCTTCGTCGCCCTGCTGATCTGACGCATTGTCAACGCCCTGCGCGATGTCAGCCGACTGCGAATGCAGCAATACGTCGATTTTCGCCGTCTTCCAGTGAAAGCCATCCTGCTCATAGCCGATGTCGCGAATCGCACGCCTTGCGGCCGAGCGAAAACGCGCCGGGTTGATGACATCATTGCCGGCTTTGTCTTTTTTCATCAAGGTTGGCGGCAGGCGCACTTCACCGGCGATGATGACACGATTGGTCGTGGCGAGCGTTTCTGCTGCAATCCGCACGGTCCAGGGGTCAACGCCGGTCTTGCGCGCCTCTTTGTAAATCAGATCAACGATCTCGTCGGAAATCCGGTCACAAACCTTATCGGGGTGCCCCTCGGATACGGACTCGCTTGTAAAGAGATAATTTTTGCGCGCCATTGCTGCCTCTTAGAATTGCCCAGTGGTGCGGACGTGTTATTGAAAACAAGCCGAAATTACAAGCAAAGAACGATATAAATATATCTTGATATGCTTCATTGAGCGCGCGGACCAGCAACAGGCGGGCAGCCAGGCCGTTTCAGATCGCGTGTCGTGCCCACGCTGTTGCACAACCGGCCGGGCTGCGTCATGGCTGCATCATGGTTGGCGCTGGCGCGGTTGATACCTCTTCGCAATCGGCCTTGCGCAAAGGCGCCCATCCCGTCGGAGGCGGCGTGAGCCGCATTCCGAACCGGGAAACACAACAGAAGACCGGGTTTTGCGAAACTACTCGGCTTCGGCCGCCAGCGCTTTGACGAGATCAACGATCTTGCGCCGCACTTTCGGATTTTCAATTTTTACAAAGGCACGGTTCAATTGAAGACCGTCCGAAGACGACAGAAAATCAACGACGTGATTGGAACTGGATGACTCCGATGCACCCGGCAGTCCTGTCGAAGGGTCCCCTGGCGCATCTTCAAAAAAGAATGCGACCGGAACGTTGAGTATGGAAGAAATGTTCTGGAGCC
This sequence comes from Rhizobiaceae bacterium, assembly GCA_029212415.1. Classification (GTDB taxonomy): domain Bacteria; phylum Pseudomonadota; class Alphaproteobacteria; order Rhizobiales; family Rhizobiaceae; genus Hoeflea_A. Next base: position 204,144 of record JARGOF010000002.1, on the reverse strand, counting down.
GACTGGCGCCAACCCTGTTTGTGCCCTTTTCATATTTCTGGATTTGCTGGAACGTGATACCAAGGCTCTCGCCAAGCTTTTCCTGGCTCATCCCCAACATTGTACGGCGAAGCCGGATCCGACTGCCAACATGGATATCAATCGGATTTGGCTGTTTCTTGTTAACAATAGTTGTCATGTTTATTATCCTGCTGCTATCACAGCACCTGTCACTTGTTTGCGTGGAGCTGACGCCGCTAAAAACCGCCCTTTCTGCCCCCAAAAAAGACCGTTACGCATAGCAACGCCAACAGTTTTAACTGTATTTGTTCTCTATGCAATTTTAGGGGTTTTTCGTCAATTGGCGGCTTTAATAAAACTGCAGCGGGAAAACAGCGCACAAGATAAAAGTATTACGATTATCGCCCAAAAAGTATGCATGCGCGTCCAAATACTTCCGTTTACATGTATTTTTACGGGAAGTGGGACATCTACATATCCGATCACGTTTTGTAACAACCCATCCAAAACACGCCCTTTTCCATCAGTAACGGCAGATAAACCATTATTTGCCGCCCGTATGAGTGGCAGCCCGTTCTCCACCGCACGCACCTGTGCCTGCTGAAAATGCTGATAGGGGCCGGGCGTATTTCCGTACCAGGCGTCATTGGTCACATTGATGATGAAATCCGCATCTTCAGCCGCAGGTGTCACTTCCTGCGGAAAAATCGCCTCATAGCAGATCAAGGGCAGAAAACGCTTGCCCGACGGCAGTGCGACGCTCTTGCGGGTCGAGCCGGAAGAAAAGCCGCCCGGTCCATTGGCAATGATATCCATCCCAAGGCTTCCCAGCAGTGATTCAAACGGCAGATACTCACCGAAAGGAACCAGATGCACCTTGTCTGACGCTTCCAGTATCTGCCCCTCATGATCGATGACATAGATGGAATTGTAATAACGCGTCTTTTGTCCGCTTACGTCACGCTCTTCACGCACAGCCCCTGCAATCAGTGTCTGTCCGGTCTCCAGTGCCTCGCCGATCAAGACCAGTGCATCGGGATTGCTGGTCAAGAGGAAGGGGATCGATGTCTCCGGCCAGACAATGTAGGTGGGCCTGGCGCTGGCTTGCGGATCAATGGCACTGGTCAGGGAAAGCAGCTTTTCAAATACACGCGCGCGCTGCGAATCGTCCCATTTTTGCGATTGATCAACGGACGGCTGCACGATCCGTACAATTGGCTGACCAGACTGCGTTTCCGTTGCAAGAGAGAGCCGCCAATAGCCGAAACCGGCGTGAAACAGCATCAACAACGCTGCAACGACCAGTCCAGGCACCATTGCACGGCGGGTCCCGATCAGCGCCGGTATACAGGCGACAAAGACAGCCAGAGCAGAAACACCAAAAACGCCGATCAACAGGCTCGTCTGCATCAGCATCGGTACGGGCATCGCACCATAGCCGATCGCGTTCCAGGGAAATCCGGTGGCGACAAGGCTTCGGGCCCACTCAGCAAGCCCGAATCCACCCGCCAAAGCACAAATCCGGCCAAGACCATCTGACCACAAAGCCCGCGCAAAGGCGGTTGCCAAACCGTAAAACAGCGCCAGAAGAGCCGGCAGTCCGAGGACGGCCAGAGGCAGTGCCCAGGCAAATTCTTCCGCCTCAATCAGCAATGCATTGCCGAGCCACCATAATCCGGCGACAAAATACCCGAACCCAAACCACCAGCCGGTCCAGAAGGCTGGCTTCAAGCGGCCCAGATATCCGGCATCGGCCTCTCCGCTCGCCCCATCCAACAGCCAGACCAGAACAGGGAAAGACACAAACAAAACAGCGAAGAAATTAAATGGCGGCAGTGAAAGAACGGCAAATCCACCTGCCAGAAAAGCCAACGCCCAGCGTCGCACCCCCCACAGCAGCATGACATTTCCGGCCAAACGCTCCATTGTCTCTCCAATTTATGGTCGACGCCACACACTTGCCTTGGCAAGGCAGCGCACCTTTTGCATTTCCCGCCAGTCAATGACCTGCGTTTCAGGAGTTGCCGGAATGTATGCCGCCCATGACACACCATGCACCACATTATCGATGCGGCAGGAAAAACCCAGCAATTTTCGCAGCGAATCGGGTGCAGGCGATATTACCTAAATTGTGTGGAGGTCCAAGTCCAACGACACGGTATGCAATTTTGCGGCACAACGTCTCTCAAAGCCGGTGATGGCCTGTCCGAGACGAACATTGTCAGCGTATTGTGTCGCAAACCGTCTGCGCAGATCACAAGGCGCGGTGCGGGTCACATTTCATCCCGGCTTTACTACAGACCATCGTTCAACAGAGAATGGAATTCAGTCCGCCTCTTGCGATTGCAGGTTTTCTTCCGTTTTCATGACGTTCTGATCATCGACGGCATCGGCGTCCGCTTTGCTGGGCCGGCGCCTTCGCTCAAGCGAGCGTCGGCGGACAATACGGACCCGCCGGACGCGCCGGGGATCAGCATCCAGGACATGAAACTCGAAATGCGGCAGTGCGGTGACCACTTCACCACGAACGGGAATACGGCCGATCGAGGAGAAAATCAGACCGCCGAGCGTGTCGACATCTTCACCCTTGTCACCGACATCAAAATCACTGCCAATGAATCGCGCAATGTCATCGAGTTCAGCACGTGCATCGGCAATGAAAATATCTTCCGACGCGCGCACAATCATGTCCGCCTCGTCGTCATGCTCGTCCTCGATATTGCCGACAACCATTTCGACGATATCCTCGAGCGAGACCAGTCCGTCTGTTCCGCCATATTCATCAATGACCAGGGCCATTTGCGTGCGCATGGCTTGCATCCGCTGCATCAGGTCCGAGGCGAGCATCGATGGCGGCACAAACAGAACCTCACGAATGATGCCGGTTTCCTGAACGGATTTTTTCAGATCGACGCGCGCCAGATCAAAGGTTTCAGCCTTGGATTTGCGCTCCTTGCTGGTGCCTGCTGCCCCATTGGCAGCTTTTTCCGCTGCCGTGCTGCGGCTCGCACGGCGGCGGCTGCGCGCCTGTTTGGTGATATGGGCCACGAGATCGCGGATATGGACCATGCCACGCGGGTCATCCAGAGTGTCGCCGTAAACAGGCATTCTGGAATGGCTGGATTCCTCAAAGAGAATCATCAGATCCCCGACAGAAATTCCCAGATTCACGGCCTGGATGTCTGCGCGCGGCACCATGACGTCCTCTACACGCACTTCGCGCAGTCTGAGGATGTTGTGCAGCATTGCCCGTTCTTCAGGCGTAAAGGCAGCGCCCAATGCACCGTCGACCGACAAGGCATCGGTCAGATCGGCACGAAGCGAATGTTCATTTGACGGACGAAATATGCGCATGAAGCGGGACCACCAGCCATTACCGCCTCGGTCCGCTTGCTGGATGACAACCGGCAAAAGGCGACTTCCAGGTTCCTCGCCGGATTCCTCATCTGACGATATGCTGGATGCACCGCCCGGGTCTGCCCTACTTGTGTGTTGGTTCATCGCTCTTCAGACTGGAAAAAATTCTCATAAGGATCAGATAGGTTCAACGTCGCCAGAATACCAGTCTCCAGATCTTCCATTGTTGCCGCATCGTCATCATTTTCATGATCATAGCCTAACAGATGCAAAAAACCATGCACCAGAAGATGGGTCAAATGGTTATCGAAGGAGATACCCAGTTCCTGCGCCTCTTTGTCAACCGTCTCATAGGCAAGCATGATGTCCCCCAACAACGGGTCAGGCGTCTCGCCGGGCTGCACCGCGCTTGCGGGGAAGGAAAGCACATTGGTTGGCTTGTCCTGCTGACGCCATTGTCGATTGATTTCCCGGATGTCGGCGTCACCGGAAAACAACAACGACAATTCGCTATCGGGCGCGAAGGACTGGCCTTCCTGGCTGGCAAGAAGCCTCGCCGCTGCACCGATCGTTGTGTGGCACAATTTTTCGAGGACATCGTGATCCGGCCAGTTCGGCGCTTCAATTGCGATCTGGATGTCAAACATGGGTTGGCATTGTTCGTCAGCTGTCATGCTGCATCCGGTTTTCCTGCACCGGCAACCGGCTCATATTCGGCATCATAGGCTGCGACAATGCGCCCGACCAGTGGATGGCGCACGACGTCAGATGAACTGAAGCGAACCGTCACCACCCCCTCAACACTCTTGAGAATGCTCAGGGCGTCCACCAGCCCGGAGCGGGCACCGCGCGGCAGGTCAATCTGGCTTGGATCGCCGGTGACAATCATACGGGCATTTTCCCCCAGCCGGGTCAGAAACATTTTCATCTGCATGGTTGTGGTGTTTTGCGCCTCATCCAGAATAATGGCCGCATTTGCCAATGTGCGTCCGCGCATGAAAGCCAGAGGCGCGATTTCAATAATGCCCGCGGTAATCGCCCGCTCCACCTTGTCACCCGGCATCATGTCATAAAGTGCGTCATAGAGCGGTCGCAAATAGGGATCGACCTTTTCCTTCATGTCGCCAGGCAGATAGCCCAGCCTTTCACCGGCTTCCACAGCCGGACGGGAAAGAATAATTCTCTCCACCAGGCCGCGCTCAAGCAGCTGCGCAGCATGGGCGACGGCCAGATAGGTCTTGCCGGTACCGGCAGGCCCTACACCAAAGACCAGCTCCGAGCGATCCATCGCACGGATATAGGCATCCTGGGTCGGGGTGCGGGCGACAACAGTCTTTTTTCGCGTCGCGATCTGGGCGAAGGCCATTTTTCCTTTGTTTTCCATCGTCGGCAAGGTCAATTGGTCATCAGCGGCAACAGACATGCGAATTGCACCTTCAACATCCGAAGTGCGCACCTCTTCACCCTCCTGCAATCGCTCATAGAGGTAGTCGAGTGTGCGACGTGCCTGAACGATGGCCGTCTCATCGCCACGAATGGATACCTGATTGCCACGGGCACGGGCATCGACACCCAGCTTCTGCTCGATCAGGGCCAGATGCTGGTCAAACTGGCCGAACAGCGCACTGGCATGGCGGTTGTTTTCAAATGTAAGGACGATATGTGTGGTATCCGACGCGCCGGTTTTCTTGTCGGCGGGCTTCAGGTCGATCGTCTCAGGTCTGCTCAAAGGGCCAAACTCCAAATCTGCTCCTATACGCAATCCGCATAAAGAGAATTTGTTCCTGTTCGTGTGATTCTAACCTTGATTATGTCACCGATTTGAGACGGCTTTGCATCAACTATTACAGGTTGAAGCCAGGGAGAACGCCCAATCAGCTGACCAGGTTCGCGTCCGGGCTTTTCCAGCAGAAGATCGATGGTCTTGCCGATACAGTTTTCTGCGAACTCCACCTGGTGCTGTCGCAGCAATTTCTGCAAACGCTCCAGTCTCTTTGCCTTGATGTCTTCGGGAACATGATCATCGCGTTCCGCACCAGGCGTCCCGGGCCTTGGCGAATATTTGAAGGAAAAGGCCTGCGCATAACGCACCTTTTCGACCAGTTGGATCGTTTCTTCAAAATCGGCGTCCGTTTCACCGGGAAATCCGACAATAAAGTCACCTGACAGGGCAATGTCCGGCCGCGCCGCACGGATCCGCTCGATCAATCGCAGATAATCCTGCGCCGTATGCCGCCGGTTCATGGCTTTGAGGACACGATCCGACCCGGCCTGAACCGGCAAATGCAGATAGGGCATCACCTTGTCCAGATCCCTGTGGGCATCGATCAGCGACTCATCCATGTCACGTGGATGACTGGTGGTGTAGCGAAGCCGCTCCAGGCCATCGATGCCACTGAGCAATCGGAGCAATTCACCCAGCCCCCATTCACGGCCGTCAGCGCCGTGTCCGTGCCAGGCATTGACATTTTGCCCAAGCAAGGTGATTTCGCGCACGCCGGCATCGACCAGGCTTTGTGCCTCGCGCTCGATCTGCTGAACGGAGCGGGACACCTCGGAACCGCGTGTATAGGGAACAACGCAAAAGGTGCAGAACTTGTCGCAGCCTTCCTGAACGGTCAGAAATGCCGAAACGCCGCGTGAGGTAATGGTTTTCTTGTCCGCCTTGGGCAGGTGCTCGAACTTGTCTTCAACTGCATAATCGGTATCGACCACCTTCTCACCCTGGCGTGCCCTGGCAATCGCCTGAGGCAAGCGGTGATAGGTCTGCGGCCCGATCACAACATCGACAATGGGTGCGCGACGGATGATTTCCTGTCCTTCGGCCTGGGCAACGCAACCGGCAACGCCGACCATCAATTCACGCCCCTGTTCGGCAAGCGCCTCTTTCAACTGGCGAATGCGACCCAGTTCCGAATAGACCTTTTCCGCCGCCTTTTCGCGAATATGACAGGTATTGAGAAGCAACAGGTCGGCATCTTCCGGATTGTCGGTTTTCTGATACCCATCCTTGAAAAGAGCGTCTGACATGCGTTCTGAATCATAAACATTCATCTGGCAGCCATAGGTTTTGACAAAGACCTTGCGCATGCCAGGTGCTGCAACGTTTATCGGCGCATCTGTCTCGCTGGTTTTTTCCTGTGCCTGTACATGTGTTACTGGGACAGGTGTCGCCTGTGTAGGTGTCTGCATTTGTTTCATCGCGACGATGACAGCCTCTTCAATTTCGTGTCGGCAAGAATTTCCGAGGCCGATCCGGCCTGGCAACTCGCTGCACTTCAAAAACAATATATAACAGGCAATCGCGGCTGTACGCCACAGAGTCAAGCCAAATCCGGGATTTGCGGTAAAGGCAACATACATGTGTTGTGCTTGCAATCCAATGGCACCCCAATGGCACCTTGTCTTGCAGGCCAAAATGGCGGCAGCATGACAATGGGTCACGTGCCAAATTTTCACGGCTCTTTGTTCAGCCCTGATCCATAAAGTTGCGTCTGCAACATATCGCGCACCTGACGCTCGACATCTTTTGTGACCTGCTTGCGATTGCTTTTGTCATCATAAATGACCGCATCTCCAAAACACACCTGCACGTCAACGGCCCCCTCTTTGAGAATACCAAGAAGATGGGGCATCAATTCAATATCACCCGGCCAGGCCGCAAGCGGCCGCCCGTAGCGCCCCAGCGGCAAGCCATTTGCATGAGTATAGGCAAGCGCCACCGGTTGGATGGCGACGCTTCGGGTGGCAGAGGCTTCGAGGGCCGCGGCTGCGGCGCCAAACAGCGAGCTCTTGAAATCCAGCAACCGATTTCCGTCGGATGTCGTCCCCTCTGCAAACAGCACCACGATTTCACCATCGCCAAGCCTTTTGGCAACGTCGCTTACCTGTGCTCCGGTCTGTCTGCGGCGTTCGCGCTCGACAAAGACCGAGCGTTGCCATTTCGCCAGCCATCCGAACACCGGCCAGTCACGCACTTCGGATTTGGCTATGAATACGACATCGGCTACCGAAGCCAGAACGATAATATCCTTCCAACTGCAATGATTGGCAGCAATAAGCAGGGGACGCCGTATTTCCAGACTTCCATGGGTAATAACCCGCAAACCGAGGAGCTTTGCCGCCAGCCGATGCCACCAGCGCGGCAAATACCAGGCCAGCTTCCAGTTCCACCGGCTGGACAGGAGCTGAATGGGCAACAACACAATGGTGACCGTCAGGATGATCACCAAAATAGCAGCAATGCGTATCCACACAATCATCTGCAGCGCCAAGCCCCTGAATCGGTAAAAGCCAGCACATCATGATGCATCATGGTTCAGTCTCTCGCCTTTTCAAGCGGAACACCATAAAGTTCCAACCGATGGTCTACGAGACGAAAGCCGTGCTGGCGCGCAATTTTTTCCTGCAAGGCCTCGATCTCTTCGGAATGGAATTCAATCACCTTGCCACTTTTCAGATCAATCAGGTGATCGTGATGTTCATCGGGCACCGTCTCGTAGCGTGAACGGCCATCACGGAAATCATGGCGCTCGATAATACCGGTATCTTCAAAAAGCTTCACGGTGCGATAGACCGTGGATATCGAAATATTGGGATCGACCTTGGAAGAACGACGATACAATTCCTCCACGTCAGGATGATCAGCCGATTGCTCCAGAACCCGGGCGATGACACGCCGCTGCTCGGTCATACGCATGCCGCGCTCGACGCATAGTTGTTCGAGGGTCTTCAATTCTTCTGTCACGCGATACCCCACGGCCACTGCGTTGCTAATCTTTCGAATGGCCTACCCAAGATCGAGCCGCATGACAAGCGCTGCGCTATTGGCAGTTCCTTCATGTTTGTAATAGGCGGCCCGTCTGGCAACCTGGGCAAAACCAAATTTCTTGTAGAGCGCCAGCGCTGCCCGGTTCTCCTCATCCACCTCCAGAAAAAGGGTTTGAGCGCCTTCGGCCCGCAAATGCCGCAAAGCGGCGAGCATCAGTCGCCAACCGATCCCGTTTTCCCGATATTTGGGTTGCACGGTAATTGTCAGAATTTCTGCTTCGCCGGCAACCAGCCGCGCCAGAACGAAGCCGCCTGGCAATGATCCTTTGCCCGCAGCAGGGCGACGCGCAGCAAAACCAAAAACGGTTTCCTGAACCATCAGCGCCTGGAATTCGCCGTCGCTCCACGGGCGCGAGAAACTCAATCCGTGTAAAATGGATGCTTCCGCACAATCTGAGGGCCCAAGCGATACGATCTCGAAATCTGCTGCCCGGCGAAAAAACGAAGGCGCACTCATTGAACTGTAGCCCGCCTCGCCAGCGCAAAGCCTGTTTGCGGCTTCGCATCCGGGGATCTGAGATAAAGCGGTCGCGGCGGATTGTCGTCGGGTTCCCGGCGCGCGGACAGGCGGGCTACGGCAGCAACATCTGCTGCAGCGGCGTTGTCCTGAACTGCCAGTGTACCGTTTGAGCCGGCGGAAAGGTCCACCAGGATCGAAGCTCCGGAACCGGTCAGAGCGGCATGAGAATCAACAGCCAGAGCCAGGGCTGCTTCAGCAGACAGAGCCGCCGGTGGAACGGCTGGCTGGCCCTGTGTGTCAAACAGTTGGGTATAGATTTCACCGCGCCTTGCATCCAGCACAACCAGCAATGGTTCATGCTTCGAAGCCGTTTCCGCCAGAGCTTCGAATACGGTTATACCGACCAGAGGCAGCGAAAGTGCAAGCGACAGCCCGCGCATGGCAGACACGCCAACCCGCAACCCGGTAAAGGACCCGGGTCCGACGCAGACTCCAAGCCGCTCGATATCCTGATAGGTCATGCCGGCCATATCCATCGCCCGCCCGATGATGGGAAACAGATGCTCTGCGTGGCCACGCCCGATATCATCCACAACCAGGCCAAGGACACGATCGTCGTTTGAATCATAAATACATGCAGCGCACAAATGCGCGGTCGTATCAATCGCCAGAGTGATCATCTGATTTTCGGATCCCGTCCCTGATGCCGATCCACGGGAATTATCGTGCATCGCTCACCCATGCAAGTCACTTGCACGCCAGATGCGGGACGCTTTGCAGCCGGTCTCCCGCATATCCCGCCCCTCAATGCCAAAAGTTCCAGACAAACGTCTTCATGGGCAATGTGGCCCATAAAGACCCGTCGCTCAACCAGCGACGCCAACGCAGAGGTTCTGCGCTGCACCGCAAAGCTGCCAAATGCTGACTGTAACAGCCGCCTTTAGTGAGAACCGAACGACATCAAAGGCCGATCAGACGGCCTCGACTTCCTGAACCTCGGGAATGAAATGCCGCAAAAGGTTCTGAATACCGTGTTTCAACGTGGCTGTGGACGAAGGACAACCGGCGCAAGCGCCCTTCATGTGCAAAAACACATGACCGTCCTTGTATCCACGAAATGTGATATCGCCACCGTCCTGTGCAACGGCCGGGCGTACGCGGGTTTCCAGCAATTCCTTGATGGTTGCGACAATGGATTCATCGGCCTCGTCAAAGAACTCCCCATCCGTGTCCAGATCCGAACCGGTCATCGTGCCGTTCATCAACGGCTCACCCGACATGAAATGTTCCATGATGGTGCCGAGAATGGCCGGTTTGAGGTGCTGCCATTCGGCACCATCCTTGGTCACGGTGATGAAATCATACCCGTAAAAGACTCCGGTAACGCCGGGCACTTCAAACAGTCTTGCGGCCAAGGGTGATGCTTCCACAGCACTTTCGGCATTGCGAAAATCCGCAGATCCTGCCTCATACACCACTTTGCCGGGCAAAAATTTGAGTGTCGCCGGGTTGGGGGTCGCTTCTGTTTGAATAAACATCGTTATGGCTCCTGATCGGCGAGGATAATAGCAATTATCCAATCCACCGTGAATAGTCTTTAAAGGTAAGGTACAAGGCGGCTGACTTCAAGGATTGATCGTGACGTGACGAACACAATCGCATGCCCGCACCGGCATGGTTTACCGCGTGTCAGCACAGGGCATCAATATCCGCGTCACTCAGCGCGTCCGGGATAACAGTTACCGGTATTGGAAATGCAGCGCCGCGGCCGGCAATGGACGAGACCAAAGGCCCAGGCCCTTCGTTGGCGGAGCCTGCGGCAAGCACCAGGATCGCGATATCCTGATCTTCTTCTATGACAGAATGAATTTCGTCTGTTGTCTTGCCCGTACGGATCTTCAACTCCGGCTCTATCCCGATGTTTTCGCGAACCTTGGCGGCAACCCTTTGCAAAGCAGCATCGGCGGCTTCACGGGCTTCGGCTTTCATGATTTCCTCGACACCAAGCCAGTGCTGAAAATCCCCCGGATCTATGACAAAGACCAAAACCAAAACGCCATTGGTGCTTTTGGCGCGCGCAGCCGCATAGTGGACAGCACGCTCGCATTCCGGCGTCTCATCAATAACAGCAAGAAACTTGCGTCGATGGCCAGCTTCCCTGGATAGTCGTTTTGATACCATTTGTAGAGTCTGCCATTCGCTTTCGGATCGGGCAAGCGTTCATTTTACAGGTCCCCAGCCACTGTTACCTCAAACATCCGGCACGCAATTCTGTGCATGGGCGATGGGCGAGCAGAGGCAACCTATCAAAGGGTCACAGCAGCCCGATAATTTCACGCAGATCTTTCATTGTCTTCTGGGCGATCACACCGGCGCGCTCACCGCCATCGGCAAGGACTTCGTCGATATAGGTTACATCATCGAGCAGACGGCGCATTTCCGAACTGATAGGCGCAAGAACCGTGACCGCAAGCTCGCTCAAAATGGGTTTGAAAGCCGAAAACTGCTGTCCACCAAACTCGGCGATAACTGCTTCCTTGGTGCTGTCGGAGAGCGCGGCATAGATACCGACGAGGTTCTCGGCCTCCGGACGCCCGGCCAATCCTTCCAGATCACCGGGAAGCGGTTCGGGATCGGTCTTTGCCCGGCGAATTTTTTTCGAGATTGTTTCTGCGTCGTCCGTCAAATTGATGCGCGACAGGTCGGAAACATCGGATTTCGACATTTTTTTTGTACCATCGCGCAGGCTCATCACGCGAGGCGCAGGTCCTCCGATCAGGGGTTCCGTCAGCGGGAAATAGCCATTGATCGTTTCGTTGCCAACCTGGGTTTCAACACCAAGGCCGCATTGGGCAATCCGATCGGAAAAATCGCTGTTGAATTTCTGCGCGATATCACGCGTCAGTTCCAGATGCTGTTTCTGGTCATCACCGACGGGAACATGGGTTGCCCGATACAAAAGAATATCGGCTGCCATGAGACTTGGATAGGCCAGCAGCCCCAGCGAGGCATTCTCACGATCCTTGCCGGCCTTGTCCTTGAATTGGGTCATCCGGTTCATCCAGCCGATGCGGGCAACGCAATTGAATATCCAGGCCAGTTCGGCATGCTGAGGCACGCGGCTCTGATTGAAAACGATATGCGCCTTCGGATCAATGCCAGAGGCAAGAAAAGCGGCGGTAATCGAACGTGTCTGGCCGGGAAGATCCTCATGGACAAGTTGCGCCGTCAGCGCATGCAAATCGACGACACAATAGACACAATTATGACTTTGCTGGAGTGCAACAAATTTTCTGATCGCACCCAGATAATTGCCCAGGTGCAAATTGCCTGTTGGCTGCACACCGGAAAAGACGAGTTCCTTGAATTCGGACATGGATTTTGTGCTCACCTTTTCACTTCGATATATCGCGGCGGTTTATGCACGCCGACTGCACCGTGATCAAGAAAATTCGATGGAGGCTCTTTGTCAGCCGGTCTGCAGGCCCTATTTCCACTGACAAGAAGTGCTCCCTGATGCGGCTTGCCACAATGCTTTTACAGCCCTGCCTGGCCGCCTCCGGTCGCCGATCCGGCCCCATTAGAGCATGTCTGCGGGTTCAGCCAACAACAGCCCTGTGCCCTGATTGTTTCCGGAATGCACAATCACCCATCAATTGCCAACGCCCATCGACGTAAAGCCAACGGATTGATCATCCTCGGGAAACAGCAAGCCCACCGGTACGAACATCTGCAAATATTGCCTCAAGTCTTCCTTTTGCGCCTGAAGAGCGTCAGCAATTGCCCACGATCCATTGCACCGGTCAAAAGAACGAATGTGAAATAGACGAAAACGGAAACACAGACCATCGCGAGCATCAGGCCTATTCGCAGCAAAAGCGAACCATCCAGCAACAGGGTGCCAGCCAGCGATGAAGCGTAAGCGAGCATGGCGCCCATGATGGCGCTGCCGACAAGAATGAGCGCAATACGCTTGAGGGTTTTGGGCCTCGGCCGGAACTGTCCGTCCCGATAGAGCAGACCGCCGAGCAAAGCGGCATTGACCCAACCGGCCAGAGAGGTGGAAATTGCGATACCAACGACACCAAGAATGGGAAACAGGATCAGGCTGCCGGCAACGTTGATGGCGGCATTGACCCCGGCGAACCACATCGGCGAACGCATGTCTTCGCGCGCATAAAAAGATGGCGTGAAAATCTTGTTGAGAACAAAGGCAGGCAAGCCGGTGGCGAATGCGGCAAGGACAGCCGCGGTCACCATGGTTGTTTCACGGGTAAACTCGCCGCGCTCAAACAGCAGCGCAACAATGGGTGCGGGAATGATCATGAAGGCCATGGCTGCAGGCACAGTCAGCCCGAGGCCGAATTCAAGACTTTGGTTCTGCAAGGTCTGCACCGTCTGGTTGTCACCCCCCTTCAAGGCGCGCGAAAGCTCCGGCAGCAGAACAACGCCTATCGCAATACCGATCACCCCCAGCGGCAATTGCAGAATTCTGTCGGCAAAATTCACCGTGGCAATGGCGCCGTTGGAACCGGAGATGATGATCTGCCCGACAAGCAGATTCAATTGGGTGATGCCACCGGTGATGGCCGCAGGCAGGGCCAGCCATAAGAGACGCCGGACTGGCGCCGTCAGGCGCGGCAGGCCGACACGCATGTGGAAACCGGTTCGTTTCACGCCATGCAGCAAAAGAACAAGCTGCAAGGCACCCGATAGTGTGACACCGACCGCCATTGCGATGCCGACGAACTGCGGATTATTGCCATTTTGCATGGCAACAAGAAGAACGCAGACAAGCACGACATTGAGAAGAACCGGGCTGATCGCAGCCAGAAAATAGCGACGATAGGAGTTCAATATGCCCGACAGCATGGCCACCAGTGACATGGCAATGAGAGAGGGAAACATGATCCGGGTCAACAGAACGGTGAGGTCAAACTTCTCCGGAATTGCGGCAAATTTGGGCGCGATGATTGTAGCGACCAGAAAGGGCATGAAAATCATCGCGACCGCTGAAAGAGCAATCAGCGCAAACAACAGGACCGACAGGACCTGCCGGGCGAAGACCTGCGCAGCCGCCTCACCGCCCCCCTGCAATTCCTTGGCAAACAGCGGAATGAAGGCCGAATTGAAGGCACCTTCGGCAAACAGCCTTCGAAACAGATTGGGAAACCGGAATGCCGCATAAAATGCATCCGACACGGGTCCTGCACCCAGCGTATAGGCGATCAGGGCCTCGCGCACAAAACCAAGCACGCGGCTGGCCATGGTCGCCGAACCGACACTGGCGAATTTTTTCAGTAGGCTCATGCCCGTTTGACCTGTTTGGGCTTCTTGTGCTTCGTTGCCTCGGCAGGAGCAATCATTCCCTTGGGCATTTTCTGGCGCACATCTTCCTCGATTCCGGCAAGGACAGCCTTGATCCGGGCGATGATGTTGCCATGCTTGGTCTCATTGGTGATTTTATGGCCAAAAAGGTCTGTGACGTAAAATGTATCTATGATTTTTTCGCCAAAGGTCGTGATATGCGCCGAGGCGATATCCAGCGAAAGATCGGAAAGAACTTCCGTGACTTCCGACAGCAGCCCTGAACGGTCCAACCCCTCCAGCTCGATCAAGGTGAAGCGATTGGAAAGGCTGTTGTTGATACTGACCCGGGGCGTGACCTGGAAGGGTTTGGATTTTCGCCGTCCCTTCGCCCTGTGAGCAATCACTTCCGGAAGATATTTACGACCGGCCAACACATCTTCAATCATTCGGCCGATCCGCTCGGCGCGACGCAATTCATCGTCGTCCGATGCGAATTCCCGGCTGAGCATGATCGTATCCAGTGCCCTGCCGTCGCTGGTTGTAAAGACCTGGGCATCGACAATATTGGCCCCGGCTGCCGAGCAGGCACCGGCAACAATTGAAAGCAACCTTGGATGGTCCGGTGCATAGACGGTGATTTCGGTTACCGCGTGGAATGTATGTGTCTTGACCATTGTGGCCAGGACTTTCTCCGCTTCAATGGTTTGACGAATGAATTCAGCATGGCGAATCTGGTCGGAGAGTTGAACCGTCAGGAGATAGGGCAGATAGTGCAGTTTGAGGTAGTCTTTTCGCGCCTTCTCCGGCCAGTCCTTCAATGCATCCGACAATTGTTCCGCAGCCGCAGCAGCCCGTTGCTTGGCTGAAACAGCAGAAAACCCTCCCGAAAGCATCAGCTCGGTTTCGCTGTAGAGCGTACGAAGCAATTGTCCCTTCCAGCCGTTCCAGACACCCGGCCCAACGGCCCGGATGTCACAAACGGTCAGCACAAGAAGCAGCTTCAAGCGATCCAGCGACTGAACGACATCGGCAAAATCCTCGATGGTTTTTCTGTCATGCAGGTCTCGCGACTGGGCAATCATCGACATGACCAGATGCTGCTCCACCAACCAGGCCACCAGCTCTGTTTGCTGCGGGGTAAAGCGAAAGCGACGACAAAGCTTGCGGGCCACGCGGGCACCGGCAATCGAATGATCCTCCGGTCTTCCCTTGGCAATATCATGCAGGAAAATCGCGACAAAGAGCACCGCGCGATCTTCAATTTCCGGCATGATGCTGGAGGCCAACGGGTGTTTTTCGTCCTCCAGCCCCTGATCGATACGCGCCATGATATTGACGGCGCGAAGCAGGTGCTCATCCACCGTATAGTGATGGTACATGCTGAACTGCATCATCGATACAATCTTGCCAAATTCGGGAATGAACCGCCCAAGGACGCCCGCCTCATTCATCCGACGCAGGATCAGGGATGGATTGCGCCGTGAGGTCAAAATGGAAACAAACAGCCGGTTGGCCTCTTCGTCGTCACGCACACCTGCCTTGATCAGGCTCAGGGAGCGGGACGCCAGCTTCAGGGCATCAGGGTGAAATTCCAGCCCATGAATGTCGGCCAGGTGAAAAAGCCGTATCAGATTGACCGGGTCGCGTTTGAAGATGTCCTGGTCGACAATCGTGATGCGGCCATGATCCTGCAGGAATTCCAGCGTGCCGGGAATTTTGCGCGGGCGATTTGCAAAACGTCTGAGCACCTGGGAAAAACCCGGCGCTTCCTTGGCCTGAACATCTTCCAGCGCCGCGCACAGAATGCGCGTCAGATCGCCGACATCCTTGGCGACGAGAAAATAATGTTTCATGAAGCGTTCAACAGCCGAAAGCCCGGGGTGGTCCTGATAGCCCAGATCAGCAGCAATTTCCCGCTGAATATCGAAGGACAATCTCTCCTCTGCCTTGCCCGTCAAAAAATGCATGTTGCAACGCACGGCCCAAAGGAAATCCTCCGATTTTTCAAAGAGATTCGCTTCCCGGCGCGACAGGACACCAATTTTCACCAATTGCCGCGAAGAGCGCACCCGATAATGATATTTGGCAATCCAGAACAGGGTCTGCAGATCGCGCAAACCGCCCTTTCCTTCCTTGACATTGGGCTCCACCAGATAGCGCGTGTCTCCGGCCTTTTGATGTCTCAGGTCGCGTTCTGCCAGCTTGGCAGCGATGAACTCACGGGCCGTACCACGCACCACTTCGCTGTCAAAGCGCTCTTCCATCTCGCCATAGAGCTCTTCAGTGCCGCAAATGAAGCGCGCGTCCAGCATGGCTGTGCGGATGGTGATGTCGCTTTGTGAGAGCCGGATGCATTCATCGACATTGCGGGTTGCATGGCCCACCGTGAAACCCATGTCCCAGAGCATGTAGAGAACATATTCCACAACCTGCTCGGTCCAGGCGGTCTGCTTGTAGGGAAGTACAAACAACAGATCGATATCAGACCCCGGAGCCAGTGTCTGGCGGCCGTAGCCGCCGACAGCCGCCAGCGCCAAATGCTCCGACTTTGAAGGAATTGCCA
This sequence comes from Rhizobiaceae bacterium, assembly GCA_029212415.1. Classification (GTDB taxonomy): domain Bacteria; phylum Pseudomonadota; class Alphaproteobacteria; order Rhizobiales; family Rhizobiaceae; genus Hoeflea_A. Next base: position 187,624 of record JARGOF010000002.1, on the reverse strand, counting down.
TCGGATAGGCGCGCTGTGAAGCATAGGCGAACACCGCCTTGATCACCTCGTCCTGAAGGCGCGAAAGTCGACGGGCGCAAAGCGATCCGCTGCCATCTTCGCCAAGCATCTCATGAATGGTGTTCCTGCCCTCGGTCATGAACGTCTTGACCACCTTGAACAGTTCATTGCGCGCCGTCAGGCAAGCGGGGTCTTCATGTGAAGCGCCGATAGCTTCGCAGGCGCGCTGAAGCGCTGCGACATCGAGTACTCTTTCGAAATTCAGGTGTTTTGCGGTCATACCATTCCAGCTTGCTGTCTATTTTTCACCAAGACGCCCGAACTTGCTTTAACGTGTTTTGCAGGAGAGAACCACAGCAGATTCTGCTTGCATGACAAACCGGCAGCCGAATAAGTTGCGCCCACTTTCGCAAAGGAATTCCATTCATGATCACAGTACTTGGCTCCATCAATATGGATTTGATCGCAAAGGTCGACCGGCTGCCGAAGTCCGGGGAAACGGTTGGCGGGCACGAATTCACAACTGCGGCCGGAGGCAAAGGCGCCAATCAGGCGCTGGCTGCGGGTCGGGCTGGTGCGACTGTTGCCATGTGCGGCGCCGTTGGCAACGACCCCTTTGCTGCACCTTCCCTTGCGCATCTTGAAAGCGCTGGCGTATCCCTTGCACGCGCCCGCAGCGTTGATGGCGCAACGGGAACGGCCCTGATCATGGTCGATACCCATGGCGAAAACATCATTGCCGTGGTTCCCGGTGCCAATGGGGCAATTGACGACAGCGACGCGATGGCCGCTGTCGATGCCATGAATGGCGGTGATTATCTGCTGTTGCAACTCGAAATCCCGGCAATTGCCATAGAAGCGGCGCTGCGTGCGGCGCGAGGCAAAGGCATCATCTCGGTCTTGAACATTGCCCCCCTGACGGATGATGCAAAGACCTTGGCAAAACTGGCCGATATCGTGATCGCCAATGAAACCGAGTTTGAATTGCTGGCCGGAAAACCCGACCTCGGCGCCGCCCAGCGTGAAAAAACCCTGATGGAACTGCACCAGGCCTCCGGTCAAACCATCATTGTCACGCTGGGAGCGGAGGGCGCCATTGCGGCCCATGAAGGCACCTTGCACGGCGTTCGCGGGCTCGATATCAAGCCTGTTGATACCGTAGGCGCCGGTGACACATTCTGCGGCTACCTTGCGGCCGGCCTCGACAAAGGTGCTGATTTTTCATCCGCATTGCGCCAGGCGGCCGTCGCCGGCAGCCTGGCCTGCCTCAACCCAGGGGCCCAGCCGGCCATCCCACTGGCGCAGGATGTGACGGCGGCTCTTTGAGAGCAAATCACAGCCGCGCAAGATGCTCCTGAAGCAGGTCAAAGAAACCATCCGCGTTTACGTCACGTATGACCAGCGCATTGTGCGACCGATCCGTCACCTGCCACCAGTCCACAACGGTCATGCCGCAGGTCAGACTTGAGTCCTTTTCGATTTCCACATTGCAATATCGGCCGGAAAAAAGTTCCGGCTGAAGCAACCATGCGATCACCGTGGGATCATGCAGCGGGCCGCCATCCGTGCCGTATTTTCCCTCGTCATAACGCTCGAAGAATTCCAGCATTTCAACGACTGCTTTTGCCACCGGCGTTTTCAGTTTCTTGATTCGTTTGAGCCGCTTTTTTGTTGTCAGAAGCTTGTGGGTGACATCCAGCGGCATCATGACGATCGGTATGCCCGACTGGAAAACGTCATAGGCCGCGTCCGGATCCACAAAGATATTGAATTCGGCAGCCGGGGTAATGTTGCCACCCTCAAAGAAGCCGCCACCCATCATGACAATCTGCTGGATACGATCTGCAATCTGCGGGGCCTGCTGAAGCGCCAGACCGATATTGGTCAGCGGACCGAGTGTGCAAAGGGTCACATCACCCGCCGGTTCGTTGAGAATCGTTTCAACGATGAAATCCACGGCATGTTGAGGCTGAAGAGACATCACCGGTTCCGGCAGCTCAGGCCCGTCAAGCCCGGTTTTTCCATGAACATTTTCTGCCGTGACAAGCGTCTTTTTCATCGGCGCCTTGGCACCGGCAAAAACCCGAACATCCAATTTTCCTGCCAGCTCACATACGATGCGGACATTTTTTTCGGTCAATTCCAACGGCACATTGCCGGCAACGGCGGTCATTCCCAGAATTTCAAGTTTTTCGCTGGCAAGCGCAAGCAGCAAAGCCACCGCATCATCCTGCCCGGGATCGGTGTCAATAATGACTTTCATCGGCATATCGGAATTGTCTGTCATCGTGCTTCCTGTTCTCAATTCGAAACTATGCTCCCTGCATACACTCTTCGCAAGACGCTTGCGAAACGAAATTCCAACCCCATATTATGGATAATGCGGGTGCTGAAAGCAGGCTCGCACGCATGTCGCTTGTAACCAAGGACAGGAAGGTAGAATGTCTCGAATGACACCTTTTTCGAGCCCGCTTATGCTCGGCTTTGACACGATGGAAAAAACCCTTGAGCGCATTGCCAAGGGCAGTGATGGCTACCCGCCCTATAATATTGAGCGGTTTCCAGCCAGCTCTTCACAGTCGGAAAAACTCTGCATCACTCTGGCTGTTGCCGGTTTTGCTCAGGACGATCTGGATGTTTCCGTTCAGGAGAACCAATTGATCATCCGCGGCCGCCAGATAGATTCGGAAGATCGCGAATATCTTCATCGCGGCATTGCAGCACGACAGTTTCAGCGCACGTTCATGCTTGCCGACGGCATGCATGTACTGGGGGCTGAGCTGAAAAACGGATTGCTGGCTATTGATCTGGCCAAACCGGAGCCGGAGCGTCAGGCCAGAAAAATTGCAATAGCCGTCAATGATTGAATAGGTGCCATGGGCGCGGTTTCCTTCAGGGAACCAGATTTTTGCAAAGGCACTTGCGTTCAGAGAATTCCAACCTGCCCACACAAATGGGTCAAATCTTCCGAAGGAGGATCCGAAATGAGATCAGACAACACGATAATAGAGATCAGCAAGGACGAACTGGCGCATCTTGGCGAAGGTCAGGTCGGCTATATCCGCAAGATGTCATCAGATGAAGTGACGCAGCGCTTTCCCGAAGCACCTCACCTGGAGTCGGGGATTGACCTGTGGGCCCTTTTCGGGGCCGATGGCACGCCACTGTTCCTCAGTGACGATCCCCACAGCATCTATGGCAAGGCGCAAGAAGACGCGATCAGCACCGTCAGTGTGCATTGATAATCATGACAGTCCCCGAGAATGTTTCAGATATTAAAATCTGGATGTGATCGGGGGCCGTTGAACTCACGCTGCATTCGACGCCTGTTCGGCTGTCAGGAACGCGTAAAGTGCCGATGATGAATCCGTCTGGCGCAATTTCGACACCAACTCCCCATCACGCAAGACGCGTGCGATACGCGACAGTGCTTTCAAATGATCTGCTCCAGCCCCTTCCGGTGCCAGCAGCAGAAAGACCAGATCCACTGGCTGGTCGTCCAACGCTTCAAAATTGACCGGCGTCACAAGCCTGGCAAAAACGCCGACGATATGATTGATCGACGTGAGTTTGCCGTGCGGAATGGCAATGCCATTTCCCACTCCGGTTGATCCAAGGCGCTCTCTTTGCAAAATGACATCAAAAATTTCACGCTCGGACAGCCCCGTCACCTGGGCTGCTCTGGCTGACATTTCCTGAAGAAGTTGCTTTTTGGAGTTAACCCTGAGTGCGGGAAGTACTGCGTCCTGTACAATCAAATCCGCAAGTGACATCGCGTTTACCTCGAGTGTGGAATTATATGTATTGAGGGGCAACCATCAAGGCTGCCCCGCTTTTGCCCGATGCTCAGCTCTTGACGTCGGCCGTATCGATCCAGCCAATATTTCCATCGTTGCGGCGATAGACAAAATTGACTTCATTGTTGCCGGCATTGCGGAACACCAAAACCGGGTTGTCTGTCATATCCAGCGCCATGACCGCGTCAGCAACCGACATGGTGCGCACGACATTGAAGGATTCGGCCACGATGACAGGTGCGTAATCCTCGGGCAGTTCCTCTTCTTCGCCAGGAACTGATTCCATGATCTTGTAGGCAATTTCAGCGCTGCTTGCTTGACCACCAGCATGATGATCCTTCAAGCGGCGTTTGTAGCGGCGCAGCCGCTTTTCGACGCGCTCTGCAGCAGCTTCAAAGCTTGCCTGCGGCTCCTGTGCTTCTCCTGTGGCATGAAGGGATGCACCGGTGTCGAGATGAACGAGACAATCCGCGCTGAAGCGTGAACCGGATTTTTCGACCGTTACCTGACCGGAATAACCACCATCAAAATATTTTGATACAGCGTCACCAATCCGATCTTCTATTCGCGTACGGAATGTTTCGCCGATTTCCATGTGTTTACCCGATACGCGTACGTTCATTTTGGAACCCTTTTTGTTATGAACCCTGATGACAGTCTACGCCAGACTGAAGCACCATCCAAGTCGAATGGTGCCAAATGTGATGCTTCCGCGATCTGGCTGTGTAAAACGTCCAGCCCTGTTTGCAGCCTGATGAGTCTGTCTGGCCTGTGGACGCGGCGGCTTTAAAACGGCGCGATGGGAATGTCAATGCAAGTCCCGTCATGAGGCCACTTTCGTCGCTAAATCAGGTCAGAAACCCTAAAATATAAGGATGTATAACACATATCGGCATAAACCACATCGTCTTTTGCATTGGCAATTGGCAGCATCCATCGCACCATGCCGATCGGACTTTTCTAGTGTCCGGCGCGCGCCAAAGCCCGTTTCTCGCGCCGCCTTTGGACGGAAGACGCAATATTCATTGCCTCACGGTATTTGGCCACCGTTCGACGGGCGATATCCACGCCGTCCTGCTTCAACAGACCGACGATAACATCATCCGACAAGACCTTTTCCGGTGCTTCTTCATTGATCATCTGACGAATGCGGTGCTGGACGGAGGCAGATGAATGGCTGTCACCAGTGCCGGAAGAAGGAATGGAGGCGGTAAAGAAATATTTCAGTTCAAATATCCCACGGGGCGTTGCCATATATTTGTTGGATGTGACGCGGCTGACCGTCGATTCGTGCATCTTGATCGCATCGGCGACTGTCTTGAGCGTCAACGGACGCAGAGATTCGACGCCATGCAGCAGGAATTCCGACTGCTGGAGAATGATCTCGCTGGTGACCTTGAGAATGGTCTTTGCTCTCTGGTCGAGACTGCGCGTCAGCCAGTTGGCATTTCGCATGCATTCATTGAGAAATTCCCGGTCCTCATTCTTTTGCCCGACAGAATTTGATATCTGGATAAAATAGGCTTCATCCACCAGAACGCGCGGCAATGTTTCCGCGTTCAGTTCCGCAGACCATCCGCCTCCTGGTGCTGCGCGGACAAAGACGTCGGGGACAATGGTCTGCACAAATGCAGTGTCAAAACGATTGCCGGGCTTGGGATCCAGAGCCTGTATTTCCGACAGCATGTCCAACAGGTCTTCTTCCTCCACACCGCAAATCTTTTTCAGACTCTTGAAATCACGACGGGCAAGCAGATCCAGATTCGCCACCAGCGCCTGCATGGCCGGGTCTAATCGATTTTTTCTGCGCAATTGGATAGCAAGACATTCGGCCAGGGAACGGGCAAAGAGGCCCGCCGGCTCCAGGTCCTGCAGACAATCAAGCGTTTTTTCCACGATGGCCAGTTCGATATTCAACCGTTCGGCATGCTCGCTCAGATTGACCTGAACATAGCCGGCAGCATCCAGATGGTCGGCAATATCCAGAGCAATCAGCCGTTCAACCGGGTCGATAAACGCCAGCGCAATCTGCTCACCAACATGGTCCCGCAAAGTTTGCGGTCGCGCAGCAAATCCATCGACGTCGAGAAAACCGTCAGCTGACACGGAAGACGACCCCGGCATGGACTTCCAATTGTCTGCCAGTTCCGGCGTATCGGGTTGCGGTGCACCGGAATCTTCAGGAAAAACATCTTCTGGCGCCGCATCCAGCCCAGCGGAGGTTTCCTGACCATGACGGTCGAGTTCGGTGCGGAACCAATCGTCCTGACCGGTTTCCTGTTGCGGTCCAGGCGGGTTCGGCGGGCCATCGCCCTCGTTGGAGATCTGGCTGCTCTGCTTGTGGTCTGGCAGCGATCCGTCAACCGTCTCATCCGAGCGTTCCAGAAGCGGGTTCTTTTCCACTTCCAGTTCAACAAATTGCATGAGTTCAATGTGGGTGAATTGCAGAAGCCGAATCGACTGCATCAACTGCGGCGTCATCACCAGTGACTGGTTCTGCCTGAGTTGCAATGAAGCCGATAGCGCCATGAACATACACCCTGATACGCAAATACATCGGATTTAACGCCGCAGGCGCTCAATCACCGACAATCTGGCCCAGAAATTGCTTAACGCCTCCAAATGTCAAGTTTTAACTGATGAATCCATCAAAGAATGGCTGAAAAAGCCTCATATTGAGGCTAAAGTCTGAATTCCTCACCCAGATAAAGCCTTCTGACATCAGAATCCGCGACGATATCCTTTGGCCGACCATGGGTCAGGACCTTGCCCTCGTGGATGATATAGGCCCGGTCGATCAGACCGAGGGTCTCACGGACATTGTGGTCGGTGATCAGAACACCGATGCCGCGCGTGGTCAGATGGCGCACCAGGGCTTGAATGTCCTTGATCGCGATAGGATCGACCCCGGCAAAGGGCTCATCCAGCAACATGAATGTCGGATCGGAAGCAAGTGCCCGGGCAATTTCCAACCGGCGCCGCTCACCGCCTGACAGCGCGATCGACGGTGCCTTGCGCAGATGGGCAATATGAAACTCTTCAAGCAGTTCATCGAGTTTTTGTTCACGCAAAGCGCGATTGGATTGAACGACCTCGAGAACAGCCCTGATATTGGCTTCAACACTCAGGCCCCGAAAGATGGAGGCTTCCTGCGGCAGGTACCCTACGCCCAGTCTGGCGCGCCGGTACATGGGCATTTTCGTGACATCATTGCCGTCGATGGAAATCGTTCCCTCGTCAACGGGAACCAGTCCGGTAATCATGTAGAAACAGGTCGTCTTGCCGGCACCGTTTGGACCAAGCAATCCCACGGCCTCACCACGACGCACGCCGATCGAAACGCCATTAACCACCCGGCGCGATTTGTAGGTTTTGGTCAGATTCCGGGCGACCAGGGTGCCGTCAAAACGGTCCGGTTCCATCTGGGTATCTGATACATCGTAATTTTGACCGGACAGGGCTTGTGCTCCCGCTACGCCGGTTTTGCCACCGAACATTGCTGAAATGAATGCCAACGTTGAATGCTCCGAAGGCCTATTTTCTTGACTTGGGATCAAGCTGAATTCTAACGCGTCCACCACAGCTGTCCAGCTTGGCTTCACCTGTTTTCATGAACACCGTCAATTTGCATCCAACAAAAACATTGTTGCCTTCGGACAGGACAACCCGTTTTCCAATCAGCTCCACGATCTCGGTTTTCATGTTGAAAACACCGCGATCAGCCGTGGCTTCCTGTTTTTCAGATTTGATATAGACCTTGCCGTCCACATCAATGCGATCAATCTGGGAGGATCCATCCGATGCCTTGCCGCCGTCCCTGGCATAGTGAACGACCATATTACCCGATTGCATCAGTGTATTGCCCTGAACCACCTTGACGTTGCCCGTGAAGGTTGCGGTGCCGTTTTCATCTGCAACCTCAAGCTTGTCACTTTCAATCTGAATGGGCTCGTCACCGGAAAGCGACAGGCCACTCAACCTGCTGCCTGCCTGCTGTTGCGCCTGCACAACGATCGGATTGAAAACCATTGAGGGCGTGACAATTGCGGCGGCCAGAAGGACCGCCCAAAATCTGTTGCGAATTCCTGCGTTCAATGGCCCTACCCCTCGTTGAACAATTTCATCAATTCTGGTCATCAGAAGCCTTTTCAGTCTGCCTGACAGCGCCAGGCTTGATAATCATGCGGACATTGCGCTCGAAAATGACAACCTTGCCCTTATCTTCCATTGTCAATGATTCTGCAACAATTGACCCCTTGTCGGTATCAATGCTGATCCCTCCATCCGATGTCAGCCCGCCGCCCCTGATATCGACCTGCGCAGATTGCAACTGGGCAGTAATACCTGTTTCGGTCGTCACGGTGAAGGGCTGGTCAAGCGACAGGGATTCTTTTTCGCGGTAATAGATGCCGCTCAGGGCATTCAAAAGCGCAGTTTCGCTGCTTCCCATGGGAAAATCCGCGACAATATCCTCAAGCCTGATGATGGAGGGTGTGGAAAGGTTCTGTATCGCACGTGCCGCAGTGACCGTGTAACTCTGGTCTTCTCCAACCTGCCCCGTCATCACCGGATTTCTCATGATCAGCTCACCACCGGAAATTTCCACATCATCCAGTGACATGCCTTCGGGCAGGGCGCGCGACATGATCGTTGAACCAATAAAAGCCAGAATGGCAAGGACAGTGGCCAAAGGAAAAACAAGCCTGAAAAATCTGACCCTGCCGGAATGCCGCAAGGCATCCGCGTAGCTCCGGCCGACATGGTCAGAATGTGCCGTTACACTGCTCATGAATGCCTGTTGTCCCTTGATCAGTTTCAGATATTCAACACGTTCTGACAGGCGGGCTTTCACACCCTTGCCAATAAATTTGGCAGAACCTATCACATGGCTGATGGGGCATACAGACCCAATATGGTTTTTATATGCAGTGCACCACGCGCTTTTTTTCCGATGTCGCAAATTGTGGTTATGCGCCGGGGCGGCAATCTGCTATCTGATTGGTTGAATTGAACGATCAGATTTATACGAACGGGGTTTGAAATGGATCAGCAGGGCATAGCGGACCGTCGCCGCCTGCGGCGGAAACTGACTTTCTGGAGGGTCGCAGCATTTGTTGTTGCCGTTGTTGGCGTGGTGGGCCTTGTGGCCAGCACACAGGGTTCGGACCCGATCAGCGGCAAATCGACCGATCATGTGGCACGGGTGTCCATTTCCGGGGTGATCACTGACGATAGCGAATTGCTTGAACGTCTGGAGGCCATTCGCAAGAATGACCACGTGAAAGCGCTGGTCGTTCGCCTGTCATCTCCTGGTGGAACCGCCTATGGCGGCGAAGCGGTCTACAGGGCCGTGCGTGCAGTGGCAGACGAAAAACCGGTGGTGGCGGAAGTACGCACCCTGGCGGCTTCGGCTGCTTACATGATTGCCTGCGGCACCGATTATATCGTTGCCAGCGACACGTCGATCATCGGCTCCATCGGCGTGATATTCCAATATGCACAGGTGTCCGAACTGCTGGAGAAGGTTGGCGTATCGGTTGAAGAGATCAAATCGGCGCCGCTCAAGGCAGAGCCGTCTCCTTTTCATGTCGCCAGCGACGACGCCAAGGCAATGATCGGTTCGATGATCAATGATACGTTTGACTGGTTTGTCGATCTTGTGGCCGAAAGCCGCGACCTGTCGCGTGCAGACACGCTCAAGCTTGCCGATGGGAGCATCTTTACAGGCAGGCAGGCGGTCGGCAACGGCTTGATTGACATCATCGGAGGCGAGGCTGAAATCCGTTCCTATCTGAGTGAAAAGGACGTTGCGGATTCCCTGAAGATTGTTGAATGGGATCGACGGAAATCAAACAGTGAATTGATCTTCGGCACAGCAATGGTGCGCATGCTCAGTGCGCTTGAAGGAAACGCCTTTCCCTTCGCTGACGAACTGCGTCAATTGGCCGATCGCAAGTTGTTCCTTGACGGCCTTGTATCTGTTTGGCAATTTGGCCCGGCAGAAAAGTAATTCAGATGAGGGAAACGCCGTGATCAAGTCGGAACTCGTGCACATAATAGCAGCCCGCAACCCCCATCTTTATCACCGGGATGTGGAAAATATCGTCAATGCAGTCCTCGACGAGATTACAGATGCCCTGGCGGACGGCAACCGTGTGGAATTGCGGGGATTCGGTGCTTTCTCCGTCAAGAATCGCCCATCACGGTCCGGGCGCAATCCCAGAACCGGCGAATCGGTGTTTGTCGAGGAAAAGTGGGTCCCGTTTTTCAAGACCGGCAAGGAACTGCGTGAACGGCTGAACCCTGACGACAACGGCTGACCTTCGGCCCAAAGGCTAAATAGGTACATCTTGCGGACGGTTTTTGAGCATTCGAAGCCTGGTGCCCTTGTCTGGCAGAGCCCCGGGGCTTGAATCACACACAGGCACAGGACACATAGTGGTGATCATCATGGCCGCAGGCAAAAGGGTTTGGATATCATGACCAGAAAACTGATCAATTTTCTTATTCTCGTACCGATCGCCATCGTGCTGATCGTTCTGTCGGTTGCCAACCGGAACGTGGTCACGCTGGCGCTCAATCCGTTTGATCCAGGCGATACGGTGCTTTCCGTCAATGCGCCGTTTTTCGTCTTTCTGTTTCTGGCCATGATCGTCGGGATGATTATCGGTTCATTCGCCACCTGGTTCAAACAGGGCAAACATCGCAAGAAAGCCAGAGTCGAGGCCAAGGAAGCTGTCAAATGGCATACGGAGGCCGACAAGCAGCGGGAACGGGCTGAAGGCGCGGCCAACCGGAACCTGTTGACGTCAGGATAAACCGCGCCGGACTGGCGAAGGGCAGCAGACCTGCCGATGCAATGGAACAGATCAGAACATGAAAATCATATCCGCCGATCAGGTCAATGCCTTGCTTGACTACAATGGCCTGGCTGATGCGCTGGCCGAGGCTTTTTCCGGCGATATCTGTGCACCGGTCCGACATCACCACACCATTGAACGAGCCGAGGGAACAGACAGCACCCTGCTGTTGATGCCTGCCTGGACAAATTTCAGCGAAGCGCCCCTTTCTTCAAACGGCTATATGGGCGTCAAGATTGCAACGGTCAGCCCCGACAACAATCAGATTGGCAAGCCGGCGGTGATGGCGATCTATCTGCTGTCTGATGGCACCACCGGCGAACCGCTTGCCCTGATTGACGGACAAAGCCTGACCCTGTGGCGCACGGCAACCGCTTCTGCCCTGGCAGGACGCTATCTGGCGCCCAAAAATGCAGCGCATCTGGTGATGATCGGTGCCGGGAAACTGGCGCCGCACCTGATACGGGCACATGCAGCCATGCACCCCATTTCACGGGTCACTGTGTGGAACCGCAACATTGAACACGCCAATACATTGGCAGACAGTCTTTCCGCAGATGCCTTCGACGTGCAGGTGTCCGACGATCGGGCCGCGGCCATTGCCGAGGCAGACATCATTTGCGCAGCCACCATCTCATCCATTCCGCTGATTGAGGGCTCCTGGCTGAAACCCGGCACGCATGTGGATCTTGTTGGTGCCTTCACGCCGCAATTGCGGGAAAGCGACGACGAAACCATTCGTCGCGCGACCCTCTTTGTCGATACGTTTGGTGGCGCACTCAAGGAAGGCGGCGACATCGTCCAGCCCCTGCAGTCAGGGCTGATCACGCGATCGGATATCGTCGCTGATCTTGCCATGCTGTGCAAAGGCGAACATGGCGGGCGCCGTGATCAAGACGAGATTACACTTTTCAAGTCAACCGGCGCTTCCATTGAGGATTTCGCCGCCGGCTGTCTGGTCTGGAACCGGTTCAAGAAAAACGCCAGTTAGACAGCCTATCGCTCGATTTGCCCGAAAACCGCTCCGCACTTTTCGGATCTCGGATTCCTGCCTATCGCTCGATTTGCCCGAAAACCGCTCCGCACTTTTCGGATCTCAGGTTCCTGCCTATCGCTCGATTTACCCGAAAACCGCTCCGCACTTTTCGGATCTCGGATTCCTGCCTATCGCTCGATTTGCCCGAAAACCGCTCCGCACTTTTCGGATCTCGCTTTATTCCTCACCACCCACAATCTCGCCGAAATTGGTGAAAAACTGGCCGGCCAGTTTCTTGGAGGTCGAATCAATCAGCCTTGATCCCAATTGCGCAATCTTGCCGCCAACCTGCGCCTTGACGTCATAGGTCAAAATGGTTTCCGCGCCGTCTTCACGCAGTGCGACATCCGCACCACCTCTGGCAAAACCTGCAATGCCGCCCTTGCCCTCACCGGAGATCGTGTAGCTTTCGGGTGGGTTGATGTTTTCCAGATTGACCGTTCCCTTGAACGTGGCCGATACCGGTCCGACTTTCAGTTTGACAGTCGCAGACATTTCGTTTTCACCGGTCATTTCCAGCGACTGACATCCCGGTATGCACTGCTTGAGTATCTCGGGGTTGTTCAATGCTTCCCAGACCGCTTCCCTTGAGGCCGCAATACGCTCTTCGCCATTCATTTCCATGTGTCGATCCTTACCTCTTTGATGCAGTTCCTGATTTATTACTCATGCTACGGTGTGATGCAAAGACAAAACGCCTTTGCCAAGCCCAACAGCAATGCTATTTGCATGATATGACAGGGTTTGGCACTTGCAGATTGAACGGACTGATTGATTGAAAGAACGACCACAAAGACATTCCCAGAGAGGATTGGCCCAGAGAAGATTGGCCCAGGGAAAACCGGGTCATGTAAAACCGGCCCAGGGGAAACCAGCTCAGGGGAAACTGGCCGAGGGAAAATTCGCGCGCGGAAAAAAAGCCGACAGCGCAGCTGAAGGTCGCGAAACCTCTGCGCGCAAATCAAACCACGCCGGCAAATCGGCGAAACCGGAAGCCGCTGCACCCCGGACGCCGGCCGTTGCAATGCGACCGTTGTCAAAGCCGACAGGCGACAGGCCTGCACAAACGGTCCCCATTATTCTGGAGACCGCAGCAACGGACGGGTTTGAGCTGATCGATAGTGGCGATGGCGAAAAGCTCGAGCAATATGGTCCCTATCGCATCGTGCGCCCCGAAGCCCAGGCGCTTTGGCCTCGCGCTCTTGCAAAAGGCGAATGGGACAACGCAGACGCGGTGTTTTCCGGTGATGTCGATGAGGATGGTTTGGGCCGATGGCGGTTCCCCGGAGAACCTTTGGGCGAAACATGGCCCATGAAGCTTCTGGATGTTGATTTTCATGGACGATTTACATCCTTTCGCCATGTCGGCGTCTTTCCCGAACAAATAGCCCACTGGCTGTGGATGCGCGAGCAGATCCAGGCAAGCAAGCGGCCTTTGAAGGTCCTCAATCTGTTCGGATATACGGGCGTTGCATCCTTGATCGCCGCCAAGGCCGGCGCAGAGGTCACCCATGTGGACGCATCCAAAAAGGCCATCGGCTGGGCACGCGAAAATCAGCTGCTGGCCGGCCTGCAGGATAGGCCGATCCGCTGGATATGTGATGATGCCATGAAATTCATTGCGCGCGAAGAACGACGCGGCAACAGCTACGACATCATCCTGACGGATCCTCCCAAATTCGGCCGCGGTCCCAATGGCGAAGTCTGGCATCTGTTTGAGCATCTGCCCCTGATGCTGGATATCTGCCGCTCCATTCTCAGCCCGCAGCCAACCGCCCTCGTGCTGACCGCCTATTCGATCCGTGCTTCGTTCTATTCGATTCACGAATTGCTGCGGGAAACCATGCGCGGCACCGGCGGCCAGGTGGAATCGGGCGAATTGATCCTGCGGGAACAATCGGCTGGCCGGGCCCTGTCAACTTCTCTCTTCAGCAGATGGATTGCCAATTGACCCAGGACAAAACAACGTCGGCAAAGATTGCGGATGGAAGCAAACGCAGCAACCGGGTCGGGCAGGTCAAGGAAGTCACCAGCCTGACAAATCCTCTGATCAAGGACATTCGCTCTCTCACGCAAAAAAAGAACCGCGACCGCACCTCGAGTTTCATGGCCGAAGGTCTGAAACTGGTGATTGATGCGTTAGAACAGGACTGGCAGATCAGCACGCTGATCTATTCCAAGGCAGCAAAGGGCAATGCAACGGTCGAGCAAGTCGCAGCCCGCACCATCGCCAGAGGCGGCCTTGTGCTTGAAGTCAGCGAAAAGGTTCTGGGTTCCATTACCCGGCGGGACAATCCGCAAATGGTCTGCGGCGTCTTTGAGCAGAAATATGCGGCTCTGGCCTCGATCCAGCCGAAGCAAGGCGAGACCTATATTGCGCTGGACCGGGTTCGCGATCCCGGCAATCTCGGTACAATCATCCGCACCGCCGATGCCGCTGGCGCCAGCGGGGTCATCCTCGTTGGCGAAACCACAGACCCATTCTCACTGGAAACAACGCGAGCGACCATGGGCTCGATTTTTGCCGTTCCCATCGCCAGGGCGGGTGTCGAAGACTTTCTCACCTGGTGCAATCGGCAAAAGGTTCACCTTGTCGGCACGCATCTGGCGGGCGCGGTCGACTACAGAACCATCGACTACAAACAGCGGCCAACCGTTCTGCTGATGGGCAACGAGCAGGCCGGCCTGCCCGAGACCCTTGCCCAACGCTGCAACGAACTGGCGCTCATTCCGCAGTCGGGCAAGGCCGATTCCCTCAATCTGGCAATTGCCACCGCCGTCATGCTGTTTGAGGCCCGCCGCCATCTGCTGGAGGTACGACAATGAAAAGAATCGTCCGATCGCTGTTTTCGCGCCCCCGCTATGCCATGGCCCTGGTGGCCCTGCTTGTTGCAATGGATCAGATGGTGAAATGGCTGGTCGAAGAAATGCTGGAATATCACCAGATGGTTGATATTCTTCCGGTGCTGGGGCTGTTTCGCACCCACAATGAAGGTATCGCTTTCTCCATGCTGGCCTGGCTGGATGACAAATGGCTGATCGCACTGACGCTGGTGGTTGTCGCTTTTGTTGCCACCTTGTGGGCACGCAGCACACCGGGGCGATGGATCAGCCAGATCGGCTTTGCTCTGATTGTGGCCGGCGCGATCGGCAACCTCATCGACCGGGCAAGCCATGGCTATGTCATCGATTATATTTCATTTCATGTAAACGGCTGGTATTTTGCCGTCTTCAATCTTGCCGATGCCTATATCAGCGTTGGCGCCGCAGCCATCATCATTGACGAACTTTTCGGCAAATGGCTCTATTCTGAAAATATCGAAGAAACAGAAGAAGCAGGCTGAGCAAACTGCCTGCCAAAATGCTTGAGGAGCGACAAAATGCAAGAACCATTCAAGGCCATTGTCATTTCACGCGGTGATGACAAAGTGCAAAAGGTAGAAACGCGCCAGCTCAATCTCGGTGATCTGATGGACGGCGATGTGCTGCTTGAGGTGGAGGCGACCACCATCAATTACAAGGATGGTCTGGCCATTACCGGCAAAGCGCCGGTGATCCGACGCTGGCCGATGATTCCGGGCATTGATTGCGCCGGCACCATCGTGCAGTCCAGCCATGCCGGTTTTGCTGCCGGCGATAGCGTTATCTTGAATGGCTGGGGCGTCGGGGAAACCCATATGGGCGCTTTTGCCAAATACGCCCGGGTCAGCGGTGACTGGCTGATCAAGAGGCCAGCCAATATCAGCGCAATGGACGCCATGGCCATCGGCACGGCTGGTTACACATCGATGCTGTGCGTCATGGCCCTGCAGCGCTATGGCCTGACTCCCGCAAGCGGACCTATAGTTGTGTCCGGTGCGAATGGCGGCGTCGGATCTGTTGCAGTCTCCATTCTTTCGAAGCTCGGTTACACCGTGATTGCATCAACAGGCAGGCCTGAGGAAGAAGATTTTCTGAAATCACTCGGCGCCAATGAAATCATTGACCGCAAAGAGCTTTCAGAGCCTGGAAGGCCATTGGGCAAGGAACGCTGGGCCGGTGGCATCGATGCCGTTGGCAGTCATACACTGGCCAATATGTTGGCCATGACCCAGTATGGCGGTGCGGTCGCGGCCTGCGGTCTGGCACAGGGCATGGATCTTCCGGCCACCGTGATGCCTTTCATTCTGCGCGGTATCGCGCTGCTTGGTGTCGATTCTGTGATGGCGCCAAAACCCTTGCGGGAAGAAGCCTGGAAGCGCTTGGGACGTGATCTCGATCTCGGAAAATTACACAGCCTGTCAAAGACAATCGGCTTTGATGACATCGTCGAGACAGCGCATGCTCTTATCGACGGGAACATCCGCGGGCGCGTCGTCGTCGACATGAAGAAATGACCGTGTCATGACGATGTTCTTTTCGGATCCCCCTTCCCCGTGTGAAAATGTCGGTGCCGGAACGTCACCGCTTTGTCGTATTGTTCTGCTTAAAGGGCATCATGACAGCTTCACAGGATTGATTTGCCATGGCAATGAACATGAGGGAAATACAGACCGGCAGCAGCGCTGCTCCTCGATCGGTGCTTGACATCGTGCGCAGCGACAGCACGATATTGGGCCGCATTGGCAGTCTGGAAACCAGACTGGCCTCCACATCCACGGAGGTGGAAGCCGCTCAGGCATTGCGTTTCAAGGTTTTTGCCAATGAAATGGGTGCTGTGCTGCCGCCGGAATGCATGCGTCTGAGACGTGATATCGATGCCTATGATGCCGTGTGTGATCACCTTCTGGTACTGGATCGGTCAATCGTTGGCGGATCCGAAGAGCAGATCGTCGGCACATACCGTTTGCTGCGGCAGGACGTGGCACGTGCGAATACCGGATTCTATTCAACATCGGAATTCGCCGTTAATGACATGCTGGCCCGGCATCCGGAAAAACGCTTCGTCGAACTTGGCCGCTCCTGCGTCCTTCCGCAATACCGCAACCGGCGCACGGTCGAACTCCTGTGGCAGGGCAATTGGGCCTATGCTCTGGAGCATGGAATTGATGCAATGTTCGGTTGCGCTTCGCTTCATGGAACAAGACCGGAAGCCCTTGCCGTGCCCTTGTCCTATATGCACCACAATCACCTGGCCAAGGGCCCCTGGGCGGTCAGCGCCAGGCCGGAACTCTATAGCAACATGGATCTGATGCCCAAGGAAGCAACTGACATGCGCAGCGCATTCAACCTGCTTCCGCCGCTGATCAAGGGCTATCTGCGTGTCGGTGCAATGATCGGTGACGGCGCCGTTGTCGATCGGCCATTCGGCACAACGGATGTCATGGTGATCCTGCCCATTGCAAAAATCAACCATCGCTACATCAACCATTATGGGGCCGATGCCAGTCGCTTTGCATCGTAGAGAGACCATCAATTGCAAAAGGCAGCGCTGAACCAGCGCTGCCTTTTATTGATACCATTTCATCCGAAAACCGCACCGCACTTTTCGGATCTCCGCATTTTCCCTGTCGCTCGATTTATCCGAAAACCGCTACGCACTTTTCGGATCTCGGCATTTCTCCTATCGCTCGATTTATCCGAAAACCGCTGCGCACTTTTCGGATCTCCGCATTTCTCCTGTCGCTCGATTTATCCGAAAACCGCTGCGCACTTTTCGGATCTCGCTTTAACTCCCCGCATTGTAAGCGGCGATGGCGGCCATGTTGACGATATCGGAATCGCGGGCGCCCATGGAGACGATCTGGACGGATTTGTCGAGGCCGACAAGCAAGGGTCCGATGACTGTCGAGCCGCCCAGTTCCTGCAGCATCTTTGTGGCGATCGAGGCGGAGTGGAAAGCCGGCATGACCAGAACATTGGCCGTTCCCGACAGCCGGCAAAACGGATATTGCGCCATTCTGTCGGCATTGAGCGCCACGTCGGCTGCCATCTCTCCATCATACTCGAAATCGACCCGGCGCCGGTCAAGAATATTGACGGCCTCACGGACCCGCTCGGCCCGCTCACCCTCAGGATGACCAAAGGTTGAATAGGCCAGCATGGCGACGCGGGGTTCATAACCCATGCGCCGCGCCATGCCTGCCGCCTCTTCGGCGATGTCAGCCAGTTCTTCGGAATTTGGCATATCGATCACCGCAGTATCGGCCACCAGAACGGTGCGACCACGACACAGGGCCAGGGATACGCCGATAACCCGGTGTCCGGGTTTGACATCAATGCACCGACAAACGTCTTCAAGTGCCGTCGAATAGTTGCGGGTTGTTCCGGTCACCACGGCATCCGCATCCCCCAGAGCCACCATGCAGGCGGCAAAATGATTGCGGTCCGTATTGATCAGGCGCTGGCAGTCTCGATACAGATATCCATGGCGCTGGAGACGCGCATAGAGATATTCCGTATAGGCGTCGCAACGCTTGGAAACACGGGCATTGATCAACTGGAGGCCGGGCCGGTTCAGATCAATACCGGCCTGTTTTGCCATTTCTTCCACCTGCTCGGTGCGCCCCAGCAGAATGGCCGTGCCCAGCCGCTGGTTCACATAGGAAACAGCAGCGCGCATGACGTGTTCCTCTTCGCCCTCGGCAAAGACCACCCGGCGCGGCTGACGGCGAACCGCCTGATAGATTCGCTGCAGCGTCGATGCAATCGGGTCGCGGCGGGCCGACAATTCGCGGCCATAGCCCTCGAGGTCGATGATCGGCCTGCGGGCCACGCCGGATTCCATGGCCGCGCGCGCAACGGCCACCGGCACATCGCATAACAAACGCGGATCAAAGGGCACCGGTATGATGTAGTTGGGACCAAAACGCGGTCGGTTTCCCTGATAGGCCGCCGCCACTTCGTCGGGAACATCCTCACGCGCCAGACTGGCCAGCGCTTCGGCGGCAGCAATCTTCATGGCGTCATTGATCGTGGAGGCCCGCACATCAAGCGCACCGCGGAAGATATAGGGGAATCCCAGTACATTGTTGACCTGGTTGGGATAGTCCGACCGGCCGGTTGCAATGATGGCATCATCGCGCACGGTGGCCACCTCTTCCGGTGTGATTTCCGGGTCGGGATTGGCCATCGCAAAGATGATCGGGTTGGCCGCCATGGAGCGCACCATCTCTTTTGTCAGTGCACCTTTGACGGACAGGCCAAAAAACACGTCTGCTCCCTCAACCGCATCCACCAATGTGCGCGCATCGGTTTTGACCGCATGCGCCGATTTCCACTGATTCATGCCGTCTTCACGACCCTGGTAGATAACGCCCTTGGTGTCACAAAGCGTGATGTTGTCTGACTCAAATCCCATTGATTTGATCAGTTCCATACAGGCAATTGCCGCAGCGCCCGCACCGTTGCACACCAGCTTGGTGTTTTTCAGATCCCGGCCGGTCAGATGCAGCGCATTGATCAGGCCGGCAACAGCAATGATGGCGGTGCCATGCTGGTCGTCATGAAAAACCGGTATGTCCATCACTTCGCGCAGGCGCTGCTCGATGATGAAACAATCGGGGGCCTTGATGTCTTCCAGATTGATGCCGCCGAAAGTGGGGCCCAGATAGCGCACACTATTGACAAATTCGTCAATGTCCTCCGTTCCGACTTCCAGATCGATGGCATCCACATCGGCAAAACGCTTGAACAGAACGGCCTTGCCTTCCATGACCGGCTTGGAGGCCAAAGCCCCCAAATTGCCCAGACCAAGAATCGCCGTTCCATTGGAAATCACACCGACAAGGTTGCCGCGTGCGGTATAATCATAGGCACGCGAGGGATCTTCGGCGATCGCCTTGACGGGGACCGCGACACCCGGTGAGTAGGCCAGCGACAAATCGCGTTGTGTGGCCATCGGCTTGGTGGCGTTGATTTCCAGTTTTCCCGGTCGGCCGCGCGAATGAAAATCCAGAGCTTCCTGTTCGGTTATTGTTGACATTGACAGTGATGCTTTGTCCATATCGGGCATGTTTTCCAACCTGTTGTGGGCGAAGCGCATTGACGGCAACTGCCCTGTTGTTTTTCTTGCCCGTACACCGTTAGGGTGCGAGCGGCCTTGTGTAAAGTTCATCCGAGGAGATGCACTTTACTCAAACCATTGAAACTGCCAACCGGCAGAATCCATAAATGTGTGATTTGCGAATCACCGGGAACAATAAGCATGCTCAGCACAGCAGAGCTCGACACGGCTGAAAGCCGCGCAGCAGCAACACCCATGATGGAACAGTTCATCGCGATCAAGGCGGCAAACCCTGAATCTTTGCTGTTTTACCGGATGGGTGATTTTTACGAACTTTTTTTCGGCGATGCCGTCGAGGCGTCAAAGGCGCTTGGCATTACCCTGACAAAGCGCGGCCAGCACCTGGGCCAGGACATCCCGATGTGCGGCGTTCCCGTCCACGCAGCCGATGACTACCTGCTGAAACTGATCGAAAAGGGATTTCGCGTCGCCGTATGCGAACAGACGGAAGATCCCGCAGAGGCAAAAAAACGCGGCTCGAAATCCGTCGTCAAACGCGATGTGGTGCGTCTGGTCACGCCAGGTACCCTGACGGAAGAGCGGCTGCTCTCGCCCTCGGAATCGAACTATCTGATGGCGCTTGCCCGGGTCAAGGGCCTCGGCCAGGGCGGCTTTGCACTGGCCTGGGTCGATATTTCCACCGGAACATTCCGGGTGGCGGAAACAACGGCCGACAGAATCGTTGCCGACGTCATGCGCATTGATCCAAAGGAACTGATTGTCGCCGACCGGGTGTTTCACGATGAGACCTTGCGGCCTGTCTTCGATGTGCTCGGAGCCATTGTCTCACCGCAACCTTCAGTGCTGTTTGACAGCAGCAGTGCCGAGGGGCGCATTTCCAGATTTTTCGCAGTCTCGACACTCGACGGTTTCGGCAATTTCTCCCGGCCTGAACTGGCGGCCGCCTCTGCCGCCGTTGCCTATATCGAAAAAACGCAGCTGTCCGAACGCCCGCCTCTGGCGCGTCCCGAACGGGAAACGGCAAATGCATCTCTCTTCATTGATCCGGCAACCCGCACCAATCTGGAACTGCTGCGCACCCTGTCGGGTGACCGCAAAGGCGGATTGCTTGCGGCCATTGACCGCACCGTTACGGGCGGCGGCGGCAGGCTGCTGGCCGAAAGACTGATGTCGCCCCTGACCGATCCGCACATCATCGCTCAAAGACTTGACGCCATTGCCTGGTTCCTGGCCCAGCCGGGCCTTTGCGACCAAACCAGAGAAACACTGAAATCTGCCCCCGACATGCCTCGGGCTCTGTCACGACTGGCGCTCAACCGAGGCGGCCCCCGCGACCTTGGCGCCATCAGGCAAGGCCTGGAAACAGCCGGCAAGCTGGCAGGCCTGATTCAGGCAGATGCACTGCCGGAGGAAATTTCGGCATGCATCGCCTGTCTGAAGGAATTGCCAAACGATGTGGCCGAAAAGCTTGATGCGGCCCTCGCCGAAGAATTGCCGCTTATGCGCCGGGACGGCGGATTCATTCGCAACGGATACCATCAAGAGCTTGATGAAATGCGGGCACTGCGTGATCAGTCGCGCAAGGTCATTGCCGGTCTGCAGTTGCAATATGCCGAGCAAACGGGCGTCAAATCGCTGAAAATAAAGCACAACAACGTGCTTGGATATTTTATCGAAGTGACCGCCGGCAATGCGTCGACGCTCACCGAAGGCGACGAAGCCAAGGCCCGGTTCATCCATCGCCAGACCATGGCCAGCGCCATGCGCTTTACCACGACGGAACTGGCTGATCTGGAAAGCCGCATCGCCAATGCCGCCGACCGGGCGCAGACAATCGAATCCGGCATCTTTGATGAAATGACGGCCGCCGTCGTTGGCGCGGCGACCGCCATCACATTGGCGGCGCGGGCATTGGCTGCCCTTGATGTATCGGCCTCTCTCGCACAGCTTGCCGAGGAACAGGGCTATTGTCGACCCAGCGTCGACCTGTCGACGGCCTTCCGTATCGTGGCGGGGCGCCATCCGGTGGTCGAGCAAGCATTGCGGCGTCAGGCGGAAAACCCCTTTGTGGCCAATGATTGCGATCTGTCACCCAAGGGCGAAAGCGCGGAAGGTGCCATCTGGCTTTTGACCGGACCGAACATGGGCGGCAAATCGACCTTTCTGCGACAGAATGCACTGATTGCCATCATGGCTCAAATGGGGTCGTTCGTGCCCGCCGGCAGCGCCCATATCGGCATCGTTGACCGGCTGTTTTCACGTGTTGGCGCCTCCGATGATCTGGCTCGGGGCCGCTCCACCTTCATGGTTGAAATGGTGGAAACCGCGGCCATTCTCAATCAGGCCAGTGAACGTTCGCTGGTTATTCTGGATGAAATAGGAAGGGGCACAGCAACCTTTGACGGCCTGTCTATTGCCTGGGCAGCGGTTGAGCATCTGCATGAGGTCAATCGCTGCCGCGGCCTGTTTGCAACCCACTTCCATGAATTGACCGTCCTGTCGGAGAAACTCTCTCGGCTGGCCAATGCGACCATGCGGGTCAAGGAATGGGAAAACGAGGTCATCTTCCTGCATGAAGTGGGACCGGGCGCTGCCGACAGATCCTACGGGATACAGGTCGCACGTCTTGCCGGCCTGCCGGAATCGGTCGTCAAACGCGCCCGCAATGTCCTGACCCAGCTGGAAGAGGGCGAGCGCAAGAGCCCTGCCCATCAACTGGTTGATGATCTGCCGTTGTTCAATGCCGAAATCAGGAAACAGGCAACGAAGAAAAATGGCCCTTCAGAGATCGAAGCCGCATTGGCGGCTCTTGATCCCGATGAATTGACGCCGCGCGATGCGCTGGAAGCGCTTTATGCGCTGCGCGCCAAACTCGCTGACAGCACGACTGGCTGATAAAGAGACTGGCAAAAAACAAATAGGGGGAAACCGTGAAACGGTTCCCCCCAAATGATTGCTCTAAAACGATGAGCCGGATTTTCAGGCCGCTATGGACTTGCGTCTTGAGCGGGTCCGTTTGCCGGGATTGCCATTGGGATTGGCACTTGAGCGATTGCCCTCACCTGAACGGGTGCTGGAAACGGCATGGTTCTTGTCACCAAACCCTGCAGGCACGCCGCGTTTTCCACGGTGCTTCTTGGGGCCTTCCGAACGCAAGTCACCGATACGGTCGTCAGCACCTCTGCCGCCGCCACTCTTCTGACCGGCAGACTTGCCGGAGCGTGCGGGACGTCCGGAGCCGGCATTACGCCCACTCTTTTGTCCATTGCCGCCGCGTGCAGGTCTTTTGACAGCATGGCCCTCTTCAGGAACCTCGCCACTGGCGACCGTGATCTTGATAGCCATCAATTTTTCAATGGCGCGCAAGAGATGGATTTCGTCCGGGGAGCAAAAAGCAACCGCTTCACCGGCTGCACCAGCACGCGCTGTTCGACCGATGCGGTGAACATAGCTTTCCGCAACATCCGGCAGATCGTAGTTGTAAACATGGGAGACGCCGGAAATATCAATACCGCGCGCCGCAACATCGGTGGCGACAAGGACGCGAATTTCACCGGCCTTGAAAGCCTTGATGGCCCGTTCGCGCTGACCCTGGCTCTTGTTGCCATGAATCGAACTGGCCTTGAAACCACAGGCGACCAGATGTTTCATCAGTTTTTCTGAGCCATGTTTTGTACGGGCAAAAACCAGCGAGAGGTCATCCCGGCGCTGAATCAGACAATCCTTCAGCATATCGGCCTTGCCGCGCTGATTGACGAAATGGACAGACTGGGTGATCTTGTCGGCAGCCTTTCCGGGCGGTGTCGTTTCAACACGGACCGGGTCGTTCAGATAGGCACGCGACAGGGTTTCGACCTGTTTGGGCATGGTTGCCGAAAACAGCAATGTCTGGCGGGGGGTGCCCAGCAGTTTGGCTATCTGGCGCAGGGCATGAATGAAACCCAGGTCCAGCATCTGATCGGCTTCGTCCAGAACAAGATACTTTGCCTTGTCCAGATAGACGGCCTTGCGCTCCACGAGATCAAGCAATCGGCCCGGCGTTGCCACCAGAATATCCGTGCCACGCTCAAGGTTCTTGCGCTGCACGTTGATCGAGGCACCGCCAATGACCACGGTGATGCGCAGCGGTGTACGCTTGACATAGGTGCGCAGATGATCAGCGATCTGATTGACCAGTTCGCGTGTCGGCGCAAGAATGAGCGCGCGCGCTGAACGTGGTGCCGGATTGATATTCTCGGCGAGCAGGTGATGGACCAATGGCAGGCCGAAAGCAGCCGTCTTGCCAGTGCCGGTCTGGGCCAGACCCATCAGGTCATGGCCTTTCAGTACCAGTGGAATAGCCTGGGCCTGGATTGGGGTTGGGGTGTCAAATCCGAGCAACTTTACAGAAGCAAGAATGTTTGCAGAAAGCCCGAGGGCTTCAAATTGTGTCAAATGAATAAGCCTTTTTATGTGCGCAAAGGCCTCCATTGGAAGTCCATTCACGCAAGTGAATACGTTAGGCGCAGCATTGACCGCGGCCCATTCAATGGGCGCGGATGACAGCCGTGCGGTCGCGATCTCACTTATGCCCCAGACAGGATTGCCTTGTGGACGTGCGGATCGTCAGAACCCCGCGCGAAATGGGAACTTTTGGAGAATTCCCCCGCGTGGTCAAAACCAGTGTGGGGAGAGGACGTGTCCTGTACTCTATTCGGTCAGACTGTAGACCAGTCATATCTTGAAAGCAGACTGCTCACGCGGCAGCCGGACAACGTTCAACCCGTAAATGGTCCAATGGCGGCAGAATGTCAAGGCTTCTTTTGACCAGTCGATCAAAACCTTGCCTGCAACCTGTGATTTTCACCCCTGCCTTGCCTGCAATCCGACAATCGCCTTGAGCCGTTCCCTGTCAATTTTCGTCGGCTGGCCGCTGGCGTCGAAAGGGTGTTTGAAATCAAAGGCAAAAGCCGTCGTCCCCTTGTCGTGAAGATGTTCATGTCTGACGACGGCGTCGCGCCATTGCGGCATATGGCTGCCATCAACCCACCAAAGCACATAGGGCGGCCATTGGGGTTTTTGAAACCATTCTCGCCCGTGTGACAGGGCTTCGGCGTGAAGCCCGAAATAGGAAAAGGCCATGGGTGACGCAAGATCGCTCCACAGTGAGAGTGATGCCGGTGACCATCCGTCACCGCGCTCCTTGTAGAACCGGGGATAAATTTCCTCGCCCCATGGTTCCGGCCCCGGGTCACTGGCATAGCCAGAGCGAGCCAGAAATCCTGGAGCATTTTCAATATTTTCCAAAATGGGATCGTTGCGCCAGTGGAAGCCGTCATTGACGGGATCATCGGCGGGCATTGAAAACTGCCCAAATGTATAGAGAGCAACACGCAGGTTCATCGCAGATTCTTTCGAGCGGTTCACGATCCGGTGACAGCCCGTTTATCTGAACTGATTTTTCTTCTTATCACCAGACCGGATAAATCAATAGTCCTGCTGCAAGCCTCACATTTGCCTGACAGAACCTGAGCCTATGGCGCGGTTTTTGCGATATAATGGGCCAGTGTTTGACGCGTCCCCTCATCCCAAAGTGAACGCAGCGACGAAGAAAACGCCTGAACGAAGACCGCATTGTCTCCCAGCAGGCCGAATATATCCTGCATGTCCAGAAAGGCCGACGGGTTGTCTTTTGCCTTCTGCGCCCTTTGGCGCAGATATTCCGCCTTGGCATCCGCCACTTCCAGGGCGTTTCCCGCATCATCGGTGGCAAAACAATAGCGGCACCACAGCGCCACCTCGAGTGCCAGGCCGTCGACGGGCAGCCCCTCTTTGAGCCGGTCGGCAATCGTCGGCAAAATGAATTTGGGTTGCCGGTTCGAACCATCCAGACAAAGGCGCGGAATTGTATCGGCAACAGCCGCATTGGAAAAACGCGTTTTTACCTTGGCGAAATAGTCGGAAAAATCCACGCCAGGAACCAAGGGAACCGTTGGGATGATCTCCCGGGTTTCGACACTTTCGAGAAACCCGCTGACAAGCGGTTCAGCCATGGCATCGTGGACGAAATCAATCCCAATGAGCGCGGCCGGATAGGCAATGGACGCATGACCGCCATTGAGAATACGCAATTTCATCAATTCGTAAGGGGCAACATCATCAACGAATTCAACACCGACCTTCTCTAGCGCCGGACGGCCTTGAGGGAAATTGTCCTCCAATACCCATTGGCGAAACGGTTCGCAGGCCACCGGTGACGAATCGAGGATATCGAATTCTGCAGCGACTGTCTGGCGCATGCGATCTGATGTCGCCGGAGTGATGCAATCGACCATGGAGTTTGGAAATGCGACATTGGCTTCAACCCAGGCGGCCAGCTCACCCGACATCAATTGCGCCAGGCCGATCATCGTCTGGCGGGTGATCTTGCCGTTTTCCGGCAGGTTGTCGCATGACATCACCGTAAACGGTGGCAGCCCCGCCTGCCGCCTTCTTTCAATCCCAGCCAGCAAAAGGCCAAAGACCGTTTTGGGCGCCTGCGGATTGCGGCCATCGGCCAACATCTCGGGATGATCCGACTGAAACCCGCCGGTGGTTGCATCCAGATAGTAGCCGCCCTCGGTGATCGTCAGGGAAACAATGCGAATCTCCGGTCGTGCGAGGGCTTCGACAATGCGTGCGGGATCAATATCAATGAAATCCACCATGGAACCACACACTGTCGCTGTCAGCCCGCTGGGCTCGAGTTCAACAATCGTTGTGAGCCAGTCCTGATCGTGCAGCCTGCGGCGCATCTCCGCATCATTCGCACGTGTTCCTGCGCCTATGATGGCCCAATCGAGACTGTCCCCAAGGTCGAACAACCGATTGAGATAGATCGCCTGATGGGCGCGATGAAAATTGCCCACGCCCATGTGCAAAATGCCTGGACTGAGTTTTGACCGATCATATTTCGGAACAGAAACATTGCCGGGAAGGCGATCAAGGAATTGCTGGTTCAATTTTATCGGCATCTTCAGCTCATCCAGTTCCCGCCATCGACATTGTAGGTTTGGGCAACCACGTAGTCGGCCTCTGCGCTGGCGAGAAAAATCGCCATGCCTGTCAGATCTTCAGCTGTGCCCATGCGGCCAAAAGGCACGGCTTGGCCCACCAGTTTTTTCTTTTGTCCCGCCGGACGGTTTTCATATCGCGCAAACAACGCGGCGACTCCGTCCCAATGCTCACCATCGACCACGCCGGGTGCGATTGCGTTGACATTGATGCCGTGGCTGATCAGGCTCAGGCCCGCCGATTGCGTCAGGCTGATCACCGCCGCCTTGGTCGCGCAATAGATGGCGACGAGCGGCTCACCGCGACGACCGGCCTGGCTGGCCATATTGATGATCTTGCCGCCCTGCCCGCGGGCGATCATTGATTTTGCCGCGGCCTGCAACATGAACAAGGTGCCGGCGAAATTGATGGCAAACAGCCTGTCATAGCTCTCACGGGAGATTTCGGTGATCGGTTGCAGATCAAACAGAGCGGCATTGTTGATGAGAATATCCACACCACCAGCGCGGGCTTCGACCACGCCAAGGGCTGCATCGATGGAAGTCTGGTCTGTCACGTCGAGGCGAACTGCATAGGCAGAAGGGCCAATCGCCTCGGCGGTCGCCTCGGCCCGCTCGAGATCGATATCGGCAACCGCAACAATTGCCCCTTCTCTTGCATAGGCCTCGGCGAAGGCTTTTCCAATGCCGCGGGCGGAACCCGTGATAATGGCCGACTTTCCGGACAGGCGGTCCATCAAAGGGCATTTCCGGACTTGTCGAACCGATAGATCTTGTCAGGTGCCGGTGTCAGCGAGACGCTGTCTCCGTGCCGCAACGCCACTTCGCCATCCGCACGCACGGTGATGCTGTCCATGCCTTCGACATTGACCCGCAAGAACGTGTCCGATCCCAGATGTTCGGAAACACCGACAATACCGTTGAATGTTCCACCGGACTGCGAAATGGCAATATGTTCGGGCCGAAAGCCGATTGTTTCCGCACCGTGTTGTTGCGCATGGGCCCCGGTGACAAAGTTCATTTTGGGCGAACCGATGAATCCCGCGACAAATTGATTGGCCGGCTTGTGGTAGAGCTCAAGCGGTGAACCGACCTGTTCAATACGGCCAGCCTGCAGAACGACGATCTTGTCGGCCATGGTCATGGCTTCCACCTGATCATGCGTCACATAGATCATTGTCGTCTTGAGGGTCTGGTGCAGTTCGGAAATTTCCAGCCGCATGTTGACGCGCAGCGCTGCATCGAGATTGGACAGGGGCTCATCGAACAGGAAGGCATCGGGCTCACGCACAATGGCCCGTCCGATGGCGACGCGCTGACGCTGCCCGCCGGACAATTGACCCGGACGACGGTCAAGATAGTCGGTGAGATTCAAAACCGCTGCAGCCGCCTCCACCTTGGCGTCACGATCCTGTAGGGGCAGTTTGGCCATTTTCAGCGGAAAGGCGATGTTCTTGCGCACCGACATATGCGGATAGAGCGCATAGGACTGGAAAACCATCGCCAGGCCGCGCTTGGCCGGTGGCGTCTGCGTCGCATCAACGCCATTGATTTCAATCATCCCGCTGGTCACATCTTCCAGACCGGCGATCAGGCGCAGCAAGGTCGATTTACCGCATCCCGACGGGCCGACAAAGACGACGAATTCCCCGTCGCTGATTTCCAGATCCAATGGCTGGATCACCTCAGTGGCGCCGAAGCTCTTGGTGATCTGTTTGAGTGTTATGCTTCCCATGATCAATCCTATTTCACTGCGCCGAATGTCAGACCACGCACCAATTGTTTCTGACTGAACCAACCCAAGATCAGGATCGGTGCAATCGCCATGGTCGATGCGGCAGAGAGCTTGGCGTAGAAGAGCCCTTCCGGGCTGGAATAGCTGGCTATGAATGCAGTCAGCGGTGCTGCCTTGGCGGCCGTCAGATTGAGCGTCCAGAATGCCTCGTTCCAGGCAAGGATCACATTCAACAGAAGCGTCGATGCAATGCCCGGGATCGCCATCGGCGTCAAAACATAGATGATCTCGTCCCACAATTGGGCGCCATCCATGCGTGATGCTTCGAGAATCTCACCGGGTATCTCACGAAAATAGGTGAACAGCATCCAGATGATGATCGGCAGATTGACGAGGGTCAGCACAATGACCAGACCTGTTCTGGTGTCCAGCAAACCGGTGTCGCGGAACAACAGGTAGATCGGGATCAGCACGCCGACCGGCGGCAGCATCTTGGTCGAGAGCATCCACATCAGGATGTCCTTGGTGCGCTTGGCCGGCACAAAGGCCATGGACCAGGCAGCCGGTATGGCGATCAACAGGCCAAGCAGCGTTGAACCAAGAGAGATGATCACCGAATTGGAGAAGTGCCGGAAGTAATTCGAGCGCTCCTGCACTTCACCATAATTCTCCAGCGTCCAGTCAAACATGAACAGGGAAGGCGGTGATGCAATGGCCTCTGCCTCGGTCTTGAAGCTGGTCAGGATCGTCCACAGAATCGGGAAGAAAATCGCCAGACCGATGGCCCAGGCCAGCAGCGTGACAACAATCTGGCGGCGACGCGAAATTGAGCGAGCCATGGGTTACGCCTCCAGGTTCTTGCCGATCATCCGCATCAGGAAGATCGCAACAATATTGGCCAGGATGACCGCAATGATACCGCCGGCAGATCCGCCCCCGACATCAAACTGGAGCAGAGATTGGGCATAGACCAGGTAGGTAATATTGGTCGATGCATAGCCGGGCCCACCATTGGTGGTCACCAGAATTTCGGCGAAGATGGACAATAGAAATATTGTCTGAATGAGAACGACCACCGTGATGGCCCGCGACAGATGCGGCAGCACCAGATAGAAAAAGCGGCTGAATGGCCCGGCTCCGTCCATTTCGGATGCATCCATTTGCTCCTGATCCATCGACTGCAGCGCGGTCAGCAGTATCAGCGCCGCAAAGGGCAGCCATTGCCAGGCGACAATCAGAATGATGGAAAACAGCGGCGCATGGGCCAGAAAGTCAAAGGGTTGCAGTCCAAGCGCCTTGGCCGCATGGGCAAACAACCCGTTGACCGGGTTCATGAACATGTTTTTCCAGACAAGGGCGGAAACGGTCGGCATGACGAAAAATGGCGCCAGGACAAGAATGCGCACGATGCCCTGCCCCCAGATGGGCTGATCAAGCAGCAGGGCCAGCAAAGTTCCACCGATGATGGTGATCAGCAAGACACCGCCAACCAGCAGCAAAGTATTGGTGAGCGCAGCAAAGAAGGCCGGATCGGTCAGGAAATATTCGTAGTTGCTCCAGCCGGCCCAGGCATCAATGGCCGGATTCAACAGGTTGTAGCGCAGGAATGAGAAATAGATCGTCATCGAAAGCGGGACGATCATCCATGCCAAAAGCAGCAATACGGCGGGCGACAGCATGAATCGCGCGGCAACACGTGAGTGGGTTGTGGCCATGGTCCTGCACCGGGTTAGAGAGCGTGTGGTGGACAGATCGGATAGAGCGGGTCTTCCACCGCGAAATAGCAATAATCAAACAGAGACTCAAAAGGGGCCGGCCCGGTCGGACCGGCCCCCCGGGGGGAGGACGGTTACTTGATGTAGCCAGCCCTTTTCATTTCGCGTTCGGTCAGCGACTGGGCGCTGGCGAGCGCGTCATCCACACTGACCGTTCCGGCAAGCGCCGCAGAGAACTGCTGGCCGACCGAAGTAGCGATACCTTGAAATTCAGGAATGGCGACGAATTGCACACCAACATAGGGCACCGGATCAACCGTCGGATTGTTCGGGTCGGCAGAGTTGATGCTGTCCAGTGTCATCTTGGCAAAGGGTATCTTCGCATATTCCGGATTCTCGTAGAGCGATGTGCGTGTTCCGGGAGGCACATTTGCCCAGCCTTCATTTTCAGCGACAAGTGCCAGATATTCCTTCGACGTGGCCCATTCGACAAATTTCTTGGCAGCGTCCTGCTTCTGGGTACCGGCGGGAATGGCCAGGCTCCAGGCCCACAGCCAGTTGCCTCGTTTGCCAAGCCCGTTGTCCGGCGCAAGCGCAAAACCGACCTTGTCTGCAACCTGACTGTCTTTCGGGTTCGTCACGAAGGATGCTGCAACCGTTGCATCAATCCACATGCCGCATTTGCCCGACTGGAAAAGCGACAGATTTTCATTGAAACCGTTTGATGATGCTCCGGGAGGGCCCGCGTCGTTCATCAGATCGATGTAGAAATTCAGCGTGTTCTTCCAGGCGTCACCGTCGAATTGCGGCTTCCAGTCCATATCGAACCATTTTGCCCCAAAGGAATTGGCGGTTGCCGTCAGAAGCGCCATATTCTCGCCCCAACCGGCCTTGCCACGCAGGCAGACGCCATAAATCTCGTTGTCCTTGTCGGTCATGGCGCGCGCTGCCTTGCCGATGAAGTCCCATGTGGGCGCATCCGGCATTTCAAGCCCGGCCTTTTCCATCAGGTCCTTGCGGTACATGACCATCGAGCTTTCGCCATAGAAGGGTGCAGCGTAAAGTTCGCCGCCAACCGTCAGGCCACCGCGAATGGCAGGCAGAAGATCATCCATGTCGTAGGATGCAGGCAGATCATTGAGCGATACCAGCCAATCCTGTTTCGCCCAGATCGGAACCTCATAGGTGCCGATGGTCATCACATCATACTGACCGCCCTTGGTGGCGATATCGGTGGTTACGCGCTGACGCAGGATATTTTCTTCCAGCGTCACCCATTCCAGTTCAATGCCTGGATTCTTTGCCGTGAAATCATCGGTCAGCTTCTGCATGCGGACCATGTCGCCATTGTTGACGGTGGCGATGGTGATTTTTTCCGCCATGGCTCCGGTTGCCAACAATGACAGAGCGGACGCGCCCATCAGGGCGCGAGTAAAGTAATTCATGAATTCCTCCCAATGCACTGAGCATTTGCTAGTGTCTGGGGCAAATATTCGCTAAATCGTGCATTTATGTCAACAAAAAACTGCACGAAAACCCCGCCACCTGTGCAGGGTTTTGCAAAACTCTTTTCAATTCAAAGGATTAATTGAGGCAGATTTTTGCCTAGGAATCGAGCAAAAGCTGGGCTGTTGTCTCATTCGTGATCAGAGAATTTACAATTTTACCGCGAAAAGCTCCCAGCAGCGCTTTGGCTTTGGATTCGCCAGCGGCAACGCAAATGACCGGGTTCGTCTGATTTGGCATCAGTGGTGCACTGGCCACACGGTCGTTGATATGACCGTCAATCAGTTTGCCGTTTCGATCGAATATCCAACTGGTTATTTCGCCAACTGCACCGGCGCGCGCCAGCGCCCTGGCCTCATCACGGGCGACGAAGCCATCCATCACCAGCGGCGAATCATCACCGATACCGCCAATGCCGACGAAAGTGACATCGGCCTGACGGGCAAGCTCGAGGATATTGTGAACCGGCTCCTGATTGTGCAGCACGCGTTTTTCCTCGATTGTCCGCGCCAGTACGGGCAAGGGCATGGGAAAATGTTTGGCATTGACCCGCTCGGCGAGACGAATGACCACATTATAGGCTGTCGCCGATCCATCGGACATCATGTTTCCCAGCAGCGATACGATGCGATGCTGGGGACAGTCCATCGGCGGAAGCTGTTCGACACAGGCACGCAATGCGCGGCCTGTTCCGATGGCCAATATCTTGGGATGGCTGGATTTGAGATGCCGCTCCATTTCCGCCGCGCCGGCCTGCGCTATCCCGACAACGGAATTGGGCGCTTCGGGATCACTGGGAACGACTTCACAGGCCAGCAGATCAAAACGTTCCTTGACCCGGGCAGCCAGTTCCATGCAATGGGCGATCGGATGATCCAGCCGCACCTTGACCAGACGCTCGCTGACCGCAAGTGAAACAAGCCTTTGGGCCGATTGCCTCGACACACCAAGTTTGCGGGCGATCTCGTCCTGGGTATTGCCCGCAACATAATAGAGCCATCCGGCGCGCGCAGCATCGTCGAGGCGGCTTGGGTCGTTGTCGCTTGGTTTGGCCATCGGATTTGCCCTGCGGTCTGTTGCGATCGACGAGTCGAATTATGCAAGCGTCTTATGGCCTGTGCGATCACGGTGCAAGTATCACAGCGTCGATGACCCCGCCGTGAAGCGAAACGACGGCAGACATGGGGCGGGTCTGGAAGAGCTGTTAACGCTGGATTTCGGCGCGTTTCAAAGCGGGCATCAGATGAAAGAAGCCGTCCCAGGAATCAAACTGGACATGCGCGTCGCGCGCCTTGAAAGCGGCGAGCTGCGTCGACTTCAGATGGCTTGCGCCCCGGTAATGCCAGACAATCATGCCTGCTGCACGCGCCGCCTCAAGCCCCGGCTGACTGTCTTCAATGACCAGACAGTTTTGTGGCAATACGCCTTCACTTTTTGCCACGTGCAAAAAAAGATCTGGCGCCGGCTTGCCGCGCGCGACGAGAGAAGCCGTATAGATTTTTTGATCGAAATAACGCGCAAGGCCGCTGATCTGCAAAGATTTGTTGGCTCGCTCAGGACTGCTGCTTGTGGCAACACAGGCAGGAATCGCCAATTCGCTCAGCACCCGTTCAATGCCGGGTGTCGGCAACAGCCCTACTTCAAAACGCGCAAGCAGTTCGCTGCGGTAAGTCTGTTCGAAGCTCTGCGGCAGCACGGTTGAGAACTGCTCGCGAATCAGCGCTGCAACGGTTGGAAAACTCCTGCCCAGAAAATATTTCTGGACGTGGTCGAGATCAATGGTGATCCCCAGATCGGCCAAAAGCCCGATCAGGGTCTGGGCACTGAGGATTTCACTGTCGATGAGAACACCGTCGCAATCAAAAATGACAAGATCGACCCTTTGTTGCGCCATGGTATCCCTGATCGCTATTGTGACATGGTCATCTGCAAGAGCCGCACAGCGTTCCCGGCTCTCCGCAAATCCGATCATACAGGTGTGAAAGCGTTATGGAATATCCTGCCCCGCGTTTGTGAGATTATTTGAAGGCTTCGCCCGGATAGGCGCCCCAGATTTCATTCTGGGCAACCCAGCCTTTTGCACCGTCAATCTCGCTGCGGCACCAGTTGCCGTTGCACTCGCTGATATTGACGACAACTCCGGGCTCGAGCATTGCAAGCAGGGTGGCGCTCACCTGCGGCCTGGCGCGCAATTGCACATAGACCTTGTCCTGCCCGCGTTTCCAGGGCGCGACAATGGCCGTGCGCTCGCCGGTCAGCAGCGATTTGTGGATCCAGCCTTCCGTGCCTTCGGGGTCACGCACACGACGCCAATGGTCATATTCCTGGATGATCTCCATGGGAATTCCCGAACGGGTATACATCCACTCGACCGCATAATCGCGGCTGGGACCAATGCGCAGGTTGACCCGTCGCGCCTTGAGACTGACGAACCGCGGCAACGGCAGGCCACTGGCACCCTGCGCCACGCTTTGTGCATGGGCAGGTGGACCGGCCAGCGTGACGGGGATAATCAGCAACGCCAGCGTAGAACAAACAGCCAAAAATCTGGTGACGGTTGTGGCATTCATAGCAGCCTCCATCGGTTTTTCCTCACCGAACCGGCAAGCCATTCAGGCTGCGGTCGGCGCATTCGACAAAATTCCCCTCAATGCGACACGAGTTTTCTTTGTCTTCACGCATTCGTCTGGTAAAAACAATTCGTGCGCCGGAGAAACAATTGTTACCCAACAATGTCACATCTTGGTTAAAGAGCTCTCAACAAGGAGCCGTTTGAGGAAATGCCGAATAAAAAAAGACCCCGGGTCTTCATCACGCGAAAATTGCCCGAGCCGGTGGAAACCCGGATGTGTGAGCTGTTTGACACCGCGTTGAACATTGAGGACAAACCCCGCACCCAGCATGAGCTGGTTGCGGCGATGAAAAACGCCGATGTTCTGGTGCCCACCGTGACAGACCATATCGATGCGGCAATGATTGAACAGGCTGGTGACAGCCTCAAGCTGATTGCCAATTTTGGCAATGGCACGGACAATATTGATGTCGATGCGGCCAGCCGCCGCGGCATTGCGGTGACAAACACACCCAATGTGCTGAGCGAAGATACGGCTGACATGACCATGGCCCTGATTCTTGCGGTACCGCGGCGCCTGACGGAAGGTGCCCGCATCTTGACCGATGGGGAAGAATGGAACGGCTGGTCTCCGACCTGGATGCTCGGTCATCGCATCTGGGGCAAACGGCTTGGCATCGTCGGGATGGGGCGTATTGGCACTGCCGTTGCCCGACGGGCGAAGGCCTTCGGGCTGGCAATTCATTATCACAATCGCAACCGGGTCGATGCCGATACCGAAGAAGACCTTGAGGCAACCTATTGGGACAGTCTGGACCAGATGCTTGCACGGGTCGATATTGTCTCGGTCAATTGTCCTTCGACACCCGGCACCTATCACCTGCTGTCAGCGCGCCGGCTCGCCCTGTTGCGACCCGAGGCCTATATCGTCAACACCGCGCGTGGCGGGATTATCGATGAGGAAGCGCTGATCAAACTGCTGCATGACAGCCGGATTGCCGGCGCCGGACTGGATGTTTTTGAACACGAGCCGGCCGTCAATCCGAAACTGGTGAAACTTGCCCGCGAGGGCAAGGTGGTGATTCTGCCGCATATGGGATCAGCGACCATGGAAGGCCGCATCGATATGGGCGAGAAAGTCATCATCAATATTCGGGCGTTGTTTGACGGACATCGGCCACCGGACCGGGTTCTACCCGGTCGGCCCTGACCGCAACGACAATCTGTGCTGATTTGTGAAGGCACTGCGCGCCTTGTGATGCCTCAAATGGACCCCGCTTCGACCATGAAGTTGCTGGCGGTACACATGCGTGCATCATCGGAGGCAAGGAAGAGAACCATCCGCGCCACATAGACCGGGTCGATCAGATCAGGCAGGCACTGGTTTTGCAGATGCGCCTCCAGTGCTTGCGGTGTTGCCCACAAGGTTTTCTGACGCTCTGTCATGATCCAGCCGGGAACGACCGCATTGACCCGGATCCGGTGTTTTCCCAGATCCCGCGCCATTGTGCGCGTCAGCCCGTGTACTGCCGCCTTGGCCGTGGCATAGGCGGGAAAACCGCCACCGGCTTCCCACCAACTGTTGGACCCCATATTGATGATCGAACCGCCGCCCATTTCAATCATGTCGGGCGCAACGGCCTGAATCGCAAAGAACTGGTGGCGCAGATTTGTATCCATGCGATCATCCCAATAGTCAGGCGTTACCTCCCTCCAGTCATGACGATCGTCCCGCGCTGCATTGTTGACAAGAACAGCGGCGGGGCCAAGCTTGCTGCGCAGGGCGGCAAAGGCTTGCTTCAGGGCCCCGATATCGCGCAGATCACAGCATTGGTAGGCAATATCGCCAAGTTCTTCTGACAATTGCGCGCTGGCTTGCCCATCCAGATCGATAAAACCGACACGCGCATTTTGCGCCGCAAAAGCCCTGACGATTTCAGCGCCGATCCCAGAGGCACCGCCCGTTACAAGCACAACTTTGTCGGCAAGGCTTGGATAGTGGGCAAATTGGTCAGTCATGGGTCTTGCTTCCTTGGTGGTTCTGCATTGTGGCAAACAATAATGTTTCGATGCGCGCCCATTCCGATTCCAGGCTGCCCGATCTTGTCGCACCGGCACGCCGATACCAGTAATCAGCATTGGGCATGTCGCCTTCGATCCAATGAACGAGACCATGCACGATGTCATGAGCCGCATCACCTTCATCCATCTGGCACAGATGATGCGCCTCGCGCCATTGCGAACCGGTTTTCAAGGTGCCCTTTTTCAACCACCACAAAGCTTGCAGCGGCCGGGAGACATTTGACGGCGGCGCCTCATTGCCAAACGACGCCGGGTCAAATCCATTTGTATCTGTCATCGTGCCTCGCTTTCCTGCAGCAGAGATCCTGTCGCGTCGCCGCAGGGCCTTTGCTCAAATCTAAGTCATCTGGCTGACTTTGCTGGGCCATATTTGATCGTTTCGAACCGCGCTGCCAGTGCATCATAGAGCAACAACCGCCCGATCAAGGGCTCTCCAATGCCGGCGATCAGCTTGATTGCCTCCATTGCCTGCAGCGTTCCGATCACTCCGGTCAATGCACCGACTATTCCGGCTTCTGCGCAGCTGGGCAACAGGCCATCGGGCGGCGGCGCCGGAAAAAGATCGCGGTAAGAGGGATTCGGCCTGCCCTGGCTATCGTTCTCATAGGGTTTGAGAACCGTCACCGATCCGTCAAACCGGCCGACGGCTGCCGATACCAGCGGTTTTTTCAGTGCTGAACAGGCGTCGGCAAGCAGATAGCGGGTGGAAATATTGTCACAGCCGTCAACGACCATGTCATATTGGACAACAAGGGCCTCGGCATTGTCGGCTTCCAGCCTGTGATGATGGGTCACCACATTCACATGGGGGTTGATGCGCGCCAGGGACACAGATGCGCTGTCCGTCTTGGGCACTCCGACCGATTGCGTATCGTGAATGAGCTGTCTGTGCAGATTGGAAAGCGAGACAATATCATCATCCACAACGCCGAGCGTCCCCACACCGGCAGCTGCAAGATATTGCAGCACCGGCGATCCAAGGCCGCCAGCGCCGATCACCAGAACGCGGGCCCGTTTCAGCTTCTGTTGCCCGGGGCCACCGATTTCCGCCAGAATAATATGGCGGGCGTAGCGCTCCAGCTCGGGTTGTGAAAGCATTTTTTCCGTCATCGCGCACTCTTATCAGAAACAGGGGCCTGCACAAACATGGAGCCGTTTTGCGACGGAACGATCTGGAAGACAAGGGTGCTGCACCCATGCCGATGCGATCAGTCCGATTCCACATCCAGAGGCGTGACCTGAGCCGCGCGAACATCAAAAAACTGTGCACGCGCGCCGAGTGCTGAAAACATCTGTTGATCCGTACCGGTCATGAAAGCCTGACACCCCAGGCTGTCGACAAGGTCGAACAGCGCTGCCCGGCGGTTTTCATCCAGATGGGCGGCGATTTCATCAAGCAGGATGACAGGCGGATGACCGCAGATCGTTCCGGTCAATCGTGCGTGGGCGAGCACAAGTCCCACCAGCAAGGCCTTCTGTTCCCCGGTGGAACAACGGGCAGCATCCATGTCCTTTGCCCGGTAGCGTATCAACAGGTCAGATCTGTGCGGCCCTGCCAAGGTCCTGCCTGCTGCAGCGTCACGCGCGCGTCCCGTGCGCAGCCGCCCAATATAGCCATCCTCGAAGTCTGCAGCCGTATCGCCCGCCTGTTCGTTGAGAAAATCGTCCAGCCTGATGTCAGCCTGGGGAAAGGCCGCATCAACCGGATTGTGTCCGACCTGGGAGGCCAGCATTCCCACAAGTTCGCGCCGGGCAAGGGCTATCGCCACTCCCAATTCGGCCATTTGCGCTTCAATACCGTCCAGCCACACCCGGTCCATGCGCCCTTCCGACAACAACCGATTGCGGCTGCGCATGGCGCGCTCGAAATCCAGCACGCGGCGCCCATGGGCCGGATCAATCGACAGGACCTGTCGGTCAAGGAAGCGCCGCCGATCCGAGGCCGCCCCGGTAAACAGACCGTCCATGGCCGGCGTCAGCCAGACAATACGCAGATGCTCGGCCAGGTCTTCACTGGACCGCGCATTGGCACTGTTGATTCTGAGTTTGCGCCCGGAGCTTCCATTGTAATCGGGTTCGCCGCCGGCGGAGGTGCCGATATCCACCGGCCCGGCCATGCCTTCGACATGGGCAAAAACGGCAAATCCTGCAGCGGAGCCGACGCGGCTGACTTCATTGTAGGCTGCACGCCGCAACCCCCTGCCCGGTGACAGGAAGGAAATCGCTTCCATCAGATTGGTTTTGCCGGCACCATTCTGTCCGGTCAACACGACATGGCGCGCATCCAGATCAAGTGCCAATTGCTGATAATTACGGAAATCCGTCAGTTTGAGACGTGTGAGATAGACGGTGCCTGGAACACTCACAATCCGGTCCGATTCAAACTCCGCCTCAAATGCGCCAATCCTAAACGCGCATTGGCATCAGGACATAAAGGGCGCTGTCCTCGGCAACATCGCGTACAAGCGTCGGCGATCCTGAGTCGGCAAACATGAACACGGCTTCTGCGCCACTGAACTGATTGGTGATATCCAGCAGATATTTGGCGTTGAAGCCGATTTCCAGCGGCTCGTTCTGATAATCGACCACCAGTTCTTCGGTGGCGCTGCCGGAATCGGGATTGTTGACGGTCAGCGTCAGCAGGCCGTCGCCGAGAACCAGCTTGACCGCCCGTCCCCGCTCCGATGAGATCGTCGAGACGCGATCGACCGCAGAGGCAAATGGCGCACAATCAATCCTGAGTTCCTTGTCATTGCCGGATGGAATGACGCGCTGATAGTCGGGAAAGGTTCCGTCAATGAGTTTCGATGTCAGCATCACGCCGCCGATGGCAAACCTGATTTTTGCTTCTGACACTTCCACGGTTATCACCATATCGGGATCATCAACCAGCTTTTGCAACTCGCCGACGGTCTTGCGCGGAATGATAATGCCCGGCATGCCTTCCGAACCCGACGGCGCTTCGACATCAGCGCGGGCTAGCCGGTGACCATCGGTCGCCACTGCGCGCAGCTTCAATGAGCCTTCGTCTTCGATCGTATGAACATAAATTCCATTGAGGTAATAGCGGGTCTCTTCCGTCGAGATCGCAAACTGGGTGCGATCAATCAACATCTTCAGGTCCGTCGATGGCAGGCGGAACGTGTGGCTGAACTCTCCGGAGGTGAGATCAGGAAAATCGGATTCGGGCAGGCATTGCAGCGAGAACTTGGAGCGCCCGGAAACAACGCTCATGCTGCCGCCATCGGGTTCGACGGCAAGCAGAACCTCTGCACCATCGGGCAGCTTGCGAACGATATCATAAAGAAGATGAGCCGGCACAGTTGTCGATCCGGCCTGTTCAACATTGGCTGCGGTTGCTTCGGTGATCTCCAGATCAAGGTCTGTTGCCTTGAGATCCAGCGTCGCTCCGTCAGCTTTCAAAAGCACGTTTGACAGAATCGGGATGGTATTGCGCCGCTCCACAACACGGTGGACGTGGCTCAGTGATTTGAGAATATTCGAACGCTCGATTGTCACACGCATGGTTGCTTACACCAAATTCCTGTTGTCTGATCACCGGCACCGGTTTGAGTTGTCGCCGACTGGACCCGGGCATTCCGGATTCTGCGTCTTCATACCCATAGGGCCATAGCGGTAGTTTGCTTTAGGGACAAGCAAAATGACAGATTCAGCACCGGTTAGGCAAGTGCGTCCGGCACTGGTTGGACCGAGGAACCATGCTTTCTGGGGATAAACCGGCAATGGCGCTCACCGGCAGACAAAAAGGCCCGCCAAAGCGGGCCCTGCGAATGCTTGCGATCAGTCGCTGATCAGCCGACGCAACAATTCGACTTCGTGAGACAGTTTGGTATCCTCGCTCAGAAGTCCCTCAATCTTGCGCACGGCGTGCAAAACGGTCGTGTGATCACGGCCGCCGAAACGCCGGCCAATTTCCGGGAAGGACCGCGGTGTCATGGTCTTTGCAAGAAACATTGCAATCTGACGCGGCTTGACGATTGTTCGCGTGCGCCTGCTCGAGATCATTTCCTGACGAGACACATTGTAGTGGCGCGAGACAACGCGCTGGATATCCTCAATGCGCACCCGCTTGGGTTCACCCGCATTGACCAGATGACCAAGCAATTCATCAACCCGCTCAATCGACAATGAAGGTTCAAAGGAGTGGCGGAAAAGAAGCTGATTGAATGCCCCCTCCAATTCGCGACCGCTTGACGTTACCTGCTGCGCCACATGGGCAAGAATTTCAGTCGGTATATTCAGTGAACCGTCTTCCTGCTGAGCGGTCGCAAGACGCCGCTTCAACATCTCCAGCCGCATTTCATAATCCGGCGCTTCTATCTCGATGGCAACGCCGCCCTGCAGGCGGGAACGCACCCGCGCATCAAGCGATTCCAGCTCCCAGGGTGCGCGATCTGCCGCAACAACCACCTGGCGGGCGGAATCAAGCAACATGTTGAGCAGGTGGCAGAATTCATGCTGGATCGATTTGCCTTGCAGGAATTGCATGTCGTCAATGACCAGCAGGTCGATATTGCGCAGGGATTCCTTGAACGACAGGGCATCATTGTCACGGATGGCGGTGGCAAAGCGCCACATGAAATATTCCGCCGTCAGATAAACCACCCGAGGCTTGCGCTCACTTTGCGTTGCCGCCAGAGCCACGGCCTGAAGCAAATGGGTTTTGCCAAGCCCGACACTGGAATGGACAAACAGCGGATTGAAACGAACGGCACTGGTGCCGGCTTCTGCAATGGTCTTGGCGGCGGCCAGCGCCACACGATTTGATGAGCCTTCAACAAAGGCACTGAAGGAATAGCGTCCATCCAGAGGTGATCCGGACACCGAACTTGGATCGGCCTGTCGCAGATGGTTCTTCTTGGCTTTCAAAATGGCTTGCTGAACGGTTGGTGCCCTGTTCGCCTGCGTTCCCGGTGCCGTCGATTGCTGAACATCCGTTATTTCGGACGACTGGATGAGACGGTTGCCGCGGGTGGCGGAGCGCACCACGATCTCCACGCGCAGAATATCTGCATCCTCTTCCATGAAGAGCTTGGTCAATACATCAAGGTAACGGTTGTTGATCCATGACCGCAGAAAGGTCGTGGGTACCGAGAGACGGACAATGCTTTTTGAAACTGAATCCAGCTGGAGTCTCCCGAACCAACTTGAAAATACATCCAGACCGACTTGTGCTTTCAATCGGGTTTGCACCCGGCTGAAGAGAACATCATGCGACATATTGGGTTTCCCCGCCCTGTTGGAAGATTCGACCATGCTGGTCTGGAGTGGTGCTGTTTCGTTAGACTCTATTGTTATTTTTCGCACTGCCGCCCCTGATAGTACCTGCATGTCTGGCCGTCTCCTGTAATTCTTTTGTTTTATCAGCTAAACCGCCGAATTTTACTTACCTGTAGTTGTATTTTTCAGTCTCTCTACCGCATTAACTCCTTGTTAACCACCTTCCATTTATCTTCCCGATCACATTAAGCCAAAGGCGGCGGACAAAATGTGATCTGCTTCCTTCCAATGCACCACCTCCGGAAACCGGGCACAGCTATCCATGCATCCGGGCGCACACCCGGATCGCAAATGGGAAATGTAATTGAATCGTGCCACAGAATGCGAACACTGCATTGAGGGTGAAAACAAATCCGATTGCTGCATACAACGGCAACGACACCGGACCTTGGGACCACTTGTTTGCGACCTCAATGCATAATCATTAAGGCAGGGTCTGACGGCGAAGGTCAAGGCGGATCTGCGGAAGAATCCTGCTTTACGCGCTGCGAGCGTGGCCGGTTTTAGACGCGCATCCTGTGCGCTTTCCCGTACGCTTTTGGAATCAATGGCTTTTTAAATTTCCCTTGGTGATAAGGGGTCCAAAAACAAAAAAAATGAAAAAAATCCCTTGACTCCTGATTGGGCTAAAGAGTCCCACAACGGTCAATTGAAGATTCCGTCACCTCCAGTAACTAATTGTATTTGTTGTATAAAATCTGCCTTGAGGAAATTTTGTAATTTTCATTGCGTTGATAATATTACCGAATTTTTTTTGAATCAGAAAAAGCCCGGCTGAAAGCCAGGCTCATGAAATTCCTGAAAATTAATTGGTATTTAGGCGCTGATCGCGTGAACGCGCTTTGCCAGACGCGAAATCTTTCGCGACGCCGTATTGGCGTGGACAACACCCTTGTTGGCTGCCCGCATCATTTCAGGCTGGGCTGCCTTGAGTGCTGCAGCTGCAACAGTCTGGTCACCGGAAGCGATTGCTTCTTCAACAGTGCGGATGAAGCTGCGAACCCGCGAACGACGGTTCTTGTTGACTTCCGTGCGCCGAGCGATCTTGCGGGTCGCCTTTTTAGCCGAAGTTGTATTGGCCATCTTATTCTCTCTTCACGATCTAGCAACGCTCCATACCTCACGTTCAGGTTTGCCAACCCGCGTTCAGGACGATAGGAGCAGAAAAAAATTCAGGTGGCCGTAAGGCTCACCAAATCCGTGCCGGGCATATAGCTGGAAACTGGGGCCCCGTCAACGGTTCTTGAACTGCGCTTTGCGTTTCTCGGCAAATGCGGCCATTCCTTCCTTCTGGTCCTCGGTGGCAAACAGCGAATGGAACACCCGCCTTTCAAAGCGAATCCCCTCTTCAAGGCTGACTTCAAAGGACCGGTTGACACTTTCCTTGGCCATGCAGACCGATGGCAGGGAAAAACCGGCGATTTTGGTGGCGGCCTTCATCGCCGTCTCCAGCAGATCATCAGCAGGCACGATCCGCGCCACCAACCCGCTACGTTCAGCCTCTTCGGCGTCCATCATCCGGCCGGTGAGACACATATCCATGGCTTTTGCCTTGCCGACGGCCCTTGTCAGACGCTGGCTGCCGCCGAAACCCGGCAAAACGCCCAGCGTAATTTCCGGCTGACCGAATTTTGCATTGTCAGCAGCAATGATGAAATCACAGGCCATGGCAAGTTCGCAGCCACCGCCAAGCGCATATCCGGAAACAGCAGCGATCATCGGCTTGCGGACCTGGCTGATTCTGTTCCATTGCCCGATAAAGTCGCCCAGATAGGCATCGACAAAATCGAGATTTTGCATTTCCTTGATATCGGCGCCGGCAGCAAATGCCTTTTCGGAGCCGGTGATCACCATCGCGCCAATCTTTGCATCCCGGTCAAACCCTTCCACCACGTCCAGCAACTCGCCCATCATCTCCGAATTGAGCGCATTGAGGGCCTCAGGTCTGTCGAGCGTGATCAGACCGACGCGACCACGGGTTTCAACCTTGATGGATACATATGCCATGCGGGCTTTCCTTTTTAAAAATACCTGTCGAAAGACTATTTAGCTATCGCTGGCAGCGCGGACAATAGAAAGTTGACCTGCCGCTTTGCACAATACGCTGAATGGTGCCGCTACAGCCCTCGCGGCGGCAGGGTTCCGCCTCCCGGTCATAGACATTGAAACTGTGCTGGAAATAGCCAAGCGTGCCATCTGCCTGCCTGTGATCCTGCAGGGAAGAGCCACCGGCATCGATGGCCGCTGCAATCACCGCTCTGATCGCCTGGGTCAGATCTTCCAGCCGCCGCGTTGGCCGGCCGCGGCCCGTCACCAGTGTTGCGGCACTGCGCCGCGGCGACAGCCGTGAACGCCACAGCGCTTCACACACATATATATTGCCAAGACCGGCAATGATCTTCTGGTCAAGCAAAGCGGCCTTCAACGGCGCTGCCTTGCCTGCAAAACGGCTGGCCAGATAATCCGCATGAAGGGCATTGCCGACAGGTTCGGCGCCAAGATCACGGATAAAGGGATGATCGTCCAGGGCATTGCTGGTGGTCAGCAGCATGAAACCGAAGCGGCGCGGATCATTATAGACAATGCGCGCCTTGCCCGCCGGGCCATCGACATGGAACACCACATGATCATGTTTTTCATTCTTGCTGCGGTCCACATGAAAATGCCCGGGGGTATTTCTGACCGCGTCTGCATCGACATGATAGGAACCGGACATGCCCAGATGGGAAATCAGCACTGTCTCGTCATCGAGCCC
The DNA here is from genome assembly GCA_029212415.1 of Rhizobiaceae bacterium. GTDB lineage: Bacteria > Pseudomonadota > Alphaproteobacteria > Rhizobiales > Rhizobiaceae > Hoeflea_A. The sequence continues at coordinate 143,289 of JARGOF010000002.1, read as the reverse complement.
GATGAGGAGATATTTCGCCCGTCTTTGCAGCTGGGTGATGCGCCGGCCTTCAATGCGCTCGATGAATTTTTCAGGGAATGGAAAGCGCAGATCCGGGCGGCGCATTTCCAGGCGCTCGACACGGGCACCCTCCATTGCAGGCTGAAGGCCACGACGAACGGTTTCGACTTCTGGCAGTTCGGGCATGCGGCACTCGGCTCATTTGGCTTTTGACTGGACTTGACCTATAAGCGGCGCGACTTTGCCGCACCGATCATTGTGCCTGCCTGATAGCGCATCTTGACGCCTTAGGCTATCGTTCAAGGTGCACGGCCCGTTGAATTGTATCTCGGAGTTTATGAATGTCTGAAGCACGCACATCCGCCTCCGGTGGCATGGAAACCTCCTATGGTTTTGTCGACGTCGAAAAGGGCCAGAAGCAGGACCTGGTCAATGAGGTCTTCCACAGTGTCGCCAAGCGTTATGACATCATGAATGATGTCATGTCATTTGGCATGCACCGGGCCTGGAAAGACGCCATGATCAGCGCGCTCAATCCGCGCACCAAAGCCCATTTCAAGGCGCTTGATGTGGCCGGCGGAACCGGCGATATCGCTTTTCGCATCATTGAAGCTGCGCAAGCAAACGCCCACGCAACCGTCCTCGACATCAACGGCTCCATGCTTGAGGTCGGTCAGCAGCGTGCCCGCACCAAAAAAATCGAAGACCAGCTGACCTTTGTCGAGGCAAATGCCGAAGACCTTCCCTTCGAGGACAATACATTCGACGCCTATACGATCGCATTTGGCATTCGCAATGTGCCGCGTATCGAGGTCGCACTGCAAGAGGCCTACAGGGTGCTGAAACGGGGCGGCCGCTTTTTGTGTCTTGAATTTTCCGACGTGGATATGCCGCTGTTCGAAAAGGCCTATGAGGCCTGGTCCTTCAAGGCCATTCCGCAATTCGGCCGGTTGATCACCGGTGACAGTGAACCCTATCAATATCTGGTCGAATCCATCCGCAAGTTTCCCGATCAGCAGAACTTTGCCCATATGATCACGGCTGCGGGTTTTTCGCGCGTCAAATGGACCGATTACACCGGCGGCGTCGCAGCCCTGCATTCGGGCTGGAAGCTTTGATGCAAACAATGCTATCTGCGCCGATGGACCCTTGTAACCAACGCCTGTTGAAAAAGCCCGGCAGACCATGAACAGTTTGATAGCCTATCTGAGACTGACGCATGCGGGCTGGGTGATGGCCCGCGAGGGCGTCATTGCCTCGCTTCCTGCTGATGGTCTGCGTGGACCTGCAAAGCTCGCGCACCGGCTGGCGGGGCTGATTGCCCGTCGCCAGACGCAACAGGTGCAACGGGCTGAACGCTTGTCGCGCGCCGTTGAGCGGCTGGGGCCGTCCTATGTGAAGCTTGGCCAGTTCCTGGCGACCCGTCCCGATGTCGTCGGCAAGCCCCTGGCGCAGGATCTGTCGATGCTGCAGGATCGCATGGACACATTTCCCGTTTCAATTGCCAGAGCGCGTATAGCCGAATCGATCGGCCGCCCGGTGGACGAGCTTTATACAAGGTTTGAAAACCCCATCGCCGCAGCTTCCATCGCGCAGGTCCATCCGGCAGAAGTCACCGATGCCCGCGGCACCCGCAAGGTGGCCGTCAAGGTGGTGCGACCGGGCATTCGCCAAAGGTTTCGCAACGACCTGGAGGCCTTCTATATCATCGCGCGGCTGTCCGAGCGGATGATCCCCTCATCGCGGCGCCTGCGCCCGGTGGACATTGCCGGCACGCTTGAGCAGACAACGCGGATCGAAATGGACTTGCGCCTTGAGGCCGCAGCCCTGTCGGAACTGGCGGAAAACACCAAGGACGATCCGGGATTTCGTGTGCCGCTTGTCGATTGGGAGCGCACCGGCCGTGATGTCGTCACCATGGATTGGGTGGATGGCCTGAAGATTTCCGAAATCGCGGCACTGCAGGAAGCCGGTCACGACCTGGTCCATCTGTCCGAGGTGCTGATACAGTCATTTCTGCGCCACACGCTGCGCGACGGTTTTTTTCACGCCGACATGCACCAGGGCAATCTGTTTGTCGATGCAAGCGGCTGCATCGTGGCAGTCGACATGGGCATTGTCGGCAGGCTGGGCAAAAAGGAACGCCGCTTCCTGGCCGAAATCCTCTACGGTTTTATCCGCCGCGACTATATGCGGGTCGCCGAGGTGCATTTCGAGGCGGGCTATGTGCCAGCCCACCATGATGTGGCGAGCTTTGCCCAGGCAATACGGGCCATCGGCGAACCGATCCATGGCCAGTCCGCCGAAACCATCTCCATGGCCAAACTGCTGACCCTTTTGTTCGAAGTCACCGAGCTTTTCGACATGGAAACCCGGCCGGAACTGATCATGCTGCAAAAAACCATGGTTGTCGTCGAAGGGGTTTCACGCTCGCTCAACCCGAATTTCAACATGTGGAAGGCTGCCGAACCGGTTGTCGGTGACTGGATTGCCCAAAATCTCGGTCCCGCGCGGGTCTTGACCGATATCAGGGATGGGCTGCATGCCGCCGCACGGCTGGCCGAACAGGCCCCCGTTCTGGCAGAACGGGCCGAACGCTTTTCACAGGAACTCGATGCCATGGGCACCCACGGTCTGCGTTTTGACGCGGAAACGGCAAAAGCCATCGGCAAGGCAGAGGCACAATATTCACGCTCTGGACGAATTGCCCTATGGGTGATTGCATTGACGGCAATATACATCGCCTTTCAGTTATAAATTGATTTCAATGCAATCATTTGCTAGCCTCCCAAAAGGGAGTCTTCACCATGGCAAGCATTACAATTCGCAATCTCGACGAGGCCACCAAACAATTGCTGCGCGAGCGCGCCGCCCATAACGGGCGCTCTATGGAAGAAGAAGTGCGGCATCTGCTGCGCGATTCCACACAGGCGCCGGTGTCGTTTCCAGCCGAACCAGCTGCCGCCAGCGGTTCGCCGGAAATATTTGACCCTTTGGAACTGGACGGCAAGCGGATCCTGCTGATCATCACCGGCGGCATTGCCGCCTACAAGTGCCTTGACCTCATTCGCCGTCTGCGCGAGCGCGGTGCCTCGGTGCGCCCTGTCATGACAGAAGGCGCGCGGGCATTCATCACACCCCTGGCCGTCGGCGCCCTGGCAAATGACAAGGTGTTTCTGGAGCTGTTTTCCCGCGAGGACGAGCAGGATGTCGGCCATATTCGCCTGGCCCGTGAATGCGATCTTGTTCTCGTCGCCCCGGCAACGGCCGATTTTATCGCCAAGATGGCGCTTGGCCTTGCCAATGATCTGGCCTCGACCATCGTGCTTGCCAGCAATCGACCGCTGCTGGTGGCGCCCGCCATGAACCCGATCATGTGGGCCGCACCTGCATTGCAACGAAACATGCAGCAGTTGCGCGCGGACGGCGTCCATGTGATCGGCCCGATGCGCGGGGAAATGGCTGAAAGCGGCGAGGCAGGCACAGGCCGGATGGCCGAACCGCTGGACATTGTGGCTGCCGTGCGCGGCCTCCTTGCCGGCCCCCCCGGCACCATCAAGGGACCACTGGCAGGCAAACGCGCCATTGTCACCTCCGGCCCGACCCATGAGCCGATAGATCCGGTGCGCTATATTGCCAATCGTTCATCGGGCAAACAGGGCCATGCCATAGCGGCAGCCCTGGCCGCCCTTGGTGCGCAGGTGACACTCGTCTCCGGCCCGGTGACCATCGCGGATCCTGCGGGGGTTATGACGCTGCATGTGGAAACGGCGCGCGAGATGCTGGATGCCGTTGAACAATTGTTGCCGGCCGATATCGCCGTCATGGTGGCCGCCGTTGCCGATTGGCGTGCATCCGGCGAGGCGGGCGAGAAGATCAAGAAAAAGCCGGGCGAAGCCCCGCCGCCGCTGCAATTGACGGAAAACCCCGACATTCTCAAAACCGTCGGCCATCACGCCAAAAGGCCCGCCCTTGTCGTCGGCTTTGCCGCCGAGACACAGAATCTCATCGACAATGCCAGAGGCAAATTGCAGCGCAAGGGCGCAGACTGGATTGTCGCCAATGACGTATCGCCAGCCAAGGGCGTCATGGGCGGCGACCGCAACCACGTGCGGATCGTCTCGCGCTCAGGCGTCGAAGACTGGCCGGAAATGGACAAGACATCGGTGGCGGCCCGTCTGGCGCAGAAGATTGCGGACCGGTTTGAGACGACTGAGGTCTGATTGACGAAGCCCACCCGCTCTGGGTGTTGTCGTCACAGAGTGAACGGACCGTTTCCGGGCGACTTCCTGAATTCCGGATCGCCAGCTGCTATATAGGTTGCAACAAAGGAGACACGTCCATGTCCATCCGTCCCGTAAAGCAGATTTCCGCCGCTGTTCCCACCATGGAAGGCGCCGGGGTCAAATTGCACCGCGCCTTTGGATTTACCGATCCGCAGATGGCCGATCCGTTTTTGCTGTTTGACGATTTTCGCAATGAAAAGCCCAAGGATTACCTGGCCGGTTTTCCCTGGCATCCGCATCGCGGCATTGAAACCATCACCTATGTGCTGGCCGGCACCGTCGAGCATGGCGACAGCCTCGGCAATCGGGGCTCGCTGGGCGCAGGCGACATCCAGTGGATGACGGCCGGCAGCGGCATCATGCACCAGGAAATGCCGCAGGGCGACGCCAATGGCCGCATGCACGGTTTTCAGCTGTGGGCCAACCTGCCCTCCTCGCTGAAAATGACCGACCCACGCTATCAGGACATCAAGGCTGCGGAAATACCCGAGGTGATTGATGATGACGGGACGGTTGCGCGCGTCGTCAGCGGTGAATTCTGGGGCAAGACCGGTCCGGTGGACGGCATCGCGGCAGAACCGGTCTATCTCGACATCTCCGTGCCGCCCGGCAAACGCAAGACCTTCAAGGTCGATACCTATCGCTCGGCCTTTGCCTATATTTTTGCCGGCTCGGGATCGTTTTCCGATGCGTCAAAGCCATTCGGCGTCTTGACGGAAAAGGAACTGGACGGCGAGGAACTGACCTTTCGCGATCAGTCCGGCGACCGTACCCTGGTCATTTTCGACACGGGTGACGAGGTCACCGTTCAGGCCGGCGAGAAGGGCATTCGCTTTCTGCTGGTCAGCGGCAAGCCCATTCAGGAGCCCGTCGCCTGGCACGGCCCCATCGTGATGAACACGCGCCAGCAACTCAACCAGGCCATTCGCGAATTGCAGGCCGGCACCTTCATCAAGGGCTGAACCTTCATCAAGGGCTGAACCTTCATCAAAGGATAAACCTTCATCAAAGGATGAACCTTCATCAAAGGATGAACCTTCATCAAGGGTTGAACCTTCATCAAAGGATGAACCTTCATCAAGGGTTGAACCCCATCACGCCGCCTTGGCGGCGTGATATTCCTTCACATGGGCAAAGCGGATGGCGGGCCAGCGCTCCGATTCATAGTTGAGCGAAAAGCCGTCCGAGGCCATGAAGACCGCATCGCCATCCAAGTCGCGGGCTATGTCGCCGCGTTTGGCATTGACGAATTTGTCGATATCGGCCTCGTCATCGGCAGAGATCCAGCGACAGATATTGAACCGCGCAGCCTCGAAACTGACCGGCAGACCATATTCGCCCTTCAGCCGTTCCTTCAGCACATCCAGCTGCAGGGCGCCGATCACCCCGACGATGGCCGGTGATCCATCTTCGGGCGAAAACAGCTGAACCACGCCTTCCTCGGCCATCTGCTGCAGGGCTTCCTTCAGCTTCTTGGCTTTCATGGCGTCTTCCAGCCGCACCCGGCGCAAAATTTCCGGCGCAAAATTCGGCACCCCCTGAAAGACGATATTCTCGCCTTCCGTCAAAGTATCGCCGATGCGCAACGTGCCGTGATTGGGAATGCCAACCACATCTCCGGCATAGGCTTCATCGGCCAATTGCCTTTGATGGGCGAAGAAGAATTGCGGTGCCGACAGGCTCATCAATTTGCCGCTGCGTGACAGTCGCGCCTTCATGCCGCGCTGCAGACGCCCGGAACAGACCCGCACGAAAGCGATTCGGTCGCGGTGATTGGGATCCATATTGGCCTGAATCTTGAAGACAAAGGCCGTCATCTTTTCATCCGTGGCGTTGACCAGGCGCGTATCGGCCTGCTGGGCGCGAGGCGGCGGCGCGTATTTGCCCAATGCCTCGATCAGATCGCGCACACCGTAATTGCGCAGGGCCGAGCCGAAATAGACCGGCGTCAGGTGCCCTTCGCGAAAGGCTTCCAGATCAAACGGGCGACAGGCCTCCATGGCAAGGGAGCATTCCTCAATAAAGGCCTCGCGCTCGTTTTCAGGCAGAAGCCCTGCTGCGCTGTCGGCTTCGGGGCCATTGACCGGTGTCGGCAATTCTTCATTGTCACGGCGCCGCACGGCATTATCGGCCAGGTGATAGGTGCCGGCAAAGGAGCGGCCCTGTCCGATTGGCCAGGTCATCGGCGCCGTATCCAGCGCCAATTTGCTTTCGATTTCATCCAGCAGTTCAAAACAATCGCGGGTCTCGCGGTCCATCTTGTTGATGAATGTGACAATGGGAATGTCACGCAGACGGCAGACTTCGAAGAGTTTCAGCGTGCGCGGCTCGATACCTTTGGCCCCGTCAATCACCATGATGGCAGCATCGACAGCGGTCAGGGTGCGATAGGTATCATCGGCGAAATCTTCATGGCCCGGCGTATCAAGCAGGTTGAAGACGTGGTCGCCATATTCGAAAGTCATCACCGAGGTGACAACCGAAATGCCGCGATCGCGTTCGATTTTCATCCAGTCGGAGCGGGTCTGGATACGGTCCTTCTTCGCCTTGACTTCGCCCGCGAGCTGAATGGCGCCACCGAACAGCAAGAGTTTTTCGGTAAGGGTTGTTTTACCGGCGTCCGGGTGCGAAATGATAGCAAATGTGCGACGGCGTGCGACCGCCTGTGCCAGATTGTCGGCCATGCTTGTGAGAATCCTGTTGAATTGCAGGACTTCTAGCGCCTGTCGCGTCCCGTTGCAATTGACCTGTAGAGATTAGGCCACAAGAGTGCTGCATGATGGATCAAGCCGAACACGCGACGACGGATCAAATGGATGCAAACAAGCCCCGGTTGGGCTTGGTGCGCCTGCCCCATGGCAGCGATCTGGCCCTGCCCGCCTATGAAAGCGTAGGCGCTGCCGGAATGGACCTGCGCGCCGCCAATGATGTCGGCTCTCCGCTGGTTCTGGCCCCCGGAGAACGGCGGCTTGTGCCGACCGGGCTGGTGTTCGAAATCCCCCTGGGATTTGAGGGCCAGATCAGGCCGCGCTCGGGGCTGGCGCTGAAACAGGGCATTACCTGCCTCAACACGCCAGGCACCATCGACAGCGATTATCGCGGCGAAGTGCAGGTCTTGCTGATCAATCACGGCACGGAAGATTTCATCATCGAGCGCGGCATGCGCATTGCCCAGATGATCATTGCTCCGGTGATCCAGGTGGAGATCGAAGAGCGCACCCTGGCCGACGAGACCGCCCGGGGCGCGGGCGGGTTTGGCTCGACCGGACAGAGCTGAAACGTCAATGGAAGCGCCGCAGAATGCGCTTTCCCAATCCTTTGTTCAAACCCGTTAAGGGGGCGTGATCACGCCAGGCTTTGCCGCTTTGCTTTGACCGGCAAGGGCCATCCATCAGCGTGTATCAACCGGTGAATTTCCATGAACGCTTCGTTCAGGCTGAATTCACATTGGAAATCCTAAAGTCATTTCATCGACGAACAGGCATTCAGCCATTCCCTGGAGGAAATGACATGTGGAAATCAATCACGACCTGCGCATTGGCCACGATTATCGGCGTTGGCAGCCTCACCGCAATTCCGGCCAGCGCAAAGGACTGGATCGAGAGTGTCAAGATCAGCAAGGCCGGAATCGACATACCAGCCTATGAGGTCCTGACGGACGGACATGCCTACAAATCCATTCACACAAAAAAGCATACCTATTCCTTCGAACTTTACGCAAAAGCCACCAACGGCGAACGCATCGTTGCAGCTGCGCTGAGTTCGATGACTGGCGCGGCTTTCTTCGAGGCTGCAAGCCCGGAAGAGTGGAGCGTCAAGCTCTCCAACCGTGATGTGGGTTCGGGGGGCCTGCGCACATGGAAACGTGATTTTTCCGCCGATGTCCCGACCTCCAAGGTCAACTGGAAAGGCCGCAACCCGGTGCAGCTGTGCAATGACATTCTGGTCAAGCAAATGTCAAAGGGCATGACGGCAGCCCAGGTCTTTTCAAAGACATGGGACACAAAGGCCAATGCCTTTTTCCAGATGCAGGCCGTTGCAGCCCGCAAAAACAAGGCCAAGAACAACAAATGGAATATCGGCAATACATCAGGACAGAGCAGTTCGCTGACCTATCCGGTGTTCGTGAAGTGCCTTCCTAAAAAATAAACCACAGCACAAGCGTGCCTTGGGTGCATCGGGTTTGAGGGCTTGGTCTTCAAACCCGTTGCGCCTTTTTGACGAATGGGCTTGAATGTCTGCCAATCGTCCATTTTCCTGTTTGCTGTCACATGACTTATGGGCCACTAAATGAGGGCCAATATTGTCTGGATGGCAGTGTCCATCCCCTGCATATCGGCCATCTCAGCTGCAACTTTCGCAGCGCCACGGCCAAATGAATCATTTGACAAAGCATGATTGATGGCCTGCCTCAGCGAAGGCACATCAGTATCAAACAAGGCCAGCCCAGCCCCGACGGCTTCCACCGCGCGCGCGTTGTTTGGTTGGTCTGAAAACATTGGGGTTACGACCATTGGAATGGCCGCCGCCAGAGTACCCAATACCGTACCGGAGCCGCCATGTGTGACAACGGCCTTTGCGTATGGAAAAACCTCAGCCTGCGGCACGAACTCTTCCACGCAAACATTGTGCGGGATTGGGCCGAGTGGATGCATTGCCATATTGGCCCCGGTTGTCAGCAACACGCGGACAGGAAGATCCGCGACCGCGTCAAGCGCAGTGCGGTACATCTGTCGCTCGCGGTCGGTTGTTCCCGATTGGGTGCCGAACGTCACATAAATAAGCTCTTCACCGTGCGTCGGCGCCCATTTCGCAGGACCCACTTGCTTTGGCGGCGCGTCGTTTGGCATACGAACACGAACGGGCTCAGGTGCGTTTTCGGCGACGCGGGCCTGTCCGAAAGATTTCGGGAAAGCGGTAAAGGCGTGCTCTGCGCATACTGACGCGCCGTGATCAGCTGCCAGCCCGATTCGCTGGCGTATTGCGTCCAGTGCATCGGCACTGTACAAACCAAAATTCCGCTCCATTTCACAATTCAAAACCGCGATACGAACATGTGGAATCCCCGCCTCATCAGCGGCAATCAAGGCTGCGAATTCGCAGGAATCGCGAATGATCAGATCCGGCTTCCAAGTTTTGATCGCATCTTGAACGTTCGGCAGGGCGCGTCTCGAATGGAGATTTACAAAGGCGCGCGAAATAATCACTTTGGCCTTTTCATTCTCGGACAAATCTTCGGTGCCTGCATAGGCAGCGATAACGGCTTCCATCGAGGTAACGGGGCCTGGAACATGCAAAAACCCGGATTTCCTGAGCCTGCCGCTGACGCTTTCGGGCGCACAAATGCACACGTCGTGCCCTCTATCCTGAAGCGCTTTGGCGTAGGCCAGAACCGGGTTCAGATGCCCGGAACCGTACAGGGAAGAAAACAGAAAGCGCATCAATAGGACCTTTAGCTCTGCTCGAATAATGGGTTCGAGCCCATTGGAAACATGGCCAGGTGGATCACCCGTCGAGCCATGAAGCAAGGCTGTCCAGCGTCTGCAACCCGTATTCCACCGCGCCGAAGCCGATGACTATCCGGCGCCGTTCACGGGTGGGGTGGAGCTGGCGCAGGGTAATCACCGTCTTGCCATCGCCCTGCTCATCAAATGTCACGGTCTGGCGGAAACGGTCGGGGTCTTGCGTATCCGGCGTGCCGTAGTCCGTGACGATCCGTTCGTTCGGCACGATCTCCAGAAAGCGCATGAGGTTCTCGAAACGCTGCGCCTTGCCTTCGAACGTGCCCACCATGTCGAACCGCCAGACGCCGCCCTCGCGGATGTCGGCCTCATGGGTCTCGATCTCGAGGCCGGCAGGTCCATACCACCTGGCCAGCGCCTCGAGGTCCATCCAGGCAGCAAAGACCTTGTCGCGCGGATGGTTCAACAGCTTGGTCAGGACGATCTCGCGGTCGAGTGACCAGGTTTCAATCGGGTTTTCTATGTCATTCATCCTCTTTTTCCTTACTGTCCAGGTAGACTTCCAACCGATCAAGCCGCTCGGCCAAACGCCGACGCTCCGCCTCCATCCAATCGGCAGCCTCGTCGAAACGCTCCGGCATCAGCCGACACCAGCGACTGCGCCCGCGCTTCTCGCTGGCGATCAGACCGCAGTCTTCCAATACTTTCAGATGCTGGGCGAAGGAGGGCAGCGCCATGTCGAAAGGCTCTGCCAGGGCGCTGACGGCCACTTCACCATCGGCAAGTCGCGAGACCACCGCGCGGCGGGTCGGGTCGCTGAGCGCGTGAAAGGCAAGGTCGAGGGGAGATGAATGGTAAGGCATATGCCTTATTAATACACATCGGGCCATTGGTCAAGAACATTAAGGCACTTACCTTAGTGATGACATGTCCGCATTGGCCACGGGGCAAAGAAGCCAGCTTTGTCCGCACCGCGAAGCAACACGGTATGCGGACACACCCAATCTATTTGATCCGCATCATCTCAAAAGCACTCACGCCGCAGCGGACAGCGCGTTGCCGGCAATGCGGTAGGAGATGGATTCGGCGATATGCAGGCGGCCGACCGTTTCCGCATCTTCGAGATCTGCGAGCGTGCGGGCGACCTTGAGGATGCGGTGATAGGCGCGGGCGGAAAACTTCATTTTTTCGGCGGCGTCGTGCAACAGGGTCATGCCGGCAGCATCGGGGCTTGCCACGGTCTCAATCAGCGATGTCGGGCATAGGGCATTGCAGGTGACGGATGGTTGGCCGAGCTGCAGGAACCTTTGCTTCTGGCGTTCGCGCGCCATGGCCACCCGGCTGGCGACCTGCGCGCTGGTTTCGCTTGCCCCCGGCTTGATCAGATCGATGGCGGTGACAGCCGGAACCGTGATCCGCAGGTCTATGCGGTCCAGCAGCGGCCCGGATATGCGGGCCTGATAATCGGCCTGGCAACGGGCGCCTCGGGCACAGACATGGCCGGGTTCGCCCGCCATGCCGCAGCGGCAGGGGTTCATCGCGGCAATCAACTGGATACGGGCCGGATAGCTGACATGATGATTGGCCCGGGCTATGACGCTTTCACCGCTTTCGAGCGGTTGACGCAGGGAATCCAGCACCTGCGGCGTGAATTCGGGGAACTCGTCGAGAAACAGAACCCCGTTGTGGGCCAGCGACACTTCGCCGGGCTTTGCCCGCATGCCACCACCCACCATGGCCGCCATGGAGGCGGAATGATGCGGCGCGCGAAAGGGACGGCGATCCGACAGTTCACCACCGGACAATTGCCCGGCAATGGAATGGATCATCGAGACCTCCAGCAATTCGGCCGGAGACAGGGGCGGCAATATGGAGGCAAGCCGCGCCGCCAGCATGGATTTGCCCGATCCCGGCGGGCCGGACATCAGCAGATTGTGACCACCGGCGGCGGCCACTTCCAGGGCACGCTTGGCGGTCTCCTGACCTTTGATGTCGGACAGGTCGGGCAGATTGTCCACGGCGTCGCGTATCGTCGGTTCCGGCCGCGTCAGCACCTGTGTTCCACGAAAATGATTGGCCATGGCGATCAGGCTGCGCGGTGCAAGAATGTCGAGATCAGCGCTGGCCCAGGCCGCCTCCGAGCCGCAATCGGCCGGACAGATCAGCCCCTTGCCTTCGCCATTCGCCCCAATGGCCGCTGGCAATATGCCTGCAACGGGCGTAATGGTGCCATCCAGGGACAATTCGCCGAGGACCACGTAATTGGCAAGCGCATCGGCTGGTATTGCGCCGAGGGCCGCCATCAGACCGAGCGCAATGGGCAGATCAAAATGGCTGCCTTCCTTGGGCAGGTCCGCCGGCGCGAGATTGACGGTGACCTTTTTTGCCGGAAGAGCAAGACCCGAGGCATGCAGCGCCGCCTGAACCCGATCCCGGCTCTCGGCCACGGCCTTGTCGGGCAGGCCGACAATATTCATGCCGATCTTGCCCGGTGCAACCATCACCTGCACATCGACCGGCACCGCGCTGATGCCCTGAAACGAAACTGTACTGACCCGCGAAACCATCGGTCAAATCCACCTCTTGCGTGCTTGCCGCACAACCACACCGCGTGATCCATCCTTACACCATCGCGCAATCGACAACAAGAACAAATGCGGAACGATTGTTGGCAACCGCAAAATTCCACTGGTGGAAGCACCGGAGAATTGACTGCTGGGCGTAAACGCATGCGGTTGAAAACCCCACATGTGCTCAGAGATGTCGGATCGGCCTGCCTGCAGTTCCCGGCTGCCTGCCCCCTGCTGTATCAGGCCTTTGCGGCTTCGAACCTCCCCGACAGTTGATCAGCCAAAGCCCGCACGCGGCGTGGCTGGTTGCGCCCTGGCGGGAACAGCAGCTGCATCGGGCTGGGTGGTGCGGCATAGTCGGCAAGCAGTTCAATCAGACGGCCGGATTTCAGGTCAGGGCCGACATCCAGTTCGGATTTCATGATGATCCCATGTCCCTCAAGGGCCCATTTTCGAACCAGAGCGCCATCATTGGAGACGCGGTCGCCCCTGACCGTCAATATCTGCTTCATCTCACCGATCCCGAGACGCCAGACATTGTCGAGATTGCCGCCGAAACGCATCAGGAGGCAATTATGCGCCTTGAGGTCCACTGGTGTTTTCGGGGCACCATGGGCTTCGACGTAGCCGGGTGCAGCGCAGACGACCCGCCGCGTGGCCGGGAGACGCCGCAAGCGCAAGGTGCTGTCGGTGATCTCGCCGAAGCGGATGGCAATATCGATGCCCTGACCGACGATGTCGACATAGCCGTCGGCCAGAAGCAGTTCGACGCTAACGCCCGGATATTGCGCAAGAAACTCTGAAATGGCATCCGACACAAGATTGCGCCCGAGGTCACTGGGCGCACTGACACGGACCGGCCCGGACAGATTTCTCGCGCCAAAACGAATGCGACTTTCAAGATCCTCGACCTCGCCGAGCACCTGTTTGGCGCCTTTGACAAGGGTGCGGCCTTCCTCGGTCAGGCTGATGGCGCGGGTGGTTCGATTGAGAAGCGCCACACCATAATGCGCTTCCAGCGCCGCAAGCCGCTCCGATACCGTTGTGGGTGACAGGCCTGCCTCGCGTCCGGCGGCCGACAGGCTGCCCTTTTCGACAATGATCAGGAACAGGGCGATGTTGTCGAGCAGCATTATACGGATACTCCGGATTGTCATTCCTGAAATAGCCTGTTTATCCGGCTGTGGCGAGAGTCTAGTGAAAGACAGCAACACACAGGAGATGCCACAATGAGCCAATTGACCATCGTAGCCAATATCATTGCCAAACCCGACCAGATCGAAAGCGTGAAAGCGGAACTGCTGAAACTGGTGCCGATGACCCGCGCCGAGGACGGCTGCATCAACTATGATCTGCATCAGGACAATGACAATCCGGCGCATTTCACGTTTTATGAAAACTGGCAAAGCCGGGATTTGTGGCAGACGCACATGAAAGCCCCGCATCTCAGCGATTATATGGCTGCCACAGATGGTGCCATTGTGGAATTCACATTGAGCGAGATGACCCGGCTCGGTTGAGTCCAGGTTCACCGCCAACCGCATCCAAAAATGGCACGCCCATGGGCGTGCCGGCCCTTCAAAGTTTACTCAGGAGAAAATCCATGAAAGCCGTCGGCTATAAACACGCCGGTCCCATCGACCGTGACGATGCCCTGATCGATCTGGAGATCGACAAGCCCACCCCGTCGGGCCATGACCTGCTGGTCAGGGTCGAAGCCGTTTCGGTCAACCCGGTGGACACCAAGATTCGCACGGCACGTGAACCCGAAGGCGACACACCGGCGATCCTCGGCTGGGACGCGGTCGGCGAAGTCGTCGCAACTGGCGACAAGGTGGGCGGCAACAAGGCGGGCGATTTCAAGCCCGGCGACAAAGTCTGGTATGCGGGCGCCATCAATCGTCCCGGCACCAACGCCGAATACCATCTTGTCGACGCGCGCATCACCGGCCATGCACCGAAAAACATCCCGACGGCAGAGGCGGCGGCGCTTCCACTGACAACCTTGACCGCCTATGAAATGCTGTTCGACCGGCTGCGGGTCAACGCCCCGGTTCCCGGCGCAGCAAAGGCCATCGTCATCATCGGCGGCGCGGGCGGCGTGGGCTCCATTGCTATCCAGCTTCTGCGTGCGCTGACCGACCTGACGATCATCGCCACCGCCTCGCGCCACGAGACACAGGACTGGGTCCGCGAACTCGGCGCGCATCATGTGGTGGATCACACCAAACCGCTGCCCGAACAGATTGCGGCACTCGGCATCGGCGCGCCTGCTTTCGCCTTTTCGACGAACTTCTCCGATACCTATGCGCAGGCTGCAGCCGATTTCCTCGCGCCACAGGGCCGCTTCGGTCTGATCGATGATCCGCAGAACTTCAGCATCATGCCGTTCAAGAGCAAGGCGATCTCGATCCATTGGGAGTTGATGTTCACGCGGTCACTGTTCACCACGAACGATATCGCGCGTCAGGGCGAAATCCTCAACGAAGTGGCGGCACTGATCGACACCGACAAGATCCGCTCCACCGCGACGGCAACCTACGGCACGATCAATGCAGAAAACCTGAAACGCGCCCATGCGCTTATCGAAAGCGGCAAGGCCCGGGGGAAGATCGTCCTCGAAGGCTTCTGACGCGCAAGGGTGGCTGGTACTCCAGCCACCCTTCAACTGACCTGCCAATAGCCACGTTTTCAGACCCTCCAGGCGTCACTGCGTGGCTTTCACTGCGGCAGAAGCGCCCATCAAATTGACCGATAGAACCGGAAACCGCGGCGGTCGAAACCTCACAATGTGCGTTTGCTTTTGCCGGTCGGGGCGTTAGAAGAGACCTCACTGCAGTCCCATGCAGGGTCAGTTCTGACGGGATCACGGGCAATGTGGCCCGGCAGCATTGTTTCATGACCCGCTTTCTGATCACGAGGAACGCCCTTGAGCTCCGCCAATCACCTTGAAGACCTGTTGAGCGCCACCCGGACCGCATTCACGAGCGGCGCTTTGCTGCGGCTCAAGCTGGCCGGTTATAACGGCAGCGAGCCTGAACTGAAGTCGGTCGAGATCAAGAAAATCACGGTCAAGGGTGGGGACAGGTTCTCCTTCACCTATCACTACAAGACACGCGACATCATCAAGAATTTCATCGAGCCCGAGGCGCTGGCTTTGCTGCGCACTGCGCTTACAGAAGCGTTCCGAAGCGCGCAATTGACAACCACCGACTTTGACATGAACTTTGAGCGGTTTGGCGACAAGATGCGGCTCAAGCGCACCGAAGTGGCAGGACGTACAGCGCCATCGACCGCGCACAACCGGGCCAAGAACCGTCCTTTGACCACGACCGACAAACCCTGGCTGAAAGCGCTGGGCCTTGCCGGCAAGGATGGCAAGGTGCGCCACAACGCGCAGGACAAGTTCCGCCAGATCAACAAGATGGTGGAGATTTTTGCGCCGCTGATCCAGGCGATCAAGGCCGAGCGGCCGTTGATCGTCGATATGGGCGCCGGCAAAGGCTATCTCGATTTCGCGCTCTACGATTATCTTGCCACCGTCGCCATGCGTCCAGTGGCCATTGTCGGCGTCGAGATGCGCCAGCAACTGGTGGACGATGGCAATACCACGGCGCGGGCATCGGGATTTGACGAGCTCAGCTTTCAGGCCGACACCATCATCGATTTTGACGCCGGCGGCGCCGATGCGGTGATTGCGCTGCATGCCTGCGACACGGCAACCGACGATGCGATCTTCAAGGGCATCAGCGCCAACGCCGCGCTGATTGCGGTGGCGCCCTGCTGTCACAAGCAGATCCGCCGGCAGATGGCAGATGGCCGGCCCGATGAGCGACTCGACGTGCTGCTGCGGCATGGCATCTTTCTGGAGCGACAGGCCGAGATGGCCACTGATACGTTGCGGGCGCTGCTGCTGGAGCTCAATGGCTACCGCACCAAAGTGTTCGAGTTTGTCTCCGACGCCCATACGCCGAAGAACAATCTGATTGTTGCCGAAAAGGATGGTCGCATGGGCCGCGACCGCGATGCGGTCCTCGCGCAGATCGCCGGGATCAAGGCGATGTTCGGCATCAGGCAGCATTATCTGGAAAGCCTGCTCGACCTTTGACAAGGCGGCTGGACGGCGGCGATTGAAGCCTATATGCCGATGGCGCGCCCTGACAGGGGTCGCCGACACAGGAAAACAAAGGCAGGGTTCATCATGACGATCCGGTTTCACAAGGGCGATATCAGCGAGAAAGAGGCAGCGCGTTACAGCGCAGACATTGCCATCGATACTGAAACGCTGGGCCTGAAACCGCATCGCGACCGCCTGTGCCTTGTGCAGCTGTCACCGGGTGACGGAAGCGCCGATGTCATTCAGATCGCCAAGGGCCAGAAAAAGGCGCCCAATCTCGTGGCGCTTTTGAAAGACCGCAAAAAGACCAAGATATTTCATTATGGCCGTTTTGACATCGCCGTGCTTTTTCACACATTCGGCGTCACCTGCGAGCCGGTTTTCTGCACCAAGATCGCCTCACGCCTGACCCGCACCTACACGGATCGCCACGGGCTGAAAGACAATCTGCGTGAAATGCTGGAGGTTGATATTTCCAAGCAGCAGCAATCCTCCGACTGGGCCGCCGAAAAACTGAGCCAGGCCCAGCTTGCCTATGCGGCATCGGACGTCCTGCATCTGCACGCGCTGCGCGACAAATTGCAGGTCAGGCTTGAGCGGGAAGACCGGACAAAGCTTGCCGATGGCTGTTTCAAATTTCTGCCGACGCGGGCCAAACTGGATCTGGCCGGCTGGGACGAGATCGATATTTTCGCCCATAGCTGACGGCGGGCCAGCAGCAGCGAAGAGGCTGTTCATGTGGCATGTACCGTCTCAACCGACCGGCGCGCGACACAAGCATAGACGCAGTCATCGCGGAAACCGGCTCTGCCGACCGTGCGGCTTCTACCAGCCATCTGTTTCGCATCTTTTATGAACAGCAGCCTATTATCGACCAGCGCAGCGGCATCGCTGGCGGATACGAGATCGGCGCCCAAGCCTTGGACAGGTGATGATCGAATCAATCGACAGGATTTTTGATGCCGCTCCGCTCCTGGCGGTGTTCGTGACGGTCGCGCTGGGCTATCTGGTCGGCAAATTGACGATCGGCCAGTTCGTGCTGGGCGGCGTAGCCGGCTCCCTGCTCGTCGGTGTTCTTGTCGGGCAATTGGGCATTCACATCGATACATCGACAAAATCAATCTTCTTTGCCATGTTCATCTATGCGGTCGGCTATCAGGGCGGTCCGCAGTTCTTCCGCTCGATCAACCGCAATTCCCTCAACCAGGTGGCCTCCGCCCTTGTCATGTGCCTCGTCGGCCTGATCTGCGTGCTTGTCAGCGCCTGGGCCTTCGACCTGGATCGCGGCACGGCGGCCGGGCTTGCCGCAGGCGGGCTGACGCAGTCGGCGATCATCGGCACTGCGGGCGATGCCATCGCCCAACTGGGCGTCTCCGCCGAACAGATCAAGATCATGCAAACCAATGTCGCCGTCGGCTTTGCGGTCTGTTATATTTTCGGCAATCTCGGACCCATCATCATGGTCACCTGGTTCCTGCCGATGATGATGAAATGGAATATCCGCGAAGAGGCTGTCAAACTTGCCAGATCGATGGCTGGCGGCAAGGCGACGCTGGAGCCCGGCCAGTTCAATGCCATTCAATCCGTGGTGACCCGCGTCTACCGCGTATTGGACAGCAGCAAGGCTGTTGGCAAATCCACCATGGATATCAACCGCGCGCTGCCCAATGCCGCCGTGAAAGCCATCTTGCGTGATGGTGATGTTCTTGCCCTGTCTGACAACACGCGGATCGAATCCGGCGACCGCATCGCCATGGCCGGAAAAATCGGCGTCATGGTGGAGGCCGCTTCCTATTTCGGCACTGAAACCGTGGCGCCGCCTCATCTCCAGCTCGTCGAGGAGCAGCGCGAGATCATCCTGACCCGCAAGGACCTTCTCGGAATGACGGTCGGCCAGATGCAAGCTCAAATGGATATTCAGACCCGGCACAGCGTCTACCTGAAGGCCATCAAAAGGATGGGCCAGAACCTGCCATTGCTGCCCGGCCTTGAGCTGAACCGGGGTGATGAATTGCTGCTTTGCGGTGCGCCGAAGGACCTTGCGGCCGTCCAGGCCATGATCGGTTACAGGATTTCGGCGGCAGCAGTGACGGATTTTGTTTTCTTCGGATTTGGCATGGCGCTGGGCATTCTCATTGGAATGATCACATTCAGGATCGACGGTATTCCGGTCACGCTTGGGACCGGTGGCGGCTGCCTGCTAGCCGGCCTGCTGTTCGGGTGGCTGCGCAGCGTTCATCCCCAGTTCGCAGCGCTTCCGGCAGGCGCCTCCAATTTCCTGCGCGATTTTGGCCTTGCCGTTTTTGTGGCCATTGTCGGCGTTTCCGCCGGGCCGCAGGCCATTACAACGATACAGCAATATGGCCTGACCCTGCTTTTCCTCGGAATCGGCGTCACTATCATTCCGCAGATCATCACCTTCTACTTTTCCTATTATGTACTTGGTATCAAAAACCCGATTGAAGCGCTTGGCTGTGTTGCCGGCGGGCGCAGTGCCAACCCCGGATTTGCCGCATTGCTGGCCAAGGCAGGCAATGCCACGCCCGTTGTCTCATTTACCGTGACCTATGCCATCGCCACTGTCTTCCTGACCATCTGCGGGCCTTTGATTGTCGGAATCATCACAAGGAACCCGACACCATAATTGCAAGGAATTTGAAAAAGGGGAGCGTGAGGATTTCAGCAGACTTGCAAGTCTAGAGTATGCCTGATCTTTCTCTTCAGGCTCAGGCCCTGCGGGTCAGGCTGCCGTTCGACTGCGGCAAAAGCACGATGCATGAATGGCGATCTGCGCCCGCGCCAGAGCCTTGTCCAACTGCTTTTTGACATGCGGCCTTTCCACCGTTTCACCGCGCCGCGCCAGGCATTCGTGCAGGCCGTGCAGGCTCCAGACATTGTTCGGGTGCTGACAGGCCCGACTGAGCGTCGCATCCAGTCCGAGATCGGCGCGATAGACGGCTTCTGCCTCATTCAGCCTGTTTTGCTCCAGCAGCAAGGCGCCCAGTGCATGACGGGTGGGCTGCATCCAGCCCCAAGGCTCATCGTAGGGCAAGCCGTCATCGACGCTCACCGAGCTTGCCAGATGGGCAAAGGCGGCCTCATGGTTGCCCTTCTTGTATTCCAACTCGCCCAGCATCATCTGTTCGGCCACGCCCAGAATATCGCGGCAGCTGTTGTTGAAGAGCATGCGCGTTTCCGGCACCCGGGCGCGCGCCGCGTCAAAGGCATGCCGTTCCAGTTCGGCCGCGGCAAGCTGGCCAATGTTCGCCAAAGCGACAGCGCGGGCATAGTGCATCATCGCCGTGGTGACACAGTAAAGCTGCGCATCATCGGGCATTGGCTGCTGCAAGATGGCGTCCCATCGGCCAAAGCGCACCAGCACGTGCTGCTTCATCGAAATGAACCCCTCGAACCAGTCGGCCAGCGGTCGGACGACGTCATCGGACAGGTTTTCGATCAATTCATCTGCAGCTTGCAGCGCCGTCTTCGGCTGGCCCAGAAACATCGCGCCGTAGATCTTGAAATGATAATTGTGACAGCGATAGAGCGTGTAGAAATTATGCGGGCCGTTGCGCTGCAGGTAGAGCTTGTCCGCCCTGATGGCCCTTGTGTTGCGCGACACGACATTTTCATAATCGCCGCACAGGACATCGATATGGGTTGCCATATGCAGCAGATGACCGGCATCGGGCACCAGTTCACTGAGCCGATCACCATGGGGCAATGCGCGTTCGGGAAAGGGCGACATTTCCATCAGATGAACATACATGTGCAATAGCCCCGGGTGGTCCCAGGCGCCTTCCAGCGTCCTGAACGCCCCTTCCAGCACGCCGACAGCCTCCAGCGTGTCTGCGCCCTCGCCGACAGCGCCTGACGGCAGGTCCCAGAGCTGCCAGGGCGTGCGGTTCATCAGCGCCTCTGCAAAAAGCGACAGAATATCCGGATCATCTGCAAAGGCGCCCTGCACGGCCCGCATGGCTGCTGCATAGGCATCATTGTAGGGTCCATAGGCCTCGACATCCCCATTGTCCGGGTAACGGCACACGAGGGCCTCTATCAGGGCGCGCTCCGCCGGGCTGACATCGCTGACGCGCGCAACAGCCGATTCAAGCGACTTGCGCGCCAGGGCGACGGCCGTATGTTTTTCATCGGGTTCAAATGCTTCCCAGGGCTTGTTGTAATTCGGCCCGATCGCATAGGCGATGCCCCAATGGGCCATGGCGCAATCGGCATCGTGCACAAGCGCCTGCTCGAAGCAAAAGATGGCTTCCTCATGATGATAGCCATAGGTCCAGAGCAGACCGCGATCAAACCACAGTTGCGCTTCTGCTGACCCGGTGGTGATTTTGCGGCCATAGGTGCCGAGATTGTAATAATTCATTTTTTCGCCCCTCTTGATTTTATTTCCGCGGCAAGAGCCTGCCAGAAAACTAGCGAACGCCCACCCGCACGAGAACATCCGGCGGAATACCATAGCGTTTGACCAATTGTGTCTGTGAGGACAGGCCGCTGAGTTCATATTGAATCAGCAGCGCCCATGTCGCGTCGGCGGCAATCTGCAACAGCAGCTGTCGCTGTTCTTCGGCTTCATCGCCCCTGCAGGCGGCCTCATGAAGGCTGAGTTGTCCCAGCGCCTTTTCCAAGGCGCGTCCGGCGCGTCCGAGGGATGCTGCCATTTCGGCAAGAATCTCGGCCTCGAGAATACCCGCTCCGCTCTGGAGGCCGGCCTTCCGGTCGGAAAATGTCGGAGGCCTGACACTCATGCAATCGGGTTCCGTGTCTGTTGCTACGGGATGACCATAGGCAGTGCCATCCATCCTTGGCAAGACGGCCCGATGGAAGACAATAAAAAACCCGCGGTGTCGCCACCGCGGGTTTGATTGTTTCTGGAGAACTTTCCGGTTGCCCGGGGAAGCCCTATTCCTCGTCGTTGCTCTGCTTTTTCAGTGCAGCGCCGAGAATGTCGCCGAGCGATGCTCCGCTGTCGCTGGAGCCGAACTGAGCCACAGCCTGCTTCTCTTCGGCAATTTCCAGTGCCTTGATCGACAGCGTGATCTTGCGATCCTTCTTGGAGAAGTTGGTTACGCGGGCGTCAAGTGTCTGGCCGATGGTGAAGCGTTCAGGACGCTGCTCATCACGGTCACGCGACAGGTCATTGCGGCGAATGAAGGATGTGACATCTTCGTGGTCAACAAGTTTGACCTCAATGCCACCATCATTCACAGCGGTAACCTGTGCGGAGACAACTGCGTTCTTGCGCAGTTCACCGGATGCTGCGGCGTCGCCAAGGCTATCCTTGCCAAGCTGCTTGATACCGAGCGAGATACGTTCCTTTTCGACGTCAACATCAAGAACGACGGCCTTGACCATGTCACCCTTGTTGAATTCCTCGATAACCTGCTCGCCAGGACGGTTCCAGTCGAGATCCGACAGATGGACCATTCCGTCCACATCGCCATCGAGACCAATGAACAGGCCGAATTCGGTCTTGTTCTTGACTTCGCCTTCGACTTCGGTGCCGACAGAGTTGCCCTGTGCAAAGACTTCCCATGGATTGTCGAGAGTCTGCTTGAGACCAAGCGAGATGCGACGTTTGCTTGGGTCGACTTCCAGAACCACCACTTCGACTTCCTGCGTTGTCGACAGGATTTTGCCCGGATGGACATTCTTCTTTGTCCAGGACATTTCGGAAATGTGGATCAGGCCTTCGATACCAGGCTCCAGTTCGACAAAGGCGCCGTAATCAGTGATATTGGTCACTGTACCGGTGATGCGCTTGCCTTCAGGATATTTGACGTCGATGCCATCCCATGGATCCGTTTCAAGCTGCTTCATGCCGAGCGAGATACGATGGGTATCCTGGTTGATGCGGATGATCTGGACCTTGACGGTCTGACCGATCGTCAGGATTTCGGTCGGATGGTTGACGCGGCGCCATGCCATGTCGGTGACATGCAGCAGGCCGTCAATGCCGCCGAGATCGACGAAGGCACCATAATCGGTGATGTTCTTGACAACACCTTCAACAACCTGACCTTCTTCGAGGTTCTGAACGATTTCAGAACGCTGTTCAGCACGGCTTTCTTCCAGAACGGTACGGCGTGACACAACAATATTGCCGCGGCGCTTGTCCATTTTCAGAATTTCGAAAGGCTGCGGATTGTGCATCAGCGGGGTCACGTCGCGGATTGGACGGATGTCAACCTGCGAACGGGGCAGGAAGGCAACGGCGCCATCAAGATCGACCGTGAAGCCACCCTTGACCTGATTGAAGATGACACCTTCAACACGCTCATTGGCTTCGAATTTGGCTTCCAGACGAACCCAGCTTTCTTCGCGGCGGGCCTTCTCGCGCGAAAGAACAGCTTCACCAAGAGCATTTTCAATGCGCTCGACATAGACTTCGACTTCGTCGCCTGGCTTCAATGCGCCTTCTTTGGTGCGGACGCCGAATTCCTTCAGCGGCACGCGGCCTTCAACTTTAAGGCCAACGTCGACAATGGCGACGTCTTTTTCAATGGCGGTAACAATGCCCTTGGCTACATAGCCTTCGGCGAGATCATGTGTGAGAAATGATTCCTCAAGGAGAGACGCGAAGTCTTCCATTGACGTTTGTGCAGACATAGATTCTCCTGAATGGTCCGTTCCGGAATGTCTCAACGGACGAACGCAGCGCCGACGTTTGTGTTACATTGGCCTGTAAAGCAGTCCGGCAACCCCATACGGGTTGCCTGGTTCGGCGCGTGGACCGCTTTCTAGGCAGTGAATTAGTTCAGTTTCGAACAGCGATCTGAATATCGATCAGTGTTTTTGCTGCCCGGAACGCCGCTTCTATATCCATTTCGCTCGTATCAAGCAAGTGGGCATCTTCAGCTGGCTTGAGGGGCGAGTCTTTTCTTCCCATGTCACGGGCATCGCGTTTTTGCAGATCCTGCAGCACATCGTCAAGAGAATCAGTGCTTCCGCCGGCCTGCATTTCGGCATAGCGGCGCTTTGCCCTGACCTGCGGCGAGGCGGTCACATAAAGTTTGACCGGTGCATCGGGACAGACGATCGTGCCGATATCCCGGCCATCGATGACAGCACCCGGCAAACGTTGCGCAAAACGCCGTTGCGCTGCCACCAGCGCCACCCTTACCGCTGACATCACTGCCACCTTCGAAGCAGCCTCGCCAATTGCATGGGAGGAAAGGACGGCACGATCCAGGTGGGAAAGATCAAGTTCTTCGGCAATGGCGGCGGCCTGCGCTTCATCATCAAGCGGCAGATGCGCATCCAGCAGGGCTTTTGCCACAGCGCGATAGGTCAGGCCGGTATCGAGATGATGAAAGCCGTATTCGTCTGCCAGGCGGCGCGCCAATGTGCCTTTGCCGGAGGCTGCGGGTCCATCAATAGCAACAACAAAAGACATGGTCAGGCCGGTTCCTGTACAAGACCAATGTCAGCACCAAGACCGGTCATCAGGTCCATGAATTCAGGGAAGCTGGTTGCAATAATGCCGGCATCATCCACAGATACGGGGCGCTCGGAAGCCAGCCCCATCACCAGAAACGCCATGGCAATACGGTGATCAAGATGGGTCTGCACAACGCAATCCGCGCGCAAGGCGCCCAGGTTCGCGCCATCGGGAACGCCGCGCACCCGCAGTGAGGTTTCGCCCTCATCGCAATCCACGCCATTGATTTTCAGCCCTTCGGCAACAGCCGACAGCCTGTCCGATTCCTTGACGCGCAATTCCTCCAGCCCTTCCATCAGGGTCTCCCCCCTGGCAAAGGATGCGGCAATGGCCAGCACGGGATATTCGTCAATCATGGAAGGTGCACGCTCAGGCGGAACGCGCACGCCGTGAAGCTCGGAACTGCGCACCCGCAGATCGGCAACATCTTCACCGCCGGAAACACGTGCATTCAAAATCTCGATTTTGCCACCCATTTCCAGCAAAGTGGTGATCAGGCCGGTTCTCAGGGGATTCATCAGAACATTGCGGATGATGACGTCCGAATCCGGCACCAGCAGGGCCGCCACAAGCGGAAAGGCCGTCGAAGACGGATCACCCGGCACGTCAATCACCTGACCTTGCAATGCCCCCTGCCCCTGCAGGGCGATCGTCCGAACGCCGTCGCCATCGGTCTCGACGGATATTTGCGCGCCAAAACCCTCCAGCATCTTTTCCGTGTGATCACGGGTCATCACAGGCTCGATCACCACGGTCGTGCCGGGCGCATTCAGCCCGGCAAGCAAGACAGCCGATTTGACCTGCGCCGATGCCATCGGCACGCGGTAGCGGATGGGTGCGGCGACGCGTGGCCCGTGCAGCGTCACCGGAAGGCGATCGCCCGCAGCGGCGCTTACCTGCACGCCCATCAGACGCAAGGGATCAAGCACACGGCCCATGGGGCGTCCGGAAAGCGAGGCATCGCCGATAAAGGTTGCGTCAAAGTCATAGGGACCGACAAGACCCATGGTCAGGCGCACACCGGTTCCGGCATTGCCGAAGTCGAGAGGCGCCTCCGGCTCCAGCAGGCAGCCATTGCCCACCCCGTCAATGATCCAGACATCATCGTCCTTGCGGATATGGGCGCCCATTGCCCGCATGGCGGCGCCGGTCGCAAGCACATCATCGCCTTCCAGCAGACCGGTAATGCGTGTTTGCCCGCTGGCAAGACCACCCAGCATGAAGGAGCGATGGGAAATCGACTTGTCGCCGGGCATACGCACCGTGCCTGCCAATGGGCCGGATTTTTGCGCGACTGCCGGTTTCAGGTGGGCGCCGTGTGTCATTGAACTGAAATCCCTGGTCTGTGCATCGTCCGTGCGTTCGAATTCACCATGTGCAATAGCCCGATGAAGGCGTCAGATGGCGGCATTTTGGCACCCCTCTAGCACATGGCAGAAATGGCGTCATCTGTCCTGTGGCATTAATGTTCGAACCGTCACCTGTCCAGCCGGAACCTGCCCGGCGTCTGACCTGAGGCCTGTTTAGGCATTTTTTCCGCAGATAGGCTTTGACAGACGTGATCAACATGGTTATGGGGTCCGACACATCAAAAAACCTGACTGTGCGGTGCCACCGCCAGAATTCATGACCAATGGTCTGTGGTTTGCAAACTGATGAAATGAACTGCGGACTGTCGGATCACAGGTATTCACCCTGATGGGTTGTCAGCCGCATTTGCCGGTTTGCAGATTAGTGATCAAAACAACCAAGAGGTCTTCGCAGTGACAAAGCCTGAACTCGGAACCAAGCGCGTCTGTCCCGAAACGAGTCGAAAATTCTATGATCTCAATCGTGACCCGATTGTTTCCCCCTATACCGGGCAGTCCTACCCGCTGTCATTTTTTGAAGTCAGCGAAGTCGTTAGGGTGACAAAAGAAAAGCCGAAGGCTCCGGAAGAAGCCGTCGAAAAAGAGGCGGAAACCGATGAGGTTGAAGTCGTATCGCTTGAAGAGGCTGATGACGAAGCAGCAGATACCGGCGAGACCATTCCGGATATCGAAGACGACGATACCGATGATGTCGATCTGGGCGATGATGACGACGATACATTCCTGGAAACCGACGATGACGACGACGAAGAACTGACCGACCTCGTCAAGGTTGCCGACGACGACGAAACCTGATCTCGGGGCGCCAAGCGCCCCGCCAGAGCGGCTTTGGTCGCTCATGCCTGCAGTGCGGCGGCTTAAAAATCTGCATAGCTGCTCTTTTGATCTTGATATCCACGGCAAGCGGCTTTAGATAGCCATCACGAACTGGCGGAAGACCCAAACCGCCAGCTCCGGGAAACCGGAAAACGGGGCCATAGCTCAGCTGGGAGAGCGCTTGCATGGCATGCAAGAGGTCAGGGGTTCGATCCCCCTTGGCTCCACCAAATTTTCAAAAGTGTAAATCGCCATATAGTTTGAACGGGTCGGGTCATCGGGATCTTCGTCGAATCCGGGGGCACTGTCCATGACTTGCCATTTTAGTATGGTTCTCTGTCAGCCTGGATCCAGTGCGTCGATCCGCCAGGAAGACGTTAAAGATCGATGCTCTCGCATCGGTCGAGACGTCGGACGCAGTGGACGGCCACTGGTCGCGAACCCTTCGGGCCAGGGTATTTTCGCCACTATCTAGGTCGTTTCGCTTGCTCTTACCTTGAGAACCAACTTGATCCTGGCCAAAAACAACTGGCAGAGTGGTCAATGAAAGCAAGACAGGCTCCCAGCAATCTAAGTCGCCGCATCCTCAAGAATAGGAAGTGTGCCAAAATGAGCGTCGATCGTATCGATTATTGCCTGCCCCATCGGGAGATGGGATTTTTCTGCATGCCATTTATCCATGAATAGGGCGATGGTTTCTTTCGCTGTATCGATAACCAACTTCCGAGGAAGCGACGCTTTTGCGCTCAGATGTTCTAATTCGTCGAATGTGTAGCCCGTGAAGTCCTTGGTGCGGCTGAAGGTCAACGCTGATTTGTCATTCTTTATGTACGCAATCGTGGAAACGAAATCATATGCGGGAGCCAAACGGGCATGGCGCTTATCTGGATAGATTAGCGACCAGTTTTTGAGATGCATATCACCATTGCCGATAAGCGTATTGAAGGTCAGCCTGCGGATGAATTCTGCGATATCATCGTGATTGGTTTCCGCCGCGATCACCTCCACGATATTGCGAAAGCTGGCTTTCTTGTATTTATCCTCGGCATAAACGCCAAAGACCTGGGCAAAATCTTCAGTATGAACCCGTGTGCCATCTTCGTTTCGATCAAAGCGGTCAATCACAAATGCCTTGTCACCATATTGCTCTATACCCTCTGGAAGATTGCGGATATCAGCGACATTGATCAAATCAATGGCTGGCACATCAATCCCGACCATTTTGGAAAGCATCATCATCGAGTATTCATTCTCGGGAACATGCTGGTGTTCTCGTGACGGCAACTTGACAATCTTGTTACCGCCAACCCCGCCTGCCGGAATGGTCAATCCGCCAGCCGCATCGTGTATTGCAGAGAATTTGAGCTGAACCCCGGCAAGTGAAAATCTAAGTGCATCATCAGCAACAGACTGTGTGTCCACTTCATGATCAGCGTGCACTTCATCCGGCCATGCGTCACCATCAGCAGGTGTGACTGTAATCGCACCCGGCAAATCCTGCCCTAAAACCCAAAGCAGAAAAAATTCGCGCTCGGTATGGATACCTGCCTTTTCGGCAAGGTATTTTCTCAGATGCCCTTCAGGCAAAAGGTTTGAGAAGAATGGCATGAGCTTGACATTGTATGGACGAAAATCCGTGATCAGGTCGCCAAACGCATCCTTGAACTGCAACCCAAGTGTCGGCCGATCCGGGTCAGCAATATAGGCTCCATTGAAGGCAAAGAGCGTTTTCTCATTGCCGACATGGGTGATTGTACCAATCTCTTCGCCATATAGCCGAACGACCAGAACTGAAACATCAGGCATCATCGTCTTCCTCAAGCGAGTAGGCTGGCTTCGGCGGTACGTTCCGAATCTGTGTTGTGGTGCTGTGCGCTATGTTGTTGCGCAAGTATGTAATCGCTTTTGTTGCGTCCGTGATCGCTTTCATCTGATTCTGAGATTTGGTGATTTGCTCGACGGCTTTCCTTACATTGCGAATTTGAGCCAGATAGTCTGTTGGAATGGAGAGCGTATTTAAAGATGCGAGCGCCTTTTGGAACTCATCAGCCTGCGCAATAGCAAGAGACTGCGTTCGCAGTGATCGCAATGCCATTTGCATATGGCTGAGTTCCTTGCCAATGGCAGGATATTGCGGCGGGCGATGATCTGTTGTTTGGCGGGTAATTGACTGCACAGCAGTGATGGCTTTGCGCGGCACGAGTGCCAGCTCCAAATCCAAAGCATTGGCTATGGCGATCAGGCTTGAAAGACGCAGGTCCACCGCGTTGGATTCGATACGCGAGATTTGCCCCTGCGGAACCCCGGCAAGCTTGCTCAGCTCGCGCTGGCTCATGCTCTTGGCTTGGCGCGCTTCCTTTATGCGGTCGACGATTGGTTGCGTTTCGTAACTCATGATATATTTATCTGCATCTATTTCATTTTTTATATACAATTATATATCAGATGTATTCCGTGTCAATTATGATATATCTTTCGATATCTAAATGCGGATAGTGACCTATTTTGCTATATCAAAATTGATTATGGGAAGCGCATAATCAATTCAAAAGGAGCAAAAGAAGCGCGGTGGAGGAAAAGGGAGATAATTTCATAACAATCTTAGATATAAAACGGGGAAGCCGGGAGGCTCTGCCTCTTCTCTCCCCAAAAGGACAATGAACACCAACCGTGGCTCACTGCATTGTGCCCGCGCCACTCGGCATTGATTGTCCTTTTCCCCTCCCGTCTCCGTTCTCGCCGAAGGGCAAGGTTGCGTGGCGCAACCTATTCCCAAGGAGGACAGACAGACGTAAACGTACGCCTTGTCCATTTGCCGGCTTACGACACTGTCATTGAACCCCGCGATGACCCGAGCAAGCCTTCTTCACCCGCGGCGGTCTTTAAACTCCAGCCCGATAACGGGGTGGAGGCGGTTAGGCCCGGCGCTCACCACGCACCGGGCACGAGGCACCAGGGGTTTTACGATGCCTGTTTCTGGCGTGTCACCGAATCGGCAAGCATGGTCTTGTAGGCGGCGGCGGGCATGGGTGTTCGGCCCAGAGCCTTGGCCATGGACAGGACCGTCTTGAACAAGTCCGCATTGTTGTCGATCAGGTCATCGCGATGCGGCCATTTCCACACCGTGTCCTCCATGCCGATGCGCACATGCAGACCCATGATCAGCGCCAGATTGGCAAGATAGAGCCCTGAGCGCCCGCCAGTACATACGATGATTTCGCCCTGCGGGTCGACATGCCGGATCAGCCGAACGATGCGCATCAATCCATCCACCATGGTTTCAGGAGACCACATCGGCGAACAACCGGGCAGCCCGGGAACGAACAACCAGCTGAGCGGTCCCTTGACCAGTCCGGAATCGATCAGGAAACGCCTTGCATTGTCGACATCGGCATCCGAGTAGACCGCGATTTGCGGCGTCAGACCCGCCTCCACCACCAGACGCGTCTTTTCGATGATCACATGGGGCGGCTTCACAAACAGGTTGTCACCGAGAATCAGTGCCGTCGTATTGACCGGCACACCGGCAATCAGCCCCGTGTCGATCATCGCGCGCATATCGGCGCTCTCTTCATCGTTCACCGCGACAAGGCAGGCGTCATAGGCAATCTCCGGATGCCGCTGGCGCAGGACATCAAGGATACGTCTGAATTCATCGACGCCCAGAACATTGTAACCCTTTTCATCACGCGCATGCAGATGAATGTTCTGCGCTCCGGCTTCGATGCACTCTTCGGCAGACCTGATGATTTCCTCAGCTGTTGTTGCCTGATTGGGATTTTCATTCTTGGTGAAAAAGGCGCCGTTGATCGCCACCGAAATAATGGCCTGTTCGGGAATATCCCATTTGGGCATCTGCTCGGCACCGGTAAAGGCTGATGTGCCTGTCGACATGATCTCGGGGTACCCATAGGGGCGCCAATAGGTATTCAGGTTTTCACGGGCGGTCCATTTGTTGACCTGATCCCAATTGACATCGGCAGGTTTGTTGAGTGTCATTTCGATCCCTCAGGCTTGCGTTTGCTAGTGGATTGGATGCGGAACAGTGCCCCGCGATCACCTTGGAAGGTTGAGAATATTGACCAGCCACAGCGAGATTGCCGGAAAGGCAATGAGGATGCCAAGGCGCAGGATATCGGCGGCAATGAAAGGCCCCACCCCGGCATAGATCGTGCTGAGTTTGGTCTTGGGCAGCATGGCTTTCATGACAAAGACATTCATGCCGATGGGCGGCGTGATCATGCCGATTTCAATCACCATCACCGTCAGAATGCCCCACCAGATCGGATCATAGCCGTAGCTGAGAATCAGCGGGAAAACGAAGGGTATGGTGATGACCATTGACGAAATCGTGTCGAAAATGGCGCCGAGAATGAGGTACATCAGCATCAGCATCAAAACGACCCAGATACCCGAGACACCGGTATCGCGAATGCCGTCGACGATCATCTGCGGCAGGCCGGAAATGCTGACCGCATAGGTGAAGATGGATGCGCCGATGATCATCAGATAGATCATTGAGGTGGTGCCGGCGGTTTCCCTGAGCGCCTGCCAGAAATTTGCCAGGGACAGCCGTCCGCGCAAAAGTGCAATCAGGAAAGCCATGAATGCGCCCACCGAGGCTGATTCATTGACCGAGAACACGCCGAGATAAATACCGCCGGTCACCGTGATCATCAGGATCAATGCGGCCCATCCATTTGCCAGTGCAGCGATGATTTCAGACCAGGGCGACGGCGTTCCTTCCGGCGCAAGATCGGGGTTTCTGCGCACCATGATATAGATGGTGAGCATGTGCAACGCGACCGCAAGGACGGCAGGCACGAGCGCCGCCACAAACAATGTTTTCACGAATTGCTCTGTCAGCACGCCATAGAGCACCAGTATGATCGACGGCGGTATCAGCATGCCAAGGGTGCCGCCGGCGGCGATGGAGCCGGTGGCCAGTTTTTCCGAGTAGTTCCGCGCCATCATTTCAGGCAGGGCAACGCGCGTCATGGTCGTTGCCGTGGCAATCGAAGAGCCGCACACGGCCCCGAACCCGGCACATCCGCCGATGGTTGCCAGTGCCAGCCCCCCTTTGACGTTGCCGATCAGGGCATTGGCGATGCGATAAAGATCACTGGACAGGCCGCCGACGGTGGCAAAGGCCCCCATCAGCAAAAACAGGGGAATCACCGAAAGCTCGGTGCTCGCCACCTTGCTGACGGTCTCGGTGCCAAACAGTGTCATGGCCGGACCGAAGTCACCGCGAATGATGCCAAAGGTCAAGACACCGGCGATCCCCATGGAGACGCCTATGGGAACCTGAATGAATATCATGAGCAGCATAAGGCCCATTCCCAGCAATCCAATGATGTAGGGTTCCATTATCTTCTAACTCCCCGGTTCTGTGCGTTTGCGCCCGACAAGCTCAGACAGGATGACAAAAAGCTGCACGGGCACACACACCCAGAAACAGACGCTCGCCGCCCACCACCAGGGCCCTACCGGGATGTTGAGAACCATTGAATATTCCTGGGACCGGCTTACTTTGCCCGCATAGATCGAAACGTAATAGGCAATCAGCAGGAACATCGCGCCTGTCAGCAGCGTGCCCAGGACGTCCATGGCACGGTTCATCTTCGGACCCAGAAGGCCGCCCAGAAGACGCACCTCGACCTGCTTGCGTTCGAGCAAACCGGCGGGAAAGCTGGAGGCGATAATGATGATTGTCAGCAATTTGGCGATATCGCCCGCCCCGCGGATGGGTCTGCCGCTCACCTCGCGCACGATGATGTCCAATGCCGACAAACCGGCCACCATGAGCAAAAAGAGCACACCGAGTATCGCTGCCGTGCGCGTTACCAGGGTCAGCTTGTCTTCCAGCCAGTCCATATCACTCTCCCCCTAAATCCGAGCCGGGCCCTTAAAAATCCGGGCCACGTTGAATTCGGGCCGGGAATGATCCCGGCCCGCTGTTCGTTCTAACGGCTGCGGATCTCTTCGATCTTGGCGCGGTAGGCATCAACCAGACCCGGCGAAACATTGCCCGCAACGGTCTCGATGACCGGCGCGACAGCCTCGGTGATTCTGGCCTTGTCCTGTTCGCTTGGCATGACCAGCGTATGATCTGCTGAAGCATCCCATGCGGCCAGATTGGCCTCGATCGCCGGACCATAGAACTCATACTGTTTGCTGCGGATATAATCGCCGCTTTGCGCCAGCACCTCTTTGGCTTTGTCAGACAGGCCTTCATAGGCGTCCTTGTTCATGATGATGGCAAAGACAAGCACACCGAGGTTGGCATTGAAATGGTTCGGCGCAACGTCGGCCACGCGGAAAGTCTTGGCCACCGAAGCATCTGACATGGCGCCATCGATCAGGCCGCGGTCGATATTTTCGGCCATCTGTGTGGCTGACATATCAACGGCAACACCACCGATTGCCTCGACCACTGCGGTCTGGATCTGTCCGGCGACGCGAAATTTCTGACCTGCGATATCGTCGAAACCACCAATTGGCTTGCTCGAATGCAGCATGTAGGCACCCGAGGTATAAAGGGCGACCACATAGTAGTCTTCATAGCCACGCAATGCACCGCTGGCCTGCAGCTCGGACACGGCCTCGGAGCCTTCTTCCACCGTGGTGGCAAAACCCGGCAGTTCGAAAATATCATAATCGGGATAAACGCCCGGCGTGTAGCTGGGAACGGTTATGGCCATATCGGCAACGCCATCGGCAACCATTTGCGCCTGCGCCTTGGGATTGCGTCCAAGTGAACCGCCGGCAAATAGCTTGACGCTGACATCTTCACCAGCTGTCTGCTCGTTGAACCAATCCGCCCAGGGCTGGAAAACGCGCGAAACCGTCGGTGAGGCTGCCGGCACAAAAATCGAGAATGCCAGATCCTTGGCGTTTGCAGTCGTGCCGCCAAACCCGATGGCTGCACACATAAGTGCCCTTGTAAGATTCTTTTTCAGCATAATTTCCTCCATTGGCTGCTGTTTATTTCTGTCTTGTCGTTAGGCAGTTTCTGTTGCGCCAAGCCTGCCAGCCAGATCGGCGGTCAGGGCTTTGCGGTCAATTTTGGCGAGCGGTGTTTTCGGCAGGCTGTCACACTGGATGCACATCTCCGGCCATTTGAATTTTGCCAATCCGTGACGATCGCAATAGGCCGATACTTCTTTCAAAGTGACTTGGACGCCCTTGTTCATTGCAAAATAGGCACAGACCTTCTCGCCCATGGTTTCATCGCGGTAAGGTGCGACGGCAACCTCGCGCACATTGGGAAAGCCGGACAGAAAGGCATCCAGTTCAACAGGTGCAATTTTCATCCCGCCGCGCACGATCAGTTCGCGTGAGCGTGAAAGAAACCGGATCATCTTGCCATCTTGCGATATTTCAAACAGATCCCCTGTCGAGAAGAGCCCGTCCGCATCGAACTTGGCGCGGTCCATCCCCTGCCGGGTGAAATAGCCCGGCATTTGCGCCGGACCATCGATATACATCTCACCGGAGGCGCCATTGTCCACGACGGCTGCACCCGTCTCCGGATCAATCAGCTTGAAATAGCCGCCATTGGCGGTTCGCCTGTCCGCATGACCGGCCCAGTTGATGTCCCCGTCACGCGGGAAAAACCGGGCACGCAGCCGCGCATCAGGCACGTCATCCTTGCTTGAACAGAGCTGTGCACCCTCGTTGGAGCCAAAAAAATTGACGATGGGGATATCGAAGTGCTGCTGGAAATAGTCAAAGATCTCGGGATCGGGTGGTGCGGATCCGGTGCCGATGGCCGTCAGCCTGTTCAAGGCATCGTAGAGATCAGGATCCTCCGACTTGTCCTTGACGTAGACGAGCAGGGTCGGGGCCATCATGGTGTAATCCACGTCGCAGGTCCGCAATTGCTCCAGATAGACCTCGATGTCGAAAGGGTGGTGCAGGACAAGAGCGCCGCCACTGCGCATCCAGCACATCATCAAACCACCCATGCCGGCCGCATTGACAAAGGGAAAGGGCGCCAGCACGTTTGCGCCCTCGCGCAGGCTGAGCAGCCGATAGGCGCCCTGCGAACTGGCCATCATATTGTTGTGGGTCTTGGGCACGGCCTTGGGAAGCCCCTCTGTGCCGGACGTCCAGAACACGGCAAAAAGATCGTCTGCCGAGGTTTCGATCTCCGAAGAGCCTGCCTGTTCAACGACCCATTCAAATGGTGTTGCTCCGGCGGGGCAATTGCTGCCGAGAGAAAAGACCTTTGTTTCGGGCCGCAGCGCGGGCATCAATGGCGCAAGAAACGCCCGGTCCTTGAATTTGGTAACGGCAATGAAAGCCGCAAAATCAACGATGTCCTGCATGCCGCGCAACTCATTGGCGCGATAGGACATGGATATGGGACTCAAAATGGCGCCAATCCTGGAGATCGCCAGATATATCAGGATCATTTCGGCAATATTGGGCAATTGCGTGGCGATGATATCACCTTTGCCCAGACCGGCAGCGCGCAAAGTGTTGGCATAGAGGGCAATTTCACTGTCCATTTGCCGATAGGTCAAGCGCCGGGGCGCACCTTCAAAGAAGGTCGGGCGGTTGGGCGCATCAACAAGACCGATCGCATCGGGATTGCGCTCAAGATTTTGCCTGAAAAGCCCAGGAATCGTCACATCGCCCCAATATCCCTCCTGCCGGAATCGCTCTGCCCTTTCCTGCGGAATGGTGAATCTACTCATGATGCGCAAATCTCTTTCATGCGTTTGCAAGCTGCCTTGTATTCAACGGACAGGCGATCCACAATCGAGGCAGCAGGTTCACAGCGCTCTATGCGGCCGACGCCCTGCCCTGCGCCCCAGATACCCTTCCAGGGCTTGACGGATTCACCGTCCCTGCCGGTAAAATTCAGTTTGGCGACCTTGAACTCGAGTTCTTCCGGCACAAGCCCCTGATTGATCATGGAAGGCTTCAGCATGCTGGCCCGGGCGCCGGTAAAGGCCCGTGTGACCATCAGATCCTCAGGCCCGCAATCGACAAGCATCTGCTGATATTCCGCAGACGCCATGGTTTCAACGGCGGGGATGAAACTGGTGCCCAAATAACCGAAATCCGCCCCCAATGCCTGCGCCGCCAAAAGGGCGTCGCCCGTGTTGATTGCGCCCGCAAGGGCGATATATCCATCAAAAAACTGGCGCACACGCTCGACGAAGACCATCGGGCTCAATTCTCCGGTGTGCCCGCCAGCGCCGGAACAGACCAGAACCAGCCCATCAACACCGGCAGCCGCGGCCTTTTTCGCCATGGGCAGGGACGCAACATCGGCAAAGACAATGCCGCCATAGGCATGGACCACGGGGATCGCGGGCTTGGGACTGCCCAATGCGGTGATGACGATGGGTGGTTGATAGATGGAAACCTGCTCGAGATAGGACGGCAACTTCGCATTGGTTGAATGGGTCACAAGATTGACGGCCCAGGGCGCAACATTCCAGTCACCCGGCGCGACTGCATTTTCCAGAGAGGATTTGATTTGCGCCATCCAGGCGCCAAATTCCTCGGCAGTCCTCAAATTGGGCGCCGGAAAGCTTCCGACAACGCCGGAAAGGCAGCAGGAAATCACCAATTCGGGAGTGGAAACCAGAAACATGGGGGCGGCGAATGCCGGCAGTCTGAGCGTTTTCAACTGGTCTTGCAGGGTCATATCAACCTCCCGCCGCTTGAAGAAATTGATTGACGTGACGGGCAACAGGATCCGGCTGTTCCAACACGGGAAGATGCGCTGCACCGGGAATGTGCAAGGCGCTGCCATGGGCGACATTGTCCGCAATTTCCTGCGCAATCTCAGCGGGCGTCACCTGGTCTTCTTCGCCGGTCAAAACCAGCACCGGGCACTTGATGTCCGGCAGGGTTGCGCGACTATCGGGCCGCCGTGACAGAGCCGCCTGATGGGCAGCAAACGCATCGAGCCCGACCGCATGGGCCATATCGGCCAGACATGTGACAATTTTTTCATCCTGCTGTGACTGTTTTGCCAGCATGGCTCCGGGCATGGTGGCAATGAGCGCATCCATCCCGACCTTTTGCGCCCAGCGGACGGCCTTGTGGCGCCTTTCGGCGGCCTCATCGGTATCCTTGCGCGCGCTGGCGCCAATCAGCACCATGGCGCTGATGCGCTCCGGTGCAAGCCGGAACATCTCGAAAACGAGATAGCTTCCCATCGACATGCCGAGCACGGCAAATGTCTCCGGCGCTCCACGCAAAAGATCGCGCGCGATCGCCGTCAGATCATCGGAAACCAACAGGGACGGCCTGACGGTTTCGGATGAGAGTGCAGGAGCAACAGAATCGAACACAGACGGGGTGCAAAGCAATCCGGGAATCAAGACCAGTTTTTGCAAGCGCACCCCCCAAAGTTAATAACAAGACCAAATTTCCTGAGTAAGCTATATTTTGTCCCGTTTTAATCGTCAAGTGGAAAAAAAATGGAACATATCACCCAACATCAGCGGCGATAAATCGCTCCTGGGAACAAAAACACCTTGCTTTGGCGGTGAAAACTTTATATTTTGGTCTAGTTATTAACTTCGAGGTATCCGGATGTCGCACGAAGAAACGTCTCTTGAGGTCACAAAGGCAAATGTCCGCATGTATGCGCCGGACGGCACGCCGCCGACGGATGCCCCGGACTGGATATGGGGTTACGACCATCCCTATCTGCACGGCGCATTTGCACCGACAAACAGAGAATATGAGGCGGAAGACCTGAAGGTCGAGGGTGAAATCCCGGCGGATCTGTGTGGCGCCTATGTGATGAACGGCCCGTCTCAGCGTTTCGAACCGGTCAATCATAAATACCATTACTATGATGGCGACGCGATGTTGCGGGCGATCTATTTTCGCGATGGCAAGGCCTCTTTTCGGCAAAAATGGCTGCAGAACGCAGCCTTTGTTGCTGAAGATATCGCCGGCAAATCAATCTGGCCCGGCATCGCCGGCCCCTATAATTTTCGCCTGCCCGGCTTTCCCATCAAGGACGTGTCGAACACGGATGTGATCTATTACAACGGCAAATTGCTTTCCCTTTGGCACATGTCCGGCGATCCCTATCAGGTCGATCCGCTGACGCTGGAGACAACGGGGCGCGAGACTCTGGGCGGCGCCCTGAAACACAGCCTGTCTGCGCATTCCAAAACAGATCCCTGGACGGGAGAGATGTTCTTTTTCAACTATCAGGACAAGCCACCCTACATGAGCTACGGCATGGCCGACGCTTCGGGAAATCTGAAGTTCGATATCGACATTCAGCTCGATGGCGCCCGCTCACCCCATGACATGGGACTGACGGAAAATTACGCCATTTTGCATGACCTGCCGTTTTATCACGATGCGGAGATATTGCGCACGCATGGGCGGCGCGTCATGGGCTTTCATCGTGATCAACCGGCCCGATTCGGGCTGATCGACCGGTTTGGGCGCTCACCCACGGTGCAGTGGTTCGAGTGTGAGCCCTGCTACAT
Organism: Rhizobiaceae bacterium; assembly: GCA_029212415.1. Classification (GTDB taxonomy): domain Bacteria; phylum Pseudomonadota; class Alphaproteobacteria; order Rhizobiales; family Rhizobiaceae; genus Hoeflea_A. The sequence goes on along the minus strand of JARGOF010000002.1, from coordinate 105,729 downwards.
CCTGCATATTTCCAACAGCTGGGAAGAGGGCGACTGGGTGCATATGGTCGGCTGCCGGCAGGAGGACCCGATGCCGGTCAAACATGCAAAGGACCACCATCTCGCATCGATGATGGCCTATCGTCGGCGCAGCCACGTCATGTACCGCTGGTCTTTCAACGTGAAGACCGGTGCCGTCAAAGAGGCGATGATTGATGAGCTGAACAGCGAATTTCCAACGGTCAACACACACCAGCTTGGCCGCAAGACCCGCTATTCCTTCAATCAGATCATCCCCGAGGCGCAGGATGGCACGCTTGAAGGCCAATGCCAGACATTCAACGGGCTGGTCCGCTATGACCTGGAGACGGGGGCGCAGCAGCGCTATGAATATGGCGACGGGGTCTACGGAACAGAAGCGCCGGTCGCGGCAAGTGCATCCACCCAGAGGGACACCAGCGAAACCAGAGCCTATCCCGTCACATTCATTACCGACAGCAACGACTGGACATCGGCCTGCCTGATCTTTGACGCCGATGACATTACAAAACCCATTGCCAAGGTGGAAATTCCGCATCGCATATCCATCGGCTTCCACACAACCTGGGTTGACGGCTCCGAGATCTGGGGTGACCGGGCCCAATCGGATGATACACTCGGTACAGGCATGAACCGCGATATCGACATGGCAGACATTGGCAAACAGGACATATGACCGGGTGAGCGATCAGGAGATCCAAAAACAGGTGCGCGTGGCGACATCGCTCAGTCGCGCCCTGGAAATCATCGGTGAATCCTGGACCATGCTGATCCTCAAGGAGGGGTTCAACGGGACACGCCAATTCGGGGAATTTCAGAAAAACCTGAACATCCCCAAACAAACGCTGGCCGAACGCCTGACCTATCTGTGCGAAAACGAGCTGCTCTACAAGCGTCCCATTTCGGCAAAAAAGACAAGCCTGCAATATGCCATGACCGCCAAGGCGCTGGACCTTTACAATGTGATGTATTCCGTCTGGCTTTGGCACGAGGCCCATCGCGCCCAGATTGATGTGTTGCCTTTCGATCTCATTCATACGTCCTGCGGAAAGGTGCTTGGCGCCACCTTCCGATGCCGTCATTGCCGGCAACCGGCGACCCCGGACAGCGTGACCTTCCAGCCCAGCGACCCACCGCAGGAAGCACATGAATCACGGCTGAAGCGCCGCAAGGGCGCAGCGGTCACAGCCGGCAAATCGTCATCCGACAAGGGCGCCATTGCGGCCTCTCTGGTGGGTGATGCACCCAGCAACGAGATTTTGTTTCACCTGCTGCGACAGCCCCTCAACCTGCAGAACCTGTCACGCCAGACCGGCCTGAACGCCAACGTATTGCGCGAGCGCATCGAGCGGCTTGAGGCGCTGGATCTGATCGACAGCACACAGGTTGGCCGGCGTATCGAATATGCTGCAAAAGAACGGGCGAACGGGTTCTTTCCACTGCTGATATCGCTTGCCGAATGGGGCGACCGCTGGTGCAACCACGCCAACCCTCCGCCTGAAATGCGGTTGCATTCATGCCAGGAGTTGCTTAATGCAAACTACTTTTGCGATCATTGCGACGGCAGAATTGAGCCACGAAACATACGCGTTCAACCACGCTCCGCAAGCATTTGCCAGGCATAAAACTCAAAAGTCGAGAATCCCATATGCGCGAGAATGCCACCACGTCACTGCCCGCAGATGACCCCAAACAGGTCAGCGCACTGGTACGCGGGCTGGCAATTCTCAAATGCTTCAGCCCGCAGGAACGCCTGTTGACCAATGCTGATTTGTCGCTGCGCACCAACCTGCCCAAGGCGACGGTATCGCGCCTTGCCTATACATTGTGCAAACAGGGATATCTGCGGCAGGTCAAGCCGGATGGCGCCTATCAGTTGAGTGTCGAAGGCCTTTCTCTGGGCCTGTCGGTCATCGCCGCCACCGGCCTGAAAGATCGCGCCGCAGACGAATTGGAATATCTCGCAAGGGACGACGACCCCAATATTGCCGCCGCCCTGGGCGAGATGCACAGAGACAGCGTCGTCTATCTGGCGACCCATGGCTCAAGCGAAGGCATGGCGATGACCTTTCATCTGGGTGCGAAGGTGCCGCTGCTGACGAGTGCCATCGGGCGCGCCGTGATTGTTGCGCTGCCTGACGATCAACAGGAACAGATATTGGCCCGCCTTTGCGAAAAGGCTTCGGACGATTTGACGGCACGGCTTCGCATGGGGCTGGACAAGGCGCGCCAGGACTATGCGCAATACGGCTTTTGTACATCGTTCGGAGACTGGAACCCCAGAATCAACGCCATTGCAGCACCCTTTCTGTCGGCGGACAAAAAGCGCGTCTTCGCAGTGAATGTCGGCGGATTCAGCTTTTTCACGCGTGAGGACAATCTCATCAATCACTATGGCCCACGCCTGCTTCAGGCTGTCGAGAACCTCGCCATCGCGAGCATCTAGGACAAACAGAAACACCAGCAACGTGGTTTTATCAAAACCCGATTGGTTCAGGATGAACACCATGCAATCACCAGGCCTGCTAGACAACAGATACCCCTTCAAAGACCTCCTGGGTTTTCGCATGACGGCTTTTGAAACGGGGCGTGCCTGTTTTGAAATGGAACTGGGCGAAAAACACAACAACCCGGGGGGCGTTCCCCATGGGGGTGTTTATGCTGCGCTGCTCGATTCGGCCCTGGGCTCGGCGGGATGTTTCATAGCGACGGGCGCTCCGATGCACCCGGCTGTCACACTCAACCTCAATGTCAGCTTTCTGGCGCTGGCGCGCGGCCCCCTTCTCATTGCCGAAGGCCGCGTGACCGGTGGTGGCACCAGGGTATTTTTTGCCGAAGGTGAAGTGCGGGACGAAAGCGGTCAATGCGTCGCCACCGGGACAGGCACATTCCGCTATCTGGGAACGAAACAGGCCAGCTAATTTGCCATTCTTCGCGGCGTTTGGGAAGGACTGGTCTGGGGAGCATCGGATGCACCTGATTTAGCGCTGCGCGCGCAGTTGATGCATTGGAGCCTGATACACGGGTTCGCGCAGTTTTCGCATCCGGAAAGCTCAACAAGGTCAGCATGAAGCCCTGGGAATTCTGGACATCTTTCCGCAATTTTACTATCGCGCTCGGGATCAGAGACCCTGGGTGAAATGCTCCGCCCTGATCCGGGCAAGCGCGCAGAACCATCAGCAGATGGGGCAAACAATGCCCTTTGCCGAAAATCCCAATTGCGCATTTTCCGAAAGGCTATATAACTAGCTTTTAATCGGTGAACATCATCAAAGCATGAATCTGGCCGATACGAGGAGAGATTCCCGATGGGATATGGATTACACAAGGACGTAAGGCGGCAAGGATGACAATAGGCGCTGGCGACCCCAGAATTCTTCGCGTCGCGCGCAAGAATTACGACCTCTATGCGCAAACCGTGACGCCCGAATGCGCCGATGCGCCATGGATCGTCTTCAGCAATTCGCTTGCAACAGATCTGACGGTCTGGGATGCGCAGGTGGCCGCCCTGGCTGGCCGTTTCCGTATCCTGCGCTACGATCAGGCAGGCCATGGCCGATCCGGCCCGCCGCAAACGCCCATCAACTTCGATGACCTCGGCGACGATCTGCTCGCTGTCATGGACGCCGCATCGGTGGAAAGCGCCACTTTTGTCGGCCTGTCGATGGGCGTGCCGACAGGGCTTGCGGCCCACAGACGTGCAGCCAACCGTTTCGAAGCACTCGTCCTGTGCGATGGGCAGGCCAAAACGGCACCCGGTGGTGCGGCCAATTGGGCCGAGAGGATCGAAGGAGCGAAGGCATCGGGCATGCAGACCTTTGCCTCCGAGACCGCCAATCGCTGGCTGACGGATGGAACCGCTGGGCCTACCCGCGCGCGTCTCATCGAGATGATTGCGGCGACCCCCTTTGATGGCTTCGCGGCCTGCGCCAGAGCACTGATGGACTATGATTTTGCCGACGAACTGCCGCGCATTGCCTGTCCGACACTGCTTGTTGCCGGCGCCGAGGATGGTGCGATGCCCGAGAGCATGGCTGCAAAGCTCAAACCCGTGATCAGCGGTGCAACCCTGCAGATCATCGCGCAGGCTGGTCATGTGCCCTGTTTCGAACAACCGCAAGCCTTTACCGCTGTTCTGTGCGCCTTTCTGGACAAAAATTGCGCCAAGATCGCAAGGGTCAAGACATGAAGCTGCACTGGTCTCCAAGGTCGCCATTTGTGCGCAAGGTCAATATTGTTCTGGAAGAATGCAACCTGACGCATCAGGTCGAACGCATCAGGTCCGTTGCCATTTTCGCCGCACCGCCGAACCCGGACATACTCAGGGACAATCCGCTTGGAAAGATACCGGTGCTGATCACGGCAGATGGCGTGAAGCTCTTTGATTCCCGTGTCATCTGCGAATATCTCATCACCCTGTCCAGGCGCGAGGATCTGTTGCCGCTGGCGCTGTCGACGCGGTTCAAGCACCTGCGCTGGCAGGCTCTGGGTGACGGATTGACGGATATTCTGCTGCTGTGGCGGACAGAACGGGGGCGCGGGGAAAACGCCGACCCAATCATCCTCGCGGCCTTCGAGACAAAGACCCGCGCGGCGCTTGAAACACTGGAAAATGAGAGCGCCGATCTTTCACGGGTGCCCTTCGGCCTTGGCCATATCGCAGTGGTCTGCGCCCTTGGACAACTGGACTTCCGTTATGCCGATTGCGGCTGGCGGACCGCGCTCCCGGGGTTGGCTGCCTGGTACAAGGCGATCACCACCCGCCCCTGTGTCGCGGCCACCGCCATTGTCAACGACGACACGGGCCCTGCCAATGCTGCCGACAAGACCATTGCATTCAAATACGAGACCAGCTGATGACCGGACCCCTGAAACACATTCGCATACTCGACCTGTCGCGCATCATGGCGGGCCCCTGGGCCGGACAGATACTCGCCGATCTCGGCGCCGAGGTGATCAAGGTTGAAAGAGCCGGTGTCGGCGACGATACACGCCGCTGGGGGCCGCCCTACCTGAAGGATGCCGATGGCAATGATACCGAGGAGTCGGGCTACTATCTGTCGGTCAACCGCGGCAAAAAATCGGTCGAGATCGATCTCGCCTCGCCCGAGGGTCAGGCGACGATCAGGGCGCTGGCCGCCCGGTCCGATATTCTGCTGGAGAATTTCAAGGTCGGCACACTGGAACGTTACGGTCTGGGCGCCGAGGATCTGCGGAAAGACAACCCCAACCTGATCTACTGCTCGATCACCGGTTTCGGTCAGGATGGACCACGGGCCAAGGATGTCGCCTATGACTTCATGATACAGGCCATGGGCGGTCTGATGAGCATCACGGGCGCGCCGGACGGTGAGCCCGCAGGAGGGCCGCAGAAGGTTGGCGTGCCGATCATCGACATCATGACCGGAATGTATTCGGTGATCGCCGTGCTGGCCGCCTTGGCGGAACGAAGCCAGAGCGGCAAGGGTGATACCGTCGACGTCGCCATGCTGGATGTGGCGACGGCCATGCTGGCCAATCAGGCCATGAATCACCTTGTGTCCGGAACGACACCGGTGCGTCGGGGCAACAAACACCCCAACATCCAGCCGCAGGACGTTTTTCCTGTCCGCGACGGGCATATCGTATTGGCCGTCGGCAACGATGAGCAATTTGTCCGATTTTCCGAAGCCATCGGGCAGCCCGAACTTGCCGCGGATCCTCGTTATGCCACCAACCACGCGCGCGTGGAAAACCTTGACACCTTGCATCCGCTGATCTGCGCACGGCTTGGCGAAAAGAACCTGAGCGCGTGGATTGAAATCTTCGGCGAGCAAAAGGTCCCCTGTGGGCCAATCAATACCGTTCCGATGGTGTTTGCCGATCCGCAAGTGCAACATCGGCAGATGCTGCGCGACCTGCCACACCCTTTGTCGGGCACGGTTCCCTCTGTCATCAGTCCGATGCGCTTTGAGCGTTCGCCACTGTCATTTGATCACGCGCCACCGCTTTTGGGCGAACACACAGACGAGGTCATGCGCATGCTTGGACTAACCGGGGAGAAAAGCCAGTGAGTGAGCCGCGTATTCCCCTTCCCGGTCCACAGGATATGAATGCCGCACAGCGGGCCGTGTTCGACAAGATCGTCAGCGGACCCCGCCGGACTCTGGTCGGACCCTTGCGTGCGGCGCTTCACAACCCCTCCCTGGCGGACCGCTGGCAGGCGCTTGGTCAGGTGCTGCGCTACGAGACGTGCCTGCCCACCGTGCTCAATGAATTGGCCATACTGGTCACTGCCCGCCACTGGAACAGCGAACTGGAATGGACAATCCACGCCGGCGAAGCCCGCACAGCCGGGCTGGACATGGACATCATCGAGGCATTGCGGGTCGGCGATCTGCCCGCATTCACAGTCGAGGACCAGCGAGAGGTCTACGAGTTCAGCCGTCAGCTGCTTGAAAACGGCCGTATCGGCGACGCCGCCTATCAGGCCGTGCTCGCTCGGTGGGGCGTTCTGGGCGTGGTCGAATTAACCGCACTTGTCGGATATTATTCCATGGTGGCAATGACCCTCAATGCCCATGGCATTCCCTTGCCGGACCATATACCTTCGGAATTGAACAGCACGCCCGACACGCGAACCTCGCTTCCATCCGCGATTCCTTCCGCTGCGGCCGAGTAAGGAGAGACCCTTGTTTTACGATCCGCGAAGCGAGCCACACGGCCTTGCGCATAATCCCTGGACATCGCTGGTGGTGCCACGCCCGATTGGCTGGATTTCCAGCCTTTCCGATCAGGGCGTTGCCAATCTGGCGCCCTACAGTTTTTTCAACGCCATCGCCGGCATCCCGCCCTTTGTGATGTTTTCGTCCGCTGGCCGCAAGGACAGCCAGACGAACATCGAGGCGACGGGCGAATTCGTGGTCAATATGGCAACCGCCGACCTGAAAGACGCACTCAACACGTCTTCGGCTGCGGTTGATCAGGCCGTCGATGAGTTCGAACTGGCCGGGCTTGAAAAAGCGCCATGCCGAAACGTTGCTGTGCCGCGGGTGGCGGCCTCACCGGTGGCCCTGGAATGCATTTTGAACCGGGTGGTGCCGCTCACCGCACGCGACGGCACGAAGGTCCGCTCGGAGGTTATTTTCGGAGAGGTCGTTGGCATCTACATCAGTGACGATGTGATCGTTGACGGCATGCTCGACATGGCGCGCATCCGCCCGCTGGCCCGGCTTGGATATATGGATTATGCGATTACCGAAGAGGTCTTCGCGATGATGCGCCCGGAATAGGCCCGATTGTTTTTGATGCGGACCATTTGTTGGCCACGTCTCGATATCCGGCAGACCTGTGCAAATCCTTCTCAGGAAAGATCTTCCACCAGCATTTTGACCAGCATGGCCGCCGGTGGTGATATGGACCGGTCGCGTTTGTAGACAATGGCAATTTTGCGGGAGATGACCGGATCTGTGAGCGGGATCAACCGAACAGAGCGGTCTGTTACAGTTTTGGCCAGCCGTGAAGGGTAAATGCACAGACCCATGCCACAGGCGACCATCCATTCGGCGCTGAAAAGAAATCCAACCTCGTTGACGACATTCGGATTTCCGCCGGCGTTCCGGATGGCTGTCAGCACCTGCTCGCGCACACCATATTTGCGACGCGAAATGATAATCGGCTCGCCGTCAAGCTCAGCCCAGGGGACCGCATTATACGCCGACAGTCGGTGATCGTCGTGACACAGCAGGTACAAGGGGTCGTCATGGATGGTTTGATAGAGAAATTCCCCGGTGTCCGGTGGCGGTACACCCAGTCCAAAATCAATATCCTCTTCACGCAGACTGGAAAAAAACTGATCTGGAGCACAGTCGTTCATTCCGATGAAGATATGAGGATAGGCCGATTTGAACCGCCGAACCGTGTGCGGCAACAGGGCAATGCCGGTTGCCGGCGTCGCGGCAAGGCGAACGCGTCCTGTCTGCAACCCAAGCATATCTTCCGCGACGGTGCCGAGTGTATCGATGTCACCGAGAATACGCGAAACCAGACCGATGATTTGCTCAGCCAGTTTCGTCGGGGCAAGCGATCGCGTCGTTCTGTCAAACAGCCGCGCACCCAGGGATTCCTCAGCCTGACCTAGAAGGACACTGGCCGCGGATTGACTGATGTTCAAGCGCTCTGCAGCGGCTGAAACGCGTCCAGCCTCATAAACGGCCTGTACGGCTTGTAGTTGGCGAAGTGTCAAACGGTTCAATGCAGCCATATCTATTCATAAAGCAACTGCATATATATTGCACATCATTTCAGCAAAATCGAATTCTGCCCATGTTATCTTTTCTGATGAAGCGCCAAAAAGATGCGCTCTGACTTAGGGAGAAGAGAATGATCAAACGGAATTTTGCCAGAACGGCGATCGCGATGGCCGCAGTATTCGGGTTTTGCACCTTGGCTTCGGCGCAGGCGCGCATCACCCTTGGAACCAACCCGCAGGGCTCACTCTATTACACCATCGGCAGCGGGATCGCCGCCGCGCTGCAGGAGAGCTTGAACCGGCAAGTCACCGTTCAGCCCTTTTCCGGTTCATCTGTCTATATTCCATTGATCGAATCAGGAGAGGTCTCCATCGGTTTGAATTCCGCCCTTGATGTCGGCGGCATGTATCGCGGCGACTTCGGCAATGAGGCCAATAAAGACATGCGCGTTCTGGCGCGGCTTTTTCCTCTGCGTCTGGGCCTTGCCGTACGAGCGAACTCCGGATTTACAGATGTGGCGGATCTGAAAGGAAGCCGCGCGGTCACAAAATATTCCGCAATCGCGTCTCTCGGTCTGGCGAACCGTGCGATTCTTCAGGCAGGCGGCCTGTCTCTGGAAGACGTCAAACCGGTGACAGTTGCCGGTCTAAAACAAGGCATGGACGGGCTTACCGAAGGTACGCTGGATGCGACCGGGATCGCCGTTGGCATTCCGCTGACGCAGCAAGCGCACGCCACCATCCCCGGAGGCATTCGCTACCTGTCGATCACGGGTGAAGGCGCAACGGACGAGAATATCGACAGCATTCTACCGGGCATGTACCTGTTAACCGTCGCGCCCAGCGCGCGTATGCCGGAAGTGACCGAGCCGGTCACGGTCGGAGCCTATGATGTGTATCTGACCACCAGTGCGTCACTTTCTGATGAGGATGCCACCGCCATTCTGGCGTCGCTATACGACTCTCTGCCGCAACTCACCAAGGACTACCCTCCGATGCGCGCCGCCAAACAGGAGCTGCTTTCACTGCCGACCAATACGGTCCCCTATCATCCGGCTGCAGTGCGCTTTTTCGAAGAGCGCGACATGTGGACCGAAGATAACAAAAAGCACGAAGCGTCCTTGAACTAACGCCCGCCAACGATCGGAGCGTTGTTGTGAAGTCATCCTATTTGACGGCTCTCCTCCCGGTGTTGGGGATCTTTTGGATCCTCAACATCCCGGAGCGACTGGGTTTTGTTTTCCTGACAGAGCAATATCTGGCCGTTGTGCTGGGCGTTGCAGTTTTCGGCGGCTTTTTCGCCCATCCGCTGGGTCGTCGATGGCGCCTGTTTGACCTGTTTTTGGGATTGTCATCCCTTGCAGGGTGGTTCTGGCTTGCGTGGAACTATGAAGCCTGGATGCTGACCGCCGCGTCTCGCGGTCCCGAAAAATGGGTTCCTGCCTTTTTTGCAATTGCAGGCTTGATTGAAGTCACACGGCGCAACTGCGGTCTGGTGCTGGCGCTGCTTGGACTGTGTTTTACCCTCTATGGGTTCGTCGGATGGACCGCGCCAGGACTCTTTGAAGCCGCCTATCTCAAGCCGGCGCGCTATCTTCTTTATCTGTACGGCGACTCCAATGGCGTTCCCGGGCTGGTGCTGAATGTCGCCGCCAATCAAATCATGGGTTTCATCATATTCGGGTCCGTACTCACGGCGGTTGGCGGTAGCGAAGCGATGACCCGATTGGCCCTGTCACTGATGGGGCACCGCCGGGGCGGCCCCGCCAAGGTCGCCATCCTTGCATCATCCCTCTTTGGCACGCTGTCAGGATCAACAGTGGCAAACGTCATGTCGACCGGCGTCGTCACCATTCCGATGATGAAAAAGGCAGGGTATCCATCGCGCTATGCAGCGGCGATTGAGGCCGTCGCCTCCAACGGCGGACAGATCGCCCCTCCGGTGATGGGGGCGACTGCTTTTGTCATCGCCGAATTCCTGCAGGTCGGCTACCGGGACGTGGTTGTGGCGGCGTTTCTTCCGGCACTGTTTTATTACTATCTGCTTTACCGGCAGGTGGACCGTTATGCGGCCGCCCACGGGATCGAAGGAGAGCCACGCGAAACCCTGCCCAAAGTGATGGACGCCCTGAAGGGATCGTGGCCTCTGATCGCCCCCTTGGGGGTTCTCATATGGTTTCTGTTTTTCCAGGGATATTCGCCCGGAAAATCTGCCATCTATGCCTCAATCGCTGCATTGACCCTGAACCTGATGCGCGCGCCAAGGGAAATGCTGTCGCTGACATTCCTCGGCAATATCCTGCTGGTAAGCGGCCGTTCATTGATCCCGGTGCTTCTGGTCAGTGCTCTGGCCGGAATTATCATCGGTACAATCAATGTCACGGGTCTTGGATTTTCACTGACCCTTGCACTGGGCAAGATTGCGGCCAGTGGCGGCATTGTGGCCTTGCTGCTGGCAACGGCGCTGCTCGCCGTCGTGCTTGGTGTCGGGATGCCCACGACCGGGGTTTATGTGGTGATATCCGTGCTGCTGGCTCCCGCATTGATCAAAGCGGGCATTTACGAAATGTCGGCGCACCTGTTCATCTTCTATTTCGGTCTGCTTTCGATGCTGACGCCGCCCGTGGCGATCGCCTCCTATGCCGCTGCGACGATTGCCAAGTCCGATATGTGGAGCACAGGCATCACGGGGATCAAGCTGGCCATCACGGCCTATCTGTTGCCATTTGTCTTTGCCTTCAACCCGGCTTTGCTGATGGAGGGAACCTGGCAAGAAATTGCAATCTCCGTTGTCACCATCATTGCGGCAGGCTTTGTCCTGGCTGAGGTCCTTGCAAATCCGGACGCCTATGGAGGGCGGTTGATGCGGATTGTCGCCTTTGGTTTGTCGATCGTCATAGGAGCCAGCACTGCGGTCTTTGCGCCCGCCTCGAGCGAAGCGATTGTCATTGCATTTTTAGCCGTTCCGATAACCTTTTTCTTCGCTCGGATGCAAAGCAGGAAAGCCTCAGCCCCTGTCCTGTCAACCAAAGGATCCGGTCCATGAGCCAGCGTCATCCTGCATCGATACCCTTCCTGACCTGCCGTGGGGCTCGCGTGTTCAAGGCCACCCGCAATCGGGACTTGCACGATTGGATCGGTCAAATCTCGTCAATCAGTCCCCTGAAAGAGTGCGCTCAATGAACAAAACTCGAATCATCGTCATCGGTGCCGGTATCGGTGGCCTCGCTGCAAGCCTGGCGCTCCAGCGCCGTGGCTTCAAGGTCGCCATCTATGAACGAGCAGCAGAAATCCGGGAGATCGGAGCCGGTGTCGTTATCACCGCAAATGCGCGAAAAGCTCTGCGCGATTTGGGAGTAGATGAAGACCTGCAGGCACGGTCAAGCTGCGTGCCAGTCATGCGCTGGGGCAACTACGCCACGGGTGAAACCCTGCGGGAAATCTTGAACGCCACGATTGCCGAGCGCTACGGCTTGCCGACACTGCAGGTGCATCGCGCCGATCTGCATGGCCTGCTGATGCAAGCCGTGCAAGCCAATGATGGTGATGCCCTGCACGCTGCACACGAATTTGTCGGTCTCGAGCAGGATGATGATGGTGTCTCGGTGCGCTTTGCCAATGGCTTCGCGGATCGTGGCGACGTGCTGATCGGCGCTGATGGAAATGCCTCGACAATCCGCTCGCAATTGTTCCCTGGCGAAGCGCCGTCGTTTGCCGGCCAGGTTGCTTTCCGTTCCCTGATCCCGATTGAACGCGTGCCCGAGCAAGTGCTGGACATCGGCTACGGATTGCACGCCGGACCAAAACGTTATCTGATGCACTATCCGCTGCGCGGCGGCAGCATCATGAACCTGATCGGTGTTGCACAGTCGGAAACCTGGCAAGAGGAAGGCTGGGCCATCCCCGCCACGAACCAGGAGTTTGCGGAATCCTTTGCGCAATACGCACCCTGCTTTGTTGACCTCATTCACAAGATTCCGCAAGGGCAGCTGTTCAAATGGGGTCTAAGGGATCGTGAGCCACTGGCCAACTGGACAATCGGCCGGGTCGGCATGCTGGGGGACGCAGCCCATCCGATGACGCCCTTCCTCGGGCAAGGGGCCTGTCTGGCCATTGAGGATGCATTGCTGCTGGGCCGGGCTTTCGCTGCTTCCAGCGAGGTAAGCGAGGCGCTGCGGCGCTATGAGGGTGCGCGCAAGGAGCGCGGCAACCGCGTTCAGCTCCTGTCGCGGGAAGAGGGACGCGCGCTTCAGAACCCGGAAAAGACGCGCAAGCCGGCGATGGATCGTGGCCTGCTTGCCTACGACCCCGTCACGGCCGAGGTGTGAATTTCCGACAGGCCGCTGATCACGCTTCGTTGCCGCTGCCAGCGGCGTGCCCATTTGTGCCTATCAATCAAAAGCCGCACGGCACGCAATCTGCCTTTACCGCTTCCCGAAAAGTGTGAAACGGTTTGCCGACGGGGCAGCAGGCCAAACAGAGAGGCGGTCATGACATTGTTTCCAGCAACGATGTTATGACCTGAAACCAGGATTGCCTGGGTCAAATCGCCGGTATCAAGAGCAGAATGTCCTATTGCAGGGTGCAACAGCCGTTCAAGGTCTCCCATCCGCCGCCTTGCTTTGGCTTTATCAGTGTCATGCCCCATCCATATTGAATGTCGGACATGCCATCACTGCAAACCTGCTGCGTCATTGTTCCTGAATAGGGCGGCGCACCAAAATGATAAGGATAGGAATTGGTGATGGTGGATGCTGCGGCAAGGTTCAGCGATGCAGGTTGTTCAGCACCATTGACCAGTGATTCATAGGTGACTGTCCCGTCATCATCCATTTTCAGGGTCCAGAACGGTTCGGTGCCGCGGCATATCAGGCCGAGCTGCATACCGCTTTGTGTTTGCACACCGCCGCCGCGGGTGAGAAAATTGCCATTCACATAGCCAAGGGTTTCGCCAATGCTGATCTGCGCCCAACCATTGGCCAGATAGGCGAGAACCACGACAGGTGCATTGGGCCGGTAGCCAGACAGAATGGGCGCTGAGGGGCTGGCTTGCGCACGCACGTTCAACAGGTCACCGGCCTGAACATTTGTCACGCTGAACACGGCAGGGAGCGGCAGGCCATCGGGCGCAGGCACAGGGGTTTGCATCTGCGCACCGCCAGCGCCCTGACCGCTCTGATTGTTTGAATTGCCGCCATTGTTCTGATTGCCACCATTGGCGGTCTGGCCCGATTGGCCGCCACCAATCGGCTGCAGGTATTTGGTCCAGACATAGCCGGTGCCATTGCTGAATTTGATAAAGGCCCAATTGCCATTGGCACTTCTGGAGACAACAAAGACCTCAACATGATCGCCCAGATATTGTTCAAGCTGGAATTTTGTACCGGGGCCTCGGCGCAGCGCCAGGCCGCGCGGATCATCAGCCAATACGCCGGATACAACGTGTGGACCAAGACCCGGCGCATAGGTCGCAGAATTGCTTGCATTGTTGGCGTTCAGATTTCGGCCGCCGATACCGCCGCTCAGATATTGTGCGGAAACCCATGCTTCCCGATTGCGCCAGAACACCTTCGCCCAGCGCCCTGTCGTATCATAGCCGAGCACCGGAACATATTGGTTGCGTTTGATGTCACCAATATCTTGAAATTGTGACCCCGGCCCCATGCGCACATTCAGACTGTCGCCGCGCTTGATATCAACGACCTGCTGTCTGTTATCAACCTGTGCAGATGATGGTGTTGTCATGGCCGTTGCCGTCATCAGCAAGGCTGTCAGACAGGCGATTTTTGTGAATGTTCGTATCATGGCCCAGCGCCCTTAAGGTTCAGTGTGAAACATTTGATCCCGCCAACCCACAACGGATGCGGGCTGGCAGATGCGGGCCGAGGCCCGCACCTTCATTGTTTGAGCGGATTGCGCAGAAGCAATTCCTTGATGACTGCCTTCGGATTTTGCGGGCGGCCTATTGCCATGCAGCCGGCACCTGCTTCAAACCGGGTGCCGCTGGGACATGCGCATGATGTCCTGTTGCGATTTTTCATATTGTCGTACAGGCACACACACCGGTCACCGCGTGCTCGTGTCGTTTTGGGATCGCATTTCAGCGCCGGTTTCGGGTCTGCCGGTTTCGGATCTGCCGGTTTCGGGTCTGCCGGTTTCGGGTCTGCCGGTTTCGGATCTGCAGGCACCGGCCGCGGCGCATCCACCTTTATGCAACCCTTTCTATTGTCGAGTTTTGTCCCGGCAGGACAAGCGCATTGGGTGCGGCTAACCATGGCAGCGCCGGGTATTTTGCAAATGCAACGATTGCCATCTTGCCGCGTCGATACCGCATCACACGCCAGCGTCTGTGGTTTCGGGCGAGGTTGTGTCTCCGGCTGCTCGGCTGGTTTTGGCCCTGCAGGCGGATTGTTTGTTGTCGGACGGAAACACCCCTTCCCGGCTATGAGTTCATGACCGCGAATACAGCCACAGCTTGATGGTGTTGCCTGCTGCATGCGGCTGAAACGACACACACAGCTGTTGCCACGTTGCACCGTTGTCACCGGATCGCACTGAACAGACGGTTTTGGTGCGATATACTCCGGGGCGGGTCCGGGAATTCCAGTCGCCGGGTTTTCAATCGGCGCTTGCATGGGCTGCAATGGCACCATTGCACAGGATTGCGTTCCGGGGCGTTGTCTTGAAAGACCGAGTTTCGCAAACAGACCATCATCAACCTGATCTGACGGCGGCAGGTTCAACTGCTGGCGCAACTGCGCCAGACCACGGCGGGTTTTCGGACCCATCTTGCCATCTGCTGCACCCACATTGATGCCGCGCGTATTCATGATCTGCTGAACAAGCATTGTTGCCCATTCATCATCTTCCGGCACGCCGAGGATAGCGCAGTTTTCAAACTGGCCGCCGCGACGTTGCCCCTCAACAATCACAGTCGTTCTGATAATTGTCTTTTGTCCCGGCGCCAGCAGCACATTGCCATGCAAGCCCATGATGCCGATCTTTTCATGCTGTTCGAGCTGCCAGCCTGCACCGGATGATTTGACAGCACGAAGGCCGCCTTTGCCAAAATCATCCACCATGACGAGTGGCCCGATATAGGGGACTTTCCCCCTGTTCGAGATCTCGATATTGAACGGGCATTGATAGCTCTGGTTGCCACGATCAATACGGCACAGGCCGGAAGACTTTTTCACCAGTTCAAGGTCAGGTCCTGCTGCTGGTTTTACTCCTGGTGTTGCTGCCGATTGTTCGCCTTGATCGTCGAACACAACATCTTCAACTGGCTCGCTCACGGTTGAGAGCGGAATGTTCTGGAGTGCCTTTTGTGCTGCCAGCAATGCTGGACCCGCCGATTTTTCATTGCCGGGACAATAGGCCTCCTCGATTTTCTGAAAGACTGCCAATGAGTCCTGTACCGAAGGAATGACAATGACATCTGCCGTGAATGGATCGATCGGGGTGTTGGCATTGGCTGTCAGCACATTTGGGCCCAGCACGTTGGACAGGCTTCCCGGTTGCAGGCCATTGCCAATGATGATGCCTATGATGCGACTGCCCTCATTGCGTATCGAAGCAATTATTTGCGGGTTCACATTGCCGCCCGCGCCATCCGTGATGAACAACACCAAAGGCTTTTTGGTTGCACTGATGACGACTGTTCGCGCATCAAGAAAAGCATTTCGCCAATTTGTGCCACCAGCAGCATAGAGAGCCTGGGTCATTTGAGAGAGATTTTGTGACGGCAACACCTCCGCAGGATTGACCAGAATCTGACTGTCGTACTTGAAGGAAATGAGGGATGCAGCCGAACCATTGCCTTCAAAAGCGGCATAGGCACCGCCAAGCGCAGCCTTCACATTGTTCATGCGATTTTGATAGGACATCGAACCGGAGGTATCCACGACGTAAAGTGTGTCCAGGCTGCAGGACGCAGTGGTGCCGCCGCCACCTCCCTCCGGTGTGAAAATATTGGGGATCAGGACACCGATTGCTTCATCCAACACCGGCGATCCGTCGCCACCAACCGGATTTGGAATGAGAACATTATCGTTCAATACGGCAATCGCTTTGGGCTCAATGGGAATTTGAACACAGACCTTGCCGTTTGCCGGCGCATTCAGGCCAATGCCCGCAATGGATGCGAATGCACAGTTCTGCGGGTATTTGAAGCCCGGATATGAGCGTCCGCCAGGGCCATTCAGAGTGCCCGTATAGGGGAACGTCAAGGAGCCACCATTGTTGGTGATGTCGTCAGTGGTGAGATCACAGGCTGCGGCGATACCGCCGGTGATTGCACTTCCACCGCAATTGTTGTTGGCAAATGGTCCCGGAATGAAACCACCACTCGTCGCAGCATTCAGGCCAAGGCCCGTCAATTCGTCAGAAAGGCGGATCAGCTGCCCGGCAGGCAGATCTGTTCCGCTGATTGTCACACTGCATTGAACGGTCCATGGGCCGCCCCCGTTGGCAGCAGGCACCGCCGGAGAACAGGCTTTGGCAACGTCCAGTGTTGGTTTATCCATCTGTGGTGGTTCAACAATCGTCACACAGCTCTGCGCCTGCGGTGTGGGCTCGGAACCATCAGCGGGAATGGATGTATAAATATTGCCGCAGTTCTCGGCGCCGAACTGATCAGCCACATTGCCCTGAACTGTCATGGTGAAATTGATGGTCGAGCTGCCCGTGACGTGCGGGAAGTCATTGCCCTGTATGGCGCAGGCTGGCTGGTTGCCCTGTCCAGGTGCTGCAAAGGGCGGTTGCACACATTGCCACGGGTCGCTTGAGGAAAGCGGACCGACGAGCGCGTTTCCGCTGAACGCGCCGTAGGACATGGCGTCGCTCACATAAATCGGATAGGAAAACGGCACGCCATTTGTTGTTACCGTCAGCGTACAGGCAAAGGGTTGAACCCAGTTTCCCTTGGAAAATTCACGGCGCGGACCTTCGGGTTTGCACAGTTTTTCAATATCAAAAGTCGTTTCGCCTGTTGGCTCGACAATTTCGACGCATTCAGCATTGGCAATGGGCTTGCCATTGGCGGTCAGTGTCGCACAATTCCGGAAGTCCTGTTCGGCCAGAACACCGTTTGGAATGAGAAACATTCCGCTGATCTGGTGACCACTGTTGGCGTTGAAATCTGCTGGCGAGATTTCGCAATTCGCACCATTGGCAAAAGGTGCTGTTTCACAGGCCCAGCCCGTCGTCCCCTGCAAGACGAAAAGATAGTCCGTGGCCGGTGTTCCCGCAAGATTGGTGAACAGTTCTTCGAGTGTGAGCGGTGTTGTTACCGGACCACCCGTGTTGCTGACCTGAATTGTACAGATGTAGCGCTGGCCATCGTTAAAGGCCGTTGGTCCGACACATGATTTTTTCAGCGATAGCTTTGGCGGCGTGCTGATGATCACCGGTGGCTCTATCAGCGTTTCGAAACACGTCCTGCCGGAATTCATCGTCGAGGCGCCCGATTGCGCACGACCGCTCACGCAGTTTTGCCATTTGATCGGCTTTTCGTTGCTCACGACCTCGGTGAACAATTGCACAGACAGAGGCTGCGGCTGTGACATGGTGTTGCCGTCAACCACACAGCTGAGCATGTCGGTTCCGATGCCATTACATGGCAGGGAAGCGCTGACGAACTCAGCCTGCCCGCTTGATATATTGCTTGCGTCTTCGCTTATCGTAAGCGTGCCGTTGAACGGCGTTGGCTGGACATTCGCCTGTATTGAACAATTCCAGAAATAGCCCTGTGCGCCATCATGCACACCCTGCACCGGTGTCGCGCAGCGTTTGCTGAACCGAACGCTTTCCAGCTTTGTGTCGACAACCGGAGACGGCACATCAATCGCGACACAATAATCAGGCAGTGCCTGCTTGCTCTTTTTCTGGCCGAATTCCTTGATAATGGAAACGGGTGCAATCTGCTCTACGGCGCAATTTGCAACCTGCGGCGTATCCGGTCCGACCTCGAACTGGAATGTTGTATTGATAATTGATGTTCCGCCGGCGTTGAACAAATCAACGGCTGACAATTCGCATAGGCCAACCGGGCTGGGCGCATTGCTATCCGCACAGGACCAGGGCTCGTTCGAGCTGATATTGGTCGGGCCGCCAAGCAGGCCACCGACGACATTTGCCGAGCCGGATGGTGCTCCAAACCCATCCAGCACCGTGGCGTAGGAACCCGTTGGCAGGTTGCTGCCTGTTACGGTGATCTGACAATTCAGCGTCATGGGGCCGGATGAAACGGCTTTGACCGGATCACAGGTTTTGGTGACATCGAGGCGCGGTGTGAACGATGCCTGCACACAATTGCCATCGATGGCCTGCGGCTGACCGGCGCCGGACGCATAGGAGCCGGCGGAACAGTTTTGCGCCTGATAGGACGTTGCGTCGCCGGTGGTCTCAACAAAGGTCTGAATGTCAATTGTGTCATTGCCGTCGAATGCGGCGCCATCAATGGTGCAGGACTGTCCAGCGGAACAATCCACCCCGGTCTCAGCCGAAGCCATCGAAATCAGCACGCCGGATGTGTTGCTGTAATTCTGTGTCGGTGTGTCTGTGACGGTCAGTGAACCTGTGAAAGGCGCTTGCTGTGTTTCGACAGCAATCTCGCAATTCCAGACGTGGCCCAAATTGCCGTTCTGGATACCTGCAACGGGTGCTGCGCAGGTTTTGGTGATGGCGATCTGGTCAGGGTTGAGGGACTGGAGATCAACCAGACTTCCCGCGACGTGAGTCAAAGGGCCATCTTCTGCCGCTGTCATTGGACATACATCAACCATTGTGACGGAGGCATTGTCCAGATTGGCATTCTCGGGCAATCTGACTACAAATGTATAGAGCTGGCCCGCCTGCAACTGTTTGGTAAAATCGAACGTGGTCCAGTAATCGGGAGGCGTCCCTCCGCTAAAGGACACGCTTTCAAATGTTTGCTCGGCGATCAGTTCAGCGACGTCAGGTCGGCTGACGTTGCTCTGACCCAACAGGACAGGCCCGCCCTGACGCGCCGACCAGGAAAACGCTGCTGTTGAAATCGCCCATGATACCATACTGCGCGAGGAAAAAGCCATTGATGCCCGTGCCAGGCCGGAACAGGGTGCCGTAAAATGCTGCCATGCATAGGCCGAGCCCATGCTGTCCAGATAATGGCGCACCCCGGACATGCCGCTTGCGTCAGAAGGCGGCGTGCCCCAGTTGGCTCCGATGGATCCATCGACTCCAACCAGATTGCCCTTGTTCAGGTGAACCGGAACATAACCATTGGAAGCGGTATAGAGTGTCCCTACAATCCATCCGTTAATCTGCTGGTAGGCATGGTTTCCAACACCAACCGGCTGCGCCTCAAAATCACCATTGACCAGCAGGCTCTGCGCCTGTGCACCCGTTGGCGATGCAGATGCACTCAGCAAAACAGCGCCCAAAGCGGCAAGACACGTGATTGCCCTGTGCATGATCGAGGTTCTTTGTGGCAGTGACTGGGAAAAACGCTCGGCCATGGACTATTCCTTCGTGTTGCGCCGAAAACGCTTAACGCGCACGGAGGCAAATTACTTATGATCAGGTCCCTGCATAAGCGATATTGGCCTGCTGGTTGAAATTGAAGTGCCAAATGGTAGTCGGCGCTCAATTGCGTGGCATCGCACCCATGGGGGTTTTTACAAACCCATGAAATACATAATTTATTTCAAATAGCCAGCTTTCATGACTTTCGATGCTTTTGATGATCGGGAACTTTTGATTTACAGTTTTCTCATGGAAAATCGTTCATGATGCATTCAGATCGAACAGACTACCAAGATTGAACATTGAGTCAGTCAGGGGTGAAACTTCACCTAACCCAAGGGAAGTCGGGGCGATGGAAGATCTACGGGGAAAATTACAGGATAATCTGGATAAGGCGATCCACGGCGCGCAATATTGGGATGATGTCTGCCAGGATGTTGTCGATCTGCTGGGCGCAAGAGGGGCGCTTTTGCCACCTACCAATCCCCATTGTCGTGGCCTGTGGATGTCGGGCACGAAGGCGATGAAACAAGGTCTGGCGGAATATCTTTCAGCCGGATGGAACCTCACAGACCCGCGTGAAAGCCTTCTGGAATTGATGATAAAACGGGGCTACGCGACCGATGATGATGTCTTTCCCGATCGGGCGAAAAAGGCAGAAATGCCTTTCTATAGAAATTTTTTGAGGCCGCTTGATTTTGGCAATGTCTGTACAATACGCATCATGACCCCCAATGGTTATTGGCCGCTCACAGTGCATTTCGGCAATGACCATCCGCCGTTGACGCAGCACGACATCGCGATGATTGAAGCCATTCAGCCAATGTTTGAATCGGCTGTAAAACGCGCTTTCGAAATCGCCCATCAGCGCATTTTCGAATTCTCCGAATTTTTCAAGAAAACCGATTCAGACGTTTTTGTCTTTGATGCAGATGGCAAGCAATGTTTCACCATCGACAGGCAGGGAACAATCAAAACACAGGATCGGCTTTCTGCATTGCTGCCGCAAGAGATCAGCGACAGTCTGAACGCGGACTTCAGGACCGTTTTGACAGGTGAGCCTGGCATGTCACTGAGCAAAGCCTATCAGTTCAACGAGGGCTCGAAAGCAACCCATGTTCTGGTCATTCAAATTCCACCCAGTCTGCGGCACTTTTTCATGGCTTTCAAAGCCTGCGCCATCCGCACCGAATGCACCAGTATCGGAGCATTGAAACACCTCCATTTGAGGGAAACCTATGCGCTTTCGGCTTCGGAAATCAGCACCGTTGACCTTCTGTCTTCGGGCAAAACACCGGCCATGATTGCCGATCTCATGAGCCTGAAGGCAACAAGCATCCGCCAGCGTCTAAAAGTGATTTATGAAAAGACCAGTGTGAACAGTCAGGTCGAACTGGTTGCACTCTATGGCCAGCTGTAGACACTTTGAAGTTCCATTCGGATTGGTACGAGGGCAATCTGTCCGGTGTAAATCCACCGCAACGCATTGTCATTCCATGAACCCATTTGATGACAATCGGCTGCAAAGATATTATTAGCTAGCACAACCAGCGTTTGCGTTCTAACACTGGAGTGCTTCTGTCTTTGCAAAAGTGGAACTCGTGCATGCAAGAAACCGGTCCCGACACCCAGACAGCAACGGCTCTGCGAAAGAGCTCCGTGGCGCGCTATCTGCAGCTTGCCGCGCTGTTCAGGCGGCGCATCGAGACGGGCGCCTGGCCGATCGACTCGCGCATTCCCACCGTTGTTGAACTGGCGAACGAATGCGGTGTTGCAAACATGACGATCCGTCAGGCCCTGGGCCTTCTGGCTGAAGAGGGCCTGATCGAGCGGTTTCGCGCCAAGGGGACATTCGTTCGCAAACGCAACCGCCGTGACTTGTGGTGCGAGGTGCAGACCGACTGGAACGGCCTCTTGATGTCGCGCGACAACGCAAAGATTGCTGTGCTTTCGGTTGAAAGCGGCGTCACGCCGCCCGACGTGTCCATTGACGTTGGCGAACCGGCGCCCGTCTACAGGCATCTGAGGCGACGCCATAGCCGCGACGGCGAGGCTTTTCTGCTGGCCGATGTCTATATCGACGAACGGATCTGCGCGAAAATTGACGAGAGCGATTTTACCCGGAAAACCTCGATGCGGCTGATCTCCGACGTTCCAGGCCTCAAAGTGGTCAATGCACAACAAACCCTGACCATCGGCTCGGCCGATCCGGAAATCAGCGAATTGCTGAGCATACCGCTCGGCGATCCGATCGCCTATGTGCAGCGCGTCGCGGTGGCCGAAGACGGAACGATCGCCCTGATTGCAAACGGTATCTACCGGGGCGACATGGTGCGCGTCGATATCAAGCTGCTGACCTGATTCCAAAATCGATGATGATGTCCTCAGGCTTCGCCGGCAGGCATTTTTGTCAATTGCCGGGATTTGATCATTTTGCGCATCCCGCCGAATATGGCCCAGACCAGCAGCAATGCCGAAAGAAACAGGATTGAACCGGTCAGCGGATCGAAGATCAGGCGATAGGGATCCCCCCTGGCAATGAGCATCGCACGGCGCAGGTTTTCCTCCAGCATCGGGCCGAGAACAAAACCCAGGATCAGCGGCGCCGCGGAATAGCCGATGCGCTGGAACAGATAGCCCATGGCACCAAAAATCAGCACGAGCCCGACGTCGAAGACGCTTGTCCGCATGCTGAACACGCCAATGCAGATCAATGCAATCACCACCGGATAGATGTATTTGTAGGGGAATTGCAGAACCTTTACCCAGAGGCCGATCAGCGGAATGTTCAAAACCAGCAGGAACAGATTGCCGATCCAGAAGCTGGCGATCAGCCCCCAGAAAATCGTCGGGTGATCCGAAACAAGCAGCGGCCCGGGCGTGATCCCGTGAATCATCAAGGCGCCGAGCATGATCGACATGGTGGGGCTGCCGGGAATGCCGATGGTCAGGGTCGGGATAAAGGCCGTCTGCGCCGCCGCATTGTTGGCCGATTCGGGGGCCGCAATGCCCTCGATGGCGCCTTTGCCAAAGCGCGACTTGTCTTTGGCAAGCCGGATCTCTGTTGCATAGGCCAAAAAGGCTGCAATGACAGTTCCAGCGCCGGGGAGCGCGCCGAAAAATCCGCCAATGGTACTGCCGCGCGCCATCGGGCCGACCGTCTTCTTCATATCGCTGGAGGTCGGAAGCATGCCTCTGATGGTGACTTTTTCGGTGATCTTGCGCTTTCCGGCTTCATTGATGGAACTGACGACTTCGGCGATCCCGAACAGACCCATGGCGATCGCCACGAGGCTGACGCCATCACGCAACTCCAGAAAGCCGAACGTGTAGCGGAATTCACCCGAGGTCACATCGGTGCCGACCGTGCCCAGCAGCAGGCCCAGCACCACCATGATGAGGCCTTTGACAATCGATCCGCCGCCCACCGTTACGGCAGCGACGAGCCCCAAAAGCATGAGTGCAAAATAGTCACCGGGACCGAAGCTCAAACCGATCACGGCAATGGCCGGGCCGAAAGCCATCAGCGCCACGACGCCGACCGAGCCGCCGACGAAGGACGCAATGGCGGTGACGAACAGAGCAACCCCGGCGCGCCCCTGTTTGGCCATCGGATTGCCATCGAGGCAGGTGATTGCGGCAGACGGTGTGCCTGGAATATTCAAGAGGATCGACGCGATGGAGCCGCCGTATTCGCCGCCATAGTAGATGCCGGCCAGCATGATGAGCGCCGTCGTAGGATCGAGATAGAAGGACAGCGGCAGAAGCATCGAAATGGCCGCAAGCGAGCCCAGTCCCGGCAGAACGCCGATGAAGGTGCCCAGAAAGACGCCGATAAAACAGTAGAGCAGATTTTCAGGTGTGGCAGCCGTTGCAAAACCAAGAAGGATATTTTCAAACATTGCCGTCACAGTCCCCACTGAAAGAGCGGCATGGACATGCCGAGGAAACGCGAAAACAGCAGATAGGACGCCAGGGACGTGACTGAGGCCAGCACGAGTGCCGGCAGCCAGCCGTAACGTTTTTCCGACAGGGCCGCCAGGCCGACGACGACAAAGAAGGCCGGCACCATTCCGAACAGCAACATCGCCACGGCGAAGCCGGCGATGGCGGCGAGGATCGCCAGCATCGGGCGCCATTCCACGGATCTTGCTTCAGGATGGAGGAGCGAGGATATGATCTCGCTGAAGGCCAAAAGGGCAAGAAGACCGGACAGAACAACCGGGAAATAGCCCGGCCCCATCTGAAAGGCGGTTCCAAAATCGTAGCCGAGGGCAATGATGAATGCGGCAACGCCGATTACCAGCAGAAGTGTGGCAACCACCAACCTCAAGGAGAGGGTAATCATTCAGACCCGCCTGTTCATTTCAAAAAATGAGGCAGCACGACTGCTGCCTCATATATCTTGCTACTTCTTGATGCCTGTTTCTTCAATGACACCTGCCCATTTGGCACGTTCATCTGCGAGAAACTGTGTGGCCTCCTGCGGCGTGGTAATGGTCGGCGCCAGGCCTTTTTGCGCATAGGACTTCAGCACTTCAGGATCCTGCATGGCAGCATTCAGAGCGCCCGACAGTTTCGCCTGAACATCCGCAGGTGTGCCCTTGGGCGCAACCAGCAGGTTCCAGAGCGTAGCCGTATAGCCCTCAAGGCCACTTTCCATAACAGTGGGAACATCTTCCATCAGCGCCGAACGCTCAGGCGACGACACCGCGAAAGGCTGAATACCGCCAGCGCGAACCTGCTCGGCAGCGCCAGGCGTTGTCAGCATGGCAATATCCACGTGCCCGCCCAGAACATCATTCATCAAGGGCGTGTTTCCCTTGTAGGGAATGTGCAGAAGATCAGCGCCGGAAATGCTCTTGAGATATTCCATGGCCAGATGTCCCGGCGTGCCGATACCGGAGCTGCCGTAGGTCAGCTTGCCCGGATTGGCCTTGGCATATTCCACCAGCTCGGGCAGCGTCTTGGGGTCCAGGCCATTGCGCCCGGCAATCACCAGACCCAAAGTGCCCATCACGCCAATGACATCAAGTTCCTTGTCCATATCGTAGCCGGTTTCGCGGCCCATTGCGGCAATCAGAATGGAGGCTCCAACGCCGCTGACGCCAAGGGTATAACCATCGGGATCGGACTTTGCGACACTGCCGATACCCACAGTACCGCCTGCCCCGGCACGGTTCTCGACCACCACCGGCTGACCCAGCGTTTCCGTCATGTGCTTGCCCAGGATCCGCGCGACCACATCCGTCGAGCCGCCTGGCGGAAAGCCAACGACCAGCGTGATGGGACGCTCCGGAAAATTCTGCGCCGATGCAATATTGGCACTCAAAAGCGCAATCGCGCCAATGGCCCCCGCCGCAAAAATGCGACCCATTGTCTTCAGATTCATTGTAGGCATTCGGTGATCCTCCCTCTGCCTTGTTCCAGAATACCGAAGCGTTTTGCCCCGGTCAGGTGAAAAGCTAGTTATATAGCTTTTACATATTTCGACTGACCACGCAAGAAGATTGTGGTCGTCGGACCAGGGCATTTTTTGTCAAAAGAAAGCAACAGGTGCCGCGTGCCGGATCCGTGACATTGGCAATTCACCGGGGGCATGCGCCTCCAGCGGATTGGTCTGACAGGATGATCCGATTGCCCCCTGTTACGGCTTGCCGATCGCCGCTCTTGCGGCATTCATGCGGGCAAGAATGGCGCTGCGGTTTTCCAGAGCCTTGGCATTGGTCAGGTCGTAGATGCTGTTTCCATGCGCGTCGATGCCGACGGTCAGCGGGCCCAGCCGCTCGACCTCAATGCGTGCGATGCGATAGTGCGAAATCATCTCTGGCCATCCAATGCCCGTGACCTTGCGTATGGCCGCCGTGATAATCTGCGCGCCACCGCCGAGGAATGACAGATAGACGCATCCCAAACGGGTCATTGCCTCGGCGCTCTCAGCGCTCAGGCCACCCTTGCCTCCGGTGGCGCGCAGCCCGAGGCCTTCAATCAAACGCGGCATATGACCATTGAAGCGCGTGCTGGTTGTCGGGTTCATGTAGATGATGTGATGCGAGCCATCCTCGGCTTCTTCGTTGAGACTGCCCAGGTGAAACAATGCGCCGCCCTTCATGTCAAAGGGAAGCGCCTCGTCTCCATCCAGGCAACGCAGCAGGCGATCATGGGTTGGAAGACCCGCGGTCGCGAAGATTTCACCGCTGAGAAAGACGGTATCGCCGACCGCAAGACTGCGCACTGCGCTCTCGGTGAGCGGCAGCACAAGCTCGTGTTCCCTGACCGTCATTCGCCCCACTCCATCCGCCCGTCGCCCCAGATCCGGACACTTGTCCGCCTGTTGATCCAGCAGTTGAAACACACGGCAACCGGGGTAAAGCCGTGCCCGCTGGAATAATCGACATGAACGGCCAGAGCTGTTGTGTCACCGCCCGTTCCCATAGGACCGAAACCCAGCGCATTGACGGCATCCGTCAGCCGCTCTTCCATGGCCGCCAGCATCGGGTCGTCGTTCTTTTTACCGATGGGGCGCAGGGTCTGTTTTTTGGCAAGGCCGGCGCAATGATCGAATGTCCCGCCGATGCCCACGCCCATGATCACCGGTGGACAATGCTGCGCTCCGGCCTTGATCGCCACATCGAGAATATAGGTCTCGATTTGCTCAAGGGTCGGAAAGGTAAAGAGTTCAAGCGCCGCCCAACGCCCCGATCCCAGGGCCTTGGGCGTACACACCATCTCGACATAATCGACGCCGCTTTCGAAATCATAGGAAACGATGGGCATGTCCTTGCCGTGATAGCCGCGCTCCAGTGTCAAAGGGTTGGTCACATGCTTGAGCAGGGGCGGGTCGATGGTCTCCACCAGAATTTCGTAGCCCTTGCGGATGGACGCCTTGAAGTCACAGGCCAGTTCGGCCTTGCTGCCGACCTTGACGAAGTAGACCGGCACACCGCTGTCGGAACAGACAAATGCGTCCTTGCGCTCGGCAAGTTCGGCGCTTTTCAACTGCATGTTGAGGGTGCGGCGCGCGGTTTCATTGGTTTCCCTGCGCATTGCTTCGGCCAGAGCCGCCTTTGTGTCCTCGGGCACTTTCCTGAGTGCCCGGGAATAAAGCTGCTGGGTGGCTTCGAGGATCATATCGTCGGTTATTGGCATCCGGACTTCCTCGCCTCCCAAGGTCACAAAGCATAGGCAACAGGCATAGCGCAAAGGGCCGCTATCCTGATGGTATCATCTCACACCGCAATGCGTTCGAACCCCGCATCCGCGCTCTTGGCGACCGGACCAAACGCAGGATATCCGCCAGAGCATCACGGATGAAGAGGTATCAGGCGCCATACAAAATATCAATAAGATAGCTTTTAGGTTTTAATGATCGAGCAAGCCGGTCAGCTCGGCGATCAGATCACGCCGGTTCTCACGCGTCAAAACCGATGTATGGGGTTGGAGGATGCAGTTTGAAAGCGTCAGGAACCTCGCGTCGGGTGTCGGTTCATTTTCGAAGACATCGAGTGCCGCACCCGCAATGATCCCCTGTTCCAGCGCCTGGAGCAAAGCCGGCTCATCCACCACGGTACCGCGCGCAACATTGACGATATGGCCGTTGGGGCCAAGCTGGTCGAGCACATGTGCGTCTACGAGACCGCGTGTCGCCTCACCGCCTGAACAACACAGCACCAGAACATCCACCGTCCGGGCAAGGTCTGCGATCTCCGGTTCGAAGCGCCAGTCAACATCCTTTCGGCTGCGCGCCGTATAGGCAATGTCACAGCCCAGGGCGGCCAGTTTCTGCGCCACTCTGGCGCCGATCCGGCCAAGCCCGACGATGCCGACCCGGCGCTCGGAAATGCGCCAGCCCAGTGGCGCGCGGCCCGCTGCCCAATCACCGCGCCGCACGAAGCCATCATTGTTGACAATATGGCGCAACAGCGCAAACACCAGACCCACGGCAAACTCGGCGGTATCTTCGCTCATGGCATTGGCTGTGGGATGGACATTTATCTTCCGCGCCAAAAGCTGCGGCAGATCAAAATTTTCCATTCCGGCGCCAACGCTGGCGATGGTCGCAAGGCCCGGCAGCTCGCTGATTGCCTCCAATGGCAAACCGCTCTTGGCCGAGGTCAACCCATGGGTGATGGCGGCGCGCTGCGCTGCGCTCAGGGCCGACAGACCATCGCTTTCAAGCAGATCAAAGCGCATGGCAAGCGCCTTCAGAATATCGGGAGGCACCCAGCCCAGAACGGCAACTGTGGGGCGACGTTCTACCCCTTCACCTGCTGGATTTTCTGCCATGTTCCCTCCATTCATCGCATCGGAATGTTTTTGGCCATTCAGGGTTTGAACTCAGGCGGTCGTTTCTCGCGAAAGGCCGCCATTGCCTCGGCTGTATCCTCTGAGGTCGACAGCGCCTTGGTCTGCCCCTGTTCGAAACGATAGCCCTCATAGACCGAAAGATTCTCGGTGATCTGGAAAGAAGCCTTGGCCGCGCGCACCGCCGAGGGGCTGGCCTTGGCGATGTCGCGGGCAATTCCCATGGCGGTTTCCATCAGATCTTCGGGCGCCGTGCAGGCAGAGGCGACGCCCATGCGCAGCAGATCGGCCCCATAGAGCCGCCGCGCCGTAAACAGCATCATACGCGCATCGGATTCGCCCAGATGGCGCCGCACATGTGCAACCCCTCCTGCAAGGCCAACATTGACCTCTGTCATCTGCAGGTAACCCTTTTGCGAAAACACCAGAATATCACAGCAAAGCGCCGTCACGCAGCCCGCGCCAATCGCCGGACCATTAACGGCTGCGATGATCGGCTTGGGGCATTCGAGCAGGCAATCGAAGCTCGCGCGTACCCGGCGATTATGCCCGGTGTAATTGCCCGGGTCCTTCGTTGGCCGCTCCGACAGGTCGGCGCCCGCCGAGAAGGCTCTGCCTTCCCCCGTCAGCACGATGGCGCGCACATCCGTGCGGTCACCGAGACTGTCCATGACGATTTGCATCTCTTCACGCAGCTTGTTGTTCTGCGCATTGACCGGAGGCCGGTTAATCGTGACGCGGGCGATATAATCATCGACCACGACCTCAAGTGTTTCAAACTGCACCCGCGACATCCTCAAATCTTCCCCATTCAGACATGTTGTTCTCATTTGCACAAAGCACGGAAGAGGGCAAGTTAAAAGCTATATAGCTAGCTTTTAACTTGCCCTGCTGACGGCTTTCGCCTTGACGGTCAAAGCAACGCAGCCATACGGCCCAATGCCCCAACATATGTGTGGCAACAGGATCACCATGACTGAAATGGACGCCATTCAGAAGTTTGAACCGGAAAGCGGATTGTCCTTAATTGCCATGTTTACAGATTATCCAAAATGCGCGCCATGGGCACGGTGTTTCTATCCGCCGGGAAAATCATCAGGCAAGCGTTTCGCGATCAAGTGGTTCCATTTGATCAGGAAACGCACTAGATATTCAAAGCAGCTTGTTTCCCGGCATAAAGGGCAAGCAAGGATCGGCGACATCGACAACCGGGCTGAACTCTTGAAATGACGGATACGAAAAAAAAGGCTGCAAGGCCGCCAAATGCAAGACTTGCAGCAGCCTGGAAGGCCATCAAGTCCATACCGGCTTCCGCGGAGATGATGGTTCTTGCGCTTTTGCTGGGTATTCTGGGTGCCTGGAGCTTTGCCACGATTTCCGGACTGCGCAGCGCGGTCGATGAAATGGAGACCGCACTGATCGCCACCCAGCAGCAGGGTGCGGCTCTGACGGCCCGCGTTACCGCACAGGAAAAGGCGATTGCCGACCTGACTTCAGCGTTGCAATTGCGCGTCAGTGGTGATGTGTCGACGCTGCAGCAGCAATATATCGGTGCAGCTTCAGCCCGACTGCAGGAAACAGTGGCACGGGAGATCGCTGCCCTTGGGACATCGGGTTTCCGCTTCTCCATGGTGGAATTTGATCGGCGGTCCTGCGCCGAAGGCGGCGTTTTCTCCGGCGAACTTGCCGACGGCTCCCGGCAAAACCAGCCCTTTGATGCAAACCGCATGGTCGAGATTCAGGAATCCAGCGAGGATGTGCGCGGCATCCCCTTCTATCCGGTAAAAATAAACGGCAATTATGTACAGTCAAACGGTGGTCGGGCGATTTACCGCCATGGCAGCATGCGGATCGAGTGTAACTAGAGCTATTGGTCTCATCAAAATCGCGACCGCTGCGCTGACGCTTGTCGGTTGGACAAAGGCCGAAGAATTGCCATAGTGGCGATGCCGTTTTTGCTGCCGCCCATTTTCGCTGCCGTCCATTTTCGCTGGCAATGGGTGGCTCTGGAGAGCCTCGATGCTGATTCCACTGCATTTTATGATACAGGCGCTGCTCATCCTGCGGGTGTTGCTGCGGCGGCACCGCGCGCCGATTTCGCGCCTTGCCTGGATTGTGGTGATCCTGGCGCTGCCCATCATCGGCATCATGGCCTATCTGCTGCTGGGCGAAACCAATATCGGCAGAAAACGTGTCGAACGGATGAAACGGGTTCTGGCGCAATTGCCTGATTTCGCCGATACGCCCGGTCTGGAGGCCGTCTCGGCCTGGCCGCATATTCCCGAACAGCGTGCGCCCCTGTTCAAGGTCGGTCGATCGATCAGCGGTTTCGAGCCAGTGGCAGGCAATCTGGCAAGACTGACACAGGATTCCAATGCCGCCATCAGCGCCATGGTGGCCGACATTGACGCGGCGAAAGACCACGTACACCTGTTGTTTTATATCTGGTTGCCGGACGGCAATGGCACACGCATGGCCGAGGCATTGAAGCGCGCCGCATCACGCGGTGTGACCTGCCGCGCCATGGTCGATGACCTCGGCTCACGCACATTGGTGCAATCCGATCTGTGGCAGGAGATGGAAGCGGCTGGCATCCGTCTGGCGCGGGCGCTGCCGGTGGGCAATCCGCTGCTGCGGGTGTTCAATGGACGGATCGATCTGCGCAATCACCGCAAGATCCTGGTGATCGACAATGAGATCACCTATTGCGGCAGTCAGAATTGCGCCGACCCGCAATTCCTGCCCAAGGCAAAATACGCCCCCTGGGTGGACTGTGTCATGCGTTTCGAAGGCCCCATTGTCCGGCAAAACCAATATGTCTTCGCCGCAGACTGGATGACCGAGGTCAATGAGGACCTGTCCGCACTGCTCAAAGCACCTGTCGCGTCTGCGCAGACCGGTTTTCCGGCGCAGGTTATCGCCAGTGGTCCGACGGCGCGCTTTTCCGCCATGCCGGAAATGTTCGAGACGCTGATGTATAGCGCCCAGCGGGAACTGTTCATTACCACACCCTATTATGTCCCGATCGAATCGATGCAGGCAGCGCTGTGCGCCGCCGCCAATCGGGGCATCGACACGACCATCATATTGCCGCAACGCAATGATGATTTTGCCGTGGGGGCGACCAGTCGCAGCTATTACGAGGAACTGCTGGACGCCGGGGTAAATATCCATGAATTCGGCGGTGGCCTGCTGCACGCCAAGACGATGACCATTGATGGCGATGTGACGCTGATCGGCTCTGCCAATATGGACCGGCGCAGTTTTGATCTGAACTATGAAAACAATATCCTGCTGCATGACGGGAATATCACCGCTCAGATGCGCCAGCGACAGGAAAGCTATCTGGCCGATTGCAGACCGGTGACCGTGGCGGAAGTCGCGGCCTGGCCCTGGCATCACCGCCTGTGGAACAATACAATGGCCATCCTCGGACCGGTGTTGTGATCAGGCCTAGTATTTCGTCTTCAGTCTCCGCAAAGAGAAGTGGCATGTTTGCAATGCCGGACTGAACCAGGGTTGCTACAGCAGTTTATGTGATGGTGATATCCGGCGCATAATTGAGTTCGGCACGAAGCCATCGTTCAAAGGCGCGCACGCTGTTTGATTTATGGGCGTATTGTCCAGTGACGAACCAATAGGCATCGCTTGTGCGATAGCGATCCGGGAAGGGGGCGACCAGGCGCTCGAAGGCCAGTGCATCGCCAGCCAGCGTCTCCCAGGCCAGGAATACGCCCTGCCCGGCAATGGCCGCATCAAGGCACAGGGAGGCGTCGGAAAAGACCGGACCATTGCCAAGGATACTGTCATCGAGCCCATTGGGGCCCAGCCATGTGTTCCAGCCGAACATCGCCTCGGGATCGCGAATGATGGGCACATTGGCAAGATCGGCCGGCTTGTTGATATGACGCGCCATGGCTGGACTGCACACCGGGAATATCCTTTGATCCAGCAGCTTTGCGGCCGTCACCCCCGGCCATGAGCCTTTGCCAACCCGGATGCAGATATCGACATCAGCGATACCCGGATCCACCAGCCCGACGGTGGCATCAACACGCACACGGATATCCGGATGCGCCTCATTGAACCGCTTCAACCGCCAGACCAGCCATTTGCTGGCAAAGACCGGTGCAACCGATACGGTCAGCCTGTTTTCATCACTGTTTTCCGCCAGGCTGATTGCTGCGGACAATTCACCCATGCCGCGTGTCAGATGACGCAGGACGCCCTCGCCAAGATCCGTCAGAACAAGGCCTTTGGGATGGCGCTCGAAAAGCCTGCGCCCAAGCTGTCGTTCGGTTTTTTGAATTTGCTGGCTGATGGCGCCGATGGTCACGCCGATGTCCTCGGCTGCGAGACGCAGGCTTCCAAGCCGCCCGACCACCTCAATCGCACGCAAACCACCCAGACTGACCCGGTTGAGATTTCTCATATAGCCTGACTATAGCCTCATTCAGATTTTCTCGATTTAAACAGGCACCTTTGCATGATTTTAATATACCCATGCTTAAACATTCATCAACCCGTACCCCATCCTTGATTTCCACCCTCCTGGCGCGCTTCACGCAAGACAGCGTGCGGCAGCCGGTCTGGTGCAGCGACCCGCTGGCCCATCCCGACATCGAGAAAATGACCCTGCAGCAATTGTCCGATCTGCCGTTTGATCCCGCAGAAATTGCTGTCTGTGAGTATGAACAGTGAATTGGAACCTACACACGGGCGTTTTTGAACCGCATTTTCCGCTGCTTTAAACACTCTTGTAGGCCATTCCATTCAACATATTTAAACAGAGAATC
>JARGOF010000002.1:49825-72866 GCA_029212415.1 Rhizobiaceae bacterium | reverse complement strand
TACCATTTATGGTACATATTCTTATGCGTGTTCCAATGCGATACCGGCAGGGCCTTTTATCAGAAACAGAAAAGTGCCCGTTCGTGATTGGCTGCTGTCGTTGGCCGGATCACGAACTGGACGTCGCGGGGAAGAGAATGAGGGGCTTGCCATGACCAGGAGGGCAGACATTGAAAAGGGAAAAGCTGGCCAGCTCTTCGAGGATTTCCTGAAAGACCAGGGCACCTATGAGGAAACGACGGCGGTCGCCATCAAGCGCGTCCTGGCGTTTCAGCTTGCGGCGGCCATGAAGGAGCAGGACATTTCGAAAGTCGAGATGGCCAGGCGGCTTCAGACCAGCCGGTCGCAACTGGACCGACTTCTCGATCCTGAGAACGACACCGTGACGCTTTCAGCCCTGGCACGGGCTGCAAAGGCTGTCGGGCGGAGCCTCAGTGTAGAACTGGTGTGAACGCCTAGGGCGACTGCCGATTTGCAGATCTCCTGAAGGCTCTCTGATAAACCGAGAAGCAGGTCAGAGGTGTTATCCTTCGCGATCACAATTGATCAAGCGCGATCGCCAGGCCCAGATGGAGCGCCACGCACAGGCCAAACAGCAAAGCCCAGACGGGCTGGCCGGCGCTCACAAGTGCAGCGGTGCCGGCTGCAAAAATCGCGATTTTGAACACCAGCAAATTGGGCATGACCAGCCTGGTTTGCGCGTTTGGCGCTGCAAAACGTCCCCACAGGACAACAACAACCGCAACCAGGATGACGGGAATGATCCAGCGCGCAATGGCGTGGTCGGACAGACGATATCCAAACAGGGCAACGGCTGTGAGCACAGACAGTTCAAGCAGAAACGCCATTGAGTGATTGATGATGACAAGAAAACTCATGACCAATCATACCATGGAAACGCGGGTAGGCATGAAAGCGGTCAAAGCGATTTGATCATGAAGCACCTGTTGCACTGAATTCTCATCGTCGGTGCGATTTCATCCGGAGCTTCCATACGCGCCCTTCGGCCATCAATGTTCAGGCTTGCTCAAGAGTTGGTTTTTCTGTCTTGGTTGCAGAGGGAACAAAACGCTTCAGCCCTTTGGTGATCTCAGATGCCCGTTTGTTGATTTTGGCAGCATCATAATTGGCCTGCATCCGAAGCCAGTTGTCCGCTGTGGAACCAAAGACCGCCTCCAACCGCACCGCCATTTCCGGCGATATGGAAGCGGTATCGTTGTTGATCAGATTATTAAGGGTTTGACGGGCAACACCAAGATGCCTGGATGCATCTGTGACGGTAATTTCCAACTCCTCAATCATGTTGCCAACCATTTCTCCCGGTCGGCTTGGATTGTGCATCGTCATGGTTCTATTTCCTAATGGTAGTCTTCATAGTTCACGTCACCTGCTTTCCCGTTTTCTAACGTATGTTTAATGGCCAAACGTGCACTGGCAGTCCATGAGGTCTGCGGCGCGATATGAACCCATCAAGCCTTCTCCACAGAACTGGCGCTGTAACCGTGTCATTGCATTGGTCTGCCTTCAGCGGTGATCGGAGACGAATTTTTCCACGCTGCCGTATTTGGCTTTTATGCGGGCTTGAACCTGGCGCATCATGTCGCTCCCGCGTTCCGGCCATTCATGATGTTCAAACAACTGGCGAAGACCACCATATTTGTGGCGGGCTATGCCGTGGATTGCTTTTGCATCCCATCCCGGCCCTCTTCTACCTGCGCTTTGGTCTTCGCTGCGCAGCTTCTCAGCGAACTGCAGCAACTCTTCCTTTCGGTTGCCTGGGATGCGAACACATACTTTGATCGTTTGATTTTCCATGTCAATGCTCCATAGGGGATGTAATACATCTCTTATAGGAAACCAATTGCACTCCGTCAACCTGGGGTGTGTTACATCCCAGAGGTGGCAAGTTAATGTCATTGATAGGCGTTGGTCGCAAAACGCCTGCCTTCAACCGGAGGCCTACGTTTGTCTGCGATGACATGGAACCGCCGTCGCCCTGAATTCCATTGGAAAACGACGGCGCTTCATTGGACATCGTTGCTTGCAACACCCCTAGTTGAAGCGCATATCTCACGGCTACCGAATATGGATGCAACCGGCCCCTTCCCTGCCTATAGTTTGGGGATATGAGTGATTCAAAAATTCAGTTCGGAGTTTTGCCACTCCTGACAGTTTCGCCTCATCCAAGACCTTTGCTCCGACGGGTCTTGCGATTAAAGTGACTGGAGTGTTTTCGGGGTTCACCGGCGGACGCTTTCAACATCGACAAAGAGAATTAAGGGTACGACATGAATGCAGTCGAGATTGAGGAGGCCATATCAGCACTTGCCGAACAACCGTTTGATGCAGATGAATTTCCCTTTGCGTTTCTCCAGGCCTTTGGAAATCCCCTTGCGACCATCAAGCGCTTGCGCAGTGGCTCGTCCAACAAATCCGACCAGAACGGCCTACTTCAGAGGAACAACATACACCTCAAGGTTTGCGACGAGGATGAAGTCACAAATACCCTGGCGCAGCTCAAGGCCAGCCCTGCAACCGCTAAAGCCAAGGCAAAATTCGTGCTGGCCACCGATGGCACCGATCTTGAGGCCGAAGACCTGACCACAGGCGAAACGATCGCCTGTGCCTACACGGACTTTCCCAATCACTTTGGCTTCTTCCTGCCCTTGGCTGGCATCAGCACCGTCAAGCAAATTCGCGAGAGCGCCTTTGACATCAAGGCGACCGGCCGCCTCAACCGGCTCTATCTCGAGTTGCTGAAGGACAATCCCGAATGGGGCACAGCGGAACGGCGTCATGACATGAACCATATCATGGCGCGGCTGATCTTCTGCTTCTTTGCTGAAGACACCGACATTTTCACAGCGCCGGGCATGTTCACCGGCACGATCGAGCGGATGAGCGAGAAAGACAGTTCCAACACCCATGCGGTGATCAGCGAGCTCTTCCGCGCTATGAACACCAAGCCCGATGGTCGCCCAGCGGCAGGCGTTGCCCGTTGGGCAATGGCCTTTCCCTATGTGAATGGAGGGCTGTTCTCTGGCGGCACAGACGTGCCGCGTTTCAGCAAGATTGCACGTGCCTACCTGATCCACATCGGCAGTCTCGACTGGACAAAGATCAACCCTGACATTTTCGGCTCAATGATCCAGGCGGTTGCCGATGACGAAGAGCGCGGCGCGCTTGGCATGCACTATACCTCCGTGCCAAACATCCTGAAGGTGCTCAATCCGCTCTTCCTTGATGATTTGCGCGAAAAGCTTGAGGAAGCGCGAGACAATCCGCGCAAGCTGCTCAACCTGCGCAATCGCATCGCCAAGATCAGGGTTTTTGATCCGGCCTGTGGATCGGGCAACTTCCTTGTGATTGCCTATAAGGAAATGCGCGCGATCGAGGCTGAGATTAACGAACGGCGTGACGAGTCTGATCGGCGCACGGAAATCCCGATCACAAACTTCCGAGGGATAGAGTTGCGCGACTTTCCTGCAGAGATTGCGCGGCTGGCGTTGATTATCGCCGAGTATCAATGCGACGTTACCTATCGTGGGCAAAAGGAAGCGCTGGCGGAGTTTCTGCCACTTGATGCCAAAAGCTGGATCACCTGCGGCAACGCTCTGCGGCTCGATTGGCTGAGCATCTGCCCGCCTACAGGAACGGGGGTGAAGCACCTTGCCGAAGACCTATTCATGTCTCCGCTAGACCAAGCACAGATCGATTTCGAGAATGAGGGTGGGGAGACCTACATTTGCGGAAACCCGCCGTATCTTGGAAAGGGAAAAAAACAATCAGAACATTTAGATGACATGAAGCAAATTCTAGGGCCATACACAAAAAAATATGGCTATGTAGATTACGTAGGTTGTTGGTTTGTTAGAGCCGCAGAATTCATCCGCCAGACAAGAGGCTCAGCTTCATTGGTTGCCACCAACTCTATATGTCAAGGCCGTCAGCTCCCCCAATTATGGCCCTTTGTGCTCAGTTCAGACATTGAGATCTTTTATTCTCATCATTCATTTAAGTGGTCAAATAGTGCAGCACGTAATGCTGGTGTGGTTTGCGTGATAGTTGGGATTTCAACGAAGGATCAGAAGCGATCGAAACAGATAAACTATGGTGACTATTCTCGATCTGTTTCAAACATAAATTCTTATCTAATCGAGGGAGATGATATTTATGTAAGAAGCTCACCCAAACCAATTTCCACAGCTCTTCCAAGGATGGTGACAGGAAGCGTGCCAAATGACGGTGGTAACTTAATACTATCCCGTGGAGAGGTTGATTGGCTTGTTTCCAATCATGTAGAGGCTAAAATTTTTGTACATCATTTCTTCGGCTCCCAGGACTACTTACAAGGGCACACTCGCAGTTGTTTAGTCATAGACGATAGTGAAGCCGCTCAAGCTAGACACATACCAGAATTAGAAAGCCGCCTCTCTGAGGTTGCAAGGCTTAGGTCAGAAAGCAAAAAGAAAGAAACGCGCGAATCCCTCGCTTTGGTTCCTCATCGATTTCAACATCGTGGAGAGATACCAGAAAAACATGTGATAATTATTCCCTCTGTCAGTTCCGAACGGAGGGAGTGGTTTCCCGTTGGTGTTCTTCCAAAAGAAACTGTAGTTTCAAACCTAGCGTATATGATTACAGATCAGCCTCATTTTAACTTTGCAGTTTTGTCGTCTCGGGTCCATTTGGTTTGGCTCGCAACCGTTTGCGGAAAGTTAAAGACTGATTATCGCTATTCCAATACACTTGGCTGGAACACATTTCCACTCCCTTTACTTACTAAAAAGAACAAAGAAGACCTGACTCGCTGCGCCGAAGAAATCCTTTTGGCTCGTGAGTCTCATTTTCCAGTAACCACTGCAGAACTCTATGATCCCAAGAAAATGCCCGAAGATCTCCGCGCCGCCCATAACCGCAACGACGAAACACTTGAGCGCATCTATATCGGTCGCCGATTTCGCAATGACACCGAGCGGCTGGAAAAGCTTTTTGAGCTCTACACAAAGATGACAACGAAGGTGCCCGCATGACTGAATTTAACCGCCTAACCATCGTCGCTGCGATTGAAACGATTGCCGACTATAGTACACATGACGACATGAAGGTTTTTGAAGTGCAATGGGACCTCGAGCAATACGGGATCTTGGCTTCCAGTAAAAGTGCACGTGTAAGCAGTTGGGCAACGGTTGCCACGAAGTTCAATCCCAAGGTTTGGACCGAGGCGGGACAAGTCAACTTGGACCGAGCGCTAGTTGAACTGGCGAGCCAAGCACCCGACATCATGCGAAGCAAGGCCATTTGGAGAAAGTTCCTGGCCGGGTTGAGGTTTGACGGCTTCGAGATTGCCGAAGAATTGATCCCTGATCCAAATGGCAGACAATCGCTTTTCGACAACGGCCCCTCCATGGTTAAAGTACATTGCTTAAGACGAATGTTGCCCGAAAACGTACCAGGAACAGATTTCCGAGAGGCTGAAAATGAACTCGAAACGCTGCTGACTAGGCATGGTCTGGGTGTCGCTCTGGGGCACCTAAAACAAGCTGTTGGCGCGTTTCAACGCGGGGATTGGGCAGCTTCTAATGGACAACTTCGAACCTTTTTTGAAAGCTACTTGAACGACATAGCGGTGAAGCTCGGGTATGCTGGCGCCGACGATACAAAATCTAAACGCGATTTTCTCGCACAAACCGATCCTCCATTTCTTCTTATGGACGTTAATGAGTGGAATACTAACGCACAAAAGCCACAATACATTCGAGGCCTGTGGAGCCGCCTGCACTCGAAAGGAAGCCATCCTGGTTTGTCTGAAGAGGACGACGCTACATTTAGACTTCAAATCACCCTTGTCACCGCGCGATTATTCCTCCGCAGATTTGACCAGAGAAAGTAAATATAATGATCAAATCTGTTCCCTCCGTTTCCGTCACCTACGCCCGGAATGGCAGCTCGACCAAATCAAACGAGCTTGGCATGCGGGAAATGCAGGAGGAGGCTTACGATAAGCGTGGCGAGCAATATCTTCTGATCAAGTCGCCGCCCGCCTCGGGCAAGAGCCGCGCGCTGATGTTCATTGCGCTCGACAAACTGCACAATCAGGGCATCAAGCAAGCGATCATAGCGGTGCCTGAAAAGTCGATCGGATCGAGTTTCAATAACGAGCCGCTGAGCACCTTCGGCTTTTGGGCAGACTGGCAGGTTGCGCCAAAATGGAACCTGTGCAACTCACCGGGTACGGACGGCGGCAAGATCAAATCGGTCGCAGCATTCCTTGAGAGTGATGATCAGATACTTGTGTGTACCCATGCCACCTTTCGCTTTGCCGTGGAAAAACTTCGAGTGGAGGCTTTTGACGATCGGCTGATTGCCGTCGACGAGTTCCACCACGTTTCGGCGAGCGAAGACAGCATCCTGGGCAAGCAGCTCAACGACTTCATAGCGCGCGATCGCGTGCATGTCGTGGCGATGACCGGCAGCTATTTTCGCGGCGATGCTGTTCCCATTTTGTTGCCCGAGAACGAGGCCAAGTTCGATACATATACCTACACCTATTATCAGCAGTTGAACGGCTATAAATACCTGAAAACGCTTGATATCGGTTATTTCTTCTACTCCGGTTCCTATGCTGATGACATCCTGAAGGTGCTTGATCCGGGCGAGAAGACGATCCTGCATATCCCCAATGTGAATGCCCGCGAGAGCACGAAGGACAAGCACAAGGAGGTCGAGCACATCATCGACTCTTTGGGCGACTGGCAGGGCACAGATCCGAAGACCGGCTTTCAGCTTGTGAAGACACCTGAAGGGCGGATTTTGAAGATCGCCGATCTGGTGGATGATGAGGCCGTCAAGCGCGACAGGGTTTCTGCTGCATTGAAAGACCCCACGCAAAAGAACAACCGTGATCATGTGGACATCATCATTGCCCTTGGAATGGCCAAGGAGGGCTTTGACTGGATCTGGTGCGAACATGCGCTGACAATCGGCTATCGGGCGAGCCTGACGGAGATCGTGCAGATCATCGGTCGAACGACGCGCGATGCCGAAGGCAAAAGTCGCGCCCGGTTCACCAATCTGATAGCCGAGCCGGATGCAGCTGAAGCGGCCGTCACCGAAGCGGTCAACGATACGCTGAAGGCCATTGCCGCCAGTCTGCTGATGGAGCAGGTTCTTGCCCCGCGCTTCAACTTCACCCCGAAGAGCCCCGCGAGCGGGCCGGTTGAGGGTTTTGACTATGGTGAGGGCGGCTATGATTATGAAAAAACGAATGTCGGCTTCAAAGAGGAAAGCGGCCAGTGCCAGATCGAGATCAAGGGGCTGGCCGAGCCGAAGAGCAAGGAGGCCGCGCGCATTTGCCAGGAAGATTTGAACGAGGTCATCACCGCTTTTGTTCAGGACAAGACGACGATCGAGCGCGGGCTTTTCGATGAAGAGCTTGTGCCTGAAGAGCTGACCCAGGTGCGTATGGGCAAGATTGTCGGGGCGCGTTTCCCCGAGCTTGATGCCGAGGATCAGGAGGCTGTGCGCCAACATGCAATTGCCGCCTTGAATTTGACGCAGAAGGCGAAGGAGGCTGCTCTTTCCACTCCGGACGACGGGCAGGCGCGCAGCAATACGGCGCTGATAGACGGCGTGCGGAAATATGCGATGGATGTGCGCGAGCTCGACATCGACCTGATCGACCGGATCAATCCGTTCGGCGAGGCCTATGCGATCCTCGCCAAGACCATGAGCGAAGCGAGCCTCAAACAGGTTGCCGCCGTGATCTCGGCGAAGAAGGTGCAACTCAGCCCGGAAGAGGCCCGGGACCTGGCACGGCGCGCCGTAAGGTTCAAACAGGAGCGCGGTCGACTTCCGTCGATCACATCGCCCGATGCCTGGGAAAAAAAGATGGCCGAAGGCGTGGCCTACCTGGCGCGCATGAAGCAAGAGGCTGGCAATGGCTAAAAATTTCACACCAGAAGATGATGCACTGCTGGCCGAGCTTGGCGTTGAAATAGAGACAAGAAAAACCGTGAGCCGCACGCCGCGTGAAGAACGGATCATTGCCGGCTTTGAAGAGATACAACGCTTTGTCGAGGAACACGGGCATGCGCCGCAGCATGGGGAGGATCGCGACATTTTCGAGCGTCTCTATGCCGTTCGACTGGATCGAATTCGCGCGCTACAGGAATGCCGTGATCTGGTTGAGCCGCTCGACCATCAGGGACTATTGGCGGGGGCAGGACAGGCGGTGCAGACTGACCCCGACGCGCTCGATGATGATGCCTTGCTGGCCGAGCTTGGAATCGAAATGGAAGCGCCGCCAATCACAGAGCTGAAACACGTGCGATCGACAGTGGAAAAAAAGGCTGCCGAAGAGATTGCGAACCGTGAAAAATGTCAGGATTTTGACACCTTCAAACCGATCTTCGAGCGGGCACAAAAGGAGCTGAATAGCGGCTTGCGTGAGACGCGCAACATCAGAAGAGATGCAGGCTTTCTGAAAGCCGACATCAAAGCAGGTGAGTTTTTTATTCTCAGCGGCCAAATGCTCTACATTGCTTCGGTAGGTGAGCCAATCCGCGCACCCAATGGTGAATTTGACGCCAGATTGCGCGTTATTTATTCGAACGGGACAGAAAGCAATATTCTGCTCAGGTCTCTTCAGCGAGCGCTTTATAAAGACGAAACAAGCCGGATCATCACTGATCCGAGTAGCCCAGGCCCCTTGTTTTCTGATCAGACCATCGACGGCGACGAGGCCAGCGGGACGATCTATGTGCTGCGGAGCAAGTCCGATCATCCGTTAGTCGCGGAAAACCGGGACCTTGTCCACAAAATCGGCGTAACCAACATGGACGTGGAAAAGCGCATCGCAGGAGCGCACAATCAACCGACGTTTCTGATGGCCAATGTCGAAATTGTTGCAACCTACGAGCTCTACAACATCAACCGCACAAAGCTGGAAAATCTGATTCACCGCATCTTCGAACCCGCGCGTCTTGAGATCCAGGTCATGGACCGCTTCGGGCGACCGGTCATGCCTCGTGAATGGTTTCTTGTGCCGGTTTTTGTAATCAAGGAAGCGGTCGAGAAGATCAAGGACGGGTCGATTTCCAATTACATCTATGACCCGCAAGGGGCGTGTTTGAAACTGCGCCAGGAAGACTGACAAAAAGCCACAAAGGCCGGATAGATTCAGTGATGGGACTTTCAGGAAATACTGGCGATAATCACGCCCGGACCCAATCTGATCACCCAACCGGAGGCCTTCGCATGGACTACGCAAAAAAATTCATCGTCAAGCCTGGTGACCGGGTCCGGCTGGCCGATATCGATCCGGGTGATACGGCTGATCAGCGCTCCCACAGCAAGGCGAAGCCGCTGACCAAAGACTATTTGAAACGGCTGGCCGCCCTGCAATACCGGCTCTATGCGGATGGCAACCGGTCTTTGCTGGTCGTGCTGCAGGGGCTTGATGCCGGTGGCAAGGATGGGGTCATCCGGCATGTGTTCAGCCGCATGAATCCGCAAGGAACATCCGTTGCCTGTTTCAAGCAGCCAAGCCGGGAGGAGCTTTCCCACGATTTTCTCTGGCGTATCCACAAGCGCACGCCCGCAAAGGGCGAGGTCGTGGTGTTCAACCGATCGCATTATGAAGGCGTGCTTGTCGAGCGGGTGCATGACCTGGTGCCGCAAGATATGTGGTCATCGCGGTTTGAACTGATAACCCGGTTTGAGGAATTGCTGGCCCAAAGCGGCACAAAAATCCTGAAATTCTACCTGCATATCTCACCGGAGGAGCAGCTCGAGCGCTTTCGGCGGCGTCTCGAAGATGAAACCCGACACTGGAAAATCAGTGAAAGCGACTATGAGGAGCGCAAATTCTGGCCTCAATATATGGAGGCCTATGAGGATGTGCTGGCAAAAACCAGCACCGCCGACTCACCCTGGTTCGTGATCCCGTCAAACAACAAGTGGTTTCGCAATCTGGCCGTTGCCCAGATCATCACCAG
Organism: Rhizobiaceae bacterium; assembly: GCA_029212415.1. Lineage (GTDB taxonomy): Bacteria > Pseudomonadota > Alphaproteobacteria > Rhizobiales > Rhizobiaceae > Hoeflea_A. Next base: position 62,868 of record JARGOF010000002.1, on the reverse strand, counting down.
GACAATGGACGACATGAAGCTGCAATTGCCGCCGACCCATGTCGATCTGCGCGACATACAACGGCGCTATCACGCGGCGAAGCAGCGGGCTGATGCGGACGGAAAAGACACGTGAGTTGGTCGGGTTGGCGAAAACGCCAAACCCGTTTGTTTTCATATTGTGATCACGCCGAACGGGGTCCGCGGAACACTATGTAAATGGCCGGAATGACCAGAACCGTCAGAGCCGTCGAGGATGCCAGCCCGAAGAGCAGCGAGATGGCCAGGCCCTGGAAGATGGGGTCTGTCAGGATGACGGCGGCGCCGATCATGGCGGCCAGAGCGGTCAGCAGGATCGGTTTGAAGCGGATGGCCCCGGCCTCCAGCAGCACATCGATCAGTTGCCTGTCCGGGGCGCGGCTGTGGCGAACAAAATCCACCAGCAGGATGGAATTGCGCACGATGATGCCGGCCAGCGCAATGAAACCGATCATTGACGTGGCGGTGAAGGGCGCGTGAAACAGCCAATGGCCGATCATGATGCCGATGAAGGTCAGCGGGATGGGGGTCAGGATGACCAGCGGCACCTTGAAGGAGCCGAACTGGGCCACAACCAGAATATAGATGCCCACCAGGGCCACCATGAAGGCGGCGCCCATGTCGCGGAAGGTGACCCAGGTCACTTCCCATTCGCCGTCCCACAGAAGGGTCGGCACGCTTTCATCATTCGGCTGGCCATTCAATCGGATCACCGGCTTGGGCAGATCGCCCCAGTCCATTGCATCGATGGTTTCGGCCACGGCCAGCATGCCATAAATGGGCGCCTCGAATTCACCGGCCAGTTCGCCTGTCACCATTTCCGCCGTCATCATGTTGTGGCGGAAGATCGGATAGCTGGTTTCTTCCTCGTGAAAGGAGACAATGTCCCCCAGTTCGACGATGGCGCGGTCGCCTGGCAGGAGGTTGGCCGGAACAGGCGTTGAAAGCGCCCGTTCGTCCATCACCCGATCGCTTTTGGAGAGCGCAATGCGGATGGGTATGGGATGACGCCCCTCACCGCGATGGGAATAGCCGACGGTCTGGCCACCAAAATAGGCGGCGATTGTCTGGAACACATCGCCCTGTTCAACCCGGAAGAATTCCAGCTTGTCCTCATCGATCGACAGACGCACCCGCGGCGCCGGGACACCGAAGGAATCGTCAACATCAACAATAAAGGGTACGGCGTTGTAGGCCTCGCGAACCTTCGTGGCCACCGCACGGCGGGTCTCGGCATCCGGACCATAGATCTCGGCCAGCAGCGTCGCCATGACCGGCGGGCCGGGAGGCGGCTCGACGACCTTGATGGATGTGCCGGCCGGAATATCCAGACCGACCATGCGCTGGCGAATATCCAGCGCAATGTCATGGCTGGTACGGTCGCGGTCACCCTGATGTTGCAGATTGACCTGCACATCGCCCAGATTGGGCTGGTTGCGCAGGTAATAGTGGCGCACGAGGCCGTTGAAATTGAACGGCGCCGCTGTGCCCGCATAGCTCTGGAACGAGGTGATTTCCTCGACATCGGCAATGCGCTTGCTGATGGCAAAAAGCACCCGGTCGGTTTCCTCGACGGAAGAGCCTTCCGGCAGGTCGACAACCACCTGTAGCTCGGTCTTGTTGTCAAAGGGCAGCAGCTTGACGGTGACATGCTGGGTGTAGAACAGCGCCAGCGATCCCATGGTGGCGACCCCGACGATCAGCAGGAACACGAGAGAACGGGCTCTGGTCTGCAATATCGGCCGGGCAATTGCCATATAGACACGGCCCAGGCCGCCAATTGCCTCGTGATGGCCTTCACCGGTCGAGGCCGCTTTGGCGGCAAATTTCATCATCAGCCAGGGGGTCAGAGTGACCGCCACAAAAAATGAAAAGACCATGGCGGCAGATGCTGTTGCCGGGATCGGGCTCATGTAGGGGCCCATCAGTCCGGAGACAAAGAGCATGGGCAACAGCGCAGCGACAACGGTCAGCGTTGCAACAATGGTCGGATTGCCGACTTCGGCCACCGCATCAATGGCACCCTGCACGGCCGGGCGGCCATCTTTCATCGCCCAGTGGCGGGCAATGTTTTCAATGACCACGATGGCGTCATCGACAAGAATCCCGATGGAGAAAATCAGCGCGAAAAGACTGACCCGGTTCAGGGTGTAGCCCATGATCTGCGCGGCAAAAAGCGTCAGCAAAATGGTTGTCGGAATCACCACGGCAACGACCAGAGCGGCTCTCCAGCCGATGGCAACGGCCACCAGCAGAACGATCGAAATGGTGGCGAGCGCCAGATGGAACAGCAGTTCATTGGCTTTTTCATTGGCCGATTCGCCGTAGTTTCGGGTGATCGCCAGTTCGACGCCGTCGGGGATGATGGTGGCCTCGACAGCATCCAGCCGCTCGAGGATCCTGTCGGCGATCAGCACGGCATTGGTGCCCGGCCGCTTGGCGACCGCGATCGAGACTGCCGGAACGCGCGACAGTTCTGCACCCTGTTTCCTGATCTGGCTGACGAGGGTTTCATTGGGCTGCGTGGCCAGGACGATTTTTGCCAGATCGCGGATATAGACCGGACGGCCATCGCGGGCGGTCACCAGCAGATTGCCGATCTGGACACCGCCCTGAAGCGTCTGACCGGCGACAAGACCCACCTGTTTGCCGCCTGAACGCACCATGCCGGCCTGAAAGGACCTGTTTGCACCGGAAACCTTGCCGGCAAGCTGCTGCAAAGTTACGCCGAAAAGCGACAGTTTCTCCGGATCGGGCTCAACCCGAATTTCCTCGGGCTGGTCACCGACAATATAGGTCAGGCCAACATCATCGAGCTTGGTGATTTCCACCAGAACCTCGCGCGCCAGGCGGGTCAGATCATTGGCATTCCAGCGCGCGGCATTCTCCGGTTTCGGCGAAATGGTCACACCGACAATGGCCACATCGTCGATGCCCCGGCCAACGATCAGCGGCTCGGGAATACCATTGGGAATACGGTCATAATTGGCGCGGATCTTCTCGTGAACACGCAGGATCGCATCATCGGGACTGGTGCCGACCATGAAACGGGCGGTGACCATGACATTGTCATCGGAGGATTGTGAATAAAGGTGCTCCACACCGTCGATGGATTTGAGGATTGTTTCCAGCGGTTCGGTCACCAGCTTGACGGCATCTGGCGCCTTCAGCCCGTCGGCCTGGATGAACACATCGACCAGCGGCACGGAAATCTGCGGCTCTTCCTCGCGCGGCAGGGTGGTGAGCGCAATCAACCCGACGGCAAAACTTGCCAGCAGGAAAAGCGGTGTCAGTGGTGAGGTGATGAATGCCTTTGTCAGGCGGCCTGCGATACCCAGATTCATGGCAGGACCACCACATCGCCCTCGACCAGGCCGCTGAGGACTTCCACAAATGGCCCGACCTCGGTGACTATTTTCTCGCCGGGAATGATGGTGACTTCCACGATTGCATCACCCTCACGGATCATGACATAGTCAAGGCCGTGGCGGGTCACAATGGCCGGCGCGGGCACCATCAGGGCATTGCGGGCGCCAATCGGTATGGAAACAAGCGTTCTTTCGCCGACGAAGAAATCACCCAGCCCTTCCACCTCGACATCAGCCGTGACGCGGCCGTCGATGATTTCCGGATAGACCTTGGCGACCTTGCCGGTGATCGACGCAGAGGCGTCGGCTTCCGGCGACAGGCCGCGCGTGCCAACAATGACGGTTTCGCCTTCTGATATGCCGGCGGCATGGCGTTCGGGCAGCGACAGCCGGAGAAAATAGCCGCCTCCGGCTATGCGGGCGATCAGTTCGCCGGGCAGGATGACAGAGCCTTGCGTCACCGGCACCGCCAGAACACGGCCCGATGAAGGGGCCAGAACGGCGCCCTCTTTGGCCTGCTGGACAATGACGGCCTTGTCGGCCTCAACCGCATTCAACTGATTGAACAGCACATCATATTGTGTCTGCTGATCGTCCAGCCGTGTCTTGGCAATCGTGCCACGGGTGAAAAGCTGTTTGGCGCGTTCGAGATTGTCGCGCGCATTGTCCAATTGTGCAGACAGCGCCTCGTGACGCGCGTCGATGGCGTCGAGTTGCAGGGCAATTTTTTCATCGACGACATTGGCGATGGCGTCTCCGGCCTGCACGGCGTCACCTTCTTCAACAAGGATTTCGACAACTGAACCACCAATGCGCGCCCTTGCGGGAACCGTGTCGCGGCTTTGCACCTGGCCGAAAACCGATTTCATCACCGGAATGCCGCCGCGCACGACCTGATAGTCTTCCGCCCCTGCGGGGGCAGACGCCAGCATCGCGCTCAACGCCAGCACCATCACAGCCCACTTGCGTGTTCTTGTCATCGTATCATCCTTGCAATGCGTGCCGGTCCACCTGAGCGGACCGGGCATCAATATCTGCCATCAAAACGCAGAGCCGGATTTCAAGCCGAGCTTGCGAAAGATCATTGCCGCCGGGCAAAAACCGGTGAAAGCGGACTGAAACAGGTTCAAACCGGCAAAGGCGGTGAGCAAAAACCAGTAAGGGGATACAAAATAACCCAATGCCAGCGAGACGAGGATAACAACCCCGGCGAAAGCCAATACGGCGCGACCAATATTCATGATTCATTCTCCTTTGATGCACCCGAAATCACCTTCGGGCAATAAATGTCCTTGAGCGCAATCAACAGGTCTTTCAGCTGCGGATCGCCAAGGGCGTAATAAAGCATCTGACTTTCACGCCGGTAGGTCACCAGACCATCCCGACGCAATTTTGCCAGATGTTGCGACAGAGCCGATTGACTAAGATCAATGGTTTCTGCCAACGCATGGACCGGACATTCGCCGACCGCTGCAAGTTTGCACAGAATCAGAAGCCTTTTCTGGTTGGACAGGAGCTTCAGGACTTTCGAAATATCCCGTGACCTGGCCACAAGCGCGCTGATATCCGTGTCATCTTTGATCACTGGAAGCGTCAATGCGGCCTCCCTGTTTCCTCACGCCGGGCCGGCCAATCCGGTCCGGCGATCGCGTTGTGCAGTCCTCTATTTGGATGGTTCCTATTCTGATGGCTCCATGTGAATTTCCTTGAGTTTCTTGATGCCCAGAACATCCAGCGCGAGATTCTCGTAGAATGTCTCGCTCTTGCCGCGCCGCACCTTGCCGAGGAAATATTTCTCAAAGCCGATTTTGGCCAGATGGACCCATTTGCCCGACGACGACCAGTTGACGTTGCGCGGCGGCATCTGCGGCTGGGCAACGAAGGCAAGGCCCTTGTCACCAAAGTCTGCCAGACAGATCGCGTTCCAGGTGGCAACCGCCTGCGGTTCCTCGCCCTTCATCAGCGCAGCTATATTGGCAGCCGTTGCCGTCACCATGGACTCGATCATGAAACCGGTTTTCGGCACCCCGACCGGCAGCGGTGTCGGACCGACCGGCGGGATGGCCACGCAGACGCCAATGGCAAAGACATTGCGATATTTGGCATTGCGCTGGTACTTGTCGATGGTGATGAAACCGCGCGGATTGGTCAGACCCTCTATGCCGGAGACCGCTGCAACGCCGCGAAAGGCCGGCAGCATCATGGAATAGGCGAAGGGCAATTCATGGGCCTTTTTGACGGTTCCGTCATCATTGACCTCCTCGACATGCATCATGTCTTTTTCGACTTTGGTCACCTTGGCATTGGTAATCCACTTGATATGCTGCTCGCGCATGGCGCTTTCGAGAAGCGACTTGGTGTCGCCGACACCGTCAAGGCCCAGATGGCCGACATAGGGTTCCGGCGTGACAAAGGTCATTGGCACCTGATCGCGTATCTTGGCGCGACGCAGCGCCGTATCGACGATAAAGGCAAATTCATAGGCCGGGCCGTAGCACGATGCGCCCTGAACGGCGCCAATGACCACGGGACCTGGTTTTTTCACCAATTGCTCATAGGCCGCATGGGCATCCAGAGCATGGTCGATGTGGCAGACGGACTGGGTGTTTGCCTTTGGCCCCAGCCCCTCGATCTCGTCAAAGGCAAGATCAGGCCCGGTGGAGATGATCAGATAATCGTAATCGATCACTTCGCCATTGTTCAGTTCAATCTGATTCCTGTCGGGATGGATTCTTTTTGCGCCCTGCGGTTTCAACTTGATGTCCCGCTTGGCAAAGACCGGCTCCAGATCGACGGAAATCTCTTCGCGCTTGCGCCAACCGACAGCAACCCAGGGATTGGACGGAACAAAGGAGTAGGTGGAACCCTCGTTGACGACGGTCACCGTGCCCTCGCGCCCCACTTTTTCCTTCATTTCATAGGCCATGATGACACCACCCAGCCCGGCACCCAGAACGACAATATTGGTCATGCGATCCTCCATATCGGGCTGCGGTTCCATCCGGATATCGCGCCACTATAAATTAGATATTGCTAATGTAGTAACTTATAATGTGCATTCAATGGCAGGTGGACATCCTGTGAGTTGATTGAAATCAACTGATTGGCAAAAACAGGCTGCTTTTGTGCAAAAACGGTGCATTTATGGCTCTTTTGGTCAATATATTGTCATGGATGACACCAGGCGCGCCTTTCCATGCCTCCGCAGTCGATCGGTTCAGGTTGAACATTGCCGCATATGCGTGCACCAATCGGATTGTCCATCCGCTGTTTCAAATGGAGAATGAAATGCTTCTGTCCGGATCCTGCCATTGCCAATCAGTGACATTCAAAGTCGAGTCGCATTATCCCTATCCGTTCAATCTGTGTTACTGCTCGATCTGTCGCAAAACGGCCGGAGCGGGCGGATTTGCCACCAACCTGAGCGCATCATTCGATACGCTGGTGATCGAGGGTGCGGACCACATACGCAGCTATCGGGCCCGGCAGAAGGACGAAACCTCAGGCGAGATTCGCGAAAGTCTGGCAGAACGAAAATTTTGCGGGACCTGTGGCAGCGCCCTGTGGCTGTGGGACCCGCGCTGGCCCGAGCTGGTCCACCCGCATGCCTCGGCCATCGACAGCGAACTTCCCGTTCCCCCCGAGCGCACCCATCTCATGCTGGGCAGCAAGCCGGCCTGGGTGCCCACCTGCATCGGGACCGATGACAAAACCTTTGACGCATACCCGGACGAGAGCATTGCGCAATGGCACGAAAGACTGGGCCTTACGCGATAGACATTGGGAATTACCCGGTAAAGTGAATCACTGTTCCACAGCCTGCCCGAACAGGACAATCAGCACGGCAAGCAGGGTCAGGGCAGCAAAAGCCAGACTGTGCCAGCGATCGTCCTGCCGCCAGGCGTTGAGCATCGCGATGAAGGCCTGAAGACCATAATAGGCGGCAAAGGCACGTGAGGCGTAGCTGATGATATCAAAAATACCCGCGGACCAGGTCAGGGCAAGGCCGATGCCGGTCAGCATCACATAGGCCATGCGGGCGGAGACCCGTCCACCCGTCAGTTCGGCGACCAGTCCGCCGGAACCGCTGGTGTCTGCCACGGCAGCACTGAACTGCGCCGCGAGCGCCGCTGCGACAAGCAGGACCGGCAGGATCGGCGCGACGATGGCCATCATGTCAACGATTGCCGTTTCGGAAAACTGCAACGCGCCACGCTCGAATACAAAGGCAAGCAGCAGGATGTAGAGCATATAGATCACTGTCGACAGCCATTGCGCCCATTGCATCGAACGGATGCGGGTGTGGCTGTCGTAGTCAGCCGACAGATAGCGTGATGTCTCGAACCCCTGGACGGTCACGATCAGCCCAAAGGCAAGGGTCAGGGCGGGCCAGCCACCCAGATCGGGCGCATTGAATATCAGTCCCCCATCCGTCGCCTTGCCATAAAAATACACGGCAAGACCAAGCAGCAGCCCGGCAATGATCGCGAGCTTTGCTGTCACGGATATGTATTCCATCTGCTCCAGCGATTTGAAGCCGCGCCGCCAGCCGGCAACAACGATGATCACGTAGACCGCCGATGTCAGGATTTTTGCGGGCAGCGGTTCATTGATTGCGGTGAGGCTGACGCCGAAGGCACCGAACAGATTGAGGTAATAGGCAACGGAAATGATATAGGCAAAACCCAAGGACCAGGACGCTGCCGTCTCGAGGCCGCCCACCAGCGGGCTTCGCTTTTCCCCCGGCCGCTCGATGACACGCATGTTGTAGCGGATGGCTGCTCCGTAGAAATAGGCAAACAGGCACAGAAGCGCCATGATCACTGGCGCATATTTGCCGTAGGCAGTATCCAGCAACGGGCCCAGCACCAGAAAACCACTGCCGATGATGGAAGCAAGCGGTGTGGTCATGGCCCGCCATGTCACCAAGGCATAGAGGCGCGGCGACCACAGCAGAAGCGCCGAGACCACAACAACCAGAACAATCGCAACGTTGAGGATCATGAAGCTTGCAGTTTAACCTTTGTTGTTGGGCGAACGCCTGTCAAAGCAGCCCGGCTGGTCCGCGTGGTGGTCCTTCATAGGTCATGCGCGCCGAGACAGGGTTGGTCAAGCGGCGAAAATGGGTTCATGATGATGGCACGGAGTGGCAAGAGCAACGATATCGGAGGAACGATCATGACTTCAAACAAGGTGGCGCTGATCACAGCCGGCGGCAGCGGCATGGGTGCCGATGCTGCACGGCGGCTGGCAGGCGAGGGTTTTGACGTGGCCATCCTTTCTTCATCCGGCAAGGGCGAAGCGCTTGCTGGTGCGTTGGGAGGCGTCGGGGTGACCGGCTCAAACCGGTCGGTCGATGACCTGCAAAAGTTGGTAGATCTGGCCATGGACCGCTGGGGCCGCGTCGACGTCCTTGTCAATTCCGCCGGACACGGACCCAAGGGGCCTGTGATGGAAATCAGTGACGAGGACTGGCACAATGGCATGGAGGTCTATCTTTTGAACGTGGTGCGTCCGGCGCGTATCCTGGCACCCATCATGGCGGCACAGGGCGGCGGCGCGATCATCAATATTTCAACCTTCGCAGCCTTTGAGCCGGACCCGCTGTTTCCGACATCGGGGGTCTTTCGCGCGGCGCTGGCCAGTTTTACAAAGCTCTTTGCCGACAAATATGCGCCGGATAATATTCGCATGAACAATGTTCTTCCGGGCTTCATCGACAGTCTGCCGGAAACGGAAGACCGACGCGCCCGCATTCCCATGGGGCGTTACGGCAAGGCAACTGAGGTTTCGTCCCTGATTGCCTATCTCGCATCCGACGAGGCCGCCTATATGACCGGCCAGAACATTCGCATTGATGGCGGCTTGACCCATTCGGTCTGACGCGTCAGGCCGAAGCTGCCTCCGTTTTTCAGCGCTGAACCGGATTGATTCATATTGCCATCAACAGCGCAATCATCAACCGTCCCCGCGCAGGAGATCAGGTGACCGGTGAAGGCAGAAGGACGTTATTCTGGAAAGAATCCTGCAGGTTTTTGCCGGTCACGCCGTTGATATGATACATATGAAGACTTATATATATGTCTTGAAAGCGAGGTGATGAAATGGTCAATGACACATCAATGCAGCATCTGCAAAAAGCATTGCAGATGGAACTATCCGCAGCACATCAGTATCAATTGCATTCCCATGTGCTTGATGATTGGGGGCTGGACAAACTGGCTGCTCAAATGCGGGAGGAAATGCAGGAAGAATTGGGGCACTCGGACCTCTATATTCAGCGAATCATGTTCTTTCACGGAAAGCCGGAACTGGATTTCTACAAGAAGCCCGTTGCTGCCGATTCGCTTGTCAACATGTTCAAATCCGATCTGGCCGACGAAGAGGAAGCGATCGAATTCTATACGATGGCTTCGCAGCATGCGAGCGAAGTCGGCGATATTGGAACGCGCACACTGTTTGAAAAGATTGTCCTTGACGAAGAGGGGCACAAAAGCTGGCTTGAATTGCAGCTCAGTCTGATCGAGCGTCTGGGGGAAAAGGCTTTCAGCGCCAAATATGTGTCAGCCGGCGGTTCTGCCGAACAGGAATAACACTACATCTGGCAATAGTCTTGCCGGACGACATCAATCCCTGCGGCGGATCGTCATTCCTTCTACGGACAATCCGCTGTGGGTCGCCTGCCGGTCGCCTGATTTGCGCACCCGCCATCGCATTGATCCCGTCGTCGACCGTGTCTCGCATGGATTTCAGCATGGGTGGCGCTCAGAACCAGATATAATTGCCACGAGCAGCTTTTCTGGTCTCACTGCGACTTGCAAAACATCGATCGGTCTGAAACGCTCGAGCCAATTTGTGACACCTGTGCATTGGCCGCCGGACCATGGAACTGACCACCGCTCAAAGAGAAAGACTGGAAGGCCTCTTGCATCGTGCCTGCGCCTTTTCATTCGATTACCCCGACGCCCTGTTCACATTCAGTGACCGTCTTGCAAGGGACAATGGCTGGTCACCCGATTATGCTATCCGGGTGGAAAGGGAATACAGGCGGTTTGCCTGCCTTGTCATCATCAGTGATCAGCAATTGACACCCAGCGATCAGGTGGATCAGGCATGGCACCTGCACCTGATCTTCACGCGAAATTACTGGGGCCCATGGACCGAGCTTCTTGGCGAACCCCTGCATCACGGACCCACGCCGGGTGGCACGAAAGCTGCGAATCGCTACCGCACAAACTATGAGGCGACGAAGGCGCTTTACCGCCTGGCTTTCGAAGAAGAGCCTCCGGCAGATATCTGGCCATCAACCAAGCTGCGCTTTGACAGGCCGGACAGATTTGTACGATTGGACACGCAAAAACATATCATCCTCAAAAAGCCATGGTCGAACTGAAGCCCCGCCATCAAGGAAACAAAATGAACAGAGCCGTCTTTGTATTTGGGGTTATGACCTTCGCCCTAGCAAAAGTGACAACTGCTTTTGCCCATGAGGACCGTGTGCCAGGCCTGGTGGGCTGGGTAGAGCACACCTTCACGATTCACCTGGAAAGCACCCTGATATTCATATCGGTGTTTGTCATCGTCTTCGCGGCATGTCTGCTGCGGCTTTTCCTTGAGCCCGATTACGCCCGGGAAGCCCGGCGCCGACGAGGAGGTGATGGCGGAACCGGCTGTTCAGGTTGCTCCGGTTGCGGCGGGGACTGAAGCTCGAACCGACTTAGAGCGCACCATGACTATCGGCCGCAAGATCACCCTGCGCGCGCCCAGTGCGGATTGACCGTCGGTTACAGCCCAAAACAGCTGAGAACACCTTTCTACAGTGCTTTAGACAAACAGATCCACCTTCTCGAATTTCGTCACATCGATAATCCCGACATCGGAAATGCGGATTTCCGGGATGACGACCAGCGCCAGCAGGGAATGCTGCATGTAGGCATTGTTGAGGGTGCAGCCACATTGCTCCATGGCATCGACCATTTTCTGCGCCTTGGCGGCGACAACTTCGGATCGCTCGTCGGACATCAGGCCGGCAATTGGCAATTCCACCATGGCGAGCTCCTTGCCGCCTGAAAAGACGGTGACGCCGCCGCCGACTTCACCCAGTCGATTGGCCGCCAGCGCCATATCTTCCTTGTTGGTGCCAACGACAATCATGTGGTGACTGTCATGGGCCACGGTCGATGCCATGGCGCAATCGGCCTTGTAACCAAAGCCGGAAACAAAGCCGTTGACGACCTTGCCGGTTCCGCGATGCCGCTCGACCAGAGCGATCTGACAGACATCACCTGCAACATCCATGTCGACGATACCGTTGCTGACAGTGAGTTCGGCTTCCAGCGCCTTGGTCGGCGCCTGGTTTTCAACAACACCGATGACGCGTGCCCGCACCTTTGATGATCCTGCCGGGGCCTCAACATCAAAATCGTCAGCCGACAGTTGCTTGCCCATATGCACTGTTCCACGGGCAAAGTCAGGATAGGGATAGGGCGCAATGTCAGCCTGAAGGGCGCCATTCTCGGCCAGAACCTCACCGCGCGCCATCACCAGCTCGACCGGCAGGGCTGCCAGGTCGGATGTCAGGATCATATCGGCGCGCCGGCCCGGCGCGATGGAGCCCAGTTCCCGCTCCATGCCAAAATGCTGGGCGGTATTGAGCGTCGCCATCTGGATGGCGGTGATGGGTTTGAGCCCCTGGGCAATCGCATGACGCACGACGCGGTTCATGTGTCCGTCATTGACCAGCGTACCGGAATGGCTGTCATCGGTGCACAGGATGAAGTTTCGCGAATCCAGCCCGTCCTCGGTGATCGCCTTGACCTGCGTGGCGACATCATACCAGGCCGATCCCAGCCGCAGCATGGCGCGCATGCCCTGACGCACCCGTGCAATGGCATCTTCCTTGCGGGTGCCCTCATGATCATCTGCCGGACCACCGGCAACATAGGCATGGAAGGCTGGCCCGAGATCCGGCGAGGCGTAATGGCCACCGACGGTTTTCCCGGCCATCTGTGTCGCCGCGATTTCTCCCAGCATGCGCGCATCACCGGCTGCAACGCCTGGGAAATTCATCATCTCGCCCAGCCCGCAAATATTCGGCCATTGCATGGCGGCAGCCACATCCTCAACACCCAGTTCCGCGCCTGCATGCTCAAGGCCCGGCGCCGATGGCACACAGCTTGGCATCTGGACCCAGATGTTGATCGGCAGGCCCATGGCTTCATCATGCATCAGCTTGACACCCGGCAATCCCAGCACATTGGCGATTTCATGGGGATCGATGAACATGGAGGTGGTGCCGTGCGGAATGACTGCCCGGGCAAATTCGGTCACGGTCACCATGCCGCTTTCCACATGCATATGCGCATCACACAGGCCGGGCACCATATAGCGGCCGGCGGCGTCTATGATTTTGGTATCGGGTCCTGTCGCGTGGTCCGCATTGGGACCGATATAGGCAAAACGACCTTCAGCAATGGCAATATCCGTATCCGCAACGATCTCGCCGGAATAGACATTGACCCATTTGCCCCCCTTGATCACTGTATCGGCAAAGGTTCGCCCCATGGCGACATCGACCAATCTGGGCGCAACAGCGCTCCATGATTTGACTTCGGGGGATTTGACTTCGGGGGATTTGACTTCGGGGGATTTGACTTC
>JARGOF010000002.1:0-49725 GCA_029212415.1 Rhizobiaceae bacterium | reverse complement strand
ATTTGACTTCGGGGGATTTGACTTCGGGGGATTTGACTTCGGGGGATTTGACTTCGGGGGATTTGACTTCAGATGGGTTCAGGTCGGGCATGTTCTCTCCGGTAAACACGATCGCCCGCTGCTTTGACAAAACAGGGTCGCGATCACTCATTGTCCGTGGGCATAGGCCAAAATGGTTTCATTTTGAACAATCGCGCCAATCGGCATTTTTCGAAGTCAATCTATGCCATGATGGCCTGCCCTGACAATGATCATGACTGGAAAAGACGTCAGGAAAACACCGGTGCGAGATCGACCCGTCAGGCTGGACTGAAAATGCCTTGGTCAGTCGGCGACAACGAGAACCGGGCAACGGCCGATGTCCAGCAATTGCTCCAGATCAAGCTGGTCAGCAACCGAACGGCTGAGCATCATCGCGGCCGGGCTGTTTTTGGCGATGGCGTCCAGTACTGTGCGATCAAACGCGGTTCCGCACACACATTGTATCGGAACATTGCTGTTAGAACAGGTCTGCTCGACCCAGGTTTGCTCGACCCAGGTTTGTCGGGCGTCCACCGCCGCAGCATCTTTGCCCCAGATCAGCACATTTATCGGCACCTTCAGTCGATCGGCAGTGCGCAGCGCCATGGCGTAGAGCCTTTCCGCGGGCTGTGACGCATCGTCCAGCACATAGAGATCGCCAGCACGGCCGTGCAGCCGTTGACGCCCGATCACAACAATGTCCCTCTCGCCAAGAGCTGTCGGCAGAAGGCTCCTGAGCTCACCGCGTTTTTGCTGGAAGGTCCAGCGAAAGGCCCCGAGAGAGGCCGCATTTTCGATTGCTTTGCGAAAACCCTCAGCATCACGCCGGAAGGCTGACTGCATCGCCTGCAGGGTCACCGGTTCGGCTTTACCGCCTCCAGGAAAGATGGTTCTGGCGAAAGGCAAGGCGGCATAGGCGAGAACGGCTTCATCGTCGATAAGACAGGCATTGATTTCACCATCAAGTTCGCTGGCAAGACCGACGGCCAAAGCGATGGCCGAATTGGCATCGGCAAAACTTGTGGCGCCCACAATGATGCGCCATTGCCGCGGTTGATCCTTCTGGCTCATTTGACTGCCGCCCCATTGCCTTTGCCGGGATCGACCATGGCGCCAAAGCTTCGCAGCCCTTCGGCAAAGCTGCGCAGACGGGCTTCGACCAGACCATTGACCGACGTGGCGGGAAATGCGCCCTTTTTGCTGCGCTTGCCGGCCTTGCGGGACGTCAGCAACGCGATGCCCTCATCAATGGTCGCAATGGGAATGATCTTGAATCTGTCAGCCCGAACAGCGTCGATTACACGGGACCGCAAGGCCAGGTGTTTCACATTGGTGTCCGGAATCAGAACACCTTGATTTCCGGTCAGACCGCGCCCGGCACAGACATCGAAAAACCCTTCGATCTTTTCGTTGACGCCGCCGATCGGCTGGATGCGCCCTTGCTGATTGACCGATCCGGTGACGGCGAAAGCCTGACTGATGGGAACGTCCGCCAGCGTCGAAAGCAAAGCAAAAAGTTCAGCTGCCGACGCGCTGTCTCCGTCTATCCCGCCATAGCTTTGTTCAAACACGATGCTCGCCCACAGCGACATCGGTGTATCCAGCGCGTAATGCGTCGCGAGATAACCCGACAATATGAGCACCCCCTTGGAGTGCAAGGGCCCGCCAAGCTCCACTTCCCGTTCGATATCGACAACCTTGCCCCGCCCCATCCGCGCGCGCGCAGAAACAAGCGAGGGCCGGCCAAACCGGTAATTGCCCAGCTCAAGCACGGAAAGCGCATTGATCTGCCCGACGGCTGCACCGGTGGTTTCAATCAGCAATGTTTCGCGGCTGATGGCTTCCTGGGTGAGTTCCCTCATTCGCCCAGCGCGGGTTTCCGCTTCTGCAACGGCGCGATCTATATCCTCTGCCGTGATGGTCTTGTTGCCGGCTGCCACCGCCCAATAGTTGGCTTCGCGCAGAATGTCGGAAAGCCGGCCGAGGTCCAGCGAGACCTTTTGCGAATCATCGGCCAGCCGGGTTCCTTCAATAATCAGCCGTTGCAACCCCGCAGGGTCAGGGCTGAGCAGGGACTTGTCCTTGGCGATGGAATGGACCAGTTCGACATATTGCGGAACCGTCTCCTCTGTCAGGAAAACGCCATCATTGAAATCCGCCTGCATCTTGAACAGCGGAGCAAATTCCGGATCATAGGCCATCAGCAGATAATAGAGGCTGCGCTCACCAACCAGTGCAATACGCAGGTTCAAGGGGATTGGATCGGGTTCAAGGGACGTCGTCGTGGCCAGACTGAAGCGTTCGGCCGCCGATACAATCGAGATCTGCCCGGACTTCAGGCACCGCTTCAACGCATCCCAGGCAAAGGGCTCACTGAGCAGTTGACGCACATCCAAAATGAGATAACCGCCATTGGCCCGGTGCAGGGCGCCGGGCTTGATCATGGTGAAATCCGTAAACAGCACACCCATTTCAGACAGGTGCTCGACCCGCCCGATCAGATTGGCAAGGGTCGGCAGATACTCCACTTCAACCGGCGCGCCCCTATGGCCGTCCGGTGTGTTGGAGACCATCACATTGACCGTGTAGCGCCTGAACTGCGGTTCCTTGTAGTGTTTGGTCGTCGCGACAGGAAAGGGACCGGCCTGTGCGGCAGAACCGTCCTTCAAAAACAGCTCTGCGTTTTCGATGAGGTCTGCGTGAACCGCATCGAAATAGGACTTCAAGATGGTGATTTTCTCGAACTGCGCGTAGATTGGCAGCATGGCCTCATCCACACCCTGTTCGGCCATGGATTTATTGAGTAATTCAATCGTCCTGCGATGGGCCTTCTCATACTTGGGAATTTCCTTGAGCACCGCCTCAAGCTTCTCGTTCGCCGCCTCGATCTTGCGGTTGATTGCTTCCTGCTGATCGACGGGCAGGGCTTCAAAATCTTCCGCCTTGATCGGCTTGCCGTCTTTCGTCGGCGCTATGGCAAAACCCATCGGTGTGCGCAGCAGGGCGAGTTCGTTTTTCTTTGTTTCCTCAATCAGCCCGCTGAATGCGTTCTCATTGGTTTCACCGAATTCCTGTTCGAGCTTTCTGCGCTGGTTCTGGTAGGACTCGGATTCAAAAAGCGCTGGAATATCATTGGCCAGATTGTCGATCAGAGCATCCATCGCCTGCTTCAGCGACAGGGCCAGCCCCGGCGGAAGCTCTATCGCCTGAGGCTTGTCGGGCGTATCGAAATTATTGACATAGACCCAATCGGAGGGAACAGGCCGTTGCTGGGCCTCTTCCTCAAGAATTGCGCTGACAGCCGTGTGCCGCCCGTATCCCTGATTGCCAAGAACAAAAAGATTGAAATCTTCATGGGGGATTTTGGCTGCCATGCGAATGGCGTCCAGCGCCCGTTCCTGCCCCATAAGGGCACCGGGCAGTGTTTTACCGCCAGCAGGTTTTCCATCCAGAACGGACAGATCGATGCTGGCACATAGAAGGGAAGCATCGAGAGGAACGCCGGTCTTTATCACTTTGGTCACAACGGGACTCTTTCACGATTAATCTGCTGTCCTGCAGACTAACGTGCCCAGAAAAAGCCAATTTGATCAGAATCAACAAAATGCCGGGTGGTGATGAAAGAAAGGGGTGATCCGGCTGAAAAATGCATGGGACGTCAACCGGCAATCATAGGAGTGGCGTGGCGATCCAATGACCGCCACGCTCTGAATCATGGCTTGATATAGGTATAGCCCATTTGCTGGAGCCTGCTCAGTTCAGCGACGCCTGAAGGCACGATGTCTTCCTTGAAAACATCAAACAGATCATCTTCATAGCTGATCTTGCGCCCCTTCAATGTGTTGTTGCAAACCTGCATTTCGACGTTCTGGCCCTTCAATTCCAGCACCTGACCCTGAAGCAGCTCGTTGGTCTTTGCGTGTGAGAGCAGTCCCAGTCCGTTTCCGTGCATAACCACCTTGATTTCGATGTTCTCCGCGCCAACGGCATTGATGTGGTTCTGAATGTTGCGCAGGGCGCCGCGATAGGCCTTGTCGTCTTCACCACCATTGTAGTTGATGTGATAGACCACCTTTTGCGTGCCATAACGTTCATTGGCCGCTGCCGGCCCGAGCTGCAATGCTGCCAATGCGCATACCGACACAATGGCGGCCAGAATCCTTGTGTAAAAAGACATGATTTCCTCCCAATAAAGTTACGTGTTGCTGACCGGCGTTCAAAGACCACTGGCGCACACAAGGACAGTCTGCGCGAGCGGCTGGACGGCGACAACTGGGGGCAAGCCATGAAACCGGCTAGGGAAAACCCTAATGTCCGGAAATTGACGTTGGTATTTCCTTCAGAATATTTTGAACGAACGTCATGTTTGCAGTGCCGCGGCCGCCTTGCTGACAACCTCCGTCATGTTCTGAGCTTCGTATTTGCGCATCAAATGACCGCGATGATATTCAACCGTCTTCGGGCTGATCCCCAGGTCCCTGGCTATCTGCTTGGACGTAAGCCCCTGCTCGACCAGCAGCAATATTTCATGCTCACGCGGCGTCAGAGGGATTTCCGGGCCAGCCATTCCCGGCCTGGATGAATCTTGTTCCAATGTCCGGCTGCCATTGCGCCGTCGCTGCCGAAGGGTCACAACGACCAGAACGCCTGCTCCGATGGCAAGCACCGGAAAAAGCAGCATGTTGAAAGATGCAGAGGGTGCGGCACTTGCCGTTGCCGCCGCTTCAATCGTCTCAATCAGAGTGCGGACATTGCCATCATGGGATACGGTATTCCAGCCGGCATAGCCGCCGCGCATCACGGCTGTGTTGTCCTCGCTCAGCGAGAGAAGCGCCAGAACAATGTCGCGTTTGCTCCGTTCAGGGACATCAACGGCCGCGGCCAACAACCATTCCGGAGACAAGGACGTTGACAGTTCGAGGTCGAACCCGGGAATTTTGACCGGATTGAGCACCCGCAGATCGCCAGGCTGGATTTCTTTCTGGCCCATCATGGATTCGAGCACGCCGGTGCGTACAATCCCGGCAGCCACATCCCCCTTGAGAACGGCCTTTACAATCCTGTCCTGCGGAAATCCGTAGTAGGAAATCCCATCCAGATCGTTCCACGGATTGATGCCGTTGGCCAATAGCGTATTGGCTGCGATCAGGAAGCCGCCGAAGGCATCGGGCGCCACTGCACCCAGTTTTTTCCCCTTCAGATCAACAAGTCCGGCGATCGAATCATTGCCGCTGCGCACGAAAATCACCGAACCGAAACGGTTTCCGGTTGTCGGTTGCCCTTTGCGGTCGGTCCGCACGGTCACAAGCGGCGAAAAGGCGTGGGTTCTGGCAATCAGGTGATAATGGCCGGGATTGGTGAGGATCAGATCAAGCTGGCCGGTTTCCAGCGCCGTATTCATGCCCTGGAGGGAAAGAGGGACAATGCGGAAATTCACATCGTCCAGCACTTGTGAGAGATGTTGGAATGTTGGCTGCCAGCGGGAAACCGCAACATCCTCGCCTCTGTGCGCCAGCACGCCGACCCGCAGCGTCTGATTGGCCCACGCCGTACCTTGCGGAGCAAATGCGAAGAGACATGCCGATATCGCGATGACCCAGCAGAGTCTCGCAAAGCCTGTCTGAACAATTCCACTTCCCGGTTTCATGAAAAAATGATGCGCAATGCCGAGTCCATTGTCCAGTGCCACCGGCAAATATTGCCCGAAACCCGCGAGGCGGCGGGATGAGACTATTTCAGGAAGGTCCAGTTCTTGTAGAAAATGCCGTTGAATTTGATGAAGATGAGCTGGATGCCCTTCATGATGAGATTCTGCAGGCCGGTGAAACGCGATGGGCGCAGGACGTCGACAAACACGCAATAGCGCTCGCGGTCTTCCTCATTGATGGAGCGGTGCTGCAGCGTGTCGTCGAATATGAAGAGCGGATCATCGTGCCAGAAATGTTTCTTGCCATCGACTTCGATGAAAACATTATCGCTCTTGAACGGCGTCAGATTGTACAGAACCCGCAAGGTCAGCCGCAACGGCCCGAAATGCAGGCTGGTTGATTCCTTCTGGTTGAAAACCGACACGCCAATCGTCTTGATATAGGTGTAATCCTCATTGAAGGCCGGCACGTCCTCATTGATGTTCTTGTCGTACCATTTGTAGAAAAGCATGCCGCGTTTCTTGCCCGCCATCTGCTTTCTGATATCGCCGATGATCTCGTCCCTGTTGTCATCGAAGGTCTTGAGAACGCGTTCGATTTCCTCCCGGTGGCCTTTTGGAAAATCCTCCAGCCGATAGACATATTTGTTGCGCGAGGAGATGAGATCCAGAAACAGATTGAACGGCGACAGCAACCATGTGGGCAGGCCGTTGCGGAAAAAATATTGCTTGGCCAGATCCCTGGTCACCCTGCGGTGACGGGCAATGTCCAAAAGTCCACAGGCGACAAACAGCACGGCGATAATGGGAACCAGATAAAACAGGATCGCCAGAGGAATCAATATTCTCAGATAGCGAGAGATTTCTTTGCGCATGGAACGCTCACTCCAAAGGTGTTGCCAGCAAGCCGCGCCGACGCGTTGACTCATATACACGGCCTGTTTGTCAGGACCAATCGTGTTAAATGGTAAGAATGACCCTTGCCTGTCTGTTGATTGCTTAAAGGTTTGGCGGGCCGTCCGCAATGGGCCGGGCCAGTGTCATGACCCAGAAATTACGCCATTTCCCATCCGGACGTTTGGACCAGGCCATGCCGATGCGGGTCACATATTTGTTGAGCAGATTCTTGTTGTGACCGGGCGAGCCTTTCCAGCCGGAAAAGGCGTGGTCAAACGAGACATAGCCAGCGCCGAGGTTTTCTGCGCCGGCAAAGGTTCGATATCCGGCGCCGTTCAGCCGCCCCGACAGACCTCTGGCGCTATGCTGCCAGGTGCCCATGCTGTCATTGCGGGTAATGAGATGCGCCATGTCTCTCGACACCTGGTCGAGGCGTGAATCGTGTATCAGCGGGGGCAAACCATGGCTGGCCCGATAGGCGTTGACCCTGGAGACTGCAAGGCTCCGGTTGATCGCCACATCGGTGATATCGACATTCGATGGACCGATGGATACGCAACCGGCCAGAACCAGCAGAACGGCAAAGCTGCATGCCTGTATGATTTTTCTTCGCATGAAAGGACCCTGATCGTTTGTTGGTCTGCAAGCAGATTTCTAGCTGGCCTGTTGTGCAAGCCATTGTGACAGATCGCCGGCTGCTGCCTCGATATCGGCGACAACGGCGCTGCGGGCAGCGGCGCAATCGCCCGTGCGCATGGCTTCGACAATGTCGTGATGAATCTTCATGGCATTATCAAGATGGTTCTTGTCCTTTGCCGTCAGCCGAAAATATGGCCCCATGCGCAGCCACAGGCTTTCGATCACGGATAACATGATCTCGGAGGACGAGCGTTCGTAGATGCGATTGTGGAAAGCCCAATTGGCTTCGAGATATTTGTCGATATCGCCCGACAGGATGCTGTCATTCATGACACCGCACAGGTTGCGCAGGACGGCAACATCATCCGTATTGATCGCAGGCATGGCGCGTTCAACGGCCAGGCCTTCCAGGGCGATCCGCATGGCGCTGATTTCCTGCAGCGTGTCCACATCAAGGATCGGCACCTGCAATGTCCTGTTGTTGCCGACAACCAGTGCGTTTTCGACCTCAAGCCGCCGCAAGGCGTCGCGAACGGGCATGACCGAGACGCCTGCGGCCTCGGCAACGGAGCGCGTGCTCAGCGGCTGACCGGGCTGGAAAAACCCGGTCATGATCCGGTTGCGGAGCTGCTGATAGACCTGTTCCTGCAGGGTTGCACGGGCAATGGGTTCCAATCCGCCGGAATCGGAACTCCAGTCAGCCACGGCCCTATTCGCCATAGGGGATCCAGATATTCTTGACCTGAACCGCGTTGCGCAGAAAATGCCGACCTTCACCCACCGTAGGATCCTGCCAGTCCGTTGCCAGACCGTTGTCGACAAAGGTGCGTTTCATGTTGCCGACGGAACGGGCTTCAACCATTTTCGAAATATCGGCGCCGGCAAAGGCCCACACCACATCAACACCGTCATGGTCGGCCAGCGTGGTGGCCAGTTCCATCGCATGGCCAGTCACGATATTGACCACACCACCGGGCACATCCGATGTATCGAGCACCTGATAGAAATCAGCGGCAATCAGGCCATAACGCTCACTGGGAACGGCAACAACCCGGTTGCCCATCGCCACCAGTGGGGCAACCAGACTGACAAAGCCCAGCAAGGGCGCTTCGTGCGGACAGATGACACCGGCAACGCCAATCGGCTCATTCATCGCGAGGGCAACACCGCGCAGAGGCGGAGAGTGCACTGCGCCGTCGAACTTGTCGGCCCAGGCCGCATAGGTGAAGAGCCGGTCGATGGAGGCGCTCACCTCCTTTTCCGCATCCGACTTCTTGGCGCCGGTCATCGCAGTAAGGCGCGCAGCAAATTCATGACTGCGGGCGGAGAGGTTTTCGCCGAGATAATAGAGAATCTGGGCGCGCAGATGGGTGGATGCGCTGGCCCAGCTGCTCGCCTTGTGCGCTGCTTCCACGGCATTTCGGATGTCCTTGCGGTTGCCCTCACCCATTTCACCGATGATCTTGCCCTTCGGCGAAACAATATTGATGGAATAATTGCCATCGGGTCGCACCTGTTTGCCGCCCACATAGAGCTTGGCGGTGCGGTCCACGTCCATGGGTTCAAAACTGTCCGTAGCCTCGACTGCTGGCACGGCTGGCAGGGATTTGTAGGGCTTGCGCGATTCCCAGCTTTTCAGCTTGAGATATTCATAGGCGCCTTCCAGTCCGCCTTCGCGGCCAAATCCGGATTCACGATAGCCGCCGAAACCGACACCGGCATCAAACAGGTTGGTGGCATTGACCCAGACCACACCGGCTTTGAGCTGCGGGGCGATATCCAGCGCCAGGGAGATATTCTCGCTCCAGACACTGGCGGCCAGGCCGTAGCGGGTATTGTTGGCAAGCGCCACCGCATCGTCGGGCGTGCGAAAGGACATGGCCACCATGACCGGACCGAAGATTTCCTCCACGGCAACCGTCGAGGCGGGTTCCACATTGGTCAAAAGGGTTGGCGGGAAAAAACTGCCATTGCCGGGCATTTCGATATCCGGCGCATAGGCCTCTGCCCCTTCTTCGACACCCTTTTGAACGAGACTGCGGATGCGCTCCAGCTGTGACGGATCTATGATCGCGCCCAGATCGATCGCCTTGTCCAGCGGATGGCCGACGCGCAATGTGTCCATGCGCTCCTTGAGCCGGGCAATGAAACGATCGTGGATACTCTCCTGCACCAGCAGGCGCGATCCGGCGCAACAGACCTGGCCCTGATTGAACCAGATGGCATCGACCACACCTTCGATGGCGCTCTCGATGTCTGCGTCATCAAAGACGATGAAGGGCGATTTGCCGCCGAGTTCCAGGGTCAGCGACTTGCCGCTGCCGGCTGTATCGGCGCGAATGATGCGGCCGACATCGGTTGAGCCGGTAAAGGCGATCTTGCCGACACCTTCATGATTGACAAGGGCAGCACCGGTCGAGCCGTCACCGGTGACCACATTGAGCACGCCTGCCGGCAGGCCGCTGCGCGCAGCCAGTTCGGCAAAAAGCAGCGCCGTCAAAGGTGTTGATTCCGCCGGCTTGAGAACAACGGTGTTGCCGAGCGCCAGCGCCGGAGCCACCTTCCAGGCAAGCATCAGCAATGGGAAATTCCAGGGAATGATCTGGCCGATCACGCCGATGGGCTTGAAGCCGGACAATTCACTGTCCTGCAATTCGGCCCATCCGGCATGATGATAGAAATGCCTGGCCACCAGCGGGACATCCAGATCGCGTGTCTCACGGATCGGTTTGCCATTGTCGAGGGCCTCCAGCACAGCAAACAGGCGTCCATGGCGCTGCACCATACGTGCCAGCGCATAAAGATGCCGCGCCCGTGCCTTGCCGCCCATAGCAGCCCAGGCTGTTTGCGCCTTTGCCGCCGCCTTGACGGCATCGTCCAGATCCTCAACCGTTCCGAGCGCCGTATCGGCCAGTTTATCGCCGGTCGCCGGTTCGATCGTGACAAGCGTTCCAGCCTGTTTGGCGGCCACAAAGCGTCCATTGATGAAATGGCCGAAGGTCCCGTCATGACCGGCAAGCCAGGCGCGCACATTGCTGTCGGATTCGGGCGCAGGACCGTAATCAAGGGAATCAAAAAAATTGGCAACAGTCATTTTTCCTGCCCCGTTCTCAAGCCATCGGATGGCGGTTAAAGGCCGAATAGCGGCCGGTCACATGATGTTCAAGCTGCCGTTCAATATCGGAAAGCAGGGAGGAAGCGCCAAAACGCAGCAGGTCCGGCTCCAGCCAGCGACGGCCAAGCTCCTCCTTCATCAGGATCTGATAGGCCAGAACATCCTTGGCCGTCGAAATGCCGCCGGCCGGCTTGAAACCGACGATATTGCCGGTGCGCTCATGGAAATGGCGGATCATGCGTAACATGACTAGGCTGACCGGCAGGGTCGCATTGGCGCTTTCCTTGCCCGTCGACGTCTTGATGAAATCGGCGCCGGCCATCATGCAGACCATGGAGGCGCGTCCAACGTTGCGCAATGTGCGCAAATCGCCGGTCGCCAGAATGGCTTTGACATGAGCGTCACCGCAGGCCTGTCTGAAATCACGCATTTCATCGTAAAGCGCCTGCCAGTTGCCGGTCAGGACATGCTCCCGGGTGACAACAATATCAATCTCGCTTGCCCCATCTGCCACCGACGCCTCGATTTCCCGCAGCTTGGTATCATGCGGCGAAAGACCCGCCGGAAAACCGGTCGAGACAGCCGCCACCGGGATGAAGGTTCCATCAAGGGCGGCAACAGCTTCGGCGACGAAACGATGATAGACGCAGACCGCACCGGTGGTTATCCGGCGGTCGGCGACGCCCAGCGCTTCCAGCAGATCCTGACGCACCGGATGTCTGGCCTTGGCGCAAAGCCGCCGCACTCTGGCGGCCGTGTCATCACCACTGAGGGTTGTCAGGTCGATGCAGGTAATTGCCTTGAGCAACCATCCGGCCTGCGCATCCTTCTTGACGGACCGCCGCCCGCCAAGCGTTGCGCAGCGGCGCTCGACTGCTGAACGGTTGATCTGTATCTCGTTGATCCAGTCCAGTTCCAGCGCATGGCCTGCATTGCGGACAATTGCATTGCCGTGAAGTCCGGGGGCATGGGTGCCGGTTTCGCCCATCGAAATAATGTCTGACATGCTTGGGTGATATGTGTGATCACACTTGGAGTCAAGATGGAATCTGCTCTGCGTTTGGTGTCCTGACGGACCTCGCGCCAGCGCATGGGAGCCTTGCAGTGTCGAAAGCTGCGACAATCGGGCTGGTGTTTTCGGGTGTGCAATGCAATAAGGCGCTGGAAACCTCCCGAACTTTCAGCTTTTAAACGGATTGAACTCTTGATCAAACCTGCCTTCGCAGCCATTAGTGGCGCCCTGCCTTTTTCCCGCACGGCGAAAGAACCGCGCGTCGAGATGACACCCGGACGCATCCGGATCGAGCTTCTTTCCGGTCTAACCGTTGCACTGGCGCTGGTCCCGGAAGCCGTGGCCTTTGCATTTGTTGCCGGTGTCAATCCGCTGGTCGGTCTCTATGCCGCCTTCATCGTGTGCATGATCACCTCGGTCTTTGGCGGACGCCCGGGCATGATTTCAGGTGCAACAGGCGCGCTGGCTGTCGTCATGGTGTCGCTGGTCGCCACCCACGGGGTCGAATATCTGTTTGCCGCCGTGGTCGTGATGGGCATCATCCAATTGCTGGCGGGCGCCCTGAAACTCGGCAAATTCATCCGTCTCGTCCCGCATCCGGTCATGCTCGGCTTTGTCAACGGGCTGGCGATCGTGATTTTTCTTGCCCAGTTCGAACAGTTCAAAGTGACCGATGCAGAAGGCATGAAACAGTGGATCTCCGGGTTTCCCCTGTTGATGATGCTTGGCCTCGTCGCCCTGACCATGCTGGTCATCTATCTGGTTCCAAAGCTGACAAAATCCTTTCCCGCACCGCTGGCAGCGATCCTCGTCGTTGCCGGACTGGTGATCGGACTGGACATTCCGGTGCCGCGCGTCGGTGATCTGGCATCCATCAGCGGCGGATTGCCTGATTTTGCCATTCCCTCTGTCCCGATGACGCTGGAAACGCTCAAGATCATCCTGCCCTATTCCCTGATCTTTGCCGCCATCGGCCTGATCGAAAGTCTTTTGACGCTCAATCTTGTCGGCGAGAAAACCGGCACACGCGGCGGCGCATCGCAGGAATGCATGGCGCAGGGCGCAGCCAATGTCGTGACCGGCTTCTTTGGTGGCATGGGCGGCTGCGCCATGATCGGCCAGTCGATGATCAATGTTGAATCGGGAGCGCGCACCCGGCTGTCGGGCATTGCCGCTGCGGTTCTGCTGCTCAGTTTCATCCTGTTCGCCTCATCGCTGATCGAACAGATTCCACTGGCGGCGCTGATCGGCGTGATGTTCATGGTGGTGATCGGCACATTTGCCTGGAAGAGCTTCACCATCATCGCCCGCGTACCGCGCACCGACGCGGCAGTCATCGTGATGGTGACCATCATCACGGTGATGACCGACCTTGCCATTGCGGTTGTTGCCGGTGTGATCATTTCCGCGCTGGCCTATGCCTGGAGCAATGCCACGCGCATTCGTGCAAACATCGATGAAACGGAAGATGGCGTCAAAGTCTACCAGATCGAAGGACCGCTGTTCTTCGGCTCCGTTGCCGGTTTTCTCGAGATTTTTCATCCCGTCACCGATCCGGCACGGGTCATTGTCGACTTCAAGAACTCGCGGGTTGCCGACCAGTCGGCGCTGCAGGCCATCGAGACCCTGGCGGCCCGTTACCAGGCAAATGGCACAACCCTTGAACTGCGGCATCTGTCGCGCGATTGCCATACATTGCTGTCACGTGCCGGCCAGTTGATGATCGATTCCGACGATGATCCCGATTACGGCATTGCCGCGCACTACGGCGTGCGCATCGGCCGTTTCGGCGAGGCGCATTAAGGCGGCTTGCCTCAATGTGAAACATCCGATGGCGGAATTCGTTGAATTTCAACGCAGGATGGCCCGGGTGATTTTGCACACCGGGGTTGTTGGCTCACACTTTTGACAGGAATTTGCTGCGACGTCGGCTCACACGTGCTGGCCGCCATTGATGTGAATCTCGCTGCCGGTCACATAGGATGCGCTCTCTGAGCACAGGAAAAAGATCGTTTCAGCGACTTCATCCGTGGTGCCAAGCCGGCGCAGGGGAATGTTGTCGACGATCTTCTGGGTTCCCGGCGACAGGATCGCCGTTTCGATCTCGCCCGGTGCGATGGCGTTGACACGAATGCCGTGCGGACCGAAATCGGCGGCCATTTCCCGGGTCAGTGAGGAAAGCGCCGCCTTGGATGTCGCATAGGCCGTGCCGGCAAAGGGGTGGACCCGCGATCCGGCAATGGAGGTGACATTGACAATCGAGCCCTTGCCCGCCTTCAATTCCTTGAACAGACCACGTGCCAACATGATCGGCGCGAAAAAATTCACCTGAAAGACATCACGCCATGTGTGCATGGGCGTTTCCATCGAATTGAGCCGCTGCCCCTTATCCGTCTTTGGCGAAATGCCGGCATTGTTGACCAGCGCATGCAACTGACCACCTTCCTTCTCGATCCGATGGCGGATCTCGGAAACGGCGCCACCGACGTCTTCCGGATCCGACAGGTCGATCTTGATATGATCATCGGGACCGGCAGGCCAGGGACAATTGTCATCAAAGACCTTGCGCGAGCAGGTGATCACCCGCCATCCCTCACGCGAGAAGCGCTTGACTGTCGCAT
The DNA here is from genome assembly GCA_029212415.1 of Rhizobiaceae bacterium. Lineage (GTDB taxonomy): Bacteria > Pseudomonadota > Alphaproteobacteria > Rhizobiales > Rhizobiaceae > Hoeflea_A. The sequence goes on along the minus strand of JARGOF010000002.1, from coordinate 35,773 downwards.
GGCCGATTCCCCGGCTTGCACCGGTCAGAACCAAAGTTTTGCGGCCTGACTGTTCGTTCATGATTGATCTCCGGAGGACTATCGTCGTTGTCTCCTATGTAGCGCACAAGGTCTGCGATAGCGAGGGCTGCGACAAATATGCAGTCGGCAGCGCGGCAGATATTTTTCCGCCGGTTTTGGCCTGTGTCCTTGCGTGGTTCGAGGTTGCAGACAGCATTTGCCGCCCCTCCATTTGCGAACCGATGCAAACAGCCCTATGGCTGTCAGACCATGAAACCATCGCGACGAAAACGACCATGATCTGATGTTCACCCATTTGCCCGATCTTCCCGTCAGCCAGGCCCTGCCTGCCTTGCGCCAAGCGCTCGAGACCGGCAATGGCGCCATTCTCGCCGCACCGCCGGGCGCCGGCAAGACGACGCTTGTTCCCCTCGCGCTGCTGGACGCTGCATTCATCGGCGACGGCAGGATCATCCTGCTTGAGCCGCGACGGTTGGCGGCGCGCGCCAGCGCCCGGCAGATGGCGCGGCTTGCCGGCGAGGAGGTTGGCCAGACCATCGGCTATCGCACCCGCCTGGACACGCGCGTCAGCGCAAGAACCCGCATCGAAGTCGTCACCGAGGGCATTTTCACCCGCATGCTGCTGGACAATCCGGAACTTCCCGGCATCCAGATGGTGATCTTCGATGAATTTCATGAGCGCACGCTGGATGCGGATTTCGGACTGGCCCTGGCACTGGACGTTCAGGCGGCCCTGCGCCCGGATCTGCGCATTCTCGTCATGTCCGCCACTTTGGATATCAGCCGCGTGTCGGGATTGATGCATCAGGCCCCGGTGATCGAGAGCACCGGACGGTCCTTTCCCATCGACACCCGCTACCGCGAAAGGCGGCCGGGTGAACGCATCGAGGTGGCCATGAGCGATGCCATAGGGGCGGTACTGAAGGAGGAAACGGGCTCCATACTGGCCTTTCTGCCGGGGCAAGGCGAAATCAGGCGCACGGTCGAACTGCTGGAAAAGCAAGGCACGCAGGGCGCAACCATCGCGCCGCTTTACGGCGACCTGAGCCCGCAGGAACAGGATGCCGCCATCCGGCCATGCGCTGCGGGCAAGAGGAAAATCGTGCTGGCGACATCCATTGCCGAAACCTCCATCACCATCGACGGCGTGCGCGTCGTTATCGACAGCGGCTTGCAGCGGCTGCCGGTCTTTGAACCCTCGACCGGCATCACGAGACTGGAAACCGTGCGCGTATCGCGGGCTTCTGCCGATCAGCGGGCGGGGCGTGCGGGACGCACGGAGCCAGGCATCGCCATGCGGCTGTGGCGGGCCGAACAGACCGCAGCGCTTCCCGCCTTTACCCCGCCACAGATCCTTTCAAGTGATCTGAGCAGCCTGATTCTGGATTGCGCCGCCTGGGGCGTCACCGAGCCTTCCACGCTGGGTTTCATTGATCCGCCACCAGAACCGGCCCTGGCCGAGGCGCGCGCGCTGTTGCAAACATTGGGCGCATTGGATGGCTCGGGCCATCTGACGCGCGTCGGCGAGACCATGCGCGGCATCGGCCTTGCCGTGCGCCCAGCCGCCATGGTGATTGCCGCCGCGGACGCTGACATGGCTCAGGGCGCAGCGGAACTGGCGGTGCTGATGAGCGAACAGGGTCTTGGCGGCAATGATCTTGATCTTGACGAGCGCTGGCGGCGCTTTCGCGGCGACAGGAGCCCGAGGGTGACCAAGGCAAAGTCACTGGCAAAGCGCATTGCGCAATCGGCATCCGGTTCGCACAGGAAAGTGTCGTCCGCGCAATACCCCGGCGCCGGTGCCCTTTTGCTGCACGGTTTTTCCGACCGGGTGGCCAAGCGGCGCGGCGCGGCAGAAAACGGACAGGTTCGCTACAGCCTTGCCAATGGGCGCGGGGCCTTTATCGAAGACCATCAGCGCCTGTCGCGCGAAGACTTTCTGGTTGTCACCGACCTGACCGGACGGGCGGCTTCGCAACGCATTCTCGCTGCCGCCGGCATTGAGCCTGCGTTGATCGAGGCCGAACTGGCGCAGCAGATTGAAGAAAGCGACGTGATCACATTCGTGGCGTCGACACGCACGATCAGGGCGCGCCGCGTGCGCCGCCTTGGAAAACTGGTGCTTGATGAAAAACCGCTGGCAAAGCCCGACCCCGATGCCGTTGCCAGCGCACTTGCCTCAGGGCTCGGCACGGTCGGTCTTGCGGCCCTGCCCTGGTCGGCCAGCGCCAACCAGTTGCGTGAACGCATCGGCTGGCTGCATGGGCAATTGAAAGAACCATGGCCGGATGTCTCGGACAGTGCGCTGATCGCATGCGCCGACAGGTGGTTCACACCCTATCAGCCCGGCGTGACGGCGTTCAGCCGCATCGATCCGGCAAGCCTCATTCACGGATTGATGGCGCTGGTGCCCCATGACCTGCAGCGCGATCTTGACCGGCTGGCCCCCACCCATTTCAAAACCCCGGCTGGCTCCAACCTGCCGATCCGCTATGATGGCGACGAACCGGTGCTGGCGGTGCGTGTGCAGGAATTGTTCGGCCTGACCAGACATCCCGCGCTGGCCGGGGGCAAGGTGCCTTTGCTGCTGGAATTGCTGTCACCGGCCCAACGCCCCATCCAGACAACCCGCGACCTGCCCGGCTTCTGGGCCGGCTCCTGGGCCGATGTGCGCGCCGACATGCGCGGCCGATATCTAAGGCACCCCTGGCCGGACGACCCCGGGTCGGCGGAGGCGACGCGGCGGGTAAAACATCCGCGCAAGAGGTAGAGGCAAATCAGCCGACAGCGACTTTTTTGGAGGCGCGCTTTCCCGCTCCCGGCAGACCAACCCCGTTCTGGCTGATCCACACACTGATGAGTATCGTTGCGGCACCCATCATCTGCAGGACAGAGAGCGATTGATCCAGCAAAACCCAGCCAAGAAAAACAGCGGTCAGGGGACTGAGGAAGCCAAGGACCGAAACCGCCGAGGGTTCGATGCGGGCGACGCCGCGAAACCACAGGCCATAGGTCAAAGCCGCACCGATCAGGCCGAGATAGACCAGCCCGCCGATATGACGCGCGGTGAGGTCGGGAAGCGGCGGCTCGAGCGGCAGCAGGAGCAAGCCGCCTGCAGTCAATTGCCAGGCAGTGAAGGTGAGCAGCGAGACCGGCGGCTTCCATTTGCGTGTAAGCACGGTTCCGCCGGCCATCGACAGGGCCGCACCCAGGCCAGCCGCCACGCCAACCGGATCCAGCGATGCCTGCGGCGTGAGGATAAGTGTCGCGACACCTGCGATGCCCAAAGCCGCAGCAAACACGGCCAACAGGCGGATCGGCGTGCCCAGCGCAGCGCGCGCAAAGAAGATAACGATCAACGGTTGAACGGAGGCAACAGTGGCCGCGACACCGCCCGGAAGCCTGTAGGCGGAAACAAACAGCAGCGTCCAGAAGATGGTGAAATTCAGCGCGCCCAGAAGGAATATGCGTCCATACCAACCCGCGGCGGGCAGGCGGCGAACGAACAGCAGCAGCAGGAGCCCCGCCGGCAGGGCGCGCAACAGCGAGACCGTCAGCGGATATCCATCGGGCAGAAACGCCACGGTGACAAAATAGGTGCTGCCCCAGATGGCCGGGGCAATGGCAGTCAGAAGAATGTCGGTACGGCTGGTCATGCGTTGGTTTCCTGTCTGTGTCGTCCGATCGCAATGCCTGCCCGACGGGAAAGCCGTAACCGGCTGGACGGGCGAGCACAAGAGCGATGGTCTAACCCGGTCACTGGCCGGTAATTGGCAAGGTCTTGGCCAAAACCTGGTCAAAACGGCTGGATTGTCCGGTTTCATGCGTTAAATTTGGACCTTTCCAGTTGAGATGATAATGAGGAAATGAATGCAATGACTGTTCACGGCGGGTGAAAAATGGATCGGTTCTCTTGTCTCAATACCTTCAGGCGCGTCGTGGAACTGGAGGGATTCAGCAATGCTGCGCGCGATCTTGGCCTGTCAAATGCCGCTGTGAGCAAGATGATCAAGGATCTCGAGGCAGAGCTTGGGGCACAACTGATTGTGCGCACCACCCGGTCATTGCATCTGACCGATGTGGGCCAGACCTATTTCACCCGTGTCTGCCACCTGCTGGACGATCTGCATGATGCCGACGATTTTGTTCGCTCCTCAACAGAAAACCCAAGAGGCCATCTGCGGATCAGCGCGCCGATGTCCTTTGGCCTGAACAGGCTGTCGGTCCTGCTGCCGCAATTTGCCAAACTCTATCCCGATATCAGTATCGATCTTTCCATGAGTGATGCCTTTACCGACCTGGTCGAAGGCGGGTTCGACCTGGCCATACGCGGTGGCCGGCTGGAGGATTCCAGCCTGAAAGCCCGCAAGCTGATGGACATCGAAAGACAGGTTTTCGCCTCTCCGGATTATCTCGATAATATGGGCTTTCCCGCCGGCCCCAGTGATCTGGCGAGCCATGCCTGCCTGATTTATACAGGGTCCTCAACGCCGGATGTGTGGCGCCTGGAGAAGGATGACAGGCGCGAGAGCGTTCCGGTCAATGGCACGTATCGCGTCAACAGTTCCCTTGCCATCCGTGACGCCGCCATTGCCGGGCTGGGACTTGCGTTCCTGCCCGATTTCTACACGCTTGCAGCGCATGCGGACGGGCGACTTCTTGATGCTTTGCCGGGGTGGAAGGGTGAAAAACAGACACTCTATGCTGTCTATCCGGCACATCGGCAGACATCCCGAAAACTGCGCCTGTTCGTGGATTTCCTGATTGACGCATTCGCAAAGCCCAGCGGACCGGCCTGAGGATTCTGTTATTCATTTTGCGTGAAAAATCATTTCATGAATTGAGGAATTATCCGCCTATCTGTGAAAGATTAAGTTGCCTCCAGACAGAACTGGAGAACAAGATGACTTTGAATATTTCAATTGCCTATCATTCCGGCTACGGCCACACTGAAGCACTGGCAAAAGCTGTTGAAGGTGGTGTCCGGCGTTTTTCAACGGCACAACCACATCTGATTGACGTCACGCAAATCAATGAGGCCGGGTGGGCGCAGCTGGCCCAATCCGACGCCATCATTTTCGGCTCGCCCACCTACATGGGAGCTGTATCCGGCCCCTTTAAAACCTTCATGGACCAGACGTCAAAAATCTGGATGGAGCGTGGCTGGCAAAACAAGCTGGCGGCGGGTTTCACCGTTTCCGGCTCGCAATCAGGTGACAAATTCGCAACGCTGAGCCAATTGGCGACATTGGCGGCCCAGCATGGCATGCTGTGGGTCAGTCTCGGATTGTTGCCAGGCAATCATTCATCGACAAGTTCCATCGATGATCTGAACCGCATTGGCGGATCCATTGGCGCAATGGCGCAGGCCAATACGGATCAGGGCGCCGACCTCGCGCCACCCCAGGCAGACAGGGAAACGGCCGCCCTGCTGGGCGAACGCGTTGCCCGACTGGCCGCTGACTTCAAGAATGGCCGGATGGCGCAGGACATCAGCGCTCAGCCTGAAGTGCGCCTGGCCAAAGCCGGTTAGCAGCCGGCGCCAGCCATGGATTGCGTGGCGCACCCATGCCCAATTGGGATGGTCAGGCCGAGCACATGCTGCGCACCCCCATGCGGTGCGTAGCCGTCTCTCGCCATCTCTAGCCGTCTTTCATTGCCTTGAGCGTCTTGGCGCACCCGACCGAAATTTGCATTTCGTGTTTTTTCAAACATTTTTTCAGCGCGCCACCGGCAATGGGCACACCAGGGCAGAGCCGTTCGATATCCGGCTTGCAATAGGTCTTCAGGTTCTCAATCTCGCTTGCAGCGAATGACGGCGTGACGAAGCCCAGAATCTGGACCAGAATTGCCATGCGAAACAGATTTTTCATTTCATATCCTCCTTGTCAAACAGGCGGATCAGCAGCGCATTTCCGCGCTGTGATCCAAGGTCTCAAACCCGGTATAACCGGTTCTATTTTGCTTTCGGATCCACCGCCTTGACGGCGGCCTGGCAGGATGATGACAGGCTATCGACGTTTTTTGAGAGGCATTCAAAGGCCGGTATACCGCCGGGTTTCACACCCTTGCAATGGGCGATGAAGTCGCTCCTGCAATCGGATTTCAGCGCTGCTTTCTGTTCATCTGTTGCAGCCGATACCGATGCGACACCAGCAACCCATGTGCCGGATATCAGCAAAATAACGGATAGTAATCGACGCATTTTCAGGCGCTCCTCTGCGATTGATCCCCATGGGGGTTCTCAACATAACCCCGATTCAGCGGGCATGGAAATGAGCAGGGGTGGAACGGAATTTTTTTCAACGCATGCCTGCGCGTCCTGCCGGGCAAGACGCATGCACCTAACGCGGTGTGAAAACCGGCTTTCTGAACTCATAATAGGACAGATAGGCGCTTCCGGGCATGACCTGCGCTTCCTCGAACCGGCCCTTCCATTCAGCCGCTTCAACCTCGCTTGTGGGCGGCCCGATAATCACCGGGTAGTTGGCGTTTCCAGGTTTGCGGCATCCGACATAGGGCGCCCACGCCCTGTCTTTTGCAAATATTTGAGTTGCGATCCGCTTTGCTTTGTCAAAGTCCGGCGTCGATGAGACGACAACCGAATAATCGGCCAACCGCGCATTGCTCTTGCCCGTCAGATATTGCTGCGCACTTTGGGTGAATCGCTGCGTAAAGCTGCCTTCATTGCAGACGTGTTTTTGCCTCAGCGTCTGGTTCAGCGTTTGGGCATGGGCGGATGCAATGAACATTGATGGCCTGTTGATGCCGTCGGCCGAGGCGCGATTTTCCGTTGCAGCCGGCGCCTGCAGCGGTATCGCTTCGCGACGCTCACCCGTGAATGTGGACAGCAAGGCGGGTACCGAGGCGCAAAACAACAACAGTTTTACCGGTTCATGTTCCTTGCTGAACAGACCGGAGATCGCCCCCAGTACAATGGTGACAATCGAGATGAAGATATAGAACACCAGATCCACTGACGATATCTGATAGAAAAGAGACCGAAGATAGGACTGATCCGGGCCGATGATCTTGACGAGCACAATCGTCAGACCGGCAAGGAAACCCCAGAAAACGCGTTGCTTCATGGTCATGGCAGAACCTCCGATTTATCGGTTGGAATTCTCTGCCACGGATCAGCGCCTTGATCAGGATCCGCAATGAATGGTCGCCGGACGTCATGCGACCGCAGAAAACTCATGATGACAGGGTAATTGCGGCTTGCGCATTCGTCAATTCGGTTGTTTTGGCACATTCAATGCGACCCTGGATAGTTGCAACCAGGCCACCCGCTGGTGTTTACACCAGGGCTGCTCCGCGTCTATTTTGGAGCTGAAAACGACAATTGAGGGAACGGCTATCATGACCATCATCGCAAAGGGCCACTGCACCTGCGGGACCATTCGTTACGCGGTGAAGCGACCGCCGCTTTTTGTCCATTGCTGCCATTGCCGCCGGTGTCAGCGTGAAAGCGGATCGGCATTCGCCCTCAATGCCCTGATCGAGGCTGACAATGTGACGCTGCTGTCCGGTGCACCTGAAATCATCGATACACCCAGCGACAGCGGCAAGGGCCAATTGATCAGCCGTTGCCCCGATTGCAAGGTTGCTGTGTGGAGCATCTATCACGGCGCCGGCCCCCGATTCTTTTTTCTGCGCGTCGGCACACTTGAAAATCCCGACGCCTTTGCACCGGATATTCACATATACACCGAGAGCAAACAGCCCTGGGTGCGCCTTCCGGAGGGCGTCAGCGCAGTGCCGGGTTACTATCGCCGATCAGAACATTGGCCGCAGGAATCCCTGCAAAGACGCGAAAAGGCCCTGTCCTAGCCGAACTGACAGGGCCTTCGTTGATGCCGTCTGGTCTTCAGATCAGAAGACCAGATCGCTTTCAACAAGCTGGGTGATGCCTGAAAGCGTTATTGTGTTGCCGCCGATATCAAGCATGAGATCACTGGCAGACAATGAAGCGAAGGCATCCGCATCGCTGATGAAACCGTCACCGCTTGTATCCCAATCAGCGAATTTCGTGCCGGATGCGGAGATATCGATGAAATCCTCGCCGCTGGCAAAATCGGTGATCGTGTCATGGGCAAAGGCGCCGGAGAAAACAAAGCTGTCGCCCTGCAATCCGCCGGTCAGCAGATCGTCATTGGAGCCACCTTCCAGCGTGTCGAAGCCGGCTCCGCCGAATAGCTGGTCGTCACCCGAGCCGCCATCGAGGAAATCATCCCCGGTTCCACCGAAAATGTGATCGTTGCCGTTCTGCCCCTGAAGCAAATCATTGCCACCGCGCCCGTCAATAACGTCATCGCCACTGCGTCCCTCAACCTGCTCGTCGGCCGATGACATCAGGATTGAATCATTGAAGTTGGAGCCACGGACCCATTCAATATCGATCAGAGTGTCGTGAAAGGTATCGCCGAGCCATTGCGTGATGGTGTTGGAGCCGTCGATGTTGGGGTTTTCAAGATCGACCTGAATGCCCTCACTATCGTTTCCACGGTCATAACGGACCCGGTCATTGCCCCCGGCCCCGCCATCGAAGTAATTGTTTCCCGATCCACCGATGAACCGCTCCGAATAGGTGTCGGCACCCAGGAAAACATCATCACCATAGCCTCCGGCAAACTCCAGAGAGGCTGTGGCCGTGACGGTGTCGGTCCAATCCGCCTGAAAACCATTGGTGTCCGTTCCGTCAATCGTCGCTGTCAGCGTTGTGCCATCAAATTCTGCGCGACCGCCGACACCGCCGCCGCCATAGGACACAGCAATGTCATAGCCCTCATAGGACACCCGTCCAGCTGAAGAGCCGTTGAAGACAATCGTGTCGTCTCCATAGAGCGGCACGACATTCATCCAGCCGATGCTCGGCATTTCTATCGTGAAACTGTCGGCGTAATGGGTGCCGGTCAGCAAAAGGCCGTCTCCGGCAGCGGCCACCACCATATCAACATCGACAAGCTGATCGACGCCATAACTGCCCTTGTCGACGGTGCCATCGACCGAATTGTTGACTGTGCCAATTTCACCAACATTGATATTGACGACAATGCCCTCATCGAATTCACCAAAGCCCCCATCCCACCTGGAGCTGTAATCGAGGATGGAATAGACGCCAAATGTGTCGGAATAATCGATGGTGTCATTGCCTGAGCCCTGAAGGATATAATCGCCGCCCTTGACGGTGATCGTCTCATCGCCCGCTCCGGCCAATATCTGGTCATTGCCCGTACCCAGAAGATTGATTGCGGCGGTATCGTCACCACTGGTGCCGGTGTAGTAGACACTGGGAGCGGCATAGATCAGTCCGGTGCCGGTGTGATTGGCGTTCAGGTCATTCCATTCGGCCTCCGACATGTCATCAATGACGAGCCTTTGCGATGTGCTGTAATCCGTATAATTCAAAATCGTATCGTTGATGCCATTGTTGTTGAGATCCTGGGAAAAGTCGATGACGAGTTCGTTGAGGTTTGAGGCGTGGGTGCGCGACAGGTCAAGCACATCAACTCCCAACTCGAAATCCATGATCCGATCTTCAAAAATGCCGTCCAGCATGAAGAAACGGTCAGCGCCCGCACCACCGCGCAACACATTGGCGCCATAGCTGACCTGCAACAGGTCATCGCCATTGCCGCCATCGAGATAATTGTCACCGCCGATACCGTAGATGGAATCGTTGCCGTCACCACCAAAGATCTCATTGTTCTGAAAGTTGCCGTAGATGATGTCGTTGCCGTCGCCACCGATGACATTTTCAAGATTGACCAGGACATCAACCCCGATTTGGGTCGGATTGGCACTGTCATAGGCAATACCGACATTGCGATTGACCGGCTGGCCGTTGTCCGACAGCAATGTGTCAATGCTGACACCATTGACGCTCTGACCGCTGCGGTCGACCGCACGCATGTCAATCGTCAGATCATTGATGGCGGTCGACGAGGTGAATTTGATCGTGTCGCTGCCATTGCCGCCATCATAAAAATCATTACCCTGACCATTGGCGGCAATGATTGTGTCGTCGCCTTCGCCGCCATCCACATGGTCATCGCCTGCGCCGCCCGTCAGCGTGTCATTGTCCGCGCCGCCACGCAGATCATCATCGCCGGCGCCGCCGTCAAGATTGTCATCGCCGGCTCCACCGTCCAGCGTATCATTGCCTTCGTCGGTTTTCAGGATGTCATTGGCCGAACCACCTTCCAGCGTCGCATCGGCGTCACCCTGGAAAAGAATGATCTGCGATTGCGTGCTGGCCGAATCACCGGCACTGACCGGCCCGTCTTCCTTTGATCCGGTGATGATTTGCACGCCGCCGATGTCGTCGCCAATCTGGATTTCAAGCTTTTCAACGGAAGAAACCTGCAGGGTGGAATCACCAAAATCAAAGGTGAAATGCTGCCAGCTTTTTGCCGTCAGCAGCCATTCCTCAAAGGTCGCGATCTGATCGGTATAGAGAGCAAACTGCGCTTGCGTCATCATCAACCGCAAGGTGTCACATCCACGACCACCCTGATAAACATCATGCGACTGGCTGCCTTCGACAAGCTCATGGACGAGGATATCACGCCCGCGCCCACCCGAGACAACATCATTGCCCAGCCCGCCATTGAGCACGTCAGCGCCCTTGCCGCCAAGAACCACGTCATTGCCGTCACCGGCATTGACCGTATCTTTGCCGTGGCCAGCCAGAATAACGTCATTTCCGGCCCCCGTGATAATGTCATCACCGCCCTTGCGGGAGATGACGACATGGTTTTCGTCATCGGTGTGGATCGTGTCAGCCTTCCTGCTGCCAATAATTGTGCGCGTCATGGTGCCCATCCCTTTGTTGAACATGCTGTAATCAGGACAGGACCCACCGATAGAGACCGGGCCGACAACCTTTTTCAGCCATTTCATCCATCGCTTGCCGCAGTACACAGCCAGCGCTCTCGGTCTGCCGCCACAGATATCAGTGCCGGTCAGATCAATCGCAGGTTGGAGCAGCCAGCGTGAATGTATCGTGATTGCCCTGTGAACAGGTCCGCGTGGAACGAAGGTCAGCCGGAATGGGCTACTGGATGCTGCGGCAGGATGTTCTGACTGTCAGGCTTGGCGCAACGCGCACCAGACGTGGACCATAATCCACCTCCCCGCCGATACGCGCCAGCAGCAGTTCGGCGGCTTTGATGCTGATTGTGGTGATATCCTGGGTCAGTGCCGTGATTGCGGGTTGCCAGCCTTCGGCCGGGTGAAAGCCATCGAAACTGATGACGGAGACATCGTCCGGAACCTTCAGGCCCATATTCTGCAGACCGGCCATGGTACCGAGCAATTGTGCAATATTGATACAGGCTATGGCCGTCGGCGGTGTTGGCAGGGTCATGAGTTGCTGTACCGCTGCAAAGGCGTGCTCGCGCCGGAAGACCGGACGGCGCACCAGATCATCGCGCACCGGCAGGCCAGCCACGGCCATGGTCTCGCGAAAACCCGCATAACGCTCGTCCGACGACGAGATGCCGGGACGGCCGACCAGGAAGGCTATCTCCTTGTGACCAAGCTTGAGCAGGTAACGCGTGATGAGCTGCGCGCCCAGTTGGTTGTCATCGGTCACCGCATCAAAACGGGCATTTTCAACGATGCGATCCACCAGAACGGTGGGTGTGTGCACGGCTTCTGCCAGGCGTTCCGCATAGGATTCGCCGTGGGTGGTCGGGGCGATGACCATGCCGGCGACGCGGTGTGAACTGAACAGTTCAATCTCGCGAAACTCCCGCTCCGGGTCATCATCATTGCTGGCAAACAGCATATTGTAACCAACATCCGAAAGCGCTCTTTGCATGGCCTTGGCCAGATGCGCCGCCCAGGGCGTGGCAATATCGGGCACAATGAGTCCGATGGTCTTGGAAACCCCCATGCGCAGATTGCGGGCGATCGGATCGGCATGATAGCCCGCAATCTTCACGGCATCCCAGACGCGTTGCTGCAGCGCCTTGCTGACCGGCGCCGTGCCGTTGATCGTGGCCGACACCGTGGTAATCGATACGTTGGCGATACGCGCCACGTCCTTGATCGTTGCCAAAAATATTATCCCTTTCAATCCACAGGACGCAGACTACGCAAAACGTTACGTGAATGCCACAAATTGTTGGTCTCTGGCAAGAAGCCAGCAGTTGGATAGCAATTTTCTTTGGCCTGATGTCCCGCAGCACCTTGCCGTTTGGAAATAATTTGTCTAAACACAAATCGTTTCGTGCTTTAGAGAACCATGCGCTTGCAGCAAGCTGAAGAACATGGAATTCATGAAACGTAACGTTTTGTGCCGTTATAGAACGGCTGGGAGGAGATTATTATGGGACGACTCAAGTCACTGGTGGCAGCAGCTGTGGCAGGCGCCTTGCTGACCGCCGCAATGCCGGGCGCTTTTGCCGAGGGAACCTTACGTCTGCGGTTGAATGGCGACATCAACACGATGGACCCGATCGCCACGACGAATTTCACCATCCGCAACGCAGCATACCTGATGTATGACACGTTGTTTGCACTGGATTCCAACTATGAAGCACAGCCGCAAATGGCCGAAGGCTTCACATTGTCGGATGACCAGCTGACCTATACGATCACGCTGCGCGACGGGCTGAAATTCCACGATGGCAGCCAGGTCACGGCTGGCGACGCCGTTGCGTCACTGCAACGCTGGGGCAAGGCCGACGGGCTGGGCAAGACGCTTTTTTCAAAAATGGAATCCATTTCAGCGCCCGATGACAAGACGATTGTGCTGCAGATGAAGGAGCCCTGGGGGCAAGTCATCTCCGCCATCGGCAAGATTTCCTCCAATGTTCCGGTGATCATGCCGGCCAATATGGCTGCCAATGACCCCACAGACCCGGTCGTGACACCCATCGGCTCAGGGCCCTATCGTCTTTTGCCCGATGAATGGGTGCCGGGGAGCATCGCCGTCTTCGAAAAATTCGAGGCCTATCAACCACGTTCCGAACCCGCAGACATGGCAGCCGGTGGCAAGGTGGCGCATTTTGACCGGGTGGAACTCATCTATATTCCGGACACAGCAACTGCGGTGGACGCACTGATTGGCGGCGAGATCGACTGGATCGAGGAAGTGCCAGCCGACATGCTCGCCTTCTTCGACGGGGTGGATAGCGCCAAGCCCATTGCAGCGCGACAGTCCGGCAATTCCATGCAGCTGGTCGTCAATCATCTCAACCCGCCCTTCGACAACCCGACGATCCGCAAGGCCCTTCAGTGGTCGCTGGAGCAGACACCCTTCCTGCAGGCCGCCTATGGCAATTCAACGGAACGCTATCTTGAATGCGCTGCGGTGTTTTTCTGCGACACACCCTATGCAACGGATGCCAATACGCAAGCTGTCCTGACACGCGATATCGCCAAGGCCAAAGCGCTGCTTGAAGAGGGCGGCTATGATGGAACGCCGGTCCTGTTGATGCATGTGACGGATATTCCTGCCCATGACGCCTATTATTCGGTGCTCAAACCCATGCTTGAGGAAGCCGGATTTGTCGTCGAAGAGCAGATCACCGATTGGGCAACCGTTGCCACACGCCGCGCCAGCAAGGAACCTGTGGCCGATGGCGGCTGGAACCTGTTCTTCACCGGCTGGGGATTTGTCGACCAATCCAATCCGATGACCAATGTCTATGTGGCCGGGGCCTGCGGCGACGGCTGGTTTGGCTGGGCATGTTCTGAAGAGCTTCAGGAACTGCGCAAGAAATTCGCCGATGAGATGGATCCGAAGGTGAAAAGGCAACTCGCCGAACAGATGCAGATCGCAACCCATGATCTGGTGAGTTATGTTCCTATGGGTCAGGCCTTTCCCTCGCAGGGCATTGCAACGAACCTGAAGGGATTTATCCAGAGCCCCGTGCCCTTCTTCTGGGAAGTGCAACGCACCGAATAGTCAATTGAATTCAGTTCCGCCCGGCCTGTCCGGGCGGACCTGAAGCGTGAGGTTTGGATGCTCCTTTATATTCTCGGCCGATTGCTGGCAGCGATACCCATTTTCGTGCTGGTGGCCATTTTCATTTTCTCTCTGGCACATCTGACCCCCGGAGACCCGGCGGTGCTGCTGGCTGGCGACAATGCCAATCCGCAGCAGGTGGAAAAGATCCGCGAGCGTCTGCATCTTGATAAACCCCTGGCTGTGCAATTCGGCATCTGGGCAGGCAATGCCCTGCGGCTTGATCTGGGTGATTCCGTCTATTCCAACCAGCCGGTGACAAAACTGATTGCCCAGAGAATTGAACCCACGATGGTTCTGGCCATCGTGACATTGATCATCACCGTCGCCATTGCGGTGCCGCTCGGCGTGATCGCGGCCTGGCGCGCCAATGGTCTGATAGACCGCGCCATCATGGCTTTTGCCGTGTTCGGCTTTTCGGTGCCTGTCTTCGTGATCGGCTACCTGCTGGTCTATTATTTCGCAGTGAAGCTGAAGTGGTTTCCCGTGCAGGGCTACAAGCCGCTGAAAGACGGCGTGCTTGCAACATTGCATTCGGTAACGCTGCCATCCATTGCCCTGTCTCTGGTTTTTGCCGCCCTGATCGCCAGGGTGACACGCGCTGCCATGCTGGAAGCGCTGAACGAGAATTTCACCCGCACGGCACGCGCCAAGGGTCTGGGGTCATTGCGCATTTTGGTTGTGCATGCGCTCAAATATGCCGGTGTTCCCGTCATAACCGTGATCGGCATCGGCTTTGCCACGCTGGTCGGCGGTGTGGTGGTGACCGAATCGGTATTCAACATACCCGGCATCGGACGTCTGACCGTCGATGCCATCACCCGGCGGGACTATCCGGTGGTTCAGGGGGTTATTCTGTTTTTCTCGGCTCTGCTCATCCTGATCAATCTTCTCGTCGATCTGAGCTATGTGCTGTTCGATCCGCGCGTGAAAGGCTAGCCGATGTCCACAACGCACACACAGGCGACCAATGCGCCTCAAAGACGGTTCACGCTGCGTGACCTGCCCGGCTGGTTTGCACGCGATCCACTCACCGCAATCTGTCTTTTCATCCTGCTCTCGCTGCTGCTTGTAGCCATCGCCGCGCCGCTGATTGCCGGGGACCCCATCAAGATCAATCCGGCTGAACGGCTGAGCGGTTCAACACCGGAGGCCCTGTGGGGCCGCGACCATCTGGGCCGCGATGTTTTTGCCCGCGCCGTCTATGGCACGCGTACCTCGATGTTCGTCGGCTTTTCGGTTGCCGGATTGACAACCGTGTTGGGTGTTGCCATCGGCATCTATGCGGGCATGTCATCCATCGGCGGCGCCATCATCATGCGTTTGAATGACGCCATGATGGCCATTCCCGCCATCCTGCTGGCCATTGCCTTTGCCTCGCTGATGAATGCCGGTGTGCTGACTGTCATCATCGCCATCACGATTCCTGAAATTCCGCGCATGGTGCGGCTGGTGCGATCCGTGGTGCTGGGTGTGCGCGAGCAACCCTATGTGCGGGCGGCCACATCTATCGGGACGTCCGGCCTGGCCATGGTCTGGCGGCACATTCTGCCCAATACGCTGGGGCCGGTTCTGGTGCAGGCGACCTATGCCTGTGCCTCGGCCATCATTGCATCAGCGGTTCTCAGTTTTCTCGGCGTCGGCACATCGCCGGAAGTGCCCAGTTGGGGTGGCATGATGGCCGATGCCCGCGCCTATTTTCGTATTCATCCCGAATTGATGGCCTACCCGGGCGCCCTGCTCTCAGTGATGGTTCTGGCGGTGAACATTCTCGGCGACCGGCTGAGCGACGCGCTTGATCCGCGCAAGACGCGCAGGGGAACCCTATGACCTTCATGGACGAAAAAGCCGAAGACCGGCAGAGCATTCTCACCGTCAGCAATCTCAGCCTCGAGTTTGCAGACGGCGCCAATGTGGTTCGCGCTCTGGATGACATATCCTTTGAAGTGCGCAAGGGAGAAATTCTCAGCCTTGTCGGCGAATCGGGCTGCGGCAAGAGCGTCACCGCCATGACCATCATGGGCCTTTTGCCGCGCCACGGCGCGCGCATTTCTTCAGGCTCCATCCGGCTGGGTGAGCAGGAATTGCTGGGTGCCAGCGAGGGGACGATGCGACACGTGCGCGGCAATCGCATCGGCATGATTTTTCAAGATCCCATGACGTCGCTCAATCCGGTGCACACGATCGGCATGCAGATTGGCGAAGTGGTGCGCAAACATCGCGGCTGCAACCGCAGCCAGGCACGCGCGCGGACACTGGAAATGCTGGATCTGGTGCGTATTCCCGATGCCCACAACAGGCTGGGCGCCTATCCGCATGAATTGTCGGGTGGCATGCGCCAGCGGGTGATGATCGCCATGGCGCTTGCCTGCGATCCGGAATTGCTGATCGCTGACGAGCCGACAACGGCGCTGGATGTGACCGTCCAGGCGCAGGTTCTCGACCTGATTGCAGACCTGCGCAAGGATCTGGCCATGAGCGTCATTCTGATTACCCATGATCTGGGCGTCGTGGCCAATGCGGCCGACCGCATGATGGTCATGTATGCCGGGCGGATTGTCGAAGAGGCTCCGGTGGAAAAGCTCTTTGCCCGGCCATCCCATGGCTATACGGCCGGTCTGCTTCAATCGCTGCCCGGAGCGCAAACCGGTCACCGCAGCGTGCTCAACGAAATCCCGGGTTCGGTGCCGCGCCTCGACAAGCCGGTAGCCGGTTGTGTCTATGCGCCACGCTGCAGTTTTGCCACCGATGCCTGTGCGGCCCCCCTGCCGCCGGCGCAGCTGATCGAACCGCAACACACATCCCGCTGCATTCATCCCGACAGGGTCTATGAGGGTATCCGCAACACGGAGATCGTGAGCGCATGGGCATGAAACCAAAACAGCATCTGCTGCTCGACAAGCTCAGCAAGGCCTATCCACTGGGCCGCAAAAGACCCGGTGCGCCGAAGCGGTTCCTGCAGGCAGTGGATCAGGTGTCGCTGGAGGTTGCACAGGGCGAAACGCTGGGCCTGGTCGGGGAGAGCGGTTGCGGGAAATCATCGCTGGCGCGGCTGATCCTGCAATTGGAAAAGCCCACATCGGGAACCATGGCACTGGACGGCATCGACCTGTCGACATTGCGACCAAAGGAACTGAAGGCGGCCCGCCAACGGTTTCAGATGATCTTCCAGGATCCCTATGCATCCCTCAATCCGCGCATGAAGGCGCGGGCCATCATTGCCGAAGCGCTGATCAACTACCGCATGGGCAATGCCTCCGAGATCCGCCAGCGCGGCGAGGAACTGGCGCAGCAGGTTGGCCTCAGCCCTTTCCACCTGGATCGCTTCCCGCACGAACTTTCCGGCGGGCAGTGCCAGCGCATCGGTATAGCGCGCGCCATCGCGCTGAGCCCCGAACTGATCGTTGCTGACGAACCCGTATCGGCGCTGGATGTTTCCATCCAGGCACAGATTCTCAATCTGATCGTGCGCCTGCAAGCGCAAATGGGTCTGACGCTGATTTTCATTTCACACGATCTGTCAGTCGTCTCGCATGTCGCAGACCGGGTGGCGGTGATGTATCTGGGCCGCATTGTCGAACTGGGACAGACCCGGCAATTGTTCGATCGGCCCGCCCATCCCTATACGTCAACCCTGCTGTCGGCGGTGCCCCGCCCGACGCCTGCGGGCCGGCACAGGCGTTCCGAGGTGACTGGCGAATTGCCCAGTCCCATTGATCCGCCCTCCGGCTGCCATTTTCGCACGCGCTGCAGCCATGCGGATGCGCGTTGCACGCAGGAGGTTCCTGCCTTGCGCGTCATCAATGGCGCCCAGCAGGCCGCCTGCCATCACGCGGAACGAATTCTTGCAACCCTCCACCAGAATAATATCGAGATCGACAATGCCTGAGACCCTCGTGCTGCTTCCCGGCCTGCAATCGGACCATACGTCATGGACCTACCAGATTGAACATCTGAAGGATCACTACGACATCCTCGTGCCGAAGGGTCACCATTCAAAGACCAGCATCGCAGATATGGCGGATTGTGTGCTTGATCAACTGCCGTCACGATTTCACTTTGCGGCCTGGTCCATGGGCGGCTATGTGGCCATGCACATGCTGCCGCAAATACGTCAGCGATTGATCAGCCTGGTTCTCATATCGACATCGGCCCGACCGGAAGATCCGGCAAATACCAAGCGGCGACTGGACAATCTGGCAACAGCCGAAAGCATGGGTATGGCCGCTGCCAATGAACGCAGCCTGGCCTTCAGTTGCCTCGACGTGGACCAACTCGACCCAAAGCAGCGCGCAGCGCTGAAACAAAGTGCCTATAATCTGGGCGTCGACGCATACCGGGCCCAGCAACATGCCATCATCAAGCGTCCCGACGGGCGCGCCAACCTGGCTCTGATTTGCTGCCCGACTCTGGTCATTGTCGGCGAAGGCGACAAGGTGACACCACCCGTGCGGGCGCAGGAAATTCACGCAGCCATTGACGGTTCGGAATTTTCCCTGATCAAGGATTGTGGCCATTGTCCGCCTCTGGAAAAGCCCGATCAGATCAATCAATTGCTCGGCGACTGGTTGTCGCGCCACGGCACGAATACCAACCTTGTCGATGGCCAGAAGATGCGCAATTAGCAGCTTGCCGGAACGGGGTTCTCCATTGGATTTAGATAGCCGCCAGGGTCATGGTCAGGACTGTCGATACGCTGATCCATCAAGCTGGTGCTCCCGCCTGCTCAAGGACTTAGATTCAATGCGAGCAGACGATGATCAAGCCAACACAGCATGAATCATGACGACAAGCGCAAAACCGTTTAACAGTTTCACGCGAGCACATTAAGCTCAGCTACAAAACGGAACACGGGGCACCATGGACTATTCCAGAAATCCTGCGGAAACGCGCAATGCAAACCACTTGCGCATGCGCACGCTCATTCGATTGCGCACACTGGCCGTTATTGGTCAGAGCGTCACGGTTCTGGGCGTCGCCTATGGCCTCGGCTTTCCGCTGCCGGTGGCTTCGTGCTTTCTGCTGATTGCCTGTCTGCTGCTGCTCAATATTGCCCTGCAGTTGAAATTTCCGGCAACCTACCGCCTTGATCCATCGACCTCGACCTTCGTTCTGAGCCTCGATATTCTGCAATTGTTCGGCCTGCTGTTCATCACCGGCGGCCTGGCAAACCCCTTTGCCGTTCTTCTGTGTGTGCCGGTCATTGTCGCCTCCGCATCCCTGCCGGTTCGCAATATCATAGCATTGGGCCTCACAGCGGTCGCTGGCGTTACCGTGCTTGCCGTTTATCATCGACCCCTGCCGTGGTACCCGGGGACCACGTTCGACACACCATTGGTGCTGATTGCCGGGAACTGGATTGCCATTGTTTCAACGGCTGCCTTTGCCGCCTTCTATTCCTACCGTGTTTCGGCCGAAGCACAGGAGCTTGCCGATGCGCTGATGGCCACGGAATTTGCCCTGCAGCGCGAGCAACATCTTTCGGCTCTTGACGGCCTGGCCGCAGCGGCGGCGCACGAACTGGGCACACCATTGGCCACCATCGCGGTGGTGGCGCGGGAAATGGAGCACGCCCTGGCCGGTGACGAGCGGTTCAAGGAAGATGTGCAATTGCTGCGCTCACAAAGTGAACGCTGCCGGGAAATCATGCGAAGGCTGACCACCCTGTCATCGGAAGATGAAGAACATATGCGATGGTTGCCGCTGTCTTCGCTGATTGAGGAAGTGATTGCACCGCACCGAGAATTCGGGGTCGACATCAAGGTTTCACGTGTCCATGGGCCGGAAGGCGAACCGGTCGGTCGGCGCAATGCCGGCATTTTATACGGATTGGGAAATCTGCTGGAAAATGCCGTGGATTTCGCCAGTTCCACTGTTCATGTCGAGACGCAGTCCAATGCCCAGACTGTTACCATTCGGATCGAAGATGATGGCCCCGGATTTGCGCCAGATGTGCTTTCGCGCATCGGCGATCCCTATCTGACGCAACGCAGCCGCAACAGCGAAGCAACGGCGGGCGGCCTTGGCCTCGGCCTGTTCATCGCCAAGACCCTGCTGGAGCGTTCCGGCGCGACTTTGAAATTCGCCAATCGCGACGGCGATCAACGCGGTGCATCTGTCACGGTGACCTGGCCGCGCTCTGCCATGACGCATGATCAGGGTTCAGACGGCTCTGAAGAGATATAAGAGCACTGCACAAACAACTCAATATTGGCATTCCGTGTCACAGGCCTTATGTGATACAAAACAACAAACAAGATGGGACTGGTCGGACTATGGATATGCAACCGGGCAACCAGAACGACAGCGACAGGATTGGTGCGGACCCGTCCTTGCTGATTGTAGATGATGACGGGCCGTTTTTGCGCCGTCTGGGCAGGGCCATGGAAAGCCGCGGCTTTACCGTGGAAATGGCTGAATCGGTTGCTGCCGGCAAGGCCGCCATCAATGTCACGCCGCCGAAATTTGCGGTCATCGACCTGCGACTTGGCGACGGCAACGGGCTTGAACTGATCGAAGCCATCCGCCGAAAGCGCGACGATACACGCATCGTCATGCTGACCGGTTACGGCAATATCGCCACCGCCGTCAATGCGGTGAAACTTGGCGCCATCGACTATCTGGCCAAACCGGCGGATGCCGATGAGGTGTTTGCCGCGCTGACCCGGGAACCCGGCGAAAGAGTTGAACCACCGGAAAATCCGATGTCGGCTGACCGGGTGCGCTGGGAACACATTCAGCGGGTCTATGAAATGTGTGACCGCAATGTTTCAGAGACCGCACGGCGTCTGAACATGCATCGCCGCACCCTGCAGCGCATTCTGGCCAAGCGGGCACCGCGTTAAACGTCTTTGGCAGATGTCAGTGGCAGAGGGCTTTCAGGTTTCCTGCGTTGGTGTTTCCGGATCTTGCTGATAGGCAATCTGTTCGGCAACAAGCAACCGGCTGGCGCTTGCCCGTGCAAAACGCAGCGTCAATGCCTTGCGCGTCGCCGGCGCCAATTTATGCTCAGGCGCTTCACGCATGATTTCCGCCCCATATCCATCGGACAGGATCATGCCGCAATCGTCGGGAAAGATGTCCAGTGGCACGCCCGGATGCGTGGCGAAGAACAGCCGGTCGCAATGCAGGCGATAGTCAGGCCATTTGTTGTCGGCCTTCAGGTCCTCGATCGAGGACTTGATTTCAACAATCCATATTTCACCCTTTTCCGACAGGCTGATCAAATCAGCGCGGCGACCACTGGCAAGGCCAAGCTCCGGTAGAACCGCATGCCGGAGATGGCCAAACAGCCGTTGCACGCCGCGCCTGACCAGCAGCGCGCGTTCGGACTGGCGCCCGTCGACAAGCGTGGGCTCAGGATGCGGGGAGACTATGGGCATGGGCTTTGCCATCCGGTTTGATAATTGCAGAATCACGACTCATTTTTCGATTGCCTCAGGCTGACACGGCCTGTTATCCAAGGCAAGTTGGGCAGGCGATTCACCCGGACGTTGCATGAAAGCCATAATGGCGCGTCAACTCACTTTGTTTTGAGCATTTTCGACAATCATTCCTTGCTTTGCATCCTGTAATAAAAAATAAACCTTATTTGTTAATAACTCTCATTTTATTATTAACGACAACAAACAAGCCAGAGGGGCTGACATGAATCTACGCCTTGCAATATCGTGCTTCGGTATCGCGACCGCGCTACTCGTTTCCGGTTGTACGACAAGCCGAGTGGAAATGACGCAGCAAATATTCACCAGTGAATATGGCAGCGTCAGGGATGGTGGCTACACGATTCCAGCCGTACCAATCAATCGGGTGGACAAACAGTTTCACCGACAGATCGTCACCTATTTCACCAGTGAAAAACCGGGAACCATCGTGGTCAATACGCGCAAGCGGTTCCTCTACTACATCCTGCCGGATCGCAAGGCCGTTCGTTACGGCATCGGCGTGGGTCGTGCCGGATTTGCCTGGGAAGGTGAAGCCTATGTTTCCTGGAAGCGTCCGTGGCCCACATGGACGCCACCTGCTGAAATGATCGAGCGTGATCCGCGCCTCAAGCGTTTTGGCAAAGACGGTCAGAAACCGGGATTGAACAATCCTCTTGGTGCCCGCGCGCTTTATCTGTTTGATAAAAACGGCGAAGACACATTGTACCGCCTGCATGGCACGCCGGAATGGAATTCAATCGGCACTGCTGCCTCCTCGGGCTGCATTCGCCTGATGAATCAGGACATCATTGATCTCTATGCACGGGTCAAACCCGGTCGCGGCACAAAGGTTGTGGTTATCCAGTAGGATTTTCATCGCCCGCCGATAAGATCAAAAAGAACCGCCCGGGAGAAACACCCGGGCGGTTTTTGTTTGGCCGATTGGGTTTCAGCCCGCCGCTGCCACAGCGCGGCGCGCCATCACCTTGACGAGATTTGCCCGGTAGACTGCCGAGCCGTGTATGTCGGCAAGCATGCCCGCCGGATCAACCGCAATGGCATCCAGTGCTGCGGGACTGAAATCGGACGCCAGGGCTTCTTCCATTTCCGACGAACGGAAAACGCCCTCGCTGCCCGCTCCGGTCACACCCACGCGAATACCACCATTGCCCTGCGCCACGAAAACGCCAGCCATGGCATAGCGTGATGCAGGATTGGGAAACTTCTGATAGGCCGCTTTGGACGGAGCATCAAACGACACTGCCGTGACGATTTCACCCTCATCCAGCGCTGTTTCGAACAGACCGACGAAAAAGTCCGATGCACTGATCGTCCGGTTGTTGGTGTGGATCGTTGCATCAAGCGCCACCATGGCAGCAGGATAATCCGCCGCCGGGTCATTGTTGGCGATCGAACCGCCAATGGTGCCCATATGGCGCACATGCGGATCGCCAATATGCGCAGCCAGGCCGCACAGGGCCGGGCAGACATTGGCGATGTCGGCAGATTGCGCAACCTCGGCATGGCTGGTGGCCGCACCGATTGTGACTTTGCTGCCTGAAACGGAAATGCCCTTGAGTTCGGCAATGTGTCGAATGTCGACAACATCACTGGGCGCAGCAAGGCGTTGCTTCATGGTGGGGATCAGTGTCTGACCCCCGGCCAGCAATTTTGCTTCATCTGATCCGGCCAGAAGACTGGCTGCCTCTGAAACAGAGGAAGCACGATGATAATTTGTTTCGTACATGTCTTTGTCCTATCCTCTAGGATTATTTGGCCTCTAGGGTTATTTGGCGTTCAAGGCTGCCCAAACGGCTTGTGGTGATGCCGGCATTTCCAGCTTGTTGCTGCCGATCGCATCGGTGATGGCGTTGATAACCGCCGGTGGTGAACCGATGGCACCGGCCTCACCGCAGCCCTTGATACCCAGCGGATTGGATGGGCTGGGCGTTACTGTTGTCGAGACATCAAATGATGGCAGATCATCGGCACGCGGCATGGCATAATCCATGTAGCTTGCCGTCAGCAACTGACCCGTATCCGGATCATAGATGCAGCTTTCCAGCATGGCCTGGCCTATGCCCTGCGCAACACCGCCATGAACCTGTCCTTCAACAATCATCGGATTGATGATGTTGCCGAAATCATCGGCTGCAACAAACTGGATGATTTCGGTCTTGCCCGTTTCGGGGTCGACTTCCACCTCGCAGATATAACAGCCTGCCGGGAAGGAGAAATTCGTCGGATCGAAGAAAGCGCTCTCCTTGAGACCCGGCTCCATGCCATCTGGCAGATTATGCGCCGTATAACAGGCAAGCGCCATCTGGAACCAGGGGACCGATTTGTCCGTTCCTGCGACTTTCAATTCACCATTTTCGATGATGATGTCGCTCTCATCGGCTTCCAGCAGATGCGCGGCGACCTTTTTCGCCTTGGCTTCCACCCGGTCAAGAGCAACGGAAACAGCCGACATACCCACAGCACCGGAACGCGAACCATAGGTTCCCATCCCCATCTGGACCTTGTCCGTATCGCCATGGACAATCGAAACCGTGTCCATTCCGACACCGAGGCGTTCGGCGACGAGCTGTGCAAAGGTTGTCTCATGTCCCTGACCATGGGAGTGCGACCCGGTCAGCACCTCAACAGTCCCAACGGCGTTGACGCGCACTTCAGCCGATTCCCAAAGGCCGACACCCGCACCAAGCGACCCGACGGCCTTGGAGGGCGCAATTCCGCAGGCCTCGATGTAGCAACTCATGCCGATACCGCGCAATTTGCCACGCCCGGCCGCTTCAGCCTTGCGTGCCGGAAAACCATCATAGTCAGCCGCTTTTGTCGCAGCATCCAGTGATGCCCCGAAATCCCCTCCGTCATAGTTCATGATAACCGGCGTTTGATGGGGAAATTGCGTGATGAAGTTCTTGCGTCGCAATTCCGCCGGGCTGACGCCCAACTCGCGCGCTGCCGTCTCCATCGCCCGTTCAACCAGGTAGCTGGCTTCCGGCCGACCGGCACCACGGTAGGCATCGACAGGCGTCGTATTGGTATAGACCGTGCGCACATTGGCATGGACATTGGCAATATTGTACTGCCCCGACAGCAATGTCGCGTAGAGATAGGTCGGCACACTTGACGAAAACAGCGACATATAGGCACCAAGATTGGCAATCGTATCAACCTTCAAGGCGGTAATGCGATTGTCGGCATCAAAGGCAATCTTGATGTTGGAGACATGGTCACGTCCATGGGCATCCGTCAGGAAGGCCTCAGTTCTGTCAGCCGTCCACTTGACCGGAACCCCGGTGCGTTTGGACGCCCACAGGCAGACAATTTCCTCCGGATAGATGTAGATCTTCGAACCAAATCCACCCCCCACATCCGGTGCGATCACCCGCAGCTTGTTTTCAGGCGCCACATTGTAGAAGGCGCTCATCACCAGTCGGGCAACATGCGGATTCTGCGATGTCGTCCAGCAGGTGTAATGTTCCTCTGAATCGTCATAGACCCCGAGCGTCGCACGCGGCTCCATGGCGTTGGGAACAAGGCGGTTGTTGTCAACATCCAGATTGGTGACATGCGCAGCATTGGCAATGGCTGCGTCGACATCTGCCCCATTGCCAATTTCCCAGTCGAAAATCAGATTGTGATCGGCTTCCGGATGGATTTGCGGCGCGCCATCCTTCATGGCGGCCAGAGCCGTCGTCACGGCAGGCAATTCTTCATAATCGATGACAACGGCTTCTGCCGCCGCGCGCGCCTGATCTCCCGTATCGGCCACCACGATGAGGACGGCATCACCAACATAACGCACCGTGTCTTCAGCCAGAGGACGCCAGACACCCATATTCATCGGCGAGCCATCTTTGGAATGGACTGCCCAGCCGCAAATCAGACTGCCAATGCCATCTTCCGTCAGCTGCTTGCCATCCAATATGCCAATCACGCCCGGCATTGCCGATGCGCTGCTCGTATCGATGGATTTTATTTTTGCGTGGGCATGGGGACTGCGAACAAAAACCGCATGTTTCATGCCAGGAACGACCATATCGTCCGTATAGCGACCCTTGCCTGTGATAAAACGCTTGTCTTCCTTGCGCGCTACTCGAGCGCCGATGCCTTCAACTCCCATCAGAATTCTCCTCTCTGATACAAGCGGCCAGATCCGGTTGAGCCCATGGGCAGTTCCGCTGTTTCAGCGAACCTGTCCGCAACGTCGCTGACAATGGATATCCATTGTGCGAGGCGACCGGTTCTTCACGCCGCGTTTAATTGATCATTATTCGGCGGCCTGTTGTGCATCGCCCATCTCGGCAGCAGCAGCAAGTATGGATTTGACGATATTGTGGTAGCCGGTGCAACGACAGATGTTGCCTTCCAGCTCCTGACGCACCGTCTTCTCATCAAGCGCAGAACCGTGGCGGCGAATCATGTCCGTAGCGGCCATGATCATGCCCGGCGTGCAAAACCCGCATTGCAACCCATGATTTTCATGAAAGGCTTTTTGAACCGGATGCAAGGTGCCATTGCTGGCAAGACCTTCAATTGTCGTCACATCGGAACCATTGGCCTGAACTGCAAGCATGGTGCAGGATTTCACGGCCTGGCCATCCACGTGAACCACACAGGCCCCGCATTGCGAGGTGTCGCAGCCCACATGAGTGCCGGTCATGCCCAGATTGGTACGCAGGAATTCAACCAGCAGGGTACGATCCTCCGCCTCCCCGCTAACCTGCCGGCCATTCACATTCAACGATATGCTCGTCATTGACTTCCTCCATCGATTCATCAGCAATTCGAAACCGGATTGGCGACAATTGCCGACCTGCAGTTTTGAATCTGTCTAAATCAATGGAGCCAAACGCGGGTGGCAAGTCAAGACTGAACCGGATTGGAAGCGTTAAAATATTTTTTCCAATCCGGATAGTCGCGTCATGGTTGACGAATATCGATCACAAGAGTCCTGTGGCAAACGAGATCAAATGCACCTGCCTCCGTCAACCTGCATCGCGACACCGGTCACCATGCCGGCTTCATCCGAACACAGATAACAGGCCGCATTGCCCATGTCCTCGGGCGTGGAAAACCGGCCGATCGGAATGGTGGACAGGAATTTTGCGCGCATTTCCGGCGTGTCTTCACCCATGAAGGACTTGAGCAGCGGCGTTTCACCGGCAACCGGATTGATCGCATTGACCCGGATACCGGCAGGCGCAAGTTCGACAGCCATGGATTTCGTCGCCGTGATCATCCAGCCTTTGGAGGCATTGTACCAGCTGAGTCGCGGTCGCGGGCTGACACCGGCGGTGGAGGCGACATTGAGGATGGCGCCGCGCCCGCGGGTTTTCATGTGGGGAACAATCGAACGGGCCGTCAGGTAGACAGATTTCACATTGACCGCCAGAACACGGTCGAAATCCTCTTCACTGATCTCGTCCAAAGCAGCGGGAAGATGGGTCACACCGGCATTGTTGATCAGAATATCGATATGTCCAAAAGCGGCCAGTGCCGCATCGGTCATGGCTGAAACGCTGTCACCGTTGGAAACATCAACTGACTGGGCGATGGCATTCTCGCCCAGTTCACGCGCATAGTCTGCGGCGGCGGCAGAATTGATGTCCGCCACCATGACGCGCGCCCCTTCGGCAATGAATTTTTTTGCAATTCCGGCACCGAAGCCCGAGGCACCACCGGTGACAATCGCTGTTTTACCTTCCAGTCGCATCGTTCTACTCCCTTGATATTGATGGTTCAGCCATGATGGGCGGCAACGGTCTTGAGAATCGAGAACCCGTAGAGCGCTTCAAAACCCTTTTCCCGCCCGTGACCGGATTTGGCAACACCGCCGAAAGGCAATTCGACGCCTCCGCCGGCACCGTAATTGTTGATGAAGACCTGACCGGCATGAATGGATTTGGCAAGCCGCATCTGCCGGCCACCGTCACGGGTCCAGATCCCGGCCACAAGCCCGTAATCCGTTCCGTTGGCGATGGCCACGGCCTCTTCCTCGCTGTCAAATGGCAGGATCACCTGAACCGGGCCGAAAATCTCGTCCTGGGCAAGCGCGTGATCAGGTGTCAGTCCGGCGATCAGTGTCGGCGCAATGTAATGGCCACCACCGGGGGCGTGATCAACAATCGTGCCCTGGGCGGCAAATGTCAGATTGTCGTTGCGGGCGACATCAAGGAATCCTGCAACCACCGCGCGCTGGCGCGCCGATATCAATGGGCCGACATCAAGGTCTTCGCTTGCCGGTCCCACCCGCAGATTGCCATAGCGCTCGGACATGCGCTCAATGATCTGATCATGGACGGATCGATGCACCAGAATGCGCGATGACGCCGAACAGGTCTGGCCGGCATTCTGTATGCCTGCATTGACCAGAAACGGCAGCGCCTTGTCCACATCGGCATCGGAAAAAATGATCTGCGGCGATTTTCCACCCAGTTCCAGCGTGACCGGCGCAACATTGCGCGCTGCGGCCTGCTGGACAAGCGAGCCCACGCCAACGGACCCGGTAAAGGAGATATGATTGACACCGGGATGGCTGGTCAGGGCGGCCCCGGCCTCTTCGCCAAGGCCCGGCACAACATTCAGCGCACCGGCAGGAAGCCCCGCCTCATGGGCGATCCTGGCAAAGGCCAGCGCCGTCAGGCAGGCTTCTTCGGCGGGTTTGAGCACCGCTGCATTGCCCATGGCAAGCGCCGCACCGACAGAGCGGCCGATAATCTGCATCGGATAATTCCACGGCACAATATGGCCGGTGACGCCATGGGGTTCACGCAAGGTGTAGACCGTATAGCCATCCAGATAGGGGATCGTCTGCCCGTGCACCTTGTCGGCTGCGCCACCATAAAACTCCATGTAGCGGGCCAGCGCCACGGCATCATTGCGGGCCTGGGTCAGCGGTTTGCCGACATCCATGGCTTCAAGTTCTGCAAGCAGATCGACATTTTCCAGCACCAATTGCCCGATACGGGTCAGAATGCGGCCCCGCTCAACAGCCGTTGACCTGCCCCAGACGCCATCCAGTGATGCCCGCGCAGCGCCCACCGCCGCGTCGATATCGTCCGGTCCGCCGCGGGCAATCCGGCCAATCGTTTCGCCGGTTGACGGGTTTTCAAGAGCCAGGCTTTGCCCGCCGTGCGGCAGGATCCATTGGCCATTGATGAAACATCGTGCCGGGTCAAAGCCCAGTCTGTCTGCGAGACTCATCGTCTTTCCTCTTTGGTTACCCGGTTTGAGCCCGGGCTTCACGGGCCTTCAGCGCCTCATCAAGAATGGGCGTTGCAGCCAGCAGTTCACGCGTATAGCTGTGCCGGGGATTGAGAAAGACCTCTTCCGTCGGCCCTTCTTCAACAATCTGCCCGCTTTTCATCACCAGAACACGGTCGGTAATGGCGCGCACCACCGAAAGGTCGTGCGAGATGAACAGATAGGAGATCGCCAGCCGGTCGGAGAGCTCGGCCAGCAGATCGAGAATCTGCGCCCGGATGGACACATCAAGCGCCGATACCGCCTCATCCAGCACAATCAGCGAGGGTTCAATGATCAGCGCCCGGGCAATGGCAATGCGCTGGCGCTGTCCGCCTGAAAATTCATGGATATATTTTTGTGCGTCGGCTGCTTCCAGGCCGACATTTTCCAATGCCGTATCGATCCGGCGCTGACGCTCCTCACCAACGGGTGGATTGTCGAGCAGAAAAAACGGCTCGGAAATCAACCGCCCGACCCGATGGCGCGGGTTGAATGAACTGTAGGGATCCTGAAAAACCACCTGCACATGACGGCGCATATCGCGGTCAGGGCCTGACCCGCGTGTCGAGAACAGGGACCCATCCAGGCGGATTTCACCGCCCTGCACCGAATCAAGCGCCAGGATGGCGCGGGTCAGGGTCGACTTGCCGCAACCGCTCTCGCCCACAAGACCGACATTTTCCCCCCTGTTGATGGACAGCGTGACATGATCCACAGCCCTGAAATGGCCGGGAGCCTTGAACAAGGAGCGCCTCGGCAAGGGGTAGTCGCGCACCACCTTGCTGACTTCCAGAACCGATTGGCCGCGTTCGGCCACATGGGCCGCATTGCGCACCGGTATGTGGCTGGATGCCTTGAACAACGCCTTTGTATAGGGGTGCTCCATGCGCCGGAACAGATCCAGCGTTTCACCGGCCTCGACCACCTCGCCGTCTTTCATGATGGCGATATGGTCGGCCATTTCGGCCACCACCGCCAGGTCATGGGTGATCAGGATCAGCCCCATGCCATCCTGCTCAACCAGCCCTTTGAGCAGTTTGAGAATCTGTGCCTGGGTCGTGACATCCAGCGCCGTTGTCGGCTCATCGGCAATGAGCAATTTGGGCCGCAGCGCAATGGCCATGGCAATCACCACGCGCTGGCGCTGGCCGCCGGAAAGGTCATGGGGATAGCGATCAAGCGGGAATTGTTCCTCGGGAAGATCGACGCGGTTGAGCGCCTGGCGTGCCAGCTGCAGCGCCTCGCGGCGCGATTTGCCCGTATGGACCAGAATTGTCTCGGCAACCTGTTCACCAATGGTCTGAACCGGGTTGAGCGCTGTCATCGGCTCCTGAAACACCATGCCGATGTCATTGCCGCGCAGCCCGCACATGTCCTTTTCGGAGCAATCCTCAAGGCCTCGTCCGTCGAGGCGCACGGAACCTGTCCATTGCGCCCCCACCGGCAGCAATTGCATGATGGCCATCGCGGTGATCGATTTGCCCGATCCGGACTCGCCGACCACCCCCAGCACCTGACCTGCCTCGACGCTCAGATTCACATCACGCAGGATGGGGATGTCCCTGATCGACAGGGACAGTTTGTCAATTTCCAGCAGAGCCATCAGCGCGCCCGCCGCAATTTTGGATCGAAGATGTCGCGCATGCCGTCGCCCATCAGGTTCAGGCCCAGAACCGTAAACACAATGGCCAGACCCGGGAAGATAGCCATATGGGGTGCGATATAGATCATGGTCTGCGCGTCCGACAACATGCGGCCCCAACTGGGCAGCGGCGGCTGTGTGCCAAGGCCGACATAGGCAAGGCCGGCTTCAGCCAGAATGCCCAGCGAAAACTGGATGGTGCCCTGAACAATCAGCAGGTTGGTGATATTGGGCAGGATATGTTCTGCCGATATGCGTGCCGGGCCCTTGCCTGAAACCCGTGCGGCCAGCACGTAGTCGCGGGTCCACAGGGACAGGGCCGCACCGCGCGCCAAACGGGCAAAAACCGGTATGTTGAAAATGCCGATGGCAATAATCGCGTTGATGGCGCCGGGCCCGAAAACCGCAGTGATCATGATGGCCATCAGCAGTGCGGGGAAAGCGAAAACCAGATCATTGGTCCGCATGATGACTTCATCCAGCAGGCTGCCATGGCGCGCAGCGGCCAGCAGCCCCAGCGGCACACCGGCGCAAATGCCGATACTGACCGCAATCAGGGCCACGGCAATCGATGTGCGGGCGCCCACCATCACCATGGAAAAAATGTCGCGGCCAAAATTGTCGGTTCCGAACCAGTGAAGGCCGGAGGGGGTTTTCAGCTTGTCGGAGATGACGAGCTGGGTGACATCAAAAGGCGTCCAGACAAAGGATACCAGGGCCGCAAGGGTAAAACACAAGGTCAGCACGATGCCGATCATGAAGCTTGGCGATTGCAGGGCCACCCGGATCAGGCCGGGCCGCGTTGCTGCATCATTTTGCTTGGGCACTACGGGACTCTCGCTCATGCGCGTGCCCTGCGCAATCTGGGATCGACAATGGCGTAGGTCATGTCGACAATGAAGGTCACAAGGATCACGGCGAAGACCAGCAGGAATATGACGCTTTTGACGACGATCAGATCGCGCTGGGTGATGCCCTGAAACACCAGCCGGCCAAGTCCGGGCAGGAAAAACACATTCTCGATGATGATGGCGCCGGCCAGCAGGAAGGAAAATTGCAGCCCGATGATCGTCAGGACGGGAATCAGTGCATTGCGCAACGCATGACGCCACAGGGCCTGGCGCTGGCTCAGGCCCTTGGCACGGGCGGTGCGGACAAAGTCCTCACCCAGCGTATCAAGCAGCGAAGAGCGCATCACCCGCGCCAGAATGGAGGCCTGCGGCAAAGCCAGTGCGACGGCAGGCAGGGTCAGGGCTTTCAGTCCGGCGAACAGACCGGCATCCCAGCCGGGAAAACCGCCCGCCGAGAACCAGCGCAGGGTGATCGCGAAAAACATCACCAGCAGCATGGCGAACCAGAAATTGGGAACGGCAATGCCCAATTGGGTAACACCCATGATGGACACGTCAGTGGGTGAATTGCGCCGGGCGGCCGCAATGACACCCACAGGGAAAGCAATCAGTGTGGACAGCAGCAGGGCCAGGGCGGCGAGCGGCAGGGAAACCCAGATGCGATCGGCAATCAATTCGCGGACCGGCACCTTGTAGGTGTAGCTCGTGCCGAATTCACCCTGCAGCAATCCGCTGACCCATTGCCAGTAGCGCAGGGGAATAGAGGCATTGAGCCCCAGACTGTCGCGCAGGGCTGCCACCGTATCGGGTTCGGCATTCATCCCCAGCATGAAGGACGCCGGATCCCCCGGCACGACTTCAATGACAAAAAAGATCACAAGGCTTGCCGCAACCAGACTGAGGCATAGCGAGACCAGCCGTTTGATCAGAAATGGAAGCATGTCAACGGATCAATTCGCACAATGAGAGTGGCGGAAGCCGCAAAGGGCTCCCGCCTGACAGGTTCGGAACTTTAGTCCGCCCAGTAAACGCCGGTCATGTCGGCTGCCTGGGTCGGGGCATTTTCCCACACACCCATCAGCTTGGCATTGACGACGCCGGTATTGGCAAGCTGAAACAGATAGCCGTTGACATAATCATCGGCGATCTTCTTCTGGGCCACCTGAAGAAGCCGGTTGCGCTCCTGTGGATCGGTGGCGTTGTTGAGATCCTCCATGATCTTCTGGAACTCGGCGCTGTCATACTGGAAATAGTAATCGGGACGCGCGTAGATGCCGATATCGAGTGGCTCGGTATGCGAGACAATCGTCAGGCCGAAATCCTTGCCCTTGAAGACCTGCTCCAGCCATTGCGCCCATTCCAGATTGCTGATTTCCGTTTCGATGCCAACATTGCGCAACTGCGAGGCAATGATTTCACCACCACGGCGGGCATAGGAAGGCGGCGGCAATTTCAGCGTCGTCTTGAAGCCGTCGGGGAATCCTGCTTCGGCCAGCAAGGCCTTGGCCTTTTCCGGGTCAAAGTTGGATTGGGCCGTCAGGTCGACATAGGACGGATGATGAGGCGCAAAATGTGTGCCGATCGGCGTGCCGTAACCAAACATTGCACCGTCGATAATGGCCTTGCGATCGATTGCATGGGCCAGCGCTTCGCGCACCTTGATATTGTCAAAGGGCGGCATCTTGTTGTTGGTGGACAGGATGGTTTCGCCTTCGGTTGATCCGGCAACCACACGGAAACGCGGGTCGGCATCAAACTGCGGCAGGTTTTCAGGTGCCGGGAAGGCCATGTAGGAATCGACATCGCCAGCCATGACGGCGGCAAAGGCGGCATTTGGATCGGCAATGACCTTGAACACGACCTTGTCGAGCTTGGCCGGCTCACCCCAGTAATTCTCGTTGCGCGCCAGCTCGATCTGGTCACCCTTGGCCCAGTTCTTCAGGACAAAGGCACCGGTTCCCACCGGATTCGTCGCATTGTTGTCAGCCGATTCCGGCGCGACGATCACAGCGTCACCCCAGGCCAGGTTGAACAGAATATTGCCATTCGGCTTTGTCAGCGTGACCTTGACTGTCAGCGGGTCAACGACCTCTACCGAAGCGATATCGGCATAAAGCGCCTTTTGCGCGTTGGTCGAGCCTTCCGCACCAATGCGATCCAGCGAAAACTTGACGTCATCGGCATTCATATCCGTTCCGTCGCTGAAATTGACGCCTTCGTGCAGTTTGAATGTATAGACCAGACCGTCATCGGAAATCGTCCAGGACTGTGCAAGTCCCGGATTGATGCCGCCGTCGGGACCAAAACGCGTCAGTCCTTCGAAAATATTGGAATAGGTCACCGAATCGATGGCACCGGCCGCGCCTGATGTCGGATCAAGATTCGGGGGCTCCAGAGGCAGCCCTACGTTGATATCGGTTTTCGCAGCGAATGCGGCTGGCGTGAGTGCCGAGGTAACCGCGAGGGCCCCCGCAAATGCCAGCGCCTTAACAATAGACGTCATTTCAATTTCTCCCATTACGTTGCATGCCTGTTTTGGTTTTATATTCTTACCGAACCATACCTATTTGCGGTGCGATATTTCAAGCATTCAAAAGATCCTGCAGCGAAAGCGCCATGACTTTCGCTGAATCGATCATATCGTCGACACCGACATATTCATCCGGCTGATGGGCCAGATCGAGTATGCCCGGACCGTAAGCGATACAGTCCTTCAATCGGCCGATACGATCAATATGTTTCTGGTCATAAGTTCCCGGCGAGACCACATATTCGGGGCTCTTGTTGAGCACCTTCTCGATTGATTTTGATACGGATTGCACCACCGGCGACGATTTGTCGGTCATCGTCGGGGTAACATGCCACATTTCGCGAATATCATAGGAAAAGTCGTTGCGCTGCGCACTGACCTTGGCCAGCACATCAGCAACTTCCCGGCGCACGTCATCGGGATCTTCTTCAATGATGTAGCGCCGATCGATGATCATGCGGCAGGAATCGGGCACACAGGCGGACGGGAAGCCGGTGAAATCCGCCTCGGGTTCCGCCTGGCCGCCATGAAAGGAATTGATATTCATCGTCGACTGCCGCGCACCTTCGGGCACGACGGGCATCGCCGTGTGCTTGAGCGCCAGAGCCGGGTAGAGACCGGTTTCGAATTCCTGCAGCACAGCCCCCATGTGGCGCACCGCACAATCACCCAGAAACGGCATGGAGCCATGGGCGATATGCCCTCTGGTTTCAATTTCCGCCCACCAGACGCCACGATGCCCAAGGCAGACCCGGTCCTTGTTCAAAGGCTCGGGAATGATGACATGCTGCACGCGGCTGGGATTGAAATATCCCTTTTCCGCCAGATAGGCGACACCGCCATAGCCGCCGGTTTCCTCGTCGGCTGTGCCTGAAATTTCAATGGCGCCGTTAAAATCGGGAAAACAATCAATGAAGGTTTCTGCGGCAATGATCGAGGCTGCCAGCCCGCCTTTCATGTCACAGGCCCCACGGCCATAAATCTTGCCGTCTTTCAATTCCCCGCCAAAGGGATCCATCGTCCAGCCATGACCGGTTTCGACAACATCAATATGGGAATTGAAATGGACACAGGCGCCGGGCCCCTTGCCCTCGCGTCTTGCGACCACATTCCAGCGTGGATAGCGCTCGCTGTCTCCGGGTGTTCCATGGGCCCTGATCAGCTCGACGTGGAATTTCCGCGCCTTCAGCCGTTTTGCCAGATACTCGCAGATTTCAAGATAGGCTTCGCCAGGCGGATTGAGCGTGGGCATGCGAATCAGATCCTGCGTCAGCGCGATCAGGTCGTCGCGCCGTGCATCAATCAGATCGGGGAATTTCGCAATTCCTGAATCCATCGCATCCATCAACGGAACCCTCTACGCAAACAGGCCAAAAATCGTTACAAGGAGGCGATACTCCTCGGAGTCAGACTTTCCCGCAATACCGTAGGACTACGAATTGGCAGATGAACGCACACGAAGCGACCAGGATCAGCAGTCTTTGAACGCATTGGCGTTCGAACAGGCGCCGGTCGGTCTCGTGCTTACGGAAAACCGCATTATCAGGGCCTGCAATGCCACCTTTGCAAGCATTTTCGGCTATGAAAAAGATGAACTTCTGGGCCAGTCATTCCGGGTGCTCTATGCCTCCAGTGACGAGTTCGAACAGATTCGCGACGTCGGGTTGAAAGCCCTGCGTGACGGCGGTCAATACAGTGACGAACGGATCATGCCACGCAAGGATGGCAGCCTCTTCTGGTGCCGGGTGCGCGCCCATAGTCCGACGCCCGACGATCCGTTGCGTCGCACAATCCTGAGCTATGCCGATATTTCCGACCGACGCCCCTATATGGCACTGTCGGCGCGCGAACGACAGATCGTGACCCATCTCATCGGCGGCAAGACCAGCAAGGAAATTGCCCGCCAGATCGAGATCTCACCGCGTACAGTGGAATTCTACCGGGCCCGCATGCTGAAAAAATTCAACGTCAGCAATGTCACCGAACTGCTGGCGCATCTGGTCGACGCACCGATTTAGAGTATCCGTTGTGATCAAGCCATATTTTCGTTCCATTTTCTCTGGTCTC
>JARGOF010000017.1:56548-101297 GCA_029212415.1 Rhizobiaceae bacterium | reverse complement strand
GGCAGGTGGTGGCAGGTGAAGAGCAACCCATAGCAGTCCTCGGAGCAGGCGCCATCGGATGTTATGTCGGCGGAATTCTGCAAGCCGGCATAAAACCCGATGGCGCCAAGGTTCGTTTCATTGCCCGCGAACGCGTCGTAAGCGACCTGTCGGAACACGGGCTGCGGCTCAGCCGTTTTGATGGGCCGGACGTTCGTGTTGCGCCGCAAGATATTGCCATATCGACAGATCCGGCCACTGTGGCCGGCTGTCAGCGCATCCTGGTCTGTGTCAAATCGCAGGATACGCAAACGGCAGCTGCACAGATTGCCAGACATATTTCGCCCGGATGCATGGTCATCTCATTGCAAAACGGTGTCGATAACGCCCGTGTTTTATCCGATTTTCTCGGCGTGGAGAACGTCTGTGCGGGCATGGTGCCATTCAACGTGGTTGGTTCCGGCGGCGGACAATATCACAGGGGCACAGGGGGCAGATTGCTGATGGCCGATAATGCGCGCACCAGAAGGTTTGCAGCCGCGCTGACATCCTGTGGCATCGATGCCGGCGTGCATTGCGACATGCAGGCTGTCCTATGGGGCAAATTGCTCCTGAACCTCAACAATGCGCTCAATGTCCTGTCTGATGTGCCGCTTGTGCAACAGCTTTCGGATCGCGCCTACCGGCTGGTGCTTGCAGCTATGATGAAGGAAGCGCTTGCAGCGATGCAAAAATCCGGTATCCGGCCCGCTGCGATAGAAAACGTTCGACCGTCGGTTGTTCCACATATATTGCGTCTGCCGAACTGGCTGTTTGCACGGGTTGCCCGCGCGATGTTGTCGATGGACGCAAAAGCCCGCTCATCCATGTGGGATGATCTGCAGAAACATCGAAAACCCGAGATTGACTATCTGAACGGTGCCGTCGTGCGTCTGGCACAAAATGCAGGCACGGATGCGCCCATCAACCGTTCGATTGTTGCCATTGTTGAAGAAGCTTTCAGCAAGGGGCAATCACCGCAACTCAGCGGCGGGCAATTGCGGGAAAAACTGCAGAGGATGCGGTAAAATCGGTTCTGTTTGCCCGGTTGCCGCATGCAAATTGCAAAATATGCGTTTATTTCTTTTCTGGACCGGCAAAACCGACTAAACGCTTGTTTCATGGCACATATATTATATGTCGCGCTGGGTGGCGCGATTGGCGCATCAATGCGTTACCTTGTAAGCATGGCAATGCTGAGATTGTTCGGCTCGAATATTCCCTGGGGAACATTCACCGTGAATGTTCTGGGATCCTTTGCGATGGGTGTACTGGTGGAAGTGCTGACGCGCCGTCTTGGAGGGTCACAGGAACTGCGTCTGCTTATCGCGACCGGGTTCCTTGGAGGCTTCACGACGTTCTCCGCTTTTTCTCTGGATGTCGTTTTTCTGTGGGAGCGGGGGTCGGGTATGGCCGCATCGGTCTATGCAATTTCGAGTGTCGTCCTGTCGATCGCTGCGCTGTTTGCCGGTTTGGCGCTTTGCAGAGCCTGGGCTTGACAGCAACTGTAGAATTGGAAGTTTTTAAATGGCAGGCGTAGAACAACGCAAAGTGGATGAAGACGAGATCGGCATGCGGCTGGACCGGTGGTTCAAATCGCATTACCCGGGGCTGGCCTTTGGCAAATTGCAAAAATTGCTGCGTTCCGGTCAGATCCGGGTGGACGGCGGCCGGGTAAAATCGGACACGCGGGTTCAGCCCGGGCAGGTGATCCGCATTCCGCCGATGGGGACCGATGAAAAGGATGCCGAGGCGGATCCGGAAAAGCGCCATCGTGGCCAAAGCGCTGACGGTGAGATGCTGTCAAAGATGCTGATCTACGAGGATCCGAAAGTCTTTGTGTTCAACAAACCCAGCGGCCTTGCTGTGCAAGGTGGCTCCGGCTTGTCGCGCCACGTGGACCAGATGCTGGAATCCTGGCGCAACAAGAAGGGTGAAAAACCCAGGCTTGTCCATCGCCTCGACCGCGATACATCCGGCGTGCTTGTGGTTGCGCGCACCCGTGGTGCGGCGCAGGCGCTGACCAAGGCGTTTCGTGAACGCGATACCAAGAAAATCTACTGGGCCCTTGTAAAGGGCGTTCCGGCAAGGCCGGAGGGGCGAATCTCCACATGGCTGGTCAAGGAAGCGACGGAAGATGGAGACCGCATGCGCGTTTGCGCCCACGGTGTGAAGGGAGCGGATCATGCCGTTTCCAATTTCCGGATCATCGAGCGTGCCGGGCAGGACCTTTCCTGGCTGGAGCTGGAGCCCTATACGGGCAGGACGCATCAGTTGCGCGTTCACGCCGCCTATATGGACTGTCCCATTTTGGGTGATTCAAAATATTTTGAGGAAGACCACAACTGGGATTTCCCCGGCGGTATGCAAAAACGCCTGCATCTGCATGCGCGCAGTATTTCCATTCCCCATCCCGATGGCGGATCAAGAATTGAGGTCACAGCGCCGATGCCACAGCATATGGTCCAAAGCTGGAACCTGATCGGTTTCGACAAGGAATTGCAGGAATGAAACTGGTTCTGTTTGACTGCGATGGCACACTCATCGACAGCGCTGCGGTCATACATGCCTGTATGGAACTGGCCTTCCTGGAGGCAGGCCATGCGGCCCCGGATATCGACCGGACAAAATCCACGATCGGCCTGACGCTCGATATCGCCATAGCGCAACTGCTGGAAAGGCAGGTCGACGAACACATCCATCATCTGGTTGATCGATACAAGCATCACAGTCTGACAATGCGGTCTGGCAGTCAGACCCATGAACCCTTTTACGACGGTATCTGGGATGTTCTGGATGTGCTTCGCACGCAAGACGAAATCCTGCTGGGTGTGGTAACCGGAAAATCACGACGCGGCCTGGATAATCTGCTGGCAAAACATGCGCTTGAACCGTCGTTCATCACCACCCGTACCGCCGATGAGTGCCCGTCGAAGCCCAATCCGGCCATGGTGCTGGAGTGCTGCAGTGAAACCGGCGTCGATCCGGCTGCGACAATTGTAATTGGTGACGCGATCTACGATATGCAGATGGCAAGGTCAGCTGGTGCAACAGCAATTGGCGTCAATTGGGGCTACAGCAATGAACAGGCATTGCGCAATGCCGGAGCACATGATGTTGCGCAAAGACCGCAAGACCTGCTGCAATGGATAAAGTCGTCGGAAAGGCAAGCATATGCGTGAAATTCTCTCAGATGTCAGCGAGATGCTCAGTGACACTGACCCGGTGCGCCGGGCGCAGATAAAGGCCAAGCGACCGCTTCCCAAACGGTTTTACAAGAGTGCCGGCGTTGCGCTTCTGGAGGACGGTTTCGCCGTGCAACTGGATGGAAAGACCGTTCGCACACCGGCGAAAATGCTTCTGAAGTTGCCAACCGAGCAACTGGCTCTGTTGGTCAGTGACGAATGGAATGCGCAAAAGGAGAATATCAATCCTGTCGAAATGCCGATCACCCGTCTGGTGAACACTGCGATCGACGGAATTGCCATGGATCCGCAGGCTGTCATTGAGGACATTTTACGCTTTGCCGGCACCGATCTGCTGTGTTATCGCGCCGATAGTCCCAAGGAGCTTGTTGAACGTCAGAATGAAGCCTGGGATCCGCTGATCGATTGGGCCCACGCCAGCCTCAGCGCCCGTTTCAATCTGGCCGAAGGTGTGATCCATGTGGAGCAGCCAAAGGAAACAATCCACGCCCTTGGCATCCACATTACAGCATTCAACAGCCCCATTGCCCTGGCCAGCCTCCACACATTCACCACGTTGACCGGCTCGGCATTGCTGTCGATTGCCATAGCCAAAGAGGAATTGACGGCGCAGGAAGCCTGGCAGGCGGCGCATGTTGATGAGGACTGGAATATGGAACAATGGGGCGAAGACGCAGAGACCAAGGCGCGCCGCGCTTTCCGCTGGGGCGAGATGCTGGCAGCCGACAGAGCGCTCAAAGCGCTTTGATAGGAACAATCCGGCGGCTACAGAAAACCGTCTTCTCAGATGGCTGAGCCGTTAAGTTTCGACAGGCGAACACCTGTGATCCTGAAGGCGCCATCGGCCTGTTTTTCAAGCACATAGACGGCCCGCCAGTCCTTGCCCATGGGGCCGGTGATCAGCAATTCCTGGGCGATTGTATTTCCATCGGTACCCAAAACACCACGGCCAAAGGCATAATTGCCAGGCCGATAGACCGGCCCATAATTGCGTTTGACCATTTCGACAAAAAACCTGGGGTCCGGGTAGGCGGCCTTGATCCCCGGTGCGGCAAAGGAATAGGCCGTTTCAATGTCATCGTTCAAAAAGGCACTGATCTGTTTTTCAATGATGTTTCGTGCGGTGGATAGTCCATCCTGCGCCATTGCCGCGGTGGCAATCAGCAGGCTGGCGATAAGGGCTGTCAAAACGCTGCGCATGGTCTCATCCTCACTTCCATGAAGAAAAAGATAGGGCGCAGTGCACCGATTGGGAAGGCCCGTTGGTTTCGCGTCGAGTTGGCCCATGATTCACGAAAGCAGCTTGAACGTACCCGTGGACGTGGCAATGAGGGTTCCATCATCCTTTGCCAGTTGTGCATCGACAAAGATCAACTTGCGGCCGCCTCCGGTTTTTTTGGCGGTTGCGATCACCCGTCCGGATCGCACGCCCGACAGATAGTTGACAGTCATCGACACCGTGGCAACCGCCGGAAGCGTTTCGCCATCGACAGACAGGCTGGCCGTATAGCCGGACGCAGCGTCCAGCAAAGTGGCCATAAGGCCGCCGTGCAGACTGTCCGTGCGGTTGAGATGTCGCTCATCGAGATCGAGGACGGCGCGCGCGCTGCCTTTGTCGATCTCGATGGCATAGCCTATGAGCGTTTGCGCGCCCGTATGGTTCTGAACCAGTTTCATGACACAGGGACGACCGCACTGTCTTTCCGGCAAATGCTATGCCCCATCAGGCAGCCTGTCGTGACAGGCTGACATAACGGGCCGTATGGTAATCCACATCGCCGAACTGATGATCAATCATCACCAGACGTTTGGCGAAATGCGCCAGCCCGTATTCCCAGGTCATGGCAATGCCACCATGCATCTGGATGGCTTCCTCAGCCACAAGCCGACCGATCCGCCCGGCCAGAACCTTGGCAGACGAAACGGCTTTTTCCCGCTCCACCCGGTCAAGGTCAAGCCGTCCTGCGGCATTGATGACCGCCGAACGGGCCTGTTCAATCTCGGTCAGAACGGTTGCCATGCGATGCTGCAGTGCCTGGAACTTGCCGATGGCAACGCCGAACTGCTTGCGCGTCTGCAAATATTCAATCGTCATGTCGCGGCAGACTTCCATCAGGCCGATGGCCTCCGAGGTCAGCGCCACATTGGCCCGGGCCGTCGCCATCTCGATCGCAGGATAGGCCTTGCCGGAATCACCCAGCAATGTTTCTGCACCCAGCCGTACGTTGTTCAGGGAGACCTCACAGGCATGCAGCCCATCTATTGTCGGGTAACCTCTGATTTCCAGTCCCTCGGTCGTGGCGGGCAACAGGAAGGCTGACAGACCGTCTTCATCCCATGTGTTGCCGGAAACGCGTGCCGTGACAATCAGGCTGTCTGCGCTGTCGCCATTGAGCACGACTGCCTTGCTGCCATTGACAATCCAGCCCTCGCCATCCGGCACGGCACTGGTCTCCACGTGGGAGAGGTCGTAATGGCTGCTGGGTTCGCCATGGGCCAGTGCACCCGTATGTGTTCCTGCGATGATATCGGCGATCAGTGCCTTCTGACTGTAATTGCCAAGCATGGAGAGCATTGTGCCGCCCAGAATACCGCTGGCAACAAAAGGTTCGACAACAAGACCGCGACCCAGTTCCTCGAACAGGATGGCAATATCGAAACCAGCGCCGCCAAACCCGCCATCCTCTTCTGAAAAGAGCGCGCCGATCAGACCCAGTTCGGCAAATTGCGCCCAAACATCGCGCGAAAAACCCTCAGCGCTGGCTGCGACCTTGTTGCGCTCTTCCAGTCCATAATTGTCGGCGATGAATCGTGCGACCATATCCTTGAGCATGATCCGGTCTTCAGTATGATTAAAATCCATGGGTGCCTCAAAGTCCCATCATCATTTTAGTGATGATGCTGCGTTGAATTTCGTTTGAACCACCGTAGATGGTGATTTTGCGGTTGTTGAAATATTCCTGGCTGACTGGCGCCGCGTAATCAGGACCGATCGGCTCTTCATTGTAACCGGTCTCAAGCGCCTCGGAAACGAACGGCATGGCATAGGGACCAAGAGCACGCCGCGTCAGATCATTGAGCGCCTGGCGTATTTCCGTGCCCTTGATTTTCAGCATGGAACTCATCGGACCGGCATTGGCCACGCTGTCGGGCGACGAAAGCAGCCGCAAATTGGTGGTCGACATGGCGTCGAGATCCATTTCGATCTGTGCCAATCTGGCGGCAAATATGGGATCCTCGATCAATGGACGGCCGCGAATTTTCTGGTTTTCCGCAATATATTTCAGATGGGCCAGCGAAACCTTATTGGCGCCCACATTGGCAATATTGGTGCGCTCGTGGGTCAGAAGATATTTGGCATAGGTCCAGCCCTTGTTTTCTTCGCCAACTAGATTTCCCACCGGAACACGAACGTCGTCAAAAAACACCTCGTTGACTTCGCGTGAACCCTCCAGCAGCACAATCGGGCGCACCGTGATACCGGGCGTCTTCATGTCGATCAGCAGAAAGGAGATGCCTTCCTGGCGTTTTCCTTCATTGGACGTGCGCACCAGACAGAATATCATGTTGGCGTATTGCCCGAGCGTCGTCCAGGTCTTCTGCCCATTGACCACATAGTGGTCCCCATCGCGTACGGCTTTTGTCTTGAGCGAAGCCAGATCAGAGCCGGCACCCGGTTCCGAGTAGCCCTGGCACCACCAGTCGGACCCATCCAGAATTCTTGGCAGATAGGTGCGTTTTTGTTCTTCGGAACCGTATTTTATGAGCACCGGCGCCAGCATTTTCAATCCGAAAGGCACTGTGCGTGGCGCACCGGCTGCGCAGGATTCATCATCGAATATCTGCTGCTGAACGGCGTTCCAACCGGTTCCGCCGTATTCAACCGGCCAGGATTCGGCAAGCCAGCCGCGTTTGTTCATGATCGCGTGCCAGCTTTCCATGTCTTCCTTGACCAGACGTTTGCCAGTCTTGACCTTCTCGGCAAGCGCGCTTGGCAGTTCTGCAGCCAGAAATGCACGCACTTCGTCACGAAAGGCCAGCTCTTCTTCGGAATAATTGAGGTCCATTATCCGATCCTTTGATCAATAGATTTCAAACAGGCCGGCGGCACCCTGGCCACCACCGATACACATGGTCACGACGGCATATTTCACGCCGCGTCGCTTGGCTTCATACATGACATGGCCAACCTGGCGTGCACCCGTCATGCCATAGGGGTGGCCTATGGAAATCGAGCCGCCATTGACGTTCAGAATTTCATCGGGAATCCCCAGCTTGTCGCGGCAGTACAACACCTGGCTGGCGAATGCCTCGTTGAGTTCCCAGAGTCCGATGTCATCCATCTTCAATCCGGCGCGCTCGAGCAGGCGAGGGACGGCAAACACCGGTCCAATACCCATCTCATCGGGTTCGCAACCGGCCACCGCATAGCCTCTGAAGGCGCCGAGTGGTTCAATATTGTGTTTTGCCGCTTCGCCGGCTTCCATCAGCACACAGGCCGAAGCACCATCTGACAATTGCGATGCGTTGCCGGCGGTGATGAATTGGTCTGCCCCGCGAATGGGCTCAAGCTTCTGCAATCCTTCCAGCGTGGTCGATGGACGGTTGCATTCGTCGGCGCTGAGCGTGACTTCCTTTTTCGATATCTCGCCGGTGTCGCGGTCCTTGACAGCCATGACAGTGGTAAAAGGTATGATCTCATCACTGTAGCGTCCTGCCTCCTGCGCTGCGGCCGTGCGCTGCTGAGAAGCCAGTGCGTATTCATCCTGGGCAAGGCGGCTGATACCATAGCGCGCTGCGACAATATCGGCTGTGTCGATCATCGGCAGATAGATTTCAGGCTTGTTTTCAAGGATCCACGGGCTTGCCGCCATATGGGTATTGGCATGTCCCTGGGCCAGCGTAATGGATTCCAGCCCACCCGCCAACATGGCCGGAGACCCCTCGACGGTGATGGAATGGGAGGCCAAAGCAATGGCCTGGAGACCGGAGGAGCAGAACCTGTTGACAGTCAGACCCGCCGTGGTCACCGGGAGGCCGGCGCGGATGGCAATCTGTCGGGCAATATTGCCGCCGGTCGCACCCTCAGGCAGGCCGCATCCGAAGATGGCGTCCTCGATCAGGTCGGGGTCAACGCCGGAACGTTCCACAGCGGCGCTGGCGGCAGCACCGCCAAATTCCGCACCATGGGTTATGTTCAAACTGCCTCGAAAGGCTTTGGCGATCGCGGTTCGGGCGGTCGATACGATTACAGCTTCACGCATGGGGTCAATATCCTCTAGAAATTTGCTTTTTTGTTCAACGTGTCAAAGTTTTCGCCCCGGTCCACAAGATCGATGAGGAGTTGGGCCGGCTTCCAGAATTCCGGATCTTCGCTTTGGAAACTGCGAATGTCGGCCAATATCGTGTCCAGCCCGACCATGTCTGCATATTTCAACGGTCCGCCGCGCCAGCGCGGGAAGCCGTATCCATAAAGCATGGTGATATCGACATCGAGCGGACGCAGTGCAATGCCTTCTTCAACAACGCGTGCGCCTTCATTGATCATGGCGGCCATGTAACGCCGCATGATCTCTTCTTCAATGAGGGGCTTTGGCGTAATGCCCTTTTCGGCTCTGACCTGATCAATGATTTCCAGAACTTCGGGGTCAGGTTTGCCGATGCGGCTGCCGTTTTCATAGATGTAAAATCCACGACCGGTTTTTTGCCCGAAGCGGCCCAATTCTCCGATCCGGTCCATATAGTCGGACGCATAGCGACCTTTCCAGCCTTCCGCACGTTTGCGTTTGCGGTTGGCCATGCCAATGTCGAGACCGGCCAGATCGCCCATCTGGTTGGGCCCCATGGGGTAACCGAAATTCA
This sequence comes from Rhizobiaceae bacterium, assembly GCA_029212415.1. Lineage (GTDB taxonomy): Bacteria > Pseudomonadota > Alphaproteobacteria > Rhizobiales > Rhizobiaceae > Hoeflea_A. The sequence continues at coordinate 92,211 of JARGOF010000017.1, read as the reverse complement.
GCACGGCCTTGTCAATGTCATAGGGGCTGGTGCCGTCTTCAACCATGAAGGAGGCAAGCGACAGATAGCGTTCCAGGATACGGTTTCCGATAAACCCGTCACAAACGCCCGCCCGCACACCGACCTTCTTGAGCTTTTTCGCCAGAGCAAACCCTGTCGCGGCCACATCCGCATGGGTTTTGTCTGCAACCACGATTTCCAGCAGGCGCATGACATGGGCCGGTGAGAAAAAATGCAGCCCCAGAACATCCTGTGGTCGTTTTGTTGCCGAGGCAATTTCATTGATGTTGAGGTAGGAGGTGTTGCTGGCCAGAACGGCACCGGCCTTGGCGTGTTGATCTATTTGTCGGAACAGGTCCTTCTTGACGTCCATGTTTTCAAATGCGGCTTCGATAACAATGTCTGCCGAAGCGATCGAAGCAATATCCGAACTGACCGAATAGAGCTTGTTTGCAAGATGGTCGCGATGCGCCTGATCAAATTTGCCGCGCTTGACCCCGTCATCGAGAATACGTTCGACATTCTGACGCCCGCGCTGGGCGCTTTCCTCATCGCGTTCGACCATCGTCACCGGCATGCCGGCAAACAGCATGGAGACCGTGATTCCGGCTCCCATGGTTCCGCCGCCGATCACTGCGGCGCTGTCCAAAGGCCGTGCATGGCCGGTCTTGAGTTCCGGGACCTTGCCGACTTCACGATCAGCGAAGAACGCATGAATCATGGCTTCGCGTTGCGGCGTATTCAACAGCTCCATGAAATATTCACGTTCGCGATCCATGCTTTTCATGAACGGCAATTCCGTGGAGTCAATGATCGCTTCCAGGCAGGTCAGGGGAGCGATTTGCCCCTTTGCCTTCTTTTTGACAGCTGCTCGCAGATCATCAAACAGCTTGGTATTGCCGCGAACGGCTTCAATTTTTTCATTCTGCTCACTGGTACGGCGCACCGGCAGATTTTCTGCCAGCACACGCCGGGCAAAGGCAATGCCGGCGGCCAACGGATCGTCGCCATCGTCAATGGCATCGACAATGCCGAGTTTCAGCGCTTCGGGAGCAGAGACGTGTCGCCCGCTGGTGATAATGTCGGTCGCAGCTTCAATGCCGACCAGACGGGGCAGGCGCTGTGTGCCTCCGGAGCCTGGCAACAATCCCAAATGCACTTCCGGCAATCCCACCCGTGCAGATTTCAGGGCCACGCGATAGTGACAGCAAAGGGCCGTTTCCAGGCCGCCGCCAAGCGCCGTTCCGTGTATGGCGCAGACAGTGGGCTTGTTCAGTGCTTCCAGCAGATTGGTGACTTCCGGAAGTGACGGCGGCTGTAGCGGTTTTCCAAATTCCTTGATATCCGCACCGGCGATGAATGTGCGTCCGGCACCCACGACGACAGCGACCTTGGCTGCCGGATCATCGGCGAATGCTTTCGCAGCCTTGACCAGCCCCTCGCGCACGGCATGGCCGGCAGCGTTGACGGGTGGGTTGTCAATCGTGATGACCGCGATGGCACCGGCCTCATCAGGCAGGACTGCATAGGAAACGATTTCGTTCATTCAAATTCACCGAAAGCAGGTTGGGATGGGTTGGTTGGGTGGTTTGGCAATTATCAGGTTTCCGGCGCCCGATAAACAGGCGCCGGATGGATTTGATCAGTTCTACTGCTCGCCGACGACGACCCAATTGCCGTCTTCGATATGGGAGATGATCACCGCATCACCACCCTGATGATCTTCAGCAGAATAGTTGGTGCGCACGCCTGTTATCGGATCAATGTAATCCAGGCTTTCCATCGCTGTGATGAAGTTCTCCGCAGTCAGGTCCTTGCCTGCCGCTTCCAATGCCATCACAAGACCTTCAGCCGCTGAACGGCCAAGCAAAGCGCCTGTTCCGGGGAATTCACCGAATTTGGCCTGATAATCATCTGTCCATTTTTTCACTACCGGATCAGATATCCGGGTGGTCAGATCGGGCCATCCGGCCGCCGCATAGAAACCCTCGGTCAGACCGCCGGGAACCTTTGCAATTGCGGTATGGAAAGAGGCCGAACCACCGACGAAATCCACATCATTCCAGCCGATTTTCTTTGCGGTGGCCAAAGCCGTGATGGTCTGGCGCACACCAAGCGCAACGGCGATGGTGTCACAGCCTTCATCTCTCAGCTTGGTCAATGAGCCGACAAAATCCTGCTCATCCGGCTTGTGGGTGGTTTCAGCCTTGTATTCGATACCCAATTCAGCAGAGACGTCTTTTGCGCCTTCCTGAATCTCCTTGCCGAAATCCGAAGGAATATACATGGCGCAAATTGTTTTGGCGTCATTGTTTTCCTTCAGAAAGGTAATCCCGGCGCGGATCTGGTCATAGTAGGAAGAGAAACCGGCAAACTTGTAGGGCTCCAGCGGTTCGATCATCTGACGGGCTGCTGTCAGAGGTCCGATATTGGCAATCCCCTTGCGTTCAAGCAGCGGAAAACTGGCAATATTCATCGGTGTGCCAAGCGACAGGAGCATCACAAACACTTTGTCGGAATTGATCAATTTGTTGATGTTCTGCATGGCCTTTGGCATTTGGTAGCCATGGTCTTCAGCAATCAGCCGCAACTTGCGACCGTGCACACCGCCCTTTTCATTCACTTCGTCAAAAAGCTGATTGGCAGCGCCGATAGCCGGTGCGCCAAAGGCGGCGAAAATGCCTGACAGGTCCTGATTGGATCCGATCAGAATTTCCGTGTCCGTGACGCCCTGTGTTTCCGCAAATGCCTGCGGCAGCATGGCCGCCGACAGAGCCATTGCGATAGCCGTCGATGTGATAATATTCTTCATTGGTAGTCTCCTCCTGGTGAAATGGGTAAAATCATCCATACATCGTGTCGATCAGCGCTTTATGTTTTTTCTCCACGAAGCTGCGCTTGAGCTTCATGGTGGCGGTCAACTCATCATCCTCTGCTGTCAAGAGAACATCAATGAGGCGAAATGCCTTTATCTGCTCGACCCGTGCGAATTCTTCGTTGACCTTTTCAACGACGCCTCCGATCAGTTCCTGGACCTCCGGCGTCGCGCACAGCGAAGCAAAATCTCCAAATGGAACTCTGCGATCCTGGGCAAATTTCTCGACGTTCTCCTGATCGATCATGATCAGGCAGGAAAGAAATTTCTTTTTGTCACCAATGACCACAGCATCGGAGATATAGGGAGAAAATTTCAGCTTGTTCTCGATTTCGGCCGGGGTGATGTTTTTTCCGCCAGCCGTAATGATGATGTCCTTGAGACGCCCGGTAATTTTCAGGTAGCCTTCATTGTCCAGAAAGCCCACATCGCCAGTCCTTAGCCAACCATCCGTTGTCATGGAATCTTCTGTCTGGGCGGGCTTGTTCCAATAGCCCTCGAACACATTGGGTGCCTTGTACTGGATCTCGTTTCCATCGCCGATACGGACTTTTCCACCGGGGACAACACGCCCGACAGTGCCCACCTTGTTGTGGCCATACATGTTGAGCGAAATGATGCCGGATGTTTCACTCATTCCGTAACCCTCAAACAGATCAATGCCGATGGTCTGGTACCACAACAGAAGGTCGGGAGAGATCGGAGCCGCGCCGGTCGTGCCGCGACGCAATCGATCCATTCCGATCATCCGCCGTATATTCTTCAGCACAATTGCATCCCAGAAGCGATAACGCAGCGCGGTGTAAAGCGGTACCGGCTTTTCGTCACGCAGGCAGGATGCCCGGGCCGCCCCTGCCGCCAATGCCTGCTTGAAGGCAAACTGGCCGAACGGGGTAGCGTCTCCCATCATGATCGAAATTCTCGAATAGATTTTTTCCCAGACCCGCGGAACAGCCGTGAAAATATGCGGGCTGACTTCCTGGACATTGTCAAAAACCGTTTCGGGACTTTCCGCAAAATTGACCGTGGATTTGGAGGCTATCGGTGAAAGCACCGAAATGAATCGCTCCAGAATGTGACACAGCGGCAGAAAGCAGACCTGTTCATCGGTATCATAGGCCGGCAGTGTAATGGCACCCACGGACAGGGAATACATGATGTTGCCCTGCGAAATCATGGCGCCTTTGGGTTGGCCCGTCGTCCCGGAGGTGTAGACAAGCAGGGCGATATCCGTCGGTTTGGATCTGGCTATCTCCTGCTCGAAAAGATCCGGGTTTTTCTTCAGATGGACCCGTCCGATATCGTAAAGTTCATCCAGAAACATGACCTGGTCATCGTGATAATCATGCAGGCCCTCTCGGTCATAGACGATAACCTTTTTCAGGCATGTCATCTCATCGCGAACAGTCAGATATTTGTCGAGCTGCTCATCATTTTCTATGAACAGGAACTGACTGTTGGAATCCGTCACCAGATAGGAGAGCTGGCCTGCGGAATCGGTCGTGTAGACACCGGAGGAAATAGCGCCCATGCATTGCACGGCCAGGTCGGTATAGACCCATTCCTTATTGTCTTCAGACAGGATGGAAACAACATCACCACGTTGCAGACCCAGCGCTGCCAGCCCATTGGCAATCAGTCTGGTATGCTCATGGAAATCGTTCCAGGAATAGGACAACCAGATCCCATAGTCTTTTTCCCGGTGGGACGTGCGCTCACCCAGTTCCTTGCATCGTTGCAGAAACAATTTGGTGATCGTGTCACAGCCGTCGATATAAAAGGGACCGTTTTCCAGATCCTCATTCAGACTGATACCATTGACGAGCGTTTGCCGCGGAATGGTCTCCAGACTCCCCATGCTCATACCTCCCTAGACTGGCTCAGCGCCAGGTTTTGCGCTGTTTCCAGCGTCTTTGCCCGCGTTGCGTGTCCTGTTGTGCACCCAGATAAAACTCCTGGATGTCTTTGGATTCGCGCAGTTTTGCAGCTTCACCGCTCATCACGATACGTCCAAGTTCCATGACATATCCATAGTGGGCGACATCAAGCGCAACCTTTGCATTTTGTTCCACCAACATCATGGTGACATTTTGTTCTCTGTTCAGCCTGCGGATGATGCTGAAAATTTCCTTGACCAGCAAGGGGCTCAACCCAAGGCTTGGCTCATCCAGCAACATGATGCGCGGTTTTGCCATCAGGCCCCGGCCAATGGCGAGCATCTGCTGTTGTCCGCCCGAAAGGGTTCCGGCTTCCTGCGACCGGCGCTCCTTGAGGATGGGGAAATAGTCATAAACCAGTTCCATGTCGGCTGCGACACCGGCTTTGTCCGATCGGGTATAGGCGCCCATCTTGAGGTTGTCTTCGACGGTCAGAATCGGAAAGATTTCCCGCCCTTCGGGAACATGTACGATGCCCTTTTGAACGACCTTGTCGGGCGCCAAGCCCTGAATGAATTCACCGGATAGAGCAACCGTTCCCTTTTCCGGATCCATGACCCCGGAAATCGTTTTCAGCAATGTCGTCTTGCCAGCGCCATTGGCGCCAAGAACGGTGACGATCTGCCCCTCATTGACCTCGAGACTGACACCACGAATGGCCATGATCGGGCCGTAATAGCTTTCCAGGTTGTCGATTTTCAGAAGCGGCTGATTGTGTTCGTTGGTCATGCTGCCTCTCCGCTTTCGGTTCCGTCATCGGAACCCAGATAGGCCTCGATAACAGCAGGATCAGTCTGGACCTCCTGCGGCGTGCCGATTGACAGCATGCTGCCATCGGCCAGAGCCATGACGCGATCGGATACGGAACTGACCAGATGCATATCGTGCTCGACCATGAGAACGGTCACCCCCATCACCTTCTTGATGTCCTCGATCCAGAAGGCCACGTCCTGCGTTTCTTCCACCGAAAGGCCGGATGCCGGTTCATCAAGCAGCAGCAATCTTGGCTTCACGGCCAATGCGCGTCCCATTTCCACGACTTTCCGAACGCCATAGGGCAGACCTGCAATCAGTTTCTGGCGATAGGGCTGAAGGTCGAGGAAATCGATCACATGCTCTACGGCCTCCCGGTGAACGCGCTCCTGGGCGCGCACGAATGGCGTGAACAGCATATCTGTCAGGAAATTCGAACGGCAATGCGTATGGCGCCCGACCAGCAGGTTCTGCAATACAGAAGCCTGCTCGAACAATTCGATGTTCTGAAAGGTTCTGGCAATACCCAGTACCGGTACATCGTGCGGCTCGGCTCCCAGAATGCTCTTGCCTTCAAACAGGATATCACCTTCAGCGGGCGTATAGAGGCGGGATATCATGTTGAGTATCGTTGATTTTCCCGCGCCATTTGGCCCCACAAGCGCAAAGACTTCACCTTCTTCCACGCTGAATGACACGTCATTGACGGCAACCAGGCCACCAAAACGCAGGGTAACATTTTTGAGTTCCAGCAGGCTCATCTTGTGCGCTCCGTTTTCAGGTAACTTTTCTGGCGGCGGAACATGTCCTTGCGGTAGAAGGGAAAGAGCTCGAAATAGGTGCGGATTTTCAGCCAGCGACCATAAATGCCCATTGGTTCGAACAGGATGAAACCGATGAGGATGATGCCGAACAATCCGCTTTCAAGACCTGGAATGGTCACCGAACCGGAGTCTGCAAAGACCGTCAATGCATCCCTTGTCAGTGATATGACCAAAGGCAGCATGACAAAAACGATCGCACCAAAAAAGGCCCCGTGTATTGTCCCGAGACCGCCAACCACAATGATCAGAAGCAATGTGATCGACATGATCAGGTTGAATGTCTCATTGGTGAATATCGTCGCAAAATGTCCCATCAACGCGCCGCCAAGGCCCGTGATGAAACAGGACACGGCGAAGGCCACCATCTTTGTGCGCGCGACATTGATGCCCATCGCCTTTGCAGAGACCTCAGAGTCACGAACGGCGGCAAAGGACCTGCCAAGTGGAGAACGCAGCATGTTGCGATAAAGATAGACAATGACCAAGGTGATGCCCAGCACAAGCCAATAGAGCTCGACCGGATTGCCGTAGCGATTGAAAACAAAGCCGAATATCTCGATATCAGGCGCAAAGAGGCCTGAAACGCCGCCGGTGAGCGGCTCCATGATGACAATCAGATCTTCTGCAAGAACCGAGATCGCCAGGGTGGCGATGGCAAGATAAATACCGTGCAGCTTTGTTATCGGCATGGCAATCAACGCACCGGCAACACCTGCTGTCAGTCCCGCCAGCGGGAAAGAAAGCAGGAATGGCATGGAAAAATGCTCCTGATAAAGCACGTTGGAATAGGCGCCGACAGCCATGAAAGCCGCATGTCCGAGACTGGCCTGACCGGTTTGACCGACCAGCACCATCAGGCCCATGCCGCAAATGGCCCAGATCAGCACGAGTGTGGCCTCGCCAATCAGAAAGTCGCCGATCAGGAAGGGCAACAGGATGGCAAGAGCAAACAGCAGCAGATACCAGAAAGCCTGAGCCTTATGTTTGAACAGACGGATATCTGCGTCATATGAGGTTTTGAATACAATGCGCATGTTTGCCCCTCACACTTTCTTGGTCTGGATTTGTGACAATATGCCGTGCGGGCGAACCACAAGCATCACAACCAGAATCAGATAGGGGAAAATCTGTGAATAGCCAGCTGGCATGTAGCGTGCAGCGAAAGGCTCGACCAGACCGACAATGATGCCACCCAGCAATGCGCCGGGCAGGCTGCCAAACCCACCGATCACTGCCGCAGCAAAGGCTTTGATGCCGAGCAGGCCAGCGGTTGGATCAATGGAGCCTTTTGAGGCAAAAAGAATGCCTGCAATGGCTGCCACGACACCCGACAGCGCCCAGATCATCGAGTGAATGCGCTTGACCGGAATACCCATGTAATAGGCGGCAAGCTGGTTTTGCGATGACGCCTGCATACCGATGCCAAGTTTGGTTCGGGCAAAAAACACGTAGAGCAATGCCGTCAGCGCAACGGTGACAATGATCACCCAGACCTCGTCCATGCCAAGCACAAGCCCTCCAAAGCGCAATTCAAGCCCTGACAGCGGCGATTCCAGTGATTGCGGCTCGTGACCCCAGATGAGGCCGGCGATGAAGCGGATTACAAATCCCAGCGCGATGGTCAATATGACGACTGCCACCTGGGACTGGCCGAACATCCGCCGCAACACGATCATGTCGAGGAGGTAACCCAGAATGCCCATAATGCCGATAGCAAGGATGACCGAAAGCCAGAACGGCAGGTCCATGTGGTCGGCATTGGTAAAGCCCAGCGTGATGAATGCACCCAGCATCATGAAGTCGCCCTGGGCGAAATTCACGGCTTCGGTTGCCTTGTAGATAAGCACGAAGCCCAGAGCGATGAGTCCGTAGACGCATCCATTTGCCAGGCCACTTACGATCAATTGTAGTATGTCCACTCGGTTGGCCCTCCCAAGCCTTGAGCTTTTGCTCGTTCTCGTGGATGAACATGGTGAAATGAATCAACAGGTTCCCAATTCCTCTCCCGGTCGTATCAGGGTATCAGCATGACCTTTCCGGTTGTATTGCGCAACGCTTCTGCCAAATCATTCATCGCATCCTTCAGTCGGATGGTGTCCGACACCTCGGTTTGCCACTGACCTGAAACGAAACGGGCCTGTACTTCACCGATAATCCTGACCTGTTCATCCCTGGGGGTTGCCATGAACCACCGGGTCAACCAGAAGCCCTCTATCTGTTTCTGCATGAAGATGAACTGGCCCATTTCCTGCAATTTCGGTGGTTGCGGATCAAGTTTTCCATAAACCACCCACCGCGCCTGATTGGGCATGGATGCAAAAATGTCGGCTGACAGCTGATTTGCAACCGCATCCAGCAGGATCCGCGGCTTTTCCTGTCGTATCACATCGCGCAATGTCTCTTTGAAATCCGCTGCGGTGCTGTTCAGAACGTATTTCGCGCCCAATTCGAGAAGATGCGCCGCCTGCTCATCCCTGCGGACAATGGCGATGGGCGCAATGTCATTATCGCGTCCCAGGGCCGTCATCAGTTTGCACAGCTGGCTGTTGGCGGCCGTCATGATGAAACTGCCGCTTTTGGCGTTGCGCACGATGTCGAACATGGCCATGGCGGTGAGGGGGTTGACCACATGTCCCGCCGCGTCCTCATTGCGCATGTCGTCGCGCACCGGAATGCACACGGCTGCGGACGTCACTGCATATTCTGCCCATGCGCCCGAGCCGTCAGGTCCGACCGTGAACGCAACCCGTTTGCCGATCAGGGATTGCGCATGGTTGCCGGCGCCTGCGATGACGTCTCCAACGCCTTCAAACCCGGCAGCCGCACCTTTGACCCTTGGATGTCCGTATTCACCCTTGATGTAATGAAGATCAGATGGATTGATCGACGCCATGGCAACCTTGATCAGCACCTGACCATCAGCCAGTGACGGCAGGGCGATGGTCTTGCCTTCGAGATAGGGATCCATGCTTTCGAAGGTCAGCCCTTCGGACGTGCCTGAGTAGCCATCCTGCTTTTGCGTCAAGGCAAAGGTTTCTGTGGGGATCTGCACCATCATGCTCCTTCAGGGACCAGAACCAGCTTTCCGGTTGCTCCACGTCCAAGGACGCGCTCCAGAACGGCTGGTGCCTCAGACAGCGGGTAGCAACCTTCGATATGGGGTTTCACACGCCCGTCCAGATACCAGCCAATGAGCTCTTTCATGTTGCTGGCGTATTGACCGGGTTCACGTGCTGTAAAGGCACCCCAGAAAACGCCAACGACAGAAAATTCCTTGACCAGGGTGAGATTGACCGGAAGTTGCGGTATGCGTCCGGACGCAAAGCCGATGACCAGCAACCGTCCGCCACGCGCCATGGCGCGGCAGGCGGAATCAAAGGCGTCACCTCCAACGGGGTCAAAAAGCACATCGACGCCTTTGCCCTTGGTCAGTTTTTTCAGATCATCCTTCAAATTATCGTAGCCAATGCATTCATCGGCACCGCTGTCTTTCGCAACTTTCTGTTTCTCCGCAGTCGACGCCACTGCAATGACTTTTGCGCCCATTGCCTTGGCAATCTGTATGGCGCCAATGCCGGTGGACCCGGCGGCACCCAGCACGGCCACTGTTTCGCCCGGCTGAAGGTTGGCGCGCTGCTTCAATGCGTGGTGCGATGTGCCATAGGCGCACAGCAATGCGCAGGCGTCGGCGAAATCCATTTTTTCAGGCAAGGGAAACACGGCCGCTGCCGGTGAGGATACCAATTCCGAATAGGAACCCATCTGCATCAGCGCAGCGACCCGGTCTCCAGGTGCCAGCCCTGTCACATCAGGTCCGACGGATTCAATAATCCCGGCCACTTCCATGCCCGGTACAAAGGGGGTCGGCGGTTTCATCTGGTAGAGACCCTGGACCAACAGGCCGTCAGGATAATTGACGCCGATGGCCTTTGCACGAATGACAACCGCGTTGCCCTGTGCAACAGGATCCGCCACGTCCTTGTAGGCCAGCGATTTCAGCGGCCCGTATTCGTCACAGACAATGGCTTTCATGGTCAAACCCGCTCCTGTGTGTATTTGCGTAGTTCGTTGCGGGCAACCTGCCTGCGGTGGACGGCATCGGGACCGTCGGCAAGGCGCAGGGTGCGCAAGGAGGTCCAGGCACGGGCAAGCGGTGTATCCTGTGAAATGCCCTGGGCGCCAAACATCTGCACCGCCTCATCTGTGACCTTCAAGGCGACAAGCGGTGCCACGACCTTGATCTGACTGATCCACGGGGCCGCTGCCTTGGCATCGCCCTGATCCATCATCCATGCAGCTTTCAGGCACAACAGTCTGGCCATTTCTATGTCCATCCGGCATTGCGCAATGATGTCATAATTGGCGCCCAATTGTGCAAGGGGCTTGCCGAAGGCTTCGCGCCGCAGGGATCGTTGACACATCAGCTCAAGCGCATGTTCGGCCTGACCGATGGCGCGCATGCAGTGATGGATACGGCCAGGCCCAAGCCGGCCCTGTGAAACTTCAAATCCGCGACCTTCACCGAGGATCAGGTTTTCTGCAGGAACCCGCACATCCTTGAAGCGAATATGGAAATGTCCGTGGGGTGCATCATCATGCCCGTAAACCTGCATCGCACGCAGTTTTTCCACCCCGGGCGTTTCGGCAGGAACGAGAACCATCGAATGCCGTTGGTGTTTGGGGGTATTCTCATCGCCGGTCTTCACCATGACGATATAGATCTTGCAGCGCGGATCACCGGCGCCTGACGACCACCATTTTTCGCCATTGAGAACGTATTCGTCGCCCTCGCGTTTGCACGACATGGAGATATTGGTGGCATCGGACGAAGCCACATCGGGTTCTGTCATCAGGTAGGCGGAGCGAATTTCGCCGTTCAGCAAGGGCGTCAGCCAACGATCTTTCTGCTCCTCGGAGCAGTAACGTTCAAACACCTCCATATTGCCGGTATCCGGGGCAGAGCAATTGAAAACCTCGGGTCCCAGATGCGCCTTGCCCATTTCTTCGGCCAGGTAGGCATATTCAACTGTGGTCAATCCGTAGCCTTTGTCAGACCCGGTCAGCCAGAAATTCCACAGACCGTTTTCACGCGCCTTTGCCTTCAGGCCTTCACGAATTTCCACCTGGCGCGCCGTGTATTCCCAGCGGTCTCCCTTGTCTACTTCGGCAAGGTATTCCTCTTCCAATGGCAATATATCATCACGGACCATGGTGCGGACGGCGTCGAGGAGCGGTTGCAGTTTTTCTGTAATTCCCAAATTCATGTCAGACATCGGCGATCAATTCCTCTTTCAATCCAAGGCCACGCAAAGCAAAAACGGTGCATTGGCTGGCAATTCCATCAATGGTCTTTTCATCGACTCCGTGACTGGGCTGAAACCAGAAGAGAGGTGAATTCAAAGACATGAACATGAGATGCAAAGTGATGCTGGAGCTTTGATAATGCGCAATGCCTTCCAGTTTGGCCTGTTCCAGCACGTCACGAAATATGTTTGCATAATCGGTGCGCATTTTGTGCAATTCGACCAGCGCATCGCGTTGCTGGGGTGTTGTCGAGCCGCGCAGCAAGAGCTCAACGCCTTCCCATACACAGCGCTGATAGGGCTGCGTGCGGATCATCGCCAATGTATGTGTCTTGGTCATGGCGCGCAATTTCTCCACAATGCCGATCTTCTGTTCGGCAAGCGGAGCAATCGCATCAAAATTCATCTGCATGCCTTGCCGATAAACGGCGAAGAACAAATCAGCCTTGGACCTGTAGTGGTGGTAGATCCGCCCCTTTGTCGCACCCAGATTGCGCGCAACATCATCAATGCTGGTGGCAGCATAGCCGCGATCCATGAAACACTGTGCCGCGGCATCGAGGATTTCCTCTTGCCCGTGACGTGCCGGATTCACTGTCGCCGAAACTGACATTCGCTGCATCGACCTCCCGCGTGCTGCACCGACTTCAATTGTAACATTGAAATGTCAGCGCCAGCAGTCTTCTTCCCGAAGCGAGAGGAACATACTACCGGGTATGTTGTCAATGGATCAAAGTGACAAAAGCAGGTGGGAACTTTGCGTTTTCGTTGGTTGTCCAGAGAGCAGTCTGACCGTGGTTTGGCGATACTTTATCAGCGCAGAACCGCTATTCGGCAACGGATGTGGGTTTTGCCCGATCGCGGCCGACGCTCATGTAGGTAAAGCCGTGCCGTGTTGGCTCCTTGCGCTTGTGAACATTGCGCAGGTCAATCATCAAAGGATAGGCCATCGCATCACGCAGGCGGTCAAGTTCGAGCGCCCGCAGGACATTCCATTCAGTCATGATCACAACGGCATGCGCGCCGATGACGGCCTCATAGGGGTCGTCGACCCAGACCACGTCGGGGTAATGCACGGCGGCCGCTTCCATTGCCTTTGGATCGAATGCGCGAACCTTCACACCATTTTTGATCAGCGTATCCAAAACCGGCAGTGCCGGAGATTCGCGAATGTCATCCGTATCCGGCTTGAACGCCACACCGAGGACAGCAACGGTTTTTCCTGTCGGATTGCCGATCGCGGCGAGCACACGGGCTGCCATGTCTAGTTTGCGATCTTCATTGACCTGAATTGTCGCCTCGACAAGCGCCTGGGGCGCATTGACGCTGCGGGCAAAAGCGGCGAGCGCACGTGTGTCCTTGGGGAAACAGGAGCCACCGAAGCCGGGGCCTGCACGCAAAAATTTGTCACCGATACGATCATCGAGCCCAATAATTTCCGAGACCTCGATGATGTTGCCATCAACCTTCTCGCAAAGATCGGCGATCTCGTTGATGAAGCTGATTTTCATCGCGAGAAATGCATTGGCTGCATATTTGCTCAGTTCGGCACCGACATTCGAGACAAAGGAAATGGGTGTTTCCTGCAGGCTCAACGGTCGATAGAGCTGGGCCGTCACATTGCGTCCGCGCTCGTCATGGATACCAATGACAACACGGTCCGGGCGCATGAAATCCTGAATTGCGGACCCTTCGCGCAGAAATTCCGGATTGCTGACGACGGAAAAATCGAGATCCGGGCGGAGTTTGCTGATCAGATCTCTGATTTTTTGTGAGGTTCCCGGTACAACCGTGCATTTGATGACGACGACCGCCCCATTTTTCAAATGCGGTGCGATATCTTCGACAGCCTTGAAAACGTAAGACAGATCAACATCTTCGCCATTTGCGGCGGAAGGCGTGCCGACGGCCAGAAAAACGACATCAGACTGCGGAACGCAGCGTGATACATCGCTTTCAAAGTGCAAACGTCCCATATTGGCATTTGAACGTATCAATTGCTCAAGGCCCGGTTCGTAAATGGGACTGACATTGTTCTTCAGCAATGCAATTTTTTCTGGATTGTTATCCACACAGGTAACGTCAAACCCGAACTCCGAAAGGCATGCACCCGTTACAATACCGACATAGCCGGTCCCAATAATCGTTATGATCAAAACAGCCTCACGAAGTTAACCTGCTGGAAGAATGCACCAGTTTGACATTCGACAAATACCAGCGTTTTCAATTAGGGTCTGAGCGGGTATAAACACTTCACAAAAAAATGCCATACCACATTGTGTCAATCTGAACACCCAATACGGCGAGCTTTACAAAAATGGCAGTACAGATACAGGCCCCGATTATCGTGACCGGGGCAGCGGGCTTTATAGGCTTTCACGTTGCACGCCGACTTCTCGATCTGGGATACCAGGTCGTCGGCATCGACAATATGAACGCCTATTATGACGTCTCATTGAAAAAAGCCCGACTGGCGCAATTGACTGTCCGCAGCAATTTCACCTTTGAGCGGGCCGATCTGGCCGACAAAGATGCAATGGAAGCCATTTTCCAAGCGATCAAGCCAACGCATGTCGTCAATCTGGCTGCACAGCCGGGTGTGCGCTATTCGCTGGAGAATCCGCACGCCTATATAGACAGCAATATAACCGGTTTTTTGAATATCCTCGAAGGCTGTCGCAACCATGGCGTAGAACATCTGGTCTATGCCAGTTCGAGTTCGGTCTATGGCAATAGCCCCGATGTTCCCTATAGCACCGAACAGAACGTCGATAATCCCATCAGTCTTTATGCCGCCACCAAAAAATCCAACGAGTTGATGGCGCATGCCTATAGCCATATCTGGAACATGCCGGTGACAGGGCTTCGGTTTTTTACCGTTTACGGTCCCTGGGGGCGCCCGGACATGGCCGCCTATCTCTTTACCAAAGCCATTCGCAACGGTCAGCCGATCCGGGTTTTCAACAACGGCGCCCTGCGACGTGACTTTACCTATATCGATGATATTGCCGAGGGGGTCATCAAGGTCCTGCTTTCACCGCCCGTCAGAAAATCCGATTCGGACTCAGCCGATAAACAACAGCAAATCGCGCCACTCTACAGACTCTACAATATTGGCAATTCGGAACCTGTTGAATTGATGCGGATGATCGAAACCCTAGAAAATTTGCTGGGACAAAAAGCAATCAAGGAATTTTTGCCGATGCAGGCGGGTGATGTTTACGAGACCTACGCAGATACGGACTCGCTTGCGCGGGATTTTGATTTCAAGGTGCATACACCGTTGGAAGAAGGTCTCGCAGCCTTCGTCGAATGGTATGATATGTATCATTCCATAGATGACTGATTTCAACCCGGGTGATTTACCCGATCTGTATCTGATACGTCACGGTCAGACGGACTGGAACCTGCACGGACGATTTCAGGGTGACAGCGATATTGCGCTGAATGACACGGGCAAAGCACAGGCAGAAGTGCTTTCACAAACCATGTTTGAACGTGTCGCTGCAGGACATCTGGCAACACACGAGCTTCAGATATTTGCATCGCCACTGCTGCGCGCTCGGCAAACAGCTGGGATCATAACGCAACGTTTGGCGCATCCACTCGGCGATATTGTCATCGAACCGCGCTTGAAGGAGTTATCCTTTGGCCGTTGGGAAGGTTTGACGACCTTGGAAGTCAAGAAGAATTTCCCCGATGAAAGGCGCAGGCGCAAAGCTGACCGCTGGAACTTCCATCCCCGGAACGGAGAGAGCTTTGCTGCGCGCGTTCCTTCCTTGCTGGCATTTCTTGAAAGCCTTCATGCACCGACAGTCATAGTGACCCATACGGGCATTATTAGGCTTTGCCTGATTTTATTGGGCGCCCGTGACCGGGAAAAGGCGCTTGTCGAGGAGATTTCCCAAGATAAGATCTATCTTTGGTCAAAAGGGTCATTGGCAGCAGTGTAAAATACTGCAAGTATGTTCACATTGCTGTGAGTTGGGCGAATGGTAAAAAAAACAATATAGTGGCCTGATCGCTGAGTTCTAGGGGAAAATCTGTTCGATGAGTGAAAATGGTTCTGATATTCTGCGGGTTGAGGGCTTGCGGGTTGCAATCGGTGTAGGGGAACATCAATCGGACGTTGTCAAGGGCATCAGCTTTCGTATTCCAAAGGGCAAAACAGTTGCCCTGGTCGGTGAATCCGGTTCAGGAAAATCCATAATCGCTCAGACCATCATGGGGATTCTGCCTGACGTTGCCGAAATCACCGGTGGATCGATCAATTTTTATGACCCATTGAGCGGTGGAGAGCCTGTCGACATTGTGCAGCTGTCGCGGGATGCGCGCGCCATGCGGCAAATTCGTGGCGGTCGGATTTCCATCATTTTCCAGGAGCCGATGACATCGCTTTCCCCGGTTCACACGATTGGCAATCAGATTGATGAGGCGCTGGACCTGCATCGCGATGTCAGTCGCAAAGAGTGCCGGGAACTGACACAGCAAATGCTGGAACTTGTCGGCTTTCCTGACCCCGCGCGTGCCTACAATATGTATTCGATGGAGCTTTCCGGCGGGCTGCGCCAGCGTGCCATGATCGCCATGGCGCTTGTGTGCAATCCCGCGCTGTTGATTGCCGATGAGCCGACCACCGCGCTTGATGTAACGGTACAGGCCCAGGTTCTTGCGGTCTTGAAGGATGTTCAGAAGAAGCTGGGCATGTCTTTGCTGCTGATCACCCATGATCTGGGTGTTGTTGCCAATATGGCTGATGAAATTCTGGTGCTTTATCACGGTACATTGATGGAAGCGGGCGGCCTGGAGGACATTTTTCACCGGCCGCAACACCCCTACTTGAAAGCTCTTTTGGCCGCAGTCCCGAAGTTGGACATGCAGCCGGGCGAACGTCTGGTGTCCTTGCGCGAGGTGACCCAGCCGTTGCCTGCCGCCTTCAAGGAAAATGCCGAGCTTCGTCGTCACGAGCCCGGCGAAACGGTTCTTGATGTCAACAATCTGTCGATGAGTTTTGAATCCAAAAAGGGCAGCCGTCTTTTCAGTTCAAAGTCTGACCGGGTCATTGCCGTTGATAATGTCAGCTTTTCAGTTCGCTATGGCGAATGTTTCGGTCTGGTTGGTGAGAGTGGTTGCGGCAAGACAACATTGAGCAAAATCATCAGCCGTGCACTGACACCCACGGAGGGATCGATCTGCTTCAACGATGGCAAGAACGAAGTGGATCTGGCCAAGGTCCGGGGACGCGAGCTGTTCGATCTGCGTCGAAAAATTCAAATGGTTTTCCAGGATCCGTTCTCCTCATTGTCACCCCGTTCCACAGTGATGAATATTCTGTCGGAACCGCTGGAAATCCACGCCATCGGAAACGCCCAGTGGCGCAAGGAGCGTGCACGCGAATTGATGGACATGGTTGGTTTGTCGCAAACATTTCTCAATCGCTATCCGCACAGTTTTTCAGGTGGCCAGCGCCAACGCATTGGCATTGCCCGTGCTTTGGCGCTCGATCCTGATTTGTTGATCTGTGATGAACCGGTTTCTGCACTGGATGTTTCGGTTCAGGCACAAATACTCAATTTGCTGATACGCCTGCAGAGCGAGCTGAACCTGACGACGATTTTCATCTCTCACAATCTTGCCGTGGTCAATTATGTGGCTGATCGCGTTGCCGTTATGCAGGCTGGACGCATCGTGGAAATTGCACCCGGAGAGGTTTTGTTTCGCGATCCGATTCATCCCTATACACAAAACCTGTTGCAATCCATTCCCACGATTGATTTGACGCATCAACTTGCGCTTGGCCAGACAAACATTCTGACGAGCAGATCGGACGAAAAATGGGACAGAAGATTTGTTCCTGAGGGTCCGGGTGCCGCTATGGAAATGTTGGAAATCGGCAAGGATCACCATGTTCTTGTTCGGCCGGGCAGCGATACGAAGAGGCTGGTAGCATGACCACGAAGAAACGCATCAGTGCATTTTTGTTTGGAGCGCTTGTCTATTCATTTTCCGCCGTTGCGGGCAATGCCATCGGGACGCTCAAGGAACCACCGGTCCTGGCGCCGCTGGTTGAATCGGGTGAACTTCCCCCCATGTCGGAACGTTTGCCGGATCAGCCACTGGTTCTGGATTTTGAAAAGAGCGGCAAAAGCATTGGCAACTATTGTTGCTCCATGCGGATGCTCCTGGGCAAGTCCAAGGATATCCGTATGATGACAGTTTACGGTTATGCGCGGCTTGTTGGATTCAATGAGAAATTTGAGCTCAAACCGGATATTCTGGAGAGCTTTGACGTCGAGGAAGGCCGGATTTTCACCCTGCGTTTGCGCAAGGGGCACAAATGGTCCGATGGACACCCATTTACGGCGGAGGATTTTCGCTATTATTGGGAGGATGTGGCCAATGATCAGGAGCTGACAGGCAAGGGCATACCACAAATTCTGCTGTCCGACGGCGAACCACCCGTTTTCGAAGTTATCGATGACCAGACCATCCGCTACACCTGGAATACACCAAACCCGGCATTCACACTGGGCCTGGCTGGTCCTTCCCCCGCCTATATTTATCAGCCGTCTCATTATATGAAGCAGTTCCACAAGAACTATGTGGATCCCGTAAAACTGGCCAAAATGGTGGAGGACGGGAAGTACCGCAACTGGTCTGCGATGCATACGGTCAAAGGGCGGCAATACAGACAGGAAAATCCTGAACTTCCGACCCTGCAACCCTGGTTTAATACCACTGATGGTCCATCCAAACGGTATTCCTTTACCCGCAATCCCTACTATCACCGCGTCGACCCGAACGGCCAGCAATTGCCCTATCTTGATGAGGTTGTGCTGCTCATGGGGTCCACGGACATCGTCCCGACCAAATCCGGATCAGGTGAAAGCGATCTGCAGGCGCGCTATTTGAGCTTTGACGATTACACGTTTCTCAAGCAGGGCGAAAAGGATCAGAACTACAGGGTGCTGCTTTGGCGGAGCGGTGTTGCCTCACAGATTTCACTTTATCCCAATATGAATGTCGCCGACCCGGTATGGCGCGAGGTGCTTCAGAACGTCCAGTTCAGGCGTGCGCTTTCCTTGGGTCTCGATCGGCATGAGTTGAACGAGCAATTGTTTTTCGGCCTTGCCAAGGAAGGCGGCGACACCGTGCTCGACGTTTCTCCGCTCTTCAAGGAAAAATACGTCAAAAACTGGACCCAGCACGATGCGGCCGCCGCCAACAACATGCTGGACGAGATGGGATTGCAGAAAAGAGATCGCTATGGAACCCGGTTGCTGCCGGATGGGCGCCCCATGGAACTGATCGTCGAAAGCGCCGGTGAAAGCACAGAACAAACTGATGCTCTAGAGCTCATTCGATATCATTGGGGTGAGTTGGGCATCAAGGTTTTCACCCGGTCATTGCAGCGCGACATTCATCGTCGCAGGTTCCTGACCGGCCAGACTATGATGACCATATCCAAGGGCATGAATATCGGACTGGCCACGCCGGAATCAAACCCCGAAGAACTGGCCCCGGTATCCTCCGCTCAGCCGAACTGGCCGGTTTGGGGACAATATACGGAGACAGGCGGAAAGGCCGGGGAGGCACCGAGTTTGCCCTCCGCGCAACGCCTGCTCGAACTCTACCAGTCGTGGAGACAATCAACCAACAATGTCGAGCGCGAAGCGATCTGGTCGGAGATGCTCGAAATATACTCTGAAGAGGTTTTTTCAATCGGCGTTGCCCGCGAGGCAATCCAGCCTGTTGTTGTAAACAGAAAACTGCGTAACCTTCCGGAAACTGGAATATTTTCCTGGTCGCCATCTGCTTTTTTCGGCGTTTACCGCCCGGACACATTCTGGTTTGAGGAATAGACTGCGATATGTTGAAATATATTTTCTATCGCTTTATGGCGATGATTCCGACGCTGGTGATCGCCAGCATGCTGATATTCGCCATCGTGGAATTGCCGCCGGGGGACTATTTCGAAAGTTACCTGGCAGAATTGCAGGCTTCGGGCGAAACGGTTGATCCGCAAAAAATAGAATATCTGCGGACGGAATATGGCTTCGATAAACCTTTGTGGCAGCGCTATATTGGCTGGGCCACCGGCATGTTGCACGGCGATTTTGGTTATTCATTCGAATATGAGCGTCCGGTATCGGAACTGATCGGAAGCCGGTTGTTCCTGACAATGTTGCTGTCTTTCGTGACCATTATTTTCACTTGGCTGATTGCCTTTCCCATTGGCATCTATTCAGCCACGCACAAATATTCCTTTGGCGATTACACCTTCACATTTGCTGGCCTTCTGGGGCTTGCCATCCCCAATTTCCTGCTGGCGCTGGTGATGATGTATTTTGCCAAGGTCTGGTTCGGCACGTCGATCGGCGGACTGATGGACCCGATCTACATCAATGAACCCATGAGTCTGGCCAAATTCGGCTCGATCATGGAGCATATGGCCATTCCGGTGATTGTGATCGGGACATCCGGCACGGCAGCGATGATCCGGCGAATTCGGGCCAACCTGCTGGATGAATTGAAAAAACAATATGTGATAACGGCCCGGGCCAAGGGCGTGCCACCCATGAAGGCCGTACTGAAATACCCCTTCAGAATGTCGCTGAATTTCTTCATTGCCGACATTGGCAACATACTTCCTGCTGTTGTCTCCGGTGCTGAGGTCGTGGCGATTGTTCTTTCACTGGAAACAACGGGCCCCTTGTTGATTTCGGCGCTGCAAAGCCAGGATATGTATCTGGCCGGCTCGTTTCTCATGTTCCTTGCGCTTCTGACTGTCATCGGCGTTCTGATATCCGACATCGCTCTGGCGTTTCTTGATCCGCGAATTCGCTTGCAGGGAAGGGCGCAAAAATGAGCAATACATCCCTTCCGGCGGCAGGCCAGCCGCTCGACCACTTTGTGTCGCCTGATCCCTTTGATCCAAGTGCAGCCGAACAGCTTACCCCGGCGCAGGAGAAGTATTATTTTGCTTCCCAGCGCCAGTTGATCTGGTGGAAATTCAAGAAACACAGACTGGCCTACTACTCCGGCCTCTTCCTGCTGTTTTGCTATATCGTGATTGCCTTTGCTGAATTCATCGCACCATACGATCTGGCACACAGACATATTGAAGATATATACGCGCCACCCCAGAGCGTTCACTTCTTCAAGGACGGCGACTATATCGGGCCGCATGTCTATGAGCGTGTCAGAACGCTCAACATGGAAATTCTCAAACGGGAATATTCCGACAACAAGTCAGAGGTCTATTCGGTAAAATTCTTCTGCGAAGGTGATCCCTACAATATGTGGGGCTTGATACCGATGAAGACGCATCTGTTCTGTGCTGAAGGCGAGGGCAATCTCTTTCTTTTCGGCACAGACCGTTTGGGTCGCGATATGTTTTCGCGCATCATCTATGGCGCACGTATTTCACTGACGATTGGTCTGCTTGGTATCACCGTGAGTTTCATTCTCGGCATTACCATCGGTGGTCTGGCCGGCTACTATGGTGGTTGGGTCGATGTTGTGGTCCAGCGCATTATCGAAGTGCTGCAATCCATACCAAGCATTCCACTATGGATGGCGCTGGCTGCCATATTGCCGATAACCTGGAGCCCGATTCTTATCTACTTTGGGATCACGGTTATCCTCGGCCTGCTGGACTGGACCGGACTTGCACGCGCCGTGCGCTCGAAATTGCTGTCATTGCGTGAGGAAGACTATGTGCTGGCGGCTCAATTGATGGGAGCCAAACCGAAACGCATCATTCTGCGTCATCTGGTTCCCGGCTTCATGAGCCATCTGATCGCCTCGGCGACCATTACCATTCCAGCCATGATCCTCGGCGAAACGGCCTTGAGCTTTCTGGGTATTGGCCTGCGACCGCCGGTGACCAGTTGGGGAGTGTTGCTGAACGAAGCCCAGAACATCAACGTGGTTGTGCTTTATCCGTGGCTCATTCTACCGGTCGTGCCGGTGATACTGGTCATCTTGGCTTTCAACTTCATGGGTGACGGCCTGCGCGATGCGGCTGATCCGTACCACTAAGCGAGACCCGAAAAGTGGGCACCGGTTTTCGGACAAGTCGAGCTTCAGAAAGAGCGAGACCCGAAAAGTGGGCACCGGTTTTCGGACAAGTCGAGCTTCAGAAAGAGCGAGACCCGAAAAGTGGGCACCGGTTTTCGGATAAGTCGAGCTTTAGCAAAGAGCGAGACCCGAAAAGTGGGTACCGGTTTTCGGACAAGTCGAGCTTGAGACATCAAACGAAAACCGTGATTCAATGCGTGATTGAATTGCGGTTTTTTTTGAGAATTTCGTCAATGGTCGATTTGAAAAGTGTAGCCACCGCAGCGACGTCATGTTTGTCTTCAACATAGCGGCGTCCCTGTTTGCCCAGTTTCGCGCGCAGGATGGCATCGTCGACGAGGCGCCTTATGGCTGCGCCATAGGCCGCCACATCATCCGGATCAGTCAGCAGGCCACCCACATTGTTGGAGACGACCAAAGGAACGCCGGCGGTCTTCAGTGCTGCAACGGGCAGACCGCGGGCCTGGGCTTCGAGGTAGACCAGGCCGATGGCCTCGCCAATGCCGGGCCACACCAGAAGGTCGCACTGATCCATCAGGGCGAACATGTCCTCATGGGCAATACTGCCGGTCATCTTGAACCGGGCAGGTTCAATGAAATCCAGAAGACCGGTGATCGTTTCGCGTTCCGGCCCTTCGCCGACAACGATCAGGTTCCAAGCTTCTGATTGCATCGTTTCCAAAGCCTCTGCCAAGGCCTGGTAGCTGGCCATTTTTGCACCGGGGCGCATCATGCCAACGGCCAGCAGAACAGGCGCATCATTGTCAAAGAGAGGTTTCGGATCGGATGTTTTCAAGGGCTGAATGGAGAGATCCAGAAATGGTGGAATTCGCATGGCATTTCCCATGCCCGGAATGACCTCCTGCAAATACAGCCAGTCGGAATCCTTGAGGACAAAATTCATATTGGCCATCCGGACCGCCTGTTGAACCGCCGCGCGGCCATCAAGCCAGTCACTGGCGGTGCCCTGATGGGTACGACAGGCTTCGGCTGTAACATAGGGGATGCCGAAGGATTGCGAGAGCGCGGGGCCCAGCCAATCGGGAGACTTGCAGTAGGGATGATAGGTGAACCAGAGATCAGGTACGCGGCCAGGATCCTTTTTCCAGTCCTGCCTTATGCGCGCCTCCTCGGCGGCCACATCCGACCTGCGGCGATCATAGAGCGCTTTCACCGGCCGTTTCTGATAGGAGATGATTTCGGATACCAGATCAACCGAATAGCCTGCCAGTTGCAGGGCACGCATCATCAACCGGGCGATTTCCCGGTCACCGGACGGTATCGGATGGTCCGGTGATTTCAGCGGTGCGTAAAAGGCAATTCTGGCTTGTGTCATGGGCGCTATTGAAACGGCTTCAGGTCGTCGCCGTCAAATGCACCTTGCAGAATATCGGCTGTGACAGCGGCGCCATTTGTCTGAATGGATGACCAGTCGGGCGATGGTTTTGCCATGACACGGTCTATTGCAGTGCGCACAGCAATGGCTGTCTTGGCCTCATGCGACAGCATTTCAACCAATCCACGGGCGGCCAGCAATTCGGCGCGGCGCAATTGTTCTGTCTCCTTGTCGTTCCATTGTGGAGCCACAATGGCACGACAGCCCGCTGCCATAATATCGGCGACCGTATTATATCCCGCCAGTGAAATCGAAAGTCGGGCCGTTGCCAGGACCGCATGCAGGTCAGGAATAAATTCTCTGACCGCGATGCCGGGGCGGGAGAGTTTCTGCCTGTCTTTTTCGTCCATATAGGGGCCGGTCAGGATACACCAATGCGCATCATCCAGTGACGAACCGGCTTTTGCTTCCGCCGCTGCCAGAACCAATTCTCGACCCAACAGTCCGCCACCGGCAGACACGACCACGTCAAAATGTCTGTCTGCGATCGGCGTGCCCTCGTCGGCGTGCGTCCGGACAGTCTGCGGCGTGACAGTTTGCGGCGTGACAATGCCCGTATAATAAATTTTGCCGGATATTTCTTCGGTATAGGGGAATGTTTTGTCCAGACTGATGAGATGCCTGTCGCCGTGGACAAGCACACCGTCAAAATAGCGATCAAGCAGATCGACCGTTTGCCGGTCCTTCGATGGTTTGTTGCCCTCTTGCAGAATGTCGCGAACGGAGGCGAAGATCTTCGGCCTCTTCTCCATGCTGACGGCAGCCTCCATGAAGGGGAGCAATTCAAAATGCATCTGGCGTCGACCGAACGGAAAGGCCTCCGTAATAATGATGTCCGGTTCACTTTCGGCCAGGATCGCGAGAATAAGGTCTCTTCGGATATGCCTGTATTCGTCGGTTGCGACGCTGCCGTCACCGGTAACCAGCTTGGAGAAATCACCCTTTGATGAAGTCAATGACGGCAGGAAATGAACCCGGGCGCCATGGTCATCAAAATTGGGCAGTTGCTTTCCGCCATAGATCAGTTCGACATCAAATCCCCGTTCGACCAGAACACGGACGATGCGCATGGTCCGGAAAACATGTCCGACACCCAAAAGGTGCTGAACATAATAAAGGATTTTGGGATGTCGTCTCATGGTGCCGCTTCCTGGCGAATGCGCTTTACACCAACCTCTTCAAACAGGGTAACGAGTTGTTCAATCTGCGAGAGATGATCGAACTGTTTCTCAACTTTTGTCGCGCCCTTCGCGCCCATGCGTGCCCGCAATGACGGAGTGGTGATCAGGGTCTCGATCGCTTTGGCAAGCGCCGCCGCATCATTGGGAGGTGTCAGCAGGCCATTCTCGCCGTCTTCGATCAACTCGACGATCCCTGAAATGGGAGAGGAAATGCAGGCCAGGCTCTGGCTCTGTGCTTCAACAAGCACATTGGGCAGCCCATCCCTGTCGCCGTCGTCGGCAATTCTGCACGGCAATACGAAAAAGTCACTGTCGCGATAGGTTTGCAGAACAAATTCCTGCGGCTTTGAACCGAGCATTTCCGCGCGGTCGGTCAGACCCAGTCTGGAGATCTGTTGGGCGATTGGCTTTGACAACTCACCGCCACCGATATGTGTCCATTTCCAATGAAGACTCTGCGGCAACAGGGCAAGCGCATCGACAAGTGTGTCGAGTCCCTTTTTTTGAACCGCCCGGCCAACAGTCACAATGTGAACCGGATCATCTGGCTGGCTGCCATCGCGTGATGAGGCAGGGCGCTCCATGCGCGGGAATCGGCTCAGATCCAGGCCATGATGCACCAGATGAACCGCATTGCCCCGGTCGGCAAGGGATTGCAGATGCAGATAACCGCTCCTGGTGCAGGTTACCGTCCAGGCTGCATCGTTGAGCTTTTCAGACAGTTCCCAGTCCGGCGACGTCCAGATATCCTTTGCATGTGCTGAACAGCTCCAGCCAATCGAATTGATCATATGGGCGTAGTAGGTCACCGATGCGGGCGTGTGAATAAAATGCGCATAAAGCCATTGAACATCGCGCGGCAATTCACGTGCCAGGACCAGTGATTGTCCAAACCGTCTGATTCTGTTGCGCGTAGGGTCGCGACGCAGATCGGCAAGAAATGTCCGCATGGCAAGCCCGAAGCCGGTTTTCTTGCGCGCCGCCCACCAGCCTTTCAGAACACGCAGGGGCTCCTCATGAAGATATTCCGGAAGATAGGTAACCGGCGCCTTGATTTCGGAGTGGATCGGATGGCGCGCCTTGTCGGTGGGTTTACGCAGCGCAAAAATATGAAGATCAAAACCCCGGCGCTCCAGTTCCAGCAATTCCTGGGCAATGAAGGTCTCTGAAAGTCTGGGATAGCCTTTCAGCACCACCACTATTGTGTGGGCTTTCAAAGTGCCGGCTCCACCTTGAGTGTTTCCTGTTGGCGCTCATCCAGAATGGAGCCGACCTGTCCGCAGATATATTCCAGGCCCGCCGCATCAAAGTCATGTTTTGCAGGTGGCAAATTTGAACTGTCAATGAGCTGTCTTATGGCATGGGCCATAGCATCGGGGTTGGCAGCATCGGCGCTTAAAATGACGTCGCAATAACCAAGCTCCTTGGCCCGGTTCGCCCGGATGAACTGTTCCATGCGGGGCATTTGTCTCGGCACGAACAAGACCGGTTTGTTGCGGGCGATGACTTCGCAAAAGGTATTATACCCGCACATGCCGATCACGGCTCTGGCATTTCTGATCAAGACTTCCGGCTCTGAATCAAAACCGATGACATGAATGCCGTCGATACCTGCGGCCCGCTGTTTGACCTGTTCAGCGTATGCACTGTCGGAATAGGGTCCAAGAAGCAGCACAGAGGGGCAGGGGATCTCTGACCCATTCTCATAGGCATTGAGCACTGCGTCCATCAGCGGATCACCATCTCCACCGCCACCGGTGGTCACCAGCAGATAGTCCTTCGGCAAACCCATTGCCGGTGTCAGTTCAAACTCCAGGTTGGGTTGGTACAGAAAACCGGTGTACTGGCATTTTTCCAGAACCTGTTCAGACAGTCCCAGCCCCTCCAGAGGCCTGTAGAACTGTTCAGATCCATAGATCCATATCTGATCGTAAAGATTGTCCAGAGCGCCGAAATAGCCCTTTTTCTGCCATTCCTTTTTCAGTTGCGTGGCTTCGTCGAGCACATCGCGCAGTCCCAGCACCATTGTGGTGCCCGATGCCTTGAAATGTTTGATCGCAACAGAGAGTTCACCACCCAGTCCCAGTGGTTCCTTGTCGGCGATGAAAATATCGGCGGGTTGAGATTGGGCCAGTGCGCCAATGGCTTGGGTGCGCGCTGCAATCGTCTCGGCGTAGGAAAGACCGCCTTCACCCGATTTATAGCGGCCATCCGGCAATTTTTCGACGGGCGGGATTTCGACATAATCGATACGCGGATGCGAGGCATATTCGCCTGACAGGCCTGATCCCGTAATGATGGTGACACGAATATCGCGATAGCAATCGACAAGCGCACTCGCGATTTTGCGATTGCGCCTGATATGCCCGAGACCAAAGGTATCATGGCCGTAGAGTATGAGATGTGCGGCTTGGTTCACAGGTTCCCACTTGCCATGATTTCAGGCATCGTTTTATGTCGATTGATAGAGAGAGGGGGGCACGCGCGCAGACATTCCAGAATCAAGCATCTCCGCAATTCCCTCATATTTGAACCTACGCGTTACAAATGGCTTAATTCCAGTGGGCTTTAAATAGTTCGTTGTCGGTCATATGTCACGGCCCTTTTGCTCTAATGTAAAGCGAGGGACCATCAGGCAACAGGTTCTCGGCAAAATTGACGTTGAATTTGACCATATGTGGCAATAGAGGCACTGTTTGAGGGCTCGGAAGCTTGTAGTGTCACCTGTAAACACAGCGAAAGTAAATACGCCCAAGGTCCAATCGATGAGGTTTGCATAGCTCGGGCCGGGCTTGTCGTCATTGAAACGCCGCTTTTTGATCAGGCATCCACCAACAGATCAATGAACGGGTGCTTGAACGAAGAAATTCAGTCCTTATTGTGCATATGCATCATTGGCAGTACCAACGCTGCCGGGCTATTGTATATGTTCATTCACAATGGGTTGGTCGTGTCACATGTTTAAGCGTGAAAGCGTAAGAGGTAGATGGCGTTGAAAAAGGAGCGGAAGCTGGACCTGATTTCCGAATTCGGCAAGCGGGAGATCGGGATTGTGCCCCGTTTGATCTGGACACTTGCCACGCACAAGAACATTGCTCGCAGCTATCGAAAGATCATCCGCAAAAAACTGGCAAGTCGGTTTCCCGGACCCTTCGATATCGAAATTGAAGGTGTCCAGATTCGGGCCTACCCACTGGAGAATTATTGCGACAGAACCGCAGTTGGACGCGGGCACTTGCCGGAAATACCGGAGCGCGCGCTCATCAAGCCCTTGCTCAAACCGGGTATGATCTTTGTCGATGTGGGTGCAAATATCGGTACCTACAGCCTGTTCGTGGCCAGGAATTGCGGTGACAAGGCGCGCATTCTATCATTCGAGCCCCATCCCAGAACCTATGCAAAACTGTCTTTCAACAGCAAAACCAACGGGTTTTCGTCGATAGAGGCCATCAATCTGGGAGTCGGACAGGAAAAATCCCGCATGCGTCTCTATTCAAATGGCGGCACGAACATTGGAACGGCAACGATTGTGCCGGATCCATCAAGCGCCAAGGTTTTTGTCGATATCAAGATCGTGCCTTTGGCCGATGCGTTGAAGAGCCGGCTGATCAATCATGTCGACCTTTTGAAAATTGACATTGAAGGTTTTGAAGACCGCGCGCTGCTGCCGCTCATGACGCCCGAAAACAAATCCCTATGGCCGAAGGCCGTGCTGATTGAGACCGTTTTGAAGGAGCACTGGCAAGAAGATTGTGTCGAGCATCTCAAGTCGCTCGGCTACACAATCGGCGGAAACACCGGTGAAAATGTCCTGTTGCTTCACCCAATGACGGAAAAGCTCGAATCCTGATTGATTTCACGGTTTCTCGAAAAGCTGCCGAGGGAAATATCCATTTCGAGATGATCGAGGTGAAATTGCAGAGGATCGCGATCATGATCGTGACCGTTTTCACACGCTTCAATGAGTGAGGCCATCATTTTCCCCGCAACGGGCGCGTTCTTGAACTGATTGCCGCTCGTTCCGATGGCCATGTAGAAGCCGTCGACATCACTACGGTCATAGATCGGCATCCAGTCATCGGTCACATCGTAGAGCGCTACAACGCCGCGTGTCTTTGATGGAATATGCAATCCGGGCAGTCTTTGGGCCATGCGCATGACGAGCACATTCCATTGCTCGGAAAAATCATCATTGTAGTTGTCGGGATCATCTACCCATTCTTTGCCGTCGCATTCCGGGTCTTCCGATCCAATGAGGATGTGATTGCCTATTTCGGGACGACAATAGGTGTGAATGTCGCTGTCGGAATAGACCATTCCGTCCTTTTCGAAATCCATGCCATCGGGTGCGGGCACATGGGCCACTTCATGCCGCAAGGCACGGGTCTTGATCTTCATGCCGTCTTCAACACCGGCCATCCTGTTGATTTTGGCTGAGTGGGGGCCGGCGACATTGATCACCACCGGCGCACTGATCTGCCGCCCGTCGTTCAGCACGACACCGGTAATCCGGTTGTTGTCCTTTGTGATTTCGGCCACTTCGGCATTGAACAGGAATTCCGCGCCAAAATGCTCGGCGCCTCTTTGCGCATTATGGGCTGACAATTTGGGATCATTGACATATCCGCCATTGGGAAAGAAGACGGCCCCACCGACGCTCGGACCCGTTGCTTCGCCAAATCCCGCGTCTTCCGGCCGTTTGGCGGGTTCAAATTGTCGCGTATCCACATTGGGCAGACGCTTGCTGATGGCCTCAACCGGTACATCCTCATAGGGGCACCCGATACGATCCATCATTTCACAGACCCTGGACAGATCATTGTTGTGTTCAGTCTTGATCACGAGGCAGCCGGTGTTGTGATATTTGATTAGGCCCAATTCATCGGGAACACCGATATAGCCCTCCCAGTCACGCCAATAGTGCCAGCCTTCATAGGCGATGGCGCATGATTCCAGCGCCGAATAATAGGTCCGTATAATGGCGCAAGACCCCGAGGTCGACCCGTAACCGGCCTCTGGCAACTTGTCGATCGACAGTGTTTTCCAGCCCTTCTTCGCCAATTCGAAGGCAGTACAGGCGCCGATGACTCCTGCACCGATAATGATCGCGTCATAAGCTGGCTTGAGAGGCATGGGTTTCTCTTTTCTCAGTCGTTGGGTGTTGCCGGTTCAGGGTCAGTCCTGGTCAGCTTTTGCATATATCTAACATTCCGGCGGCAACTGTAAACCATGGCAAACGTCGTCTCGTGCGGATCACAGGGTGAAATCCTTTGCGATTGCATGGTTGCGCGCAATGATCGCGTAATCAGCAAGTGTGGTTTGTGCAAAACCTGTCAGGAGCAAGGCATCCATTGTGTCCGTGTCCAATGCCGCCATGCCCTCGACCACGGCCATATGGATGTGGTCTGATGGCCAATCAGGTCTTTTGGCGCAAATCATTGGCAATCCAGGCGTCGGGGGCGTCGTGGCCAAAACCCGGAGGGACCGGGCGGCGTCTTCATGGCGCAGCGCCAATTTCCAGCTCACCGCATCAATGGCTGCAAGGTCGGATTTGCCGGCGGCCACGTCACGGATTGAAGCACGATGCGAGCCGGTGCACCGGCTTTCGCTGAAGAATTGAGCGGCACTGCAAGAGCGACCGGATTGTGCCTTTCCGCGCAACATATAGGCGAGAGCTGCATAGCCAGACTGGGAATTGCGGCAATTGTACGCAAGGCGCTGCCCAGAAAGATCATCAATTCTATCTGCTGTGCTATCGTCTCTGACGACAATCACACTGAAGTAGGAACCGGCCCCGCAGGCAATGTCATAGGCTGGTGTCCCGACCACTTCAACGCAAGGAGACAGGTCTCGCACCAGAGGCAGTCCGCATGTTTGAGAAAGCAGTAGCTGCTCATCGCGCCACAGCAGTTCCTCCGGCATGGTGCGTGTCAGTCCTGGTGGCGCTGGAAATCCAAAGGCCCTCAGGCTTTCCGCAAGAGTGGACCAATAGACATCATGGGCGCTGAAAAGCTCAGGCCAGTCGTACATGGGGAGTGCGGCAATCGGACGTGCAGCACTCGTCCGGGTGTCACTATGCGTCATGTCTTGGGACTTTGATCCGCAACAAGGCTTTCCGGGAAGGGCACCCGTTCCTTTCTGCGAAAGGCGAACTGTCGAAGGATCTCCGCATAATTGCGGTAATAATAGCCTTTGTTCATGGCAAGGAAACGATCGCGGTTTCGTTGGTAAAGCGAAGGCAATTGGTGCCAGGCAACAGCAGGATAGGCGTGGTGAACAGCGTGCAGATTGTTGTTCAGAAACAAAAGGCTCAGCAGGCTCTTGTCCTCGATGATGACGGAGCGCCCGCGGGCATTTTCTTCGGCCTGATGCTCAAGATAGGTGCGCACCATCAGCAGTGACAGGCCGCCATAGGATGCCAGCAGGTAGGTTGCCAGTCCCATGGGCGACCATTGTGCGATGATCACCACCAAAGGAACCAGCAGGGACAGATGGATTGCCCAGGCGCGCAGGACCATCCTGTCACCTTGCAACATGGCCCGACCGTCGGTGATCGCAGTGCGGACAAGCACGAAACCCGGACCCAGCAAGAGCCTTCCGGCAAGTGTATTGTTGACATCAAACAGAAATTTCAGAACGCGTGGCAGGCGATGCCAGAAAGCCTGTTCGAGATACCAGCTTTCCGGATCATCAAAAGGGTCGCAGATCTGGGCATTCTGATGGTGTTTGAGATGGGAGTCCTTGAACCTCAAATAGGGTATGAACAGGCCGATTGGAACAGAGGCCAAAGCGTCATTGAGAAAAGACCAGCGGAAGGGATGTCCGTGCAGGCACTCATGTTGCAGTGAGGAGTGCAATGTAATGACCGGGATCAAAGCCAGGCAGGCGATAACAATCGAATAGCGAGACAGGCCAAAAACCAACAGCAACCACATTGCGTAACAGAATATAATCAGAGCGACAGTGCGCCACTCCAGATTGTTCTTTAAAATCATTCGATTGTCCCCTGTGTGCAGGATCAGAGTATCCCGCAACCGGGCTATGCTGGACAATGTGGGAATTCGCCAATAAAAGTGAGAATGTGTCAAATATAATGTGAGTTGTGATGGATAATGAAAAATAGTGACAAAACACAACAAAACAGAGTGGAGCACACCGACAAGCGCGACGTCGCGGAGGTCTTTCGTGATCGCATGGCGTTGTTGATCGCCAAGAAGGGGTTCAATCTCAGCCGATTCTCAAAGAGCATCGGCATAGACCGTTCTGCGTTGAGCCAGTTTCTGGCGCCTGATTCGACACGATTGCCGCGTGCCGAAACGCTGTGCGCCATTGCGCGCACTTACGGTGTTTCTCTGGACTGGTTGATGGGCTTGATTGCCAACGAGACCTTCGATGAAGAGACCGTTCCCATGATGGATGTCGAACGCGTCAACGACGTAACCGGCAGCCGCAAGATCGCCGAGTGGCACCGTGAAGCCATTGGATACAAGATACGCTATGCACCCAGTGCCTTGCCGGATCTGCTGCGCACTGAAGCTGTTCGCAATTTCGAATTCAATGCCCACAATTCCGATACGCAAATGGCCCGCGACCGGCAGGCAAAGGATCAATTGACCTATTCGCGCCGACCGGAATCGGACATTGAGGTTTGCATGCCCATTCAGCGTATGGAACAGTTTGCGCGGGGGCAGGGTATCTGGGAGGGGATTTCCGTTGATACCCGGCGCCAGCAGCTTGATCACATGATTGAACTGATCGACGAATTATATCCGACCTTCAGGCTTTTTCTCTACGATGGCCGGGCAGCATATACAGCTCCCTACACACTTTTCGGACCTTTGCGCGCTGCGGTCTATCTGGGAAACATGTATCTCGTCGTCAATTCTGTCGAACATATCAGGGCTTTGACCAGCCATTTTGATCAATTGATACGTATTGCGGTCTACGGCCCGGATCGGGTTGCAGGGTTCATCGAGCAACAGATCAAGGAATTGCCTGCGCGTTAGAACTCAGGCGGTATCGTCGCAAAACCGCCTGAGCCGAAACCAAAATCCGCCAGTCAGCCTCTGGAAGCAGCTCTTGCACAGCTGACAGGCCAGACGTATCAAAAGTTGCTTTGAAGTCTATTGGACGATGACAATATCGGACGGACGGTTGCGCGGCGTTTCCGGCAGATCCAGGCGTGAACATGAAGCAAAGGCGGCCAGTTTGGCTGCCACCAGAATGTGGGTGGCCATTGATCTGAAAGGAGGCAAATATACTGATGCAGAATTGCCTGGTTTTATGTTGTATTCTCTACGGAATATTGGAAACACAGACGGTTTGGTTAACCGAATATGACCATTAATGCGTTGACTTGCCGTGTTTTCCGGTGCCAGAAATGGGCTTTGGGCAGTTTAATTTAAGTCCATTTTCCAAAAAGTAGTCCCGAACCCGGGATTGCGACAGGTCTTAATATCTATGCTGGATTTTTTACTTTACGGCATGTTTGCACTGGAAACCGCACGGGACCTGTCCGTCAACAAAATAGCTTTGCTCGAGCTGTTTCGCACACCACTGGCAATCAATGCAGGCATATTGGGAGCCTTCCTGGTTCCATTCGTGCCGCAGACACGGGTCCGCGATGCACTGACGTGCCTTAGCGTCATCTGTCTCATTGTCTTCGCCGGTATGATCTTCACTATACTGGTCATCCTGGCGTGCTGTCTCGTCTTTGCATTGTCGCGTCTTTTGGCGCATTGGGCGCACAGACGCGGAGAGAAAACACTGCCGCTCGTCATGGCATGGCTGTGTGTCAACGCCCTTTATGCGCCTGTGTTCTTTGTCATATTACCGCCCTTTCGTGGCCAAATGAGCTGGGGCGAGGTCGCGCTCTTCTGGGGGCCGGCATTTCTGGTTTTCAAGTCAATTCATTATATCCATGGCGCGTGCAAGGGGCATATTGCCCCCCATGAGCCCCGCGCATTCAGGCATTACATCCTCTACATGATCCATTTCGCATCCTTTCGGTTTGGACCCTTTCAGAAATTCCGTCAGTTCGATGATGAAGTGGAGACCTGCAAGCAACGGCTTAACTGGGAAAACCGTCTTCGGGGGCTGTTTCGTATCGGGCTGGGAATTACCAAATATCTCATCATTTTCCACTGGATAAACCGAAAGTTCTTCTACCCGCATGGCTATTTCGGTCCCTTTGCCGAAGGCCTTTTTGAAAACGCATCGACAGCAGATCCCGGTCACTTGTGGCTGATGCTCTACCTTTTCATGTTTCGGCTCATTCTGTTTATCTCGGCCCTGAGTGACGGCGTGATCGGCATGAATCTGCTGATGGGGATCAGGGTTCCTGAAAATTCCAATTGGCCAATAATTTCACGCGACATTCTGGAGTTTTGGCGCCGATGGCATGTTCAGGCCATGGCGTTCTTTCGTGATGAGGTTTTTTTCCCGGTCGGCGGATTGAGAAACAGGATACGCGGCTATTTCTGTGTATTTGCCTATAGTGGCTTTTGGCACTTTCCCTCTGTTGCCGCTGTCATCCTGTTCCCGCTGATTCAAGTGGTAACCTTTGAGGGCACCATTGCCTGGATTCAATTCTGGAAACGCCATGAGCGCGCAAATGATCAGTGGCATGTCATACGCAGCAAATTGTATCTGCACCGCACCTACCTCTCACAGGCGCTGGGCATCCTGATCGTCTTTCACATCATGGCCCTGTCGGTCCTGCTGCTGCATGACCACAAATATGGCGGCGCAACCATCTTGCCACGTATGTTCGGGTTCTGAGGATCAGCGCGTTGAGAGGCTGTCCATCGCGTCGACGCAATTGCAAAAGCCGGCGTTTCGCGGCAGATTTTGAGAGCAGGTGCTGGCATAGGAATGAAGATGGACGTGTCTTATGCACGATGCACCGATCTTCGCCACTTTATGCAAACCAAATTTTCGGTATGGACCGGAAAATTTGGTGAGCCGACAGGGGTTCGAACCCTGGACCTACTGATTAAAAGTCAGTTGCTCTACCAGCTGAGCTATCGGCTCCCAGGGGGCGAAACGTCCCCGTAGAATTGCGCGGAACATATGCACGCGGTCCCCATGGGTCAACCGCAAAATGGTCTGCGACTCGTTCTTTTTCAATTTTCTTTTTTGCGCGCTAAAAGGTGACTGGTGCGTGAACGACAACTTGCCTATGACAAATGCAACTGCAACACGGAAAAGACCTTTGAACATCGCTGACATTTCTGTTTTTGCCGCCATACTGGCTGGTGGCTTATCCTTCCTCTCGCCATGCGTCTTGCCTCTGGTTCCACCCTACCTGTGCTATATGGCCGGTGTAAGCGTCGAGGAATTCCAGTCCGGCTTCAAAAGCGATGCCAAGGCACGCCGTCCCATCATGCTGGCTTCCTTCTTCTTCACCCTCGGTTTTGCCAGCGTCTTCATCGCAATGGGGGCGGGCGCGTCGACCATCGGTGGGGTGCTGCGTTCCCATATGGAACTGCTTTCACAGGCGGCGGGCATAGTCATCATTGTCATGGGACTCCATTTCATCGGGCTGTTCCGCATCGGCTTTCTCAATCGGGAAGCACGCTTCCAGGGCGGCGGTACGCCCGCAACGCTGACCGGCGCTTACATTATGGGACTGGCCTTCGCCTTTGGGTGGACACCCTGCATCGGTCCGGTTCTGGGTGCCATCCTTGGCGTCGCCGGCACACAGGATACAGTCGGGGCAGGGGCTTTGTTGCTTGCTGCCTACTCGCTTGGCCTCGCCATTCCATTCTGGATTGCTGCCGGATTTTCCGGCGTTTTCATGCGTTTTCTCACCCGTTTTCGCCGCCATCTCGGCCGCGTCGAGAAAATCATGGGTGTCCTGCTGGTGCTGACCGGCATTCTGTTCCTGACCGGTGGCATGCAGAGCATGGCATTCTGGCTGCTTGAAACATTCCCGGTGCTCTCGACAATCGGTTAGCCCCGCGCAAGATGCCATCTGGAGGTCACGTCAGGCGGTTGGTACGCGCACTTTTCGCATGCGCCCAACCGGGAAGGTGGCCAGCAAGACGCCTCCCAGAACCAGGGCGATCCCTGCAAAGTGGTAGGAATGGAGTTTTTCTCCGAGGAAAATCACGGCAAGAACAACGCCGTATACCGGTAGAAGATACATGAATATTCCGGATACGGATGCGCCCAGGTTTCTCAAGCCGAACTGAAATCCGGAAAATGCCAGCAGGGAGGAAAAGACCACAATGCCGGCGATTCCCTGCCAGGCCAATGCCGTCGTCGGCATTGTCGCGCCACGAACCAGATCAAATGCTGCAAATGGCAA
>JARGOF010000017.1:0-56538 GCA_029212415.1 Rhizobiaceae bacterium | reverse complement strand
CAACACACCACACGGCGGGCGACCCCCTCCACGCAAAATGCGGTCTCCGCATTTCTCGCCCCACCACCCACAAAAACTTCTCAAACGGCCAAAACAAAACACGACCCTGCGGCGCTGACAAGTCCGAACAGGGCGAGAATCGGCAGTTGGGAAATCCGTTCATCCCGGAACAAAATGGAGTATCCGGCCCAGGCGCATGCTGCAATCAGGAAACCAAGGTCTCCGATATTGAGCGATCCTGACAGAAGATGCGCAATGCGACCCTGAAAGAGAATCACGCCAACGCCGCAAAAGGCAACGACAATTCCAACCATCTCCCGCCAACGGATTTGTCGATGAAACAACAGGCGTTCAAGCAGGATGATGATCAGCGGCGATGTGGTGTAGATCATCGTGCCATTTGTGGCAGTCGTATATTGCAAGGAATAATAAACGCCGCCGCCCGATACCCACATGCCAAGAAACCCCAGAGCCAGGATTCTGACCGGGTGTTGCCTGACAAGTTGCAGGCATTGGGGCAGGGAGCGAATAACGAAGGGGGACAGAATCACGGCGCATAATGTCCAACGCAGAAATGCCAAAGTGAAGGGCGCGACCTCGGATATGGTGACGCGTCCAAAAACGACGTTTGTCGAAAACAACAACGGCGTGATCACCATCACCATATAGGCAATGGTCATATGCGGCTTGCGTGCGGATGAAGCGATTCCCGGAAAACTCATAGGGCATTCATAGAGCCGGGGGGCTTTTAGAAGAAGCAATATTTCTTTAGACGTCCTGTATTATAGATCAGTCTACAAAATGGAGAACGCAATGGCGCGCACATGTCTCGCAGTGGTGTTGGCTGCCGGGGAAAGTACCCGGATGAAATCATCGAAATCCAAGGTGCTGCATCCCGTTGGCAACCTTCCAATGATCACCCATGTCATCAGAGCTGCGCGTGACGCGGAAGTCGATGCTGTGGCAGTGGTTGTCGGGCGTGATGCCGATGCTGTGACTGCAGCGGCGGCAGATGCCGGATTGCCGGTTTCATCGTGGTTTCAAAAGGAACGGCTGGGCACGGCCCATGCTGTGCTTGCGGCGCGTGATGCCATTGCCGAGGGCTATGACGACGTCTTGGTCATTTTCGCTGATACACCACTGGTAACGCCAGCCGCCCTGTCACAGGCCCGTCAATCGCTGTCTGACGGCGCCGATGTCGCTGTAATCGGGTTTCATACGCAAACGCCGGACGGCTATGGCCGCCTGATCGAAAGCGATGGAGACTTGCTGGCAATCCGCGAGCACCGTGATGCCTCCGAGAGCGAACTGGCCATCACATTCTGCAATGGCGGCCTGATGGCCGTGTCTGGTGCCAAAGCGTTGGAATTGCTCGATTCCGTTCAAAACAACAATGTGAAAAAAGAATATTATCTCACGGATATCGTTGAGATTGCCCGCAAGCGCGGTGGCCATGCGGTTGCGGTCGAGGCCAGCGCCGAGGAACTTATCGGTATCAACACCCGTGTCGAACTTGCCCAGATTGAAGCCATATGGCAGTCCAGAAAGCGTCGGGAGATGATGCTTGCGGGCGTTTCCATGCTGGCGCCCGAAACCGTATTTCTCAGCCATGACACTGTGATCGAGGCGGATGTCACAATCGAGCCGAATGTCATCATCGGTCCTGGTGTGACAATTCGCGAAGGTGCGACGATCCATGCCTTCAGTCATCTGGAAGGTGCAAGCGTTGATGCGGGGTGTTCCGTCGGACCCTTTGCCCGCTTGCGCCCGGGAGCCGAACTGCAATCAGGCTCCAAGGTTGGCAATTTCTGTGAAGTCAAAAATGCGGTGATCGGTCAGGGTGCCAAGGTCAACCATCTCAGCTACGTGGGTGATGCGCGTGTCGGTGCCCGCGCCAATCTGGGGGCGGGCACGATCACCTGCAATTATGATGGCGTCAACAAACACCATACGGATATTGGAGAAGGTGCATTCGTTGGCTCCAATTCGTCGCTTGTCGCACCGATTTCAATTGGGGATGAGGCCTATGTCGCTTCCGGCAGTGTCGTGACCAAAGACGTGCCGGCTCAGGCCCTGGCCTTTGGCCGTGCGAGACAGACAAACAAGGATGGTCTGGCACCCATGCTGCGTCGACGCAGCATGGAGGAAAAGAAGCGCCGGCAAAATTCGGGCCAATAGGGTTCAGAAGTTTTTGCGCTCTTCGTAAAGGCAAATTTTGTTTTGTAACTGAAAGTGACACGGGTTTGATTGCGGTGCACCGTAAAACAGCTATCAAGTGGAGCAGCCTTCGCGAGTTGTATGAAACGGTTCTTCGACAGGTCAGCGTGAAAAACCAAGTTTTGGAATGAATTGCATCTTTAATGAAAAGATGTTGCATTTCAGAGCTTTGAGGGGATTGTTATGTGTGGAATTGTTGCAATTATTGGAAAGAATCGTGTCGCGCCATTGTTGGTCGACGCACTGAAGCGCCTCGAATACCGTGGTTATGATTCGGCAGGTGTTGCCACCTTGCAAGACGGGATACTCGAGCGTCGCAGGGCAGAAGGCAAACTGATCAATCTGGAAAAGGTGCTTGCAGCAAATCCATTGGGCGGCACGATCGGCATCGGTCACACGCGCTGGGCCACCCATGGGGCGCCAACAGAAAACAATGCGCACCCGCATTTTTGTGAAGGTGTCGCAGTTGTGCACAACGGCATCATCGAAAATTTTTCGGAAATACGCGATCAACTGACATCAGCTGGGGCGCGCTTTTCAACGGAAACCGATACGGAAGTCATTGCACAATTGCTGGCAAGTCTGTTGCGTAGCGGCAAAACCTCGAAAGAGGCCATGCAGGCCACTTTGTCATCGCTCAAGGGCGCCTATGCCCTGGCTGTGCTCTTTGAGGGCGACAGCGAACAGATCATGGGCGCTCGCAATGGTCCTCCATTGGCCATAGGTCATGGTGATGGCGAAATGTTTATCGGCTCTGACGCCATCGCCCTGTCGCCCTTTACCGATGACATTACCTATCTCGAAGATGGAGATTGGGCCATCCTCAGTCGCGACCACGTCGAGATTTTCAATGCGGATGGCAATACAGTGCAGCGTCCGCGCAGCAAGGCATCATCGGCCTATGCGCAGGTCGAAAAAGGCAATTACCGCCATTTCATGGAAAAGGAAATCTATGAACAGCCGGAAGTCATTTCGCATACACTGAGCCATTATATTGATTTTGCGACCGGCAAAGTGCGGGAGGTCTCCTCTCAACTGGATTTTACGGCCATCGACAGTTTGAAGATCGCAGCCTGCGGCTCAGCCTACCTGGCCGGCCAGTTCGGAAAGAACTGGCTGGAACGCTATGCACGGTTGCCGGTGGAAATCGATGTTGCATCCGAGTTCCGTTATCGTGAAATGCCGTTGCCCGGCAAACAGGCTGCGCTGTTTGTGTCGCAATCGGGTGAAACTGCCGATACGCTGGCGTCGCTGCGCTATTGCAAGAACAATGGACTGAGGATCGGCTCTATTGTCAATGT
The DNA here is from genome assembly GCA_029212415.1 of Rhizobiaceae bacterium. Lineage (GTDB taxonomy): Bacteria > Pseudomonadota > Alphaproteobacteria > Rhizobiales > Rhizobiaceae > Hoeflea_A. The sequence continues at coordinate 53,020 of JARGOF010000017.1, read as the reverse complement.
GCGCGAATCAACCATCGCTCGCGAATCCGACGTGGTTTTTCCAACATTGGCCGGACCGGAGATCGGTGTTGCATCAACCAAGGCGCTGACATGCCAGATGTCGGTCTTTGCAGCCCTGGCCATCGGGGCTGGACGTGCCCGCAATACGCTCAGTGAAGCCGACGAAAAGGACATGGTTCGCTCCTTGTCGGAAGTTCCGCGTATCACCGGTTCCGTTCTGCATCAGATCCAGCCGCAGTTGGAGGTTCTTTCACGCGAACTCTCAAAGTTTCACAATGTTCTCTACCTGGGGCGTGGCAACAATTACACGCTGGCACTGGAAGGCGCGTTGAAGCTCAAGGAGATTTCCTACATTCATGCGGAAGCCTATGCGGCCGGTGAATTGAAGCACGGGCCCATTGCTCTGATCGACGAGAATATGCCTGTTATCGTCATCGCACCGCATGATCGACATTTTGAAAAAACCGTGTCGAATATGCAGGAGGTGGCCGCACGCGGTGGACGCATCATTTTCATCACCGATGAAAATGGCGCACGCGCAAGCAATCTGGAAACGATGGCGACCATTGTCCTGCCAAATGTCGATGAGTTCATCATGCCTTTGATATTCATGCTGCCCATCCAATTGCTTGCCTACCATACAGCTGTCTTCATGGGGACAGACGTTGATCAGCCGCGCAATCTGGCGAAGTCAGTGACGGTTGAATAGGACCATATTGACTAAAAGTGATATATAGATGCTTGTTGCCAATACTTCTTGATCCTATATTGGGAGGCACAGGTTTCCACGATTACCCTCCGGACATGGCTTGCTGAATGTATGAAAAGAAAACACGTCTGTCAGCATCCACACGGGTCAGAAATTACTTTCTGACCGGGCTGATTATCTGTGCGCCTTTGGCGATCACAGCCTATCTCACCTGGTCATTCATCAAGTGGGTTGACGGATGGGTGAAACCCTATCTTCCGGCCATCTACAATCCGGACACCTATCTGCCCTTCAGCGTTCCCGGTTTTGGCCTGGTAACCGCATTGGTTGGGATCACGCTGGTTGGTTTTTTGACGGCCAACCTGATTGGTCGCACGATCCTTGCCTATGGGGAGTCGATCCTCAACCGCATGCCGCTTATTCGCGGTGTCTACAAAGGTCTCAAGCAGATTTTTCAGACAGTGCTGGCTGAAAAATCGAATTCCTTTAACAAGGCCGGGCTGATCGAATATCCCCGCAAGGGTATCTGGTCGATGGTTTTTCTGGCTACAGAAACCAAGGGAGAGGTGGATTCGCTGTTGCGCGAGGACGGAATGGATACATTGTCGGTGTTCCTGCCAACGACACCCAATCCAACATCCGGGTTTCTGCTGTTCGTCCCCCGGCAGGACGTGATCATTTTGGACATGTCGGTTGAAGAAGCTGCCAAACTGGTGATCTCAGCCGGTCTGGTTGCGCCGGAATACCAGCCAAAACTTGCCGAATTGGCGGATGAAGCGATGCAGGAAACGCAGGACGCAGCACAGTGACAGCGATGCTGCTGCTGCAGCAGACCTGAAGTTTGCCTGGAGCGTTCTTGATTCAGCGCTTTAACAGCTCGTTGAGCTTGCGTTTGGCCTTGGTCACAAGAGACATGCCCGCATTGTGCCGATGATCGCCTCGGCCATTGATGAGCAGTGGATCAACATAGAGTTTACCACCTTTGTCTGTCAGACATCGGTGGAAAGCCACGTGTTCACAGATTTCAAAACCATCTTCATCGACGCCCACATAACGACAGTCTCTAAGCGCCTGCAACTTGTAAAGTCCCAGGCCGCCAAACGCACTCTGGACCTCGATAAAACCTTCCTGTGGGTCGAGCTTGACGCGACGGCTGGCAACGAATTTCGCGATGGCGTCTTCCTTGGACATGCTTTCCGGGCGTTCACGCACCCGCTTCCAGCAATCATCCGGGCTCCAGTCGGGGTGTCGCAATGCCCAGACATCGTAATAGCGCTCACTTTGATTGGCAAAAACTGCCGCCCAGTCGGGATCTTCCGTATCGAGCAATTCCAGCAATCGAGACGCGTCAAAATACTCATTCACGGCATCCAGGTCCATGATGATCAAATGATCGAACTGGCCAAGACGTGCGTCTGAAAATATTTCATCGAGACACCGGTTGCGCAGCGCGGCAAGCCTTTCCGTACGAAGATGGATCTTGGTCTCCGGACTGTTGCTGATTGAACGCACGATACCGCGTTGGTGTTGTGCATCAAAGGTGCTCAACAATGCGGCTGTGTCGTCAACCGAGTCGTTTTCCAGAAAAATATAGCCCCAATCCTGCAGGTTTTCCCCAAATTCAGCCATTGAACGAAGGATTGCCGGCAGCGCGTGTCCACAATCGCGCGCAAGTCCTGCAAATACGACCCTCTTAGGTACTGTCACGATGGTTTGTCTCCGGAAATGAAAGCAATTGCTTTGGAATAGGCCGATTGAGCAGCAAGACGATCTTGTAAATCGCACAGCCCTTCACCCAGTCACCGTCCCTTGATTACTCAAACATCAGGCGACATACAACCGCTTGCGGTGATGATAAGTCATGGCCAGCGCCATGCAATGTTTCAGCGGTTCGACCGACAATGGCCGTGCAGCTGAAAATGACAATTGTCTATTGCCGTCATAGTGAAAGGTGTCAGGATAAAGATCTCTGAAGGTCGCGATCAGATTGGTCTGGCAGTGAAAAAACAGGGAACACTCCAGGGCGGTCTTGTCGCTCCATCCAAGGCGTATCGGCGTGCCGCTTTTGGGCCGCACCGTTTGGTAACTGGGTTGCCCCCATTTCAACGATTCCTCAAGCTGACCGGCGTCTTTGGTCTCCTGTGCCGTTTGAAAAAGGAGCTCACGCAGGGCCAACATCGACTCCCGCACACCATTTGGGCAATCGTCAAACAACAGGGCGACATCGCGGGAGTGGAACGGCGTCATCAATGCATCTTCCCTTGGCAACGCAGGCATCCGGACCCTGGCTGGGGGTATGCCCTGCTTGGGCTGTACTCTGTTTCAATCGTCATGACTATTTGCTGTCCATGTGCCACACACCATTCCATTCCGGTGGCGGACCGTCCTGTCTGATCATGGTCAATCGCTTCAGATAGGTGTCGCAGGCAGGATCGCTTCCATTGGTCAGTTTGCACGCCTGAAAAGCGTTTTCAGCCTTTGTCCAGGCGCCTTTGTGGAACTGGGCCAGAGCGTCTTCGAACTGATCCCGGTAGGCGAGCAGATCCCTGTCAAGCGCGGAAACGGGACCCAGGGGTTCGTAAACGGACACAGGTTCGGTTTTCCCGAGAACCAGCAGGTCGTCAATCTTTCGGAACTCGAATGCACCCGAGGCCATCTCGAATGTCTGCTTGCAAACAAGAATGGTCGTGCCATAGATTCTGTTGGCACCTTCGAGCCGCGAGCCGAGGTTCACCGTGTCGCCGATAACGGTGTAGTTTTTCGATTTTTCCGATCCGATGGAGCCGACAATAGCATCACCGGTTGCAATGCCGATTCGCATATGAATATCGGGCAGATCACGGGCCAGACCTGTAAGGGCCGGGAGTTCCTGACGGAAAATTCTGACCAATGCGGCATCCTGCAGGGCAGCCCTGACAGCAAGCGTGGCCTGCTGGCCGTCATCGCAAAAGGGCGGTGTCCAGAATGCCATGATGGCATCGCCAATATATTTGTCGATCAGGCCCTGATGCTGCGTAACAGGCTCGGACATCATCGCCAGATAGTGGTTGACGAGGGTCACGACGCCCTCTGGCGTGAAACGTTCCGAAATGCCGGTGAAATTGGCAAGGTCGGCAAAGAAAACCGATACGACTTTCCTTTCGCCGCTCATCAGTTCCTTTCCTGTCTCCTCTATCAGCGCGGAAACCACTCGAGGATCAACATATTGGCCGAATTTGACCTTGATCTTCTCTGATTTTCGCAATCCTTCAACCATGCCATTGAAGCTGCGGGTCAGGTCGCCAATCTCGTCCCTGGTCAAGGCCTTCAGTTCACCCGTCAGATTGCCGTTCTCCACCTCATTGGTTCCGGCGATCAAACGTCGCAACGGCACAAGCATGGTCCTGATCACCAGGCCGGATGCCAGCAATGCCAGCAATCCGGACGCGATGGTCAGCGCGACACTGACAAGCAGCGCCTGACGCTCGTGCTCCTCGGCCCGTCCTGAAGCACCAAGCATGTAGTGCGCCAGTTTTTCCTCTGTTGCGGCCAGTTGGCTGGCCAATTTTTCCTGCTCGACTTCAATCAGGTCCTCCAACTGCGGGTGCTGAATTCTACCTTCTTTCAATGTCTGAACAAGAAGGCGCAATTGGTCGTTCAAACTGGACTGTTGCTGCTCAATCGCCTGGACCATCGGCAACAGGGCACTCAAGGTGTTTTGCCCATTGATCGTCGCAGCGTTAGCGATGGCGCTTTCAACATCGGCCTCGGCACGCTTCAGCGAAGCATCAAGCCTGATCTCCAATTCATCGTAGGCTTTTTCATTGGTGGCAATCTCTTCGATCAAGGCAGCATGGTCACTTTCCAGCTCCGCAATCCTCTCGGCATTGCCCGCGGAAGGAAGCTGATTGCTTGACGATGGAACGGTGGCAATAAGCTCGTCGCGTTTTAACGCAATCAGGCGTGCCTCGATGAGGTGCTTTTGGTGACGCTCCACATGGGTTTCCTGAAGCAGAACCTGAATGCCGATTTCACCGACTTGATCCGACAGCGGTATGAATATTTCCGCCAGATCAGTGGCCTCCCTGCTCACCAGATAGAGTTTGTAGGTGGAATAGAGAATGGTTGAACCCATCATCAGAAACACCAGCATTGCTATGCCAAATATCTTGTGCGGTATCTTCATGGATTTTCGCGTCTCTGTTCCAGATTGGATGAATTTCTGACTGCCGGATTGCCCCACGATAAGCTGACAGCCTTAATATACAGTACCGCCCGACAATGAGATGTGCTTTGCGTGTCCTTCTCGCATTCTATCCCGCACGCAACAGTCTGATGGCCTCATCACGACGCCAGATATACAGCAGCAGCCGAAGGGCCTCTCCGCGCGGGGTTGCCATATCCGCATCCATTTCCAGAACATAGCGCGCATCGTCCCGGGCGATCTCCAAAAGGTCACCATGGGCTTCCAGATCAACGAGCCTGAAACCTGGAACGCCCGATTGCCGCGTCCCGAGCAATTCGCCTTCGCCACGCAGTTTCAGGTCTTCTTCAGCAATTCTGAAGCCGTCTTCCGTCTCCCGCATGATCGAAAGCCGTGCTTTTCCGACAACGCTCAATGGCCCCTTGTAGAGCAGGATGCAGCTTGACGCCTCGGTACCGCGCCCGACACGGCCGCGCAGCTGGTGCAATTGTGCCAATCCGAATCGCTCGGCATGTTCGATCACCATGATGGATGCATCGGGCACGTCCACGCCAACTTCGATCACTGTTGTTGCAACCAGCACCCGCGTCTTTCCTGATTTGAAATCCTGCATGGCAGCGTCCTTCTGCACACCATTCATGCGGCCATGGACAATACCGACCAATGCTCCGAATTCCTGCGTCAGAAATGCGTGACGTTGCTCAACCGACATCAGATCGGAGACCTCTGAATCCTCAACCAGTGGACAAATCCAGTAGGCTTTTTTGCCATTGGCAACCGCATCACGCAATCGCGTCACGATTTCATCCACCCGGTCGACATCCAGCGTCACCGTCTTGATGGGCAGGCGGCCCGCAGGTTTCTCAGTCAGTCGCGAGACGTCCATATCGCCAAAGGCCGACAGAACGAGTGTGCGCGGGATTGGGGTCGCGGTCATGACCAGCATGTGCGGCGCAGACCCTTTGGCTGTCAGCCGTAGGCGTTGATGCACGCCGAACCGATGCTGTTCGTCCACGACGGCAAGAAGCAGGTCATGATAATTCACGCTTTCCTGAAACAGGGCATGCGTGCCGATGATCATCTTTGTTTCACCGGACTCGATCCTTTGCAGGATTGCAGTGCGCTCCTTGCCCTTGGTGCGTCCCGTCAGAACGTCCACGGTAACTCCGGCTGCCTGGGCCAGAGGTTGGATGGTGGCAAAATGCTGTTGGGCAAGGATTTCGGTGGGTGCCATCAAGACGGCCTGGCCACCGGCTTCTGTGCAGGCCGCCATCGCAAACAGAGCAACAGCCGTCTTGCCCGATCCAACATCGCCCTGCAGCAATCGCAGCATGCGTTCCGGACTCTCCATGTCGGTCAGGATTTCGGTGATGGCCTGCGTCTGGCTCGCCGTCAGTTGAAAGGGCAGCTGGGAAAGCAGTCTGGTTCTGATGGAGCCGTCACCATGAACCGGTTTGCCCTGCAGCTTGCGAACGCGCTGGCGCACCAGCGCCAGTGACAATTGTCCAGCCAGCAACTCATCATAGGCCAGCCTGCGACGTGCCGGGGCATTTGGCGACATGTCATGCTCGTCACGCGGTGCATGCAGCGTTTGCACCGAGGCAGCGAAGGTCGGCAGTCCGTTGCGTTGAAGAAACGGTCCATCAAGCCATTCGGGCAATTCAGGCATGGCAGCCAAAGCTGCATCGATGGCGCGCTGCAGGAGTTTTGGCGATAGCCCTGCGGTCAGTGGATAGACCGGTTCTATCATCGGGAAATTTTCAATGTCTTCAGCCAGCGCCATGCGGTCGGGATGAACCATGGAAGCCCGCCCGTTGAACCAGTCCACCTTTCCGCTGACAAGAACTGTTTCGCCCACAGGCAGCGCATGTTCCAGCCAGCTTTTGCGGGCATGAAAGAAGGTGAGGGCGATTTCTCCCGTTTCATCGTAGGCAAACACCCGGTAAGGGGCATTGCTGCGCGCATCGGGCGATGGTTGATGACGGTCCACGAAAAGTTTGAGTGTCACGATGGAATGTTCCGTGGCATGGGCAACACCGGGCTGGTTGCGCCGGTCGATCAGCCTGTGTGGCGCCATCAGCAGCAAGTCTATGGCTCTGGTGTCATCTGCATTTTCCCGTCCCAATGCGCGTGCAATCAGCGCGGCAATCTTTGGGCCGATGCCGGCAAAGGAGATTATGGGCACAAACAGAGGATCTAGGATACTGGGGCGCATATAGTCCTGTTTCCTTTTGAACGCATGGCTGACAATTCCGTTTGGCTTCGTTATAGAAACGCATCACTTACAGGAATTATTCATGACCGGTACAAAGCGCACAAGTGCAGACCTCGACAAACGGTGCAAGCGTATTCTATTTCGCTGCTGGCACAGGGGTATCCGGGAGATGGATCTGATCCTGGGTCAATTTGCCGACGAAAACATTGATGGTCTCAGCAACGATGAGCTGACATTTGTCGAATCACTGCTCGATGTTGACGATCGTGATTTGATCCAATGGGTTGTCGGGGAGGTACCCACGCCCGCGGAATATGACATTCCCCTGTTTGCGCGCATTTGTGCCTATCGCCAGAGCGAAGAGCAATGCTGAAAAATCTGCAGATAGAACAGGTCTTCAACGCCCGTGTGCCAACCACGCTTGCCAATGTGCCCACGGGTGCGCAGGCTCTTGTGCTGGCGGAAGCGGCGCGCAAGGGGAATTCCGTTGTTCATATTCTGTCGGATGGCCAGCATATGGGCGATCTGGCTCAAAATCTGGAGTTTTTTGCTCCGGACATTCCGGTTCTCATTCTCCCGGGTTGGGATTGTCTGCCCTATGATCGCGTATCACCCAGTGCTGATACGGCTGCCCGCAGGCTTTCGACTCTGGGCGCCCTGATTGCCCATCAGAAAAATCCGCATGCCATCATTGTTCTTGCCTCCGTCAATGCGCTGATTCAGAAAATACCGCCCCGCAACGTGTTGGCCGATCTCGGATTTCAGGCCCGTCCGGGCAATCAGTTGAAAATGGATGACATTGCCCAGCGCTTGTCAGTCAATGGTTTTGAGCGAGTACCAACGGTCCGTGAGGTCGGTGAATTTGCAATCCGCGGCGGCATTCTGGATGCCTTTGTGCCGGGATATGCCGAACCGGTTCGGCTCGACTTCTTCGGTGACACGCTGGAAAGCATTCGCAATTTCGATCCGGCAACGCAAAGAACGACCAAACAGGCGCGATCGCTTGAACTCAACCCGATGAGCGAAGTCTCCCTGAATGACGCGTTGATCAGCCGGTTCCGCAAGAATTATCTGTCATTGTTTGGAGCAGCAAAGCGCGACGATGCGCTCTATCAGGCAATCAGCGAGGGCCGGCGATTTGCCGGCATGGAACATTGGTTGCCGTTGTTTTACGAGAATCTGGAAACCGTCTTTGACTATCTGACGGGTTTTTCATTCTTTGCTGATCGCAACGTTGCCGAGGCTGCATCAGCGCGGCATATCCAGATACTTGATCATTTTCAGGCGCGCGCCCGTACCGCCGATACGGCCTCAACCGCCCAAGCGACACCTTACAACCCGGTTCCGGTTGATCAATTGTACTTGCGGCCTGAAGAGTTTTCCAAGGCTCTGGACGACGTCAATACGGTCAGTATTTCGCCCTTCCTTGAGGAAGAGACCGGCGCGCGGCGGGTTATCAATCTGCAGGCAAATGCCGGACCGCGCTGGGCCACGACAATCGAAGCACCGACAGGAGAAGGCCAGCGGGTCAATATCTTCGACCAGGTTGTCAAACATATCGGCGTCAAACGGGCGGATGGTACAAAGATACTGGTCACGGCCTGGACGGAAGGGTCACTTGACCGGCTTTTGCAGGTGCTGGGTGAACACGGCCTGGAGAGGGTGCGCCGCATTCAATCCTTCTCGGAAATGGATGACCTGCAAAAGGGTGAGGCGGCTGCCGCCATCCTCAACCTCGAAACCGGTTTCGAGATCAAGAACACCGCCATCATTGGCGAACAGGATATTCTCGGAGATCGCCTGGTGCGACGCGGACGGCGCCGCAAGAAGGGTGCCGACTTCATCACCGAAGTTGCCGGTCTGGAAGAGGGCGACATCGTTGTGCATGCCGAGCATGGCATCGGCAAGTTTCTGGGGCTGCGCACAATCGAGGCGGCGGGCGCACCCCATGCCTGTCTTGAACTGCAATACGCCAATCAGGCAAAACTGTTCTTGCCGGTGGAAAACATCGAGCTGTTGTCTCGTTTCGGCTCCGATTCTTCGGCGGCCGTATTGGACAAATTGGGCGGTGTTGCCTGGCAGTCACGCAAGGCAAAGCTGAAAAAGCGGCTGCTGGATATGGCCGGAGCCTTGATCCGCATTGCAGCCGAGCGACTGACGCGAAAAGCTGCGCAACTGAATATTCCCGAAGGGCTTTATGACGAGTTTGCAGCACGCTTTCCCTATGATGAGACCGAAGACCAGATGAGCGCGATCGAAAGCGTCATTGGTGATCTGGGCAGCGGCGTGCCGATGGATCGGCTGATATGTGGCGATGTCGGTTTCGGCAAAACGGAAGTGGCTCTCAGAGCCGCCTTCGTCGCGGCCATGAACGGGGTTCAGGTGGCCGTGGTCGTGCCGACAACCCTGCTGGCGCGTCAACACTACAAAACATTCAACGAGCGGCTTCGCGGTTTCCCGGTCAAGATAAGGCAGGCTTCAAGGCTGGTCGGGGCCAAGGAACTTGCTCTCACCAAACAGGAGATTGCCGACGGCAAGGTCGATATCGTCATCGGCACCCATGCGCTGCTGGGCAAGGCCATCCATTTTTCTGATCTGGGGCTGTTGATCATCGATGAGGAACAGCCTTTTGGCGTCAAGCACAAGGAGCGGCTGAAGGAATTGAAGTCGGACGTGCATGTCCTCACGCTGACAGCCACACCGATACCGCGAACGCTGCAATTGGCCATGACCGGTGTGCGGGATCTCTCCCTGATCACCACGGCGCCGCTGGATCGCATGGCTGTGCGTACATTCATTTCGCCCTTTGACCCGCTGGTGATCCGCGAAACCCTCTTGCGGGAGCATTTCCGTGGCGGACAGAGTTTCTATGTCTGTCCACGTGTTGCCGATCTGGAAGACGTACACGCCTTTCTGCAGTCGGATGTACCCGAACTCAAGGTGGCGGTCGCCCATGGGCAGATGCCTCCCGGACAGCTCGATGACATCATGAATGCCTTTTATGATGGTCAATACGATGTGCTTTTGTCCACCACCATCGTGGAATCAGGCCTCGATGTTCCAACGGCCAATACATTGATCGTCCATCGTGCCGACATGTTTGGTCTGGCACAGCTCTATCAGCTGCGCGGCCGCGTGGGCCGCTCCAAGGTGCGCGCCTTTGCGCTGCTGACGCTGCCCGTCAATCGCCTGCTGACTGCAACCGCCGACCGGCGCCTGAAAGTGCTCCAGTCACTGGATACGCTGGGCGCAGGCTTTCAGCTTGCCAGCCACGACCTGGATATTCGCGGCTCGGGCAATCTTTTGGGAGAGGAGCAGTCCGGCCATATCAGGGAAGTCGGGTTTGAGCTCTATCAGCATATGCTGGAAGAGGCTGTTGCTGAACTCAAGGGCGAGGAAGAGGTGATCGATACGGGTTGGTCACCGCAGATTGCGGTTGGCATTTCGGTCATGATTCCCGATGAATATGTTCCCGATCTGCATTTGCGGCTGAGCCTGTACCGCCGCCTTGGTGATTTGACCACGCCGGAAGAAATCGATGAATTCGGCGCCGAACTGATCGACCGGTTTGGCCCCATGCCGACCGAAGTGAAGCATCTCTTGAAAATCGTCTATGTGAAATCGCTTTGCCGTGCGGCCAATGTGGCCAAACTCGATGCTGGTCCGAAGGGGATCGTGGTTCAGTTCCGCAATGGCGAATTCCCCAACCCGGCAGGTCTGGTTGCCCACCTCAGCACGCAGGGCTCCCTGGCAAAAATTCGCCCCGATCAAAGCATCGTGTTCATTCGCAATTTGCCGGATCCGGAAAAACGGTTGGCTGGCTCGGCGGTGATCATGAGCCAGTTGGCGGAAATTGCTGCCGCGAGCTGACTTCGGTCTGAAACCCAAAGCTCATAGCACTTTGGAGGGGAGGCAGCGCTATAGTGCTGCTGCCTTCTCCTTTGCAACGTCACGAATGGCATTGGCCAGCACATCAGCCGGCTGGGCGCCCATGACGGCGTATTTGTTGTCGAGAATAAAACAGGGCACGCCGGTCACGCCCATATTGCGCGCCACTTCAATTTCCTGTTCCACTTCGGCGCGGTCGGCATCGCCCAGCAGCAGGCTTTCGGTGATTGCCCGGTCCATGCCTGCCTTTTCCGCAGCATCCAGCAGGATCGTGTTGTCGCCGATATTCTTGCCTTCGACAAAAAAGACCCTGAACAATATTTCCACCAGACGGTCCTGAACACCCGGCGGCTCCGATGCGGCCCAACGAATGACCCTGTGCGCATCCAAAGTATTGGGCGATACAGCTATCGCGTTAAAATCAAAGGGAATATTCTCATTCTTGCCGGCTTCTTCAATGGCCGCATAGGCGCGCTTTGCGCCATCGGATCCACCGAATTTTTCCGAGAGATATTGTTTGCGATCCTTGCCTTCCTTCGGCAGGGTTGAATCCAGTTGATAGGGTCGCCACCGGATGTCGACTTCAAGCTCATCCGGAAGATTGCCAAGGGCCTCTTCAAGGCGCTTTTTTCCGATGTAGCACCAGGGGCACATGACATCGGAAACGATATCGACATTGACTGCAGTCACTGGGTTTCTCCCTTTGCTGGGCTTGTCTTGCATCACTTTGCTGCCTTGTCCCACCAGGTTGGCAGCTGATAGCCATAGATGGGCGTTACATGCGGATGTTCAAGTCTTGATCGAAAGGCCACGCGTTGTCCCGGCAAATAGTAGAGCGGCACGACATAGTGACCGGAAATAAGCACACGGTCAAAGGCCCGAACCGCCGCCACGAAATCATCTTCCGATCGGGCATCCAGCATGGCCTCGATCATGGCATCGATGGCCGGATCGGCAGCGCCTGCATAATTGAAGGTCCCTTGAACATCACGGGACTTGCTGCCCCACCGCCAAACCTGCTCCGCACCCGGTGACAAAGACGCCGTATACCTCTTGATGATCATATCATAATCATAAAGCTGGGTGCGGCTTTGATACTGGGAATCAAAAACGGTCTGGATGGACATATCAATGCCGAGTGCGGCAAGATTGCGCTGGTAGGCGAGGGCGATCTTTTCCTGACCGGCATTTCGCGTCATGACCTGAAAGGTCAAGGGCTCACCCTTGTCGTTGAAAAGTGTGCCCTTGCTTATCCGGTAACCGGCCTGCTGCAGCAGTTTTAATGCGGCCCTTTGAACGAGGCGTGCGCGTCCGCTGCCATCAGTCCGGGTAGCGCGATAGGTGCCATTCATCACTGATTCTTCCACCGCGTCCGGAAACGGTTGCAAAAGCTGCTTTTCCAAAGCGCTTGCCGGAACACCGATCGATGACAGTTTGGAATGCTGGAAATAGCTTTCTGTGCGCCTGTAGGCATCATCATATAGATTTCTGTTGACCAGTTCGAAGTCAAACAACATTGCCAGCGCGCGGCGCACCCTGACGTCCTGAAACTTCTCCCGACGGGTGTTGAAAACAAATCCGTACATGCCTGCAGGCGTCTCGGCCTGGAATTCGGCTTTTATGATGTCGCCGTTTTCGACTGCAGGGAAATTGTAGGCGCGCGACCAACTGATCGGGTTGCCCTCTGGATTGACGTCATAGACGCCTTTCTTGAAGGCTTCGAATTGGGCACTGTCGGAAAGAAAATATTCAATCGATATTTCATCAAAATTGTCCTGGCCGCGTTTGACGGGAAGATCCTTCGCCCAATAGTCCTCGCGCCGTTCAAAGGTGATTTTCTCACCGGGTTTAACGGCGCTGACGCGGTAGGGGCCCGATGTGACCGCTGGTGTGAATGTCGTTTTGTCAAAGTCATCGGCATTGGTTGTGTGTGCCGCCAACACCGGGCTGAGACCCAATATCAGCGGAAACTCGCTTCCGGCATCTTCTGTCAAAGTGAAACGGACGCTCAATGGCCCGGTCTTTTCCATTTTTGATACCCGGTCGAGCCGGTTGGAGAAGGGCGGGCGCCCCTTGTCGCGCAGCAGGTTGAATGTGAAAATGACATCATCCGCAGTGACTGCGACACCATCCGACCACCGAGCAAGCGGATTGATATTGAACTGAATGAAAGATCGTTCTTCATCAATCTCGATTGTCTCGGCCAGCAGCCCGTAGAGGGTAAAGGGCTCGTCCGCTGAGCGTTGCATCAGGCTTTCATAGGTCAGCTTTCCAAACTCCGTGTCCCACATGCCCCGGGCCGTAGTGCGAATGCTTTTTATGATGAACGGATTGAGATTGTCGAAGGTACCGACCACACCATAGGATATGCGGCCACCTTTGGGCGCATCGGGATTGACGTAGGGGAAATGGCTGAAGTCGGCAGCCAGTGCCGGTACGCCATGAGCGGCCAGGGCATGTTGTTGCTCTGCCGCGCTGCCGGGTGCCAACAGGCCTGCAAACAACATTATTGCGATGATCAATCGGGAATTGGGATGCATGGCGCCCTCTGGGTTGATTCTGACAAACGGTATCATGATCAAAGCGAATTCAATACGCTGTCCTTAACCGTATTCATTAGTGCTTTTGATCAAAAATGCAGAAAAAGTGGACCATTTGAAGGAACCTTTGTTCAAACAGGGTGACACGACGCAGGTTTGCGCTTAGACAATTCTACAAGCCTTGCAATGGCCTCAATTGCCGCTCAGGGAATAGACCATTGACCCGGACCGGGTGCTCAGGTCATCAGGCGGGGGCCATCGGATGAGAACTGAACGGGTTTGGGAAGCCAGACACAGCAATTCAACGCCACTTGGTGGCTGTGGCGGCCTCTGCGCTACACGTGTATGCGAGGCATGCAGCTAACCAGGTGATATATCGAGAGCCCAGGAGATAAGAGACGGATGACTTTCAGGATTTCAAATGTCGCGAAGATCGCAGTTGCAACTTTGTTTGCCGCTTCGGTGTCAGCCTCACTGACCGGCATGGCACATGCCCAAACCCCCACACAGGGTTGGTACAAGGTCTGCACTAAACAGGAAGACAATGATGTCTGTGTTGTACAGAACATTGTCACGGCTTCCACCGGACAATTGCTGACTGCCATTGGCCTGATCATTGTTGAAGGCAAGGTGAACAACAAGGTGCTGCAGGTTTCGGTTCCTTCGGCGCGGACAATTCCTCTAGGCGTCAACATGCAGATAGACGACGGCAAGGCGCAACGCGTACCCTACTCGGTCTGCATGCCTGATAAATGCGTGGCACAGGTTCCGCTGACCGATGCAATCGTTGATTCGTTCAAGCGCGGCGGTGAAGTCGTCTTTACCTCGATGAACTATCAGCGTGCTGCCAATCCCATCAAGATTTCTCTGAAGGGTTTCACGGACGCCTTCGATGGTGAGCCGGTCGCCCAGTCGGAACTGCAGGAACGCCAGCGCCTGTTGCAGGAAGAAATGCAGCGCAAGGCACAGTCTGCACGTGAAAAACTCGAGGCAGCACAGAAAAAAGCCAAAGAGACCAACTGACCACGAGACAGGCCAAGAATGCGAAAGGCGCGGGAAAACCCGCGCCTTTTATGTTTTGGCTTGATAGATGTTCGTTCAGAACTTCTGATCGTCTGGCGACCTAAAGCTAAAGCCCTGCGGAGTGGCGCTTTAATGCCCTACGGGTTCGCGCAACCGGTATAGCCCTTCGTTAGGACCTTCAAAAATCTCTGAAATCTGCGGGTGTTGCACAGGCATGCCGCTTTCATCCGGTACCAGGTTCTGTTCTGATACATAGGCTATGTAATCCGTGTCGTCGTTTTCAGCGAACAAATGGTAGAACGGCTGTTCCTTGTGGGGCCGGACATCCTCGGGAATGGCATCATACCATTCATCGGTGTTGCTGAAGATCGGATCGACATCGAAGATCACACCACGAAACGGGAAAACGCGATGTTTCACCATTTGGCCGATTTGAAATTTTGCATTGCGTTGTTTGAGCATATCAATATGCCTCCTGAGCCTATTAATAGATGCAAGCCTATAACAAATTCAATATGTTTCATCCCAAAGCGCCAATAAAATACCAGGCTGGATCTCTGTTTCGGCGTGCATTTACGACGGGGTCACGGTACCTCTCCTTGAAAATCTGACTTTTCTCAGTGAACGTGATTGATATGACAGTGGACGTCGATGGCTGATATTGCAGCACTAATTCTCCCCTTGTTTGGCCTGATTTTTCTTGGCTATGTAACGGCCCGCATCGTTCGCCAACCGGCAGACTCCATGGGCTGGCTAAATATTTTTGTCATCTATCTTGCCCTGCCGGCACTGTTTTTCAAATTGTTGTCCAGAACCCCGGTCGAGGAACTGGCGCGTGCCGACTTCATCCTGGCAAGCCTGTTGTCCACCTATTCCATCTTTGCAATTGTCTTTGCCCTGTCCATCGTTATCCGCCGCGTGACCATAGCGGACGGCACAATCCATGGACTGGCGGCGGCCTATGGCAATATCGGCTATATGGGACCAAGCCTTGCCATTCTGGCCTTCGGTGAAAAGGCGGCCATACCGGTTGCGCTGATATTCTGCTTTGAAAACATCATGCATTTCACCATTGCCCCGCTGATGATGGCCATATCGGGCAGCGAAAAGCGCAGCGCCCGTTCGCTGGCTATTCTGATTGTCCGGCGCATTGTCCTGCATCCTTTCATCATGGCCACCTTTGCCGGCATATTCGTTGCCTGGATGCAGATTCCGGTTCCTGCGGCACCCGCCCGTTTGATTGACTATCTCGCCCAGGCAGCAGCACCCTGCGCCCTTTTTGCCATGGGGGTTACCCTGGCCTTGCGCCCGTTCAAGCGCATTCCAATCGAATTGTCCTATATCGTGCCGGCCAAGCTGATTTTGCATCCGCTGCTGATGTATCTTGCCATGGGGCTTGTGGGTGATTTTGATCCGGTCTGGATCTACACGGCGGTCCTTTTGGCAGCACTGCCGACGGCGACAAATGTTTTCGTGCTGGCACAGCAATACGACGTTTGGGTGGAGCGCGCTTCGGCAACAGTGCTGGTGACAACGACGCTGTCAGTGGTAACGGTCAGCCTGCTTTTATATGCCATCACCAATGGTTGGTTGCCTGCCGATATCTGGAGCGGTTCATGAGAAAATGCCATGCGCCATTCTACGGTCTGCGGTAGATCCGCCTCAGGCCTTCCAGACCGCTTCCCGGCTTCATGCCCTCGCGCATGGCAAAATTGCGCAGCGGCGCAAAGCCCGATAGCGCCGCCAGTCCTGCTGAGCGGGCGAATTGGACCGGCAAAAAACCGTTCAGCAATGACCGGTTCAAAAGATCGACACTGGCTGTTCGCGACAGCACATCGCTCTGGCGGGCGCGATCATAACTGCGCACAGCCTCCAGGGCGTTTGCGGGGCCACCGGCATCACGAAGTGCCTTGACCAGATCCGCCACATCCCGCAATCCCAGATTCAGCCCCTGCGCGCCAATAGGCGGGAAGGCATGTCCGGCTTCGCCGACCAAGGCCATACGGCCCTTTCCGAATGAACGGGCTATCATGCCCTTGAAGGGAAATGACTGAATTGTGCTTTCAATCTGCACTTTGCCCAGAATGGACTGCATCTGGTCTTCCACCTTGCGCGAAAGTGCCTCTGCCGTCATGCCAAGCGCAGCCTCTGCATCTGCCGGTGCCATGGCCCAGACCAGGCTGGATCGGCGGCCGGGCAGGGGAACCTGGGTGAAGGGTCCGTGTTCCGTATGGAATTCATTTGAAGTGTCGTCGTGGCCGATCTCATGGGAAAAATTGAGCACGATTGCCGTCTGCGGATAGTTCCAGTCGCGCGCAGCAATACCGGCGCTGGAGCGAACAATCGAATTGCGTCCATCCGCACCAACGACGAGCGATGCGGATATTGTCGATCCATCAGCCAGCAACAGATCAACCTGCTCGGCATTTTCATTTATGTCTGCAACGTTTTGGTCCAGATGGACCAGCGCTGTTTTGGAATCAATCGCGTTAAAGAGCGTCTCCAATAAAGGCGCATTGGGTATATTGTATCCGAATGCATCCAGGTCGAGTTCGCCTGCATGAAAGGTCACAGTCGGTGCGCGCAGGATTCGTGCGGTTCCGTCGATGATGCGCATGTGACGCAATGGTGCAGCAACATCAATGACATGCGGCCAGACTTCAATGTCCTGAAGCAAGGCAATTGAGGGAAGCATCAGGGCGGTTGTGCGTGCGTCCGACCCGCTTGATCTGGGTCCGATCAGCACCGTGCGAAAACCCGAATTGACCGCTGCAAGCGCCACGCTGGCGCCCGCAAGTCCACCACCAACGACAGCGACGTCGAATTTCTGACCCATTGTTTCCATCTCCGAATTTGCCATTGCGTCTAATCGCCGATCTCAAGGAACACCGCCTGTTGAGGTTTCGCGGCAGGCCGACAATACAATACTTGATGGATATATATAGGAAACTGCGGCGACCTTGCGAGGTTTCCCCAAGTCTGAATGTCGCAGCCCTTTATTTGAGCAGGACGACCAAAATTTGCGCACTGCAACATAAATGTCTTGTTGTATACATGGTTCAACCACGCATGGGGATGACAGATCGCAATCGGCCTGTAATTATAAGTCAAAATTTTGAAGCTCTTTATCGTCACAAGGTCTTTTGGTTGATGTTAACTGCGCCTAGGATCAATATAGAAAGATCCGCGTCAAGCGGGGGAGGGTAATTTGACAGATCAGCAACCAGGGCATGGAAACTGCCTTTTGGAAGTGCGTGGACTGACCAAGGTCTTTGGCGAACTGCGCGCCAATGATGGCATCGATCTTGAAATAAAATCCAATGAAATCCATGCGCTGCTGGGGGAAAACGGCGCTGGAAAGTCCACTCTGGTCAAAATGCTGTTTGGCTCTCTGGAGCCGACTTCGGGACAGATATTCTGGAAAGACAAACCTGTCAGGATCACCAGTCCGGGCCAGGCGCGGGCGCTTGGCATTGGTATGGTGTTCCAGCATTTTTCATTGTTCGAGGCGTTGACCGTTGCAGAAAATATTGCATTGTCGATGGATCAGGATGTCAGCATAGAGGGCATCGCAGAACAGGCCGCCGTGCTGTCGCGTGAATATGGCCTGCCTCTCGATCCCCATGCGCATGTCGCCGATCTGTCCGTCGGGGAGCGCCAGCGCATCGAGATTGTGCGGACGCTTTTGCAAAATCCCGAATTGATCATACTTGATGAACCGACATCCGTGCTGACCCCGCAGGAGGCCGACAGACTTTTCGAAACCCTGGCCAAAATTCGTGCCGAGGGTCGCTCTGTCCTTTATATCAGCCACCGCCTGGAAGAGGTGCAGCGCATTTGCGACCGCGCCACAGTGCTGCGCCACGGAAAATTGACCGGCGCCTGTGATCCACGGCTTGAAACGCCGGCATCTCTGGCACGCATGATGGTTGGCTCCGAGGTCAAATCCGTATCCAATGCCGGCGGCACCATTACCGACGAAATTCTCATTGAAACCCGAAATCTGTCAGCGCCGGCACGCACGCCCTTTGCCGTTGCACTCAAGGATGTGAATCTGAAAGTGCGGCGCGGCGAGATCATCGGCATTGCCGGTGTCGCAGGAAACGGCCAGAGCGAGTTGTTTGATGTGCTGTCCGGCGAGGAGACCGTACCCGACGCAGACGATGTGCGGATCTGCGGCACCAGCGTGGGACGCATGGGCATATCAGAGCGGCGTCTGCTTGGGGCAGGCTTCGTTCCGGAGGAGCGGCATGGGCACGCGGCTGTTTCAGACATGACTTTGTCACAGAACATGGTTCTTGCCCGGCACCATTCTGATGCCGACGTCTTTTTGACGGGCGGTCCCTTGAAGATCATTCGCTACGATGCGGTTAAAAAGGCATCGGAACGCATTGTCAGGGAAATGGATGTGCGCATGTCGGGGGAAGACCCGGTCGCTTCGTCGCTGTCGGGCGGAAATTTGCAGAAATTCATCGTCGGCCGTGAGCTCGACCGGCAGCCTTCGGTGCTTATCGTCAACCAGCCAACCTGGGGTGTTGATGCAGGCGCTGCCAGTCGTATCAGGCAAGCCTTGATCGACCTTGCCGAAAGCGGCTCGGCCGTTGTTGTCATCAGCCAGGATCTCGATGAAATATTTGAAGTGGCAACCAGTATAGCAGTTCTCAACGAGGGCGCGCTGTCGGAAGCCGAACCGGCCTCGATGATGACCCTGGAGCGCATTGGCCTTCTGATGGGCGGTATCCACGGTGAAGATACAAAGGTGGAGGCACAGCATGCGCATTGAGCTTGAGAAACGGCCGGCATATTCGGCGCTGTTTTCGATGCTTTCCCCCTTTATTGCCCTGGGGCTGACCATCATCGCCGGAGCCATATTGTTTACGGCGCTGGGCAAAAACCCGATTGATGCCCTCTACAGTTTCTTCATTGAACCGCTGACAGAGCTCTGGTCATTGCACGAACTGCTGATCAAGGCAGCGCCGCTGATCCTGATCGCGGTCGGACTTTCCGTTTGTTTTCGGTCCAACAACTGGAACATCGGCGCGGAAGGCCAGTTCATCATGGGGGGCGTCGTTGGTTCCATCGTTCCCATCTATTTTCACGAGTGGAACTCGTTTATCGTCCTGCCGCTGATGCTGATCATGGGGATGATCGGCGGTGCCCTCTATGCCGGTATACCGGCGCTTTTGAAAACCCGATTCAACACCAACGAGATATTGTCCAGCCTGATGCTGGTCTATGTGGCGGAACTGTTTCTCGACTGGCTGGTGCGCGGTCCCTGGCGAAACCCGGAAGGGTTCAACTTTCCTGAAAGCCGCTCCTTCAATGACAGTGCCGTCCTGCCTGAATTGTTTCCTGCATCCGGCGGCGCAAATATGGGGATCATCTTTGCGCTCATTGCGACCCTTCTGACCTGGTTCATGATGCGTCACATGCTCAAGGGGTTCGAGGTATCCGTACTCGGACAATCGGCCAGAGCCGGGCGCTTTGCCGGATTTTCCTCAACCAAGATGATCTTTTTTGCGTTCCTTTTCTCCGGAGCCCTGGCCGGGCTTGCGGGCATATCGGAGGTGTCCGGCGCCATCGGCCGACTGCAACCGGACATATCGCCTGCCTACGGGTTTACGGCCATTATCGTCGCCTTCCTTGGACGTCTCAATCCTCTGGGGATTTTTGCTGCTGGCATCATTCTGGCCCTGACCTATCTCGGCGGTGAAGCGGCCCAGATTTCAATCGGGCTGCCTGACAAGGTTGCGCGGGTCTTTCAGGGTTTTCTGCTGTTTTTCGTTCTGGCCTGCGACACACTGATTCATTACCGCGTGCGGCTGGTCACAGCCGTAAAGGCCCGTACTGAGGGAGAGGGCGCATCATGACGCTTGCAGAGGCAATTCTTCTGACAATCACCACGGCTGCAACACCATTGCTGCTGGCCGCCATAGGCGAGCTGGTGGTCGAACGGTCCGGCGTCCTCAATCTGGGTGTTGAAGGCATGATCGTCATGGGGGCGGTGGTGGCCTTTGCAGCGGCACAGTTGACGGGGTCGGCCTATCTGGGTGCGCTTTTCGGCATGGCTGCCGGCTGCCTATTTTCGCTGCTGTTCGCTTTTCTCACATTGACGCTGGTAGCCAATCAGGTCGCCACCGGACTTGCGCTCACCATCCTTGGACTTGGATTGTCCGGCATGATCGGTGAAAGCTTTGTCGGTCAGCGCGGCGTGCAGCTCGAGGAAATCGCCATTCCGGTCCTGTCGTCCATTCCCTTGATCGGCAACCTGCTGTTCAATCAGGATCTGATATTCTACATTTCGATCTTCTCGGTGTTTGGGGTCAGCTGGTTTCTTTTCAAAACCCGGCTGGGCCTGCAATTGCGGGCCATTGGCGATAGCCATGGCTCTGCCCATGCATTGGGGATTTCTGTTATCAAGACCCGTTATCTGGCCGTCATGTTCGGTGGCGCATGCGCCGGTCTGGCAGGCGCACAGCTTTCACTGGTCTATACGCCGCAATGGGTGGAAAACATGTCTGCCGGTCGCGGATGGATCGCACTTGCGCTGGTGGTTTTTGCCAGTTGGCGTCCGCTGCGGGTTTTGGCTGGTGCCTATCTGTTTGGTGCCGTAACCATTGGCCAATTGCACGCACAGGCGCTTGGTTTCGGGATACCCTCCCAGTTCCTGTCTGCGCTTCCCTATCTGGCAACGATCGTTGTTCTTGTTATCATTTCGCGTAACAGACGTCTGACCCTGATGAATACCCCGGCCTCACTGGGCCAATCCTTCGTACCGGATCGCTAAAGGCTATTCGATATCTAACCAAGAGGTAAAAACCATGAAAAAACTGATTCTGGCTCTTTCAACAGCCGCAATATTGAGTGTTGCATCCGGTGCGGCGCAGGCTGCCACCAAAGTATGCTTTTTGTATGTAGGCTCCAAGACTGATGGTGGCTGGACACAGGCCCATGATATCGGCCGCCAGGAACTTGAGAACCATTTTGGCGACAAGGTGGAGACCGTATTTCTGGAGAATGTACCAGAAGGTCCGGACGCCGAACGCGCCATTGAGCGTTTTGCCAGATCGGGTTGTGAACTGATCTTCACGACATCCTTTGGTTTCATGGAACCAACGCTTAAAGTTGCAAAGAAATTTCCCGATGTGAAATTCGAACACGCAACCGGCTACAAGACAGAAGAGAACGTCACCAGCTACAATTCGCGTTTCTACGAAGGCCGCTACATTCAGGGCAAAATTGCCGGTATGATGTCGGAAGCCGGCGTTGCAGGCTATATCGGGTCTTTCCCGATCCCTGAAGTTGTCCAGGGCATCAATTCGTTTTTGCTGGGTGCACAATCGGTCAATCCCGATTTTGCCATCAAGGTCGTCTGGGTAAACTCCTGGTTTGATGCGGGCAAGGAAGCCGATGCGGCCAAGGCGCTGATCGACCAGGGCGTTGACATCATCACGCAGCATACAGATTCTACCGGCCCGATGCAGGTTGCTTCCGAACGCGGCATCAAGGCATTTGGCCAGGCATCGGACATGATCGAAGCCGGACCAAAAACCCAGTTGACGGCCATTGTTGACACCTGGGGCGCTTATTACATCAAACGCACACAGGCCTTGATGGATGGCACATGGACAACACAGTCCACCTGGGACGGTATCGTTGACGGCATCCTGCAGATGGCGCCCTATACGAATATGCCGGACGACGTGAAACAGGCGGCCATGGATACGGAAGCAAAGATCGTCAGTGGCGAACTCAAGCCTTTCACCGGTCCCATTACAAAACAGGATGGCACGGAATGGCTGAAAGCCGGCGAAGTCGCTGACGACGGCACACTTCTGGGCCTGAACTTCTACATCAAAGGCGTCGACGACCAGTTGCCGCAATAAGCTGCCTATCAGCTGAAAACTCAAAAGGCGCCTTAACAGGCGCCTTTTTTGCATTGGAGTTGAAATCGGGGGAGGTGACGTCGGCAAGATTCATAGGCCCAAGGCCGTGGCGGTGATCGCCTGTACCTGCCGGATCACATCATTGATCCATTATGCCATAGCCGGATCATCAGCCAGAATGACCCGGTTCTTCAAGGTTCCGATACCGTCGATTGTCGCCTCGACAAGATCGCCATTCTTCAGGAATTGGCCTCTGCCTGTGCCGACGCCGGCCGGGGTGCCTGTCAGGATAATGTCGCCGGGTTGCAGTGTCAGCGTCGCGCTGATTTCAGCGATCTGTTCGGCCAGGCTGAAGATCATGTCGGAAGTATTGGAATCCTGCATTGTCTCGCCGTTGACGCTCAGACCCAGGCGCATGTTCTGAGGGTCCGGCACCTGCGATGCAGGCAGCATCCATGGTCCCAATGGGCATGAGGCGTCGAAAACCTTGTGTCCCACCCAGTCGAATACGAAGGGCGATCCGTCGGCGGCATCGCTGCGCTTCAGCCGCCCGCGCGCAGACAGATCATTTGCCACTGTATAACCAGCAACATTGTCCAGGGCGTTGGATGGTGTTGCCCGACGGGTGGTTCGGCCGATAACGGCAGCCAGTTCAACTTCCCAGTCGATATTCCAATCAAAATTGGCAATGGAAACATCCTGTCCGGGTGCCGCAACGCAGCCGATGCTTTTGAGAAAGAACCATGGACGCGCCTCGGGATTGCGCGACCAGTTCGAGACATCCACGCCTCTGGCCGCCAGCATTTCCATCAGGTGATCCTTGTAGTTGGCGCCCGCACAGATAATGCTTCGCGGCGCCAGCGGTGCCAGCAAATCGATGTCGCCTTCGAGGATCGCCTTGTGCGGTGGGTCCTCGGCTACCGCGGCGAGGCGGGGTTCCAGTTCAAACCACCGGTTCAGCACGGCCTGCACATCCGAAAGCCTTTCGTCGGCGAGAGCCAGTCCATTGTCTATATGATGGGTTGCGGTTGCGATCACGCCGCGTTCCTGCCCTGCAGATAAAATGCGGCCTAACTTGTATGTGTGCATCGCGTGGAAACTCCCTGTGCGCTGATATCAATAGTCATTATTACGGCGCGGGCCTTCCCAGAAGACGAGACGCATATGCGCGAAGCGAAGCAGTTTGCTGCTGGCAATACCAAGCATCGCCAGGATGGTGATGGCAGCAAACATCATCGGCACGTCGTAATTTGTCGACGAAACCTGAACAAGATAGCCCAGTCCCGCTTTTGCCGAGACGAACTCAGCCACGATGGTGCCAATCAACGCCAGAACCACTGCGACTTCCAGACCGGCAAATACGGCGCTGGCGGCGGTCGGCAGTTTTACTTCGCTGAATATTCTCAGGCGCGAGGCCGACGATGCGCGATAAAGATCGATCAATTCCTTGTTGGCCGTATGCAACCCGGCCACCGTGTTGACGAAAACCGGGAAGAACGTCATCAGGACGACCAGCACGATCTTTCCTTCCAGGCCGTATCCAAACCAGACGATCAGCAGTGGCGCGAGCGCCACTTTGGGTATCGACTGAAGCCCCACAAGATAGGGACGGATCAGCTTGTCGGCGATTGAGAATTCGGCCAGAAGGCTGCCGATCAGCAGTCCGACACCAGCCCCGATCAGGTAGCCTACACCAGCCGTGAAAACCGTAGTGAAAATATGCTTGAATATTGATCCGTCACTGATGACCTGCCACAGCGTCGTGCCAACGGCAAGCGGCGAGGGAACCAGATAATTTGGCACACCGGAAAACTGCACGAAAGCAGCCCACAACAGGATGAAAACGCCCAGCGATGCGGCAGATTTGGCGACGCGGATCATGGTTGTTGCCTCTTTTCCTTCGCCTGGAACAGGGCGCGCAGGTGATGACAATATTCGTTGAATGGCTGTGTCGACATCGTGTCGATTGTGCGCGGGAATGGCAGATCGATCGTCAGATCATCGACGACACGCCCGGGCCGCCCCGACAGGGTAACGACCCGGTTCGACAGAAAGACGGCTTCCGGGATGGAGTGGGTGATGAACACCACGGACCTGTTGGTGGCCATCCAGATCTGCTGCAACTCGGTGGTCATCGTCTCGCGCGACATGGCGTCGAGCGCGGCGAAAGGTTCATCCATCAGCAGCACACGCGGGTCATTGATCAGACCGCGCGCAATGCCGACCCTTTGTTGCATGCCACCGGACAATTCGTATGGGTAGTGATTGGCAAATTCCTCCAACCCCACCAGTTCCAGAAGTTTAAGGGCCCGCTCCCGGTCACTGGCTGTCGGTCGCTTCGAGGCACGCACCGGCATCAGAACATTCTGCAGGTTGGTCTGCCATGCAAGCAGGGTCGGTTGCTGAAAGACGATGCCGATATCGCCGCGTGGGCCCTTGAGTTCGGCACCGTCGATCAACACCTTGCCTTTGGTCACGGGCAACAGGCCCGAGAGTATCTTCAGTATGGTCGATTTACCGCAGCCCGATGGTCCCAATACGGAGAGAAACTCGCCTTCCTTCAAATCCAGGGACAGGTCTGCAAGTGCTTCTACATTGCCCCGGCCAGACTTGTAGACGAGGCTGACGTCATCCATTCGTATGCTTGATTGCACACCATCCGGAGTGGGCAGGACATTGGGTTTCGAGGCTGCGGTCATCGTTACTTCCAGTTCTTGGCGCGCTGGATTACTTCATCCGTGTCGAAATCGTTGAACGCATCGACGAAATCGTTTGTGTAGTATTTGGAGGCATCGGCCGGGGCTTCCTTGATGGTACCACCACTGGTCATTTCCTGCAGCAGCAGTTCCCAGTCCTTTTCACGGAAGGCGCCGAACTTTTGCTCGACATCATCGGGGAACCACATCAGGCGGGACTGGCGTGTTTCAACAACCAGCTTTTGACGGCGCAGGTTTTCCACGTCATCGTTGCCGCTTGGCTTGAGGCCGGGACGCTGCTTCCAGAATGCCTTGACGCAACCTTCTGCATTCGCGTCGCAGGCAATGGTGCTTTTTGCCATGGCGCGTCCGATCCGTTCAACCAGATCAGGGTTCTCGGCGATTGTGTCCTTGTGGAACATGAAACCCTGGCTGGAATGATCGGTATATTCCGATGGCAGAGGAATGCGCTTGATGGGCACGCCGCTGGCTTCCAGCGCTGCATGCATCGTGTCAAAGAGATTGAGCACGTCAATGTCGCCTGCGCGCAGGGCACGGAACGCGCTGCCGCCAAGGCCCACACCAAGGATGCTGACACTCTCGGGATCAACGCCGCTGGAGCGCAAAATAGCCTTGGTGATCGGGACGTTGCCGAAGGCCGGGCTGCCAACGCCGATCGTCTTGCCTGCAAGATCGGTGACTTCATTCACCGGTGAATCGGCCAGTGCGATCATTTCCCAGATGGAGCGCCGCATATAATTGTAGGCGAATTGCAGATCGAAAGTGATGCCCTGATTCTGCTCGGCGATAATCAGTGATTCGACAGCGATATAGCCGACATCAAGTCCGCCATTCTGCAATTGCTGCAGCAAGGGAAGCGATCCGGCATTGGATGATTCAATCTGCAGATTGATATTTTCTTCCTCGAAGAAGCCCAGTTCCTGTCCGAAGGCAATATGCGCCATGGAAACGCTGAGCTGCGATGGCCAGCCGAGCGTGACCTCATCAACCTTTTGCGCATGGGCCGTAACGGGCGCTATTGCCAGACAGGCAAGCGCTGCCACGACAGGGGCAGTTTTAGATAGTCTTCCAAACATGTGGTATTCCTCCCGGTTAAGTATCCTCTAAGCGATATTTTTTTGCTTTATCCTGCTCTTGCCGCACATCAGGTCGACCAGTTCTTCAGGCTTGGCAGGAACCGTTTCGCCGCGCCAGAACACGTGCAGGTCGGGGCGCACGATCGTCAAAGGTTTTGTGTAGGCATCTGCAGCGGTCGCCTTGTCCAGGTCGACGAGCCTGATTGGCATGCCGCGCGCCTCGGCTGCGGCCAGCAGTGAGGCGACATCAGCGTCACGGTCGGTTCGCACGATGCTGTAGCCCATGCCCAGCCGGTCGTAGAGTGGATCACCTTCAGGCATCCAGACATGCGGCGCACGGCAACCCGGCACAGTGGATTGTACAAAGTCATACATCGTGTAGGCGGGCGGTTCCTCGCCATCATAGGCCAGGATCGGCGAATTGTCGTAGAAGTAACCGAAGTTCAATCCGCCGCAGCAGAATTGATTGACGTTGACGTCATAGAGGCTCTGTCCGATTTCTTTGCGAACCGCATCGCCTTCGGGGCCTGGCTGCTCGATTGCTTCGGGCAGATGGCCGCGCTGATCAAAACTTCTGGTCGCGATATCCATCGCATATTTTGATACCTGCTCAGTGATTGGCTGACGTTCCAGTTCATAGGCGTCCAGCATGTCCGGGTCGCCCCATCCGGCAATCACGGCAGACAGCATCCAGGACAGGTTGGTCGCATCGGCAATTCCCGCGTTCATGCCGTATCCGGCCATGGGAATCCAAAGATGGGATGCGTCACCGCAGATGAAAACGCGGCGATCACGAAAACTGTCGGCAACCAGACGGCGTCCGATCCAGTCTTCATTGCTGATGATCTCGAACTTGAAATCGTCATCCAGACCAATGATGGTGCGAATAGCCCATTCCCGGTCGACCTCGTCGAAATCCTTTTCCCGGTAGAGGTAGTTGTGAATCAGCCATCGGTCTGCGCCATCGATCGATACGACGGTGCCGAAACGCCGGGGGTTGGCGGAAATATACATCCAGGCCGGATCCACCGAAGCCAGTTCGCGCAGTCCGGGCGCCATGATTTGTGTCGATTGCACCCGTTGCACCACGTCGGTGCCGAAGAACTTCGAGCCGATGGACTTGCGCACCGGCGAACGTCCGCCATCGCATCCAACCATGTAGCTGCCGGAAAATTCAAGGGTTTTGCCGGTTATCAGGTCTTCGGCCTCGACCCGCACACCACGATGATCCTGCGTATGTTTGACATAGGACGTGCGGTTGAACACACGCACATTCTTCATGCGGATGGCCTGTTCCATCAGGATGGATTCGACGAACAACTGGTTGGCGCGGTGCGGCGGTTCGGCCGTAGGCCACCAGCCGTCCGGACCGTCGATTTCCACGCCACGTTTGTCGGCGGAGGGGATATCCACCCGGCCAAGTTCATAGCCGGTCAAAGAGGTGCAAAACACCACATCCTGCGGGTAATCAGTGGGCAGCCCCACCTTGCGAATACGCTCCGCAGCGCCCAGTCGGCGCAGGAATTCCATCGTGCGCGCCGAGACGTGATTGCATTTCGGACTGGGCGCTTCGCCAACCGTGCGGGTTTCCAGCACGACGACATCGACCCCGCGCATGGCCATGTCCATGGCAAGAACCAGACCGACCGGCCCCGATCCAATGATGATTACATCTGCTACGATAGGTTTGCTCATGTCATCACCGGTGAGAGTATGATTTTTCCAAGTTCGCCGCGATTTTCGACGATGCGATGGGCCTCAATGGCCTTTTCGAGCGGAAGCACCCGATCGATCAGCATTTTCAGCCCCTTGGTCGCGGCATATTCGAGACCAAGATTGACGTCTTCGGGCTTCTGCCCTGTGGCGCCTATGATTTGAAGCTGGCGAAGATACAGCTTCTGCATATCCAGATTGACCACCCCGCCACCGTGCGCGCCGGCTGAAATCAACCTGCCGAACCGTGCCATCGCGTCGATCGACGCGGAGAAAAGGTCGGGATTTCCCATATTGGCGAAAACAACGTTTGCTCCGGCACCGCCGGTAATCCGCATGACCTCTGCGGCAAGATCCTCGCTGCCGTAATCGAGACCGGCATCGGCACCCAACTCCATTGCAGCTTCAACCCGCCTGGCTGATCCGCAGCCCGCGATAACGCGTGCGCCCAGCATTTTGGCGACCTGTATACCTGCGGCGCCCAATCCGCCTGCCGCGCCAAGCACCAGAACCCATTCACCCTCGGCAACCTTCGCGCGATCGCGTAGCAGATGCAGGGCAGTGGGCACATGGCGACTGACGACGGTCGCCCGCGCAAAATCCAGTGCATCCGGCACAATATAAGTGATGCTGGCCGGAACCTTGACGTATTCGGCATATCCGCCGGGCACATTGACGCCAAGCATCCGAGGTGGCTCATTGGCCGTTGGCATCGCGACCATTGGCGAGACGGCGACGCGGTCACCAACGGCCCGTGTCGTGACACCGGGTCCAATCTCGGCAATTTCGCCCGATGGGTCGACACCCAGAATGTGCGGCAACGCGGGCTTGAGTGGGTAATTTCCCTCGCGCACGGAGATGTCGAGGGTCCGGTTGACCGAGACCGCATGAACCCGGATCAGGACTTCGCCATCACCCGGTACGGGGCGAGGTACATCGCTCCATTTCATGACTTCGGCTGGTCCGAACTTTGAAATGACGACAGCTTTCATCAATGTATCACTCATGGAATGCAGGTGGTGCCATGACGCCCCACGAATTGGCTGCCCGCTTACTGCGCGGCCAGACCTTGGGCTTCTGGGGGAAGTCTTCATGATAGGGCCGAGGATCAAAAGCCCCCAGGGATTCATCGGACATGCGGTCGAGATCGCAGAAAAGTTCGACGATATTGCCATCCGGGTCACGGTGGTAGGTGAAGATATTGTGGCCCATGCCGTGACGACCCGGCCCCCACAACAACGGAATATCGCGCGCTCCCAAATCGTCACAGGCCCGGCCAATATGCGACCAGTCCTGCAATTCGAAGGCCACATGGAAAAGACCGCGCTTTTTCTCATCGGTCATGAAATTCATACTGTGATGATCGGCGTTGCAGCGCATAAAGACGAATGAATCTTCAAGCCAGTCTGACCAGCGGAAGCCCAGCACATCGGTAAAGAACTTTGCGTGCCTGGGAGCATCCTCCACGAAGAGGGCAACATGGCCGAGCTTGTTGGGGCGAATCCCTGGCGCCGTCTTGACCACCTCCTGCAACTCAGAACAGGTGTATAGGTAAAGCGGGTTGCCGTCGGGATCCTTGATCTCGACGACTTCACTGAGACCGGGCAGGAAATCTGTGCGGATACTTGCGGACACGCCATCGCCGCGCAAATCGGCGACAACCTCTTTCAGTGATTTCTCTGTCGTTATTTCATACCCGACTGCCGACAGGCCCGGCGTTACGTCCGGCATCAGGCTGACCGAGAGCTCTGAGCCCGCACAACCGAAATGAACGCCATCCCGGCCGCCACCGCCCAGTAAAGACATGCCGAGCACATCAAGGTAGTGCGCACGCGCATCATCGATGCGGCTGCTGTTCAGGCCGATAAATCCAAGTTTTGTAACGCGCATGGTCCACTCATTTGACAGGCGACGCATAAGGCGTCAGATATAGTAACGAACTTCTGTTCATATTTACCGAACATTTGTTCGCTAAAGATTACGAACCATTTTCGAGACTGTCAAGCCGTGTCATTATACAAAGGCAAGAAGCTCTGGAATGGGCCATGTCTGCGGAAAATTCGGTCTCGCGATATACGGTGTGCGTGATATCCGGATGGAAGATGGGTAAGGAGATTGGGATGGCCAAAAAGCAATCGCAACACGCGAGCGACCCCGACGAAGGGGGGCTGGGAACGGTGCCCGAACGGGTAGAAGCCCTGGCGCGCGGTCTTGCGATCGTCAAATGCTTTGGCCGTGGGCGCGAGAAATTGACGTTGTCGGAGATCGCAGAGCTGACATCCATATCGCGCGCCAGCGCCAGGCGGCTGCTGTTTACCCTGCTGGACCTTGGCTATGTGGTGCAACACGGCAGAGATTTCAGCCTGTCCTCGCGGGTGCTGGAACTTGGCTACAGTTACCTGGTGTCGATGCCCTGGTGGGAGATCGCGACCCCGCATATGCGCAGGATTTCGGACGCACTCAATGAAACCTGCGTGGCCAGCGTTCTGCAGGACCACGAAGTGGTGATGGTTGCGCGTGCCTCCGGTTCCCATTTCACAGCCATCAACATGCCGATGGGTACCCGCCTGCCAGCGCATGCGACAGCCATGGGCAGGGTTCTGATCGCTGCATTGCCGGATGAAGCACGACAGGACTATCTGAAGTCGGTAACACTCAAAACGCTGACGGAGCATACGATTATCGATGCGGCCGATCTGGCGAGCCGAATCGAAGATGCGCGCGTCAGTGGCTATGCGATGGTGAACGAAGAGCTCGAACTTGGCTTGCGAACAATTGCGGTGCCGATTCACGCAAGCGATGGCACCGCCATCGCGGGGCTTGCCGTTTCGGTCTATGCGCCACGCGTGTCGGCAGAGAAATTGAAGAAAGATGCTCTGAGCCTGTTACAGCGTGCAGCGGAGGAAATCTCCGGATTGTTGCCACGCCCCGGGTCTATCGATCAACGCCGCCCGCCTTTGCGATAGGCCCGCCTTTTGCTATCGGCCCTTTTGCCATCATATGACCATGCGAAAGGCCAATTGGCCATCCGGGCATCTGGTTTCGTCCCGTTATTCGATTTTCGCGTCAACCAGCAAAGCCTTTGCCAGAATCGTGTCACGACCATAGACGTCACGGCGGTAATGGACGGCGCCATCTTTGTTGACCCAGGCTGTCAGGTAGATGACATGCACCGGTATCTTGTTTTTGAGTTTGACAATCTTTCTCTTGCCCGTGTTGGCGATGGCGTCGATTTCAGACCGTGACATGCCCTGCATCCCAAGCAGCGCTTCAGCCAATCCGAAAGGGTTTTGCACACGAATGCAGCCATGGCTGAAATAGCGCGATTCCCGATCGAATTTTGATTGGGCAGGCGTGTCATGAATATAAATGCTGAACTCGTTGGGGAACATGAATTTTACCCGGCCAAGGGCGTTGCTGGGGCCGGGGTCCTGCCGCAGACGAACCGGAAATTCTCCCTGCGAATAGCTGTGCCAGGGAACCTGGCCCGGATCGAGCACCTTGTCCTTTGCCAGGACGCGAAAGGCTTTCGACTGCAGCGCATAGGGATTCTTCTTGAGTTTTGGCAAATATTCCTTGGTGGCGATGGAGTAGGGGACATTCCAATAGGGATTGAACTCCAGATATTCCATCTCGTCTGAAAACACCGGTGTCCGGTAATAGGGCCGGCCCACCTGCGTAACCTCGGCATAAATGGTCTTGGCGTTCTTGACGACCTTGAGCACCTGATCTGCCAGATTGACGAGAATATGGGGGTCGCCAAAATCGGCCTGCATCCAGCGGCGACGTTCGAGGTTGAGTTCAACCTGCGCGATACGCTCCTCGACGGATGTGTTGAGCTGGGCGAGCGTTGCCGGCCCGACAACCCCATCGGCCTCCAGCCCCATGCGAAACTGGAAATATTTCAACGCATTGACGAGGCTGCCATCATAGAGGTCGCCCTCATGGGCATCCTCAGGCAGATCCCTTGATTCAATCAGCCTCTGGCGCAGCACGGCGACTCGCGGGTCGCTCATGCCGGGTTTCAGCGATTCGCCTTCGGGCACCTTGGTCCAGCCGCCCTTGGCCCGCCATACGGTCAGGTGCTGCAGATGTTTTTTCATCCGCTTATAGCGTACCGTGCGCGGTGCGAAACTGTGCAATGTTTCAAGCTGATTATCTGAATCGGCCAATTGCTGCAGCAATCGGTCGGCGCTGATTTCTTTCGGGTAAAGCACCAACTCGCGATTGATCCTGTTGGGATTGACCCTGCCGCTGCGCAGATGCTGGCCATACAGCGTGACCGATTGCGACAGGGAAACCTCGAAATCGGCCAGCCCCTCGTCGCCCTCCTGGGATAATTTTGGATACATCACCGCCGCCTGGTATTCGACGGGAACCAGCCCGTCCTCATAGGCTGTCAGCAGCGCAAAAATCACCTCCTGCGCCGATCTGGTCGGTTTGCCGTCCACGATCCAGATGGGCGCATAGTCGCGTTCCTCATACCACAGGGCAATTTCCTCGGTCCGCTGGATGTCGGAAACAAGGCGGTTCTCGATGAGGTTCAGACGGCCCTGCATGGCAAAGTACCAATCGGTCGACTGCGCATCGCTTTCCTCCCCCGGTTGGGCGGAGATGTTTTCCTTGATGATGGTACCGATTGTTTCAGCGTGCAACGTCGTTGAAAGCACTGCAATCGCAAGCGCCAGGCACCCGGATTTCAAAATCTGTCTCACGGCATCCTCCCACTGGTTCGGTTGCACGTGCCTGAAGCAATGCCTCACCGATTCCAATTGCCAACCCTTCAACCTGCTTCAGATCACACTGAATGACCCACAGGTCTTTGCGTGGACAGTATAGTGCGTCCAAATCGCTCCTTAGTAAACATGGATAAAACAGATGGCTCGATACCTCGAAGCCGGGAGATGTCGGATAAAGCATGGTGGGCAGGGCGATGAGGACGACGTCTTGTCATGCCCGCCGGGCAGCCGTAGTCGGCTGCGGCATTGAATGCCGCAGCCCATCGGAGGTCAGGCGGCAGCCTGACTGTCCAGTGTCGGATAATCGACATAGCCTTCGCGGCCGCCGCCGTAGAGCGTGCCGCGATCGAGTTCATTCAACGGTGCGTCCTGCTGCAGGCGCGCGACAAGGTCGGGATTGGCGATGAACGGACGACCAAAGGCGACCAGATCTGCCGCACCACTTTCAACAGCCTCGATCGCCATGGAACGCGTATAGCCATTATTGGCCATGTAGACGCCCTCAAAGCGCTTGCGCAGCGCTTTGATATCCGTGCCTTCCGGCGTTTCGCGCGGGCCACCGGTCTGTCCCTCGACGAGATGCAGATAGGCAAGCCCATAGGGGTTCAGCTGATCGATGACATAGGAAAACAGCGACATTGGATCACTATCCGCAATGGCATTGGCGTTCGACAGCGGGCTGAGACGTATACCCACCCGATCAGCGCCAATGGCCTGTGTCACTGCATCCATCACCTCAACCAGAAACCGCGTACGATTTTCGATCGAGCCACCGTAAAGATCATCCCGCAGATTGGAGCCGTCCCGCAGGAACTGATCGATCAGATAGCCATTGGCTGCATGCACCTCGATTCCGTCAAAGCCGGCCTCGATTGCATTGAGCGCAGCCTGACGATAGGCATCGACAATGGCAGCGATCTCGTCGGTTTCAAGCGCCCGCGGCATCGAAGTGTCGACAAAGGCTTTGCCGTCAAAGGTCTTTGCTTCAGCAGCAATGGCCGATGGTGCAACCGGTGCCTTGCCGCCGGGCTGCAGGGACGTATGGGAAATCCGTCCGACGTGCCAAAGCTGCACGACGATCTTGCCGCCCTTTGCATGCACCGCATCGGTGACCTTTTTCCAACCGTCGATCTGCGCCTTGCTGTAGATCCCCGGGGTCCAGGCATAGCCCTTGCCTTCGGGCATGATTTGCGTTGCCTCGGTGATGATCAGACCGGCGCTGGCGCGCTGGGCGTAATATTCAACGTGAATATCATAGGGCGCATCATCTTCGGCGCGTGCCCGGTTGCGTGTCAGCGGAGCCATGACAATGCGGTTGGCAAGGTCAAGAGCACCGGCTTTCAAGGGGGTGAAGAGTTTTTCGGTGGTCATGGTATTTTTCCTGTTGGGTTTTGGAACGTTCGGTACAAAATTGGCCGTAAACAATTCAATCCGCGGCCGGTTGGAGAAACCCTGCAGTGAGCCGTTCGGCCTGCTGCAACGTGGCTTCGATCTGTTCGGACGTCTGTCCGGATTTTCGCATGGTCAGCGTGCCAATGGCCAAAGCCAGCAATGCACCGGCTGTCGCCATGGCTGTTTCAGGGTCTTTTGGAGACAGTTTGCGCGCAAGAATCGATTGCAGTTGCGCGATATGGCGCGATCCCAGACGCCGGACCTCCGGATCATGCGGCGCCAGTTCGGTAATGCAATTGACCAGCAGGCAGCCATTG
The DNA here is from genome assembly GCA_029212415.1 of Rhizobiaceae bacterium. Lineage (GTDB taxonomy): Bacteria > Pseudomonadota > Alphaproteobacteria > Rhizobiales > Rhizobiaceae > Hoeflea_A. The sequence goes on along the minus strand of JARGOF010000017.1, from coordinate 18,622 downwards.
GTGCCCCCGGCAGGATTGGCCAGCGCCGTCAGCAACGCCATCATGGTCTGCTGGCTGGACGGCTCGGCAATGGCTGAGAACCGCTTCAGGGCGCCCTCTGAATAGCTTTTCAAGGCCGCCAGCAGGACACCGTGTTTGGAGCCGAAGCAATTGTAGAAACTCGACCGGTTGATGCCCATGGCTGTGGTCAGAGCCTCCAAAGATGCCGCCTCATAACCCTTTTCCCAGAAAACCCGCAGGGCAATGGCCAGCACCGCGTCTTCGTCAAAGCCGCGCGGCCGGCCAGGACTGGCCGTCGCAATTTCAGATGCATGGGGCATTGTGTTCATGTCACCTAATTTGGAATGGCCGTTTCACAATTCAAGGGGTGTCTTGAACAATCATGGCAATTTGGCGATGGATTTTAGTTCGGGTTTTGAGATGGAGCAGTCCTGGCGTCCAGGTGTGGTGCGTGTGCAAAACCAGAGAAAATGACATGGCAATTCCTGAAAAGCATAAATCCGCCACCGTGGTGCGCCCTCAATCAAATTTAACGAAAATCGAAAACAAAGATCAAACAGATTCAGCTTGATCAGAGAGTAGAATATCGGCGGGATTTGATGGTTTGGGATGCCGTAACCGTTTTCAGTGAATACATTGGTCGGCCGATATGTGCTGCGTTAGAGGCAGGATCCAGAATAATGATGGCTTCAGCAATGGAAGGATTGAAAAGGCGTTGTGTCACAAATAATAACCCATAATGGGGTTCGAGCGGTCAGCGGTGGGCCGTTGTAAGCTCTGAGTTGAAATATTGTAGTTTGGGCGGAGCAACAGTTGTATTATGTCGAACAAATCAGGCGACGCAGCGAAGATACCGTCTGCGGTGAAGTTTGTTCGATCGCCACACATCGGGCAAGCAGGTCCTTAGTACTTTCAACTTGCGCTGCCGTTTCGATCTCGCGAAGCATGTGTTCGAGCGGAGAGGCTCCGAGGAAGGAAGCCGTGCCCAGCAAACGGTGAGCAATCTCAGCGGCAGCACGTCTTTTGCCAGCGGTTACATTTGCGGCAAAATCCACCATGCCCGTTTCCAACTCGCGCGCGAACATATCGATTCTTTCGCTCAATGTTTCCGATGGGAGGATATCGATGAGTTCGCCGAAGATTTCCGTGTCGACAAGGTCGTCTTCTGATCCACCGGTTTTTTCTGCGTTTCCAAGCGGACCGAGTGCCTGAGCGCCTCGACCGGACGCGTACAGTTGCAGGATGTTTACAAGTTGCGACCGCCGAAGAGGCTTGACCAGGCAATCATCAAACCCGGCAGCCGTCTGGACTTCCTTGTCCATAAATCCCGTATGGGCAGTGAGGCCTACAATTGGCGCGCCTGCCGACTTGCCAGACGAGTTTCGGATCGCAGCACATGCTTCCGTGCCGTCCATTCCAGGCATGCTCACATCCATCAGGATCAGATCGAAATGTTGTTCGATAGCCAAGTTGACGCTGTCTTCCCCGCTGGCAGATTCGCTCACTCTGCAGCCTTGTGCTGTCAGCATGCGGCTGACAATCAGCCGGTTGGTTTCATTATCCTCGACGACCAGAACATCAAACGCACGGCCTTCCATGACAGCGGCTGGCCGTTTATCGTTGGCAACTGCCGTGAACGGCCCCGGTGCGGCCTCGATGCACAGGGGAAGTTCCACCGTGAAGCGACTTCCATGGCCGGGCGAACTGTTTAGTTTGATGGTGCCGCCCATTGCTTCTGTCAGGCGTCGGGTGATTCCCAGTCCCAGCCCCGTTCCCATGACCGGCCGCCTGAACGAAGAATCCAGGGTGACAAAATCATCGAAAATTCGAAGCTGATTCTCGGGGGCAATGCCGACTCCATCGTCACTGACACAGAATTGGACAAGCGAATGAGTGTCTGATTGCTGCAGCTCCGACGCAGTCACCTCGATCCGGCCCGCTTCGCAAAACTTGATCGCATTTCCGATCAGGTTCAGCAGCACCTGCTTGATCCGCACCGGATCACCGGCGAGCCTTGTTTTGGTGCAGAGATCAAATCGGGTTTCCAAAGTTGTGCCTTTGCGCGCAGCTTCCGGTGCGTTGAGGTCGACAATCTCCTGAACCAGCGCCGGTAGATCGAGTATCTCCTTGGAAAAATGGAGGGTACCGGCTTCGATACGGGCGCTGTCGAGTACGTCATTGACATGCCTCAGCAGGATTTTCCCCGAGTTTTCCGCCAAACTTATCAGGTGTCGCTGATCGGCCGAAAGCTCGGTGTCCTGAAGAATTTGCAGCACTCCCATGACCCCGTTGAGCGGCGTGCGCATTTCATGGCTCATGACAGTGAGAAAGTCTGATTTGGCCTTGTCGGCGGCGAGTGCCTTGTCGCGAGCGGCAATGATGGCATTGTCGGCCTCAATGCGCTGCGAGATATCGCGGATATAGGCTATGTGTATAGGCCCTATGCCACCGGCGGTCGTCCCGACCGAGATCTCGATCTGGAACCGGGTTCCGTCCGCTTTGACAGCCCGCGTTTCGAAGCGGGCAGCGTCGCCCGCGTCCTCGGCCAAAAGCTGGTCTACGATTGCCCCTCGCTCGCCCGAGGTGAGGTCATCAGCCAATAGAAGGTCCATGAACTTGTTGCTGATCGCCTGCTCGCGTGTCACGCCGAATACGCGGGCCGCAGCCGGATTGTACTCGACGATCCGCAATCTATCGTCGGTAACGATGATAGGATCCAGCGACGCGTCAATGGCATGCTTCAGTCTGTCATTGGCAACAACAATCTCATCTGACTTACGGATGGATATTCTGTACTGCCTGAACAATAGGTAGAAAGATGCTGCCAAAGCGGCAATAAGAATCGCACCTACGATTGCAGTCTGGACAATCAGCAGCGAGAATGCCTTCCTGCTGTTATCCGAAAGCTTCGCAAATAGATTGACACCTTCCAATGATATCATGCGTACCAGAGGCTGCATGCTACGGTAATCGTCCAGTATCACGGGCAGGCTGGCAATCAAATCTTCGTCTACCCCGTCGATGATGGGAATGGTGTCATCAAGTTTCGTTATGATTTCAGTGACACTGCCACGAATTTTGCTGTTTTGTGGCAGCGACCGAAGAAAATCGCCGTTCACCAATGTATCGACTCGACTGTAAAACGTGTCGAATCTCTGGCGCAGGCGCGGCAGTGAGACCGCGCCGCGTTTGATGGCCTCATCTCCCTGAGCGATAAAGATCAGCAGATCGACTTCCAACTGCGAAAGTGTCCAGTGAAGGTTGTCACGCGGAGAGCTTTCCAGAGACTTGAGCTCATCGCGAACCTGCAGTGCGAAATATGATAACAACAGCAGGATAACCGCCGCACTGGCGGTCAGAGCCTGAAATCCGGGTCCGCTTACCCAGCGTGACCGGCCGGTCTGAGAATTCTGCGTTGTCGAGCGCGCAGGTGCCATTTATTGCTGCACCTCGATAGAACTCAATTGCCAGATGCTGCGCGAATAGATTGTCTCTGATTGGTACCTGTTATCCAGATCGTAGGGATAGACGATCCAAAGCGGGCCCTTTTTCCGAACCGACATTTCCTTGCCATCGATCTCGTAAGCGAGGATCGGCCCGCCATCGATGGCGTCGGACATGGGTATTTCGATCGTGTAGTCGTTGATGGCGGTTGCCTTGAGCGTGAAACCTTCCGCTGCGACCGCCTTGATCAGGTCACTCAGTTGTACACCGGTGAACTGCCCAACACCCTCGGTCCAGATTGTAGTGGTGGAGAAGGTGGTGGCTGGAAGAGCCTTCAGCATTGCCATGTCGAACACGGCGGCTCCCTCGGTATTGGTATTGTGAATGTTGCCGTTGACCGTCAACACAACGGCACCCGTCGGCGCGGTCATTTGCACAGAGCCAGCGTTTGCGAGTGCTGTAAATGCAACCATCGCCGCGCCGACCGAAAAAGCCATCAGTTTTTTCATCATATCAGACTCCACTTTGCGAGCAATTAGAAGGCGTTTTGCCTTTTCTTCCGTCGAGGGTAGCATACCTGTTCTTTTGGATGGTGCACGGGCGCATTGGAGTAAAAGATACTCTTTCGTATAGGTGTTGGAGAAATATTAATGAAGGCGCCCTATATGTGAATTACTGAGCGGAGCCTGATCGCATGCGAATATTGATTGCCGATGACCATGATCTTGTAAGGGAAATGGTGGGAGAGGTACTTGAGCGTGAGGCACAGTATATCGTCGCGCATGCCTCAAGCATTAATGACGTGCTCGACATCTTGGCAAAATCGGACCCATTTGATTTGATATTGCTCGACTATCAGATGCCAGGAATGAATGAACTCGCCGGACTTGCCACTATTCTGCGTACCGTGCCTGAGACGCCGGTTGCGCTTTTGTCCGGGGTGGCGAACAGGACCATTGCGCAAAAGGCACTTGATGCGGGTGCCAAAGGGTTTGTTCCCAAGACCATGAAAGCGCGTTCGCTCGTTAACGCCGTCCGCTTCATGCTGGCTGGCGAGACATTCCTTCCCGCCGACTTCATGACCGCGACCAATGAGGTGCCGGAAACGGCGAAGGCGCTGGGGTTGACCAAACGGGAACTCGAAGTTCTCGGTGGGCTTTGCGACGGACTATCCAATAAGGAAATCGGTCTCCGGTTCAATCTTCAGGAAGTCACGGTCAAGCTGCATGTCAAAACCCTAACCCGTAAGCTCAATGCAAAAAATCGCACCCATGCGGCCATGCTGGCGCGCGACATGGCGCTTCTTGACGGTTGAATTCCGTTGCCGGTCGGAAAAAGCCGGTTTTTCAAGGCAATATATGTAGTGTACTATCCAAAAGGATAGATAATATGGCACCATTGAGCGAAAAATTCTTCGAAAGAAATATAGCTATTCTTGCTAGCTGCAAAATATACCTTTGCGCGCTGCCATTTTTCCTCTGAACCAGCTTTAACACCTTCATCGAGATCGCGGAACGGCTCCCAGCCTGCTTCCGGCAACGATGAGGGAAAGAAATGTTACAAGCTAATTCAAGCGCCTGTACGGCTGGCAATATCTGCAAGGCCATCGGGCAAAGCCGTGCTGCGAAGTTGGGCCACCTCGCCAAGCCGCTGATGATGGTTGCAGCCCTGGCGCCGGCCTTGGCCGGGTGCCAGACCGCTTACTCCGCTGCGTCTCATGTGACGCCGCTGCTCGGTTCTCCGGTTCACACCAACAACACCCCTTACACAGCATGTCTGACACGCATGGCTTTGGCCGATACAAAGACGAAGCCATCGCTGACAGTCGGCCATATCAGCGACAAGACCGGTCAGAAGGATTACGCCAAATATCAAGACAGCTCGGAATTGACGCAGGGCGTATCCGAGATGGTCATCAGCGCTTTCTTCAAGACGCGACAAGTCACACTGACCGAACGTCTCGATATTCGCGTGCCGCTTGCCGAACAACAGTTGGTCCAGTCAAAGGCCATCTCGTCTCGGGTAAGCCGAATGGATGTTGTTCCCGCTAATTTCGTGGTGCTCGGAGCGCTGACGGAACTCAACTACAATATTTCGAGCGGTGGTGCCCGCCTGTTCGTCGCCGGTTCCGGCGCCGGTGTCAGAAAAGCCATCATCAACGTCGGACTTGATCTTCGACTTGTCGATGTTCGAAGTTTCCGCACTCTCTATGTCACAAGCCTCCAGAAGCAAGTCATCGGCTATGAAGTCGAGGCCGGAATATACCGCTTCTTTGGCGACCAACTCATCGAATTCGACGCCGGCGCAGTCAAAAACGAGCCTCTGCAGCTTGGCGTTCGATCGGTCGTGGAACTGGCAACCTACCAGATCCTCACCGAAGGACTCGGTTTTCCAGCAGTCAAGGACAAGCACTGCGAACCGGGAATGGATACTCACAAAACGGCTCAACCCACGGAGAAGAAAAATGACGCGTGAACTCTACAAGAAACTGGCCGCAGGCTGCGGCGCAATCGCTATCGTTGCAACAATGGGCACGACCGCTCTGGCCTTCGATGAAGTCAACTGGGTCTGGAATGCAGATGTCATCACCACTGTCGAGACATCAACTATCGCCATTACTGAACTGGCCCCGACTGGCCTGAACCAGGCAGAAAACGAACAGGAAATGCGTGGAACCATTTCCTCGGGAAGCACCATCAATGAATTTGGCTCCTTGCCTGATCTCGCCCCGCTTGACCCGGTGGCCGCATCGGATACGACCATGGTTGAAAGCGACGCGCAGTCGATGGGCAATAGCGCCAGCATTAACTCATCCGTCCAGATCAACTATGATTCCAACCAGATCTTTGCCGGCTTGGACCCCGATACCGCTGGTTCCATCAACGCTGACTCGTCCGTTGCGAACATCACCAACGCCATGGTTGATACCTCGGCGATGGCGGTAGCCAATAGCCTGACCGTCAATCTTGATTATGTGACCACCGATGACGCGATTGCCATCGGCAACAATGTTCAGTCAGCGCTGGCTGACGTTTCGGCAACCTCTTCAGCGGAAACAATCAGCATCACCGGGCTTTCCGTTCCAACAGACACCGACAACCAGGCGGTTACCTCGGCGGCGACGGCGGTCGGCAACAACTTCAGCGTCAATGTTCAGCAGGCCGCAGCGCCTGTGATGGATCCACTGGCACCGGTTGCGCCGCTTCTGCCGTGACGCGATACCGGTCCGGACGTTTCCGGACCGGTTGAGAGGCGGGGCTAACTCGATAGCCCCCAAGCCCCGCCTCTCTCCATTGATCAACATTCAGCCCATGCGGGCCGAACAAACCGAGGACGAAACGATGAAAATGACAATAAAACACAAATCGGAAACGGTTTTCTGGTTTTCGGCAACGACCGTTCTGGTCCTTGGCGTACTGACCGCCGGTGCGGTCGCGGCAGGGCGTGAACCGCTGCGCGGTCCGCACCCCTGGGACTTCCCTGAGCGAAACAGGGATACGGCATTTGCCTATCAATATGCACGCGACAACCGTGGCGGCGGCAACGGAGCCAATGGTGCTGCTGCTATAGCCGGCGCACTGGGCGGTACAGTGATCATCAACAATTCGACCACTGCAGTTGGCAACTGGCAGCAGATCGAGATGACTCTCGGAGACGGTGCGGAGGGCCTGGTCATGACAGAAAACCATCAGGACAACTCTGGCGATTCGACAGCAGGGACAAGCATACTTGATAACGCCTTCGATGTGGCGGGACGAAACGACAGCAGTTCTTCGCATGGAAATGCCGGCCAGGGCAGATCCGGCTCCGGCGGTGGCAGTGGACACGGACATGCCAGCCATGGAAAGTCCGGCTCTCACAGTAGCAGCGGGCATGGAAATGCCGACGCGGGCAAGTCCGGCTCCGACAGCGAAAGCGGGCACGGAGATACCAACGATGGCAGGTCCGGTTCCCGTGGCCGCGGTGGAAAAGATGCCCACGGAAGTCGCGATCACCAGTCCCATAGTGGCGGTAATAGCGGCAGGCATGACAAGCATGCGGGTGGTCACAAGACCAGCTCCGGTTATGGCGGGAAGGATCGGGAGGCATCGCTGCAGGTTCCGCAAGAACACTTCAACCCCTGCGGTCGCAACGGCGCGCTCTGCTGGGGAGCCGTCAACCCAAGCCATGGAAACTGACGCTTATGTCTGCACCTGGCCTCTACTAACCGTCTGCTGGTCGAGAATTTTATTCGACAGTCGGCAGGAGGGCAAACAACATCCACACGTCCTGTCGCAGTGCTGATTGTTGACTTGGCAAAGTTCCGTCTGGCTCTTGATGTTCTCGGTACAAATCTCGAAGAAGAGTTGATGCTGAATGGCGCGCGGCGCGCTTTTACCGCATGTGCCGGTCGAGGCAGCGGCGCAGGCAAACCCGGGAGGGATGCAGCTTTTGCTGCATCCCCAACTTTGCTGGGCTGGGGCAATAGCGGTGAACTCATCATTGTCACATCAAAAGTTGCGAGTTCAGATACATGGGTCTTGGCATCCGAATTGGAATGGGCGTTTCACAATTCAAGGGACGTGATGGTCAATCCTGCCAATTTGGTGGTCTATATACAAATGGCGCTGGTATCATACCTTGCCTGCCCCTCAAAGCGGGATGCTCCGTATTGTCCACCTGAAAGAGCCTGTGTTCGTCTTGAGAAAGGGGCCGCGTGCAAGGGCCTGCGACCAGCGTTCTGATTGTGGTAACATGCCGCGGATTCATGTAGGGTAGGGGGCATAGACCACTTTCGGAATCGCATATGACATCAGCAACGCCGCCCGAGCCTTTCAGGCGCAAACTCTTTGACGTGCTTGAACGCGGTCGTCGTGGAGACAGGCTTTCCCGTTTTGTCGATCTGGCGCTTATTTTTCTCATTTTGACCAATGTTGCCGGTTCCGTGGCTGAAACGGTGCCGCATGTGCGCGCCACTTACGGGCCGGCGCTGGCCTGGTTCGACGGGTTTTGTGTCAGCATATTCATCGTCGAATATGCGGCGCGTCTGTGGACTGCACCGGAGCATCCGGCCTTGCGGGACAAGCCGCCATGGCGGGCCAGACTGGCGCATGTCTTCAGCCCGATGATCATTCTTGATCTGGTGGCCATCTCGCCATTATTCATAGAAATGCTTGTCGGCGCCGATATCGCCGTGGTGCGGATCCTGCGCATCGTCCGTTTCTACCGCCTTGCGCGCTATTCTCCGGTGCTTGCCACGATTGTCGGCGTCATCGTAGCCGAATGGCGTGCACTGGCCGGCAGTGGCCTGCTGTTTGCAGCGCTGCTTCTGTTTTCCGGTGTGGCCATGTTCCTTGCCGAAGGCGCGGTGCAGCCGGAACAGCTTGGGGACGTGCCAAGCGCCATGTGGTGGGCCGTGGTGACCCTGTCGACGGTCGGCTATGGTGATGTTGTGCCGATCACGCTGGCCGGCAAGATGATTGCCGGGCTGACGATGATTTTTGGCATCATCTTCTTTGCCTTGCCGGTGGGCATCATCGCCACCAGCTTTCAGGAGCAGATCCGCCGTCGCGACTTCGTCGTCAGCTTTGCCATGGTTGCGCGGGTCCCGCTTTTTGCAAGCCTTGACGCCGTCGCGATTGCCCGGCTGATTGGCCTGCTGACAGCGCGCCGTGTGGCGGCCGGCGAGGTGATCATGACCAAGGGTGAGGAGGCTGACGCCATGTATTTCCTCACCTCCGGGCAGGCGGAAATTGAATTGCCTACCGGCACGGTCTCACTGTCAGAAGGTGACTTTTTTGGTGAAATCGCATTGATCAGGGAGGGACAGCTGCGCACGGCCACCGTTGTGGCGGCCCGCACCTGTGACCTGCTGGTGCTCGGTGCCCGCGATTTTCAGCACCTGCTGCTGACCAACCCCGAAATCGCCGACGCAGTCCACGAAATTGCCAACCAGCGGGCCAAGACAATGGAAGCGACCGACAATTCGATGTGACGTTTTCCATTTGATCATGAAACGCTCCAGGTTGCGCCACTGCATCGCGTGAAATATGAACCCGGATGGAACTTGGCTGACATCTCTTCTGCGCTTGTAAAAACACGCAAAATCAAAAACCGGAAAGTCGTTCTGATTGACGAGAACCCTGACCGCTACAATGATCTATGAAATGTGGGACGATGATGAAGTGCTATCTGATCAATCTCGACGCCTCAACCGACAGGCTAAGCCGGTTCAATGCTGCCAATGGAATTGCCGGATTCGAGGTCGTGCGCATTTCTGGTGTGGATGGAAGAACCATGTCGCCTGAAAGCCAGCAGGCATACAGGGCAAACACCAAAGGTCCCTTTCACCTTGGCGGGGGAATGATCGGGTGTTTTTTAAGTCATCGCAAGGCATGGCAACATGTGGTAGACGGGGCAGAACCTTGGGCCTTTGTTTGCGAGGACGACGCCGTTTTTACGCCAAATTGCGAGGCACTTTTCCGGGATGCAGACTGGCTGACCGGGCAGATGGATATTGTGAAGGCCGAGACCGTTCTGCAAAAAGTCGAGGTCGGCTGCAAGCCCATTGCGCAGGTCGGCCCATTCGCTGTGCGGAAGCTCAAATCGCATCATAGAGGTGGTGCCGGATATTTCATCAATACCGACAGCGCCAAGCGCCTTCTCGAATTGTCAGAGGAATTTTGTGATCCGCCGGATGATGTCCTGTTTGATCCTGCTCTCGGCATTGCCCCCCACTTCAGGATTTTCCAGATAGATCCGGCCATCTGCATTCAGGAATACAAGCTCGGCGGTGAATACGATTCGATGACGTCATCTCCCGTGCCGCTTCCAGGCGAACGCTTGTCGTTCGGATTTGCCAAGGTGCGCCGCGAGTTTGTGCGGATACTCAGAGGCGTCAGGAAAATTGTGCTGTCGGTGCTCGGAATTTCGGACTTCAAAAAAATATCCTACAACCCGGAATGATCATTTACGCATGGGCAAAAAACTTTGGTCGGAACAGCCAGATGGCGATCGATCCGACACCTGCGAGCGCCACCAGCATCACGAAAAGCCATCCAAGCAGCGGAACCAGGGCAATGACCGCAACGACAAGGGCGCCGATTCCCGCCGCTGCCGCTCGGGTTACAAAACTGTCCGGTTCAGGCCGCTTGATGAGCAACAACAATCCCACGCCGATCGCATAGGCGCCCACAACATAACCTGCAAACGCGCCGAGCAAAGCCAGTATCAGGGTCGCTGGTGCAATCAGCAGCCCGATACCCGTCATCATCAGAACGATGGTCGATCCAATCACCGCAGACAGGGTAAGAAATCCAACGATCAAACTGCGCGATGGTTGATCAAGGATATTCCGGCGCAGTTCCGCGAGTTTTGTCGGTACAAATGCAGCGATCAGGGCGGCGATTCCAGCGATCAGCAAGACACCGGTGAAAAAGCTGCTCAATGCCCGGCGCCAGCTCCACATTCTGCTTTTTTGGGCCGCGTCAGACCATTCGGCAATTTCACGGCGCTCAATCCGATCCTCGGCAATAACCGCTGCCGGAACATTCAACGCGCCTTTGTGCGCTTCATAGATCGTCAGCTTTCCTGCAATCCGGGCGCCATTGGCAAATACAACATCCCGCGCGGTGAGGCTGACGTCACCCTGGATCGCTGATTCAAAACGGACGTCGTCACCAGCAGCCAGAACATATCCGGAGACAGGGCCGGAAATGGTGAGATTTGCACCGGAAATTCTGAGGTCGCCAGCCACTTCCCCAACGTTTACATTATAGCCGCTGACAGTGGCATCACCCGCGACTTTTCCATCCAGTGAGACGTCCATTCCGGCCAGATAAGCATTCTTGCCGATAACACCGGTTGAGATGATCTTGCGTCCGGCCAGATGCGCCGAGCCGGTGATATCCTCTTTGCTGCGAACAGTTTCACCAGCCATGAACAGATCGTCGACACCCTCCGCATCCTGAACCACAGTGGCTCCAGCCATAAAACGATCTTTTTCAAAGTCGTAATAGGCTTCTTTGTCTTCTGCGGCCAAAGGCTGAATGGCCATGATCAATATGATAGCCGATAGCAGGTATCTGTACATGACGATCCCCAATTCCATTTCTGATTTGACTGAATTCTACCAGCAGTGCTGTTGCCTAGCCTTGACGCAGATCAACAGGAGAAAAACACACGCTTATGCTCTTGAAACGCCGGGTATTTTCGGCAAAAAATCAGACTATTAACAGCCTGAGTTTACAATAAAATCCTGCGGCGTCTGTCAAATCGGTGGCGGTCAGGTGGTCTAAATCGTGTAATTGCGACTGATCTTTTTCGATCTCTTTTTCGGTAAGCCGCTCAATCAATGTCTCTTTGCCGGAAGGCAAAAACACCCTGCCGGCATGAATTGCAATGGCCACACCCCATCCCACCATGGGCCAGATATACCAATGGTATTGTGGAGAGGTGATCAGATTGATGACAATCAGCAGCGTTACCACGACAAAGTAGATTGTGAAGTGTTTGTAAAAACCAAATTTGGATACCGCTCTTTTGCGGGCCCGTTGATAGGGCGTTTGATCGGTCATCTCGGATCCTCCAAAAGGCAATCTGCCTTGCACCGGCAATCTACAGGACATCGCCTTGTTGGCTATTGAGCAAAGTCAAATATGAGCGATGCCAGGCCAAACCGGTGGCCATCGTCAGGTTCATCGTCTCCGCCATCAGCTGCACCCGACACAGCACACATGTTTCAGGATGCGTAACCCCTCACAGGCGCAGCCTGGAGGTTCACAGCGGCAAGCCATAGCTGAAATGACCTACGGTCTTACGCCGGTCTGTGACAATTGTCTGAGAGGAAAGCGGCAGAAATGTAACGGGAGGAGGGGTGTCCGGGCAGGAGCCCGCCCGGACAGAGATTCATACAGGTGTATCAGGCGACCAGGTCGAACCGGTCGGCGTTCATGACTTTTGTCCAGGCGGCCACGAAGTCACGCACGAACTTCTCTTTGTTGTCGTCCTGGGCATAGACTTCAGCATAGGCACGCAGGATCGAGTTGGAGCCAAAGACCAGGTCTGCGCTCGTTGCAGTCCACTTGACCACACCCGATTTACGGTCACGGATCTCGTAGGTGCCGCTATCTCCAACCGGGTGCCAGCTATAGGCCATATCCGTCAGGTTGACGAAAAAGTCGTTGGTCAACTGGCCTTCGTGGTCCGTGAAAACGCCATGTTTGGAACCGCCGTAGTTGGCCCCCAGAACGCGCATCCCGCCCACAAGAACGGTCATCTCTGCTGCGGTCAGACCCAGCAATTGCGCCCTGTCGAGCATCAGTTCTTCAGGTTTGACAGCGTATTTTTCCTTCTGCCAATTGCGGAAACCATCGGCCAGCGGCTCCAGCACGTCAAAGCTTTCAGCGTCGGTCTGTGCGTCGGTTGCATCGCCGCGACCGGGTGCAAACGGCACCTCGACAGCATGGCCAGAGGCCTTGATCGCCATTTCAACCCCGACATTGCCTGCCAGCACGATGACGTCGGCCAAAGAGGCTCCAGTCTCGGAAGCGATGGGCTCAAGGATACCAAGCACCTTGGCCAGACGCTCAGGCTCATTGCCCTGCCAGTCCTTTTGCGGGGCCAGGCGAATGCGCGCGCCATTGGCGCCGCCGCGCTTGTCTGAGCCGCGGAAGGTACGGGCACTGTCCCAGGCCGTTGCGATCATCTCGGCTGCAGACAGTGGGCTGTCTGCAATCTTGGCCTTGACTGCATCGACATTGTAGCTGGTGCTGCCGGCCGGAACCGGATCCTGCCAGATCAGGTCTTCTGCCGGAACGTCGTTGCCGATGTAGTTCGACTTGGGTCCCATGTCGCGGTGGGTCAGCTTGAACCAGGCGCGGGCGAATGTGTCGGCGAAATACTGCGGATCGGCTCTGAATTTCTGGCAGATCGCATTGTAGATCGGATCAACCTTCATCGCCATATCGGCGTCCGTCATGATCGGGTTGTGGTGGATCGAGGGATCGGTCGGATCGACCGGCTTTTGCTCTTCCGGCATGTCCACCGGCTCCCATTGCCATGCACCGGCAGGGGACTTGGCCAGCGCCCACTCATGGTCGAAGAGGTAATCGAAGTAACCCATGTCCCACTGGGTGGGTTTCTGGGTCCAGGCACCCTCGATGCCCGAAGTGAATGCATTGGTTGCCTTGCCTTCCTGGCCCGGGTTGGCCCAGCCAAAGCCCTGGGATTCGACCGCGCAGGCTTCCGGCTCTGCACCGATACTGTTGACGGCGCCACGGCCATGGGCCTTGCCGACGGTGTGTCCACCACACGTCAGGGCAGCGGTTTCTTCATCGTTCATCGCCATGCGCGCGAAAGTCTCACGCACCTGCAGGGCCGTTTTGGCCGGATCCGGGTTGCCATTCACACCTTCAGGATTGACATAGATGAGGCCCATGTGAACGGCGGCCAGCGGGTTATAGAGCGTCGACGGATCATTCAGGTCGCCATAGCGGTTTTCCGATGGTGCCAGCCATTCTGTTTCCAAACCCCAGTTCACGTCCAGTTCGGGACCCCAGATGTCTTCGCGGCCAAAACCGAAACCAAAGGTCTTGAGACCCATGGATTCATAGGCCCGGTTACCGGCCAGAACGATCAGGTCAGCCCAGGACAGGGCGTTGCCGTATTTTTTCTTGACCGGCCAGAGCAGGCGGCGTGCCTTGTCCAGGCTGGCGTTATCCGGCCAGGAGTTCAGCGGGGCAAAACGGATGTTGCCGGAACCGGCGCCGCCACGACCGTCTCCCAGACGGTAGGAACCGGCCGAGTGCCAGGCCAGTCGGATCATCAGGCCACCGTAGTGTCCCCAGTCAGCCGGCCACCATTCCTGGCTGTCGGTCAAGACCGCATCGACGTCAGCCTTCACGGCCTCGAAGTCCAGCGCCTTGACCGCTTCGCGATGGTTGTAGTCAGGGTCCATGGGGTTGGTGCGGGCACCGCGCTGATGCAGGATGTCCAGATTAAGTGCCTTGGGCCACCAGCTGGTGACGGGCTTGTCCATTGATGTATTGCCACCGTGCATGACAGGGCAGCCGCCAGCGGGGTTCACTTTGTTTCCGTCCATAATAGTCTCCATTCGGTCCGACAAAATCAGCCAATCGTTTGATCTGGAATGGTTCTAGCCATGCTGCCCGATAGATTCAAATTGATTATTCAAAAGGCTGCGATAAGCTGGGCTAATGATTGGCCTGACACTAAAGCATCTGCGATACTTCGAAGCACTGGCGCGGCACCGGCATTTCGGCCGTGCTGCCGAGGCCTGTTCCATCTCGCAACCGGCCCTCTCTTTGCAAATCAAGGAGCTGGAGGGCATGTTCGGCGCCACCCTGGTGGAACGCAGTGCGCGACAGGTCCGATTGACGGCGACTGGCGAGGATTTCATTGAAAAAGCACGACAAATACTGCTTGGCGTGGAGGAACTCGAGGAACTCGTACGCTCCTCCAGAGGCCCACTTGCCGGCAGGCTGCGGCTTGGAATCATACCAACCGTGGCACCCTATCTGTTGCCGGAAATCGTTGCGGCTCTATCAAGGGAGTTTCCGGATCTGGAACTGGAACTGCGGGAATCTGTCACAAAATCCCTGATTGACAACCTGCTGGAGGCGCGGCTTGACCTGGCCATTGTCGCGCTGCCGATTTCAGAGCCGGCCCTCAGGGAATTCGCGTTGTTCGAAGAAGATTTTGTCCTGGTGCGTTCCGCCGATGACGCCGGAAAACCTGTTCCCAGCCCCAAAATGCTGCAATCGATGCGTTTGCTCCTGCTGGAGGAGGGGCACTGTTTTCGCGATCAGGCCCTGTCTTTCTGTCAGTTTGGCAAGGCCCAACCGCGCCAGTTGATGGAAGGCAGCTCTCTGTCGACCCTGGTACAGATGGTCGGCGCAGGCATGGGCGTGACCCTTGTTCCGGAGATGGCGCTTGCCTTGGAAACCTGTTCGGCAAACGTGTCGGTCGCTCGGTTCCCGCCACAGGCCCCATCACGAACAATCGGCATGGTCTGGAGAAAGACCAATCCGCTGTCAGAACAATTGATGCAGATCGGCGCCATCGTCAGCGAACTCGGCCAAAAAAAGCGCGATAATATCGGGATGACGTTTTGAAGCGGAGCGGCTGGTTTCTCATTTTTGAAGCGTGGGGGCCTTCATGACATGCCTGCTGCAAGGTGCCTTGGCAGTCAGGATGGTATCCGGGAGACGGTCAAAGCCGTATTTCAGATCGATATGCGACAGACACCGAAATCCTAAAAAACCTTCATCTAAAAATTGGAAGCGTTTATCAACCCGAAAATCATCCCACTTATTATCGATGCTACAGGAGGCTGTAGGTAGTCGGAATTCGCGCCTATAATATCGGCCAACTGACGACGGCCTCGAACAGCAACGCCATACGAACCATTGATTATCATGCCTCGGGCAATGTAGCGAAGAATGAGGTGACGATTGATGGTGCGACCCATACGACCTTCATGGGCGAGGATCAGGGTGAGCTTCCCATCTGGAAACTCTATGATCCGCATCTCATTGCAGTTGGTTCTGCCAGTTCCCCCTGGGTCTATGGCGTTGATGGAAGGTTGCAGAGCGTTCCATCCCTGGTCACATCGATTGCCTATGAGGCGGACGGCCAGACAAGCCAGATCGTCTATGCCAATGGCATAACCACCGACTTCACCTATTCGCCGCAGCGCCGTTGGATGACTGGCATCACCACAACCAGGGCCGATACGACGGTGCTGATGGACAACAGCTACCAGCGCGATGCCATGGGGCGGATCCTGTCCATCACCGGCCAGAGCGCCGCAGAAAGCTGGACCTATAGCTATAATGACCGTGATGAACTGATCACGGCCACCAATCAGGGCGATACCAGCCTGAGCGAGACCTTCGCCTATGATGACGGCGGCAATCTGCTCAGCCGCACGCGTCTTGCAGGAGGCTTTGTCTATCCGGCGGGCACGGGAACACGGCCGCATGCGCCCTTGATGCTGGGGGCCAATGCGCTCTCCTATGACAACAATGGCAATATGACGGCTGACGGCACGCGAACGCTTGCCTGGGATGAGGCCAATCGTCTGTCGCAGGTGATCAATGGGGCCGCGGCGACCATCGACTTTGCCTATGGCCCTGAGGGCAAACGGGTCAAGAAGATTGGCGCAGGCACCGAGGCGCTCTACCCGGATGCCGATGCCGAGATCGATTTGCCTTTGATGTCTGGGGGGGCACGCCGGTCTCGACCCGTGTCTACGCCATGGATGCCTATACGCATTATCCGCATATGGACATCAAGCTGGTCGGCACTGCGCCCACCTTCATACACCGCGATCACCTGTCATCGGTGCGCATCGTCACCGATGCATCGGGCAATCTCGTCGAAGAGACAGCCTATGCGTCCTATGGCGAGCCGACCAATGCGGCGATGACCACGCAGAAGGGCTACATCAACGAGCGCCATGATCCCGAAACCGGCCTGATGTATCTCAACGCCCGCTATATGGACCCCTCATTCGGACGGTTCATCTCACCCGATGACTGGGATCCGATCAAGGAGGGCGTCGGGCCGAACAGATACGCATACGCGCAGAACGATCCGGTGAACAAAAGTGATCCGAACGGGCATGTGTATGAAACACCGTGGGATGTAGTCAATATTGTCTACGATTCTGCGAAAATAGGATTTGGCTGGGCTACTGACGACAAAGCTATGATGGCTGCAGGAACATTGGACCTTTCGCTAGACGTCGCTGCCTTTTATACTCCCGGTATCCCCGCTGGTTTTACAAAAATTGCGCGCATCGCCCCGGAACTAGTGGCTCCTATCTTACGATCAGCAGGTTTAATACAAGGCCACCACGCAATACCAAAGGCATTTGCGAAAAACGTAACACTGAAAAACCTGAACTTGAACGTGGACGATTCGTGGAACAAGATCGACTTACCTACCGGACCCAGTGTCCCGGGTTATGAAAATATGTCCGTACACCTTGGGAATCATACCAATGCGTATAATATTCGGGTAAGGACTTTTCTCGCGGATGTTAACCGTGATCTAAGGAGGGGGAGAATTACAAAAAAACAGGCGATCACTGAGGTCAAAACCTTTTCTAGGCAGTTACAAGAAGAGTTAAGCAGAGGCGAAATCTCCTTGAACAAGAATGGCGATAAAGCTGGGAACGGTCCAAATAAAGGTAGAGCCACGACTACAAATTCTGGTGGTGGACAAGGTGGTTCCAGCAAAAACAGTGGTGCCGATGATCATGCAAACTCTGGAAAATAATTATTATTTGTAGCATTCTCATCCCCAATGTTAAAATAAAAATATAGGAAAACAGACGTTATGGTTTGGTTCTGGAGAGAAAATTTTCAAGACGATTCCATCCCATATGCGGAGTATGTTTATTCGGGTGTTGAAAATGAAATTGATCCAACAGAAATAGTAAACTACGAAGGCAAACTTGCTGCGCGGGAAGATTCACCAATTTTGGAGCTTAAGGGGCGAAATAAGAAAACAGTGACTGAAATTGGCTGCCTGCCAACTACTACACTTTGTCCACTTGTGAACTGGCCTGTCCGCGATGTCATCGCCAAGCTGGTTCCTGATAATCAGGTTCAGTTTTTACCAGCACACATAATATGGCGGGATGAAGTTATCTCTCAGTATTACTTTGCGCGACCATTGATTTGGCGGGAGTGTATTGATTTAAAAAAAACCCTCGTGATAAAATGGGATCGTCCTTACAGCTTGTTGGGCGACTACGAAAATCTTGTTTTGTTAGAAAGTTGCATGGCCGATGAACACTTTATTAGAGTCGAACTTATAAAGGAAATATTGATATCAGATACTCTGAAAACGGCACTTGATCAACTTGATGACCGATCTTTATTGTTTGTCAGACCCGAAGATATGATTCCCTGGAAGAGGATGTAATAAGCAATGACATTAACGTCGCCACCCGCATTGGTGAGGTAGTCCCGGTTTTCCGAACAGCCTGACAAGCCCGGTTAAGGTGTATTCGACATATTGATCATGCTGCCTTTTTTTCGTCTTTTTCGTTGCCATCAAGCCCATAGACTTCATCAGGCGTTCTGCCGTTGAAAGTCGAGTGCGGGAAATAACGGTGACAGTTCACTCAATCCCTGATTATGCACCTCAGCCAATGGCATAACCACCG
>JARGOF010000001.1 GCA_029212415.1 Rhizobiaceae bacterium | reverse complement strand
AGAACTTGTAGCCGCGGCGGTATTCGAACTTGTCCACCGCCTTCATCAGGCCGATATTGCCTTCCTGAATGAGATCGAGGAACTGCAGCCCGCGATTGGTGTATTTCTTGGCGATCGAAATCACCAGCCGCAGATTGGCTTCAACCATTTCCTTCTTGGCAATGCCCGCTTCCCGTTCACCCTTTTGCACCATGTGCACGATGCGACGGAACTCGGAAATTGAAATACCGGTCTCGGTGGCCAGATTCTGGATCTCGGCGCGAATCGCCTTGATGGTCTCTTTTTCGACGCGGTAGAATTCTTTCCAGCCCTTTGCCGTCAGGTTGGAAATCGATTTCATCCAGTTCGGGTCAAGTTCTGCGCCCTGATATTGCTGAATGAAGTCGGTCCGTTTGACACCGTGTGATTCGGAAAGACGCAGCATGCGTCCTTCATTTTGAACCAGCCGCTTGTTGATCTCGTAAAGCTGGTCGACAAGAGCGTCGATGCGGTTCTGGTTGAGCGCCAACGATTTCACCGCAGCGATCAATTCTTCCTTCAACTGCTTGTAACGGCGCTCCTGCGACGGAGACAAAGTTGTTCCCGTTGCTGCCAGACGGCCTTCAACCTGCTGGTCCTGCAATTTGCGCAGTTTCTTGTAGGTCTCGGCAATAACGTCGAATGTGTCCATGACCTGCGGGCGCAGCTCCGCTTCCATCGCGGCCAGCGACAGATTGGATTCATCGTCATCATCATCGTCGTCATCGTCGCCAATGCCTTCGCCGCCGACATCGGTGATGTCATCGGATCTGCGGGCCTTCTTGGCAATTTCCTTTTCTTCGGCGGCCTTGCGGTCCGCTTCAATCTTTTCAGCCGACTGGAACTGCGGAGCAGCCTTTGCTTCCGGCCCCGAATAGGTCGTTTCAAGGTCGATGATCTCGCGCAGCAGCGTATCGCCCTCGATCAGCTCGTCGCGCCAGATGATGATGGCCTGAAAGGTCAGCGGGCTTTCGCACAGGCCCGCGATCATGGTTTCGCGGCCGGCCTCTATGCGTTTGGCAATGGCGATTTCGCCTTCGCGCGACAGCAGCTCGACCGAACCCATTTCGCGCAGATACATGCGCACCGGGTCATCGGTACGGTCGGTGGGCTCTTTCTTGCGTGTCGTCGCGACGGCTGTGGTGCCGGCCGTGGCCAGTTCACTGCCGGCAGCATCGGCAGCAGGCGGCGTCTCTTCCGCCTCTTCTTCTTCTTCAACAACATTGATGCCCATGTCACTGAGCATCGACATGGTGTCTTCAATCTGCTCCGAAGTCACTTCTTCCGAAGGCAACACCGCATTGAGCGCATCCATTGTCACGTAACCGCGTTTTTTCGCGGCCTTGATCATTTTCTTGACAGCATTGTCTGAAAGATCGAGGAGCGGACCATCGCTGGTCGTTTCACGTTCAGCTTCAGCTTCCTCGTTTTCCTTGACTTTGGTTGCCATATATACCGTCACTTTCCTGAGCGCATCACATCCGTTCGGTTCTGCCTTGCCTGATACCGCCAAACCGAGTAGCTGGAATCAGCTATGAACTGAATATGGGATGATGCTTAATTCCCGATTAACCATGGATGGTGTCATCGCCTTTTTTCGGGCTGCACCTGTCGCGCCTGATCCGCTGATATTGCGCCAGTGGACAAAATTCCAATTCGCTTGACCAAATAAAACTTCTCGCCAATAGGGTGATTCCGCCAATTTCTCCATCCGTCAAGCGTATCCGGCCAAAAAACGCGTTTTTTAGTGGATAATGACTAAAAACACTATTTTTCACGGACAGACCGCCTTTAAGAAGGCAAGAGGTGGCCTGAGTCAATACCAGCAGCTTTTCCTGATTTCCAAAGCAAGACCCCAGCACTGGTCCACTTCCGCATGAAGATTCATTTAAGACACACAATGCACTTTACAAGGGCCTGTCGTTCTATTTTCGTGCCGCGCCCTTGACCCGTCCCGACAGGACGCCGAATCCTTCAATAATGGCTTCCTGTTGCTCAAGTCTGTCGAATTCATGCTGGACGGATTGCAGCGATTGAATCAATTTGGGAATGGCCTCAAGATCGCCCGTCTCCGTTGCTTCACCAATATCGCGTTCCAACTCGTTTTTCTGCTGTCTGAGCGCGCGGCTGCGCTTGTAGAGAGCAAGTGCCTGCACAAAGGCTTCATAGGCATCTTCAAGAGCGGCCTGCGGTGTTGACGTCCATTCGCGGGCATACCGGATCTGCTGGGACAATTGACCAATGAACTGCTCGTGTCCCTGATCGTAGAGACGCTGCAGAACCGCTTCGCGCTCAAGACTCAGGCCGTCCGAACACATGGCCAGCAATTGCTCGAGCAAAATGGTCAATTGCTTGTTGTCGAATTCGATATTGCCGACCTCGTCAAATTCACTGGTCAGCAATTCGGGATGATTGATCAGCGTAAAGACCAGAAAAGTCTCCCGCAGCGCCGGCAATGCGGAGGCACCACGCACCATCGTGGACCGCGCCAGCTTGTCCGATATGATATGCCGCTTGGCAGCTTTTCCGGCACGGCCGGCACCAGCGCGCCCGCCATTGTTTCGGAAACCCTGCCACTTGTCGTCGCCGCGTGGCGCACCGTTGCGACGCCCCGAGGAACCGGACCCGGAATTTTCGAAAAAGGCGCTCAACCGGTCGCGAATATCCTGCACATAATGGCGGCGCACATTCTCATCGCTGATGGTCGCCGTGATGCGTTTGAAATTGTTTTCCAGCGCTGCGCGCCTTTCCGGCGTGTCAAAGACACCCGCAGAGGTTTCGCGCATCCAAACCATGTCGGCCAAAGGCCTTGCCGAATGCAGCACAGCATCCAGTGGCGCCCGACCACCGGCACGCACCAGATCATCGGGATCCTGCCCGTCAGGCAAAACGGCAAAACGCACGGAGCGGCCAGGCTGCAAACCGGTCAGCGCCAGATCAACGGCGCGATTGGCTGCGCGTGTTCCCGCCTCGTCGCCGTCAAAACACAACACCGGCTCGGGACTGATGCGCCACAGAAGATCAAGCTGGTTTTCCGTCAGCGCCGTCCCAAGGGGGGCGACCGCATGCTGGATACCGGCCTGATGCAGCGCAATGACATCCATGTAGCCTTCGACAGCGACAACGCTACCCGCACCATCAGCGCCCTGTGCGGCACGCCGGGCGCGGGCAAAATTGTAGAGAATCCGGCCCTTGTGAAACAGTTCCGTCTCGTTTGAGTTGAGATATTTCGCCGGAATATCGGACGACATGGCCCGGCCGCCAAAGGCAATCACCTTTTCGCGTGCGCTCAGAATCGGGAACATGATCCGGTCGCGAAACCGGTCATAGGAAACGGCAATGGTCGGACCGTGGACAACCAGACCGCAATCTTCAATCTGCTGCTTGTCGACGCCTTTGGACGCAAGATATTGCTTCAGGGCATTGTTGCCGTCCGGCGCATAGCCCAGACGGAAGGTGGCAATCGTGCTGCCTGACAGGCCCCGGTCGCGCAGATAGGCCCGCGCCTTGGCGCCCTCGGCGGACTGCAATTTCTCCTGATAGAAGGCCGTTGCCATTTCCATGACATCGGACAGGCTGGCGCGTTCCTTCTCGCGTTGCGCGGCCTGCGGATCATGCGCCGGCATGGTGACCCCGGCAGCATCGGCAATCTGTTGCACGGCTTCATGGAATGAAAGCCCTTCAAGTTCCGTCAGAAAGCGGAAATGATCGCCTGAAACGCCACAACCGAAACAATGGTAGCGGCCCTTTTGATCCTCGCAATGAAAACTCGGTGTCTTTTCGCCATGAAACGGGCAGCAGCCCCAATAGTCGCCCCTCGACACATTGGTCTTGCGCTTGTCCCAGGCCACACGCCTGCCGACAACATCCGATATCAGAACCCGATCGCGCAAATCGTCGAGGAAGGAACTGTCAAAACGCATCAAACTCTGCTCCTGGTCCGGCACCGGTGCGAACCCGCCGGATAGCAATTTTCACTGAATGATGGAACCGGGCTGGCCTGCGCACAGGTTCCATCGCCTCGGCTTATACAGTCAATGCGCAGCGCGCACCACGCATGGTTTGCGCCATGCCCGTAATTCACAGCCCTTGCACGACTGGCGGCCAAAACCAAAATATGGCTTGATCACAATGGATATTCTAGATCCAGCCCTTGCGAATCGATTTTGCCACGGCCTGCGTCCGGTTGACAGCATCAAGCTTTTTTGTGGCACTGATGAGGTAATGATTGATCGTATGTTCTGACAGCGAGAGGATTGTCGAAATTTCGCTGCTGGTTTTGCCAGCCGACGTCCACTTCAGGCATTCCAGCTCCCTGTCCGTCAGCGGCGACACTTCGCGCTCATTGCTGAAGGTGATGTTGCTCAGCCGATCAAAGACATGAATGGCGATCATGCTCAACTCGAGCAATTCGCTGCTCTGCAGCGCATCACGTGAACCGGCAAACCCGACCGAGCCGCGCAGGCTGCGCGAATCGTGCACCGGAAAATTGGCGCCGCGCAAAAATCCCTTTTCGCGGAAGGATGCATTCAGGTCAGCCAGTTCCGGTAAGATCCTGTGCGTGAGGACATCATCCACATGCCAGACAATCGGCGTTGTGGCCCGCCGCAGTGCCCTCATCACCGGGCTGATATTGATCAGATCCAGCCGGTCATAGGCGGTGATCAGCTCCGGCGGCCAATTGTTGATGATGCTGTTGTTCTTGAAACCGCCCGACATGTCACCGGGCATCGCAAGGACTGAAAAATACTTCAGCCCATAGCGCTCCGCCGCCTTGCGAAGATATTTGAAAATATCAAACGATGTTTCCAGTTCATCGATATCGGAATGAATATCGGGCCTGAGCAACTCAACTGTCATGACATGTCATACAAAATACGATTATCTTGTTCCCTGGCTGTTCCGGCACACGGTCCGTTTTGCTGTTTCCGATCTGCACAATGGGTGCGAATGGCGGTCAATCGCAAAGATCCATTGGCGCCCTTATAACTGAGGTAGCAGGACAGGCATCAGCCAATTTGGTCCGGACGGTCAAAAACAGCCCATTGTCATCAATATAGCCGCTTTTTAATCAAAAGTGATTGATGGCCTGCAGGTGCACCAATTCATCTGATGCGCCCAGACGGATCTGGGGCCGGGTTAATCCAGCCTTTGCCTCGAATCAAAACGACGCCCGATAAGGCGTCGCTTTCAGATATTTGATATACTGCGACCGCAAATTGAGGCGCATGGATAGAGCCCTCAATCGTGATGCAGGATCGTCTTCACCACGCCCGATGCCTTGGAAAAATCCATTTGGCCCGGATATTCGGTCTTCAGAGCATTCATGCATTTGCCCATGTCGCGCAGTCCCTGCGCACCGGTTTGCTGCACGACCTTGCGGCAAGCCTGGTTGACATCATCATCGGACAATTGCTCCGGCAGAAAGCTGCGGATCACGTCAATTTCTTCGCGCTCCTGCTGGGACAGTTCCAGCCGGGCAGCCTCTTCAAAGATCCGCGCGGATTCTTCGCGCTGTTTGATCATTTTTCCAAGAATCTGCATGATATCCTCATCACCAACCGGGTCTTTTCCCGCTCCGCGATTGGCAATATCCCTGTCCTTGACAGCAGCCAGTATCAACCGGATTGTGCCAACACGACGGGCATCTCTTGCCTTCTGCGCTTCTTTAAGGGAAGCAACCAATCTTTCACGCATTCTGCTATCTCCAGCAATTTCTGGCGGACAATATTCCGTAACGCCCACCAATGCAAACAAAACCCAACAGGCTAAGCTGCTGAATTTGCTGTGTTTTTTATTTAAATTGGCACCAGGCTCCAGATTGACGCATTGCAGGACCTTGTTTATGTTCCCACATCTGCATAGACAATCAAAAACAGGCGGAGCGGCTGAATTGATATTCAGGGTGCTTTCGTCCCATAAGGTGGTATGCCCGACTGCATTCGTCAAGTCCGGGCCTTCAAACTGGCCGCAAGGGCCTGATACGGAATGAAATGACCAAAACATCAGTCTGGGAAAAACGCAAGCCAACCGCCCTCCTCGTCCTGTCTGACGGCACAGTGATCGAAGGCCATGGCCTTGGTGCAACCGGTACGGTCGAGGCCGAAGTCTGTTTCAATACGGCCCTGACCGGATACCAGGAAATTCTGACCGACCCGTCCTACACCGGACAGATCGTCACCTTCACATTTCCACATATCGGCAATATCGGCGCCAACAGCGAGGATATTGAAGATCTGACACCTGCCGCACGCCACGGCGCGGTCGGCGCCATATTCAAGGCGGATATAACCGAGCCTTCCAATTACCGTTCCGGCGAGCATCTTGATGCCTGGCTGAAAGCCCGGGGCATTGTCGCCCTGTGCGGCATTGATACACGGGCATTGACGGTATGGATTCGCGAAAACGGCATGCCCAATGGCGTCATCGCCCATGACCCGAACGGTCAATTCGACCTGGACGACCTGCGCCAGCGCGCCCGCGACTGGCACGGACTTGTTGGGCTGGATCTGGCAAAGGAGACCACAAGCGGCCAATCATCGCAATGGACACAAACACCATGGGTCTGGAACGAGGGATACAGCGACCACAAGGCCGATGATCACGACATCCATATCGTCGCGGTCGACTATGGGATCAAACGCAATATCCTGCGGTTGCTTGCCGGCCTTGGTTGCCGCATCACGGTCGTCTCGGCCAAAATGGGCGCAGACGAGATCATCGCCTTGAAACCGGATGGCATCTTTTTGTCAAACGGCCCGGGCGATCCGGAAGCAACAGGCATCTATGCCGTGCCGGTCATTCAGGCCTTGCTGACACACGATATTCCCGTTTTCGGCATCTGCCTTGGACACCAGATACTGGCGCTGGCGCTGGGTGCAAACACGACAAAAATGCATCAGGGCCATCACGGCGCCAACCACCCGGTCAAGGATTACACCACCGGAAAGGTGGAAATCGTATCGATGAACCATGGTTTCGCCGTCGACGGCAAGTCTTTGCCGGCCGAGGTGGAAGAAACCCATGTCTCGCTGTTTGACGGTTCCAATTGCGGCCTGCGGGTCAAGGGCAAGCCAATATTTTCGGTGCAGCACCATCCCGAAGCCTCACCTGGACCACAGGATTCGCATTATCTGTTTCGCAGGTTCATCAATCTGATCCGCGAAAAACGCGGAGAAGCAGCGCTCGCCGAATAGAGCGCTGCTGCAACACAGGCTGCGCCTGGTCCGGCAGCAGGCACTCAATCGCCCCTAAACCGGACTGTTGAACGTATCGCAGGCATCCAGGCGCCCGGTTTGAAAGCCCTTGCTAAACCAGTCCTTGCGCTGTTGCGACGTGCCGTGATTGAAACTGTCCGGCACCACATAGCCCTGCGTGCTGCGCTGCAAGGTGTCATCGCCGATCTGGTTGGCCGCATTGAGCGCTTCCTCCAGATCGCCGCCCTCAAGCAGCCCCTTCTGGGCGGTGAAATGCGCCCAGATGCCGGCAAAACAATCGGCCTGCAATTCCACCCGCACAGACATCCTGTTTTCCTCAACCTTGCTCAAGGTGGCGCGCATCTCGTTGAATTTCGGCAGGACGCCGATCAGGTTCTGCACATGATGTCCAACCTCGTGGGCCAATACATAGGCCTGCGCAAAGTCACCGGACGCACCAAAGCGACGCTCCAGCTCATCGTAAAAAGTCAGGTCGATATAGACCTTGCGGTCAGACGGGCAATAAAACGGCCCTGAAGCCGAGCTTGCCGAGCCGCAGGCTGAGCGGACCTGGCCGCTAAACAGCACCAGTGTCGGATCCTCGTAGACGGCACCATTCGCCTTGAAAATGCCACGCCATGTGTCTTCGGTTTCCGCCAGTACGGTCGAAACAAACTGCGTCATCTCATCCTGGCGCTGCGGCGACACCTGCTCCGCGGGCGGTGCCTGCACCTGCTGACTGGTGGACGATCCACCATCCATGCCGGCCAACAATGCCGATGGATCAATGCCCAATGCCTTGAGGATGATATAGCCGACGACCAGAATGACGATCATCGAAATCCCGCCACCGGATGCGCGACGAACCCGCCGCCCGCCGCTTGGCAGTTTGATGTTCCCGCCCCGGCCAAAAGGATTGCGGCGCGGTGCGGCGCCCTGGTTTCCTCGACGATCTTCAATATTACTGCTTTGGCGACGACCCTTCCAACGCATTCAACAACTCCGCTTCAAATCAAATTCGGCAGGCTGATCTTCTGATGGCGCGCCTGCAAATGCACAGGGTTTTGACCTGTCAGAGGTCCAACCCTACATGGTTGTAATCTATGTCACACAAATGGGGTAAAATGTCATGATAATAACGCCGGATGCTTTATCTTACTGAACAGGTGCAGGCCATTGACTTCTGAAGACTTCAAACGTTGGCGCAAGGCGCTCAAGCTCAATCAGAAAGATGCTGCGATTGCCCTGGGGTTGAAGAAACGGGTCATCCAGTATTACGAAAAAGGCAAAAGAGACGGTCGCAAGGTGGAGATCCCCCTGACGGTCTCATTGGCCTGCTATGCAATCGCCCGTGGCGTTTTGCACTACGACGCATCCGAACTCGAATCCGTGCCCGGTTCTGAACCAGGTTCTGTAAACTGACCGATGACGCCACCCCGTCCGGTCACCGCACGCAGCGACGGCCCCTGCGGGAATCTCCAAAAGGGCTGAAAAAGCCGCTAAAACGGGGTTTCCCTGCCTGTTCCTTTGTCCTATAAGGCCGCCTGTACCTAGGAGCATTGACAATGACCCAAACAGACGACCTCCCAGCGCCACTGGAAAGTCCACTGGACGGGAAGAATCGGCGTAGCGGTGCAGGGCAAACCCCGGTGAACCGGCATCCATGCAAAATCGCAGCCAGATCTCCCCTGCCCCGTAGCGTGATGCGACGATCTGCATCGGTCACAATCAATCTTTCTTGATATTGGTCCACACAACAATTGCTGCTCACAGTCCTGATGCCAACGGGGCCATCGTGATGCCTGCCTGCCGGATGAAAACACATGCCAAAACGCACTGACATCAAGTCCATCCTCATTATCGGTGCCGGACCGATTGTCATTGGCCAGGCCTGTGAATTTGACTATTCCGGCACCCAGGCCTGCAAGGCGCTCAAGGAGGAAGGCTACCGGGTCATCCTGGTCAATTCCAATCCCGCCACCATCATGACCGATCCGGACCTGGCCGATGCGACCTATGTCGAACCCATCACGCCGGAGGTTGTCGCCAAGATCATCGCCAAGGAACGCCCCGATGCGCTGCTGCCGACAATGGGTGGCCAGACGGCCCTCAACACGGCCCTGTCGCTCAGGCGCATGGGGGTCCTCGACCGCTACAATGTCGAAATGATCGGCGCCAAACCCGATGCCATCGACAAGGCGGAAGACCGGGCCCTGTTCCGTGAGGCCATGGCTGCGATCAACCTTGAAACGCCCCGCTCGAAACTGGCCAATGCCACGGAGCCCAAGGAACAGGACCGCAAGGCCCATGAGGCCAAACGTGAAGAACTGAAGGCACGCCTCGGCGGCGCTGAACTTGACACCGCACTGGATGCGCTGGAAACCGAATGGCAACTGGGCGAGACCGACCGCAAGCAGCGGTATATCGGTCACGCCCTTGGTGTTGCCGCACAGGCACTGGATTTTGTCGGCCTGCCGGCCATTCTCAGACCCTCCTTCACCATGGGCGGCACCGGCGGCGGCATTGCCTTCAACCGCTCGGAATTCTTCGAAATCATCGAAGCCGGACTTGACGCATCGCCGACGACGGAAGTGCTTGTCGAAGAATCGGTGCTTGGCTGGAAAGAATACGAAATGGAGGTCGTGCGCGACACGGCAGACAATTGCATCATCATCTGCTCCATCGAGAATATCGATCCGATGGGCGTACATACCGGCGATTCAATCACCGTCGCCCCGGCGCTGACGCTCAGCGACAAGGAATACCAGATGATGCGCAATGCATCGATTGCGGTGCTGCGTGAAATTGGCGTCGAAACCGGCGGTTCAAACGTGCAGTTCGCCGTCAATCCGGCAGACGGGCGACTGGTCGTCATCGAAATGAACCCGCGCGTATCGCGTTCCTCTGCCCTTGCATCCAAGGCCACCGGGTTCCCGATTGCCAAGGTCGCCGCCAAACTGGCTGTCGGCTATACGCTCGACGAGTTGGAAAATGACATTACCGGCGGTGCCACACCGGCGTCCTTCGAGCCATCCATCGATTACGTCGTCACAAAAATTCCGCGCTTTGCTTTTGAAAAATTCCCCGGCGCCGAACCCCTTTTGACAACATCAATGAAATCCGTCGGCGAGGTCATGGCGATTGGCCGGACCTTCGCCGAATCCCTGCAAAAGGCCTTGCGCGGCCTGGAAACCGGCCTGACCGGTCTGGATGAAATTGAAATACCCGGCCTTGGCGAGGGCGATGACGGGAACGCTGTGCGCGCAGCATTGGGGACACCGACACCCGATCGCCTTCGGATGATCGCTCAGGCCCTTCGCCTGGGTGAAAGCGAAGAAATGGTGCATGAAAGCTGCAAGGTCGATCCCTGGTTCATTTCGCAGATCAAGGCGATTGTTGACATGGAGAGCCGCATTCGCGAGCACGGTCTTCCCGATGACGCCGAAAACCTGCGCATGATCAAGGCAATGGGTTTTTCCGACGCAAGGCTTGGCTCGTTGACACGCCAGCGCGAACGCGATGTTGCCCAATTGCGGCAGACACTTGATGTCCATCCGGTCTACAAACGCATCGATACCTGTGCAGCGGAATTTGCTTCACCCACCGCCTATATGTATTCCACCTATGAAGTCCCGTTTGCCGGCGCTTTGCGTTCCGAGGCCGATGTTTCGGACCGCAAGAAAGTTGTTATTCTGGGCGGCGGCCCCAATCGTATCGGCCAGGGCATCGAATTTGACTATTGCTGCTGCCACGCAGCCTACGCGCTTGATGATGCGGGCTATGAATCCATCATGATCAACTGCAACCCGGAAACCGTGTCGACCGATTACGATACGTCTGACCGGCTCTATTTCGAGCCCCTGACCGAAGAAGACGTCATGGAAATCCTGCGCACCGAACAGCAGCGCGGCACGCTGCATGGCGTGATTGTCCAGTTTGGCGGCCAGACACCGCTGAAACTGGCCAATGCCCTCGAGCGCGAAGGCATTCCGATTCTCGGAACCGCTCCGGATGCAATTGATCTGGCCGAAGACCGCGACCGGTTCCAAAAGCTCCTGACCAAACTCGACCTGCTTCAGCCGAAGAACGGCATTGCCCACTCGGTGGAGCAATCTAGGCTCGTTGCCACCGAAATCGGCTTCCCGCTGGTTGTGCGTCCCTCCTACGTTCTGGGTGGCCGCGCCATGCAGATCATCCGCGATGAGAGCAATCTTTCAGATTACCTGCTGGGAACGGTTCCGGAACTGGTGCCGGAGGAAATCAAGGCCCGTTATCCCAACGACAAGACCGGGCAGATCAACACATTGCTTGGCACAAATCCGCTTCTCTTCGACAGCTATCTGTCCAATGCCATCGAAGTCGATGTCGACTGCCTGTGTGATGGCGAAAATGTCTTCATATGCGGCATCATGGAACATATCGAGGAAGCCGGCATCCATTCCGGTGACAGCGCCTGTTCGCTGCCGGTCTATTCCCTTTCGTCCGAGACGCTGGATGAGCTGGAGCGGCAAACCACCGTATTGGCCCGTGCGCTTAATGTCGGCGGGCTGATGAATGTTCAATTCGCCATCAAGGATGGCGACATCTATATTCTGGAAGTCAATCCAAGAGCATCACGCACCGTGCCCTTTGTCGCCAAGACCATCGGCGCGCCGGTCGCCAAGATTGCCGCCCGGATCATGGCAGGCGAAAAGCTGGATGTGGCGATCGCCGCCTATGGCAAAAAGCCCGACCCGCGCAACCTCAACCATATTGCCATCAAGGAAGCGGTCTTTCCCTTCGCCCGCTTTCCCAATGTCGACACCTTGCTTGGACCGGAAATGCGCTCAACGGGCGAGGTCATCGGCCTCGACACGGATTTTGCACTTGCCTTCGCAAAATCCCAATTGGGTGCCGGAGTTGAACTGCCGCGCGATGGCAATGTCTTCATTTCCGTTCGCGACGAAGACAAGGAACGGGTATTGCCGGCGGCCAAAATACTGAACGCCAGTGGTTTTTCGATCATTGCAACAGGTGGCACTGCCAGCTTCCTCATTGAAAACGGCATCCCGGCAACCAAGATAAACAAGGTGATGGAAGGCCGCCCCCATGTGGAAGACGCCATCAAGAACCGCACGATCCATCTGGTGATCAACACAACGTCCGGTGCGAAGGCCATGTCGGATTCCAAATCCCTGCGCCGGGCCGCGTTGATGCAAAAGGTTCCCTATTATACGACAATGTCGGGCGCGACCGCAGCGGCAAGAGCCATTGCCGCTCTGACAGCGGGAAATCTTGAAGTCAGACCACTGCAGGACTATTTTGCGGCATGACAATCATCGCCGCAAAGGCGCTTTTGGTTTTTGATGCATGTGGAAACAACATGATCAGCCGAGCGCGCCACGCGTGTATTTGACAGGATAATGGCCCGCGCGCAAACACATGATGCCGGGTCAATGAAAATACTGGATCATTGCCCCCATATGCTGCTATGCTTAAGCCATTATTAGGAAAGACGGTTCCGGATCGATGATTTGGGGGCCGTTTTCTTTTGCGTTTTCGTGCCGTCTCCCAGGGGCACGCAACGCCAAAAAAGACGGAGAAGGACATGGTAGAAAAAGTCCCAATGACGCAAGGCGGGTATACCAAACTCGGCGAAGAACTGCGCTGGCGCAAGCAGCAGGAGCGTCCGCGCATTATTGAAGCCATTGCCGAGGCAAGGGCCCATGGTGACCTATCGGAAAACGCCGAATACCACGCCGCAAAGGAAGCCCAGAGCCACAATGAAGGCCGCGTTGCCGAACTTGAGGATCTGACCGCCCGCGCCGAGGTGATCGACCTGACAAAACTGTCTGGCGATACCGTCAAATTCGGTGCCATCGTCAAGCTGGTCGATGAAGACACGGAAGAGGAAAAAACCTATCAGATCGTCGGCGACCAGGAAGCCGATGTCAAAGAAGGGCGCATTTCCCTCTCGTCTCCCATTGCCCGCGCTCTGATCAGCAAACAGGTCGGCGACAGCGTTGAAGTCAACGCTCCCGGAGGCGCCAAAGCCTATGAAATTCTTGCCGTGAGCTGGAGCTGACGGCAAGCCATCGATCGAGAATGTCGTATAGAGATGGGCACCGGTTTTGCGATGAATTTCACGCTCAATCAAAGGATGAAAGCAGGATCGCCGGAACGTGTTCGGGCCTTCTGTTTCATCCCGGCGGCGCACAAGCAGTCTGCACATCATGCCAAATGACTTTGAACTGATTGTTACCAACATGCATCGGAATTTCACCGGTGTGTCGGCTACAGTATCGGCCGTCGTGCGAAAACAGGCGACACTTTCAAAGGTGCAGCTGGTCGGGCAGTCTTTGCCCGGCTGTCCCCGTCCGATCACCTATCGTGATGCCGTCAAATTGACCCGTCAGCGCCTGTCTGATGGCGCTCGGGTCATCTGGCATGTGCGGCGAAACAACGAAATGCGCGCTGCCCTGTGGGTGCGTGACGGGCTGCGGCTGCCGATACGGATCGTATTCACCTCAGCCGCACAAAGGCGTCATTCCCCATTTCCCCGCTGGCTGATCTCTCGCATGGATGGCATCATTGCCACAACGCAGGCGGCAGCGTCTTTTCTGCCCAAAGTCAGCGCAACCGTTCACCATGGCGTCGATGCCGAGCTGTTTCATCCAGCAGACGACCCGGCGGCAGAATGGCAAAAGAACAGCTGGCCCGGCGGCATGGGTGTCGCAACCATTGGTCGGATACGCCCGGAAAAGGGCACGGACCTCTTTGTCGATGCGATGATAGAGCTGCTGCCTGATATTCCCGATGCAACAGCCCTGATCATTGGCAAGGCGAAAAGAGAGCATCGGGCTTTCGAAGCCGATTTGCGCGCCCGCGTAGCAACCGCAGGCCTGTCGGAGCGCATCATTTTTGTCGGGGAAATTGCGTCGGAAGAGATGCCGGCACTGGTGCGAAGCCTGTCGCTGCTGGTTGCAGCACCGCGCTATGAGGGTTACGGCCTGACACCCCTGGAAGCCATGGCCAGCGGTGTGCCGATCGTGGCCACAAATACCGGCTTCTTCTCATCCTTCATCGGAGACAATGAAGCGGGCACTCTGGTTGCGCAGCCGGACCCCGCCGAAATCGCCTCAGCCTCCCAGACCCTGTTGCAAAATCCGCTGGAGCAGGCGCTCAAGAGCAGCAGCGCGCGCAATCGCGCAATCAGCAATTTCGGCATCGACAAGGAAGTGGCTGGCATCCAGCAGGTCTATGAGGCCCTGTGGGACGAACCGGACAAAACAACCGCACTGACTTGAAACGCTCTAATGCCAAAAAACCCCTACCCTTTACTAAAAACCCGCTGTCCACTTGAAAGTCCATTGCACGACTTCGTACATTAGGGCAAATGCGGCTATAGGTTTCATTCAAAGCGAATCTGTGGACTGTCAAGGCCGCGCAAAGCAGCAACAAGGATAATTCGACCATGACCACCCGCCATGCACGCGTCCTGATTATCGGCTCAGGTCCCGCAGGTTATACAGCTGCCATCTATGCAGCTCGTGCAATGCTTGAACCCGTTTTGATTGCCGGCATGGAGCAAGGCGGTCAATTGATGATCACCACCGATGTCGAGAACTACCCCGGCTATGCAGAGACCGTGCAGGGCCCGTGGATGATGGAGCAGATGCTCAAACAGGCAGAACATGTTGGGACCGATATCGTCAATGATGTGGTCACCGCCGTTGATCTTGATGTGCGGCCTTTCCGCGTGCAAACCGATTCCGGGCAGGAATACACGGCCGATGCGCTGATTATTGCCACCGGCGCACAGGCCAAGTGGCTTGGCATCGAGACGGAACAGACCTTCATGGGCTTTGGCGTTTCGGCCTGCGCAACCTGTGACGGCTTTTTCTATCGCGGAAAAAACGTTGTGGTTGTCGGCGGAGGCAATACGGCCGTCGAGGAAGCGCTTTATCTTTCCAACATTGCCGCAAAAGTGACGGTCGTGCACCGTCGCGACGAATTCCGCGCAGAAAAAATCCTTCAGCAGCGCCTGATGGCGAAAGATAATGTCGAGATCATCTGGGACAGCCAGCTTGAAGAAATCACCGGCGTTGAATCCAAACCACCCTCTGTCACCGGTGTCCGGCTGAAGAATGTCAAGACCGGTGCGATCTCGCAACTGGAAACCCATGGCGTCTTCATAGCGATCGGTCACGCACCTTCCGTCGCGCTGTTCGAAGGCAAACTCAAGCAAAAGCCCAACGGCTATTTGTGGACGGCAGCCGATTCAACCGCTACCGATGTAGAAGGCGTGTTTGCCGCCGGAGATGTCACGGACGATATATACCGTCAGGCAGTGACGGCAGCCGGCATGGGCTGCATGGCTGCGCTTGAGGCAGAACGTTATCTCGGCTAGCCCGAAACGCTGGCGGGCAATGGTCCGCCGGCCCACTTTGGCCACCGCAATGTCGGCCGGTCATCAAGGAGACAATTGATGCCTCTTGATTGGGACAAATTGCGAATTTTCCACGCAGCCGCGGAAGCCGGGTCGTTTACCCATGCAGCCGAAAAGCTTCATCTTTCCCAGTCGGCGATTTCCCGGCAGGTCAGCGCGCTTGAACAGGACATCGGCGCACCGCTGTTTCACCGGCACGCACGCGGCCTTATCAAGACCGAACAGGGCGAAATGCTGTATCGCACCGCCCATGAGGTTCTGCTGCAACTCGAAGCGGTAAGGGCAAAGCTGTCCGAGACAACGGATTCACCCAGCGGCAAGCTGCGCGTCACGACGACGGTAGGCCTGGGATCGGGCTGGCTGACTGACCGGATGCAGGAGTTCTGTGAACTGTTTCCCGATATTCAGGTGCAATTGCTGCTCGACAATGAAGAGGTCGATGTCAACATGCGCCATGCCGACTGCGCCATCCGCCTTCGACAACCCCAGCAACCTGATCTGATCCAGCGCAAACTGTTTACCGTGCACATGCATGTCTATGCGGCCGCATCCTACCTCAACCGCTATGGCAAACCGGAACAGGTCGATGATTTCGACAAGCATCGCATCATCACCTTCGGAGAGCCCGCCCCCAATTACCTGCTGGACGTCAACTGGCTGGAAGTGGCCGGACGACCGCTGGGTGACCCGCGTGCACCACTCTTGCAGATAAACAATATGCCATCCATCAAGCGCGCCGCCCAACTGGGCATCGGCATTGCCATGTTGCCTGATTACATGGTCGGACACGACGCCGGCCTTGTGCAACTGGACATTGATTCGGATGTACCGTCTTTTTCCTGCTTTTTTTGCTACCCGGAAGAATTGCGCGGCTCTGCCAAATTGAAAGCATTCAGGGATTTTCTCATCTCGAAGGCCCGCAACTGGAAATACTGACGCGGGTCCAAAACACTGGAAATTATCCTGTTGAAGCCCGCAAATCCGCGGTTCAACAGGTTCTTTAATGTAAGCATTTCTTTAGATATGCACTATTAGCATAGCTGCCATGCGCCGGTTTCTCTTGCAAAAGTCGGACCGAATGAACATATCAACATCAGTCAACGATCAGAGACGAGCTATCCTCCCGGTTTCGTCTCCGTTGGCTGTGTTCCCCTCTGGAGGTTCGTTTAACGATCCTTCTGCTTACGGACCAGAGAGAAATCTCATGGTCCGTTTTTTTTTGCGGAGATTTTGCCGGAAGTAACCGGAAGTATATTGCCGTGAAGCAGCAAATCGGCCGGCTCGGTGAGATGACACGCTTTACGTGTAAAGTCTCTCGCCCTGCATATCCTTGTAGAGATGTGCAACCTGCTCACTGTAACCGTTGAAAATCTGGGTCGGAATGTAGAGGCCGGTATGCAGAACCCTTTCCTGCTTCTGACTCCAGCGCGCGTGAGGAACACCCGGATTGACATTGGCCCAGAAGCCATACTCATCGGCGGCCACGGTCTCCCAGAAACTGACCGGACGCACATCGGTAAATGAAATCCGGCGGATCGACTTGATGGATTTGAAACCGTATTTCCAGGGCAGAGCCAGGCGCAACGGTGCGCCGAACTGCTTGTCCAGCGAATGGCCGTAGGCCCCCGTTACCATGAACCCCAGATCATTTGCCGCTTCCTCGATCGTCACGCCTTCAATATAGGGCCAGGGGTACCAGTTCTGTTTCTGGCCACTTGCCACCTGCGGATCGAGAAACGTTTCGAAGCGGACAAATCTGGCAGAGGAAAGCGGTTTTGCCAGCGCCACAAGGCTGGCGAGCGAAAATCCCGTCCAGGGGATGGTCATCGACCACGCCTCTACGCAGCGATGCCGGTAAAGACGCTCTTCCAGCGGCAGTTTGCGCACGAGGTCTTCAAAGGCGATGGTGAAGGGTCTTTCCACCATTCCATCAATCTGGATATCCCACGGGCTGGTCTGCAACGCCTGTGCAGCCTTCCATATCTGTTTGTGGGAACCAAATTCGTAAAAATTATTATGGGTGGAATTGATATTTTCCGGTGTCAGCTCCCGGTCAAGGACATAGGCAGAATTTGCCGGTGCGGGATAAAGATCGGCTGTCGCATCCTTCTGCCTGTCTGCGGCAGCAAATGCCCTGTCCGGTCGCATGGCCATTGCGGCTGCAAGGCCCAGCCCCGAATAGCCCCAGTTTCGGATCAACTGACGCCTGTTCAAGAAGGTGCTATGCGGTGTTGCCTGATTTTCACTGATCGCCCAGGCGGGCTTGGACATGATATGAGCCACTGAAATTCCTCCAATTGGCCCGATCATAGGTGAGCCCGGCGCGCAAACAAATCATAGCTGTTCACAAACTGTTGTTTGGCAGGGCTTTTCAGTCACTGGGCCCATTCACTGGGCGCAATCACTGGGCGCAGTCACTGGGCACAGTCACGGGGCACATTCACGGGGCACATTCACGGGGCACAGTCCATCGGCGCATTGTTGCAGTGCCATTGGCCGCACAAACGGCAGCCAATGGCGCGCCCCCTACCGGCAGGCTGCACAAAAGCGCTGTATCCGCTCACAGGCTTCTTCCAGCAAGGCATCGGACGTGGCATAGGAAATGCGAAAATTCGGCCCCAGACCAAAGGCTGAGCCCTGCACAACGGCAACACCCTCGGCCTCGAGCAGTTCCGTGACGAAATCCGCGTCATTGTTGATGACGTTGCCCGATGGGGCCTTTTTGCCGATCAACCCGGCGCAGGAAGGATAGACGTAGAATGCGCCCTCAGGGGTCGGGCAGGACAGTCCTGTTGCCTGATTGAGCATCGACACGACAAGATCACGCCGCGTCTGGAAAATCTTCTTGTTGTCTGAAATAAAGTCCTGCGGACCGTTCAGGGCTTCAACAGCCGCCCATTGCGCGATCGAACACGCACCGGAAGTCTGCTGCCCCTGTATCATGTCCATCGCCTTGATCAGCTGAACCGGACCAGCGGCATAGCCAATGCGCCATCCGGTCATCGCATAGGCTTTGGAGACACCGTTCATGGTCAGCGTGCGATCATAGAGCTCAGGTTCGATCTGCGCCGGCGTGGCAAATTGGAAATCTCCATAGACCAGGTGTTCATACATGTCGTCGGTCAGGATCCACACATGGGGATGACGCAGCAATACGTCTGTCAACTGGCGCAACTCTTCAGCGCTGTAGGCTGCCCCGGTGGGATTCGACGGCGAGTTGAAAATGAACCATTTGGTTTTCGGTGTAATGGCAGCTTCCAAAGCAGCAGCCGTCAGTTTGAACTCATCTTCAAGCCGGGTTGGTGCAAAGACGGATGTTCCGCCGCAAATGGCGACCATCTCCGGATAGCTCACCCAATAGGGCGCGGGAATCACCACTTCGTCTCCCGGATTGAGTGTTGCCATCAGGGCATTGAACAATATCTGCTTGCCGCCCGTTCCGACAATCACCTGATCGGGCGTGTAATCGAGACCGTTTTCACGTTTGAATTTGTCACAGATTGCCGTGCGCAGTTCCATGATCCCGGCAACAGCGGTATATTTCGTTTCACCACGCCGAATGGCATCAATCGCCGCGTCCTTGATATTGTCCGGTGTATCGAAATCGGGCTCTCCCGCACCAAGTCCGATGATGTCGCGACCCTTTGCCTTCAGTTCACGCGCCTTCTGTGCAACGGCTATTGTGGCAGAGGGTTTTACGCGGGAAAGTGCATCGGCGAGAAATGCCATTTCGATTAACTCCTTTGAAATGATACAGTCGGGGTGGTTTGCTGTAATATGAACAATCCTATGTCGAATCATTGCGCGAAGTTCAAGCCGAACACATGCATCCGGGACACATTCATTCGAACAATAAGATAATTGTTCAAGGACAGAAGATGGCAAAGCAGCAAGACAGCGGCCGACTCCTGCAGGAAAAGAACGGCTCGTGCACCGGATCATTCGGCCCTTTCATCCTTCAGACCGCCCTGCAACCCATTTTCAGGCGCACCCGCAACGCCGCATTGTCCCTGTGCGGATTTGAAGGCTTGCTGCGGCTGCGGCTCAATGGCAGGCCATACCGGACGGCCGATTTCTTTTCACGTATCGGCCACGGTGAGAAATTGTCCATGGATGCCCTGTGCAGGAGGATGCATCTGGCAAATGCCTCTGTGGAGCCGACGGACAAAGCGCTCTTGTTCCTCAATTTCAATCCCAGTCTGTACGAGGACGCGCGGATGGTTGTCGCACAGGTCAACACCCTTTTGCGCGATGTCGCAGACAGCCAGTTTTCCGCCCATCGTATCGTCTGCGAAATCACCGAACAACAGGTATCAAGTACCGGACCTTTGCCGATCCTGATCGAGACGCTGCGCGAAAACGGCTTCAAGATCGCGGTGGATGATTTTGGAGCAAAATCATCCGATGTCGGCCGGGTGGAACTGGTTCGTCCGGACATCATCAAACTGGACGCCGACTGGGTCACGCAACTGATGGGCACCAAGGCCGGCTTTGCGGTTCTCAAGGACACCGTCAACCGCTTCCATCAGGCGGGCGCATCCGTGGTTGTCGAAGGCATGGAGAAGGGCTGGCAGATCGATCTGGCCTGGCGTAGCGGCACGGATATGGTGCAGGGCTATGCGCTTGCCCGTCCGCAAATCGCGCCGACCAATTTTGTCGAAATCTTTGCACCCAAACACAGTGACCAGAAACTGGCGTGACACACCAGCGGCCTTGCGCTTCATTGCATATCACCCGACAAGACATGGCCCGCCACCGCCTGATAATCATTCATTAACATTTATCACAATTTGGACACGACAACGATCCAGACTTGCCCAGATGTTGTCGCGCTGCTGTCAAGTTCGAAGCGCCTTTTGAGAACACCGGACAAACCGGGTTTGATCAAGGGGATTGTTATGGAACTTGAAAGTGAAATCGTCGATGCGCTCCGGCTGGCAAGAAAATCCCGGCAACGCACAATTCTGTCCGCCTTGGCGGTCCTGGCCTGCATCGTCATGTTTGGAAACCTGATTGCCCAGTCCAGAGCGGATGATGTTCATCCGGCGGCAAGCACCCACACCATTGGCCAGGCACCGCAGATTCCAGGCGATGCCCGGCCAGGCGTTGCCTTGCATGAGGCGGTCAATGCAGAATATTGAACTGCCCCCTGTTTATTGGCCATCGGAACGCTATATCCACTGCCAGAATTACACTGTGCGTCAGTCAAACCAGGACCCTTGAATGATGAGAAAAACGGCTGCAGTCTTCCTCGCACTGACCCTTGCACCATGGCCGACAATGGCTGCGGAAACGATTCCCACGCGGACCGTTCCCATCCGTGTGGAGACGATCGCCGCAGGCCTTGAAAATCCGTGGAGTGTCGAAGTCTTGCCGGATGGTGCCTATCTGGTCACCGAACGCCCCGGGCGGCTGCGTATCATCAAGGATGGCGTTATCTCGCCGCCGGTTGATGGATTGCCGAAGATTGCCGCCGCCGGACAGGGTGGTTTGCTGGACGTTGCTCTTTCAAGACAATTTGCAGAGACGGCGATCATCTACTTTTCCTTTTCCGAACCTGGCCCCGGAGGTGCAGGCACCGCCATCGCCAAGGCCCGTCTGGTTCGCGATGATCAGCAGCCGCGTCTTGAAGATACCGAGGTGATATTTTCGATGAACCGGAAAACCCGGCGCGGTCAGCATTTCGGATCGCGCATCGTCATTGCTGATGACGACAGCCTGTTCTTTTCGATCGGCGAGCGCGGCGATCGTGATCGCGCCCAGGACATGCAGGACCACGCCGGTGCGATCCTGCACATCAATCCGGATGGTTCCATCCCCGCAGACAATCCCTATCGCGACGGCGTTTCGGCCTTGCCCGAATTGTGGTCAAAGGGACATCGAAATCCGCAAGGGATAGCCATCGATCCAGCAAATGGAACCCTTTTTGCCGTTGAACATGGTGCGCGCGGTGGGGACGAGATCAACCAGCCGCAGCCTGGCAAGAACTACGGCTGGCCGGTGATTTCCTATGGCCGTCACTATTCCGGTCAAAAAATCGGCCAAGGTCAGCAAGCCGAAGGCTTTGAACAGCCCATCCATTATTGGGACCCGTCCATAGCGCCCGGTGCCTTGGCGGTCTATCGCGCCGATATGTTTCCGGAATGGCACGGTGATTTTCTGGTCACCGCGCTCAAGGACCAGATGCTGGTACGTGTCGAGCGCGATGAAGATGGCAGGATTGTTGGTGAAGAACAGATGCTGGAGGGCAAATTTGGCCGGTTGCGCGATGTCGTCATTGCGCCGGACGGATCACTTCTTCTCTTGACGGATGAAGCCGATGGCGTGTTATTGCGAGTCAGTCGGCCATAAAGCGTTTTATACTATGTGCCTGGCGATAATTTTAGAATAAACGCGCAACAAAAAGGCACTCCGATTGAAACTTGTCCTGTTTCTCCTCGCTGCAGTCGTGGCGATTCTCCTTTGCGCCATGCTGCTTTTCCTGACCTATGGTCGGGAGAAAAGCTGGAGCTTGCTCGTGGGCTCGCCGGATCGCGGACAATTGGAGATTCAATCTTTCAAGCGAAGCAAAACCGACAATGATGCCTTGGCCTGCACATCCGGCATCAGATCAGATTGCGACATCACGTTGCCCGCCTTTGAGGACAGACCCGAGATCCTGATAGAACGATTGGCGCAGCGCATTGAACGTGTCGATCCGCTCGCCAGGCGCGTTGATGATGCGACAAACCCTCGCCAGCTGCGCTATGTGACCTACTCGCCGATAATGCGCTTTCCGGACCTGATCAACATTGAGGCGATCCTGCGTGATGACGGGCGCAGCGGCCTGCTTGCCTATGCACGCGCCCAACTGGGCAAACGGGATATGGGCGCCAACAAAGCACGATTGACGCTTTATCTGGAAGATCTGTAACCGCATGAATCGCGCCAAGGCAAACCTGTGCCTGCTGCTTGCCGGAGCCCTGTGGGGCATTGGCTTCGTCGCCCAAAGCACCGCCATGGACGCAATCGGTCCAATGCTTTTCATCGCCCTGCGCTTCTTTCTGGCCACGCTTGTGGTTTTGCCATTTGCCTTGCTGGAATCGCGCAAGGCCTCCACCAGACTATCGATGAGGGATATCTCCGGTTTCCTGTGGATCGGCCTTGCGATGTTTGCCGGCATGACGGCACAACAAATCGGGCTGTTGACCACGACCGTGACAAATGCCGGCATTCTTACCGGTCTCTATGTGGTTTTTGTCCCCTTCCTGGTAGTTGTGTTTCTGCGGCGATTACCCCATCCGGTCGTCTGGCCTGCAGCCCTCTTGGCTTTTGTCGGCATCTGGCTGTTGAGCGGCGGCCATGCCCTATCGTTGAACTCGGGTGACGCACTGACAATCCTGTGCGCGGTTTTTTGGGCCGGTCAGGTGTTGATGATCGGCGTCTTCGGGCAACGCACAGGCAGACCACTGACTTTGTCAGCGGTGCAATTTGCCCTATGTGCTGTTTTGGCGTTTGTCGCGGCATTGCTCAGCGAACCGATCCTCTGGACCGCGATAAGAGACGCCCTGCCGGAAATTCTCTATTCCGGCATATTTGCCAGCGGAGTTGCCTTTTCACTTCAGGCCATCGGTCAACGCTACACAACGCCGGCACAGGCGGCCATATTCCTGTCAACCGAAGCTCTTTTTGCCGCCCTTTTCGGTGCCCTGTTTCTGGGCGAGCGCGTTGCCGCCTTGGGGTATCTTGGCTGTGCGCTGATTTTTGTTGCCATTTTGCTGGTAGAAGTGACCCCAGCACTGCTGCAAAGACAGGCAAAAGGTGTGAAAGCCTGAATGTCTGGCGCCTGCAGCGAACTTTTCGTTACAGGAACGCTGACGTCACGCTGATGCTGCAACGCAACATGCGTCACAAAACTTTTTCTTGATTATTTCAAAAAGCTGCATCAATCTGTCGTGCGTTCGGGCAATTTGCGAACACGGGAAAGCCTCAATATAGCCATGCGGACCGGAGACGCATAACATTACGGGTGATTGAATTGGATCAGTTGATCAATGAACGCTGACGAATATCACGACAACAGGAAATTTTCCGCATCCTTCAAGAACTGCCTGTCTGGCCCGCATCGCGGACCAATCGCAAGACACGCTGGTGATGACCAGCGGACACACAAGGACTTGATAGAATGGCAGAGACTGGCATTGTGAAATTCTTCAACGCAGACAAGGGCTTCGGTTTCATCAAACCGGATTCGGGACAATCCGACATATTTGTTCATATTTCGGCCCTCAAGGATTCGGGGTTGGAGTACCTTGAAGAAAACCAGAAAGTGAGTTTTGAAACCGAACCGGATCGGCGAGGCAAAGGACCAAAAGCCGTCAATCTGTCTATCACTGACTGAAGCGCTTTATCCTGACTGTTCGCCTATAGCGGGCGCAGCTTATGCGACTTTGTGGCGGGCGAGGATGGCCCGGGCGCGGATGCGCACCGGTTCGTCCACCATTTCGCCATCAACGGCGATTGCACCGTCACCCAGTGCCAGAACACGTTCGGCCCAATCAATGTCTGCAGCTGTTGGGCTGAATGCCTTGATGACGGAGCCTATCTGTTTTGGATGAATGCAAAGCTTGCCCGTCATCCCAAGGTTACGGGCATGTTCTGCGTCAGTGTGAGTGATCATTGGATCGTCCAACTGAACCGTAACCCCGTCCAAAGGAGCGGCGATACCAGCCAGACGTGAGGCCATGACCAGCTCCGATCGTGCCGGCAGAAGCACCTCACGAAGATGCGCGCACCCCAGATCTGCGCAGTAATCCACGGATCCGAAGGCAAGGCGAACGACGCCTTGCATGCAGGCAATGGCGCGGGCATTGCTCAACCCTTTGGCCGTCTCGATCAGCGCAATGATTGGCCGTCCCTGAAATGCGGCGACGACAGCGGCAACCGCATCCGGGCTTTCCGATTTTGGCAACATGACAGCTGCGATGGAAAGATCTTGAACGGCCTCCATAT
The DNA here is from genome assembly GCA_029212415.1 of Rhizobiaceae bacterium. GTDB lineage: Bacteria > Pseudomonadota > Alphaproteobacteria > Rhizobiales > Rhizobiaceae > Hoeflea_A. The sequence goes on along the minus strand of JARGOF010000001.1, from coordinate 350,735 downwards.
CCGCCGCATGCCAACGTGATGCGACCGCGTTTATCCTGACGATGACAGGCAAGGCGGTGAAATCGCAAGACAGCGCTGAACGCGCCATATCCTTGTCGGCCTCCGCAACGGCATCCTCCAGATCAAGGATCACGGCATCCGCACCGCAGCTTGCCGCTTTGCCAAACCGATCGGGCCGATTGGCAGGCACAAACAAGGGGGCGACGATTTCAGTTACCATTGCGCATCCGCCTGCATTGCCATGGGGCCGCCCAAACGAGACGTCCAAAGGCTGACTTCATTCTGTCTGGCTGTTGCATTCACCGTAAAAGGAGAATCATCAAAAAGTGGCGCAAGGCTGCGAAAATTGAAAGACTTTGGCGGTCTGCCTTCCAGATCAGCTGCCATTTGGCACAAAAGCGTGGCCTGCATTGGTCCATGCACCAGCAGGCCGGCATAGCCTTCAATCTGCGTGGCATAGGACCTGTCGTAGTGAATGCGGTGACCATTGAATGTCAGTGCCGAATAACGAAAGAGCAGTGTAGCGGTCGGCTCTATCTGCCGCGTATGATGCCCCGGCGAAGCCGCATCAGGGGTCGCTGTCTGTTGTGTATGGATGGGAATATCGCGGTAGACAATATCCTGTCGTTCCGTCAATGCGGCGCGCCCGTCACTGAAGATCAGATGTTCAACGGTTACGAAACACAGCGGCCCGCTTCTGCCCTGTTTTGCAACGACATTTGTAATGGTCGATTTGCGCGTAACCGTCTCGCCAATACGGATGTCTGCGTGAAATTGAAAGGCGCCCCCGGCCCACATCCGACGGGGCAATGGAACGGGAGGCAAAAAGTCACCGCGTGCAGCGTGACCATCTGTTGCCAGTTCGGCGCTGCCGACCGCTGGCTGGGTCAGGCACAGGTGGATCAGCATAGGCGCAACATCCCCCGGTCCTGTTCCGGACACACGATCGAATGTCGCATTGAACCGACCCACCAGCGTCGGCGTCAAAATCTCTTCACCCGTCTGTTCGCGCCCGATCCATTGGCGCAGGTGTTCCAGGTCCATCGTCAATCCTTCAGCGGATTGAGCGCAGGCACCGGTCCGTAGGTCCGCTCTTTACCGTCAAAAATTGCCGCCGGTGCGGGAAAGGAAACCGGACCATTCGCGCTGTCGACGGTCACCCTGCGCAAATGCGCATGTTTCGACAAACCGGCCATGTCATTGACCGAAGCCAGGGCGATATTGGCCTTGGACAGCAGCGCAATGGCATCGGCTGCATCATAACGCGCGAAAGCTTCGGCAACCAGCGCATCGGTCTGGGTGCGATTGGTCATCCGCGCCACATTGGTGGCAAAGCGCGGGTCCGTGCCCAGTGAGGCATCACCGATGAAATCCGCACACAGTTTGATCCATTCACGATCACTTTGAATGGAAATCAGGATCGGAGCACCGGATTTCGGTTGAAAGACACCATAGGGCGCGATGGATGGATGTGCGAGACCGACACGTTGGGGGCTTTTACCACCCTCATGATTGAGCAGGGGAACTGTCAGCCAGTCGGCCATCACGTCAAACATCGACAGGGAGATATGGGCGCCCTTGCCCGAGATGCCACGCCCGATGAGCGCCTCAAGGATTGCAGAATAGGCGGTCGCTCCGGTGGCAATATCGACGACGGATATACCGACCCGCGCGGCTTCAGACGGCCCACCGGTGATGGAGCACAGCCCGCTTTCCGCCTGTATCAGCAAATCATAGGCTTTGCGATCGGCCATCGGGCCGTCTTCACCATAGCCCGATATGGAGCAGGTAATGAGCCTGGGATAATCACGGGCCAGACGTTTCGGATCGAAACCCAGCCGGGACAAGGAACCGGGTTTGAGATTTTGAATCAGGACATCGGCCTTTGCGATCAATTCCTCCAGCATCGTCTTGCCGTTGTCCGAAGCCAGATCGAGCGTCACGCTTTCCTTGCCGCGGTTCAACCAGACAAAATAGCTCGATTGTCCCGCTGCCACCGTGTCATAGCCACGGGCAAAATCGCCCTCTGGGCGCTCCACCTTGACCACATGTGCGCCGGCATCCGCCAGACGTGAAGAGGCAAATGGCGCAGCGACCGCTTGCTCAATGGCAACAACTTCCAAACCAGACAGTGGCAACATCAAAACGACCTCGGCATACCAAGAATGTGTTCTGCAACATAGGACAGGATGAGGTTGGTCGAAATGGGTGCAACCTGATACAGCCGCGTTTCGCGGAACTTGCGTTCAACATCATATTCGTTGGCAAATCCAAACCCGCCGTGGAATTGGATACAGGCATTCGCTGCCTCCCAACTCGCCTTGGCCGCCAGATATTTCGCCATATTGGCCTCTGCCCCACAGGGCTGTCCGGCATCATACAGGGCACAGGCCTTGTAACGCATCAGGTTGGCAGCCTCGACTTCGATGAACGCCTCGGCAATGGGAAATTGCACGCCCTGATTTTGCCCGATGGGACGGCCAAACACTTCTCTCTCACTCACATAGGCGGTGACCTTGTCGGTAAACCAGTAACCGTCACCAATACACTCTGCCGCGATCAACGCCCGCTCTGCGTTGAGGCCTGTCAGGATGTATTTGAAGCCTTTTCCCTCTTCACCGATCAGATTTTCCTCGGGAATTTCAAGATTGTCAAAAAACAGTTCATTGGTCTCGTGATTGACCATGTTGGGGATTGGTTTCACATCCATCCCGCTCTTCATCGCATCCTTGATATCAACCAGAAATATCGACAGGCCTTCGGATTTCTTTTTCACATCAGCCAGCGGCGTGGTGCGCGCCAGAAGAATCATCAGATCCGAATGCTGTACACGGCTGATCCAGACCTTCTGTCCGTTGATGACGTATTTGTCGCCTTTTTTTACCGCCGTCGTTTTTATCTTGGTGGTATCCGTACCAGTGGTTGGCTCGGTCACGCCCATGGACTGAAGACGCAATTCACCGCTGACGAGCTTTGGCAAGATGCGCTGGCGCTGCTCTTCAGAACCATGCCGAACCAGCGTGTTCATATTATACATCTGGCCGTGACAGGCTCCCGAATTCCCTCCCGCGCGGTTGATTTCCTCCATGATGACACTGGCCTCAAGCAGCCCGAGGTTCGAGCCGCCATATTCTTCCGGAATCAGCGCCGCCATCCAGCCTTCGCGCGTCAGCGCCTGAACAAATTCTTCAGGATAGGCGCGCTCAGCGTCTGCACTGCGATGATATTCTGGCGGGAACTGAGCGCAAAGCGCACGCACACCCTCTCGAATATCCTGATAATCGTCGGATAGAAAATTCATGGCCAGGCTCATCTCTGCAAACTGCGGGTAGCGTTGAAATAGCTTTCGCTGGATCATTGTACAAATATATGTTTTTAATGTCTGTCATAACATATTGACATGTTAAGAATGGATCGCATTATGGACATCAAGCAGTTGCGATACTTTTGTGCCATCATCGACCATGGCTCCATTACCCGGGCATCGCAGAGGTTGAACATCGCCCAGCCCGCACTTTCACTTCATATCAAGAAAATGGAGGAGGAACTGGGGGTCCGGCTGCTGGATCGCGGCAAATTCGGTATCCGACCAACCGAGGCTGGTACATTGCTGGCACAGCGCGCGCGAAGCCTGCTGGACGATTTTTCGCGAATTGAAGATGACATAAGAACACTCGACAGGGATCCCACAGGGGTTGTGCGAATCGGTCTTCCCGGGACAATCAGCAGTATTGTCGCCTTGCCTTTGATTGAGGCATCACGGCAACGCTATCCCCGCATCAAGCTCAACATCGCAGAAGCAATGAGCGGATTTATCTCAGACTGGCTGACCGAAGGGCGTGTGGATTTGGCCATATTGTACGAGACAGCACGCCATGGCGGCACCGTGTCCGAATTGCTTCTGGAAGAGGAGTTGGTGGTATTGTGGCCGGGAAATGCCGATTGCCCATCAGAGTTGGATCTTGCCGAACTGGGCGACATACCCATGATTTTGCCGAGCACAGCCCATGGCCTGCGCATACAGATCGATGCCGCGCTGGACGCCTGCGGCATTGTTCCCAATGTCGCGATGGAAATTGATTCCTATGCCAATATAAAGCGCTTGGTGGCAGCCGGTTTTGGCGCATCAATCCTGCCATCCCATGCGATCCTCGAGGAACTCAAAACAGGCAGTCTGGCTACAAGTCGCATTTCCGGTGACGGCCTGTGGCGTGGGGCCCATATGGTTTGCCCCTCCGACAAATCTGTTTCCCGTGCACAGGAAATCATTCGCAACCTTCTGCGCGAGGTCGTGAAAGACCTGATGGACCGCGGGGTCTGGGCGGCGACACGCGCCCCCCCAACAGATTAACCGCCAGCAACACACATCACCTGTCCAATGTCCCAGCCAGTCGTTTGGGCTGAAGCGGTTTGACGCCAATGTGAGCAAGAAGGGGCTGAGGTTTTGCTTTTTCTCGGCGAACAAATTTCAACTGGCACAGAAGTTCAGCGCCTGTTTGTGGTTACAGGCGCTCAACACACAGCAACGAATGCGGATCACCCTCAAAAAGTATTCTTCTTTGTAAATGCGATCCGCACCATGACTGAACACGCTGCGCCAATTCCGTTCAGGTTGCGTTCAGGCAAGGTCTTCTAATGTTCATGTCAACGCGGGCCACAAGGCTCCGGAACAATCGCTTTCAAGAGGACAATCACCATGGGCAAAGCAGTCAAGTCAGTCATCATCACATTGGCCATCACCGCATCCACACTTGTGCCGCTGTCACAGGCCCAATCGAAGGACTGGGGCAATCGCCAATACGGCAATAATGCACGATCCCATGGTGGCTTCGAGCAGGGTCGTCAGCGCCACGAGCGCTCCGCTCGCAATGACCGGCACTCTGGTCCCAGACATGGCCCCAAACCCGGTCGCAGACATTACCCCGCCGCGCGCAGCAACAACAATGACGATGCTCTGCTGCTCGGAATTCTGGGCCTGGCAGCAGGCGCAGTCATCGGCGGCGCCCTGTTGAATGAACCATCATACAATAGCGCACCTCGTCGCAGCTATGCGCCCAATGCAGTGCCCAACTATTATCCGCCGGCCCCCGCTCCCGCCTACGCACAGGGCGGCGATCTCGAGCCATGGAGTGATAATTGGTACCGCTATTGCGCGCAGAAGTACCGTTCATTCAAAGCGGCAACGGGCACCTATCGCGGCTATGACGGCAAAGATCATTTTTGCGTAGCCCGCTGAGCGGGCCAACGGGGAACGACTATTCCTCTTGAAGAAACGGGTTGGTGAGACGCTCTTCACCAATCCGTCCTCCCGGGCCATGTCCGCAAATGAAGCCGACATCATCGCCCAGCGGCAGAACCTTGTCGCGAATCGATGCCAGAAGCTGCGCATGGTTGCCCCCGGGCAAATCAGTCCTTCCGATCGAGCCGTGAAACAACACGTCACCCACATGGGCAAATCCCGCTTCTCGGCTGTAGAAGATGACATGCCCTGGAGCATGCCCCGGGCAATGAAACACCTCAAAGTCATGGTTGCCGAAGGAGACAACATCGCCTTCCGAGAGCCATTGGTCCGGTGTGACATTGCGCACTGCATCCTGCAGGCCAAACATTTTTGCCTGATCCTCAAGACCATCGAGCAGAAATTTGTCATCCTTGTGCGGTCCGACAATCGGAATGCCCAATGCGTCCTTCAAATCCATGGCGCCGCCGGCATGATCAATATGCCCGTGGGTCAACCAGATGGCCTTGATTTCAAGGTTGTTCTTTGTGATGACGTCCTGGATGGCTGCAATGTCGCCACCCGGATCCACGACAACGCCCTGTTTTGTTTCCTGATCAAAAAGCAACGTGCAATTTTGTTGGAATGCGGTTACCGGAACAATTCCAGCCTGTAACTGACCCATGGTGCTTTCCCGTTCTTCCCGCCTTGAAACAATTGGTTTTCCGTTCAAACCGGGAAACACAAAGGCCCCCATCCGCCGAACTGCCGCAACGGCTATTCCGCAGCGTGCTTTGCCGGCTGAACCGCCTGCATATAGTCACTCATCAAATTGCTGGTGATCTCGCCAACCGCAAAACGATAGGGCCCGATTTCCGACACGGGTGTGACTTCGGCCGCTGTCCCGGTCAGAAAACACTCTTCAAAATCGGTCATTTCTTCAGGCATGATGACCCGTTCAACAACCTGATAACCGCGTTTTTTGGCCAGATCGATAACGGTGCGCCGGGTGATGCCGTCGAGAAAACAATCAGGTGTCGGCGTATGAATGACACCGTCCTTGATGAAGAACACATTCGCACCCGTCGCCTCTGCCACCTGGCCACGCCAGTCGAGCATCATGGCGTCTGCGTAACCCTTGTCCTCGGCCGCATGTTTGGACAATGTACAGATCATGTAGAGGCCGGCGGCTTTCGATTTGCACGGTATCGTTGCCGGATCGGGACGCCGGTATTTTGCGATATCCAGACGAATGCCTTTCAACCGTTCCTCGGGCTTGAAATAGGAAGGCCACTGCCAGATCGCGATGGCCAGATTGATGCGGTTATGTTGCGCCGAAACGCCCATCATTTCGCTGCCGCGCCAGGCAATCGGACGCACATAGGCATCTTCAAAACCCTGCATTTTCAGCAGCTCATTGCTCGCATCATCAATGGCCTGAACGCTGTAGGGAATCTCGAAACCCAGCAATTCAGCCGAATAATGCAGCCGCTCCGTATGCTCTCTCAGCTTGAAGATTTCGCCGCCATAGGCCCGTTCACCTTCAAACACTGCACTGGCGTAATGCAGCCCGTGGGAAAGGACATGCAGCTTTGCATCCTTCCAGGGAACAAATGCGCCATTATACCAGATATGGCCTTCGAGCTGATCAAAAGGCTGCGCAGCCATGGTGTACCTCCAGCGCTAATTCGCTCATGCAAAAATTGTCATGCGTATGATATGAAACGCCCAATAAAACAGGTTGTTGCAAGACAGGTCTCTCACTCTGCCAAAACACCAACACCAAGCCCATTAGGGGTTTTTCCCTCCTTGACGCATAATAAGGCTATCAATAGCATGAAAATATGTCAACAAAGCTGACATATTCGAAAGGAAATACCGTCATGCCGTCCGAACGGGCACAAAAGTCACCCGATGCAGATACCATTACGGGTCCTATGGCGGAGATTGACGACATTGATTTCGACATCATTGAACAATTGTTTTTCGCCTATCGGGATTTCACCTCCGACCCCGATGCGATCCTTTCCAAATCAGGTTTCGGTCGCGCCCACCATCGTGTGGTTCACTTTGTAAACCGGCGTCCCGGCATGACCGTTGCGGATCTGCTGGACACTTTGAAAATCACCAAACAAAGCCTTGCCCGGGTGCTCAAGCAACTGATTGATTCCGGTTTCATAAATCAGGTTGAGGGCGTCAGGGATCGCAGGCAAAGGCGACTTTATCCCACACGCAAGGGTAGAGAACTGGCGCTGGAACTGGCAAGGCCACAGTCTCGCCGCATAACCAAAGCACTAAGTGGTTTCGCCCCGGAGGAGCAGAAACTGATTGGTAAGTTCCTTCGTGCAATGGTTGATCCGCAATAGGTATTGAGCTTGGATAAGGCTGAGCTCAGATTACAAGGAGGATGCATGCCCGCAGAAGTGTTATCCGACAATGCTGCGCATTTGCTTGTTGTTGATGACGATACGCGTATTCGTGATCTGCTGAACCGCTATCTGACCGAGCAGGGTTTTCGCGTGACCAGCGCAGCTGACGCTTCCGAAGCCCGGCGCAAGCTCAAGGGGCTCGAATTCGATCTGCTGATCATCGATGTCATGATGCCAGGCGAAACCGGTGTTGCCCTGACAAAATCATTGCGCGAGATCCGCAATATTCCCGTCCTGATGTTGACGGCCCTTGCCGAGATCGGCAGTCGACTGGAAGGGCTTGAGGCGGGCGCTGATGATTATCTCGCCAAACCCTTCGACCCACGCGAACTCGTTTTGAGAATCAACAACATCCTCAAACGCGGCGGCCCGCCGGAAATTCCGAAAATCGAGCAGATCGTCTTCGGTCCCTATACGTTCGGCCTGGCCCGGCGCGAGTTGAAAAAAGGCATGGAAATCGTTCGCCTGACGGATCGCGAACAGGAAATCATGGTGCAATTTGCACAACGCCCCGGCGATACGATCCCCCGCCATGAACTGGTCGGCGACGGCATCGACATCGGTGAACGCACGATTGACGTCCAGATCAACCGCCTGCGCAGAAAAATCGAGGACGACCCGGCAAATCCCATGTGGCTTCAGACCGTCAGGGGAATTGGATACCGCCTCAGCGTCGAATAGGCTATTTTCGCTATTTTTTCAGTAACCGCCATTTTTCATCGCGAATGCATATTTGCCTTGCCGGCGCTGGCCTCCATGCGTGACCTCGCTGCTCACACAGGTTCACTTGGTCTTTCGGTTGAAGCACGCGCTGTTCCTGGAAGAGGGAATTCTTCCCCATATACCGGCGAGAACGGGGCCACGAATAGATAGACAATCTAAAAAGTCAAAACGCCCGGCGCTGGAAGGTGTGGCGGGTTTACACCGTTCCTGCGATTGACATACGTTCACCGGGTTGGCAGATAACGGTTGTTGTTTCCGTCCGTAAAGGCTCAGTGCATCTGTGCTTGCCCCATCAAAGGCCAATGGCCAACTGAAATATTTTTCTCTCTATCCGACGCCGATCCGCCTATACCGTGATGAACCTGACACGGTAGACGCTGAACTCTGACCGGCCCCGCAAAAAATTTCTGGCAGTTTTACCCGTGCGCATAACAGAGCTATTTGGCACCAAAAGAGCTATCAACACTGAAAGTTTTCAGAGCCCTGATGGCGCCCCAAACACCATGCTGTTGAAAACGCCCCTGCCCCGGGGGTGGTACGAATGCACGGTAACCCTGACTGGTCGTGACATCTCCAGGGTAAAAATGTTTCTTGCATGCGACGCAGGCTTTGCCGAAAGCTATTCGGTCACACTGCGACAAAAGGGGAATAGCGACCTGTTCACGGCAAGCTTCTATTTGCACAATGAGATAGATTCCGTGTGTTTTGCTCTTTCCGTGTCCCGGCGGCCCGGCCGCGTTGAAGTTGAAAATCTCTCCTTCTACAGACGCAGCCCGGTTGAAACGCTGCTGTTCATTACGATCCATGCTTTGAGGTTGATCTTTATCGACCAGGCCCGTTTGCGGCGCAATTTCCGCAACTATGTATACTATCTGCGCAATCCACATTTCATCAATGTCAAATCCCCAGCCAATGGTGCCAGCCAAACAGACTATGAAACATGGATCGAAAAATATGATTATTTGCCGGAACACGACAAAGCCACGCTGCAATCAGAGATCTCGCAGGTTGGCAACAAACCGCTCATCAGCATTGTCATGCCGGTATACAACACGCCTGTCGAACTGCTCGATAAAGCCATTGGCTCGGTCCTTGATCAGATCTACGAGAATTGGGAGTTGTGCATCGCCGATGATTGCTCAACAGATCCTGAGATAAGGCAAAGCCTTCAAGGGTGGCAAACCCGCGATCCGCGCATAAAAGTGACCTTCAGGTCACAAAATGGTGGCATATCCCTGGCGTCAAACTCCGCTTTGGAACTGGCTGAAGGCCCTTTTGTCGCATCGCTCGATCATGACGATATCCTGCGAGAAAATGCCCTTGCTGAAGTCGTTCTTGAGATTGACCGCCATCCAAATGCACAAATTGTCTACAGTGATGAAGACAAACTGGATAAACAGGAAAAACGCTATGCCCCCCACTTCAAACCCGATTTCTCACGCGAGCTTTTTCGCTCGCAGAACTACCTGAATCATCTGAGCGTTCACCGGACGGCCAATATCAGGGCTGTGGGTGGCTGGCGCCAGGGGTTTGAAGGCAGTCAGGATTATGATCTGAACCTGCGCATTTTTGAACGCGTCAATCCTGCTGATATTCGCCATATACCAAAAATCCTATACCACTGGCGCGCCATTGATGGTTCCACGGCAGCTTCAGGCTCGGCGAAGAGCTACGCATGGGATGCTGGCAAAAGGGCACTGGAAAGCCACGTCGCAAGAACCGGGTTGCATGCAACCGTTTGCGGGGTTGCCGAAACGGGTTTTTACAGGCTGAAATTCGCGATCCCCGAAAAACAGCCACTCGTTTCAGTGATCATTCCGACCAAAGACAATCTGAGGTTACTGAGGTCCTGCATTCAATCGATACTGGAAAAGACAACCTATCAAAATTATGAAATTCTGATCGTCGACAACGGATCGGTCAAAGATGAGACCATTGGCTTTTTTGAGGAAATCGAGAAAAAACCGAATGTCCACGTGCTGAATTACCCAAAGGCTTTCAATTATTCGGCGATCAACAACTTCGCAGTTTCTCAGGCACGCGGTTCGATCCTGGCTCTCGTCAACGACGATATTGAGGTCATCTCGCCCGACTGGATGACCGAGATGGTATCGTGGGCCATACAGGACGATATTGGATGTGTGGGCGCCAAACTCTACTATCCAGACGATACCGTGCAACACGCCGGCGTTATTCTTGGTACAGGCGGTGTCGCAAACCATTGTCACCTGGGGCTGGCACGCGGAGACCCAGGCTATTTTGGCAGAGCCACGGTGCACAACAACTATTCAGCCGTGACAGGTGCCTGCCTGATGGTCACAAAGAGCATCTACCAGGAGGTCGGCGGGTTGAATGAGCAAGACCTGACGGTTGCTTTCAATGATATTGATTTCTGCCTGCGCGTTCAGGAGGCAGGCTTCAGCAATGTTTGGACACCCTTCGCAGAATTGTATCACCTGGAAAGTGCGTCTCGAGGTAGAGAAGATACCCCTGAGAAACTCAAGCGCTTCATGAACGAAGCGGCCTACATGCAGAAACGCTGGGCAAGCACACTGATGGACGACCCCTATTATTCTCCCAACCTGTCATTTGAGCTTCCCGATTTTTCCTATGCCCAATGAGGCGGATTCCCGCTTATGGAGATGCCGGATAGTGAGGCCGCAAAGGAGCAACCGGATTGAGAGCCTTAAAATGGATATATACGGGACTGCGTCTGTCGTTGTCCGGGCTCAACCGCCTGTTCATCAGGTCAAAATCGATACTGCTGGCCCCCGACAAGGACCCAAGGCAAGGACTGAAGGCAGGGAATTGAGACCAATGCTTGGAAATTTGACAATGTCATTGTTTCCCTCACTGAACGGCATGGTCTAATATTGATTATCGACAGAACGCGATCGGAAACGACCAATGGCGACCATGGAATCAATTCGGCGTGAGTATGAACGCTATCCACCCAAGGGTGTTCGGCGGCTGACGCGCTGGTTTACCCGGCGTATTCCGACCGGACTTTATGGTCGTACGCTGCTCATCATCATCCTGCCAATGGTCATCCTGCAGTCGGTGGTCGCCTTTGTTTTCATGGAACGCCATTGGCAAACTGTCACGCAGCGCCTTTCAACGGCCGTGACGCGCGATATTGCCGCGATCATCGATGTCATCGACACATACCCGCAATCCGAAACCTATGATGAGATCAGCCGTATTGCCAGGGAACGGCTGGAACTCAATATTGCCATCGAACCGGACGGAACATTGCCGCCACCGCGTTCCAAGCCATTTTTTTCAATTCTTGATTCGATCCTGAGCGAAGAAATCACCCGCCAGATAAAACGTCCCTTCTGGATCGACACCGTGGGCGATTCCAATCTTGTCGAAATCCGTATTCTGCTGGACGACAAGGTCTTGCGCGTGTTTGCCCTGCGCAGCCAGGCCTATGCATCGAACACCCATATATTCCTTTTGTGGATGCTCGGAACGTCTCTTGTCCTGCTCAGCATTGCCATCCTGTTTCTACGCGGGCAGATCCGCCCTATTCTCAGTCTTGCCCGTGCCGCAGAGAGCTTTGGCAGGGGACAGAAATCACCGGAGGGCTTCAGTCCGCGCGGCGCCGACGAAATCCGGCGTGCCGGCCATGCATTTATTCGAATGCGCGAGAGGATCGAGCGCCAGATTGAACAGCGTACAGCCATGCTGACAGGTGTCAGCCATGACCTGCGCACCATCCTGACCCGCTTCAGGCTGCAATTGGCACTGGTCGGCAATGAAACCGAAACGGCGCATCTCGATGAAGATATAAACGATATGCAAACGATGCTCGAAGGCTATCTTTCCTTCGCCCGTGGCGAAGCCCAGGAGGATGTCGGAGAACTCGACCTGGACGCTCTTTTCAACAAATTGAAAGAGGATGCCAGATTGCGTGATCGCAACCTCGTCACGACCATCAGCGGACCTGCCTGCGTCAAGGTCAGGCCGACTGCGTTTGCCAGACTGGTGACGAACCTGACAACCAATGCTTCAAGGCACGCCCAGAATATCAACCTGCGGGCGACAATCAAAAGCGGCTGGTTGACGATCGTCATTGATGACGATGGCTCGGGCATTCCGCAACATTTGCGCGAAGATGTCTTCAAACCGTTTTTCCGGCTCGATGAAGCACGCAATCAGGATGAGACCGGCACTGGCCTTGGCCTTGCCATTGCAAGGGATATTGCCCGCAGCCATGGTGGTGATGTTACTTTGGCAGACAGCCCCATGGGCGGCCTGCAGGCGATCATCCGCATACCGGCAGACGCTTCGGATCAGGCGCTAAAATAGACGCCCGCCGTCCGGGACCTGCTTGTCAATTGCCGCCAGAACCACCTCGCCATCCTCGTCCGGAAAACCCAGCACCAGAACGTCCGACATCATCGGACCGATCTGCCGTGGCGGGAAATTGACCACCGCCATGACCTGCCTGCCCACGAGACGATCGGGCGTATAATGTCTGGTGATCTGTGCAGAGGATTTGCGCACACCGATCTCGGGACCAAAATCGACCTGCAGTTTTATCGCCGGCTTGCGCGCCTCTGGAAAGGGTTCAGCCGCGACAATCGTTCCAACCCGTATTTCGACCTTTTCAAAGTCGGCCCACGTTATCTCCTCAGCCATGACGTCCTCTAACCTGCCAGCTCGATCGAACGTCTTTTTGCCGCTGCTATAGCTTCGTCAAAAATGCCCTGCATGGCATCGTCACGCATCAGAACATCCAGCGCTGCTGCAGTCGTTCCACCCGGAGACGTGACATTCTTGCGCAGGGTTTGCGCATCATCGGTCGATTGAAACAGCAACTCACCGGCACCGCTGACCGTGGCGCGGGCAAGGCGCATGGCCAGATCGCGGTCCAACCCGGCTTTTCGGCCAGCTTCGGCCATACATTCCACCAGATAGAAAACATAGGCCGGACCACTTCCGGAGACTGCGGTGACCGCATCAATGAGGTGCTCGCTGTCAACCCACTCCACCGGACCGCTGACAGCCAGCAGGGAATGGGCATATTGACGCTGTTCTTCGCTCACCTTGTCATTGGCAATTGCCGCGGAGATGCCGCGCCCGACCATCGCCGGCGTGTTTGGCATGGCGCGCACGATGGCGCCGTGACCCAGCAAGGTCGACAATTGGGCAAGACCTGTGCCTGCGGCAATGGAAATGCAAACAGTCTGATCGTCCAGCAATGGCAGCAGGGATGGCAACACCTGTGCCATGAGTTGCGGCTTGACGGCAATGAAGACGGCAGCGGCCTTGAGGCCATCAGGAACGCTGGCAAAGTGGCTGATCGCTTTATCCGCCAGGAATTCCGCCATGGCAGGCGACGGCACTGGATCGATGACGGTGATGGTAGCCGGATCTATCCCGCTTTTCACCCATCCACGCATCATGGCACCGCCCATATTGCCGGCGCCAACCAGGACAATGGTACCCGACGCCATAATGATCAGGCCTCCCCGACCGTTTCAAAAAGCACGGTATCCGTAGCACTCTTGGCGTCCATGCCAGACCAGATGACAAATTGGAAAGCCTGAAAATACAGCTCGCAGGTTTCAAGAGCGCCTGAAAGAAGAACTTCGACCTGCTGATTGGTCGGCTCGGCACCGCCCGCCAGCAACAGGGAATGCCGAAAAATCACCACGTCCTCCTGCTGCCAGAAATCAAAATGGCCCATCAGGATCTGCCCATTCAACAAATAGAGCAGCTTGACGACTTCATTGACCCGGTTCTTCGGCACCTTGATATCAAAGGCGCAGGCAAGATGCAGGGCTTCGAAATCTTCCATCCAGGAAAAAGACACATGGTAGTCCGACCATTGCCCCTGCACAGTCATGGCAATTTCGTCTTCACCGGACCGCTCAAAGGTCCAGTCATTATTGGAAGCAACATATTCGATCATATCCACCGGATTGACCTGCCGCTCATATTCAAATTCCATGAGGCTCATGCCGTACCTTCTTTGCCCGAATTTAGATATCGTCGGCCACAACAACCCGTTGCCGCGTGCCCACACTGGAACCCGGATGCCACCCTCGTAATGTACACGCCGAAAACGATTCTGCTATCAATGAGCCGTTCGGGCCGGATAGCTCGCTTCGAATCATCTATTAAAATCAGTGTATAACGGCAGAGTCGCAGCGCCACCCCTCTTTTGGGGTCAGACCACATTCGCATGTGGATAGGTGCTGAATCAGTTGTTCAGTCGGACCCTGTAACCGATTCAGCCAAAAGGTTTTTTTGCCTGCGATGCTAAGGAATTATTAACCATAAAAAAATTACTTGGATGAGCTGGCCGCAGGGCTTCTTTTTGCCTGAACCTTGGCTTTGGGAGCCTTGCTCTGCTCGGCGAGCAATTTTTCAAGTGATTCGACTCGCGCCAAAAGCGCATCATTCTCATCACGGGCCTTGGCCGCCATGTCTCGCACAGCCTCAAACTCTTCCCGCTGAACAACGTCCATCGAGTTCAAGACCCGCTCTGCCTGGGAGCGAAAAGCGGTTTCCATTTCCTTGCGAACGCCTTGGGCAGCGCCTGCGGCATCCGTCATCAGCCGAGCAAAATCATCGAGAATACGATTTGGACCTGTCGTCATTTTGTTGCCTCGCTATTGCTGAAAAAACTGTTTATTGAACACCCGTTTCAGGTAAGCACTTAACCGTTATGATGCAACCCTTGACCGCAGCTGCGACCATCGGCATGGTCCAGCCTCTCCTTTCGATGAATATGGCACATAGATCATGAATCCAGTTCAGGCTGCTCTGCCTTTCCCCAACATCGATCCCGTATTGTTCTCGGTCGGCCCGCTTGCGGTCCACTGGTATGGGCTCGCCTATGTGGTCGGCATATTGCTTGCCTGGCGTTATGCACGGCTGGTGGCAAGCCGCGAGCGGCTCTGGCATGAGGGACGTCCGACCATGAGCGTTGTCGACATTGATGATTTTCTGGTCTGGGCAGCGCTGGGCATCGTTCTGGGCGGCAGAATGGGCTATATATTTTTCTATGACTTCGCCGCTTTCGCCAACAATCCGCTGCGCATGTTCGAGATATGGAATGGCGGAATGTCCTTCCACGGCGGCCTGCTCGGCACGATCATTGCCATGATGCTCTTTGCCTGGAAGCGTAACATCCTCGTCTGGAGTCTTTTTGACGTGGTGGCCGCCGCCGCACCAATCGGCCTGTTCCTGGGCCGATTGGCAAATTTTGTAAACGCGGAATTATGGGGCCGGACAAGCGATGTTCCCTGGGCTTTTGTGTTTCCCACCGGTGGTCCACAGCCGCGGCACCCCAGTCAACTCTATGAGGCTGTGCTTGAAGGCCCCGCCCTTTTTCTTGTGCTGTTCTACCTGATTTTTCGTCTGGGCAAACTTGCACAACCGCGTTTTGTCGCCGGTGTCTTTCTGACCGGCTATGCTATCAGCCGGATCCTGGTCGAGTTCTTCCGCGAGCCGGACGCGCATATAGGCTATCTTGTCGGCAACTGGATGACCATGGGAATGGTCCTGTCACTGCCGATGCTGGCGGTGGGCCTGATCAGCATTGCCAGTGCACGCACCCCCGCCACGCCGAAACCTCAGTCGACCTAGAACGCCCATAGACAAAAGCAGAGCATGGCGATGACACCCTTAGGCAGGAAACTATGCCGATTGATAGAGGCCAATGGCCCCATCAGCATTGCCGAATATTTTTCCCTGTGCTTGAGTGATCCCGAGTACGGCTATTATCAGACCCACGAACCCTTTGGCACAGCGGGCGATTTCACCACCGCACCTGAAATCAGTCAATTGTTCGGCGAAATGATCGGCATCTTTCTGATCCTTGCCTGGCAGGCACATGGCAGGCCGGAAGCGGTGCAGCTGCTGGAAATCGGTCCGGGTCGCGGTACGCTCATGGCCGACGCTCAAAGGGTCGTGCAACAGCTTGCTCCTGACATGGCAAGTTCAGCCAGAGCGCACATGATTGAGACCAGCCAGCGGTTGCAGCAGGTGCAGCGGCAGACCCTGTCTTCCTGCCCGATCACCACCCAGTGGCATGAGAGACTTGAAGATGTCCCCGCGGGCTTCACCCTGCTGGTGGCCAATGAACTGTTCGATGCTCTGCCCATTCGCCAATTTGTCCAAACCCCTGACGGATTTCGCGAGCGCGTGGTTGCCCTGGACGCCAGTGGCGATTTGCATTTTCAACCTGGTCTGGCAAAGATCGATCCACAATTGCTGCCGCACAGTCATCAACCGGCGCCGGGCACGGTGTTCGAGATTGCACCGACGCGCCAGGCCATCATGGCGCAGATTGCACAACGCCTTGTCAGCCAGGGAGGAACCGCGCTGATCATTGACTATGGTCATCTTCAAACGGCCTTTGGCGATACGTTGCAGGCCATGGTAAAACATCAATATATGGATGTCCTTGCGGCACCCGGGCAGAGCGACCTGACCAGCCATGTGGATTTTGACGCTTTGTCACAGTCTGCCCGGCAACAGGGCGCGGTCCCCTTTCCACCCATGCCTCAGGGCAGGTTTCTGCTTGAATTGGGCCTGCTGGAACGCGCAGGCATACTGGGGGCCGGCAAGGACGCCTCGGTTCAGGAATCCATACAGCGCAGTGTTGCACGACTGGCAGGCAGCGAAGACTCTCAAATGGGCAACCTTTTCAAAGCCTTGTGCGTAAACAGCAATGACACCTTGATTTTCCCCTACAAATCGCATGATTGACAGATACGTTGACATTGATCACCATCCCGCCGGATTTGAAGCTGAGAGGCCAGCCATGCTTGACCTGGAGCGACCCGCACCGATCACCAGCCATCTTCTGGAACAGGCCTGTGAAACTGCATCTATTCAACACGGCTTCTTCACCCGATCTGGCGGTGTTTCGCAAGGAATCTATCGCGGCCTGAATGTCGGGCTCGGGTCAGATGACGACCCGCAGCACATCAATGAGAACCGCGACCGTGTGGCACAATGGTTCAAGAGTTCGGCCGACCAATTGGCGACGCCGAACCAGTTCCATTCATCGGATGTGTTCGTGGCAGACAGGGCACTGGACGGCCAACGCCCGAGGGCTGATGCAATGGTAACGGCAACGCCTGGAATAGTCATAGGCATTCTGACCGCTGATTGCGGCCCCATACTGTTTGCAGATCCCAGCGCCCGCGTTGTTGGCGCGGCCCATGCGGGCTGGAAGGGCGCGATGGATGGCATTGTAGAGCGCACCGTCGAGCACATGGAACAACTGGGAGCAAGCCGCGAGCGGATCACGGCCTGCCTTGGTCCTTCCATCAGCGGTAAAAATTACGAAGTCGGCCCGGAATTCGTCGATCGATTTGTCGTTCATGACCCCCAAAACCTGCAGTATTTTTCATCATCGGACCGCAATGGGCATCGGTTTTTCGATTTGCAGGCATATACTTTGGCACGACTTGCCGCAGCCGGAATATCGGCCCATAGCTCCGGTCACTGCACCTATGCGGATGAGGAGAATTTCTTTTCCTACAGACGTACAACACATAACAGAGAGCCCGATTACGGGCGGCAGATATCTGCAATCAGCATTGTCGATGGAGGACAACGTGGCCCAACATTTTGATCGGGAAGAATACAATTGGCGAATGCGCCGTCTGCTCGACGCCATGCATGACAGCGAACTCGACGCCATGCTGCTGTTTGCACAGGAGAGCATGTATTGGCTGACGGGATACGATACATTCGGCTTCTGCTTCTTTCAGACGCTGGTCGTCAAATCCGATGGTACCATGCATCTTCTGACGCGTTCGGCAGATTTGCGCCAGGCACGCCATACATCCGTCATTGAGAACATTTCCATCTGGACGGATAGGGTCAACGCTGATCCGACAATGGAACTGAAAAACCTGCTGGACGACATGGATCTGCTTGGATGCCGGATCGGGGTCGAATATGATACCCATGGATTGACCGGGGCCAACTGTCGAAAACTGGACGACCAATTGCAGACGTTTGGCGATCTGGTGGATGCATCCGCGCTGGTCTCCGGTCTGCGCCTGATCAAGTCCCCTGCAGAGATTGACTGCATCAAAACCGCGGCAAAACTGGCCGACGACGCATTGGATGCCGCATTGCCCCTGGTAGAGCCCGGCGCCAGCGAATCCGCCATTCTGGCGGCGATGCAAGGTGCGGTCCTGGCCGGTGGCGGCGATTATCCGGCAAATGAATTCATCATCGGTTCAGGCCACGATGCGTTGCTGTGTCGCTACAAGTCGGGACGGCGCACTCTGGAGGAGTCCGACCAGCTCACATTGGAATGGGCCGGTGTATCGGCCCATTACCATGTGGCAATGATGCGCACGATCATCATCGGCAAACCATCGGAAAGACATCTCGAGCTCTACGACGTATGCCGTGAAGCCCTCGAAGAAATTGAGCTTGTCCTGCGGCCCGGTCATAATTTTGGTGATGTCTTCGCCACCCATGCCAAAGTGATGGAAGAGCGCGGCCTGACCCGACACCGATTGAATGCCTGCGGTTACGCATTGGGTGCGCGCTTTACACCAAGCTGGATGGAAAGGGAGATGTTCTATTCCGGCAATGAACAATTAATTAAGGCTGATATGTCACTCTTTGTCCATATGATCATCATGGATTCGGAATCCGATACTGCCATGACACTCGGCCACACCTATCTGACAACCGAGGAAGAACCACTGAAACTATCGGCACACAATCTCGACCTGATCGTCCGATAGGCAGTTCAAATGAAACCTTTGACATCAGCAGAGCTGGAGATATTGAAAATTGCGCATGAAACCGGCAGTCACAAATCTTGCAATTGCACTTGTGCTTTCCGTTTCCGGATGCAACACGCGCAATGACTGGGACGTGTCATCGATTGTGCAGCCCAGAGCGCCCATTCCCAATGCAGGCAATCAAAACGCCGGCAATCAAGACACTGGCACTCTAAACACGGACCAAGCCAGACCGGCCCCCAGGGAAGTGGCAGTCGCAAGCCCAGTTGTTGAAACTGCGCCCGAGCGCCTGCGCACAGCCGCTGCACCTGACAACACACGTGCGGCGCAAGCACCCCTAAAAACGGCCGGCACGGCACCAGACACCACGGCCAGCATCCGGCCCCGCACTGCGGCCAGCATCAGCTTTACGCCGGTCATAGGCGCGCCGGTGAGCGCGGTGCAGCCCTTGTCTCGAAGTCTCGGATCCGAAGCGCGCACCCGCGGTATCGTCATACTCAACTCCAATGATAGCAAAAGCAATCATATCCTGAAGGGCTATTTCTCGGCCTTCGCCGAGGGCGACAAGACGACCGTCGCCTTTGTCTGGGATGTATTGGACAATCAGGGAAACAGACTGCATCGTATCAGAGGTCAGGAAATCGTGCCGGGCACGGCAACGGACCCGTGGAACATCGTTGAAGATACGACCATGGAGGCAATTGCCGCGCGGACAATCGAGGATTATCTCTATTGGCGCGCTCAATCGAGCTAATCCCCAGCCCAATTTCCTGAATCTGCCACTAATTTACAAGAATACGCCCTTGAGCACTTGCAATAGTGCTCAGGGCCGCTAAAACGCCGCCAAACAGGCATATTCGGAAAGAACCTGGGAATGCGATCTTCATGAGTTCCTTTGGTATCACCAGCACAGGCTACGCGCCATGAAACTATTTTCAGGCAATTCCAACCGGGTCCTGGCGGAATCCATCTGCAATTACCTCAATATACCGCTAGGAAGCGCAACCGTTCGGCGCTTCGCTGACCAGGAAATCTTTGTCGAGATCAAGGAAAACGTGCGTGGTGAAGATGTCTTCATCATTCAATCGACATCCTATCCGGCCAATGACCATCTGATGGAACTGCTGATCATGATTGATGCGGCGCGCCGCGCATCGGCCAATCGCATCACTGCGGTCCTGCCCTATTTCGGCTATGCCCGTCAGGACCGTAAACCCGGACCGCGCACGCCGATTTCAGCGAAACTCGTTTCCAACCTGATCACCGAAGCTGGGGCCAACCGCGTTCTGACACTTGATTTGCATGCCGGACAGATCCAGGGATTCTTTGACATTCCGACGGACAATCTGTTCGCCATTCCAATTCTCGCCCGCGATATCAAGGAACACTACGACGTTTCCAATATCATGGTTGTATCACCAGATACCGGCGGTGTTGTGCGTGCCCGGGCTTTGGCAAAGCGCCTCGATTCGCTTTTGGCCATCGTCGACAAACGGCGCGACAGACCGGGCGAATCGGAAGTCATGAACGTCATCGGTGACGTGCGCGGCAAGGATTGCATCCTGATCGATGACATCGTCGATTCCGGCGGCACCCTTTGCAACGCTGCCGAAGCACTGCTCAAGAATGGCGCAACCAGTGTCACGGCCTATATCACCCACGGTGTGCTGTCCGGTGGGGCCGTTGCCAGAGTGACATCGTCGAAACTGAAGGAGCTGGTCATTACCGATTCCATCCAGCCGACAACGGCCGTGCAGAACGCCCACAATATTCGGGTGATCACCACGTCGAACCTGATCGGCGAAGCCATACGACGCACGGCTTCAGGTGATTCGGTCTCAAGCCTGTTTGATTAGACGCATTAGCGCCGTAAAAAATTTTAGACTGCCGCGTTGTTTCACTCTGGAAAACGCAAATTCCGCTCGGTGCAAGAAATTGCCCTCTGGGCCATAAAAATTGCCTGTGGGATGCCTGTAAAGCCTTTCTCTTTGATCCACGATTGTCTCGCGCTGGATTTTACAATGAAACCAGAGCCCGTGTCTTGACTTCCCTCGCATAGCTGTTCCTACTACCCATGCGAGAGTAACCGCTCTGCCACCCGCCCGTTTGTTTTTTCCCAAAAACATCAGGGAAGGGATGGGCAGATCAGCACGTCCGGGTTCGAATGAGGTGCTTGGGGGCATTTTAAAAAGGGCCAAAGGGCTAATATAAATTATCAAAAGAGCGTGGGATTAATTCTAGAACACGATGCCTCGCTCCAGCTATATTAACGACACGTGGGGAAAATATTATGCCAGTAAATTATTCAAGCTACCGCATACGCAACGCCCAACGCAGTGACCAATGGGGTGCATTGCCGGACAGTTTTTTTGTCAAATTGGGCGTTGCGCGGGACGACATCATTGGGCTTCAGACCCAATTTCAGGGTGACATTGTTCTGCCTGGAAACCCGGACTATGACGAGGACAGGAAACTTTCAAATCCACTGTTCAATTACTATCCGTTAATGATCGCCTATTGCGTGGTCGAAAGCGACGTGTCGATTGCATTGAACTTTGTGCGTCAACTGAATTTGGAATTCTGTTTGCGTTCGGGTGGCCATTGTACTGCGGGCTTTTCCTCAGGACCCGGCATTCTGATCGACGTCAGCAATCTGAACTCCATTGTCGTTGACGCGGAAGCGCGCACCGTTGTTGTGGGTTGCGGTGTCAAATTCGGGGATCTCAACGCAGAGCTCAATCTTTACGGACTGCATGTGCCCGGCGGGGAATGCCCAGATGTCTGTATCGGTGGATATGTGCAAGGCGGTGGCTACGGGTTTACCTCGGTCACCTTGGGAATGAACTGTGACAATGTGATTTCCATGAAGGTGATGCTGGCCGACGGTTCGGTGGTGGAGGCCAGCCGGACCAGAAACCTGGACCTTTGGTGGGCCATGCGTGGCGGCACCGGAGGGAATTTCGGCATATTGCTCTCCGTCAAGTATCATCTGTATGAACTCACGGATGTATTCGGTTTTGCATTGATTTGGCCCCTGTCCAGCCAGTCGGATTTCGAACAGGCTGCTGATGTCATGATGCTTCTGCAGGAAGACTATATGCTTGACAGCCAATATGGGCCGGAATTGAACCTTCAGGTTTCTCTTTGCTATCAATCGATCATCGATGCTGGTGATCCTGAAGGCGAGTTGAAACCCTACTTCATGGTCAGAGGCCTCCATGTGGGAAGCAAGGCAGATGGATTGGCTGCAATCGCAGCCCTGCAGGCCATGCCTGGCTGTTACACCCAGTGGACCAAGGTCAGACGTTACGAAAAGATGAACGAGATGCTGCTCAACTATCCGCAGGGCATGCCACCAATCACCACAATGCCGAATGAAGACAAGGCATGTCGCTATGTGAAGCAAAAGCTGACAAAAGAAAAATGGACAGATATTCTAGCCTTTTTCCCCACAGGCAAAACCAACAAAGCCTATATGTATCTGGAGTTTTACGGCGGCAGGATCAATGAAGCTTCCGCTTTGGAAAATTCCTTTATCCACCGCGATGTGGCCTATAATGCGGTCATGGATGTTTTCTGGTACGAAGAGGAAGACCGCCCGGCAGCAGAAAAATATCTGGCCGATTGGCTGGCTTTGATCGAGCCGGTCTGGAACGGCCACGTCTACCAGAATTACCCCAACATCAACGCGGTCAACTATGCCGAAAAATATTGGGGTTATGCCGTTTGCGCCCTGTCGCTGATCAAGGGAAAATACGATCCCGACTGCCTGTTCTCCTTTGCACAGATGGTTCCCCCGTTCGGCCACGAAGGCACGGAAAAACAGGATGATTGGCCAATGCCCGAGGAATTGCAATTGGCATTCGATGCGGAAATCGACTTTTCTGGGGGCGTCGCTCCTGCCCCCAGTGCATCGTCCGGATAGGCTCTGAATGGACAATACTTCCGCCTTTGACATAAGTGAGTGGCTGGCCACTCTGGGTTTGTCAGACTATGCACAGGCCTTCATCGACAATGATGTGGATGAAGGCGTGCTGGCCTCTCTGACACCTGAGGACCTGCGCGAATTGGGCATCAAGTCGGTGGGACATCGACGCCGTATCCTTGACGCAGCATCGCGACTGGACCAGCAAGACACGGTCGATCCTGTCAAAGAACCCGAGCCACACTTGTCGCCCGACCTATTGCCCGTTGAACAATCAGCAGAGCGACGCAATCTGACAGTCATGTTTTGCGACCTTCTGGATTCGACAACCCTGGCGGTGAATGTCGACCCGGAAGATCTTCGTGACTATTTCGCGCGTTATCGAAGCGCCATCAAGCAAGCTGTTGAACCCTATGCGGGCTATATCGCCCAATATCAGGGCGATGGAATCATGATCTATTTCGGCTACCCCCGATCGATAGAATATGATGCCGAAAACGCCGTTGCCGCTGGCCTTGCCATTTTGGAAAGCATCACAGCCCTCGAACCCTTGAGCGGTCACCGCTCTCAGGTCAGAATCGGAATAGCGACGGGCTTGACCGTCGTTGGGGCAACCGACAAGGACGGCAATATTATCGGTGACAGCGCCGTGGGCGAAACACCCAATCTGGCAGCCCGTCTGCAGGCAATTGCCGAGGCAAATACGCTGGTTGTTGCCCAGTCAACGCGCAAACGTATCGGTAATCTGTTCGAATGCGTCGATCTGGGCAGCTTCGAAATGAAGGGTTTTGAAAGCCCGGTCGATGCCTGGCGCGTCAAGGGCCACATTGGCTCCATCAGCCGTTTTCGTGCCCTGCGGTCCGGTGAACGCGCCACGTCTTTCGTGGGCCGTAAACAGGAGATGAATGAACTGCGCCACTGGTTGGCAGATTCACGCGCCGGCAATGGTCAGTTTGCAGTCATTGTCGGAGAAGGCGGCGTTGGAAAATCCAGGCTTGCGCGCCAGTTCATCAAGGAAACCACAGGCACAGGTGAAGACCTGCCGATTTTGCAATGCACACCCTATAATGTCGGAACGGCTTTTCATCCGATACGCTATTATATCGAACAAATCAGTGGCGTCACACATAGCGATTCTGCCGAAGAATCGATCGGCAAACTGTCGACGATTGTGGCCCGCGCCGGCCCTGTTACCCCTGAAGGTCTGGCGCTGATTGCCGAACTGGTCCGCATCAACAATGCTGACTTAACGCCTTTGCAGGGCCTGACATCGCAGGAACGCCGCAACCGGACCATGACACTGCTTGGTGCAATCATGCATGCCACTGCACGTGATTCGGATGCCATTATTCTTGAAGACATGCAGTGGATAGACCCCTCCACTGCCGAATTGATTGAGCGCATGCTGCCATCGCTCAGAGATTTGTCGCTCCTTCTGGTTGCAACCATGCGACCTGATCCCTTTCCAAAATGGCTCAATGAGTCAAAAGCACGTTTCATAAGACTGGAACGTCTTGACCGCAGCGACATCGGCCAATTGATAAGTGCCGCCGCAAATGGTGTGCCGATCCCCGACAAGGTGATGGATGCCATCGTCAACCGCAGTGACGGCATTCCGATCTTTGCCGAAGAACTGACCAGAGGCTATGCTGAAGCTGCGCTCGAGGGACGCGATATTGGTGACGAATTGGAACGGATTCCCGATTCTCTTGCTGATTCGCTGCTGGCACGTCTCGACCGGCTTAAAATTGGGCGCAAACTGGCTTTGACAGCGGCTGTCATTGGCAATGTATTCCCCATCGCTGTGTTGGTCGCCATCTCCGGTCTGCCTGAGGCAAAAGCGCGCGAAGGTGTCAATGAACTGCTGGAGGCCAATGTGCTTTTCGTCAAGCACAGTCTGTTTGGGGAGTCGATCTCATTTCGCCATATGTTGTTGCGCGAAGCCGCCTATCAACTCCTGTTAAAGCGGGATCGCATCGCTCTGCACGAACTGGTAGCCCGTAAACTTGTCACCGAATTTCCCCACATCGCGGAATCGGTTCCGCATATTGTCGCCTTTCATCTGGAACAGGCGGGTGACTTCCGCAGCGCTGCCATCGAATGGGACCGTGCTGGTGACCAGTCAGCAAAACGCTCCGCCTACGCAGAAGCAATCGGCCATCTGCAAAAAGCCATCGACGCCAACAGCCGTTGTGATGATTCCCAGGAACGGGACGAACGCGAATTGTCATACCGTCTCAGTCTGTCGAGTGCCCTGATTGCATCCCGCGGTTTTTCGGCCAAAGGCGTTGCCGAACAAATGGAACGGGCGGTTCTGCTCAGCAAGAAAACCGGCACAATTGCCAAGCTCGTACCGGCAATGACGGCAAAATGGATCGTCCAGGGCACAAACAATCAGACAGATGCCTGTCTTGAACTCGCCGAACAAATCGGAGAATTGGCAAAAGACGGAAGTGACGTTGACAGATTGCTGGCCCATCGCGTGAAAGGGACAACGTTGCTTTTTGGTGGTCGCTTTCATGCTGCCATGGATGAACTCGCAGCATTCTTTTCCATCTATGATTTCGATTTGCACGAGGATGGGCTCAGTGTCGTTGGCCCGTCAAACCACGCCATCATGATGATGATAGGCTGGACAGAGGCCCTTACCTTCACAGGGAAATTCGAAGTCGCAGAACAATGGCAGAAGAAGGTATTTGATGCTGCGCACAAAAACGGACAAATCCACCATCTCTGCAATGTTACCTTGTTTGCCGGGTGTTTTGTGTCGGCCTTGCGCGATCAGAACGATGCACTTGCTTTGCATGCGCAAAGGCTCAAAAACCTGTCCGATGAACATGATCTGCCCTTCTGGCGAAGCCACGCCGAATTGTTCAACGGGTTGTCGTTGATCCGCCGGGGAGACGATGAAGAGGGTTTCTCGCAGGCGCGTCGCGGCGTGAAGGGTCTCATTGCCTCAAATGCATTCAACACCTGCTGGTATATTCTGTACGCAGATGCTTGCGAAAAGGGTGGACGATACGCTGAGGCAGCAAAATATCTTGCCATGGTCAAACCGTCACAGGATCAGGGTGACATGTGGATGGCTGCGGAATTTCATCGTATTGGCGGCCGGCTGATTTGGGCTCAGGACGGATCGGCAAATGAAGCAGAGGTCAGGTTTCAAACGGCGCTTGATATCGCCAACGAGCAAGGTGCCAGACTGTTTGTTGATCGTGTGAAATCAGACATCGAAGCCATGAAGGCCAGAGCCAGTCTGGTGGTCTGACGGACGATCCGCTCCAGCCGCCTCTGATGGTTTTCACCCTTTGGCTTGCATTGACATGCCTCTGCCAGGGCAAAACAGATTCATGCTTTTTCGAAGATTCATTTCAAAACAATTTTCCCGGCAAATCGTTTTGAAATGATACCATTTGACTAAAATTCGCTGTAATGTCTGCGCATGGAAGATTCTTTGACGGAACGCATTGGATACCTGCGCAAGATTGATCTCTTCGCCGGATTCTCCGAGGAAAAATGTGCACGGATTGCCGATCTGTGCGTGTGGAAAAATGTTACATCCAAGACAATGATATTCAGCCAGAGTGATGCACCGGGCGGGGTCTATTTTCTGGCCAGTGGAACCGTGCGTGCTTCCATCTATTCGGCAACGGGCAAGAATGTTGTTTTTCAGGACATGCAGGCAGGCCGCATGTTCGGCGAGATTTCCGCGCTTGACGGCTCGGAGAGATCAGCCAGTATCGAGACCAAAACACCCTGTCTGATTGCAATGCTTTCACCTGAAGCATTCATTGAACTGCTGCGCGAGGAACCTGAAATCAGTCTGCATGTCATACGCATGCTGACCGGCGAGATCCGGCGGCTTTCCTCAAGGGTGGTCGAATTCAGCACCCTGTCTGTGCCGGGTAGGGTTCATGCGGAACTTCTCCGTCTGGCTCCAGCGCAAACATCCGGTGAAACCGTGAGCATCATCAAACCGGCTCCCAAACTATCCGATATAGCCAACCGCATCAGCACGCACCGCGAAGCCGTGTCGCGCGAATTGAGCCGATTGATCAAAAGCGGTCTTATCATACGCACTTCAGGCAGTCTGCAAATTACTGACTTGGCGCGGCTTGAACAGATGGTCGAGAACGCCGATCGCGAATAGAGCGTCGGCAAGAGGCGGACGCCAGCGGATTTTGGCAATTCGATTCCTACATTGCTGACCGCATGCAAATGCATTCGGGCCTGGACCTGTCCCGTGCAAATTGCCTTCACAAAACCATGCAGTGAACCCGACAATTTTCAAAAGTGTGAGAAATGCCAACGTCAGGCAGTACGGGCCAGTTTATGGTGGGGCTTCGACCGGCCGGATAATCTCGATTCCAGCAGCATAGAACAACATTCTTCGCGCGTGACCACGATGCGAAACGGAGTTGCAACGCGTTAACTCCTGCACTGAGGGATTATCCCAAATGAGTTATCTTGAGATAACAAATCAAATGCCGGGATGCGGCGTTCGAGACTACCATCAAAACCTTTCATCGCTTCAGGCGCATATGTCCACCGGGGATAGCGTATGCCGGGCGCTTGCGATCATGTGGTTGCGCGCCAAAAAAGACAATACGGATTTCTGGGCAACCAGCAGCAGCCCTGCAGAACCTATGCTGTTGGATCTCCACCGTCTGCAGGGCGCCGTCGATCTGCAGGAAGAATATCGCGCCACAACAACCGGGCACTATGTTCCGGACAGTGCAACCAGCAGGGAATTGGCAAAGTCATCAATCGACTACCGACAAGTCGATGTGACAGCTTCTGCGCAACACGGGTTTGCCCAACAATCGCCGGTTGATGAACCGGCCAGAATTGCAAAGCAGGTTCTCCAATCCACGTCTCGGTTCTTCCTGTTGTCTATCGCCGGTAAAAATGGTGGGCATTCCATCGCCATTCACAGCCCCAACAAGGTCAACGGGAAATCAGACCACTTCTGTATGTTCGACCCCAATGCCGGAGAATTCCTGGTTCAGGGACAGAGCAATGCCGCACAGCTGTTGTGCCAATTGGATGCAATTGCTTACCAGAGAAACAACATTGATTTGAACCGGTCCTACGTCCTGTGGAGCTATTCCGCCCTGACCAACACCGAAAACGCCGCTCCATGGATACCTCGCAGTACGCTGCCCTGTCAGGCTTCAAGCCTGTCCCAGAACCAGCGGACGATCTTTTCCCAAACAACGTCTTTTTCCGCGGCATCCTCCCAGCCGTGATTGACATCGGGGTTGTCGTTGACCTCGATGACAAAGACGCCCTTTTCCGTCTGCTTCAAATCAACGCCGTAAAGGCCATCACCCATCAGGTTTGCCGCCTCTATGGCCGGTCTGAGGACCTCTTCAGGCGCCTGGTCGATCGGTACAGCCGTGGCGGCGCCCGAACGGGCGGCCTTGCCGTCCTCATGCTTGATGATCTGCCAGTGTTTTCGAGCCATATGGTATTTGGCAGCAAACAGAGGCTCGCCGCTGAGTACCCCAATGCGCCAGTCAAACGCCGTAGGCAGGAACTGCTGGGCGATCACCAGATCGGTTTCCGACAGGAGTTGCTTGAGCTGCTGTTTCAACGCTTGCAGGTCGTCGCATTTGAAGACACCGCGGCTGAAAGACCCGTCAGGGATTTTGAGCACAACCGGCCAGTCAAGCTCACTGACAATATCATCAATCTGCTTTTCGGACGACACGATCAGCGTGCGCGGTGTGGCAACACCGGCCGCCAGAAGTCGTTCCGCCAGATAGACTTTGTTGGTGCAGCGAATCATTGACCGGCTGTCATCAATGACCGGCATGCCTTCCTGTTCCGCCCGTCTGGCAAAACGATAGGTGTAATTGTCGATATTCGTCGTCGAGCGAATGAACAGGGCATCAAACTCGGCCAAACGGTCGAGATCGTTCTTGCGTATGGGCTCGACATCCATGTTCATTCGGGCTGCAATGCGAGCAAAATGCCTCAGACTGGCCTGCGTCGACGGCGCAAATGGCTCATCCGGATCAATCAATACTGCCAGCGTATATTTGGCTGTTTTCCTGGTCTTTGCATCCCGCCAGCTGCGCTTCGTATGCGCCATCAGCGCTTCGTTGAAAAATATTTTCTCCTCGCGCGTCAATGAATTGACACTCGCTGCGGCAATGCGTTCGATCCGGCTGTTGCCATCGCGCGTTCCGCTCACCCGCATGATCGGCATACGGAACCAGTCGAAGAGCAGGCGTGCAAACGGCACCAGCGCAGGGTTGGCAGTCCGGCCAAAACAGACCGTCAGTTGCAGCCGGCCCTCCACCAAACCGCCATCCTTTTGAAGGCACTTGTCCAACTTTGCCTGCAATTCAGGCAAAGCGCGTTCATAAAGGGCCTTGCGTGACAGATCGGTGATGGTTTCAACTGTCGGGATGGCGCGGTGGCTGCGCGCCTCAGCCAGCAGCGAGCAATAGTAACCTGCCCCCTGATAGGCATAGTTTCGCGCCAGATTGATGATCTGTGGCTTGCTGTCACTGAACAATTGCGGCCTGGAGAGATAATCCTTCGTCGTCATCACCTTGTGCGGCGTATCGGCATTTGAAAGATCACGGTCATTGTCGACCAGGATAAGCCAGGTCATGGATGTGAATTCCTTAAAACAATAGCAGCGCGCAGGCGCGATCTGCCGTAGACGGCAATGGCGTCAAAAACTGAAATGGGAATGGCCAGTGCCGCCTTGCCGAAAGGCACCTCGTGCTTTTCAGGGTCGACAAAGGGATCATGCACAAAGATGTGTCGCTGATCATGATCATAGGCAACCACCCAATGGGGTTCACGCTCCCTGTACATGCGCCAGGTCGATACCAGCACAATGACAACGGCGCCACTGTCGAGCAGTTTTACCAGACTGTCGCCACTCAATGGTTCCTCGACAATGGCAATGCCCCGTTCCGCAGCCTCGGCGGCGAGATGTTCCTGCGCAGCAATCATGATATCACGGGCGGATTCTTTACGGTGACCGTCGACGAAATAAGGGCCGGACTGGTTTACATGCACCGTAGCGTCAAGCCCACGCCTGTTTGCAGCCACCGCCACGCCAAGCGGATCGCATCCACCCGGCGCGGAAATCAGGTAGATCGACGTCGCCTCACGCCAGATATCGAATTCCAGCCGCCGGCTCATCTCCAGACCGGGCCTGAGCGCAGCCATCGCCATCATCAACGCCGCCGCCCCACAGGTAAACTCCGTGGTTTGCGCATAAAAGGGCACCACCCGGGCACTTTCCGGTGCATGGCTGACCAGCCATTTCTCGAAACGCAGAGCGTCGGCATGGTCCTCATAATAGTCCAGCTGTCTGCCAAATTCCCGGTAGCCATGCTGCTGGTAAAGTCGGATGGCTGCCTTGTTATCCGGTCTGACCTCCAGTCGCATGAACAGCTCTCCCCTATCACGCGCGCTCGTTTCAGCCGCTTCGACAAGACGGTGACCAAGCCCCCGCTTTGCGAAATCCGGGGCAACTGCAATCGAATACAGCCTCGCAACAGATGTGGTCCGTCGAAACAAGACCACCGCGTAGCCTGCCATCTCGCCTGCCGGCGATGCCGCAACCAGCAGCCGGGCACTTTCAGATGACACAAACTCCCTGAAACTGCGCCTGGAAATGCGATCATGGGCAAACATCGCCTCTTCCAGGGCGACAAGAGCCGGCACGTCTTCCAGCACTGCCGGACGAATGGTTGTTTCACTGTGTTTGTTGAGCATTTGGCTATCAATATGATGTGGCGACTGAATGCTATATTGTGCCGATCGGGCCATTGCGCAAGCACTTTATTATTGCCTGACAAAGCCGCTTTCCGGCATGAGAGAACCGCCCCGCAAAAAGCTGAAAACTTGCGTAAAAGGCATCCTGAAGTGCTGCCTGCGGTTGATGGCCAACCAACAGCAAAATGCCATCCGGATTAGATCTGTTGCCCCGTTTCAGTTGCAATTCAGCCGCCGCGTCTCAAACGGACAGTTCCTGTAAAACGAGTTGCTGCGCCAACCGTCCAGCTTCCAGAACATAATTGCTGTCGCGGTGAATGAGAGCACAGGTAAAGGCGCCATCCATCAGCACCACCACCCGGCGCGCCAATGTTGCCGGTGCTTCCACTTTTGCTGCAGCAAATACATCTTCCAGCCATTGTTCGAACCTCTTCTTGTGCGTAGCACCTGCCTTGACCGCCGGATGCCCGGGCTTGTCGGCCAGTTCACCAATGGTGCGCAGAAAGCCACAACCGCGCCATTTGGGATGTTCAGTTGCTTTTGCGACCCCTTCGAAAATCGCCAGGGTTTTTTCCGGCAGGCCGCCCTCCGCCCTTTCGAACCACATCCTGAATGCATCCAGATTAGGTTGATCGCGCGACTTCAGATAGGCGGTCACCAGATCGTCCTTGCTCTTGAAATGGTAGTAAATCGACTTCTTGGTGATGCCTGCCTTTTCCGCCACAGCATCGACGCTGACGGCCCGAATGCCGTGGCTGTAAAACAGATGATTGGCTGCATCCAATATGCGTTGTTTGGTGTCGATACTGTTGCGCGGCATGGTTTGTATACTCACTGGTGTGTTTACAAGAAAATACCGCCTCGCTAGCCTGAAAACAAGGTGAAACTGATGGAGCCCTCATGCCCGAACTCATTATCCGCGAAGACCGCGACACAATCGCCCTGCTCACGCTCAACCGTCCGCAAAAGCTGAACGCTTTGAACTATGCAACCATTGACCACTTGCTGGCGTGTCTCGACCAGATCGAAGACGACCCGAATACGCGGGCGATCATCCTGACCGGAGCGGGCGACCGTGCTTTTTCTGCCGGTGGTGACATCCATGAATTCACCAAAAGCATAAAATGCGGCCGCGACATTGCGGTCAGACAATTCTGCAGGCGCGGCCAGACCATGACTGCCAGGCTCGAAGCCTTTCCCAAGCCCATCATAGCAGCCGTCAACGGCATTGCTTTTGGCGGCGGATGCGAAATCACCGAAGCCGTCCATCTGGCCATTGCCAGCGAAAGGGCGCTTTTCGCAAAACCGGAGATCAATATCGCCATTCCTCCAACCTTCGGCGGTACCCAAAGACTGCCGCGGCTGGCCGGACGCAAGCGGGCGCTCGAACTGCTGTTGACCGGTGAGCCCTTCTCGGCGCAGCGTGCCTGTGAAATAGGGCTGGTCAACAATGTGGTGCCCCACGAAGCACTTCTTGCCAGCGCTTTTGATCTGGCAGAAAGAATATTGCGACATTCCTCGCTCGCGGCCAGCTGTATCATCCACGCTGTTACCCGTGGTATCAATACGACGATTGAAGAGGGTCTGCTGATCGAACGGGAGCAATTTGCACGCATGGCCCGAACCACGGATGCCCGGGAAGGTCTGGATGCCTGGATCGACCGACGCCAGCCGCTTTATACGGGGCATTAGAAGCGCCTCGGCTTGAATGACACCCCAATACACGCGGCGAAGCCCGAATGGCTGATCCAGACGCCCGGTACGCCAAAGGAGACAGGCATGACACATACAAGTTTTTCGAAAGAGACCTATCTTGCGTTCAAGCAAAACGACAGACCGGGCCCGATCCATATGCTCAACCTTGTGCGCTTGCGTGACAAGGCCGACTATCCCGATGGTCGTGAGGCAACAGGTCGCCAGGCCTATGATGCCTATAGCGCAGGCAGCGCTGCCGTTCTGAAAGATCTGGGCGGGTCAATTGTCTGGCGCGGCAGCTTTGAGCAGATGGTAATCGGACCACAGGAGGAACAATGGGACATTTGTTTCATTGCTGAATATCCCAGCGTCAAGGCATTCACCGATATGCTGAAAATTCCGGCCTATCGCGAGGCCATGGCCCATCGCCAGGCCGGTGTTGCGGACAGCCGCCTGGTGCGTCTTGCACCAATGGTCGCAGGCGACAGTTTTGGAGATTAGAGCGCCTACCCCATGCGATTGAGACGATCCGCTCGCCAAAGCATGTCGGGCCTTGCGTCGCTGTAAACCGTGAGCTATATAGCGCGCGTCCGTGTAGACACCCTTGGAGGCAACGCGGATGGAGCGGCTTTGGCCGCTCGATGTTTTTGCGGACCAGAAAAATCCGAAAAACACTCCAGATCAGAACCTCGAAAGGACAAGCCATGAGCAATAGCTATGAGCTTATAGCCGAGGCGCGCGAACGGGTTGGTAAGGGGTCCTCCCGCGAACTTCGCCGCAACGGTAAAATACCTGCTGTCATCTATGGTGACAATCAGCCCCCAATCGCCATTGCACTTCCCTACAAGGAAGTGACACTGAAAATTCACGCCGGCGGGTTCATGACAACGATTGCAACCATCAACGTTGATGGCAAGAAAATCCGCGTTCTGCCCAAGGATTACCAGCTGGATCCAGTGCGCGACTTCACGTCGCATGTTGATTTCCTGCGTATTTCGAAAAATACCGTGGTGACCGTGGATGTTCCTGTTCATTTTGAAAATGAAGAAGAATCCC
This sequence comes from Rhizobiaceae bacterium, assembly GCA_029212415.1. Taxonomy (GTDB): domain Bacteria; phylum Pseudomonadota; class Alphaproteobacteria; order Rhizobiales; family Rhizobiaceae; genus Hoeflea_A. The sequence goes on along the minus strand of JARGOF010000001.1, from coordinate 317,204 downwards.
CCGGTATCAAGCGCGGTGGTGTCTTGAACATTGTGCGCCATACGGTTGAAGTGAACTGCCCGGCCAACAACATTCCGGAATCATTTGTTGCCGACCTTACCGGTCTCGATATCGGAGATGGCATTCACATCTCCAACATCACGCTTCCCGAAGGTGCCGAACCGACAATCACCGACCGTGACTTCACGATTGCAACGATTGCAGCGCCTGCTGGCCTCAAGAGTGAAGAGAATGAAGCCGCTGGTGAAGGCGAAGACGAAGCAGTCGCAACTGAAGACGGCGACAGCGAAGACTGATCACCTGTCTTTTTGTGAAACGGAGATCGCGGCGATGCTGCTTATTGCAGGCCTTGGCAACCCCGGACCCCGTTACGCAAAACAGCGCCACAATATCGGCTTTATGGCGGCGGACGCAATTGCCCGCCGCCATTCCTTTTCCGGTTGGACAAGAAAATTCAAGGCTGAAATCGCCGAGGGACAATTGGGTGACCAAAAGGTCCTTTTGATAAAACCGCAGACCTTCATGAATCTTTCCGGCGAATCCGTCGGAGAAATCATGCGCTTTTACAAGCTGGCGCCTGCAGACCTAATTGTCATCTATGACGAACTTGATCTGCTGCCTGGCAAGGTCCGCCTCAAGACCGGCGGCGGCCATGGCGGGCACAATGGCATCAAATCCATCGACGCCCACTGCGGCAAGGACTACCGACGCCTGCGCATCGGCATTGGCCACCCTGGATCGAAGGAACGGGTCAACGCGCATGTGCTGGGGGATTTTGCCAAAGCGGATGCGCAATGGCTGGACCCTTTGCTTGAGGCCATTGGAGAAAATAGCCCTATGCTGGCGGCGGGCGAAAACTCAAATTTTCTCAACAAATTGACGCTTGCTGTCGGCAATGGGTCAACAGACAAAAAAGAACCAAAAAAACCGTCTGCAAAAGGCAAATCGCACATTCATGCCGCCCGCAGCAACGCGCCCGGCAAAGCTCCTCAAAGCGGACCGATGGCAGATATGCTGAAGCGGCTTTTTGGAAAGAAGGACACTTAAAATGGGTTTCAAATGCGGTATCGTCGGTCTTCCGAATGTGGGGAAATCGACTCTGTTCAATGCCTTGACCAAAACCGCTGCCGCGCAGGCGGCAAACTATCCGTTTTGCACGATCGAGCCGAACACAGGCGAGGTCGCCGTCCCCGACAAACGGCTTCGGCGCATTGCAAAGATTGCCAATTCCAAGCAGATCGTGCCCACACGTATTTCCTTTGTCGATATCGCCGGCCTGGTTCGCGGTGCTTCCAAGGGCGAAGGTCTGGGAAACCAGTTCCTGGCAAATATTCGCGAAGTCGATGCAATCGTGCATGTTCTGCGTTGCTTCGAAGATGAAGACATCACACACGTAGAAGGCAAGATTGATCCGGTTGCCGACGCGGAGACCGTTGAAACCGAATTGATGCTGGCTGATCTGGAAAGTCTGGAACGGCGCACAGAGCAGACACGCAAGAAGGCCACGGGCAAGGACAAGGAAGCCGCTCTGCTTTTGCCCATGATGGAACAATCGCTGGCGCTGCTGCGTGATGGCAAGGCCGTTCGGCACCTGCTTGAGGGCATTGCTGACGAAGACCTGCATATTCTTCAGACCCTGAACCTGCTGACCTCAAAACCTGTTCTTTATGTCTGCAACGTCGCCGAAAGCGATGCGGCCACAGGAAATCAGTTTACCGAGGCTGTTGCCGCCATGGCGGAAGCGCAAAATGCCCAATACGTCATCATCTCGGCTGAAATCGAAGCCCAGCTTGCACAGCTCGATGCCGAAGAAGCTGCCGAATTTCTATCGGAACTGGGGCTGGATGAACCCGGTCTCGACAAGCTGATCAGTGCTGGCTACACCTTGCTGGATCTGATCACCTACTTTACCGTCGGCCCCAAGGAAGCGCGCGCCTGGACCGTTGAAAAAGGATCAAAGGCACCCCAGGCTGCCGGTGTCATCCATTCGGACTTCGAGCGTGGTTTCATCCGTGCGCAGACAATTGCCTATAAGGATTTCGATGCATTGGGCGGCGAAGTTGCTGCCAGAGAGGCCGGCAAGGCACGCGATGAAGGCAAGGAATATGTGGTTCAGGACGGCGATGTCATGCTGTTTAAATTCAACACCTGACAATCCGGCGTCAAAATGATCGCTTTTCATGTCACAGGGCTTGTACAATTTCGTCCATGTCAAAAAACAAAAAATATACCTTTGAAGACTTCACACCGGGAACCACCTTCAACCTCGGCCCTTACCAGGTAAGCGCCGAGGAAATCATCGCTTTCGCCAGAGAGTTTGATCCTCAACCGATGCATCTGGATGAGGAGGCAGGCAAACAGAGCCTTCTGGGCGGCCTGGCCGCTTCCGGCTGGCATACATGCTGCATGTTGATGCGCATGATGATTGATTCTTTTGTATTGGAATCGGCGTCCCAGGGCGCGCCTGGCGTCAATTTTGTCCAATGGAAAAAGCCTGTCCTTGCGGGAGACATCCTGCATGGAACATCTACGGTCCTGTCCGCCCGGCCATTGCAATCGCGCCCCGGTCTCGGCCTGGTGCAGATGCGCCAGGAAGTTTTCAATCAGCGAGACGAGCTTGTTGCCGCCAGCGAAAACCCGTTTTTTGTCTTGCTGCGGGATAGGGATGTGGACGCATGAGTGGATTCGACGCTTTTGAAATTGGCAAACGCCGGGATTTGGGCAGCTATACATTCACGGCAGAAGCGATCATCGCATTTGCCAAAAAATATGATCCCCAATCCTTTCATCTGGACGCAGAAGCGGCTCGCGACTCCCTCTACGGTGGCCTGTGCGCGTCCGGCTGGCATACGACGGCCATATGGATGAGAAAAAATCTGGAGCAGCGCGACGCCTGGACGGCCCAGCTGAAGGCGGAAGGCAAAACGCTACCCGTCATGGGGCCTTCACCCGGCATTACCAATCTCAAATGGCTCCGACCGGTATTCGCCGGAGATAGCGTGCATTATTTCACCACGGTCACGTCCAAGCGGAAACGGCGTTCCAATCCGCTATGGGGTATCGTAGAGGCCCATACAGAGGGTATCAATCAAAACGGCGACAAGGTTGTCTGCTTCGACAATGCAGTTCTGGTACAGCTTTAAAGCGGCAACAAACCGCTTTAAAGCGCTTCATGATCAATCGCCCTCGAACGATACCAGCGTACGCACCGTCACACCCAGAGCTTCCAGTTTTTTACGTCCGCCAAGATCCGGCAGGTCGATCACGAAACAGGCAGCCACAATGTCTGCGCCCATTTGCTTGAGCAGCTTGACGGCGCCTTCCGCTGTACCACCCGTGGCAATCAGGTCATCGACCAGAATGACTTTCTGACCCGGCTTGATCGCATCCTTGTGCATCTCCATCTCGTCGACGCCATATTCAAGACTGTAGGCAACGCGCACCGTATCGTGCGGCAGCTTGCCTTTTTTCCTGATCGGAACAAAGCCTGCCGACAGTTGATGTGCAATGGCACCGCCAAGGATGAAGCCCCGCGCCTCGATCCCGGCGATCTGATCGATCCGGGTACCCGCGTAGGGGTGAACAAGTTCATCCACACTGCGACGGAAGGCCCGTGGGTCTCCAAGCAAGGTTGTTATGTCACGAAAGAGAATGCCGGGTTTGGGATAATCCGGGATTGTGCGGATTGAACTGATCAGTGTTTCCTGCAGTGTCTGGTCCATTTTCTACTCTCTGATTTTCCTCGTGCACCCGTGGAATATGTTCATTTTTTCGATTGGACTGCACAGAAACGATGTTCAATTGATGACCAGCACCGGGCTGAATGAGACAAACAAAAGGCGACCGTTTGGCCGCCTTTTGTATTTCTATTGACTATTGATCACCGGTCAATGCTCAACGCGCGACCAGATGGATTTTTTTGTCAGATATAGCAGGCCAGCGAAGATCAGCAGGAAGATCACAACCTTGAAACCAAGCGATTTACGCGTTTCCATATGCGGTTCTGCAGCCCACATCATGAACGCCGACACATCACGGGCATATTGGTCCAGAGTTTCCGGTGAACCGTCGTCATAGGTCACCTGCTCATCGGAAAGCGGCGGCGCCATGGACAACGAAATGCCATTCATGAAATAGGGATTGTAATGGGTGCCCTCGGTGACTTCGACACCGTGCGGTGCTTCCTCGTAGCCGGTGAGCAGCGAGTATATGTAATCCGGGCCGCCTTCCGCATACATCGTGAAAATATCAAACACGAAGGTCGGAAAACCACGCGTTGCAGCGCGCGCCTTGGCCATCAGCGACAGATCGGGTGGTGCCGCTCCGTTGTTGGAATAGGCCGCAGCTTCGACATTCGCAAAAGGCTTGGGGAAATAGTCGGCCAGAATGGCGGGGCGATCAAACATTTCCCCTTCTTCATTGGGGCCACCCAGCACCTCATATTCAGCGGCGAGTGCCTTGACCTGTTCTTCCGAATAGCCGAGGTCAACAAGGTTGCGGAAAGCGATCCGCTCCAATGAATGACAGGCGGCGCATACTTCGACATAGACTTTCAGACCGCGTTGCAGCTGTCCCTTGTCATAGGTGCCGAACGGTCCGGAAAATGACCAGTCCATTTCCTTTGGCGCTTTGCTGTGCGCGGTGCCCGCAGCCACAGCCACATTGGCTCCCAAAAAGGTTACCAGGGTCAGCGACAGAAGTGTCGAGACAAGCTTTTTCATCTTTCTTGTTCCTTTCTGACGCTTGGTTAGCCGCGATTTTCCGGAGCGGCCGCAGCCGCTTCAGGTTTACCACTGCCCTGTTTTGCAAGCACTGCTTCGGTAATTGAGTTGGGTACTTTTCTCGGTTTTTCAAAAAGCCCGAGCAGCGGCATGATGATGATGAAGAACCCGAAATAATAGGCAGTAGCAGCCTGCGCCATCAGGGTGTAGGTGCCCTCGGCCGGTTTCGAACCCAACCATCCCAGGAAGATGGAATCGATGACAAAAAGCCAGAAGAACAGCTTGTACCAGGGACGGTAGACGGCAGAGCGTACTTTCGACGTGTCGAGCCATGGCACGAAGAACAGCACCAGAATGGAACCAAACATGGCAAGCACACCGCCGAGCTTCGAATCGATGAACCAGACATTGAAATCAATCGCCCGAAGGATCGCGTAGAAAGGCAGATAATACCATTCCGGAACGATATGCGCCGGCGTCACCAGCGGGTTGGCTTCAATATAATTGTCCGGGTGCCCCAGATAGTTGGGCATGTAGAAGACAAAATAGGCAAAGACCAGCAGGAACACCACAGTGGCGAAGGCATCCTTGATGGTTGCGTATGGCGTGAAGGCCAATGTATCGGTTTTTGACTTCACCTCGACCCCGGTCGGGTTTGTCTGCCCGGTCACATGCAGTGCCCACACATGCAGGATAACAACCCCGGCAATCATGAATGGCAGCAGGTAGTGAAGCGAGAAGAACCGGTTGAGCGTTGGATTGTCCACTGCAAAACCACCCAGCAAAAGCTGCTGGATCGGCTCGCCAATGCCCGGGAAGGCCGTGAAGAAATTGGTGATAACCGTCGCACCCCAAAAGGACATCTGGCCCCAGGGAAGCACATAACCCATGAAGCCCGTTGCCATCATCAGCAGATAGATGATGACACCCAGAATCCACAGAATCTCCCGTGGCGCCTTGTAGGAACCGTAGTAGAGACCGCGGAAGATATGGATATAGACGGCTATGAAAAAGAACGAGGCACCATTGGCATGCATATAGCGCAACAGCATGCCGGAATTCACATCCCGCATGATTGATTCAACGGAAGAGAAAGCCAGCCCCGTCGACGCCACGTAATGCATGGCCAGCACGATGCCGGTGAGCAATTGCACCACCAGCATGACCGCCAGAATGGCACCAAATGTATAGGCATAGTTCAGATTGCGCGGAACCGGATAAGCAACAAAGGAGTCATAGACCAGCCTTGGCAGCGGCAAGCGTGAATCGACCCATTTGCCGATACCACTTGTGGGTTCATAGGTAGAATGTCCACCACTCATCGGTAATTCCCCTGTTATCCGATTTTGATTTTTGAATCAGAGATAAATTCGAAAGGCGGGATCGCCAGATTTTCCGGAGCAGGTCCCTTGCGGACCCGGCCGGCCGTATCATAATGCGATCCATGGCACGGGCAGAACCAACCGCCGAAATCGCCAGCCTGTCCCAGCGGGACGCAGCCCAGATGCGTACAGGAGCCAACCATCACGATCCAGTTTTCGCGGCTCTCGCCAGCGGACCGATCCACATCCAGCGCAGGCGCGTCCGGTGCCAGATTGGCATTGCGTGCAGCCTGGTCCTTCAGATCCTCCAGAGGAACGGCATTGGCTTCGGCGATTTCCTTTTCCGTACGGTTACGAATGAAAACCGGCTTGCCGCGCCATTTGACGGTAATGGACATGCCCTGTTCGACAGACGACACATCGACCTCAATCGAGGAGAGTGCAAGCGTACTTGCATCAGGCCGCATCTGATCAATGAAGGGCCAGGCGACAGCAGCAACCCCAACAGCACCAGCCATGCCGGTTGCCAGATACAGGAAATCGCGCCGCGTCGGCTCGGCAGTTGTATCGTGTTCGCTCACGGTTATAACCATCCTTTGCGCATACTCATTGGCCAAGGTCCCATTGCCGCGCGGAAACATCACCCCACAGGCACGGCACAGACCCCCTATTTGGCCGGTTTCTAGGCTGCTTCTTAGAATATGTCCAGCCTGCACCATGCACCAGAGGCACAATGCCGCAAGTTTTTACAACATTATTCGTTTGTCAGGGGCAAACTGTTGATAAATCCACCCGATTGACGCGCCCACAGGCGGGCGTAAATGCCCTTTTGCTGCAGCAATTCATCATGGGTTCCATCTTCCACGATCCGTCCGCCGTCCATGACGACAAGTCGGTCCATCTTGGCGATGGTTGACAGCCGGTGCGCAATGGCAATCACCGTCTTGCCATTCATCAATTCGTTGAGGTTTTCCTGAATCGCTGCCTCGATTTCAGAATCAAGCGCCGATGTTGCTTCGTCCAGCACGAGGATGGGCGCATCCTTCAGCATGACCCTGGCAATCGCGATGCGTTGGCGCTGACCACCGGAAAGCTTGATGCCACGCTCGCCCACATGGGCATCCATGCCGCGACGTCCCTTCTGGTCCTGCAAATCCTGGATGAAGCTCCAGGCTTGCGCCTGCCGCGCTGCCTGCTCCAGTTCCTTTTCATCTGCATTGGGCCGACCCAGGGCAATATTCTCTCGCACGGACCGGTGCATCAGCGAGGTGTCCTGTGTCACCATGCTGATGTGCGCGCGCAGCGAACTTTGGGTAACGTCCGCTATGTCCTGGCCATCAATGGTGATTCGACCGGAATTGAGATCAAAGAACCGCAAAAGCAGATTGACCAGGGTTGATTTGCCAGCCCCCGACAGGCCCACGACCCCGACCTTCTGGCCTGGTTCGACCGTCAGGGAAATATCGCGGATCACCGCACCCTGCCCGCCATAGTCAAAACACACATTCTCAAAGACAATCCGGCATTGCGAAACCTGCAGCGCCTTTGCGTTGGGCCGATCCTGCAGGGCAATCGGTTTGCTCAGCATATCCATGGAATTTTGAATGATGCCGTAATTGCGCATCAAGCCGTTAAGCTGCGCCATCATGCGCCCCAGCAGCAAATTGAGTCGCAGCACCAGTGCCAGTGTAAAGGCAACAGCACCGACACTGATCTGCCCCTTCAGCCACAGGTCAATGGATACATAGGCTATGGCGACAATCATGATGCCGGACAGCACCGCCAGAGAGATGCGAACACCCGTCAGCTTTCGGGTGAAACTGAATATGGCTTTGAGGAAAGAATCAAAACCCTGTTTGATATAGCGGTCATTGTCCTCTTCACCGCAAAACAGTTTCAACGTCTGAATGTTGGAATAACTGTCGACAAGGCGGCCGTTGAGCATCGACCCCGCCTCTGCCGTCATTTTGGCCATATGACGAATTTTCGGCACAAAATAACGGGCAATCGCCGCAAAGGCCGCGATCCATATGGCGACAATGGCGGCCAATTGCCAATCGAGTTGCGCCACCAGCGCCAGCGTCGTTACGGCATAGATGGCGATGAACCAGACCACCTGAAGCAGCGACGTCATGAAATCGCCCACTGCCTGGCCCGATTGCCAGACCTTGGTGACAACCCGCCCGGCAAAATCATCGTGAAAAAACGTCAGGCTTTGGCGCGCAATATGCGCATAGGCCTGCCATCGAACGAGATTGAAGAAACCTGGAACGATGGTCTGCTCCTCGACCAAAGTGACCAATGGGGCGATCACCAGCCGGCCCACCAGCACCACCGCGAGCATGAACCACAATTCCGACCCATGCTGCGCAAACAGACCGCTCCATCCGTCGGCGGCATTGGAACTGTCGAGCAGGTCGACCAGCCTGCCGACAAAGTAGAAAAGTGCTGCCTCCAGCAGCGCCACACCACCCCCCAGCACAAGCATCAGTGCAAAGGGCCATTTGGCCTGCCGGACAAAATGCCAGATGAAGGCCAGCGCACCCTTGGCGGGCGTTGCGTTCTCGGTCATCGCGAGGGGATTGATCCAGCGTTCAAACAGCCGGAGAATACGGTGTGCAATCATCTCTTCAAGATAGGCTCCGACAGGCCGCACGGCAACGGCGATTCAACGGAAAATGCAACGCTATGCAGAACGTTATCAGCGATTGCCACCGCCATCGCCCTGCTCGTCAATCTGTTGTTGGACGGCAATCTGCGAGGCGGCAGCTGCCGATGACATCTTGTCGTCGCCACTTTGTCCGTCCTCGCTTTCAGGCATTTTGACCCTGACTTCACGACGAGCAAATTCGATACCGTTTTCAGCAAAATATTTCTGCACACGGCTGTAGACGTCCTTCTTGATCATCCATTGTTTGCCGGGTTTGGCCATGAACTTGCCACGCACGACAATGCCGACATCATTGACGTCGTAGACACCCTGGGACTTGAAGGTCTCGATGATATCATCGGCATAGGGCGCTTCGAGGATTTCCTTGCCGATCTGTTTGAACAGCTTCTTGACCAGATTGATGTCCGCTTCAAAGGGAACGGTGAATTTCAGTTTCACAATCACCCAATCGCGGGAATTGTTCTGCATCTTGGGTATTTCACCATAGGGTATCGTGTGGATTGGCCCCTGGGGATGGCGCAATTGCAACGAGCGGATGGAAATGCGCTCGACCGTGCCGGCTGTACCGTCAATCTCCAGATATTCACCCACCCGGAATGCATCATCCAACAGGAAGAACAGGCCGGAGACAATGTCACGAACGAGGGTCTGGGCACCGAAACCGATGGCCAGGCCGACAATGCCGGCACCAGCCAGCAAGGGCGTGATATCGACGCCCAGACTGCCCAGCACAATCAGTGAGGTGATGGTGATAATGGTGGCCTGACTTGCCATTTTCAGCAGCGGAAGGACTGTTGAAAGGCGCGACCCACCGGCACCGCCCCCCTCCCCGCCGCCGCCGGGCTCTTCCAACGCCAGGTCGAATCCCTGGGCGGTTTTTTCATCCGCCAGCTTCCGATTGAACCAGAGCGTGGAAAGTTCCCAGACAAGATAACCAATGGCGAGAATGACAAGGTTCTGAAACAGGACAGCGGCAATTCGTGCGCCAAGGCCGGCGCTGGCCAGATTCTCGACATCCACGTCCCAGACTCTGGCGACCAGCACAATCGTGCCCGCAATCATAATCGCCCGGCCAATACGGATATAACTCCGTTTGGTCGACAGATATGCCATTTCCGCAGCGGCGCCCTCACCGCGCATGGGTGGAACCAGGTGTCTTACCAGACCTCTTACCATGGTATCCAGCACCGGCACTGCCAGCAACGCGGCAAGTGTCAAAAATTGCTCGCCGTTTTCCACCAGATCAAAACGATTGTTGGCAATCAACATTTCGACCAGCAGCCAGGTAAAGGCGATCATCACCACCGCCAGCCAAGGGTATATTCTTGCCAAAAGCTGCTCAACAGGCGATGCATGATCATCGCCCCCCAGAAGCATCGATGTCAGGCCCTTACGGGCTTGCACACACATCACGATGAGCCAGATATAGGCAGCCAGTGACATCCAGAAGCCGGTTTTTATGTCACCCGGCGCAACCCCGTAGTGACGCTGGAATTCCACAAGAACAGCTGACATTCCAATCAGGACCGACACTGCGACCCCGTTTCGGTACAGATATCGTGCCGTCCAGTCATCGGCATAGACCAGTCTGAGGTCCGGACGGCTGGGCGCCAGCAAGAACCGGGAAATCGCGGCCAACAACCGTGGAATGACAATCAGGTTGACCATGAAGACCGGTGCAATCAATCGGTCGATTGCCGGCATCGCCACTTCGATCACCAGGCGTGTGACGAGAAAAAAGGCCAGCAGACCGACAATATCAAGGAGGAATCTCTTGGCAAGCAGTACAAGCGTTTGCTTCAGCCCGTCCGGGGTCTGCGTACGCGCAATCTGCCGGCGCCATTTACCGGCAATTCTTGTCACGGCGGCTTCTGCCACAAGACCAACCAAAATCGCACCGATCATGATTGCAAACATCAACAGCACACCGCCGGCGCCGCGCGGCTCGACAAAGGCGTGAACAGCCGTGCCTAGACCTGAAAGCATGGTTGGCAGGCTTGAAATGGTTTCGGCAAAGGAACCGCCAACGGCACTGATCGAAGCTTTGAGAAATTCAATGGCATCTTGCGGTTTGTCAGCTTGTTGTGCCTTCTGCGTCTCGGCAACCGCATCCAGACGCTCAAGCAGCAAATGTCTGACCTGTTCGTCGCTCATGGTGGCAAGAAGCTGGCGAATATTCTGCGGGGTCAGGTCCTCCGGCAGTTTCACATCTGCGGCAGTGCTGCTCTTCTCGGCTGTAGCCATATGCATGAGCTGCGCCTGGGCAAAACTGTCAACCGCACCCAAAGCAAAGACAAGACCACAGACCGCCAGAAAATGCCTGAAAAACATACCCGTCAATTTCATCATGCAAATTACAGCGGTCGCAACCGCCCTCCCCATAGTTCCATGCCCTACCGTCAACCTTTACAATTTTCCGCGCCGGAAAACGACTCATGACCCAGAGGCTGGACACACTAATTTCACATATTGTGTTTGCGGGGAAGCATGTGACGGCAGCGCGTCCGAGACAACCAACATCTCCAAATCGGGCAATGGCCTGTGTTAAAAGCCCCGGCCTATGGGGCGGCAGCGGTGTCTGCCGCATCAACATCCGCGGCCACATCAATGAACCCACCGGACTGCCGCGACCACAAATCCCTGTAAAGCCCCTGCTCCTCGACCAGTTCACTGTGGGTGCCTTGCTGAACGACCTTGCCGGCGTCAAGCACGATCAGCCGGTCCATTGTTGCAATGGTGGAGAGACGATGGGCAATGGCAATCACGGTCTTGCCATCCATCAGTGCAAACAGATTTTCCTGAATGGCCGCTTCAACTTCCGAATCGAGCGCCGATGTGGCTTCATCCAGCACCAGGATGGGGGCATTTTTCAAAAACACCCGGGCAATGGCGATGCGCTGGCGCTGACCGCCCGACAATTTGACACCGCGCTCACCCACCTGGGCATCCAGCCCCTTCCGTCCTTGCTGGTCGTGCAGGCCCTGAACAAACTCCCAGGCATTGGCGCGTTTGGCAGCATCGATGATCTCTTCATCCGTGGCGTCAGGCTTGCCATAGCCAATATTTTCCCGGATGGAGCGATGCAGCAAGGATGTGTCCTGCGTGACAACGCCGATATGCGCCCGCAAGCTGTCCTGCGTCACACCGGCAATATCCTGCCCGTCGACAAGAATACGCCCGGATTCCAGATCATAAAAGCGAAGCAACACGTTTGTCAGCGTGGTTTTTCCGGCACCCGAACGCCCGACAAGCCCGATCTTCTCGCCAGGCGCGATCGTCAGCGACAGATCATCGATCACCCCGTTTTCCTTGCCGTAGTGAAAACGGATGTGCTCGAATGCAATCTGGCCCTTTTTGGCCACCAATTGCTTTTGCGGATCTGCATCGGTGACGCCGTGGGGCTTGGACAACATGGACATGCCATCCATAACGATCCCGATATTCTCGAAAAGCCCGGAAACCTCCCACATGATCCAGTGGCTCATGGTGGAAATGCGCAAGGCCAGCGCCATGGAGGCGGCAATTGTGCCAACCGATATGGCCTCGCCCAGCCACAGATTGATCGACAGATAGCCAATCCCGAACAGCAAAATCGCATTGTTGAAATAGACCAGTGCAAAAAACACCGTCACCAGCCGCATCTGCCGATGCACCGTGCTCAGGAAAGACGACATGGCCGAGCGCGCATAACCTTCCTCGCGTCCCGCATGAGAAAACAGTTTGACGGTGGCTATATTGGTGTAGCTGTCCACCACCCGTCCCGCCATCATCGAGCGCGCATCGGCCTGCTGCCTTGAAACCCGCTTCACGCGCGGTATGAAATAGGTGATCAAGGACAGATAGACCACGATCCATAGAACCAGCGGCGCGGCGAGACGCAAATCCGTCGCTGCGATCATGACGAACATGGAGATGAAGAACACCACGACAAAGACCAGAACATCAAGAACCTTGACCACCGATTCACGCACCGCCAGCGATGTCTGCATCACCCGTGTTGCAACCCGCCCGGCAAATTCATCGGCAAAGAAGGAAAGACTTTGGCGCAGCAGGTATCGGTGCATCCGCCAACGGCCGATCATCGGATAATTGCCCAAAAGCGTCTGGTGCATCACCAGGGATTGCAGCAACACAATCCCCGGCAAGACAAACAGCACAAGCAGGCTCATTATCAATAGGCGACCGCCTTCCTTGGCCATGAATTCCTCGCGCGAGGATTCCGACAGCCAGTTGACGATTTCACCGAGAAAACTGAACAGCACCACTTCACCGATGGCAATCAGCGCCGTCATGAAAGACATCAACAGCAGCCACGGCGCCGCTTCCTTCGAATAGTGCCAGCAAAATGCCAGAAATGTCTCCGGCGGACGCCCCGCAGGCAGGGCCGGATAGGGATTTAGTCGTCGTTCGAACCATCCAAACATGGGGGGCCTTTGCAATTGAATGGCATGCGGTGGTCTGTGCACCAGGGTCTTTGCGGGTCCTGCCAGAGGCGCTTGCACCGGGCATTGCCATCAAATCAGCCTGTGGGGCCACCATGCCCGATAAATGAAGACCGCGAAGACCGCCACCTGGACGTTGTCTTGTTCCGGTCAATGCGTGTTGGAAAATCAGATTGTGATCAATTCACAATAAATTGCCAGATGACAGCCTACGCCCCGATGGGCGCCATTGGCTGGAGATGCCTTGTCATGTGCGTCAATGGCCCCTCCTTCGTTCAAATCTGGTCCATACATCAAATCCTACAGGGATTCGCATTCATTCTCTACCGGCAAAGTCAAGAAATTGCACAGACGTGCGTCCCTGCAACAATCCTGTTGCAAATAGGCAACGTGCCGCAATGCAAGAGGTGTCCGGCCCGCCGATATTTGCTAGGTGTAAACGACACTCCAGGCGGACACCACGATGACAGACTTGCGCATAGCACTCTACCAGCCGGATATTCCGGGCAATACCGGCACGATCCTGCGCATGGGCGCCTGTCTGGGGCTGGCCATTGATGTGATCGAACCGGCGGGATTTGACATGTCCAGCCGTGCGCTGCGGCGGGCGGGCATGGATTATACCGAACAGGCCTCACTGACCCGGCATCGCAGCTGGCAGCACTTTCTGACCTGGGTAGAAGAACAGGACCGCCGCCTGATCCTCGCCACGACCAAGGCTCAACGATCCTATCGTGAATTTGAATTCCGGCCCAACGACATCCTGCTTTTCGGCCGCGAAAGCGCCGGTGTCCCGGACGATGTCCACGCCGCAGCCGACCATTGCCTGCTGATCCCCATGGCTGAGGGAACCCGCTCCCTCAACCTGGCCATTTCCACCGCGCTGATCGCCGGCGAGGCCATTCGTCAAAGCGAAATGCCAGCGCCGGCGCAGTGATTTTACCCGTCAATTGCCGATGTCAGGGGCGCAGCATGATTTTGCCGGTGCGTCCCGATGTCAGCGATGCCTTGACCGCCTCGGCAATGTCACTGAGTGGGTAAATACCGCCCGCTGTCAGCTTCAAGTCGCCTTTCATGGCCAGAGTAACCAGTTCGCCAATCAGCCGTGCACGTTCCTGGGGTGGAAGCTCCTTGCTGACCTTTGAACCCCAGAACCCCTTGACGGTCAGGTGTTTCATGATCATCGCACCGGAACTCAATTGCAGTGGCGCACCGGTGGCCGTTCCAAAGATCACCAGCAGACCCTCCATGCCCAGAAGATCACAGAGATCCGAGGCAAGCGCGCCGCCGACCGAATCGATCGCCGCACGGGCACCGCCCTTTCCGATGATCGCCTGCGCCTTTTTCTGCCAGCCATCGTCAGCGATGGAGAGCACATTTTCGATCCCCAGTTCTTCCAGTTCGGCCTTGGCATCGTCGCGGCGCACGAGGTTGAGCGTGTGGATACCGCGCGCATGGGCCAAAGCGGCGAAAATCTTGCCCACAGCGCCATTGGCGGCTGTCTGGATGACCCAGTCGCCCTTCTTTACGTGCAGGAATTCAAGCAGCGAGATGGCACTGAAAGGCATGGCGATCAGTTGCGCGCCCAGTTCATCGGAGATGCCGTCCGGCAGAGGCAGAAGCTGGTTGGCCGGCGCAACAAAATATTCGGTCCAGGTGCCATGCACACCGGCAATGGCAACGCGCTTGCCGACCATGCCCGCATCAACACCTTCGCCGACCGCCTCAACAACACCCAGGGCTTCCGTGCCACCAATGGCTGGCAGATCCGGCTTGTAGCCATAATTGCCGCGCACGGTCCACAGATCGTGATTGTGGATGGGAGAAAGGACCATCCGGATCAGGGCTTCACCCTGTTTGGCCTGGGGTTTGACGCTATCGGCCAGGTGAAGAACATCTGCCGGTTCGCCGAATGTGTCATGAATTGCACTGTGCATGGGAATTTCCTTTGATTGAGATGGTTCTTTGGGAGGATTGGTTTCTTGCGATTTACGGTTCAAGGCGGGCACGCGTATCGCTGAGCGCCTGCTGCAGGGGTGTCTTGCTTTTGGACAATTTGGCCAGCACCGCAGCGCCAAGCCATTGCGCATAGAGAATGCCGGCTATGGACTTTGGGTCTGCCTGCGCTCGCAAGGACCCGTCGGCTGCGCCCTCCTCCAGCAATTGCGCCACACGACCGACCAATTGCGTAACGCCATCATCAAGGATCGCGCGCATGTCTTCGGATAGATCCGAGATTTCAGCGGCAAGCTTGACCACCAGACAACGATCGGCAATGCCATTGGAATTGTCATCTTCCAGCCAGGCAGACCAGAAGCGCATCAGCTTTGCGCCACCGCTTTCCGGCAGCGCAAAAAGCGCATCCATGCGCTGCAGATAATCGTCGACATAGTCCTGCAGAAGACAACAGCCAAAGACTTCCTTCGAACTGAAATAATAATAGAAAGAGCCCTTCGGCACGCAGCACCGCTCCAGCAATGCCTTCAACCCAACACCACCAAACCCGCCGGTAAGCACCATGTCGCGCCCGACAGACAGGATATGATTTCGTGTGGCCTCGGATTTCCTTGCAGCTTTCATACCGCCTTGAAACATACAATAGACCGGTCGTCTAGTATTTTTTTGAACCACAGCGCGGTGGAAAAAACCGCTTGTTTTATGAATTTTTGCCGTTTTTGAGAGAGATTAATAGATACTGGTCGGCACCATACAAATGCCGCTCAGTGGAGAAAGCGTACTGCAGAATATGCCTTCCTTAAGGCAACAAAATACATTAGAAGCTGCTAAGGTACATACTGATCACGGATGAAAATCTTGCACAGTTGCGCAATCAGGGTTCCACAGTATCACGAAAAGGCGGAATTCATGCTGAAACCACGGGCTGGTGAATGAGTATAAAGAAATATATTACACAAATTTTCTTCAAAAATGGCTATATACTTGAAGAAGCAGTAAATACCGATTTTATCAATCGATTTCTAAAAAGATTTAGAGAACATTATGTGTCTTTAGATTTGATCCGCATAGGAGGAGAGCGCGATGGCGGTTATCTCGTTCCTGACATTCTTTCCAATGTAAGTCATTGCTTCAGTCCAGGCGTTGACGACATTGCTGATTTCGAGAGTCACCTCTCCAGAGAATATGGAATAAAGAGCTTTATGGCAGATGCCAGCGTTGAATCTGCACCTCTTTCTGATGAGGATTTTTTCTTCATTAAAAAATTCCTGGGCACACATAACGAGGATGATTTCATTACACTCAAGTCTTGGATGGACTCGAGTCTTGAAGGTGATGAAAAAGATCTGATTTTGCAGATGGACATTGAAGGTGCTGAATATGACGTCCTTACTATCGAGTCAGCGGAGACCTTGAATCGTTTTTCTTTCATGATTATCGAATTTCATTCATTGAACAAAATGTTTGATAGATATTTTTTGCAGATGATCACAAGTGTTTTTGAGAAAATTTACAGAAATTTTTCGATATGTCACGTTCATCCAAATAATTGCTGCGGCGCATCTTCGCTCAATGGCGTTGAAATACCAAGAATTATGGAAGTTACATTTATACGAAATGACTATTTAGAGAGATTTAAAAGAAAATCAAAATTAGTATTACCCCATAATTTGGACAGAAAGAACGTGGAAAAATTTGACGACATTGAAATGCCAAGCATATGGTGGAAGAAATAGACGAATAAATAATTATCGTTTTCGCGGATCATTTTCCAAAATGTGCGTCAATTGCATAACTCCCGTTGTTAACGCACGGCGCTACATTGCGCATCTTACCCGACCCACCACATAGCGCTTTGCGACGTGCCCCGTTTAGTGAACGGAGACGAAGACAACCGATTTTTCGCCGTCAAATGTTTCTATTTGGTCGCGAAACGACCTGACGGTTTCAATAGAGAATTAAAGACCGCTTTCGCCTGCAAACGCTCTGGTAATCCCACCGAGGTCACCCAGTCTGACTTAGCGGCAGACAACACATACATTCGCCCCAACGCCTGTTCCAGCCGTCAGATCATGTCGTTTTCTTCAAGCACCTTGCGCGCCACCCGGAAACATTCGAGGCCCTGCGGCACGCCGCAATAGATGGCAACCACATGAATGATCGCCCGGATCTCTTCTGCGCTGACTCCATTGGTAATGGCGCCCCGGCAATGAATTTCCCATTCCGTCATTTTGCCCAGAGCACCGATCATCGACAGGTTCATCATCGAGCGGGTCTTCGCATCAATCACCTCGTCGCCCCAGCCGAAGCCCCAGCACCAGGCAGTCATGGCTTCCTGAAACGGCGCCGTGAAAGCATCGGCATTCGCCAGGTTCTTTTCCACATATTCGGCGCCGAGCGTCGCCTTTCGCTTCGCCAGTCCCTTTTCAAACAGTTCCTTGTCCATCAATCACGTCCCTCATCCATTGTTGCAATGCCTGTATAGAATGTTCCTGATTCAACCCGCAATCGGAATCAGGACACAGCGATCCTGACCGCCTGCCACATATATTTTGGTGCATCTGCAAAAGGCGGCATTCAGCTCGCCGGCAATCAAACCGGCTCAATTGCCAATGATTCAACCTGGCGCGTTGGGCGGTGCGGTCTGGCTGCCCAGTTCAAGGCGTCGCCAACTGGCGGGCGAGCGCCCGATGACCCTGCGGAAGTCACGGCTCAGGTGATAGGGATCGAAAAAACCGCAGGCATAGGCGATTTCACTCAGCGGCAGATTGCTCTCCAGCATGAGACGTTGCGCCATGGCCAGGCGTTCACGGCGCAAATAGGCACGGGGTGTTGCGTTGAGGTGTTTTTTGAAAAGGCGTCTGAGTTGGGATGCGCCAAGACCTGCGACCTCTTCCATCTGCGTGGCGCTCCACTTGTGCTCGGGATTGACAACGATCGCCGTACGCAGCCGGTTCAACCCTGCCGGCATTTCCGATCGCAGTGCCGGATCACCCTGACGGGCAAGCAGAGCCAGGAATTCCGCCACCTCGGCGTTCAGCCGCAGATCCGCATCGGCCGACCTTGCCCTGAGGGTATCAAACAGACGCTGGAACCAGGCAATCAGTTCGGAGCCCTGCGCAACGGCCATGCGCATGCGGGCCTCGCCAAACAATCGTCGCCGGTACACGCCCACATCCGGCCCATCGACGCGAAACCACATCAGCGACCAGGGGTCGGCAGCATCGGCGCGATGCCCATGCGGCTGATCGCCGGCAATCCATGCCAACTGACCGGCGCCGAGAGTGAAACTGACGCCGTCATGTTCGACACTCCCCTTTCCTGACAGGCAATAGAGGATGTCATCGCCAGGACATTCCAGCCGATTGATGCCGTCAGAGGCGGCGGCATCAAGCCAACCTGCCCGCAAGACAGTTGCCAGTCCGGATCGTGCAGCACTATCGGGAAGGAAATGAAGGCTGACATGAACCGTCGCCTTTTTGCGCGATTTACTCATGCGCGTTTTATACATGAGATTTACAAAACTGTCCATTTTCTCAACCCCGGCTCACTGTAAGATGAGGTCAACAAGAGCCGATCCAGTCGGTGATACAAATCTGAGGGAGGTTATGATGCTTGTTCCCAGCAAGGAAGAAATGCGTGCCTATGAGGTCGATGGTTACTTCGTACGCAAAAATTTTCTCAGTGAGCCGGAAGTTGTCGATTTTCGCGATCACGCACGCCGCCAGCTCGAGGACGAAGCCAATTCCAGCACGGTCATGGAAAAGGGCGACAAGTCAGGCAAGAAGACCCTCCTGAAATTGTGGAATCACGCCGGAGACGACAAATTCGGAATGTTGGCCCGCGATGAGCGACTGGCACGCATGTCAGAAGCATTGATTGGCGAGGAGATCTATCTCTACAGCCACAAGATGACGATGAAACAACCCCGTGAAGGTGGTGCCTGGGAATGGCACCAGGATTTCGGCTACTGGTACAACAATGGCTGCCTGTCTCCGGAGATGCTTTCGATCTGGATTGCGCTCGATCTGTCGAACAAGGCCAATGGCTGCCTCCAGGTTCTCAAGGGCTCACATATTCTTGGTCGGCTGGACCATGTTCGCGAGAACGGACAGACCAATGTCGACAAGCCCTATCTTGATGCGGCGACTGAACGTTTTGAACATGTCTATGTGGATATGGATCCGGGCGATGCGCTGGTTTTTCACAGCAACCTGCTGCACCGCTCCGATGCCAACAACAGTGACACCTACCGTTGGGGATATATCTGTTCGTATAATGCGGTTCACAATGCGCCTTTCACCCGTGCGCGTGAATACGGCAATTATGAAGAACTCAAGATCGTGCCTGCAGGCAGCTTCATGGCAGCCGGATGACGGAGAACCGGACTGCCGCCAGCGGGCCAGGTGAAACAGTTCCCTCCCCGCAAAAAACCTGGTCAGATCCGCCAAGGGTCTCACTCATCAGACGGCTTTTGAGCGCCAAGGAGACGGGAGTCTTCCTGGCGCTTGTCGTCATGTGCGTATTTCTGTCGATGTCCACCGAGAGTTTTCTCAGCACCACAAATCTGCTGAATGTCGGCCGACAGGTCTCACTGCTCGGAATCATGGCCATCGGCATGACCTTTGTGCTGATTTCCGGCGAGATCGATTTGTCCGTTGGTTCAACCTACGCTCTGGCCGGGCTGAGCACCGGAATGCTGATCGTTCTGGGCTGGGGCCTCGTTCCCGCGCTGGCCATGGGGCTTGCCTGTGGCGCGGCCATCGGGCTGATCAACGGATTGCTGTCAACCTATGGCCGTCTTCCCTCGCTGATCGCCACGCTCGGCATGTTGTCCATCGTCCGGGGCTCGGCTTTGTTGCTGACCGATGGCCGCCCGGTAACCGTCAATGTGCGCAATGGCGCAGATCCGGCCATATTGGACCGTTTCGAATATATGGGACAGGGCTATCTGTTTGGCATCATACCCATGCAATTGGTGTTTTTCATCGTCTTGGCAATCCTCGGCTGGTTGCTGCTTTCGCGCACGGCCTTCGGGTTCCGGGTGTTTGCCGTGGGTGGCAGTGAAAAGGCTGCGCGGGTATCCGGCATTCATGTGCCGACCGTGAAAATATGGTCCTTCGTCATCATGGGGATCCTGGCGGCAGCAGCCGGCATATTGTCCCTGGCCTTTCTGCCCAGTGGGCAGGCCGGGCGAACAGGCCTTGGCCTGGAACTGGATGTCATTGCCGCCGTCGTGGTTGGTGGTGCATCGCTGGCCGGCGGCGTGGGTACCATTCTGGGCACCGTCTTTGGTGTCCTGATCATCGGCGTTCTGCGCAATGGGCTTGTGCTGCTTGGTGTTTCACCATTCACACAGGAAGTGATGATCGGTCTGGTTATCATCGTGGCTGTGGCCATCGATAAATGGAGTTCAACAAGACGGTCGACCTGAGTGTCGGCCAACAACAAACTGAAAAGGGAGGAAGACAATGAGAAAATTCCTATACGCTACCGTGGCATCGGCAACGCTGATGCTGACTGCACCTGCCGCCATGGCCGATCCGGTCAATGTGTCAGACTTCAAACTCGCACCCAGAATTGCCGAACGTGTTGCGGCTGGTGAACCATTGAATATTTTTGTGTCCTATCACGATGTATCCAATGAATTTTCACCTTTCGTGCGCTCCGGTGTGGAACGTGCAGACAAGATGGAAGGGGTCAATGCACGCTTTATCGGCCCTGTCGGGGCGGATGCCGATGCGCAGATCTCTGAAATCGAAACCCTGTCCAGCCAGATGGATGGCCTGGCCATCTCCTCGGTCAGTTCCGATGCACTGGCGCCGCTGATCAACAGGATCATCGCCGCCGGCATCCCGGTCATCACCTATAATACAGACAATGGTGAGAGTGACCGGCTGGTTTTTGCAGGCCAGGACCTGATCCAATCGGGCCGTGAAGCCGGTAAATTGATGGCTGATGTGCTGGATGGCAAAGGTCGGGTGATCATCACCACTCTGGACGCCGCAGCGCAATGGTCGCTGGACCGTGAAAGCGGCGCCCGCGAGGCTCTTGCCGAACATCCCGGCATTGAGGTGGTACGGACTTTGAATACCGGTACGGACCCGCAGGAAATCTATGCGGCGATCGAAAATGCCATGTTGGCCGACTCGAAAATCACCGGCATTCTTTCGCTTGAGTGCTGTTCGACACCACCGGCTGGTGAATGGGTGGACCGCAACGGCCGCGTCGGCGACATCAAGGTTGTCGGCTTCGACCTGCTTGACCAGACCGTGGAACTGGTTTCCAAGGGCGTGGTGCAGGCCACCATCGACCAGGCACCTGAACGTCAGGGATTTGAAGCCGTCAATCTGCTGGTATCCTTCCTCGGCGGCAAGACCATCGATGACCTTGATACCGGTGTTGGCATCTATACGCCGGACAATATTGCTGAAGTCATGAAGTAGAACCGTCCTCCCGACCGACGGCCGCATCTTTCTTTCGGGTGCGGCCGTCAACGATCTGAATACGGCCTTGGCTGGAGCCTGAATTGACCGAAAAATCCATTCTGGAACTGCGCAACATCACGCGGACCTTTCCTGGCGTCACGGCCCTGGATGACGTGTCTGCCAGTTTTCGCGCCGGTGAAATTCATGCCATCATCGGTGAAAATGGTGCCGGAAAAAGCACCATGATGAATATTCTTGCCGGCGAATTGTTGCCCGATTCGGGCACATTACACGTCAACGGACGCGAAACAATGATCGGCAGCCCGCGCCAAAGCCAGGCTTTGGGAATCCGAATTGTTTTTCAGGAACTCTCGCTCTGCCAGAATCTGACTGTTGGAGAGAATGTCCTGTTGGGGCCAATGGCTGCGCAACCCGCCCTGTCCCATCTCAATCGAAATTCAGCTGTCAGGGCTGCGACGGATGTTCTGGCGCGACTTGGCATGTCCGATGTGCGCGCCGATACACCGCTGGCCGGTCTTTCAGTGGCGCAGAAGCAATTGGTGGAAATTGCCCGCGCCATTTCTCAACAGGTGCATATTCTGGTGCTCGACGAGCCAAATTCCGCCCTGTCAAAACGCGAAACACAGCGATTGTTCGATATGGTTCGCAGCCTGAAGGAGGAAGGTGTGACCATCCTCTATGTGTCACACCATCTCGATGAAGTTCTGGCACTGGCCGATCGGATCAGCGTCATGCGCGACGGCAAATTGATCACCACGCTGGACAATGGCCCCGATGTGACCGTCGACAAGCTTGTCACCCTCATGGTGGGGCGTTCTGTCAATGCCGCTGAACAATATGCCCTGCAATGCGAAGTGTCTGACCATCCTGCCGAAACAGCGCTGGAGGTGCGTGACCTGTCTGTACCCGGACATATTCGCCATGCCTCCTTCAAGCTTTCCAAAGGCGAAATCCTCGGTATTGCCGGCCTGCCTGACAGTGGCAAGGATGTGCTGGCCGAAGCCATATTCGGGCTGTTGCCGCGCGGCGGCGAGGTGGAAATCGGGGGCATACGGCTCAGTCCGGGCAAGCCCTATCATTCCATAGCTGCCGGCATGTCTCTGATACCGGCTGACCGGCGAAGCGCCGGTGCGCTGCTGTCCATGAGCGTGGCGGAAAACACCGTTTCAGCAGCCCTGAAAAAGTTTACCCGACTTGGCTTCATGCGAGGAAGAGCGGTCAAGGACATCGCCAACAGATATGTCAGGGAACTGGATGCCCGCGTCGCCAGTCTGGGCCAGAAGATCGCCACACTCAGCGGTGGCAATCAGCAGAAGATCATTCTGGCCCGCGGGTTGATTACCGGACCCCGTGTCCTGATCCTGCATGAACCGACCCGCGGCATCGATGTCGGTGCAAAGGCTGAAATCTATGCAATCTTGAAATCTCTGGCCGCTGATGGCATGGCCATCATGATGATCTCATCCGAACTGCCGGAAGTCATGTTGCATTCCAGCCGCGTTCTCGTCATGGCCGACAGGATCGTGATGGGGCAACTGACCGGCGCGCAGATCACGGAAGAGGCCATCATGTCGCTGGCCACACGCAGTGACCAGGAACGCGCAGCATGAGCACTGTCTTGCAGCCATTTTCGAGAGGGAATGCCCAATGACTCACATTACCGTTGTTGGCAGCTTTGCTGTCGGCCTGACGATACGCACCGATCAGATGCCGGTCTTCGGCCAGACAATATTGGGTTCGGACTTTGATTTCGGGCCAGGTGGCAAGGGCTCCAATCAGGCCGTCGGTGTCGCCCGTCTTGGCGGCAACGCCACATTGGTCACCTGCCTTGGAACCGATGAACTGGCAGCTGTGGCAGACAAGCTCTATGCAGCCGAGGGCGTCGATACCCGCTATATCGAGCGCACGGACCAGCGCGCAACCGGCGCCGGCATCATCATCTTGAATGCCGAGGGTGAGAATTTCATCATCCTCGATATGGGTGCCAACGAAATGATGGATGCGGCCTTCGTGGATCGCGCAAAGCCGAGTATCGATCGCAGCGACATTGTCATGGCGGTCCTCGAGATTCCGGTTTCCGCTGCCATGCGCGCCATGCAACTGGGCAAGGCCGCCGGGGCACGCACCATTCTCAACCCGGCACCCGCGACGAAATTGCCGCAGGAAATATTTGCCCATGTGGACTACCTGACCCCCAATGAAAGCGAATTGCGCATCCTGATGGGCCTGGCCCCCGATGACCCCAGCAGCACCCGTGATCTGGCGCTGGCACTGCGCGAGCGCGGCGTGGGAACCGTGGTGGTGACACTGGGAGGCAAAGGCGCACTCATCCTGTCCAAGGATCATGATATGGTTGTTCCAACGCGCCGCGTCGATGTGGTCGATACCACCGGAGCAGGCGACGCCTTCAACGCCGGTTTTGCCGTGGCCCTGGGAGAAGGACGCGCCGTTGAAGATGCCGTGGCCTATGGCGCGGCCTGTGGTGCCCATGCCTGCACCCGGCTGGGTGTCATTCCGTCGCTGGCCACGCGCGCCGAACTGGAAGCGGCATGGACAGACGTCAATATGAAAACTGCCAAGCACAAGAAAGGCACCAAATGAAACGAGGCAAGCTACTCAATTCCGAATTGAATCACGCCATTGCCAGTATGGGACATGGCGATTTGATGATCGTGTGCGATGCGGGTTTCCCGATTCCCGACGATGTCTGGCGCATTGATCTGGCCATCACACGCGATGTTCCCGATCTGAAAACGGTCCTGTCAGCAATTGACGCGGATTTCATCACGGAAAAGGTCGCCTATGCGGACACGCTGACCGATCACAATCCGGTCCTGCTCGAAACGGTCAAATCCATTTTTTCAGATGCTGAATTCGAAACGCTCCCGCATGAGACCATCCTGGGTGAAATGGCCGCAAAAGCCAAAGTGATCGTGCGCACCGGCGCCTTTGATCCCTGGGGCAACATATTGCTTTATGCGGGCGTTGATGTCCCCGAATGGTTCTCCAAACCCGGAACCGTCGCACCGGATTATTATGCTGACAAGATGAACAAGGATTAGGGCGGGCATGCCACGCATATTTGACTGGTCCGCCAGGCCTGCCAATCGATTGGCTACCGTTGGCGGCCTTCGTGCCGCCAAGGGTCAGGCGGCAGCTTTCGCCCAGGTCACCGCCAACACGGCTGCCGAGGCTGCAGCTGCCGAGGCGGCCGGCATCGAGATGATCGTCTGCAGAGCCCGCAATGTGAGCGAGGTCCGCAAGGGTTCCGCACAGGTATTTGTCACGGCCGCTCTTGGTTTTGCCGAGGCGATCACCACGGACGATATTTTGCGCACCGCCTTCAAGGCGCTGACCGATGGCGCCGACGCGGTCATCACCGCCCGACGCCTCGATATCGTCTCTCTGCTCGCAGCAGAAAATATTCCGGTCATGGGGCATCTGGGTTTCGTTCCGCGCAAATCAACATGGATCGGACAGATCCGCTCAGTTGGCAAGACGGCTCAGGAAGCGCTGGATTTGTTTCACAGTTTCCGGCGGCTGGAAGAAGCCGGTGCCTTTGCCGTGGAAGCCGAACTGGTTCCCGCCCGCCTGATGGCCGAAATCACGGCGCGCAGCGGATTGGTCACCATCTCCCTTGGTTCGGGCCCTTCAGCCGAAGTGATGTTTCTGTTTTCCGAAGATATTTGCGGTGAAACAGACAAGGTTCCGCGCCACGCGCGCCGTTACGGTGATCTGGCGCGTCTGCACAGGCAGATGGACGAAGAAAGACGTGCTGCCCTGTCTGCCTTCCGCAGCGATATCCGGCAGGGTGATTTTCCTGCACCGGGAGAAACGGCGGGATTGGATGATCAGGAACTGCAGACATTCCTTTCGCATATCGACGGGCAGAGCTGACGCAGTCCTTCTCTTGGCACTGCGTGGAACGGAAATACGTACCATGGCCGCCAGTGATTTCCCCATGAAAATGGACAGCAATCACAACGAAGATGTCTTCGCCGACGCATAGGCCAGCAGACGCCTATTTGTTTGACGGCCAGGTGTCGCTGAGCCGATAGCCTTCCGGCCACGGGTCATCAGGGTCGAGCATATGCTGATGGGTGCCGGTGATCCAGGCACGGCCGGTGATCTCGGGAATGATCGCCGGCCTGCCACCGACCTGGGTCTCATTGGCAATCCTGCCGTGGAATTTGGAACCGATGATCGACGTCGCGGTAAACCTGTCGCCAATTTTCATCTCACCCCTGGCATGCAAAAGGGCCATCCGCGCGGATGCAGCCGTTCCGGTGGGCGAGCGGTCGATCTTGCCGGGTTGAATGGCGACCGCGGCTTTGGCAAAAATCCGGTTTTCCCTGCGCTCGATCGGGCCTGCGAAAAGACAGAATGAAAAATGCGTCCAGTCCGGATTGTCGGGATGCACGAATTTGAGTTGCTGATTGGCCGCATTGGTCACGCGCACGCCAAGCTCGGCAAGCGTCCTGGCTTCCGATGCTTCAAGCTTGAAGCCAAGCGCTTGCGCATCCACCACAACGAAGCTGTCACCGCCATAGGCCGTGTCGACGCTGATGACGCCCAGCCCCGGCACATTCAGGTGAACGCCGACCGCGCCTGCAAAAGACGGCAGGTTCTGCACCGTGATCCGTTGCGCCTTGCCATCTGCGCATTCCGCCCGCACCCGCACCAGGCCGCCGGGCGCTTCCAGAACCATTTCGGTTACCGGCGATTGCATCGCTATAATGCCGCTGTCGAGCAACACCGTTGCGACGCAGATCGCATTGGAACCGGACATCGGCGGCGTGTCTTCCGGTTCCATGATGATCCATCCCATCTGCGCATCGGGATGTTTTGGCGGCACGAGAAGATTGACATGACGAAACACCCCGCCACGCGGCTCATTCAGCATGAAATTGCGCAACGTCTGGTCCTGCGCAATCCATGTACGCTGCGCCCACAGCGTATCGCCGGGAGGCGGGGCAACACCGCCGACAATCACATCGCCCACTTCGCCTTCTGCGTGGCACGAAACCACATGGATTATTCTCGAACTGCGCATTGCTGTCAGATGTCCTTGACCAGCCGGAGTGCATCATAGATGGCGGCATGGGTATTGCGCGCGGAAACGGCATCCCCGATGCGGAACAGCTGAAATGTCCCGCCGTCATTGCGCCTGGTATCTTGCACCCGTCCCGCAATCAGCGCCGCGTGATCCATCGCACCGCCATTGGAAGACAGGGGCTTGAGATCAAAATAGAGATCGTCCAGCGGCATGGTGCCATAATTGACCACCACCTGATCATAACGCGCTTCGTGCCGGTGGTCACTGTAGTCCGTGCCGATGGTCGCCTTCATCTTGTTGCCGTCGCGCGCAACATCCAGCAGGCGACGGGCCATTGTGAAGGTCACATCCTTGTCTTGCAATGCGCGCATATAGGGCACCAGATTCATCGCCATGATTTCCGGCGCAAAGGTTCGGTCAGGCGTCATGATCTCGACTTTGGCGCCCGTATTGGCTGCAATCTCGGCTGCTTGCAGAGCCGGATGATCGCCCGCCTCGTCATAAATCAGAATATGGGCCGCAGGCTTCACATCACCGGACAGAATATCCCAGCTTGAGACGACATGGGCCTGTTCGCCCTTGATCTTGAAGAGCTCCAAATTCGGCATGCCGCCGGTGGCAATGATGACAACATCCGGCTTCAAAGCCAGCACATCATCCATTTCGGCCCAGCTGTTGTAGTGAAATTCAACGCCGCGTGCTTCACATTGCGCCACCCGCCAATCGATGATCGACATCATCTCGCGGCGACGCGGCGTTTGCGCGGTCAGGCGAACCTGACCACCCGCCTCGGTTGCCGCTTCGAAGATTGTCACCGCGTGTCCGCGTTCGGCAGCAACGCGCGCCGCTTCCATGCCAGCCGGGCCAGCGCCGACAATGACCACCTTGCGAGGCATGGCCACCGGCGCAATGTCGTGCGGCATTGTCAGTTCGCGCCCTGTCGCAGCATTGTGAATGCACAAAGCTTCACCGCCCTGATAGATTCGATCAAGGCAATAGGTGGCGCCCACACAGGGGCGAATGTCATCCTCACGCCGCTCGATGATCTTTCGTACGATATGCGGATCAGCCATATGGGCGCGTGTCATGCCGACCATATCAAGCAGGCCCGTGGCGACCGCATGGCGGGCTGTGGCGACATCGGCAATGCGTGCGGCATGGAATGTCGGCAGGCCCGTTGCCTTCCGAACCGCGCCGGCAAAATCCAGATGCGGTGCACTGGCCATGCCCTGAACGGGAATCACATCGGTCATGGCCGGATCGGTATGGATGCGCCCGCGTATGACATTGAGAAAATCCACCTGCCCGCAGGCCGCCAGGCGTTTGGATATTTCAATGCCCTCTTCCGGCGTGATGCCGCCTTTCTGGACTTCGTCCGCCGTGTAGCGCAGACCGACAATAAAGTCATTGCCAACACGTTTGCGAATGGCATCCAGAACATCCATGGGAAACCGCATGCGGTTTTCCAATGTGTCCGCCCCATAGGGCCCGGTGAGATCATTGCTGAGCGGTGACCAGAATTGATCCAGCAGATGCCCGTAGACCTGCAATTCGATCCCGTCCATACCGCCTGCCTGCATGCGTTCGGCTGCATCCGCAAAATCACCGATGATGCGTTCGATGTCCCAATCCTCGATCAGCTTGGGGAATGCCCGGTGGGCCGGTTCGCGATGTTTCGATGAAGAGACAGAGGGCAGCCAGTTCCCCTTGTTCCAGGTCGTGCGCCTGCCCAGATGGGTCAGTTGGATCATCACGGCACAGCCATGTTCATGGCAGGCGTCGGTGAGATTGCGGATCCACGGCACCACGGCATCTTCATAGGCAAGAATATTGTTGAAGACCGGTGGGCTGTCCTTGCTCACCGCTGCGGACCCCGCCGTCATGGCAAGCGCAACGCCCGCCTTGGCGCGCTCCGCATGATAGGCCGCATAGCGCTCCTTTGGCATGCCGTCCTCAGGATAGGCCGGTTCATGACTGGTGGTCATGATGCGGTTTCGCAGTGTGAGGTGTTTCAGTTGAAACGGCTGCAACAGCGGATCTTTTGACATCGGCGCCTCCTTTAATTGACACAAGTGTCAGGTAAATTGACACACGTGTCAATAAAAACTTATACTGGCTCCATGAACGCAAGAAACACACAGATTCAGGCGGGCTCGAAAGATGCTTGGCTTGACGCGGCCTACACGGTTTTGACGCAAAATGGCGTCGACGCGGTCAAGATCATGACGCTGGCGCGGCTCACCGGTCTGACCCGCACCGGCTTCTATTGGCATTTCAAAGATCGCGCCGACCTGCTGGAAGCCATGGTGCAGCGCTGGGAGCAACACAATACGGGCAATCTTGTTGCCAGAACTGAGCTTCCTGCCCAGACCATTACAGAGGCCATGCTTAATCTTTTTGATTGCTGGCTTGATGCATCTCTGTTTGATGCGCCGCTGGATCTGGCAATCCGCAACTGGGCGCGCAATGACAGTGACCTGAAGGCCCGGCTCGACCGGGCGGACAAACAACGCATCAACGCCATTGCCGGGATATTTGTGCGCTTCGGCCACTCTAGGGTCCAGGCCCAGGTGCGTGCCATGAGTGTGGTCTACACCCAGATCGGCTATATCTCCATGCAGGTTGATGAGAGCAATCAACAGCGCCTCGCACGCGTTCCCCATTATGTCGAAGTATTTACAGGCCAAGCACCCGGCGCAGCAGAAATAGCCGCGTTTCGGGCGCGCCATCACGAGAGCGATTGAACGTCTTCATGCAATGATCGAAGTGCAGCACGCAAGCCATGGCAAACCTTTTAACGGCACCTGAAGTTCTTGGAAAATACCGCAACGATCATATTCCAAAGATCGATGGTCATTCTTGCGCCTCAGATAACTGTTTGTATTGATGCGGTAATCACCTCATACTCAAACAAAAACGCATAATGTGACCTGAGCCCATTTTTTGACACCAGAATTGGATGGGATTTTTCCCAGCAAAATTGGACAGGGAAAAGAAGCGATATTTGGTGAGCTGAAGTACGGTTCAATCAGGTTTCAAGCCCTTGTTGTCTCCCCGCCAATCCGCAGTCGGCAAGCGCCGCATGATAGGCGGCATAGCGCTCCTTCGGCATACCGTCTTCATGTCAGGCAAATTCATGATGGGTGGTCATCATGCGGTTTCGCAATGTGAGATGTGTGAGCTCGAACGGCTGCTACAGCGGATCTTTTGACATTGGCGCTCCCATCAAATGAAGCAAATGCGGCGTAAATTGACAAAGGTTTCAATTCAAACCCGAAAATCAATCGCGATAGCATAAACATCCCAAATCCAGTCTGGCTGGTCAGAGGCGATCTTTAGGGTATCATTGGAAAGTGCCAATGAAATTCAGTTTTAAACACGCTACTATTTTCGGACATTTCCCTTTAATGTATGGGTGCATATTTCAAAATTCCTGTTCGCAGAACGAAAAGTGGAAATCGGACTGTCCTGTCTTTGCGATGAATGTTGGTGAACGACCTTGTTTCATTAATGATTAAAAATTTCAAATTTGTACTTATTATTTCGGAGTATAAAAATGTTCAATAATATCAAATTGTATAAAAATAAAAAAATATTTATACATAGATATTTATTTGCTTCATTAACAATGGCACTTTATATTTCCTTGTTCATTCCTGCTGCCACATTTGCACAACAAGCTGCGCATGTGGCAGCCGATACTGCACTCAATGTCCGCTCAGGCCCCGGCACAGAGTTTTCTGTTGTCAGAAAACTTGCCGCATCGCAAAGCGTCTTCATCCAGCAAGAAAACAACGGATGGGCCGCCATTTCGCTTGCAGCTCAGGATGCGCCACTCGGTTGGGTATCAATGGATTTCCTCGATATTGCGATTGCTGCACGGGAGCTGCCGCGCGAAAATATTGCGCCAGCCGGTTCGGAAATCCAGATCAATGTAAATAGCATTACTGAGCTCAGAGGAATAAGAGCCTTTCCATCAAGCGGTTATGCTGTTGAGAGAATCTATTTGGAAAACAGGGATGACTTTCGCCTGCATAGTCTCTCTACCGGCAAAATCATTCGCAACCTGACAAACATCGGCAACCGAATCGAAAGTACACGGTATGACTTTGACGCATTCACGCCTCTTTCAGGAGGCAGGGTCGCAATTGCGGCCATCTTTCCGGATGCGAGCGACGCTCTCGGTTATCAGCTTGTTGAAATTGATCTGAACACATCTCAACGGAGCCTTTTCACAAAAGCTGTATTCTCAGGGCAACCGTCTCTGAGCGAAGCCAACAGCCGCGGGCTGATTTTCGGCCACTTCCAGGATGGCTCGGAAAATGCGGAAAAGCTGTTTATCATTGATACAGAACGAAGGGACGTGCGTTTACTGAGTTTTTCCTTCCCTCGCACAACCTCTAAACAACCTTTGATTTCGGCCAGGCTTGTCAGTGATTCCATTGGAATTTTTGCGCTGGAAAAAGATCTCATCGCAGTAAATCTGGAAAGAGGTGATATAGCCTGTCGTTTGACCTCTGACCTGGGGTTTAGCAAAGCAGTACTCGCCAGCGATGACCGCCATCTGCTGGCCTTGACCCGTGACGGCGCTCTTCATTCCTGCGATGTTGAGAGCCGCCGCACAAAAGACATTTATGCGGTCGATTCCGACAAGTACAATTTGAGTAATTATAATGACGGGCAACGGCCGGACTTTGGGTCTTCCTCCATAATACCCATCAACAATCGATCGTTCATATTCATCGGCCGCGCATTGAAAAGCGGTCAGATGGGAATCCAGATAGACGAGACTGGAGGGATCGAAGAGACAAGAGACTTTCAGATGCCCGGAAGTTGGCCGGCATTCAAAGGCGGATACGATGCATCCTCCTCTGACGAACGGTTCTTTGGAACAAATGGAAAGATTTTCTTTGTAAAAGATGGCACGCCAGAATTTGCCGGCAATTATCAGGCACGCGAATATATGCTGACGACCCTTGGCTCGAATGTTGCTCACGTCGTCAATGCGGAACAGATTCTGGATAATCGTAGAATTCAGACACGTCTGCGCCGTTGGGATATTGCCAACGGCGAGCTTTCTGGCGAACTCCTGCATAGAAACTACTTTGGCTGGCTGCGCGACATCGATGTCGATGAAAACGGCACCAACTATTTGGATTTTCGCCGCGTTACCAGTATCGGCAATGCAACAAATGCAAAGCCAAACGTCCAGTTCGATACGCCCGCCTGTTCCCGAAACGTCAATCGCGCATGGAAATCAAGTGGTGAGAGATCAGGACAAACGTTAATATTCGCGACAAACAAATGCGTTGTATTTGGACTGGTGGAGAACGGGAGCTATCGGTCGCACACACTGGCTCTTGCGCCAGCCAGTCATGATTTTGAAGGCGCGAAGACACCGCACATCACGTCGTCGGACACGCGAGAGATTGTGGCTGTCGCCGCTGCCACGACGCCCTACCCATTTGCCACCAACCCTCAGCCGCTGCCCGACTATGCAAGCGGAACAATTCATCTGTTTGATGCCCGATCAGGTGAAAAATTGGCCATCATCAACGAGCCTGGCAAACACGTATCTGATATTAAACTCAGCCCCAACGGACATTATCTCGGATATTTGGCAGGTGGCGAAAGCGCCCTCAGTGAAATTGCAGTTGTTGTCAATACGCGCGACGGTTCACAGGTTCACCGCAAAGGGGTGAGTGCCACCGTTTTCAAATTTTTTGAAGTCAGTGACAAGGGCGACTACATCATCACAAATGGCAGTGAGGGCGCGGGTTTGATGTACACCAACTTCGAAAATGCGGCATCTGTCTCATTCGAAGGACCAGAGCTTTCCGAAGGAATGGCGTTTCACATCCCGAAAACAGAGCTGATTGCAGTACAATCGCGCAGAGGCGATCTGGAAATATGGAGTTCCATCGACGGCACGCTCGTTGCCACCTTTTACGCACTGAACCAGGACGACTGGATCGTCATGCTCCCCTCCGGTTTCTTCAACGCATCTTCAGCCTCGGCGGCAGCGGCCATATCGGTGGCACGAGGGATTGAAGCGATATCTATCGAAAATGTGTATGATGCTCTCTACCGACCTGATCTCGTGCGCGCAGCACTACAGGGTGACCCCGATGGAATTCTGAACGAGGCTACACGGGACCTTGATCTGGATAGAATTTTGGCGACAGGCCTAGCTCCGCGGATCGTCGACTTCAAAGCCTCAACGACAGTTCCAGGCGATATGGTAGAGGTATCACTGATCGTGCAGATCGCCAGCGGCGGGCTGGGCCGTATCGAATGGCGCGTGGGCAACACACTGCAAGGCGTCACGGAAGCGCTGAATAGCGGACAATCCGGCACGCAGACATTCTCGCGAAAAATCTTTCTGCTTCCAGGGCAAAATACCCTGTCTGTGAGAGTCTACAACAGTGCGAATCTGATTGCCTCCGACCCGACAACGATCACGGTGCAATCTGAGGCGACAGAAGTGGCGAACCCCAGACTGTACATGATCGCCGCAGGGGTGGATGACTACCTGGATTCTCGGCTGCAACTGACATACGCCGCAGGAGACGCCCGGGCGATTGCCGACGCCGTCAGTCGCGCGGCAGAAGGTGTTTACGAAAGCGCCACCGTTACGGTTCTTACAGATTCAGAAGTCAGCAGAAGCGGGCTGGATGCAGCTTTCGCAGCCGTCTCGCAAACGGCTCGGCCGCAGGATACATTCATCTTTTTCCTGGCTGGTCACGGCATCACAGAAAACGGGCGTTACTACTTCATTCCACAGAATTTCCGTTATTCTGGAAAGAATGCTTTTGCCGAAAACGGTATCGGGCAAGACGCATTTCGTGACTGGCTGTCAAGCATTCCCGCCCGCAAATCGGTCATGCTCTACGACACCTGTGAAAGCGGAACATTGACCATGGACCCCGCGACCCGAGGGATGGAGGAACTGGCTGCAATTGAACGATTGTCCAGAGCCATGGGCCGCACGATCATGACGGCATCGACCGATACAGAACCCGCCTTGGAGGGCTACAAAGGTCACGGCCTCTTTACCTACGCGCTGCTGGAAGCAATGGAAATGGGTGATGCCAATGATGATGGCGCTCTGGGCATTACAGAGTTGATCTCCTATGTAGACACCCGCTTGCCGATAATTTCCGACGAAGCCTTTGGCCATCGTCAGATACCTCAGTTCAGAAGTCAGGGTTCCACCTTTGTTGTCGGAGCGCCTGTTGTGACCGGCGTCGCCGAAAACGAGTTCTTTCCGCGCAGGTCCACCCATGTCGTCGTGCAGAAAGCAGATGTTTTTGAAACCCGGGCCCAGGCAACTTCAATCCTGCAAACCTTGCAACCGGGTACCTCCGTGCGCGTCGTGGACACAGCCGATAATGTGGTCCTGATCGCCAAGGATGGCAAAAAATTGGGCTGGGTCGTTTCTGATACGCTCGTCCAACTCAATTAGGGTAAACTCTGTGATGCCACACATTCTATCCGCCCAAATGCGCACCCTTTGCATCGTCACGGCAGTTTTCTGCGGTGTGATCAATGCCCATGCGCAGGACACAAATCGACAGCGGCATGCAACGGGTCTGCTACTGGCCGAGCCTGAGGTCCTGGAGCAGTTTCCCAAGTCCCCAACCTATCGACTTTTTCTTCCCGAGACTGTCGATTTTTCCAGCCGCATGCCTGAAGTCGGAGATCAAGGTACCCAGGGATCCTGTGTCGGATGGGCGGTAGGATATGCTGCTCGGTCATATTATCAATCCGCATCGAATGGTGTCTCTCTCAACTCCAACGATAATATTGCCTCTCCTGCATACATCTATGACACCATTCGCAGAAAAGGCTGCGATAGTGGTTCATTTACCCATGAAGCTCTTGAGCTTTTGAAAACCGGCACAATGTCCCACGCCGACTATCCATATGATGATCAGCTCTGCCGCCGGCCATCACCGCAGGAACAACGTGCAGCGTCAGCTTTCACCATCAAGGATTGGCAGCGGATTGAGGTTGATAAGCCTGATCAAGTGAAGGGTGCATTGGCCATGGGGCATCCGGTCATCGTCAGCGCGCTTGTCGACGATACCTTCTTCCGTTTAGGCAATCATGACATCTGGTTGCAGAGTGACGCTCCCGGTCCTGATGACGGAGGCCATGCAATCACCCTGGTGGGCTATGATGACCGCACGAAGACCTTTAAATTCATAAATTCGTGGGGACCCTACTGGGGAACCGATGGCTACGGCACAATGAGCTACGAAACATTCAATGCTCGGGTGAGAGCCGCCTATAGAATAATACCCTTCGAAGATCCCGTGCTTCCCTACATTGATCCTCAGCCTGAGCCGGCACCTGATCCCGAAAAGCCCTCCGTTGAACTGCCTGTTTTTGAGTGTTCACGTTTAGAGACCGACAGTGAAAGTGGTTCAGCCCGCAAAAAAATCATGGGTTTCGTTTCTTTGCAAGACGACCTCGACACGCTTCAGACTGATTTCGGCGCCGCCTATCAGATCGATGTGAAGCTTCGCCCCTGGCCGCAATGTGAAGCACTTCTTATCGTGTCTGGAAGCAAGAACAGGATCAATGGCCTTACGGCACCCAGTCTTGCATTAGGACAAACAAGGTTCATGGAAGACGAGTTGCTCGTCATCGAGGCACAAATGCCGGCTTTTTCAGGGTATCTGCATCTTGCCTATTTTCAGGCTGACGGCTCGGTCGTGAACCTGCACCAGGCCGCCACATCACAATCACTTCAAACGCTGCTGCCGAACGAAACAATCATCATGGGCGACGGCAACGAAGGAAGACCAAAGTTTACGGTCTCGGGACCATTCGGCGCAGAGATGATATTGGCCATCGCCACCCGTTCGCCGCTTTTTTCGACGCCGCGTCCAGTCATCGAAACCGAACGGGCGTTCTTAAGCGCGCTAAGGGCATCTACAATCAATTTCGAACAAACCGGCGGGCGATTTTACGCTGCCGCCGAGATACCAATTCAGACAGCAGCAGGAGGTTCAAACCCACAATGGATGCCACCACAATACGGACCGCAGTCACCGCTGCCATAGGTTCCATCATTCTATCCATGTGCCTTGGGTCCAGCGCCTCTGCGCAAACTGTTCTGGACCATCCATCAACCGAAGAAATCATTGAGGCGCTCTCCCCGGCCGCAAGCAGATTGCTCGAGCGCAAGCCCGGCTCTCGCAGCCTGCGAGGCATCACTGTTGAACCATCGACAACGACTGTTCCGGTCAGCATCAATCTGCGTGTCCAATTCGACTACGATAGAGCAACATTGACTGCAGAGGCGCAACAAACGCTGAATACATTGGGTAGCGCCCTCTCAAACGAGGAACTCGACGGCCTGAATTTTACAATAATCGGACACACGGACGCAAAAGGCGGAAACGCCTATAATCAGGAACTCTCTCAAAGACGCGCGCTGGCTGTGGTTGAATTTCTTGTAAAAAAGCAAGGACTTGAAGCGCATAGACTGACCAGCAAAGGCCGAGGCGAATTAGACCTTCTGATACCGGAAGATCCCGAAAACCCGGAAAACCGACGCGTGCAGATTGAAGCAAGATCACCCGACTGAGCAGCATAATGCCCACGCCACAGTTTTGCTGCACAAAATTGGCTGACAACATTCTGGGCTAAAACCTATTGGGCGGCAGACTGTAATAGTATCGGGTTTTTCGACATTGCCTTGCCAACATTGCCTTGCCAACATTCCCAGGGCAGACCTTTTCACGAAACATGCAGCTAATCGGCTGTCGGCAGGCGCCGCATGGTGAACTCGATCTCGTCGCCGGGCAATTGTCGCCAGCTTTCAACTTCGGTCCAATAGGCGGCTTTCGGCCATGATTTGAACCATTCCTGGGCCTTGTCGCGGGCATCGCTGCGCGGCAGGCGAAAGGTTTCCCGGACGAACGAATCACCCCGGGCCGCACCCTTGTTCATGCGGCTTTTGCGGATATGTCTGCGCAGCCCTTCCATGGGCGGGGTTTTGGGAACGCGGTTCATGCTCTACCCTCTTGAAAAAATAATAGGGCGGAAACGGGTCTTTGACCAGCCCGGATTACGGCGTTTCCGGCAACGGACATCAAAAATCATGCAAGGAATCCTTGCCAAAGCACGCGACGCTTATGGTCTCATTAACCAAGACCTGTTATTGAGTTCCGGGGATTATCACGGGGACAGAATTTGATGGAAAGACCGGACCTTCCAGCCATCCATCCGGACGGGTTGGAAGAAAAAAAGGCCAAGGCGCGTATTTGGTTTGAAACATTGCGCGATGCGATTTGCTCCATTTTTGAACAATTGGAAGATGACGTCACCGGACCTCTGGCTGACGATCCTGCCGGACGGTTTGTCCGCAAGAACTGGCTCCGCGATGAAGGTCGCGGCGGCGGCGGCACCATGTCGATGATGCAGGGTCGGGTCTTTGAAAAGGTCGGGGTTCATACATCCACTGTCTATGGTGAATTTTCACCGGAATTTCGCCAGCAGATGCCGGGCGCAGACAAGGATCCGAGCTTCTGGGCATCGGGTATTTCGCTGATTGCCCATCCGGTCAATCCACATGTACCGGCCGTTCACATGAACACCCGCATGGTGGTGACCGCATCCCAATGGTTTGGTGGCGGTGCTGATCTGACGCCTGTTCTGGACGCGCGCCGGGTGCAGAGCGATCCGGACACCCAATTGTTTCACAAGGCCATGCAGGTGGCCTGTTCCAGGCACAAGATTGCTGATCATGCGCGCTACAAACAATGGTGTGATGAATATTTTTACCTCAAGCATCGCAATGAACCACGCGGTGTCGGCGGCATTTTTTACGATTGGCTCAAGTCCACGCCCGAAGACGGCGGCTGGGAAGCCGATTTCGCCTTCACCCAGGATGTGGGCCGGGCCTTTACCGTTGCCTATCCGAAAATTGTTCGCAGCAATTTCAACACCCATTGGAATGAGGCTGAACGCAACGAGCAATTAGTTCGCCGCGGTCGTTATGTGGAATTCAATCTGCTTTATGACAGAGGCACGATTTTTGGCCTCAAGACAGGCGGCAATGTGGATTCGATCCTGTCATCCATGCCGCCCGCCGTTCGCTGGCCATAAGCTTTTTTGAAAAGGCTAGACGACCTGTTCGCTGGCCTTTTCAAGCAATTGCGCACGCGTCAGGTCAAAATTGCTCTCGACCCATGCCTCTTCCAGGCTGTTGAGCGCCGCGCCCATGGCGGGCCCCGGCGCAATCCCCATCGCCTGCAGATCTTTTCCCGAGAGCGGAAACGATGGCCTTTTCCACTGGACGGCCACCTTCAGCAGGCGGGAGAATTTTGCCGCCACATGCAACGCCTTGTCATCGCTCTGCGCCGCTGTGCGGCTGGCTGACAACTGCAACCGTAATTTGTCGATGATTGCCTGCGGATCGCCGCGATAGAGCAGACGCCTGAGGGCGATGTCGGACAGATCTTCGGAAATCCGCTCCTGCCCGGCCCATTGTACCAACCGTTTGCGCTCACCGTTGGACAATCTGAGCCGTTTGGCCATTGTGTCCATGCGTGCCGGATCATTGGGTACGATGGCCATCAGACGCAAAAGCGCGTCATCGCCCCATTGGAGATCCGCCTGCGCCTGAACCAGGCCGAAGATGGAATCAATGCCCCATTTTTCCGTTTCCGGCAAAACGGTCGACAGGACACCGGACTGGCGCATCCAAAGAAGGGCGCGCGATGGGTCCGGCGCACTCAGCAATTTCTTGAGTTCCGACCAGATACGTTCGGCCGACAATTGGGCAATGCCCGCTTTCAGCCGTGCCGAGGCCCGTAAACCATCGGGATCGGGTCGCCCCGCGCCATACCAGGCAAAAAACCGGAAAAACCGCAGAATGCGCAGGTAATCCTCTTCAATGCGGCTGGCGGCATCACCGATAAAGCGCACGGTCTTGCTGTTGATATCGGCAAGTCCGTCCACCAGGTCAATGACATTGCCCTCGGCATCCGCATAAAGCCCGTTCATCGTCAGGTCGCGACGCGCTGCATCCATGGCCCAATCCGCACCGAAGGCCACCTGTGCATGGCGTCCATGCGAGACGACATCAACGCGCAGCGTGGTGACCTCGTAGGATTTTCCATTCACCACCAGCGTTATGGTGCCATGTTCGATGCCCGTCGGAACGGATTTGATGCCAGCACCTTCGGCGCGGTCCATCACCTCCTGTGGTGACAGGGTTGTTGCTATATCGATATCCCCGACGCTCTTGCCCATCAGCGTGTCGCGCACGGCGCCGCCGGCAATGCGGGCTTGTGCACCATCGGCATTGAGCAGAGTCAGAATGGATTGCAGGTCAGCCGAACCGAACCATGCGGCATCGGCGATATTGGCAACCGGAGTGCCGGAATTCATGCATAGAGCCTTTCGTAGAGGGTGCGCAAAATACCTGCGGTCACGCCCCATATATAGCGTTTGCCGTAGGGCATGGTGTAAAAATGTCTCTCCTTGCCCTGCCACACGCGGCTTTCGCGCTTGTGATTGGCCGGATCCATCAAAAAGGCAAAGGGCACCTCGAATGCGTCCTCCACCTCCTGCGGGTTTATCGTCATCGTATAATCCCTGCCGACGATGGCCAGAACGGGAGTGATGCGAAAACCCGTCGTCGTCAGATATTGCGGCAGGCGGCCAATCGGTTCGACAAAGGACGGATCAAGTCCAATTTCCTCTTGCGCCTCGCGCATGGCGGCCGCTTCTATTGAACGATCGCCGGGATCAACGGCGCCGCCGGGAAAGGCGACCTGACCGGAATGGGTACGCATATTGGCCGTGCGCTGGGTCAGGATCACCTGGCTGCGATCGCCATAATCAACCACAGGCACCAGCACAGCCGCATCACGCAGTTTTTCTGTCGAAAGGCGGGCAATGATGTCCGGGTTCAACACGTGATCGCCATGCACCCGCCCGTCATCCGTGCCCTTCTCGCGCGCCGCCCTTTCGCGAAAGATCCCGGCGCTGTACTCATCATCCATGGCTGATCTCATTTGGACTGGGCCTCAAGCTGGTCCATGGGCATGACGGGGAAGGTTGTGCCGGCCGAATGGACACTGAACATCTCCACCCCATCGACAGTCTCCGCGCGCCCCAACTCGACCAGATCATACATCAGCGCCCGGCTCACCAGGGCCTCCAGACGGCCACGCACATGCAGATAGGGTTTCAGCTCGTTGTTTTCCCCGGCAATCTCGAAACGCAAGGCATGGTCCGGGCCCGCTTCCACGATATCGCCGACATTGGTGCGAAAGGTCAGCACCTGCGCGCCGTCGCGATCCGTCACGCTCATTTCAACGGCAATAAACGGCGCATCCTCAACCCGGATACCGACCTTCTCGACCGGCGTGACCAGATAGGTCTTGCCGTCGGCATCCTTGCGCAGGACGGTTGAAAACAGCCGCACCAAGGGCGCACGGCCAATCGGTGTGCCCATATAGAACCAGGTGCCATCGGCGCGGATTTCCATATCCAGATCGCCGCAGAAATCGGGGTTCCATTTGTCCACCGGCGGCAATCCCTTGCCCGGTGAGGCCGAACGCGAAATGAGCGCCTCCAGGCTTGTCGTATCCTTCGCGCCGGTGATTTCGCTCTTTGCCCCAGTGATTTCACTTTTAGCCATTGTCTGGTCCAGCTTTCTGTCTATTCACAACAATATCACTTAGGATAGCGCCCGGTTTATGCAATTCATAAGGATAACCGCAACTATTTTCCATTGACGGTTTCAGGCATGACACCAAATAGTCAATAGTGCGGTATATTGCACAATGCATGCTGACGTTCAAAAGGCGGAGAAAGCACTATGGGTCTCGTTGAAAACACCGATCCCTCCATGGATGAAACAGCAGTCCTTGCGGCTGCAGAAGCAGCCCTGAGTGATATTGCCGCCATTCGGCAGGAAATCGGCACGGTCATTTTCGGCCAGCAAAAGGTGGTGGAACAGACCATTCTTTCCGTGCTGTCGGGCGGACATGCGCTGCTTGTGGGTGTGCCGGGGCTTGCCAAGACCAAGCTGGTCGCAACGCTCGGCATCGTGCTGGGCCTCAATGAAAACCGCATTCAGTTCACACCCGACCTGATGCCTTCGGATATTCTGGGTTCCGAAGTCATGGATCAGGACGATGCGGGCAAACGCAGCTTCCGCTTCGTGCCCGGCCCCATTTTCACCCAATTGCTGATGGCCGATGAAATCAACCGCGCCTCGCCGCGAACCCAGTCTGCCCTTTTGCAGGCCATGCAGGAATATCACGTCACCATAGCCGGTGCCCGCCATGACCTGCCGGCGCCCTTTCATGTGCTGGCCACCCAAAATCCGCTGGAACAGGAAGGAACCTATCCCCTGCCCGAAGCGCAGTTGGATCGCTTCCTCATGCAGGTGGATGTGGGTTACCCCGAACTGGCAGCCGAACGACAGGTTCTGCTGGAAACAACGGGCGTCGAAGAGGTGCGGGCCAAAGCCGTGCTGACATCTGACCGTTTGCTGGAAATTCAGGCATTGGTGCGCCGCATGCCGGTTAGCGAAAAGGTGATCGACGCCATTTTGTCACTGGTGCGTTCGGCTCGCCCCGGCAATGGCAACGCAGACACCGACCGCCATGTGGCCTGGGGTCCGGGGCCGCGTGCCGGACAGGCGATGATGCTGTGCGCCCGGGCCAGAGCCCTGTATGATGGCCGGCTGGCGCCCTCCGTCGATGATATTCACGCTCTTGCCGAACCGGTCCTGCAGCACCGCATGGCCCTGACCTTTGCTGCCCGGGCCGAAGGCATGCATATCCGCGACGTGATCGGTGGACTCGTCAAAAACGCACAGGGAGAATAGCAGCCCGTGGCCGCACTTGGACAAGCGACCGAAGCGGTCGCAACACGTTCTGCCCTAGCGCGGGGCCGCCAGCGCGCGGCCCATATTCCGGATATTCTGGTCGAGGCGCAGCGGGTTGCCAATACGGTGATCGCCGGCTGGCACGGCAGGCGCAAACGCGGCATTGGCGAAAACTTCTGGCAATTCCGGCCCTATGTAGAGGGCGAGAGCCTTTCGGCCATCGACTGGCGGCGCTCGGCGCGCGACGACGCCACTTATGTGCGCGATCGCGAATGGGAGGCTGCCCACACGATCTGGCTGTGGGCCGATTCATCGCCCTCCATGCTGTTCCAGTCCCATCTGGCTCCGGTATCAAAACAGAGCCGCGCCATGGTCATTCTTCTTGCCCTGGCCGAAATATTGTCGCGCTCGGGCGAGCGCATCGCATCGCCGGGCGTGATGGATCCGGTCGCCGCCCGCAATGCCTCACAACGGCTGGCGACCGCGATTGATCTGCAAAAGGGCGAAATGACATTTCCCGATGTATCGCTGATCGGCCGCCACAGCGATCTGGTGCTCATATCTGATTTTCTTGATCCGGCCGAAGAGGTGATCGCAAAGCTGGCACCCATCGCCAAACGCGGCATTCGTGGCCATGTGCTGGAAATCTGTGACCCGATTGAAGAGGTCTTCCCCTATCGCGGACGCACGCAGTTCATTGATCCGGAAAATGGCAATACGCTGATCGCCGGGCGGGCACAATCCATTCACGAGGACTACCGCCGCGCCTATCTGGCCCGCCGCGAAGGCATTGCCCAGAGCCTGCGTCACCTTGGCTGGAATTTCATCACCCATCACACCGATCAACCGGCCTCCACGGCCCTTGTCGCCCTGCATACCCATCTGTCGGGTGTTCCCAATGACGGTTTCAGGACGGGATCCGGGACGGCATCACCATGAGTGTTTTGCCCATCCTGTTCGGGGCACCTGCCCTGCTTTTCGGACTGATCGCCCTGCCGATCATATGGTGGCTTTTGCGGCTGACCCCGCCGCGCCCGAAATCCGAGATCTTTCCGCCACTGCGCATCCTGGCCCGGGTGTTGAAAAAGCAGGAAACGCCTTCAAAAAGCCCCTGGTGGCTGACAGCCTTGCGGCTGTTGATCGCCGCTCTCATTGTCATTGCGCTTGCGCAACCAGTGCTCAACCCGCGCAGCACCCAGGCCAATGCATCGGGCCCATTGGTCCTCGTCATGGACAATGGCTGGTCGACAGCCGAAGACTGGCAAAAGCGTATAGCCGTTGCCAATGGGCTGATTGATGATGCGGAAGCGGAAAACATTCCGGTGTCGATCGTTTTCACGGCAGAAAATGCCCACAACGCAACGCCGGACACGCCCGGAAAAGCGCGCGAACGCCTGCAGGCGGCTGCGCCACGTCCGCTCAACAGCACCCCGAAAAAAGCTCTGGCCTCGATCCGTACCGCGCTTGCCGGGCAAAAAATCGGCACGCTAGCCATTCTGTCTTCCGGTCTTGCGCAGGGCGATAGCGATGCGGACTGGCAGGGCCTTGTGGCCATGGATCCGGCTGACATCTACCTTTTTGAAAAAACCGCCACCAACACCATTGCACTCAATGCCGCAGAGAACGAGGCAAACGGCTTTGCCATCCGCGCAACGCGGCTGCACGATCGCGGCAATGAAACCCGCCCCATCGCCGCCAATGACAGCCAGGGCCGCCCCATTGCCAAGGGTGAACTGATCTTTGAAGCAGGTTCATTGGATGGCAAGGCACTGCTGACTGCCCCATTCGAATTGCGCAATGATTTTGCCAGCATCACCGTCGACGGCCTGGCCAATGCCGGCACGCGATACCTGCTGGATGAAAATTCGCGGCGACGGCGTGTCGGGCTTTTGTCTGCTGAACCGCTGGATCTTTCGCAACCTTTGCTGTCGCCACTCTACTACCTGACCCGCGCGCTGGAGCCCTTTGCCAATCTGATTGTCCCGCAGTCGGAAAACCTTGCCGACAGTATCCGGGAATTGATCGAGCAAAGACCCTCGGTGCTGGTCATGGCCGATATCGGCACGGTGCCCGAAGAGGTCAGCGAAGAATTGCTTGAATGGATCAACCGCGGTGGCCTGCTGCTGCGATTCTCCGGCCCCAGACTTGCCGGTGGCAGCCGGGATGATCCGTTCATACCGGTTGAATTGCGCCGCGGTGAGCGCTCACTTGGCGGCGCCCTTTCGTGGAGCGAGCCGCAGCCGCTGGCAGCCTTTTCCGAAGACGGCGCTTTCGCCGGGATGAAACGGCCGGACGACGTGACGGTCAACCGGCAGGTTCTGGCCGAGCCCTCCCCCGATCTGGCGTCGAGAACCTGGGCGAGCCTTGCCGACGGAACCCCGCTGGTGACCAGCCGCGCCTTTGGCGAGGGCCGCATCATACTCTTTCATGTGACGGC
The DNA here is from genome assembly GCA_029212415.1 of Rhizobiaceae bacterium. Classification (GTDB taxonomy): domain Bacteria; phylum Pseudomonadota; class Alphaproteobacteria; order Rhizobiales; family Rhizobiaceae; genus Hoeflea_A. The sequence goes on along the minus strand of JARGOF010000001.1, from coordinate 273,287 downwards.
TGAGGCAACCTGGTCAGACCTGCCGATATCGGGCCAATTTGTCGAAATGCTGCGCCGCGCCGTGCTTTTGTCGCGCACAAGCGGTGGACAACAGGCAACCGGCGAAGAAACCATTCTGCCACCCTATCGTCTGCTGGCCGCCAATGGCGCCATCACCCTGCCGGCAGGCGCTGCGCAACCCCTGAAGTTACAGGCATCCACTGTGCCGCAGGCCAGCTTTGACAATCCCCCCGGTCTCTATGGCACGGAGAGCGGGTTTCTGGCGCTCAATCTGATGGGAGCGAGCGACACTTTGTCTGCTTTCGAACTTCCCGCCTATGAAGGCCCCGTCTACCGCTCGGACTATGCCGGTGACAGCAGTCTCGACCTGGCGCCCTATCTGCTGGCCGCTGCCCTGGCCCTGCTGATCCTCGACACCCTCATTGTGCTGTTCATGGCCGGCGCCTTCTCACTGCCCGGGCGCAAAAGACACCGGCTTGCTGCCGGCGCCGCGATGCTGCTGCTGTGTCTGGCCTTTGCTGCGCAGACCTTCCAGCCCGCAGTGGCTTCCGATGCAAAGCCCGGTGATGCGGATATTCTTGCCGCCCTTGATCGCACCCATCTGGCCTATGTGCTGACCGGCGACGCGCGGGTGGACCGCACCAGCAGCCTTGGCATGAGCGGGCTGACCCGTTTCCTGACCTATCGCACCTCGCTGGAGCCCGGTGACCCCATCGCCGTCGATCTGGAGGCTGACAATCTGTCGCTCTATTCGATGCTCTACTGGCCAATATCGGCGGACGCCGATGCGCCATCCACCGAAGCCATTGCGCGCGTCGATACATTCATGAAAAACGGCGGTACGGTGCTGTTTGATACCCGCGATGCCCTGGCCGGTCTCAATGCCAATGGTGCGGTTTCACCGGAAACAGCGCGCCTGCGCGCCATCCTCGCCGAACTGGATATTCCAGCCCTCGAACCCGTTCCCTCCGATCATGTGCTGACCAAGGCCTTCTACATTCTGAGCAATTTTCCCGGACGCTACAACGGCAGCCCCCTTTGGGTTGAGGCCGCAGCGGAAACGGACAGTCCGGACAATCGGCCGGCCCGCGCCGGTGACGGCGTTTCATCCATCATCATCACCGGCAATGATCTGGCCGGCGCCTGGGCCATAGACGAAGACAACATACCCGTCTTTCCCACCGTGCCACCCGATCCGGTGCAGCGTGAGCACGCCTTCCGGGCCGGCGTCAACATCATGATGTATATGCTGACCGGCAACTACAAGGCCGACCAGGTCCACATTCCGGCGCTGCTTGAGCGGCTTGGGCAATAGGGGGCGGCATGTCGATAGAATTTTCACCCCTCATACCGCCGCTCTATATCGCGTTGCTGGCTGCCGCCAGCGCTCTGCTTGCCGCTCTTGGCCTGTGGCAACGCGTGCGCGGCGCGGTTCTGCGCACGCTGGCGCTCGGCGCCCTGTGTCTGGCACTGCTCAATCCCGTTGTGCTGCAGATGGAGCGCCAGCCTCTGGACAGTGTCGTCGCCGTCGTCGTCGACCGCAGCCAAAGCCAGTCGGCGCCCGATCGCACGGCGATGAGCGATGCCGCGCTGGCCCGCCTGAAGGTGCAGCTTGACCGTCTGCCCCAGCTCGACGTGCGGGTGATCGAGGTTGGCAATGACGCCTATAGCCAAACCCCGTCGACGCATTTGTTCAGCGCCCTGTCGGCGGCTTTGGAAGACGTGCCGACGTCACGCATCGCCGGTTCTATCATGATCACCGATGGCCAGATCCATGACATTCCGCAGGACGCGGCAGCGCTTGGCTTCAACGCCCCGGTGCACGGGCTGATTACCGGTTCGCCGGAGGAAATCGACCGACGGATATCGCTCATCAATGCACCACGCTTCGGCATTGTCGGCGAGCAGCAGGAGATCAGCTACCGGGTCGATGATGATGGCGGCCAGGGCTCACAGATGACAGAAGTCACGGTACGCCTCAACGGCGCATTCTACAGCCGCGAACTGGCGCCGGTCGGCACGACTGTACAGCTCTATATCGACGTCGAAAATGCCGGGGACAATATTGTTGAACTGCAGGTCGAGCCGGTGGAGGGGGAAGTCTCCCTGACCAACAACCGCGCCGTCACTGTGCTGGATGGCATTCGCGAGAACCTGCGGGTGCTGCTGGTTTCCGGTGAGCCCCATAGCGGTGAGCGCGCCTGGCGCAACCTGCTGAAATCCGACACATCGGTGGATCTGGTGCATTTCACCATATTGCGCCCTCCGGAAAAGCAGGACGGCACGCCGATTGACGAATTGTCCCTCATTGCCTTTCCGACACGCGAATTGTTTGTCGAAAAGATCAGCCAGTTTGATTTGATCGTCTTTGACCGCTACCAGCGGCGCGGCGTCCTGCCGGTTCTCTACTATGACTATATCGCCCAATATGTCGAAGATGGCGGCGCCCTGCTGATTGCCGCCGGCCCGGAACATGCCGGCCGCGATTCCATTGCCAATACGCCGCTGGCGCCGGTCCTGCCGGCCATTCCAACCGGGGACATCACCGAAACGGGTTTTTATCCGCGCCTCAGTGACACCGGGCGCAAACATCCCGTTACCCGGGACCTGCCCGGTTCCGCCCTGGAGCCGCCGCAATGGGGACGATGGTTTCGTGCGGTCGATGTCAACGCGCCGGAGGAAAGCACGGTGCTTGATGGTCCCGATGGCAAACCATTGCTGATCCTCAACCGCGTTGGCGAAGGCCGTGTCGCCATGTTGATGTCCGACCAGGGCTGGCTGTGGGCGCGCGGCTTTGAGGGGGGCGGCCCGCATGTGGCGCTCTATCGGCGCATTGCCCATTGGCTGATGAAGGAACCGGCCCTCGAGGAAGAATCCCTGCGCGCCGATTCCACCGGAAACCTGCTGACCATCTCCCGGCAGACCATGTCCGACGAAGCGCCCTTGGCCATTGTCACCACGCCCTCCGGCGAACGCATTACTCTGCCTCTGACGCAGACAGCCGACGGCCTGTTTGAAGCCGAATTGGCCGTCGAGGAAAACGGTCTGTTCGACGTGGAGAATGGCGACAGGCGTACACTTGTCCATGTCGGCGCACTCAATGCACCGGAATTTGCCGCAACCGTTTCAAGCACCAAATTGCTCGCCCCCCTCGCCGCCGAGACAGGCGGCCTGGTCAAGCGCCTTTCGTCCGGCGACGGCAATGTATCCATCCCCACCATCGTGCCGATCAAGGGCGTGCCCCGCGCATCCGCCGACCGCCTGTTTTTGAAGATGACCTCCGAGACAGAACTGACAGGCGTAAACCGCCTGCCCCTGTTTGCCGGTTTCTTCGGGCTGGCCTTGCTGTTCCTGATGCTGGGCAGCACCTGGTACAGAGAGGGGCGTTAGAGAAAAACGCGTTCTCGAAAATTGGGCCGCGATGGAATGATGCCCCATCGAAAGCTGGAATAATAAGCTGCCAACCAAATGGTGGCCTATATCTTCATTTTAAAGCGTTTGACCTCAAAAAAAGCGCCATCGCTTTCCCATAAAAAATATCAGACCAAGAAGAAAGTTTATGCTTCCAATCACGGCGAAATTTTTGCCAAGTGACGCTCTCGACGTTATCATATCCATACTTCTGATTTCACCAGTAGCCCAATTAACTCTGCCATCAACAACATCACCATTTTCATATGGTTTGTATCTAAACCATCCATGACCTGAATACTGTACTGACTTCCCATAATCTCCAATAGCTTCAAAACGAGGTCTATAAACAACACGACCTACCACTCGCTTGCTTTCAATTTTTACAATATTTAATTTCGCATCATTTGAATTTTTCTGAAATACACCTCCTGTATAGTTAAAATATATTCCTAATGAACCAATAACCGCTCCACTCAACACAGCCACATACGGGACCGTCTTGAGAGATTTTACAAGAAAATCCGAAAAACTGGTTGGCTTGGAAAACAATTGATCTTGACCTGGTATCGATTGGTGGCTGACGATTCATCACATTCGTACACGATATGCGAAAATCGGGAATAAGGCACTCCCACAGTCGAAACGCGGTAGCGCAGCCCTTTGGTAGGGCGGAGCGACGTCAGGATCGCCGCTCACGGCCCAACCTTTCCATTCAGGATAAATTTGGTTCCAACAAAAGCCTACATTCGTGCGCGGCGCAGCATTTGTGCGGACCCAATATTTGCCGGGCGACCTTGATTGCCCTTCACAACAGGTGCACCAAGGGGCGGCTGTCAGAGCCACTTGGCAACCCGCTCAGCCGCCCCTCATTCCAATGTTTACAAGAGTGCCGATTGGCAATCATGCACAACAGGCAGAGGCAGAAACTGCGGATGTATCTGAACCGGAGCAGGCGCTTGCAGCGCTGGGCACGCTACAACAGGCATTTGTCGATACGTCGAGCGCCATGTTTTTCTGCGCAGGTTTGCACATCGCTCTTGAGTCTCGAAGTTTCACAGAAACCCGACCATCCTTCATGAAGGGTGCGTCCGGAGCCATCAGTTTGAGCCCCATATTCTCCGGTGAAAACTCGACCAACAGGGGTGCATCAGCCAGTTCCGGCAGTCTGTCGAGACTCTTTTCCACAATGGTCCTGAATTTGCCCAGACTCATATGCGTTTCACCGGGACCGTCAAGCAGTTGCAGGCGGGCTTCCTGCCATGTCTCGACGTTGCCGCCGCAGTCGATGCCGGTTGACGCGGAATGGCGAAGTTCCGTGACGTGATAACCGGCACCGATTATCTGGTCGTCGACTTCGAAGATCAGGGCGGCAGCGCCATCAAATGGTTTGAGGCTGGAGAGCAGTGTGGCGAAAGTCATGTGCGTTTTCTCTTTCATTTCAATGTTTCTTGAAATATAAATGACACAGTTCGAATATCATTTCAAGAGGTCTTGAATTATGCACGAGGAAGAAGCCGCTTCGCTCTTTCAGGCCCTGTCCAATGCAGACCGGCTGAAAGTCATTCGGGCCCTGGTGATCGCAGGTCCGGACGGTCTGAACGCCGGAGACATTGCCCGAAAGGTCGGCGCGAGCCCATCGCGCGCCTCATTTCACCTGGCTGCGCTATCGGATGCAGGGATTATTCACAGCGAAAGACAATCGCGCAGCCTGCGTTACACGGTTGATTTCGCGCGCATCGGCGCATTGTTGACGTTTCTCATGGATGATTGCTGCAATGAAAACCCGCAGCTGAAATCCTGTTGCCGCTGATCTCGCGGCATCGGGGCGGCTCCACCCGGATACTGATAAGGCCGCTCAATGGTGGGGAACGCAGGCCCACAAAGCGCCGTCTATCTCGTCGGCCTTGAACCACTTTCCTCCCCGGGCAATGCATCAGCCAGACGGTTCAGCATGTTGATGAACTGCGCCAGTTCGGCCTCACTCAACACCGCATCTATCCGGCCATACAATTGCGATACATCAGGGCAGACATCCGCAAAAGAATCGGCACCCTGCGCAGTCAGGGAAAACACGCGCGCCCTTTTGTCCTGCGCGCTTTGCCCCGATTGCACCAGACCGCGACGTTCGAGGTCTGACAATACGCGGCTGATCTGGGCCTGCTCACCGCCGGTCAGGTCTACCAGCCTGCGCTGGCTTGATGTTCCCAAAGCGTTCAACCAGACCACAACCCGCCATTCGGGAAGATTGAACCGCCCGGTTCCGGCCAGTTCTGCCACGGTGCTGCGTGTAAGCATCGTCGCCATGCGATGAATTGATTTGACCACAAAACTTGACCCGCTTGGCGTCGCCTCGCTGTCAAAATCATCAAATTTCACTTGGGTATGCCCTTCTGTCATTGCTTGGCCCATAATAAACATGATAATACATATATGACAAATCATATAATAATGTGGATCCACTGGAGTGAAAATCATGCCCATACGGAAAACTGACACGCCTGAAATTCTGGGCATGAAAGGCCTTAACCTCTTCCACTATTCAACATCCAATTGCTCGATGCGCATTCGATTGTTTCTGGAGGAAAAGAACATTCCGTGGAATGATCGATATGTTGACATCCGCAACCAGGAAAACCTGACCCGGGACTATTTCGATATCCACCCTCAGGGGCTCGTTCCGGCAATCATACATGATGGCGTCATCGTCTATGAATCGGCGGATATCCTGGAATATCTGGAAGAAAAATTTCCCAGCCCCTCAATGATTCCACAGGACGCCGAACGGCTCGCAGAGATGAACAGACTGCTGGAATTCACCCGCAAAAACCACGTATCGGTGATCAAGACCTGGGTTTACGGCAACAACAAGAAACCCACCAAAACACCCGAAAGCATGGAACAATATCTGAAGCTTCAACAGGACCAGACACTCATCGATTTTCACACTGAAACCCTGAGTGAGAACTTTATTGCTGAAGAAAAAATCCAGGCAGCAGAAAAAACGCTGATGGACACATTTTCCGATCTCGACGCCAGGCTGGCAGCAAACGAATGGATTCTGGGCGATCAGATGACTCTGGCTGATATCGCATGGATCCCGCAATATTCCCTGTTCCAACGCAACAGTTTTCCCTTCGAGACGTTCCCGAATTTCATGGCCTGGGTCGCGCGATGGAAAAAACGTGACAGCTATAAAGACGCCATCGTCAAATACATGCCCAGTGCCGCATGATGGGGCGGCTTGATGATTCCGCCTGATGAGGCAGCCGTCAGAACGCCGGGGTCGTGCTGAGGTTCAGTCGGTTCGCGCCAGTGACGAAGCCGACCTGATTATTAATCAAAGTCCTGCAATTTCAAGTCCGTTGTCATTGCAGTGCGCTTCATTCAGACTTTGGCGAAATAGCCCTGGTCGATCATATATTGGAACATGTCCTCCATGGTCTGCTTCAGCGGACGGTAAGTCATGCCCAACTCGCGCTTGCCCTTGGAATTGTCACCTTTCCACTGCACGTTGACAGAGCCGCTCACGGTCCGGCGTGGAATGCCGACGAATGGACCAGTCAGCCAGAGCAGCCATTTCGGCATGACGCTTTTAGGCAACGGATATGCAGCGCCAAAACGGTCCTGCAGGGTTTGAGCGAACCGGTCAGATGGGCCATAATCATCGATCTTTGGTATAGGCGTGTGACACGTACCACGAACCATAGCGGACTGGGGCAATGAAAACCGGACTTTCCGCAATGCATCTGGACATTCTGCGCTTGCATCGGTCATCCCTCCCTGCTCAGGCAACACGACGCGCCTTCGATCCCGACCAGGATTTCTGTCTTACCCCTTTGCAGCCAATACCTTTTGGGGATCGAAGAAGGGCGTTGGGACGACTTCACAGGTGCGGCGCCCGCTCGCCAGTTCCACTTCGAGCTGCGTGCCAATGGCAGAAACCTGCGTTGCGACCATGGCAAGGGCAATGTTCTGCCTGAGCCGCGGCGAATGCACCGATGAGGTCACATGACCGACCTTGCGCCCATCATCGAAGACCGGCCAGTGGGTGTCGTTCGAACCAACCAGCGGTGCGCCCGAGATCCGCAGACCCACAAAATACCGGGACACACCCTGCTCCTTAATCCTGTTCAGCGCCGCTTTGCTGACGAAATCGGCCACCATCTCCAGATCGACCAAACGATCCAGCCGAAGTTCGAACGGATTGTTCTCCAGTGTCATGTCCGCGTGGTAGGACAGCATCCCTGCCTCGATCCGGCGAATGCTGGAGGTATGGCCTGGCTTCAGGCCCAGCGGCTGGCCGACCGCCATCAGATGTTCCCACAATTGATCGCCAGCCGATCCGTCGCGCAGGAAAATCTCGTAGCCGAGCTCGCTTGACCAGCCGGTTCTTGAGATGATCAGGGGAATGCCGCCCCAATCATATTCCATGAACCGATAGTATTTGAGTTCTGTTGGCGCATCGCCAAATGCCGCACGCAGCACCTCACGGGATTTGGGTCCCTGTAGTTGCAGCGGAGACACGTCTGGCTCTGTAATATGCACATCCATACCGCAATTCACCGCCAGACCTTTGGCCCAGAGCAGAACGTCGCTGTCGGCAATCGACAACCAAAAGTGGTTGGCGCCCAACTTCAACAGGATCGGGTCATTGATGATCCCGCCATTCTGATCGGTGATCAGCACATATTTGCATTGCCCCACCTGCATTTTGGACAGGTCCCGGCAACTCATATATTGCGTGAATTTTGCCGCATCCGCGCCGGTGATCTCCACCTGGCGCTCGACGGCCACGTCGCACAGGATGGCGTCGTTCACGAGATTCCAGAAATTCTGTATCGGATCGCCAAAATCGCGGGGGATATACATGTGGTTGTAAACGGAGAATCCCTTTGCGCCCCAACGCAGCGCCGCATCTGAATAGGGTGATTTTCGCACCTGGGTCCCGAAGCTGAATTTTCCGAATGCGTCCTTGTTGACGTCCATTTACAATGTGTCCCTTGGCCTCAGATTTCAGGGTAATGCGACAGAAGTCATGTCTTCAGCCATTTGTGTTCAATGGAATCATATGGCCGATCCCGCTTCCCGCCCTCAATTGTTTCCATTTGAAGACGACCGGCTGTCGCTGTCTGGAAGTTTCGCTTGGCCCGACTGCATCGCCGTCTTTGCGTCCCGATATATCGCGCGAACGATCTCGGCAGCCGGCAAGATATCGCGGACAAGCGATACACCCTGTCCGGCCCAAAGCGACATGGCCTCAACATCGCCTGTGGTGCCTGGAAGCGGCGTGTAGCTTTGATAGCGAACAACGGCTTTCCCATTTGGGCTCTGCCCGATGACCTCTTCTTCACCTGGACGGTTGCCTGGTACCGGGGTTCCGGCCACTTGCCATTTTTGAGAGGTTGAATTCGACAAAGCCCGATGCGGCGCGTCGGGCCAGGCCACATCATAAAGATCGCGATACCATTCCGTCTGGTTTTCCGAAGCGTCAAGGACAGTTTGCTGATATGTCTCGTGAATGGTCGCCTCTGTGCTGGCCAGAAAACGGGTGCCGATCCATACGCCTGACGCACCCAGCATGAGCGCTGCCGCAAGTCCGCGCCCATCGGCAATCCCGCCGGCAGCGACAACTGGAACACGAACCGCATCGACGACAGCGGGGACCAGCGCCATGGTCGCAACCTGGCCCCAGACGTGTCCACCGGCTTCCCATCCCTGCGCGATGATGATGTCGGCGCCTGCGTCGGCCGCCAGTTTTGCCTCCGCTGCAGATCCAACGCTGACCATCACGATAAGGCCCGCCGCTTTGGCGATCTCAATGGCGGAAGGCTCCATGCCCCAGAAAAGTGAAACGGCAAACACCTGCGCGTCAATGCAGGCCTTGAGCTGTTCTTCATAGGGAAACGACAGATTGAGATTCACCGCAAAGTTCCGATCCGTCAGGGCGCGCACCTGGGCGATACCGTCGCGCACCTGATCAACCGGCTTTCCCCACAGGGGAATGACACCAAACCCGCCTGCGTTGGACACCGCCGCGACGAGGTCAGGCCCCGCTGCGCCCCCCATCGGAGCTGATAGAATTGGAATTTCAATATCCAGAAGTCTGGTCAGTTCACTCTTCACCTTCAGCCTCCCAAAGTCGTGCAATCATTCTGAGCCTCATGACAATGGCCTGTCAATATTCCCCAAAGCGGCCAACCTGAAAACAGCGTCTCGGCCTTGCTTTGCCCCGGGGACATCGGCCGAGAAAAATCGTTGGTTTTTCAAACCAATATTCCTGTAAGCTCGTGGCAACATATTTTCTCAAGTGAGGAGGCGACATTTTGCTTAAAGACCGAATTGTTTGGAGGAAGCTGCTTCCAGCCTGGCGCTTTTTGCCCTCATTTGGCGCCCTTGCCCTGAGTGTTTTCGCGGTGGTCTCATGGACGTCGAATGGGTCTGCGTCTCAGGCAATTGCCGATCAATATCCCGCATCCCTGCTCTATTCGAAACCCGTCGAGGTCATTCCCAATGTCTGGAGTGCGATTGGCCAGACCGGGCCGTCCACCTATGAAAATGCCGGGCACAACAACAATTTGAGCTTCATTGTGACGCAAGAGGGCGTCGTTGTCGTCAATGGAGGGGGCAGCTATCTGCTGGCCCAGGCATTGCATCACGAAATCAAGGCGATCACAGACCAGCCGGTGCGTCTGGTGATAAACGAAAATGGTCAGGGCCACGCCATGCTGGGCAATGCCTACTGGGGCGAACAGGGGGTAAAGATCCTGGCACATGAGGACGCCGCCTCGGACTTCGAAGAACGTGGTCATACCATCCTGGAATCAGCCAGATCGCGTCTCAAGGACAGGGCCGCCGGCACAGAGGTGAGGCTTCCCGACGAGACATTTTCCGACCGCCGGGTCCTGCAGATGGGTGACGTCACCATCGAGGTGCTGATGCTGGGCCCCGCCCACTCTCCCGGTGACACACAGGTCTGGCTGCCGCAAAAAAGGCTGGTGATTGCCGGCGACATTGCCTTTCATGAGCGCATGTTGCCAATATTCGAAGACACCGACACCGCCGGTTGGGTGGAAACCTGGGAAAACGCATTTGAACAGCTGAACGCACTCTATGTCATTCCCGGGCATGGGCACCCGACCAACATGGATCAGGTGCGCCGCTACACTTTGTTTTATTTGCAAGACCTGCGGGCCAGGATTGCCGAGCACATCGAAAAGGGTGGCGGACTGGAAGATGCCTATTATGTGGACCAGTCGCGCTGGAAGCACCTTGATACATTCGAGGAACTGGCCACACGAAACGCCGGACGCGTATTCGAGGTCATGGAATTCGAATGACCGGCGCTTGATCTGCAACCCCAACGCAGTGTCTGAAAATACAACCTTTCGATGGCGTAAAACCAGTTCACTCGGCCCCACGTTTTCCGAAACAGGATTGGAACAACCAATGACCGCTTTGAAGGCCAATTCAATTCTGCTTTATTGATGGTTCTGGAGGCTGCCGGTAATTCCGGCGACAGGGGATTTGCAAATGAACAGTGCCATGACCACCTCAACCAATGGAAAAAGTTGGGAGATTGTACCAATCAACACCCTGACAGGGATTGTCCTTACAGTGTTGTTTTTCTATCTCTTTTTTCGCCATTTTCTTTTTACGCTTATGTTTATGGACGTAATCCTCGGTTGGCTTCGCAAATTCAATTGGTTTCCCAAAGAAGGCAAGCGCCGCAAAACGATCATTCATTGGGTCATCGCGGCAGGGTTGTTTTTTGGGTTTCTGGCAGCAGCTGGATCAGCAGGTTGGTTAGAGTTCATACCCAAATAGCCGAGTTTGGCCACGGCACAGAAAGCTTTGACATATAGGGTTCACATTCAATGGACCTGGCGCAACAGGCGGTCAATCGGTGCGTAATCGTCGGTCAGTATCCGGGCGCTGCGAAAATCCAGCACTTCGTCATAAAAACTGTCGGCAAAGGCGGCAAAGCGCGTGGGGTCCGGGGCCAGGGTTTCAAGCGTTGAAATTCCGCTGGGCTGGTCTGCAGCAACCAGCACGAAGACCGTCTGTTCATCGGGTATCGGCGGCGCGGCGCGTGTCCAGATTTCAACAGACGGGAAAACAGAGCGCAGGGTCGCATAGATGGCTGACAGGGCATTCAACTGCCCGGGGAAATCCACGACATTCATCAGATAGACGCCATCGGGCGCAAGGCGGCTGCGCACCAGCTGGAAAAACTCACTGGTGATCAGATGGCTGGGGACGGCGATATCTCCAAATGCATCACCAATGACAACGTCGTATTTCTCCTCCGGTCGCATCAGCAGGGCCCGCCGGGCATCCTCATGCAGAATCCGCAGACCGGTCGGATCCAGCCAGAAGTCACTGATGGCAATCTGCGTGACGTCCGGGTCGATCTCTGCAACGGTAATCGGCCCCGTCTCGCGGTTGATCCATGCGCGGGGAACCGAATAGGTTCCACCGCCAATGAAGAAAGATGAAAAGCCGCCACCCTCCATCCGGTTTCGCGCTATGCCATCCAGCATCGCGGTAAATTCGCTGAACATGATTTGTGGAAAATCGCGTGAACTGGTGCCATGGGACAGGTGGTCCAGAACCATGCGGCGAACCGGCTTTTCCGGATCGGCAGAAACGTCAATCACCCGGATGCAGTAGTAATTGCTTTCCTTTGTGCAGGGCGACAAGCGGCCGGCTGAATAGAACCCCAAACCAAGAGCGATCACCGCCAATGCCATCGGCGGCAGGGATCGCAGGCTGCTGCCGGCAAGAAGGAACAGGGTTGCCGCAACGGCCACATAGGACACGCAGACAATTGCCAGCGTCAGGGCCGTGCCGAGCCAGGGGATGAACAGGAAACCTGCCAGCAATGTGCCGCCAATGGCGCCCAGTGCGCCCGCTGCAAACATGGCGCCGAGGGCGCGGCCCGACTTTTCGCCGGCGATGGTCACCGCAATCTGCGCCAGAACCGGCGCCGGAACGCCGGCAAAAAGCGAAGGCAGAAAGAAAGCCCCTGCTGACAGCAAAGTTATGGCGACCAGATAATCGTCGCTCGCATTCAAGATGGGACCGGAAATGGTGCGCAGAACCAGCAGTGCGACACTGGTTGTCAGAGCTGCTGCAAGAAGCAGCCATGCGGTATGCACAAGGGCCGGCCGCGTCTCCTTTTCGGCAATCCGACCACCCCACCAATGGCCGGCAGAAAATCCGGCCAGAACGACGGCAATGACAGACGTCCAGGTGTAAAGGGACATGCCCACATAGGGCGCCAACATTCTGCCGGCGACGATTTCGACCACCAGACTGGAGGCGGAAACCATTGCTTGCAGAAAGACAAGAAGAGCAGGAGTTGCTCTGTTCACAGGCTGGATCACCAGTTCACTCACCCCGTTTCATTACGCAAGCACATAGAACCAGACGCACGCAGCCTGGCAAAGTTTAAAATGCATGGACCGATGTTTTCCTGGTCCCGGCAACAGGCAACTGCCAGTTCATGCATACCATTCAATTGCGGTGAACCGTTACAACAATCATCTGCAGTCCCTTCAGTTTTCCGCGATGGCAGAACCACAGGCGCTTGTCTAACCCAAATTAAACTGTAGCCTGCCGGGATAATTGTGGCGGCCTGGTTTCCGCTTCAACGAAAACACGGGTTTAGGCATTGGAGGAACGCAATATGGCTGACGAGACAAAACTGAAGCCGGAGTTTTTGATCAGGAACGAGGAAGAGTTGAGATCGCTGTTTCCTGCAAAGCATCCCCTGGCCATCGCAAAATGTCTGGATCGTCTCGACAAACATGCCAGGGACTTTGTGGCGCGCTCACCCTTCCTGTGCATCGGGACACAATCGCCCGACGGCTCGGCGGATGTCAGCCCGCGCGGTGATCCATCCGGTTTTGTCAAAGTACTGGATGACCGAACACTCCTGATCCCGGACCGGCCGGGCAACAATCGTCTGGACACCCAATCAAACATTGTGGGCAATCCGGTGGTTGGTTTGCTGTTCATGGTTCCCGGATTTGATGAAACCTTGCGCGTCAACGGCAAAGCGCAAATCACCCGCGACCCGGAATTGCTTGCAATGCTGGCGGTGAAGGACCGGGTGCCGACGATCGCCATCGCTGTTGCTGTCGAGGAAGTGTTCCTTCATTGCGCCAAGGCATTTCGACGCTCCAGGCTTTGGGATCCGGACCACCGCCAGGATCGCAACGAAATGCCGTCATTGGCCAAAATCATCCTCGATCAATCCTCGGGCGCTCCTGACGACCCGGAGGAGATGAAAAAAATCGACGCTGACCTTGAGGTCGAATATCAAAAGACGATGTATTAGGAGGCTGTGAGGCCATCGGTCTGGGTCCCCGACTGTCTGGTAAAAATGCGCGTCAGACAGCGCTGGAAGTCATCCAAACACTGGTGATCGCCAGTCCGGACGGTCTGAATGCAGGAGATATCGCACACTAGGTTGGCGCAAGCCCTGCGCGCCGCGTCAGTGAACCGCCTTCAACGACCCCGTTGTTGAAGGGCTCCGCCCTCCATGGGCGTCTGCTGCCAACTGCGACGTTGTAAGCATTGGGCTCCAAACAACATGCGGTAGCGCGGCGCAGCTTTGTTTCTAAACGAGTGACTGCAGTGCGGACTATGTCGCCCTCTGTGTGAAGTCGCGTATCTCCACTTATGGGTAATCCGGCAAATTTACTCAGCTTACTTCAAGCACGGTTTTACCGACATGGCCCTTTTTGCCAAAGGCATCCTGAGCGTCTTTGATTTCACGGAGCGGATAGGTCTCCGCCACCAGAGGTAAGATTTCCTTCCGTTCGATCCGTCCGACCAGATTGCCGAAGACGTCCGGCTCCAGAACCGTGCACCCAAAGAAACGGAGATCCTTCAGGTAAAGCGTCCGAATGTCCAGTTCCACCATGGGGCCACCGATTGCACCAGCGACAGCGTAGCGCCCTCCTGGTCGCAGGAGATCCAGCAAGGATGGCCACTTTGGTCCCGCAACCAGATCAATGACAACATCGACATTGTTTGCGCCGATCTCGGAAACATAATCTTCATCGCGGTTCAGTGTTCGCACTGCACCGAGGTCCAAAAGCGTTTTTGCCTTTGACGGGCTGGTCACTGCAATGACATGCGCGCCGCGCGCACGGGCCAATTGAACGGTGGCTGACCCCACACCGCCCGACGCTCCCGTGACAAACACCGTCTCGTCCGCTCGAACGTTGGCACGTGTCAGCATGTTTTCAGCCGTGGAATAGGAACAGGGAAACGACGCCAGTTCGACGTCGGTCAGGTCGCTCTTGATCGCATGGGCGTGTCGCGCGGCAACACGCGTATATTGCGCAAAGCCACCATTACACTCAGAGCCAAAGTACCACGGTGTCTCCAGCATTTTGCCCTCTGCCTCGCGCAGGCAAGGCTCGATCAGGACCCGTTCACCAATGCGGGAGTCTTCCACACCCTCGCCAACGGCAACGATCCTGCCGCTGACATCAGCGCCTTGAATACGCGGAAAAACCAGAGGCGTTCCGGACCATGCTGCGTCATCAGCGTCCGCATCGCCCTTCGAATACCAGGCGGTGCGGGTATTGATGTCGGTGTTATCACGCCAGCAGCCGCAACCCGGATGACAACATCGCCTTTGCCCGGCACGGGAACCGCAATATCGTCGCGCCATTCCAGCATTTCCGGTCCGCCATGGCCCGTAAGAATAACACCCTGCATTTTTTCGGTAGCGTCACACCAGTCTCCAAATTGAAAGAAGCGGACCATGACCGCAAAAGCCGAGGTGGTCAAATCAGGCTCCAAACAGACATTGCCCCGACCTGAATCCGACGCCTGCTTGCCAAACCACTTTGATCGTGCATCAATCATTGATCCGTTTCCTGATGGAGAAAACCCATGTTGATGATTGCCATCGCTTTGTTTGCGATTTGTGCCCTGGGCCTATGCGCAATGGGCGCGAAATATTGTTTTGGGCCAGTGCCGGCGGACTACCATCTGAAAATAATGGGCCTGTCGAAAAGTGACCTTAGCCCCCAGCAAATAACTGTATTCTCTGCAATTTATCGGGTGATGGGTGCTGGTTTCTTCGCTCTGGCAATCGCCTTGGCGTCCTTGTCCTTTTTCGCCGTTTCATTGGATCTGATGTGGGCCAAATTGACGGTACTCATCGTTGGTTTGGTCGCAGGCATACCGACGCTGGGCATTACCTATTCGATCCATAAGAAGACCGGTGTTGAAACACCATGGAAACCCGCCGCCGCAATCGTCATCATCCTGATTTTGGCGTTCATCTTGTCTGTGCTGTAACTTCAGCAGTATTTATACGTGCGCAATTTACAGACATTGCTTCGTGCCGTTTTGGTGTCACCTGAACCTGTCATTAGGGATGAAAGGCTTTTACCCTTTTTCGCTGGCGCCATAGGCCCGCCAGGCAATCTGCCCGGCCAGGCGCTGGTGAATCTCTTCGCTTTTGGGTGCGACAAGCACCCGTGAACGATCAACCGGTCCCGGAAAATCGAGCCGGGCCTTGACGGGCTCGAAACCAAGCGGCGCGTAATAGGGCGGATCACCGACAAGGATCACGCCTTCGCTGCCCGCCTGCAGCGCGGCTTCCACTGATATGCGCACCAATTGTTTGCCGATACCGAGATTCTTGTAGAAAGGCCGAACCGCCAGCGGGCCAAGCATATGGCCGGCGACCTGACCTGCCATGACAGGCGTCAGACGCACGGATCCGATGACCTGCCCCTCCATCAATGCGACAAAACACAGGGCCGTATCATGCGGCCCCTGCTCACGCACCCGCTCGGCAGCTCGGGCAAAACGACCCGGACCAAAGGCTTCGGCATTGATCGCCTCGATGGCGTCATGATGGGTTGGGTTTTCGTTCAGGTAGACAGGCTTGATGTCAGACATGGAATCATCCGGAAAGTAACTGGCAGGCAATACGACAGGAAATACGCCCAAGGGGCGCTCAAGCATCAACGTCGTCGCAATTGTCCAGTGTATTCCATGATCTGACCCTTATTTGGTTCAGCGCGGATAGCATGAAACAGATTGCTTTTGCAATCGAAAACACACTGTTCAACCAAACAGGCTTAGCATGGCGGCACCGAAGCACTACTTACGGGATCACATGGACGTCACGCAGCGTGATTGCTGGGAATGTCGAAAACAGGAGACAAGACATGGGTTTATTGGTTGACGGCGTCTGGCAGGATGTCTGGTACGACACCAAGGAAAACAAGGGACAATTCAAGCGATCCGAATCGCAGTTCCGCAATTGGGTCACCGCCGACGGCAATGCCGGCCCGAGTGGAAACGGCGGTTTCAAGGCCGAAGCCGGACGCTATCATCTCTATGTGTCCTATGCCTGCCCCTGGGCCCACCGCACGCTGATTTTTCGCAAGCTGAAGGGGCTGGAACCGCTGATTACGCTTTCCGTCGTCGATCATTTCATGGGAAGCGACGGATGGGCGTTCCTCGGCCGTGATGGCGGGACCATGGATGATGTCAATGGATCCGACAAGATGTGGCAGGTCTATACGGCAGCTGACCCGACCTATAGTGGCCGCGTGACGGTGCCCGTCCTTTGGGACAAAAAGACCAATACCATTGTCTCGAACGAATCATCGGAAATCATCCGCATGTTCAACAGCGCCTTCGATGGCCTTGTCGGTGTGAACGCGGATCTCGACTTTTACCCGGAAGATCTGCGAGACGCCATCAACGCCGTCAATGACCCGGTCTACAATCATGTGAACAATGGTGTTTACAAATGCGGCTTTGCAACGACGCAGGCGGCCTATGATGAGGCGTTTGATGCGCTGTTTTCCCAGCTCGACAAACTTGAAGAGCGCCTGTCAGGACAGCGCTATCTGGTGGGGAGCCGATTGACGGAGGCAGACTGGCGTCTGTTCACCACCCTGGTGCGCTTTGACCCGGTCTATGTCGGACATTTCAAATGCAACAGGCAACGCATTGCCGATTACCCGGCCCTGTCGGGCTATCTGCGCGAACTCTACCAGATGCCGGGCATCGCCGAGACGGTCAACATGCAGCATATCAAACTGCATTATTATCGCAGCCATGAGACCGTCAATCCGACGCGCATCGTTCCCAAAGGCCCGACGCTGGATCTGTTGTCCCCGCATGGCAGGGAAAACCTCTAGCCCTTGCCTACCACCGTTGCGAAGGTTCCGCCTGGCTGGAAAGTTCAGCCAGGCACCTTTTCGTTGCCGACGTCGTGTCGGCAGGCAAGGCATCAAGCGCAAAAAATCCTGCCTCGGCGATCTCCCAGTCGGGCACATGCGCCTTTACCTGAACCACGTCGCGGCAGACAAACAGCACGATGTGGTCCCGGTGGCTGGTGGCGTTGAGATAGACATTGAACAACTGAGCCTGGCCTGACTGTTGCAGATTGCCTTCTTCCGCCAGTTCCCGTTCCAGAGCGTCAAAAACGGTCTGGCCTTTCTCCACCCCTCCTCCCGGCAAATGCCAGCCAGGAACATAGGTATGGCGCACCAGGAAAATCCTTCCCTTTGCATCGAAGGCGGCAGCACGAACGCCAAGTGTCATGGGACGCTTGAAGAACAGAAGCAAGTGCAGGAGCCGGGGAATGATGCGACCAAAGAAACCGCGATGATACCACTTGCCGTTGCTGGACGCGTCACAACCATCTTGCTCATCTGAGCGATGACCGCTATGTCCCATCCCATGTTTCGTCTTGCTCATATCTCCGACATCCATCTTGGCCCGCTGCCACCTATTACCCTGCGTGAACTCGCATCGAAACGCATAACCGGTTATGTGAACTGGCAGCGCAACAGGCGCAAGCGGCTGTTTGGCAATATCCTTGAATCATTGCTGGAAGAAATCAAATCAACAGCCCCGGATCACCTGGCTATCACCGGCGATCTGGTCAATCTTGCAGCAAAGGCTGAAATCGAGGTGGCGACCGCCTGGCTGAAGGCCGTCGGCGATCCTCTCTCCGTCTCCTATGTGCCAGGCAATCATGATGCCTATGTGCCGGGCGCCTACAAGAAGATCTACCAGGCCTGGCGGCCCAATATGCTGGGTGATGACCATCAACATCGGCAGGTGGATGACAGCCATTTCCCCTATCTTCGGGTGCGCGATCAAATGGCGCTGATTGGCGTATCCACCGCTTACGCCACCCCGCCATTGCTGGCCAGCGGCCTGTTTGGTCGTCGTCAGGCAAGAGAACTGGGGCAGGTGCTCGATGAAACCCGCAAGGCCGGACTTTTCCGCACCATCATGATCCACCATCCACCGGTGCGCGGCGCCGCTGCCTCGCACAAGAGGTTGCTGGGAATCGGTCGTTTTGCCCGGGTCATGCAGGACCATGGCGCTGAACTCATCCTGCACGGCCACACGCATCTGGACACGCTGTACCACCTGGACGGCATGCATGGATCAATCCCGGTGGTTGGCGTCCCTTCAGCCAGCGAAGGCCCTGGCGGCAGCAAACCGGCTTCGGGCTACAACCTGCTGACCATCGAGGGAGAGCAGGACAAATGGCAATGCCAGCTGGAGCGCTTTGGTCTGGGCCAGAACGGCCGGACGTTTGATCGCGTCAAATCAGAAAAGCTTATCTGAAACCTCAGGCGTATTGTTTCGCATCCGGACGCCAGGCAATCACACCTTCGGTGCGCGCCCGAACTTCGGGCGTAGCAAGACAGGTGGCCACGGCCTCATAACCCGGTGCGCCGGGAAAAGGTGCAACGCGGATTGGCGGACTATGGTTGGCGGGGCAAAAGGTTATGGTCTCGTTGGAACCCACGTGTCTCAGATCGAGGATGGCACTCGAGCGTGTCATCAGGAAAAGTGGCGGGGCCTCTGCTGCACGCTGGCGCAGATAGGCCATCAGAGCAACCTGCGTGGCATGATCCAGGCCCTGCTCTACCATATCAACGACAAGGACGGATGAGCCTCCTGACGCCAGCGCCGTGACCAGTGCGGTCAAAGCAGGCGTGATTCCAGCGCCCTGGTCGACCAGCAGACAGATGATGCGGTCCACCCGCGACTTCAGATCCGAATCTGCATCCAGGAGCGCATGCATCGTTGCACCGGCGCCGAAAGTGCGTTGCAGATCCAAAAAGCGCGCCTCCGGCACGGACCGGGCAACCATTTGAGCAAACCGTGTCTTGCCGCTGCCCAGCGGGCCGATAATGTAGTTGAGCGCGCGAATGTCACGCAATTGGAATGTTTCGCCGCCCCAGGGCCAGGGGAGATCAAAAGAAACATCACCGACTGCGCGGATTTGTGCTCTGCTCGCGGAATCGGGGGCCACAGAATGGGGGCCCGCAGACTGGTTGCCTGTCGAAATTTGGGCATTGTCCAGACCAGCGCGAATGGTGCGAACCCTTTCGACCCTTTCGGCCAGTCCACGGATTTGACCTTCAAGGGCTGTTTCATGGGTCGCCAGCGCCGGCGCCAGACCGTCAGGATCACCATTCAGAACGCCTGCCACATCTGCAAGACTGAGACCCAGCGACCGCAGAGCAACGATCTCTGCGGCCCGGGTCATCTCAACCGGGCCATAGATGCGCCAGCCTGCTGCGGTGCGAACAGGACTGATCAGACCGCGCTGTTCGTAGAGGCGAAGGGCTTTTGGAGACACGCCGAGCCGTCTGGCGGCCTCGGAAGGGGGGAGGAACTGTGCGGATTGGCTCATGAATCACCTCGATGTTTGCTGACCGCTATCCTTATCGGGGCGACCCCAAGGGACAGGTCAATAGAGGATTCAGGAATTTTGCTCTTTGCAGGCAATACAAAACGTGATCGCAGTCACCTTTGTGGCAAGGCATCCCTGAGCAGTCGTCGCTTTACGGCTTTTACGTCCAACCAAAAGCTGTGGCGATATCTTCCAGAAAAATGAAGGCGATGATTGCAACGGTCACCAGTACACCAAGGCCAAACCAGAGAATGGCAGTGATCACCCTGGCAACACTTCTGTCTCTTGTATGCCCGCTGGCGGCTGGCGATGCTGCCTTTGCCTGGGTCTTGTCTTTGGATGTCTGACCTTCAGCGGGCCTGGGCGATTTCGCTTCGCCATGGGTACGCTGCAGATCATCCCGTCGATCCTGTTGCGCAGATGTTCTGCTTTGGCCCGCCGGTGCATCGGAGGCGAGAAACTTCTGCCTCTGGACAATGCGCTCGGCCACATAATGGGTCACACTGTCGGCGATGGTGATCAGACTGCCACTTTCGGCCATCACCACACGTCCGTAGCGCGTGTCGCGCACAAAACGATAGGTGCGCCGGTCAGGCCCCATCTGCACATGGGCAATGGCGTCTATCCACAATCTGGGTTGCAGGCCGGAAGAAAGAAAAAAATCGAACTGCTCGTCGTCTTCAGGCACCTCATCAAAGATCGGCGCCAGTTCCTCAGCCAGCAGTTCCAGCCGGCCCCGATCCGCTTCCTTCATGTCGACGACAACGTCTTCCCGCTCTGCGGCGGCAATTTTTGCCTCGCGCACAACTTCGGAAAGTCGTCTCCCCGTATCACCGGAAACTGAAGTGTTGCTCATCGGATCGTTCGCCTGCCAACTGGTTAATCAGATCTTAATATAAAGGATGTTGTGGCAAAATTCCGATTTTTTTATAGGAGTTTACAAGGTTCCGGCGCGCATGTTCTGGCGAATGAGCACGATCACATCATCGGTGCACTCTTCGATCAGCATATGTCCTGTATTTTCAAAGACATGGGCTGCAAATATCGACGGCAAGCGGTGCGATTGACGGGTTGGCAGGACCCGGTCCTGCGTTCCCCACAGAACCTTTACAGGCATCGAAAGTCTGGAAAAATCGTCACGCATGATGAGACCCTGGGTGAATTCGCCGCCTTTTTCACGAAGAATGGACTCCAGAATCACCAGCAATCGATCCTGCGCGCCCGGCACATTGCGTGCCTGCACCAGGCCATCCACCATCGGCGCGGGTATCGGCTTGTTCCAGCCGAACATGTTTTCCAGCACCAGCTCCATTTCGCCAGAGGTTCGGGCAAGGGCAAAACGTTTCAGCAGACGGTGGTTGATCTCATGTCCAAACCCGCCCGGGGCAAGCAATGTCATGGATGCGGCCAGTTTGGGGTTGCGCAGGCCAAGCATTGTGGCAACGGCTCCACCCATCGAATGGCCCACCAGATGCGCACGCCTGATGCCCCGCGCCGCCAGATCAGCCGCAATGGCCTTGGCCATCCGACCGGCACCACCCAGTCCATCGGCATTGAGAGAACCGCCGTGGCCGGGCAGGTCGTAGGCCAGTGACCCTGCCTCACTGGCAAAGACTTCCTGCATATCAGACCAGACGTGCCCTGCGCCGCCAAATCCGTGGAGAAACACGAGCGGGGCATCGCTGCCCCTGCCCGCTTCCACTGCAAAAAGCGCATTGTCTGGCGCTTGAGCGGTCATTTCTTTTCGAGCAACCGGTTAACCGCCGAGACAACCGCCTCCAGTGAGGCTGCGACGATATTGGTGCTGATGCCAACGCCGAAAAGCCTGCCGCCGGGATGCTCCACCTCCATGTAGCACACTGCCGCCGCATCCGTGCCGTGCTTCATCGAATGCTCGGAATAATCCGCCACCACGATCTCTATGCCGATATGCTTTGAAAGCGCATGGACAAACCCGTCGATGGGGCCGGTGCCATGCCCGGTGATTTTCAGCTTTTTGCCATGATCGGTTATTTCGGCCTCGATCTCGCGGACACCCTTCTTATCCAGATCCGGGAATGTGTGGTGATCCAGATAGGCGAACCGGCCGCCCGGCTGGTTCACATAGAGTTCCAGGAAACGCTCGTGGATTTTTTGCGGTGTCAGTTCCGTTCCCTGTTCTTCGGTGATGCGCTGAATATCGCCCTGAAATTCCACCTGCAGGCCCCGTGGCAGTTGAAGCCCGTAATCCTCGGCCAGAACATAGGCAATGCCGCCCTTTCCCGACTGGGAGTTGATACGGATGATCGCTTCATAGGTGCGCCCGACATCCTGCGGATCAATGGGCAGATAGGGCACTTCCCAGGTTTCCGTATTGGCCTGCCTGATGGCCTTGATACCCTTGTTGATGGCATCCTGATGCGAGCCGGAAAAGGCCGTATAGACCAGTTCACCGACATAGGGATGCCGCTCTGGAATCGTCATCTGGTTTGAATATTCATAGACATTCTTGATGCGCTGAATGTCCGAACAATCCAGTTGCGGATCGATCCCCTGCGTGTACATGTTCAGGGCCAGCGTGACGATATCCACATTGCCGGTCCGCTCCCCATTGCCAAACAGGGTGCCTTCGACCCGGTCTGCCCCGGCCATCAGACCCAGTTCGGTTGCCGCAATCCCGGTCCCGCGATCATTGTGCGGATGCAGGGAAATGATCAGATTTTCGCGATTGTCGAGATTCCGGCACATCCATTCGATCTGATCGGCATAGATATTCGGCGTCGACATTTCGACTGTCGAGGGCAGATTGATAATCAGCTTGTTTTCCGCAGTCGGTTGTATCACTTCGGTGACCGCATTGCAGATTTCCAGTGCGACCTCCAGTTCCGTTCCGGTGAAACTTTCCGGCGAATACTGGAACCGATAGCCGCCACCGGCCTTTTCTGCAGTGTCCCTGATCAGCTTGGCCGCATCGACTGCGATCTGCTTGATACCTGCCACGTCCTTGGCAAAAACCACCCGACGCTGCAATTCGCTGGTCGAATTGTAGAAATGGATGATCGGATTGTGGGCGCCTTCCAGCGCTTCAAAGGTGCGGGCGATCAGCTCGGGCCGACATTGAACGAGGGCCTGCAGAGACACATCTTCAGGCATGTTCTGCTGCTCGACACACCAGCGGGTAAAATCGAAATCCGTCTGGGAGGCAGAAGGAAAGCCGATTTCGATCTCCTTGAAGCCCATCGACAGCAGCAGTTCAAACATGCGCAACTTGCGGTCATGGCCCATCGGATTGACCAGCGCCTGATTGCCATCGCGCAGATCGACCGAACACCAGATGGGTGCCTTTTCGATGCGCTTGGACGGCCATGTGCGGTCTTCAAGTCCCAAGGGTGGATAGTGCGGATATTTGCGTGCGGCATCGGCCATGCCGATACGTTTGCCTTGTGGCGCCGGGGATGATGAGGTGACGTTCATGATTTCTCTCACTGGTCTTTCAGCCTTGTCCGCCTGCCAATGGGCAATCCGGACCGGCATTTGCGCTTTGGACTGAATATTCCAAGGACGCGTTGTCTTGCGATAATGTGAAAAAAGGAGCTCGTGCCTTCAGCGTTTCGACCGCCGGACGCTCCTCTATCGAGCCCGACGATCGCCAGTAAGGCTGAGAAGGAGCAATAGATCGCACAAAAACACCGACTGCACCGGGGCGCAGCTGTCCTGAGTGTTTTCAAAACTGGCGATCACGTTCTTGTTCATGGCCCCGTTATAGACCCGACTTTCCGATACGGCAACAATGTTTTGCCTGCCATGATCAATCGCACCCAGCACTCAGACAACAGATGCTCAGCCAGAAGCCTCGCGGCGCGCCAGATGAGCAACGACATTCTCGATCATTCTCATGCCCGCATCCTGCCCCAGCGTCATGATGGATTCGGGATGGAACTGGACCGCCGCAATAGGCTCGGATTGGTGCTCAATTCCCATGATGACACCATCTTCGCTTTCAGCGGTAATCATGAAATCTTGTGAAAGAGTCGAAGGATCGGCAAAAATCGAATGATAGCGCCCGACGGTTGCTTCCTTGCCAAGCCCGGAGAAAACCCGTCCCGGATCATTGATCCTGATGCGCGACGGCTTGCCATGCATCGGCACTGCCAAGGTGCGCAACTCGCCACCGAAAGCCTCGGTGATGGCCTGCAGGCCAAGACACACGCCAAACAGCGGCAGGCCGCGCGCCCGCACCTTCCTGATCGTCGCCTTGCACTCAAAGTCCTTCGGCCTGCCGGGCCCCGGAGACAGAACCACAAGATCTGGATCCACCTTGTCAAAGACTTCGTCCGAGATCGGCGAGCGCATGGTCGTCACTGTGGCACCGGTCTGGCGGAAATAATTTGCCAGCGTATGGACGAAGGAATCCTCGTGATCCACCAGCAATATGCGCACCCCCTGACCGACGGAGGCAGCGTCGCGGCCAGCAGCCGCTGCATTGCTTTTGCCCGCCTCGCGAATGGCCATCAGCATGGCCGAGGCCTTGAGTTCAGTCTCCGCTTCCTCTTCTTCAGGAACCGAATCATAGAGCAATGTCGCACCGGCGCGAACCTGCGCAATCCCGTCCTTGATGCGGATGGTGCGCAATGTCAGCCCGGTGTTCATGTCACCGTTGAAATTGACCATGCCGATCGCCCCGCCATACCAGGCACGCGGGCTTTTCTCATTTTCTTCAATAAAGCGCATGGCCCATAATTTCGGCGCACCGGTGACAGTGACCGCCCAGGCATGACTGAGGAAGGCGTCAAAGGCATCCATGCCATCGCGCAACCGTCCCTCGATATGGTCGACCGTATGGATCAACCGGGAATACATCTCGATCTGCCTGCGACCGATCACCCGCACGGAACCGGGAACACAGACCCGGCTCTTGTCATTGCGGTCGACATCCGAACACATGGTCAGTTCGGATTCGTCCTTTTTGGAATTCAGCAATTTGAGGATCTGTTCCGAATCCGAAATCGCGTCATCACCGCGTTTGATCGTCCCGGAGATCGGGCAGGTTTCCACCCGGCGGCCATTGACCCGCACGAACATTTCAGGCGATGCGCCGATCAGATATTCCCGTTCTCCCAGATTGATGAAGAACGAATAGGGTGACGGGTTGGTTGTTTTCAAGCGCCGGGCAATGGCAGACGGCTGGCCCGTGCATTGTTCCATGAACATTTGACCGGGGACCACTTCAAACAGGTCGCCGCGCTTGAAACTTTCGCGCGCCTTGCTCACCAGCGCTGCATATTCGCCGGGCCTGTGGTCAGAGCGCGGTGGCGTTTCCTCGGATGGCGTGAATGGCGCCGATTCACTGTCACGGGCCTTGCCGATCGTGCTTTGGTCACGGCGTGAAAATTCGTAGTGATCAATCCATGCCTGGGCCAAATAATGGTCAACGACAAGAATTTCGTCGGGCAGGAAAAGCACCAGATCGCGTTGATCATCAGGCCGGTCCATATGCTCGGGCACATTGTCGAACTGAAAGGCCAGATCATAACCAAAAGCCCCATAGAGGCCGAGATTGCTGTCTTCGGTCGTATAGAAGAGATCCGTGATGGCCCGCAGGACGGAAAACACGGTGGGCACCCGTGAGCGTTCTTCTTCGGTAATGGCGCGCGACGGCGTGTCGACGGTCAAAGTGATTTTGACGGCGTCACGCGTTCCGATTGTGATCTCGCTCAGTCGGTCAAGACGCCGCGCGATGATCGCCAGCAGCGCCTCACCACGCTCATTGTACGCTTCGAGGCGCATATCACGGCCCTTGGCGATGATCGAAATCGGCGGGTCGATAATGGCCGTGTCCCAGCGCGTGTAACGGCCAGGATACTCATAATTGGAAGAGAAAACAGCGCCACGGCGGGTATCAAGCCCATCCACATAGGCGTCAATTGCACCGGCATAGGGCGTTTCAGACCGGCTGCGGCTGATCTCCACACCACCGCGTGTCGCAAAAATATCCGGGTTGTTCTTCTGGGTGGTCGTCATCTTGTCCGATCCTCAATCTCTGAAGTCCCGGCATAAAAAAACCGCCGGGAAGGTTCCTCAGCGGCTTTGCAAGTGTGTGTACACAAATGGTCGCGACCGCTATCAGCGAGCCCACCACCAGTTCATGTTGTTGCGTGCGTTGTTCATGGTCCTGTGTTAGCGCCCAATGCTGCCCAGCGCAAGATATCTTTGGCATTTGCCCGAATTTGCGTCGGACCAAAAATGGCCTGGACCCATAAATATTACCCTGCTTTGTGCCCAATACTGATGAAAATGGCCCAGTCGGGCCATTCTCCGCTTTGGCATCAAAACCTGTGAGAAACCTAAAACAGGCCTTCAATATACCCCTGATCATTCAGGTGAATTTTTTCTGACGAGGGCACGCTGGGCAGGCCAGGCATCGTCATGATTGCTCCGGTGATCACCACAATGAACCCGGCCCCGGCAGAAAGCCTGACCTCACGCACCGGAACCGTGTGCCCGGTGGGGGCGCCGCGCAGATTGGGATCGGTGGAAAACGAATATTGTGTTTTCGCCATGCAGACCGGCAGATGGCCGTAGCCCTGCTGCTCCCATTGGCGCAACTGTTCACGAACCGACTTGTCGGCAATCACTTCCGAAGCGTGATAGATACTCTTTGCCACCGTTTCGATCTTTTCGAACAACGGCAGGTCATCGGCATAGAGCGGCGCGAACTGCGACGCACCGGATTCGGCCATTTCAACCACCTTGTGTGCCAGATCCTCAATGCCGGCCGAACCATGGGCCCAGTGTCTGCAGACAATGGCCTCTGTGCCCAATGTCTTGACATAATCCTGCACCGCCTGCATTTCCGCATCCGTGTCGGAAATGAAATGGTTGATGGCCACGACGACCGGAACGCCGAATTTTTTCACATTCTGAATGTGCCGTCCGAGATTGGCGCAGCCATCCACGACCGCTTTGACATTTTCGCTGCCAAGGTCGTCCTTCTTGACGCCGCCATTCATTTTCATGGCGCGCACCGTCGCCACGATGACGGCCGCATTCGGCTTGAGACCGGCCTTGCGGCATTTGATGTTGAAGAACTTCTCCGCGCCCAGATCCGCGCCGAAACCGGCCTCAGTGACAACATAGTCGCCCAGTTTGAGCGCCGTGGTCGTTGCAACAACCGAGTTGCAGCCATGGGCAATATTGGCGAATGGCCCGCCATGCACAAATGCCGGATTGTTTTCAAGCGTCTGCACCAGATTGGGCTGCATGGCATCCTTCAGCAGGACCGCCATCGCGCCATCAGCCTTGATGTCACGGCAATAGACCGGTGTCTTGTCGCGGCGATAGCCGATAATGATGTCGCCCAGACGTTTTTCCAGATCCTTCAGGTTTTTCGCCAGACAAAGAATCGCCATCACTTCGGACGCCACGGTGATGTCAAAGCCGGATTCGCGCGGAAAGCCATTGGCAACACCGCCCAGCGAACAGACGATTTCGCGCAAGGCGCGATCATTCATGTCCATCACCCGGCGCCAGGCCACCCGCCTGATGTCGATGCCGATATCATTGCCCCAATAGATGTGATTATCGATCATCGCGGACAGCAAATTGTGTGCGGACGTGATCGCGTGAAAATCACCGGTGAAGTGCAGGTTCATGTCCTCCATCGGAATCACCTGCGCATAGCCGCCGCCTGCCGCGCCGCCCTTGACGCCGAAACAGGGACCGAGAGATGCCTCGCGAATGCAGATGACGGCCTTTTTGCCGATGCGGTTCAGACCATCGCCAAGGCCGACCGTTGTCGTTGTCTTGCCTTCCCCTGCAGGGGTCGGGTTGATGGCTGTCACCAGGATGAGTTTTCCATCGGGCCTGTCTTTTTGCGCCGCAATGAATTCAGCCGAGAGTTTGGCCTTGTCATGACCGTAGGGCAGCAGGCTTTCACTCGGAATGCCCAGCTTCGCGCCAATCTCCATGATCGGCAATTTGTTTGCAGCACGTGCAATTTCAATGTCGGATTTGACCTCGGCCATATCGTTTAAACTCCTCCTCTGGCATCCCCGCAAACAGAACTGTTGCGCCCGCAACTTAAACGGAAATACAGGCCTCCCCACAGTTCAGTTTATGCCGTAAATTGCGTCAAATACGACACGGGCATCCTGAACGGTCCGACGGTGACACGCAATATGGCCTCAAGACAATTCTGCAAGGACATGCACGGGCTCATGCGCGACCGACGCATGTTGCCGCTTGCCACTGCACCGCAAGCCCATCTGCCCTGCGAGGTCTAACGATCCAGAATGGACCGGATCTCCACCAGATTGGAGCGCACACGCAGCAGATAGAACCCGATTGTGGTCAGATGCGTCGGCATGATCCAGCCATCTTCCTTGCCATTGGATACGATGACGGGATCGAGTTCCAGAGTGGTGCGAAGCTGTTCTTCCATGGTTTCCCAGACATCCTCGACCTGGCGGCTTTTGATGACGTCGGCAAAGTCCCCGCGGGCGGCTTTCAGGATGCCGTAATAGGCATAGAGCTGACCATAGGTGAACCAGAATTGGTTGTCTGCTCTGGTATCGAACCAGCCGGCGTTGCTCAGATCGGAGCGGTCGCGCAATGCGGCCGACGTGGACCCGATATCACTGGCAATCCTGTCGACAAAGCGAATCAGATTGTCCGATCGTGCATCAAACACCGCCTCACAGGATTCCAGCCGGTCGTTAAAGGCCCTCAGCCTGTCCATGCCTTCACGATAGGCACTGGGTGTCGGCGTGAGCGGCCCGAAGGGGGAAAGACTGAAGTACCAGGTATATTGGTCATATTGAATGCGGCCGCGCGCGCGATCAAGGTCGGTATCGGCAGCAGAGGTGCCCCTTACCCGACCAAGCGTATCGACCAATTCCTGTGACGTGCGCTGGATGGCCTGCTGCACACCGCGCTGAAAGGATGCCTTGTTGTCGAGAAATGGCGTTGCATCCCAGGACAATCCAAAAAAGCCCGCCTTGTAGAGAAGTGTCGACGAAATCCAGGAATTCTTGTTGACATTCAGGTCGATCAGATCGGCTGTGACATCAACAATGGCGGAACGTTTGCAGGTTTTTGTGGTTGATGTGCTTTCCTCGACTGCAGTCTGATCATTGGCATTGATGCCCAGTCCCTTCATATTATAGGCCGTGACATAATCCGGATCGAGATCCCTGATCCACAAGACCCGCCATATGAAAATCGCATAGAGCACCACAAACAGCAGCACCAAACCGCCGACAACAGCCCTCAGGATAAAGCCCTTGCGGCGATACCAGCGACCAGCAGCCAGAAACGGCCACAAAATCCAGGCAATCAGCATGCCGATCCCGCGCCCGATATAGGTGAATAGGCGTTCAAAAAAAGCGATAATCGGGTCAAGCATGGCTGCTGTCCTCTCCAAATCCATAAAGGCGTCTGCGAAAAGCCTTCTTGTCTCGCAGATAGGTGGCAGAAAGCGTTTTCACAACATGGGCGCGAAAGCTGTCACTGTAGCTCTGGTAGTCTTCGTAAAAGCCCTGTTTGTCAAAAACAAAACGGGAAACGAAATCAAAAGGCACCAGAACACTGATCAGCCGGCTTGTCAGCCAGAAATCCGGATGTTCGGGTTTTGCCCTGACAAGCAGCATACGCTGTTTGGGGGCAACATCGTCCATGGCAATCTCGCCATCTGCCGATATCTGGCGGCTGGCGGCCTGCAGGAACGGATAGGTCCCATCCTCTGCGACGGCCTTGGCATTGCGGTGGACCCAGGTCTGAAACCAGATGGCATCGGCGCGATCAAGATCGGCTTGACCATCATGCCTGCGGACAAGCGACAAGAGGGCCATATCCGAGCGGTGCTGCAGGTATCCCGACCGCTCCACCCAGGAAGCGCGTGGCAATTCAATCCGGCCGGTTTTGGTCAGAAACGCAAAAATATGTTTGTGATCATGGATCGAAATATAGCTGACCTGCCACGGTCTTGATCGACGGAAACCCGGCGCAGCAGGATCACAGATCACCGTTATGCGCTTGTCATCGACAAACACGAATGTTCCGCCGAAATGGCCCGTCCAATAGGCATCATGCCTGAAGACCAGCTTGTCGGGCACCAGGGAGTTCTGCCTTATATCACCCGTCTGCTGGGCAAGTTCGACCATGCGATTGAGCATTTCATCATTGCGCCAGGCATTGGGCGCAGCAATCAGCCGGTCGGCCAGCCGCCGCAATTCATCGGATTTTCCAAGAATATCATCGGCTGTCAGAACACGAAAATTGACCTCCTGAATGGACAGCAGATCTTCGATATCTTCGACACGCGAGACGTTTTCTTCAATCTCGCCATAGAGTACGTCCCGGATCGTCACCGCATGAATGGCGCGTTTGTTCTCATCAAAGAAGGCATGCATCAGTGATGCCGTATTGGAGAAACTCGTATGAACAACCGGCAAGGATTCCTGTGCAGGCGACAACAGGATAAAACGCCGATTGACCGCGTTGGGATCAAGATATTGCGGATCACCCAGTTCCTCGGCCACCTCTGGCGAAAAGCCCGTCATATCGATACGAAATTTGTCGAGGCGCGTTTCAGCAACGCCAAAGGCGCGCAGCGCCTTGTTATAGCGCTCGATCAGATGCGGTTCGCTTACCTCAAGCAGGCGGCCGAATATCAGGTCATTTTCAACAAGGCGTTCCATCAGGTTCCTGTCATGCCTTCCAAAGACCATCGCGCTTCAGCTTCTCCATTTCGCGGATCGCCTTTTCACGCTGACGCTCCCGCCTGATGATTTCTTCAACGGCGGCATCGTCGGAACGGTCGGTGTAACGGAACTCGGAATCCGCATAGCGGTTGATTTCCTGCAGAACCATTTGGATGGAAAACGGGCCACGCAGTTCCTCGATCATGGCCTTCTTCTCATCATAGGATTTGTGCATGAACACCTCCGGTGTCTCGAACCAGGCATCGGGCAGATCGATATCCATGGCACGCATCTTGATGGCATCGGTAATGTTCTTGATCGCCCGACCGGTAAACCGCGGTTCGGCCTTTTTGATCCGGTAGAGGTAATCGCCGACATCTGCCATCGTGGTGATCTCGCCATTGTCTTTTCTGCAGTCCTCCCAGACAGCCAGCAGATCCTCTTCCTGCGGCAAATCATGGCCCTCATAGGAGGCCGCAACAGCCCCTTTGATCTCCTGCCCGGCAAAAAGCGCATGGCTGCCCAGGGGTATCTGATGATTTTTGCCGGCCAACAGCACAAAAATATCCACATAGTCATCGCGACTTTGCGGCCCCTCTACCAGCCACCTGGCACCGGCACGCTGTCGAAGCGCGTCATCAACATTTTCCGGATAATTGGAAAACATGCCAAAGGCGCAATTGCCGCGCACCACTGTGGATGCACCGGCAAAACTTTCCATCAGAACCGCCGTCACCTCGTGTTGCCCGGAGGATGCCCGGTCATCCGAGCGACGCGCAGCAACCTGATCAATGTCGTCCACCGTGCCAAACCCAATGGCTCGCGGATTGATGACATTATCGACAAAGCTCTTGCAGTTCTGGCCGGATTTTCCCTGATAGGAGGAAATCTGGTCAACGCCGAAATTCTCGTAATGGAACGGATAGGAGGCGACCTTGCAATAATCATTGATCAGACCGGCGATCATCTGGATCAAAATGGTTTTGCCTGTTCCCGGCATGCCGTCACCGATAAAGGTGAAGAGAAACCCGCCCAGTTCGACAAAGGGGTTCATCTGCCGGTCAAAATCATAGGCCATCAGCATCTTTGCCAGTTTCATGGCCTGGTATTTCGCGATGTGATTGCCAATGATCTCATTGGGTTTCTTGAAGCTCATCGACAGGGGCTTGCGCCGTTCACCCGGCGCAACATCAAAACCATCCAGGGTGAAATCATCCTGCTCTATGCGGATATGCGCTTCGGCAAAATCGGCAAGACCGGTAAACCGCGATCGACGCTGCAACAATCCTTCCAGCGCGGTGCGGGCAAAGGCTCTTGTTCTGGCGGTAAGCGTCGCATCATCCGAACTACTGGTGATCGCACCATCCAGTCCGGCCACCATCGATTTCAGCGCATCCTGAGGCGTATCAAAGACAAAGTCAGGTTCGTCCATGTCATTGACCGGCTCACCTTCCTGGCCCATCAACTGAAGAAGATAGGCAGCAAAGGAAAAGGCCGCGACATAGGCGGAGGCAGACAGGAGAGACTTGAACTGGCTCGCCGCTTCACCTGAAAGCGGCGAGGCGGAATTCTGCGCCTGCAATGTTTCCAGATTGCTCTGTTTTGCAAATGTGTCAGACAATGCAAGCGCAACGGCCAGTCCGCGTCTGGCGCGAAACAGAACACTGTGCTGGGCTATCGACATCATCGGATCATCGGGATGGACCTGCGCCACCCTTTTGGTCAGTTCAACTTCCCGGGTGCGACGGACCGCACCGGTCGAAACCGTCGAGACAAACCGGCGTCCGCTGCCCGCCAGACTTGTCTTTGCGCCGGGTGCATCGCGTTGCAGGATGATCATCCGCGTTATCATGCCCTGCGCGACAGGCAGGTGTTTGGCAATATCATCTTCATGCACTGTGGTCAGTCCTGCATTCTGGCTCATTGACTAGACCCCGCTGATTATCTGGTTGCCGGAAATGACATGCACCTTGAAACCCTTGAACACCGTATCGGCATCGCCGCTGGCATAAAGTGCCTGATAGGCGTCATGCGGCACAAGGGCGTGTTTTTCATAGAAACTCACGCCCTGACGGGCAGCTTCCAGATCGTTGGTATCAATATGAAATTCCTGCACAGCAGGTGTCGAACTCCACAGGCCACGCCGCGCCGGCCGTTCCACCGTCGCCACAATCTCCTGGATGGTCCAGGTGAGCATCCAGGCATTTTCAGGTTTGCGCACTTTTGCAAGGATATCGCTGACCCGGCTGTTGTGTTCCGTCACACCCGCCGAATAGAACGGCCCGAGCACAAAGCGCCGAAGCTGTTTGGGGTGCAGCACCTCGAAATCCTTGTCAAGATTACCGATGATCGTGGCAGGTGTCAGCGAATAGGCACTGTTCTTCTCGGCAAAATCATCAAAACGATGCGCCAGATCCGGGTTCAACAGCCCCTCGACCGGCAAGGGTATCTTGATGTTGGAATTGAGCTCACCCTTGGAGGTCACAAGCAGCCTGCCGACCTCCTCGCTGGAATCCTCGATCACCGCCATATAGACCATCGGCAGGGATTGGCTGCCGTCAAAAACGCCCCAGTGAACGACGTAGTAAGGCCGCCCCGTCTTCGGATTGACCGACACTTTGACCGTCTCGGGCAGTATGAACGGCGAAAACACATCACCTTTCTGAATGGCCTCCAGATAGGATCGCTCTGCCATTCTGGACTGCAAGGCAGATGGAAAGGCCTTGTGACGCAAAATGAAATCAACCATCTCGTTGCGCAATTCGTCCGCCGACGGCAGCGCATTGAGCCGCTTGCCGGCAGCCTGCCGGTCGTTGTCGAGTTCAAGCACGTTTTGAAAGGCCGGAAACCCGCTCTCGGCTCTGGATATGCGAAACGTATCGACAAAGCCGATGCGGTTTTCCCAACAGGAAAAGGTCTGCATCAGCCGTTCGATATAGGGCGTCACCACCTGCCCTATCAGGGCATGTTTGTAGAGCGGTGAATTCTCATCGGCGAGAAATGTGTCGAGACCTGTCAGCGCGGCATTGACCGCACTGAAATAGCCTTTGACCTGGCCGTTTTCATGATTCATCACGATACCGCAGGCAAACCGCTATGACTGCACATAATCGGCGGCATTGTGTTTTTCCAGAACCGCGGAAAACCGCCGCGAAAAGGCATCATCTGCAAGTTTCTTGCGTCGCTGGATATCCTGAGTCGACAGCATGTTTTTCTCATGCATTTCCAGAAGGTCGCCAATGTGGCGCTGTGCAGCCGAGCCAATGCCTGCCATCGTTTCTTCCGCTGCAATATCGACCTGGCTGCCCAGCGTATTGATCTTGTGGGCAACATCCTGCTGCGCCGCCGTTTTCAGCGAATCTTCCAGCGCCTTGTACAGCACGATGCGCTGTTCGGTGTCGATCGTCAGCTTGTTGATCAAGGTGTTTTGCGCCGCAATCTGGTTGTTCAGTGAATCCACAAAGGTCTGAAACATTGACGTATAGCGCTCGAGTGTCTGGCTTTCCGCCAGCAGCTCCTGCTCCTTGGCCTGCGCCGTATTGTATTCATTGGCCAGAGCGGTCCGTTCGCCTTCCAGCTCCGTGCGAAATTTTTGATCGGTGGAGGCTGCAATACGATTTTCAATATCCATCAGCATGGGATTGAGTTCTTCAATGCGCATCTGCACGGCTTCAATTTCTGCAACCGTGTTCTTGCGCCGCTCGATCACCGTGATGAGGCTGGCCTCGGACGTCTTGTAACGCTCGTCAAGAACACTCTTCTGCTCCTTCAGGATACCAACGATCGTATCGGATTTGGAGAGCAGTTCCTGAAGGTTTCCGGCAAGCGACATGTTGCGCACGCGGTCGGTGCGCAGACGCTGCATCCTTTGCTTGGAAAATATGCCGATCAATTTTTCCCAGCCGGAGTAGTTCTTCATGCTTTCAAATTCGCTGCCGAATACATTTGTCGCGTCTTCCAGCCCGATGATCAGGTCGGCTATGTTGGATTCCATGACATTTTGCTGGCGAAGCACATCTTCAATGCGGGCATTTTCAATATCAAACTCTGCGTCACCAAGCTTCGTTTCGGCTTTTGAAAACTCCTCCAGCACAACGCCGGATTTCTCAATTTTTGAACGCATGTCATTTACAATGCCGCGCGTTTTCTCGATTTCAGCATCCAGATTTTGCAGAGTCGCCATGAATTTCCCCTTGTTGGTCGTATCCGCCCATGCATGCGGCACGCGGCTGTGGTCGCGGAACAGGCACGCCACGGCTCTATGGCAGGCCCGTTTCAAAGGCACGCAAACCTGTGCAACCGGATGATTGCCTCAGGATCGTCACTTGATATGTTGGTATTTAGCGGCACAACTACAAGTATGGCAATCGCTTATCGCCAAATTTGAAAGCAATCGGCCAAGGGAAAACGCCCTGCATCATAGTGCAGGCTAGGAATTCACAAAGTATCAGGCATTGATGTTTCCGAAAGTCTCGAAGTGACCCGACTGGCTGCCTATGCAACAAAGGCACGCCAGCCTGACTGGCATCACTTCACAGCTGACGGGTCCTGAAGATAGGCGAGAAGATTTTCGATATCCTTTTCTTTTTTCAGACCTGAAAAGGACATTGATGTCTTCTTGACGAGCGCTTTGGGCTTCTTCAGGTAAATGGACAGTGTTTCCACATCCCAGACTTTGCCATCGGCACCAAATTCGGTCATCGCCTTGGAATATTTGAACCCGTCAACCGTCGCAACCGGACGATCAATGATCGACACCAGATGCGGGCCAACCTTGTTTTTCTCGTCACTTGCCGTGTGGCAGGCTTTGCATTTCTTGAAAACCTTTGCACCCTTTACGGCATCGCCGTCGGCAAAAGCTGGCGTCGCCAGCAGGCTCAGCGTCATTCCAAGGGCACTCAAGATACGAATAGTCATGGAAACCTCCATTGCGATTTGATCTTACCAATAGCGCTGCAGGCGTTTCATTGGCAATGGCAGGCACCCGGATATCAGCCCGATTGGCAATATGTCACACCACGTGCTTGGTCCATGCGGGATCAAACTCGCCCCATGGCGTCCTCCCAATGACGCCGGCAAAGCGAAACATATTTGTCATTGCCACCCACTTCGATCTGCGCACCGTCCTGAAGCGGCTTGCCGTCCGGGCCGAAGCGCACAACCATGGTCGCCTTGCTGCCACAGTCACAGATCGTGCGGATTTCACGCAATGTATCGGCAATGGCCAGCAGGGCTTTCGAGCCGGGAAACAATTCCCCCTGAAAATCGGTTCGCAAGCCATAGGTCATGACAGGAATGCCCAGTCGGTCGGCGACCCGCGCCAATTGCCAGACCTGCTCGGTTGTCATGAACTGGGC
Source organism: Rhizobiaceae bacterium (assembly GCA_029212415.1). Classification (GTDB taxonomy): domain Bacteria; phylum Pseudomonadota; class Alphaproteobacteria; order Rhizobiales; family Rhizobiaceae; genus Hoeflea_A. The sequence goes on along the minus strand of JARGOF010000001.1, from coordinate 237,123 downwards.
TTCATCAACAAAAACGCAGGCAATCTTTTCCTCAGCCTGTTCCTGAGACACCCGGGCAAAAAGATCTTCATCCGCAGAAAAGGGAATTGCCTCGCAATCCAGGCCGATCCGGGACCCGATTTTGCCATTGCCAGCCCGGTCATCCAGGGCGGCAATGAACAGCAGCGTATGCATGCCGCGTTCCCGGTAATTGTAGGATGCCTGAAGCAGCAGAGTCGATTTTCCGGCATTCATCGCCGAATAGGAGAAATATAATTTTGCCAAAACCCGGCTCACCTGCCTGTTGATATCCGCCTGACACTACAGCCCGCCTGCCTTTATAAAAACCGGGTGCCGGCTTTATCCACGGACTAATCCAACTGCCGGTCCAGATAGTCTTCAACAAGTTGTTCGGCAGACAATTCCCCCTTGAAACTGCCCAGCGCCTGCCGGATGTAGAGACCATCAATCAATGATGCGATCCCCTCGGCAATCACCGGGGCACGCGCACCGGCCAAGGGCGTCAGATTGTAAATCAGATTGGAATTGAGGCGCCGCGCATAGATCGAAAGCAATGCGTGTGCATCCTTGGATTCCTGCGCATGAACGTAGAAGACCAGCCAGACCGAAACAATTTCCGGTTTGAACTGTTCACGGCCCAGGCTCGCCCTGATGATTGCCGAAACCCGCTGCCTGGGGCTTCTCGCCTTTTTCATCTCACTGCGGGTCTGCTTGCCATATTCAGTTAAAAGGTATCGCATCGCAGAGACGATGAGGGCGTCCTTGCTGCCGAAATAATGATGCGCCAATCCCTGCGAAACACCTGCGCGCGTGGCAATATCGCGGATGGTGATATCCAGCGAGCCGCGTGCATGAATGGCCGAAATCGCCGCTTCAACCAGCGAGCGCCGGCGGATCGGCTCCATCCCAACTTTCGGCATGAACACGCCCTCTCTTCTATCATGGCCAGCTTCGATGATTGCCTGTACTATGCGCAAATATGATTCAAAAACCAATTTATTTTGAACCATCATTCAATAAAAGCTTGCAAAATCACCTAGTTTATGGCGCGATAGCAACAACCTGAACTGAAACAAAATCTCTAAAAGGGGGTCACGACATGACATTCACCAAAACCTCAATCTGCGCTCTGGCTTTGAGTGCTGCACTCGCCGGACAGGCGATGGCCGCCGAGCCCGACAGCTGCAAGACAGTCAATTTCTCTGATGTGGGTTGGACGGATATCACAGCCACGACCGCAACAACGACCACCGTCCTGGATGCGCTCGGCTATGAAACCGACATCAAGCTTCTTTCGGTTCCTGTAACCTATACGTCCTTGAAAAAAGGCGATATCGACGTTTTCCTCGGCAACTGGATGCCGACAATGGAAGCCGATATTGCGCCTTACCGCGAAGATGGTTCGGTTGAAACAGTCCGCGAAAATCTTGAAGGCGCCAAATATACATTGGCAACCAATGCGGCGGGTGCAAAACTCGGCATTGATGATTTCAGCAAGATTGCCGGCCAGAAAGAAGCTCTTGAAGGCAAGATTTATGGCATCGAGCCCGGCAATGACGGCAACCGCATCATTCTCGAAATGATCTCTTCCGACGCCTTCGGCCTGAAGGACTTTGAAGTTGTTGAATCCTCCGAACAGGGCATGCTGGCGCAGGTTTCCCGCAACGACAAACGCGACGAACCGATCGTTTTCCTTGGCTGGGCACCGCACCCGATGAATGCCAACCATGAGCTTACCTATCTGGCCGGCGGTGATGATCACTTCGGTCCGGATTTCGGTGGCGCAACAGTCTACACAAATGTGCGCAAGGGTTATGTCGAGGAATGCAGCAATGTTGGTGCATTGCTGAAAAACCTCAAGTTCTCCCTGGCTCTGGAAAATGAAATCATGGGCGCCATCCTTGATGATGGCGAAGACCCTTCAGCTGCGGCAAAAGCATGGCTGAAAGGACATCCGGAGGTTCTTGACGGCTGGCTGGCAGGTGTGACCACAGTCGATGGCAAGGATGGCCTGGCGGCTGTCAAATCAAGCCTGGGCCTTTAGACTTTCCGAACGATATGAACCGCCCGCGTCAAACCGGGCGGTTTTTTCTTGGATCGGTACGTGCTTTGCTCAGGCCCCATGTCAGGACCTGCGCCAGAATTCAACGACCAGCATCCAGCGACCAGAATTTGCACCCTTAAAAGCCAAACTGATCTATGATGGGCTGCATGATACGGGGGACCGGCATGAATTGGCTGACAGATTATAAAATTCCCATTGGCAAATGGTCAAAAGCAGTCGTTGACTGGCTGACAGACAATGGCGGCTGGTTCTTCGATGGCCTCGCCGAGGGCATGGAAGCGGCTATTGAAGCCATTTTGTGGGTACTGCAGACACCGCCGCCGCTGGCGGTCATTGCTGTCTTTGTGGCGCTGGCCTATCTGATGCGACGCTCTTTCTACACGGCACTGTTTGTCGCCCTCAGTTTCCTGTTCATTGTCAATCAGGGCTATTGGGAACGCACCACGGAGACACTGACGCTTGTCCTGTCAGCCTGCATTGTCTGCATGGCTGTGGGTGTGCCCATTGGCATCGCGGTTGCCCATCGGCCCAAACTCTACACATCCGTCCGTCCCGTTCTTGACCTGATGCAGACATTGCCGACATTCGTCTATCTCATTCCGGCGATTGTCTTCTTTGGCATCGGCATGGTCCCGGGACTGATTGCGACGGCGATCTTCGTGATCCCCGCCCCCATTCGCCTGACCCATCTGGGCATCTCCTCAACACCGCAATCCCTGCTGGAGGCCGGACAGGCCTTTGGCGCAACGAAGAGTCAGTTGCTGTGGAAAGTCGAATTGCCCTACGCCATGCCGCAGATCATGGCCGGACTGACCCAGACCATCATGCTGTCACTATCGATGGTCGTCATAGCGGCGCTGGTCGGGGCTGACGGACTTGGCGTCCCGGTTGTGCGTGCATTGAATTCCGTCAATACCGCGCTTGGTTTTGAGGCGGGCTTTGTCATTGTGGTGGTGGCGATCGTGCTGGACCGGATGTTCCGGGTCGGGGGAGCAGACTGATGAGCAAACCTGTAGTCACTTTCAAGGATGTCGACATTGTTTTCGGCGACAATCCGCAATCTGCCCTCGCACTGATTGACGCGGGGAAAAGCCGCGAAGAGATCCAGGAAGAAACCGGCCAGGTCCTCGGTGTTGCAGGTGCCAATCTGCAAGTCATGGAAGGCGAAATCATCGTATTGATGGGGCTCTCCGGTTCCGGGAAATCGACATTGCTGCGTGCCGTCAATGGCCTCAATCCAGTCATTCGCGGCGAAACGCTGGTCGACAATGGGGACAGTTTCATCGACCCACAACGCTGTTCGGCGGGCGATTTGCGACGCCTGCGCATGGAACGCGTTGCCATGGTGTTCCAGCAATTCGGATTGCTTCCCTGGCGATCTGTCGCCGACAATGTCGGTTTTGGCCTGGAGCTCTCCGGACTTGCCGCAGCGAAACGACGCGCCAGGGTCAGCGAACAGCTTGAACTCGTCGGATTGACCCAATGGGCCGATCGCCGTGTCAATGAACTCTCAGGCGGCATGCAACAACGCGTCGGACTCGCGCGGGCCTTTGCCACCGGCGCGCCATTGTTGTTGATGGATGAACCCTTTTCGGCCCTTGATCCGCTCATCAGGACCCGCCTGCAGGACGAACTGCTGCAACTGCAGCAACAGCTGCAGAAGACCATCATCTTTGTCAGCCATGACCTCGATGAGGCCTTCAGGATCGGCAACCGGATTGCCATCATGGAAGGTGGTCGGATCGTGCAATGTGGCACACCGCAGGAGATCGTCAAAAATCCGGCGAATGAATATGTCACCGACTTTGTCGCCAACATGAACCCGCTCTCCCTGCTGGTGGCCGAAGATGTCATGACCGGCGGCAAAGCGGATGATGTTGCAACAAATGGTGATTTTTCGGCAACTGCAACCCGCGACACACCGCTGGTGGAAATTCTGGATGCCATAGCCAAACGACCGGGGGCCGTCGGGGTTGTGGACAATGGTGTGCTGGTCGGGACAATCACGGCCCAGGATATCGTCGAGGGCTTGACCAGTCACAGGCAGTCTGCCACCCCATAATCCACCATCCGATCCGAGATTGCCCCCGCCCTTGAGGCACAGGACAGGTTCTGACGGGCTTGCGCAAGTGCGGATCAGACCCATGTGTACACAGGCAGAATATAACAAGACAGGAGATACCCATGAAGACGAATGGACAGGCCGCAATCGTGACCGGCGGTGGATCAGGCCTGGGAGCCGGCACCGCCCGCGCATTGGCTGCAGCAGGCGCAAAGGTTGCAGTCCTGGATATCAACGAGGCACAGGCCAAAGCCGTCGCTGACGAAATCGGCGGCCTTGCAATTGTCTGCGATGTTGCCAGTGCCGCAGCCGCAGAGGATGCCGTCGCCAAGGCTGCGGAAGCCCATGGCGAAGCCAGAATCCTGATCAATTGCGCCGGTATTGCCAATGCCGGTCGTATTGTCGGACGCGAAGGTCCGCACGATCTGGAAATGTTTTCCCGGGTCATCAATGTCAATCTGGTCGGCTCCTTCAACCTGATGCGGCTGGTCGCAGACCGCGCATCGAAACTGGAACCGATGGACGACAACGAACGTGCGGTCATCATCTCGACCGCATCGGTCGCCGCATTTGACGGCCAGATCGGCCAGGCTGCCTATTCGGCATCAAAGGGTGGCATTCATTCCATGACCTTGCCCGCCGCGCGCGAACTCGCCCGTTTCGGCATTCGCATCATGACCATTGCACCGGGAATATTCGGAACGCCGATGCTCATGGGCATGCCACAGGAAGTTCAGGACAGCCTGGCAGCATCTGTGCCCTTTCCATCGCGCCTTGGCACCCCTGAGGATTACGCATCGCTCGTCATGCACATTCTCGACAACACCATGCTGAACGGTGAAACAATCCGGCTTGATGGCGCTATCCGTCTGGCGCCGAAATAAAACACAATGAACCAACCGCTCATTGGCTTGAAAGTTGTCGAAATGGCCGGGCTTGGGCCCGCCCCTTTCGCCTGCTATCTGCTGGCAAGTCTCGGTGCGCAGGTAACGCGTATCGAGGCGAAGGGCCGTTCCGCAATTTTCCTGCCGCTTGCTCCCGAGACCAATCCCGATGTGCAGCTTCGTACCCTGCGACAGCTTGATCTGAAAACGCAGGAAGACAAGCATGAAGCCATCAGCCTGATTGCTCAGGCTGATATTCTGGTTGAAGGATTTCGGCCCAGCGTCATGGAGCGGCTGGGGCTTGGACCGCAGGACATGTTGCAGCACAATCCGCGGCTGATCTATGCGCGCATGACCGGTTACGGCCAGGATGGGCCGATGGCCAATCGCGCCGGACATGATCTCAACTACATTGCCATGTCCGGCGTACTCTCGATGATTGGCCGCAAGGACGGTGCGCCAGTGCCACCACTCAATCTTGTCGGTGACTATAGCGGTGGCTCCATGGTTCTCATCATGGGCATCCTTTCGGCGCTTTTTGCCCGACAGCAGAGCAACCGGGGACAGGTGATCGACGCATCCATGGTCGAAGGGTCGGCAATGCTGGCAACGCCCATCTTTTCATTCATGGCATCGGGCATGTGGGATGGCGCCAAACGTGGCGAGAATCTGCTCGACAGCGGTTGCCCCTTTTATGACACCTATGAAACCGCCGATGGCCGCCATGTGGCCATCGCCCCCTTGGAGCCCCAGTTTTTTGCGGCTCTGCTGGATGGGTTGGGTCTTGATGCAGGCTGGGCAGCCAGGCAATATGACAAGGGCAGTTGGGATGAGCTGCGCAAATGCCTGACGGATATTTTTCGCACCAAAAACCGCGATGACTGGGCCGATATCTTCAGCCAAAGCGATGCTTGCGTCACACCGGTGCTGACACCTCAGGAAGCCGCCATACATCCCCACAATGTCGCGCGTCAAAGCTTTGACACAGTGGCAGGACATCAGATGCCGGGCATTGCACCGAAATATTCCTCCGGCAAATGAAACGGATCTGGTGGAACCATGGCTGAAAAAAACAAGACCATCCGCGAAACCAATGACGAGGCACGGACGCTTGCCGGACGGCTTGTCAGCACGGCCCGTTTCGGCTCACTGGCGGTCCTGTTGCCACCGGATGGACACCCTTTCGCCAGCCGCACCGCGGTCGCAACCGACATCGACCGCACACCCGTCATTCTCGTTTCCGGGCTTTCCGAACACACATCCGGGCTGCTCAATGATCCCCGCGTTTCCCTGCTGCTGGGCGAACCGGGCAAGGGCGATCCGCTGGCCCATCCGCGCATCACCTTGCAATGCCGGGCGGAACGCATTGCCCGCGACGACAAACGCCATCACCGCATCCGCGCACGGTTCCTGCGGCGCCATCCCAAGTCGGCGCTCTATGCCGATTTCGGTGATTTTTCCTTTTTCCGGCTCAACCCGGCGTCCGCCAGCCTGAATGGCGGTTTCGGCAAAGCCTATCACCTCAAGCCCGCAGATATCCTGATTGCTTCGCCAGCCAATGAGGCACTGGCCGAGATGGAGGACAGCGCGATTGATCATATGAACACGGATCATGCAGAGGCGGTTACACTCTATGCGGGACTGATGACAGGTGCAAAATCCGGGCCATGGCGCATCTGCACAATCGATGCAGCCGGCTTCGAATTGGCACGGGGTGACCAGATCGGGAGAATTGATTTCGATATCCCGATGGAGGACGCCAGACAGTTGGCATCGACACTGTCAGCCCTGGCCACGACATTGCGTGGCGCTAAGGGATAGATTATCCGCCAAGGTGCTTATATAAGTAAGTGTGAATGGTTTTCAGTTTGTTAATCCTCCAATCGACAGAGCAAAATGTCCCACCCCGCCGAAAATTCCCAAGAACAGACGGACTTGTCAGGCAATGCCGCGCAGGCAGCCGAACTGCTGTCTGCCATGGCAAATCCAAAGCGTCTGCTTATCCTTTGCAATCTTGTTGATGGTGAAATGGCCGTCGGCGCTCTGGCAGAAACTGTGGATTTGAGCCAATCGGCCCTGTCGCAGCATCTGGCAAAATTGCGCGCGCTTCGGATGGTCAAAACCAGGCGCGATGCGCAGACAATATATTATTCCATAGCCTCCGCAGAGGTCAGGGCAGTGCTGGAAACGCTCTACAAGATCTATTGCGGACCAAGCATGCCGATGCGCGCTTCGAACCGAAATCAGAAAGAAAAATAATGAAGCACAAGATCATTATCGATACGGACCCGGGCATTGATGATACAATGGCCATCGCCTACGCCATTGCCCATCCTGATATTGAACTCGTTGCGCTGACGACCATTTTCGGAAATGTTTCGGTTTCAGACGCCACAGACAATGCGCTCAAACTGCTGCAGTTTTTCGGACATCCGGCGGAGGTTGCCAGAGGCGAGGAACGGCCTTTGACCATCGCACCAAATCCGCACAGCTATTTTGTCCACGGGCCCAATGGTCTGGGTGGCATCGAATTGCCAGCCTCTTCCAGAACCGCGACAATCCAAAGCGCCGCAGAATATCTCGTCTCCAAGACGCGCGAGATGCCCGGCGAAATTGACATTTGTGCTGTCGGCCCGCTGACCAATCTGGCAAGGGCACTCGAAATCGACCCGACAATCGTTGAGCGTGTAAAATCCGTCGTGGTGATGGGTGGCTCGATCTACCGCACCGGCAATGTGTCCCCGGTTGCTGAGGCCAATATATGGAATGACCCGCACGCGGCCGAGGCGGTCTTTGCTGCAAGCTGGCCATTGGTTCTGGCCCCCATGGATGTCACCACGCAGGTGGTTCTGTCGCCGGAATTCTTCCTCGATCTGCAAGCAGCCAATCCCCGCACGGGCAAGCTGCTGGCCGACATGGCGCGATATTACACCAAGTTCTATCGCAGCCATTCAGGCATCAATGGCTGCATACCGCACGATGTTATGGCCCTCGCCTATCTGACCATTCCCGGCGTCTACATGCAAAAGCGCGGCGCCATAGCGGTGGTGACCGAAGGCCCGGGCATCGGCCAGACGATCTTTCAGCCAACCGGACAATTGGCTGTCAGCACCATGTGGGGGGAACGTCCCCAGCACCTTGCCTTGCTCGACATTGATCCGGGCCTGTTTGCGGCGCATTATTACAGCACAATTGCCAGCGAAATCACCCCGACTGAAACGGTTCTCTATTAATAGGCCGTCAGCCCGCCATCCACATGCAACGTCTGCCCGGTCATGAAGCTGTTGTGCGGTGATGAGGCGAAGACGAAGACTTCGATGACCTCTTCGACTTCGGCAAGCCGGGCCATCGGAATGCCTCGGACGAGATCGCGTTCGGTGACCACCTTGCCGTGCACCTCGACATCCAGCAATTCGGTTGCCATTGGTGTGCGTGCGAAGGACGGGCAGACCGCATTGACCCGCACGCCCAGCCGGGCATATTCCTGTGCGACCGAGCGCGTCAGTCCGACGACGCCATGTTTGGCTGCAGCATAGACGGCAAGGCCTGACGCCCCTGTCACGCCGGCAACCGAAGCAACATTGACGATTGCTCCGCCAGTTTGCGTTTCACGATACTGTTTTTCCATGGCCGGCAATTGGTATTTGAGGGCAAAGAACATGCCGAGCAAATCCACATCAAATATGCGGCGCGCCTCATCCGACGCGGTTTTGGGCAAACGCTCGAACGCCTCCTGGGCAATGCCGGCATTGTTGATCGCAATATCGAGCCGGCCAAATCGTTCAATCGTCAGGGCAACCAGGCCTGCGGACAGGTCCTCATCGGCAATATCGCCCGCCAGCGTAGCCACGTCGCTGCCGTATTCCTTGCGGATGTCTTCGGCAATCGCTTCAAGCCGCTCTTCGCTGTAATCGGACAGCACAAGCCGGGCGCCTTCGCGCGCATATCGACGCGATGCCGCACTGCCAAAGCCGCCAGCTGCGCCAGTGATCAGTACACTCATTCCCTCAAACAGACCTGCCAATTCAGCTTCTCCCTCTGGTAATTTCCATCGCCATGGCCGCCATGATAGGGACGGCGCTGCTCATTTCCCTGGCGCGCTGCGGATTGGACGCATTGCCGTCCGCGGCTCGCTTGACCACGCCTTGCAAAATTGCCGCCAGTCGGAAGAAAGAAAAGGCCAAATAGAAGGGCCAATGCTCGATCGAGTCGATCTTCCTGCGTCGGCAATAGGCCGCGACATAGTCTTCTTCCGATGGCAGGCCGATCGCCGCGCGGTCCAGACCGCCCAGCCCGCGAAAGCCGCTGTCATGCGGCAGACGCCATTGCATGCATTGATAGGCCAGATCCGCCAATGGGTGACCAAGCGTTGATAGCTCCCAGTCGAGCACAGCCAGGATGGTGGGCTGTTGTGGCGCGAAGATCATGTTGTCGATACGATAATCCCCGTGTACCAGAGACACCTGACCATCATCGGCCGGCAATGTTTTTTCAAGCCAGCTGATCAAGGCATCCATATCACTGATCGGATCAATTTCACTGGCTTTATACTGTTTCGTCCAGCGGCTGAGTTGTCTTTCAAAATAGTTTCCGGGCCGACCGAAATCGGCAAGGCCTACGGCATCCGGATCCACATCATGAAGCGCTGCCAGCGTGGCATTCATGGCGTCATAGACGGGCGCTCTTTCAGCCAGTTCACATTCGGGCAGTTCCGGTTTCCAGAAAATGCGCCCCTGCAGATATTCCATGACAAAATACATCCGCCCAAGGCAGGTATCTTCGCCCGACAGATACAGCATCGCCGGAACCGGCACGTCGCTGCCAGCCAGCGCCTGCATGACCCGAAACTCGCGGTCCACCTGATGGGCCGATTTCAGCAATTCTCCAGGCGGCTTTGCCCGCAACACGTATTGACCGCTCTTTGCCGTCAGAAGATAGGTTGGGTTCGATTGGCCCGTGTTGAACTTCGAGACCTGCTGCAAATCGGAAAAACCATCAATGGCAGCTTCCAGCTCCGCCCCCAATGGACCGATATCAAGATCACCAGCATCTGCCATTTCAGTCGTTCCTCCCAGTGCGGATCACACGCATCACACCTGCGCCTTTGCAGGTTGCAGCCGACTATTCCAGACTGGATGCAAAAAGGCCAACGGAACTGTGCGCCGACAGGCCGCCATCAAGCGGCAGAATGGCGCCGGTGATATAGGATCCACCCCGACCGCAAAGATAAAGCGTTGCGGCGGCCACATCATCGGGAGAACCGATGCGCCCGAGCGGAACGCCCTGCCCGACCTTCAACGCCTTTTCCTCTGATCCCGTGGCAAATGCCGTCATCTTGCTCTGGAACGGTCCGGGAGCAAAGGCATTGACCGTAATGCGCCGTTTGGCAAATTCATTGGCCAGAATACGGGTCAGGTGATGCACGGCAGCCTTTGATGCCGAATAGGAATAGGCCCCTTCCGCAACCGGTACAGTGCCCATCACCGAACCAAGATTGATAATGCGTCCCGGATCGCCATCACTGGAGGCAGCGTCCATCAGCGGCAGAAGGTCTCTGGTCAGGGTAAACAACCCGCCGACATTCACATTCATGACTTTCTGCCAGGCGGCATGCGGGAAGGTTTCCAGCGGCTCACCCCAGGTTATGCCGGCATTGTTGACCAGAATATGCAGCTTGTCGGTACGGGCATTGACCGCTGCAACCAGCGCCTTCACGCCCTCGTCGCTGCCAACATCGCCGGCAAAGCCAATGGCCTGGCCTGTCGCGCCCAGTGCGTTGAGTTCTTCGGCAACGCTTTCACAGGCTTCACCCTTGCGTGACGCCAGAAGCACCGTTGCACCGCCCATGACCAGGCCCGTCGCAACCATCCGGCCAATGCCGGTTGCGCCACCGGTGACCAGCGCGACCTTGCCTTCAACCGAAAACAGATTGTCCAGATATCCCATTTGATCCTCCTCATCTCATTCGCATGGGGCGAACAAGATTTCCTCCTGCAACATACTCAGTAGTATGTTCCAATTGCTGAATGATTGTAAAGCCCCCACATAACGAAGCTAACGGCAAAATTCTTCTTCGAACGCAGGCCGGTCAAGTCGGCTGCAATACAGGGACCGGACCAAAGACGTGACTGGAACCTGGAAGTGCGTTGCAGAACCATTTTACCAATGCCCCGGCAAATGCGATAAGGGCTCAATCCTTGTCATCAACATGCTCCCATTTTGAGGTTTACCTTGGACCTGCTCACCGCCAACGACACACAGGGCACCTACCCGGCCAGCTACTATCAGGCAACCACCCAAATGCTGGAGGTGCAACCCTCGCTGGAGGAGGATACGGACTGTGACGTCTGTATCATTGGCGCTGGCTATACAGGCCTTTCCGCGGCCCTCCATCTGGCCGATTCAGGCATGAATGTCCTATTGCTGGATGCGCACCGGATCGGCTGGGGCGCATCGGGACGCAATGGCGGACAACTTGGCTCTGGCCAGAGACTGGATCAGGAACAGCTTGAGAGCATGCTCGGCCAGGCGAAAGCGCACAGCCTGTGGGACCTGGCTGAGGAATCCAAACATCTGGTGCACGGTCTGATCAAACGCCACGCAATCGAATGCGACTATCAGGCCGGTATCATGCATGTCGATCACCGACGGCGCTTTGTCGAAGGCAGCAAGACCTATGCGGCCAAGCTTCAAAAGGACTACGGCTATGACAAGATCCGTTTCCTCGACCAGCCGGAAGTCCGCTCGTTGATGGAAACAGACGCCTATTTTGGTGGCACGCTGGATATGGGAGCCGGTCATCTCCACCCTCTCGATTTGGCACTAGGACTGGGCCGTGCAGCCCTCAAGGCAGGCGTGCGGATCTTTGAAAACACCAAAGTGACCGGCCTTGAGGCTGGAAATATTGTTCGCGTCAGCACGCAGCGCAGCTGCGTCAATGCGCGCTTTGTCCTGCTGGCCTGCAATGGTTATCTCGGCCAGTTCGATCAGGCCGTTGCCCGGCGCGTCATGCCGATCAACAATTTTGTCATCGCAACCAGCCCGATGCCCCAGGAACGCGCGCAAAGCCTGATCAGAAACCGCGCTGCCATTGCCGATTCAAAATTCGTGGTCAATTACTTCAGGCTGTCAAAGGACAATCGTCTTCTCTTCGGCGGCGGCGAAAATTATGGCTACCGCTTTCCCGACGACATCAATTCCTTTGTCCGAAAGCACATGCTTCAGATCTACCCGCAACTGAGCGATGTCGATATTGAATACGGATGGGGAGGAACGCTGGGCATTACCATGAACCGAATGCCGCATCTTGCTCGGCTAGCGCCCAACATCCTGTCCGCCTCGGGCTACTCCGGTCACGGTATCGGCATGGCAACATTATGCGGCAAGCTTGCATCCGAGGCGATCGCCGGAACCGCCTCGCGCTTTGACCTGATGGCCTCGATCCCCTCACCGCGCTTTCCGGGCGGCGCAGCATTTCAGGCACCTTTGCTGGCCCTTGCCATGCTGTATTTCTCCCTGCGTGACAGGTTCTGATCAAACCCTTCGACAGCCCCGTGCCGGATCAGAGTTTATTGATGGGCACTTTCAAGAAGACATCACCCTGATCATCCGCAGGCGGCAATCTTCCGGCCCGCATGTTGACCTGCAGCGACGGAATGATCAGCCTGGGCATATCCAGCGTATGGTCCCGCGCTTCCCGCATGGCGACAAAACTGTCTTCGTCAATGCCATCATGAACATGAATATTGTGCGCCCGCTCATCGGCCACTGATGTTTCCCAGGAAATATCGCGACCGTTGGGACCGTAGTCATGGCACATGAAGAGCCGCATTTCTCCGGGCATTTCCAATACCCGGCGCACGGACCGGTAAAGCACTCGCGCATCCCCGCCGGGGAAATCGGCGCGTGCGGAGCCGCCATCAGGCATGAACAGCGTATCTCCGACAAAGGCCGCATTGCCGATGACATGCGTCATGCAGGCCGGTGTATGACCAGGCGTATGCATGACGTGGGCCGTCATATTGCCAATTTGATAGCTGTCACCATCAGCAAATAGACGATCGAACTGCGACCCATCCCGCTGGAACTCAGTTCCCTCATTGAAAATCTTTCCGAATGTATCCTGAACGATCGTGACCCGGTCACCGATACCAATCTTGCCGCCCAGCTTGTTTTGAATATAGGGCGCTGCCGACAGATGATCGGCATGGATATGGGTTTCGATCAACCATTCAAGCGACCAGCCTTCCTTGTTGATCCGTGCAATGATGGCATCGGCACCATCAAAGGCCAGACGACCGGCGGCATAATCAATCTCCATCACTGCATCTATGACGGCACAGGATTTGGATTGTGGGTCATGCACAATGTAGGAAATCGTGTTGGAATCGTCATCCAGAAACGCGATGACCTCCGGCTGAAGCGCCAGATTCGGGGTAAAGGGTAGCGACATGCAACAATCCTCCGTGAAGATCGAAATTCAGATTACCAATATATATTATTATTACAATATATGATAATTTTGCCGCTTTCCAACCCCATCGCTTGCGTCAAAAGGACCAGTCCGTAACCACGTAACAAGGTCTGAACGCCCTTATCCAAAAAGGCACCGTCGTGTGCGCCTTTGCGGCGCCTGCCAAAACGCACCTCTTTTAACCACTCATGCCGCGTGAGCTTTCGCTCTGCAAGCGGCATCAGCATGTCCCCCAAGAGCAGTTCACGGCCCAATACCTGCATTGGGCCGTGGGCCGTTTTAACCCGCAGAATATTTTGCGTGAGCGGCTGAAAACCCTATCAGCGAAATCGTCACCGTCACTGTCTTGCCTTCCACCGTATCAAACATCACCTTCAGCGAATTGCCTCTTTTCAAGGCTGCCAGCAGGTTGTCTTCCATCAGGGAGACAGCGTAGACACCCTGATTGTCACTCTGGGCATAAGGAACGGTGATAGGTGCAGAATCGTCGATTTGCATACGCACACCCTGGCGCAGGTTGAGGCCGTGCGGCAAAGCAAGGCTGAGAACATCCTTGCCGGCCTTCGGCTGAGGTATCAGCGCGAATCGAAGCAGGCGCTGATTGGAATCCTTCAGGAATATCTGTTGAATCAGTTCGCACCGCATGGCATCGGAAGAACCGGTTCCGGTGCAGGTCACAACCCAGTTGCTGCCATCAGGCTTTTTGGCCTCTGCAGCCGGCTGGCTCCCCTTGGCTGCCTTTTTGGTATTCGCCTGAGCATATTGAACCGGTTGTGCAGCAAAGGATTGCACCGTTTCAAGACTTGCGAAGATAACCAGAAAAGCCATCGAAAAAACGGTTAGATTCGGTAATTTCATTACTATAGTCCCCATCCAGAATGATTCATTCATAGGTACTGTATTAATCTTTCGACTGCAATGCAGGATGCCAGCCCGGCGCTTGAATGCATTTGTTCTCTACCCCGTCTTGCGCTTTGCTTCATTGGCGACAAAGGTCGATTTTCCCACCACGCATCCTTCCGATACCTTCGCCAACGCTTGATCTACGCGGAAAAAAACAGAATTCTCAACGTGTAGCCGACAATTGTGATTGTCAGCACCCCGGCACCCCACAAGCCAACAAACCACAGGAGACGGCGACCCAATGTGCCGGTTTTGGCACTGTCCTTTGATGGTTTCATCGTCTCTGCCATTCAGTGATGATAGCCACCATGCCTGACCTTGCCCCGGAAAATCCAGTAGGCGGCTGCTGTATAGATCAGGATGGCAGGCACCATGACAACGGCCCCGACCAACAGGAAGCCAAGGCTCTTGTCCGGCGCAGCAGCCTCATGAATCGATATATTGGTCGGAACGATATCCGGCCAGACGCTGATGCCCAGACCAATGTAACACAGGAGAAACAGCGCTTCGGCGCACAGGAATGCGCGCATGGCACGACCCGTCTCGATGGAACGCCAGAGCGCCAGCACGGTCAGGCCCACAAGGATCGGCACGGGCACCGCATAAAGCATGGTTGGCCAGGCAAACCAGCGCAGGGAATAACGCCCGTCAAGCAAAGGCGTCCATGCACTGACGGCAACAATGAAGCCCACCGTTCCTGCGGCCAGTGGCCGGATCAGGGTTTCGACCCTTTTCTGCAATGGGCCCTCTGTCTTCAGATTGATCCATGCAGCGCCCAGCAAGGCGTAACCACAGACCACCGCCAGCCCCGTTGCCACACTGAACGGTGACACCCAGTCCCACCATCCGCCGGCATAGGCCCGTCCAGTGACCTCGATCCCCTGAAGCCAGGCCCCCAGAGCAATGCCCTGCGAGAATGCGGCCATCAGCGACCCGCCAAAAAAGGCCCGGTCCCAGAACCACTTGCGCTTTCTGGAATGCACCCGATACTCGAAGGCGACGCCGCGAAAAATCAGCGCCAGAAGCATCACGATCAAAGGCACGTAAAGCGCCGGAAAAATAACGGAATAGGCCAATGGAAATGCCGCCAGCAATCCACCGCCGCCCAGAACCAGCCAGGTTTCGTTGCCATCCCACACCGGAGCAATGGCGCTGATCGCCGTGTCGCGCTCTTCCTCATCGCGCAGCAAAGGAAACAGGATGCCCACGCCAAGATCAAATCCGTCCAAAGCCACATAGACAAATACAGCGACGGCCAGGATAAAGGCCCAGATCAGTGCAAAATCCATTATCGCGCTCCCCGACCAAATTTAAGCAACTTGAGGATTTTGACGGCACGGCGTCCGCCCTGATCCAGCAAGCCGCGCGATAGCTGCGCCGGACTGTTCGGCGGCATTTGCGCCAGAAGGCGCAGAACATAGACGGTTCCCAGCCCAAAGATGAACAGATAGACCAGCACAATGGCGATCAATGATGTCGCGACTGCAGGAGCCGCCACAGGCGAGGCCGAATCCACCGTTCTCAGCAAACCGTAAATCGTATAGGGCTGGCGCCCAACCTCGGTCGTTATCCAGCCGCACAGGAGAGCGACATAGCCGGTCGGACCGAGCAACAGGGCACAAACCGCCAAAAGCCGACTGTCATACAACCGACCGCGAAACCGCTGGACCAGCCCCATGAGGCCAAGGCAGAAGAACAGCAGACCGAGCCCGACCATGATCCTGAAAGACCAGAACAGGATCGGTACATTTGGCCAGTCCTGACGATCAAATTGATCAAGCCCGATAATCTCCGCATGGAAATCATGGGTCAGGATCCATGAGCCAAGATAGGGAATGGAAACGGCGTAGTCGATTTCCCCGGTCTCCATATTCGGCCACCCGAAGAGATATTCCGGCGCAGCAGAACGCGTCTTGAAGTGCCCTTCCAGGGCTGCAACCTTTGCCGGCTGATGCTCATAGGTGTTCAGCCCGTGCTGATCACCTGCCAAAATCTGCAAAGGCGCAATCACGGCAATGAACCACAGGGCCATGGAGAACATCTTGCGCACCGGTTGATTTTCATTGTTGCGCAGCAGATGGAAGGCGCCAGTGCCCGCGATAACCAGCGCCGTCGTCAGATAGGCGGCGAAAACCATGTGCACCAACCGATAGGGAAAGGACGGGTTGAAGACGATTTCAAACCAGTCTTCCGGCACAAATTGGCCAGCGTCATTGATGCTGTAACCGGCGGGTGTCTGCATCCAGCTGTTGACGCTGAGGATCCAGAAGGCCGAGGCCAGCGTTCCGGCAGCAACCATGAATGACGCGAAAAAATGCAGCCGCGGCCCCACCCGGTCCCTGCCGAAGAGCATCACGCCCAGAAACCCGGCCTCGACAAAAAAGGCCGTCATGACCTCATAGCCCATCAGCGGGCCGATGACCGGGCCCGCCTTGTCGCTGAACACGCTCCAGTTGGTTCCAAACTCGTAGCTCATCATCAGGCCGGAAACGACACCCATGCCGAAAACCACGGCGAAGGGTTTGATCCAGTAGTCAAACAGCGTCAGGAAAATTTCTTCGCCGGTTCTTAGCCAACGCCAATGAACAAAGGCCAGAAAACTGGCAAGCCCGATGGAGGTCGCCGGGAAAATGATATGAAAGGAAATTGTAAAGGCAAATTGCAAACGGGCCAGTACAATCGCATCGGTCAGATCAATCATTATGCAAATCCCGGTTCAACAATGCTCCAGCACCAGACATTGGCTTGCTTCCTGGACGGCCTTTCAGCCTGTACCTTTATAGCCGATGCCAAACCGATGCGTAAACGATATCAGCATGACCGCGCAATCATGCCGCAGTTGAAATACAAAGAAGATATCGCATGATTGATATGGCGGAAAAGCTGGACCTCTTCCGGTTCAGTTGAGCAATCCTGTCAGGACATAAATCGCCAATGCCACAACCGCCCATGACAGCAAGGTGAAAACACCGTTCCACCTCCAGGCGTAATCGATTGTTGAAACGCCGATCACACGTGACAGAATGAGCGATGTCGCGGCAAAGGGCGAGCCGGTCAGATTCAGGGACCAGCCAACCAGCAGCGACAAGCCCAGAACCGTGGGATTGATGGACAGTTCCGGGATGGAGGCCAGCAAGCCACCGAGAAAAGTGACGGTCATCATGGGCGGCAGACCCAGGCATGATGCCAGCGGGATAATCGCCGTGACAGCAATGCATATGATCGCCGGGTTCGAGCCATCGAGGTTGGCCACCCCGACGATCCAATCACGATCGACAAGCTTGGCACCCAACAGACCCATATAGCCGGCCAGCCCCAGTGTCGCGGCTTCGGGGCTGCCCTCGGGCAAGGTCCGCCGAAACAGCCACCCAATACGGCTGGTCAGTTTTGTGGCGCTGTGGTCGCCACGCAAAATCCACTGGACGCAAATCCACAGGATGCTGGTGGGAACGGCTGCCATCATGATTCCGGCTGCAAGAGAAACATCACATGCGATATGAATGATCCACGCCAGCGCAAGAAGACTGAAAGCCACGCCCAAAAATCGCAAAAGTTCAAACAGCGGAAAGTCTGGAACAGGCGTTCGTTCGGGAAGCGTTCCCTCACTTTCCATACGTCTGCGAATGCGCGCACCAAAATAGCGATCTTCCGTCCAACCGACCAGCAGCATGATCAAGGCGATGATCATGCCGCTCAGCGCAATGATTCCAGGCCGTGAACCGGGCACGGTGGTCAGAACGACGGCCAGCGCAATGGATGTCGGCGCCCACAGATTGAACCAGGAGAAACCACGACAGAGCGCAGAGATCTGGCGTCGCAAGCGTAAAGCAGACAACAGAGGCGATACTTCATGCGCCTTTGAATCAACGCCCCGCTTGATCAGCGGCCCCAAAAGACCGATCGCGCCGAAATTGAGCAGAACACCCATGAAGTGTCCACCGACATGCAGCGAAAAATAACGCCTGCCCGTTGTCTGGCCTGTCATGTAACGGCCAATTGCCAGAACCGCGGCAGAGCTCATGGCACCATAACGCAGGCTGGTCATCAGCATGATGAATGCACACAGATAGGTCGCCCGATTGAGATCAAATATCACCGGCTGCAATACATCCTCTCCCAGCACCCAGACTGCTATACCCGTGATCAAAAGACTGAGAGCCACCAGCAGGCCTTCGCGCAGGCCAAAATACCTCCGGTTGAAAATCAGGAAAACCAGAAACAGGATGGCTGACGCGACACGCGTCCCTTCGCTGTCCGCAAGTGTCGCAACAATGGCTGCCACACACAATCCAATGCTGCTCAGGCTTGAAAGGATTTCACCCAAGGTGCTGGCTGGAGATGAAACAGGATCGTTAGTAGCCAATGGCGCAGCCATCCTTGCGGTGATCGGATGCGCCGGTCAGAACATTGTTGCTCCAATCAATGGCAATGGCTTGTGAACCGCCTATCGGCATCATCGGCGTCTTGATCTGATGTCCCCGGCGCATCAGTTCTTGTCTGATATCATCACCAAGAGCACTTTCCATTTCCACTTCACCGCTGAAGGGATCGGCCATGAAGCGTGGCAGATCCATGGTTTCCTGCAGGTCCAGCCCAAAATCAAGGTGGCGTGTCAGGAATTGCATCTGCCCGAACGCCTGATATTGCCCACCCATAACGCCGAACGAAAGGGCAGCCCGGCCATTGCGGGTGACCATGGATGGAATGATTGTGTGCATCGGACGCTTGCCGGGAGCGATGCAATTGGGATGGCCCTCCTCCAGTAAAAAGGCCTGGCCGCGATTTTGCAGGAGAACGCCGGATTTGGGTGCCGTCAGTCCACTGCCGAAAGGATTGAATATGGAATTGATGAAACTGCAGGCATTGCGATCCTTGTCGACCACGGTGATATAGACCGTGTCACTGTGCGGCGGCAGGATGGATGCTTCCGACGGCAGGATTGCCCTTTCCGGATCGATCGCATTACACAGGTTCCTCGCGTATGCGTCAGAAAGCAGCACATCGATCGGCACATTGGCAAAGGCCGGGTCACCCAACAGGTGATTGCGTGCCGCATAGGCCAGGCGGCAAGCTTCGATCTCGCGATGTATCCGATCAACGGTCAGCGGACCTGACGGATCTATGTCCATCTGCTGCATCATGTTCAGCAGCAGCAGGGCTATGGCGCCCTGCCCGTTTGGAGGGCACTCAAAGACCGTATTGCCGCGGAACCCGGTTGATATGGGTTTGACATATTCACCGGCGGCGGTAGAAAAATCTTCAGCCCTGTGCAGTCCGCCAAGGCCCTGCAGATATTCAACCATATCCTGTGCAATCCAGCCCTTGTAGAATTCATCCCGGCCGTTTCTGGCAATGGACTTCAGCGCTTCGGCCAATTGCGGCAGGCGATGCACGGAGCCGACCGACGGGCAGTTTCCATCGGCCAGAAAATGCGACGCGCTTGTCGCATCTTTACGCAGGAAATCCACATTGGCCGCATAATCGGCGTGAACACGCGATGATATCGGAAAACCGTTTTGCGCAAAATCAATGGCAGGCAACAGAACTTCGCCCAGATCCATGCGTCCGTGATCCTTCAGCAGCTGGTCCCAGGCATCAACCGCCCCCGGAATGGTCACGGCATGGGGCGAATGGCGCTCAATTGTCGAAATGCCCAATTGCGAATAGGCCGACAATTGTGCCGCGGCAGGCGCCCGGCCCGAACCATTATAGGCGACAATATCACTCGAGCCTTCTGGTGCATAAAGGCAAAAACAATCGCCGCCTATGCCGGTTGCACTTGGTTCCACCACACATTGCACCGCGCAGGCCGCAATGGCCGCATCCACGGCATTGCCGCCTTTTTGCAATATTGTGATGGCAACCTGTGTTGACAGCGGGTGAGATGTCGATGCCATACCATGGGTGGCATGGACCGGCGAGCGGCCAGGACGTGATAAATCTCTCATTTTTCCCAATCCGAAAAACGGTTTTGAAGAGCAACGTTAGTTGCGGTGCACAGGAGGCTGGAAGGACTGGTGTGAAAATCGGCTGAAAGAAGGCCGATGTCAAGCATCAGGCCGGATGCAAACACGCCTGCGATCAAACCTGTCGCTATTCCTTTGCGTTTGGCACAAGGGTCCATGCGCACCTCTGGCAAGCGCACGAAGGCACTACACAAAGCACTAACGACACTGTGTTTAGCCGTGAATGGCATTCCTTCAATTTGCGCCTTAGCTTCAACCGGACACAGCCAATTCGGGAGAATAAAAATGTCCATTCGCTCAACTGCACTAGCTCTGGCCTTACTGGCAGGCAGCGCTTTTTCCGCCTTTGCAGGCGAACAATATGTCGACAGTTCGGGTTACGCGGTATCCGGCTTCGACGTTGTTGCCTATTTCGATATCGATCAGACGCAGATCGGCACACCGCAAAAAACCGCCATTCGCGGCAAGTCAGC
Organism: Rhizobiaceae bacterium; assembly: GCA_029212415.1. Classification (GTDB taxonomy): domain Bacteria; phylum Pseudomonadota; class Alphaproteobacteria; order Rhizobiales; family Rhizobiaceae; genus Hoeflea_A. The sequence continues at coordinate 216,297 of JARGOF010000001.1, read as the reverse complement.
CTATACGGCGGAATACAATGGCGCCAAATGGGCATTTTCCACGGCAGAAAATCGCGACAAATTTGTTGCAGACCCGGAGAAATACGCCCCGCAATTCGACGGTCACTGCGCCTATGGTGTTGCACAGGGCGGCAAGGTGCCGGGCAATCCAAACCTGTGGCGCATTGTGGACGACAAATTATTCCTCAACATAACCAAAAACGTCGTCACCTTCTGGGAAGAAGATATTCCCGGCAACATCTCGACAGCCACGGTCAATTGGAACAAGCTGGAAGCAAAGGGATCCGCCGACAATGAGATCCCGCAAGATGATGGCCCGATCGGTCCTGTCGAACAATAGAACCGATCAGACTGGCCCAGCCACCTGCATAGAGCCACCTGCACAGAGCCACCTGGATCGAGCCAGTCAATGGCCAGACCAGGGCCTCCAAGTCAGGTCTCAGAAGACCGATTTCAAATATCTGACAGCGGTGCCGCCAATCGGGCGGCACCATTTGATTTTATTCAGGCCCGTTGAAAAGCGCGATCAACCGGTCGTAGTTTGTTGTGCCGCCCGGCTGTTCAGCCATCAGTTTCTTCATACGATCCCAGGTGATTTCGCGCGCAGCGCCCAGAAAATTCTCTTTGGCCTGCCCCTCCAGAAAAACCACTTGCATGCCTTCCTTTTCCAGTGCGGCAAAATCTTCATCACGCTTGGTACGCATTTTTTCAACGCTGGAAATTTCGTGCTCGATTGCAACCTGCTGAAGAATATTCCTTGCCTCATCGCTCAGGGAATTCCACTTCTCCAGATTGACGATGACGCCGAGATCGGTTGAAAAGAAGTTTGGCTCGATCCGATAGTTCAGGAACTTGTGCCAATTGAAGTCAAGCAGGCCAATCTGGGTCCAGCCGGTTGCATCAATAACGCCGGTTTCAAGCGCTGAAAAAACGTCCGTCGCTGGCAAATCAATGATCTCCTCCTTCAGGTAATTGCTGAAGAATGCATTGTAGACAGCATTGCTGCGAAGCTTCAGCCCATCAACCTTCAGATTGCCCTCATCGTCGAACGCGGGTTTGTTTTTGGTCCACAGATTGTAGGTAACGCCACTGTCAAACCAGCCGAGATAATAGACGCCCATCTTTTCCTGATGAATTTCGTTGATCAGGTCGATGCCACCATTTTCCCGTGCTTCAATCGCCGTCAGATTGGAGGCGACCATCGCGTCTTTTTCCGGCAGAGCATCGCCATAGAAGCTACCGGCAGAATAGGCCATGTCGACGACACCATTACGCACTGCATCAGCCTGCTCGAACATGCCGATTTCTTCGGGACCGCCGCGTACTTCAATTTCGACAATCCCCTTGCCTTGCGCATTGACCCTGTCGACAAACTCCAAAAAGCTCTGTGAATAAATCAGTGTCTTGGGAAAGGCATGAACAGCCGTGATCGTGTCCATTGCGAAAGTCGCACCGGAAAAGAGGGTCGACGTGATCAATAGACCACCCAGCAGCAGAGTTTTCATTCTATTCTTTCCATGTTCGGAACGGGGGAACAGTGCGTTCAGTTCCCTGTTTGATGTGTTGCGATGGTCCATCGCCATTGAAGAGCGGAAGGCGCCATTGTGGTTCAGCACAAAGATAGCCCAGCCTGTAAACGCGCCTGCATGCCCATCGTGGTGAATTCTGGCAAAAAAGCGAGGCGGTCATATAGATAACCTCCCATGGAATGATGAATTTTAGGTTGTCGAAAAAGGTTGACGAAATACTCCAAAAGGTCTGAGGACGGCTCACATTGTGTGGGCACCCTGTCTTGTGAACATGGCTTGATTTATCAGTCAGATCGCCCCGCAAGCCCTGCTTGCATTCATCGGCGGTGGACCGCTGCTGGCGGCAAAGACCATCCAGAAGGGCTGACGCGACAGCGGTGACGCCTCCGGTGGGCCCGGGCCGGACGCAATTGTGTGCTTCCGGCACCGATCAATTATGCGGCACGTCAGCAGGCTGCAAAATAGAGCATGTCTGAACGGTGCAATTCTGCTTTTTACACAGACACGCAACGCGCCGTTATCTCGCTGAACACTTCAATGCCATCTCAGTTGGTCTCTTGCCTCAACAGCGTGGCAAGCCGGCTTGGGCTTTCTTTCCTTGGGCTTTTTCGGGGGTTCATGCGTTTTTTTCGTGAAAACGGACGCAATCAACACCGATGTTGCAAAGCAGCATAAATATTGGTATTATGTTGCAGCGCACACAAAAGGTGCCAGAGCTGCAGGTTTGTCCAATGGACGGAATCTGGCTTGCACCCGTGAAACCACTCGTTTTGACAGGATTTTAGAATGTACTCCTTTGATGATGCCCGCAAGATTGGCCTCGACGCCATGGAAAATATTATCAAGAGCAATGCCGAATTTGCAAAAGGCATGCAGATGATGACGAAAGAAGCCGCCGTCCTGTCCAAGAAGGCGCAGACGGATTGCATGACCGCCATGCAGCAATTGAGCAACGCCGGTTCCATTGAAAAGGCCATCGAGATTCAAACTGCCTATGCAAAGTCGGCCTATGAAGGTTTTCTGGCCCAGACGGGCACCATGCGCGAAATTTACACGGAGGCTGCCCGCAAGGCCGGCGCTCCCCTTGAAACGGCAATGGAAGCCGCATCCGTCCTGACCAAGACGCCCGCTGCCGAAAAGACCGCTGCACCCGTTAAAGCAGCTGTTCCAGCCAAGGCGCCAGTGGCCAAAAAGAGTGTTGAAGCCGCACCCAAAGCACCCAAGGTGAAAAAAGCGTCCCCCAAGCCAAAAGCACCTGCTGTGGCAAAAACCCCAGCGCCAGCCAAGGCTTCGGCTGAAGTGCAAAAGGTTGAACCTGCCAAAGCCGCTGTAAAGGGATCTGGCAAGACCCCTGGCAAAGCCTCCATCACACAAAAGACGTCCGCAGCACCAGCAGCACCTGCCACTGTGAAAAAGACAGTCGCGCCTGCAACAGTCGCACCTGCGAATGCGAAAGCCGCAGTTGAAGCCGCAGTTGACGCCCCTGGCGCTACCAAGACATCCGTGGCCGAAAAACCGGCTGCGCCAGTGCAGGCGTCGGCAGCGCCAAAGGCGGCTGAGACAGCACCAAAGGCGCCGGCGAAAGTGGCTGCAGATGAGCCCGCAAAAACAACCACGCAGGCTAAACCCCCTGCTGCGGTAGAAAAATCCCCAGCAATTAGTGCATCTGCGGAGACCAAGTCAGCTGCATCGGCTGCGCCGGTCTCCCTTGACCCGGCAACGCCTGCAGCGGAAAAACCAACTGCAACGCCGGAACCAACTGTTGCGAAAGCAGCCACCGCCGCGACCAAAGCACCCACTCGGGTGAAAACACCGCCGCGTGTGAAAAGATTGTCCGCCCGTCACAAGCGCGCTTACACGAAGAAGTCCGTCTGACCGCTTGTATGACAGCCGATCCGGATCTCGTTGATCCATTCTGGTCGTGATCCAGCGCGCCGATTAACCGTGAAGGTGTTGAAGAGCGATGCGTTTGCATTGGTCCAACGTCTTATACACCACGGAAAACCGGCCGCTGGTCTGCGATTGTTCAGTGCCGTCGGGTGTAGCCCCGGCATGCGGAAATATTCGGCTTGGAAACACAGCAGATTACTATTTGTCATTGAAAGTGATGAATAGAGGCCGCCTTGCCTGATTTTTGACAGAGTGTGTGTCATTTATGCTTTGTGCACAGCAAGTGCGCAGTTTAAAAAACCAGACAACATATCGTTACCAAACCGAAGTGAGCGCTTATGCGTCAATGGATAGAACAAGCAATCAGCCGCATCAGCGGCGGCATTTCTGACCCGGCCAAAACGCTGGAATCCTTCAGACGCCCGCTCCGCATCATAGCGACTGGCCTGGCTGTCACCGCCAGCGCAGCCGTGGCTGTAACGCTTGTCGTTTCCCTTTATGATTTCAACCGACCGCCACTGCAGAAAGCAGCCAGCAGCCTTCAGACTGCGCCGGCAGAGACCGAAAAAACCCCAAACGAGCAGAAATCCAATGGGCAGGCAAACCAGAACGACAATCTGCCTCCGGCGCCGATTGTCCGCGTTGTCGTGGCCTCTCCCTATGTGCGTGAAACAACGGCTCCACTCAACGGAAGCAGCAGGAATGTGCCAACAGAGACGACCCGGTTGGCCCATGTCGAAACCAGCAACAAGAACGCTGCATCAGTCGCCCCGCGGTCAACTGTAGCTGCACAGAATTCCGCAGCCGTTGAGGTGACAAAGGAACAGTCACAACCAGTCGTGGAAACATCCCCGGAACCATCTGAGGAATTGTCTCAGGAAGCACCCGATGAAACCGGGCTGCGCGAAAGCCGCATAGCCAGCGCCGTCAACCTGCGCGCCAGGCCGCACAACCATGCAGATGTGCTCACCGTCATTCCCACCGATGCGGTGATCATGGCGCAGGCCAAATGCGAACATTGGTGCAACGTCGTCTATGACGGACAGCAGGGCTATATTTACAAGACATTCATCCGTCGGTAACGGCAAACGATCCGACAGAGCATGTCTTGCTTTCATTCGGCAAGTTCGATCAGGGCAAGAGCCGCCGCCTTTGCATCCTGCGCCGGAGCCTGTGTGTGCTGCAGATGGGCCGTCACAATCGCCCCTTCTTTCAACAACAGCAATTGGCGGGCCAATGCGTCCGGATTTTTGAGGCCGGCCTTGCGGGCCAGCTCACCCACATGCACCTGCAACATGCGCTTGTGCTCGGCTGATTGAATATGAATCGCGTGATCCGCATTCTGGTATTCTGCTGAAGCCTTGATGAACATGCATCCGCGAAAACCCGGTTCTTCAAACCAATCCTCGAGCGCATCAAACATCGCAATCAGTTGATCGCGCGGTGTATCGGCCCGTTCTTCCATCCGCCTGTAGAGCCAATTGCGAAAATGCTCATCGCGCAGTCGCAGGACAGCCAGAATAAGGTCTTCCTTGGTTCTGAAATGGTTATACATCGAGGTTTTGGAAACGCCTGTTTCCGTCACCAGCATGTCCATGCCAGTTGCGTGAAAGCCGTTCCGGTAAAAGACTTTCAGTGCCTTTTGAACCAACTCATCCCGTTTACTCGGTCGCATTGCAGCTTATTCCTGACTGATCTGTATTTTTATAAATGACATAATATTCCCCAAAATGGCTCTTTTTCGCTGCTTTTTCAAGTTGCTTTATCCGTATTTTTGCGAGCACCTTTGCGAATTTTCAATATCATCGCTTGACTTTATTTACAGATCAGTACATTTGTTCGTCAGCAAACTGCACCGATCGGTATTCTTTAAAGGAGATCGCGATGAGCCGCCCACCACTGCCCCCATTCAATCTGGATGCTGCCCACCTGAAAGTGCGTGCCGCCGAGGACGGATGGAATTCCCGCAATCCGGCCCAGGTTGCTCTTGCCTATACGCCTGACAGCCAGTGGCGAAATCGCCATGAGTTTCTGATCGGCCGTGCCGCCATCGAGGCCTTTCTCACCGACAAGTGGCGCAGCGAGAACGATTACCGGCTGATCAAGGAATTATGGGCTTTCAGCGAAAACCGTATTGCCGTTCGCTTTGCCTATGAGTGGCGCAGTCATGACGGAAACTGGTTCCGTTCCTATGGCAACGAGAACTGGGAATTCGAGGCGGACGGCCTGATGAAAACCCGCATCGCCAGTATCAATGATCTGCCCATCAGCAATGCACAACGGATGTTTCACTGGCCTGCCGGTGCGCGCCCTCTGGACCATCCCGGCCTGACCGAGCTGGGCCTTTAGAGCAAGAAAGGAAATCACCATGTCACGCGCCTTTGCCGAAGTCGCCTTCACACCAAACGTGCAGGCCATACAGAAACAACATGGATCCGCCTCTTCCTATGCAGACTTTCTGCAACCCGATGTTGATCGCGAGGATCATCTTGGACCGGGCGAAATGGAATTCATCGCCCGGATGGATGGCTTCTTTCAGGCAACGATCTCGCAATCCGGATGGCCCTATGTGCAATTTCGTGGTGGCCCGAAGGGCTTTCTCAAAGTCCTTGACGACCGCACGGTCGCCTATGCCGACTTTCGCGGCAATCGGCAATATCTCAGCGTCGGAAATCTCACAGGCGATGATCGCATATCTCTCATTCTGGTCGATTATCCCAACCGCCGACGCCTGAAGATCTGGGGCCGTGCACGTATCGTCGAGCCGCAAGACACTCTGACACAAAAGCTGCGTGATCCGGCCTATCGCGGCCTGGTAGAGCGCGCAGTGGTCATCACCATCGAGGCGCTGGACTGGAACTGTCCTGCCCATATTCCCCAACGCCTGACTTTGCAGGAAATGCAGCCGCATCTTGATGCGTTGCACAATGAGGTCGAACGGCTGAAAGCCGAAAACAAACAATTGAGAGCATCAACTGGTTCCGACCTCTGACCCGGTGCATTCATCAAAACGGAGAAAACGACATGAAACATCTTTCAAAATCCACACTGGGCGCCGGCCTTTTTGCTCTGGCGCTTGCCCTGCCCGTCACCCTGCCAACGCCAGCCCATGCAATTGACGGCGCCTCCCTGGCGCACGTGAACGCCCCCGTCGCACCGTTGCACAAAGTGTCTCATCATTTTGAAACCATCGACAATGTCGAGATCGCCTATCGCGAATCCGGAGACCCATTAAAGCCGACCGTTCTGCTTTTGCACGGTTTCCCGACCTCGTCACATATGTTCCGTCAACTGATCCCCGCGCTGGCAGAAAAATATCACGTCATAGCGCCCGACTATCCCGGTTTCGGTGCCTCACAAATGCCCTCACCAAAGGAATTCAATTATTCCTTCGCCCATATCGCCGAGATGATGACTCAGCTTCTCGATCGCAAAGGCATCAGCGAATATGCGGTCTATCTGATGGACTACGGCGCGCCGGTGGGCTTTCGGATGTTTGCCGAGCATCCCGAACGGGTAACCGGTTTCATTATCCAGAATGGCAACGCCTATGAAGAGGGCCTGGGTGAATTCTGGGATCCCATCAAAGCCTATTGGGCCGATCCATCGACGGAAAATGGTGACAAATTGCGCGGTTTCCTGACGCTGGATGCCACAAAATGGCAATTCACCCACGGCACACAGCAGCCCGAACAGATTAATCCCGACAATTTCTGGCACGTACAATATCTGCTTGATCGTCCGGGAAACCAGGAAATCCAGCTGAAAATGTTTCTCGATTATGGCACCAATGTCGGCGAATATCCCAAATGGCAGGCACTTTTTCGTCAGCACCAGACACCGACCTTGCTGATGTGGGGAAAGAACGACCATATTTTCCCGGCAGATGGCGCTCATCCCTACAAGCGGGATCTGGACGATGTCGAATTTCACCTTCTGGACACCGGCCATTTTGCACTTGAGGAATACGGCAATGAGATTGCCGGCCGGATGATCACTTTTCTTGATCGCACCAGCCAGCAATAGACAGGACCTTCAAAAACAGGCCCCGGCTCCTCGGCGCATTCGTGGAGGCGGGGCCGTGCGCTTTGGCGTCCGGAGTTTATCCGTGCAGGCGATAATGCAGGCGATAATGCAGGCGAGAGATATTGCAGGCGAGGTATATTCTAGGCTATCGGTATGCCACACCAACACGGAAAGCTGACATGACCCAAGCCTCGACCCTCAAGCTGGATGCTGCCGACAATATTGCCGTCGCCCTTGCCGATATTGCGGCGTCTACACCCGTTGCAGACGGCAGCCCCACCACTGAAGATATCGGTCGTGGCCACAAGATAGCGCTCAGGGCAATTGCGACAGGCGAACCGGTGATCAAATTTGGACAGATCATCGGCTGCGCGACAAAACCCATTGCCGCCGGCTCCCTGATCCACAGTCACAATCTCGCCATGGAAGGGCTTCGCCGCGAATCCGCAGAGATCGTCACGCAGCCTCCAGCGATGCCCGAACGTCGGCATTTCGATGGGTATCAGCGCGCAGGCGGCGCCGTGGGAACGCGCAATTATATCGGCATCATTGCCAGCGTGAATTGCTCGACCACGGTCTGCAGCATGATCGCCAGTGAGGCCAACCGACTGCTCTTGCCGCGCTTTCCCAATGTCGACGGGTTTGTTGCCATCATTCATGATCAGGGCTGCGGCATCAACAATGCGGGCGAGGGATTTAACCTGCTGCGCCGCACGATTGGCGGGTTTTGCCGCCACGCCAATTTTGGCGGTGTCTTGCTGATCGGGCTTGGTTGCGAAGTCAATCAGATTTCCCTTTATGCAGCTGCCAGCCATGGCGCGACCATCAAGTCCTTCAACATTCAGGATGCGGGCGGTTCGCGCTCCGCCGTGCGTCTGGCACTGGAACAGCTTGAAGAGGTCGCAGCCAAAGCCAATCAGGCTGTCCGGACACAGGTTTCCGTCGAGAATATGACCGTGGGTTTGCAATGCGGCGGATCCGACGGCTTTTCCGGCATCACTGCCAACCCGGCTCTTGGCCGCGCCGTTGATCGGCTGGTACGCGCCGGAGGAACCGCGCTGCTTTCCGAGACTCCGGAAATATACGGTGCGGAACACCTGTTGACCGCCCGCGCCAGCGAGCCCGTTGCCCGGCAGCTCAATGAGCTGATCGCCTGGTGGGAGAATTACACAGCAAACAACAATGCATCGCTGGACAACAATCCCTCACCCGGCAACAAGCGCGGCGGCCTGACGACAATACTTGAAAAATCCCTTGGCGCTGTTGCCAAGGGCGGCAGCGCACCCCTGTCGGCGGTGACCGGCTACGCCGAACCGGCAAAGACCAATGGCCTGATATTCATGGACAGCCCCGGCTATGATCCCGTTTCTGCCACCGGACAGGTGGCAGCCGGCGCCAACATGATTGCCTTTACCACTGGCCGTGGCTCCTGCTTCGGCTGCCGGCCGACGCCATCAATCAAGATCTCCAGCAGTTCTGATCTCTACCGGCAGATGGAAGAGGACATGGACGTCAACGCCGGCACGATCGTCGATGGAACCGCCTCCATCGACGAGGTTGGCGAAGAGATTTACAACACGCTGCTGGATGTTGCCTCCGGCGCGCAGAGCAAAAGCGAATTGTTCGGCTATGGCGACAATGAATTTGTGCCCTGGCGCATCGGGGCAGTGCTTTAAGAAATCGTCACATCAGAACGGTCTGGATATCGGTGTATTCGGCGAGGCCCTCTTCGCCGAACTCAACACCGATGCCCGACCGCTTGACCCCGCCAAACGGCGCATTGGGTTGAATGGCCCCGTGTTTGTTGATCCACACTGATCCGCATTCCATGCGTGACGCCACTGCCTTCGCTGCCTCGATGTCCTTCGACCAGACCGAGCCACCCAGGCCATTTTCCGAAGCATTGGCAGCAGCAATGGCATCTTCCAGATCCCGGTACCGCAAGACGGGCAGGGCCGGACCGAACTGCTCTTCAACAACCAGCGGCGCGTCAGCAGGCAGGTCCGCAACAATCGTCACCGGATAAAACAGCCCCTTGCCCGGCGCACCACCCAAAAGGACGCGTCCCTTGGTTGCCGCATCCGCGACCAGCCGGGACACCGTGTCGAATTGTTTCTGGTTGTTGATCGGACCGAGGGCGGCGTTTTCGTCCAGCCCATCGCCCATCGGCACGCCACGGGCATAATCCACAAGCGCGTCACAGACCGCATCATGGATACTGTCATGCACGTAAAGCCGTTTCATCGCGGCGCAGGTCTGGCCATTGTTGATGAATGCACCCCAGAACAGCCCTTCGGCAATCTCTTTGGGATCACAATCCGGCAGCACAATGGCCGCATCATTGCCACCCATCTCGAGAGTCAGCCGCTTCATGGTCGCGGCGGCAGACTGCATGATTTTCTCACCGGTTGCGCAGGACCCGGTAAACACGATCTTTCGGATATCCGGATGCACGGCCATTGCTGCGCCAATGTTGAAAAGTGCGTCATCCGACGCGACAGCATTGACAACGCCGTGCGGCAGCACCTCGTTCATCAATTCCACCACACGCAGGGTCGACAAGGGCGTATAGGGTGAAGGCTTGATCACAATTGTATTGCCGGTGCGCAGCGCTGGCATGATGTGCCAGATGGCAATCATCACTGGCCAGTTCCATGGGGTAATCGAGCCGACCACGCCCAACGGCTTGCGGTGCAATTCCACCCGGCCCGCTTCATCATCCTGAAGCACCTTGACGGGCAGACTGAGCCCCGCCGTATGGCCCGCCCAGGCCTGGGCGCCTCCCATTTCAAAGCGGGAACCAAGTCCGTTGAGTGGCTTTCCCTGTTCAGCTGTAATCAATTGCGCCAGCTCTTCAGCGTGTTCGGCAAGTTTGGCCGTTACGGCCTCACAGGCAGCCTGCCGTTCCGCGTCGCTGGTCGCAGACCAGGCTGGAAAAGCCGCCTTGGCAGCTGCGACCGCTGCATCAAGATCTGCTTGCGAAGCATTCGGCGCATGCCCCACCGCAGCCCCGGTCGACGGATTCGTGACTGTGAACCTCTGCCTGGCGGCAATTTTCTGCCCACCGATGATCATTGCGAAATCCTGCATGCTCTTCTCCCTCGATTGATTGATTGATGTCGGATGCCTGTCAACAGGCCAGATTTCGAATGGGTGTTCCCGGTCCACTGCAAAATTCACTGCCGAAAAAGGCCAGCGGTTCACCCTCTTCGTGGCGGCACCATCGAACCTGCCCGATCAGCAGCCTGTGATCTGCCACTTCGACCGAGCGCAGAACATCGCAGGCGAAAACAGCAAGGGCGCCCGGAAGAACAGCAAAGTCGCTCTCATTGTGCAGAGCCGGTGGATTTCCCGCCACCTGCTTGCCGGAAAAGTGCCAGGAGGCATCGAGCGACGCGGCCCCCAGAACGCTAACGCAATAGCGCCCTGAGGCCTCGACGGCAGACAATGTGCGGCCGTGCTTCAACGAGATCAGGACAATTGGCGGGGTCAGCGAAACTGTGACGAAGCTGTTGGCCGTCATGCCGATTGTCCGGCCGCCTTCATCGATCGCACCGACCACGGTCACGCCCGTTGTAAAGCGTGCCGCAGCCTTGCGAAATCCTGTCGCGTCAGGGCGATGCGTCAGGTCTCTATTATCGGAAAATTGCATAAAACGGCCCCTTCGGGTGCATAATTGGGCACATCTGCTGCCACTTTGGCACCTATGTCCGATTGCAACGCTGCGCCCATGGCGGCGGCGTCTTCAAAATAGGCCTGAAAGATGCAGAACGGCGCGTCGCCGGGCCCCATAGGCTCCGGGAATGCATAGTTTGCCTTGATCAGGCCCGGCAGGGTTCGCGCCAGGGGGACGTGCTTTTCGACGTAATATGAACGGAAAGCATCCGGATCGTCGGGCGTTGAATAGAGGACTGTCAGACAATGCATTGTTGGCTCCTTGAGGCAAAGGCCGAACCTTCCCAAAAGCCGATTGGCAAATGGCAGACTCGACAATGGTCATGATAGGTTCAAGCGGCCTGCTGCGCCATATGGGAATCGATCCACGCATGGATACGCTTCTCGCTCGCCAGATTGTCCCAGGTTCGATCGGGATGATTGAAATTCTCGGTAAATTCGTCACACAACTCACGGTTTTGCGACATGGAAAAGATCAATCGACCCATCGCTTCGGAGGGCGGCTGCAACATCAGATTGGTCCAGCGCGACGCGGCCAGAACCCGATCCTCGCGCCTTTGGTCCACAACCTCACAGAAACGGGCATCGAAGACGGTGCTTTCTACGATGGCCTGGCCGAGAACGAAGGCTGCATAGGACGCTATATTCGCGCCCTGCCCCATCATCGGATCAACCACCGAGTGGACGTCGCCCAGCGCAATGGCGCATTTGTCATCATCAAAGGTTGCTGAAGACTGGCGCACGGTCGGCACGACCGCCCCCTGCAGCACATCCTGCTGACCGGCCACGACAAAGCGATGCGTATCAATTCTGTTGTAGGTATGCGGGTGGTGCTTTTCCAACTTGTCGAGGATGGTCTGACGGAAGGCGGCCGGATCGGCATCATGGTTCAGCGATACCAGATCGGCCATATCACCGCCGGGCACATTTTCCATCAAAAGAGCGGTTTTCATGCCGTCACGGGTGAGCGTCGGTATGACAATCATTTCACCATGACCGGGCGAGACAGAAAGTGTCACTCCCCTCGGGTCAGCCTGCCCGGGAGCCCCATGGTCCACACCGTCCCAAAGCCCGACGCACAAAAGCCGCTGTGGCTGGCTGTAGGGCGTATGCTCGGGCCGGTGCTGGAACAATCGTCCCAAGGGCCCTTTTCCAGTCGAGACCACCAACAGGTCAAACCGTGACACAATGCCAGCGATATCATTTTCCTGAATGGTTTTGTATTCAATCCGTCCGCCGCGATCGGTGAAATCGCGCATCAATGCCGGAAGATAAAGCCGATAATCCACGGCCCGGCTGGGTTTTTTGAAAGCCCCACGAAACAACAGGGGACCATCGGGCATGTTGAAGAAATGATCATGATGGTGGTAGATCAGATCCGGATCATCCCAATGGTTCACGCCCAGCGCGTTCTCGCGGGCGATGGTCACACTGTGATGGGCAACTGTGTTCATCAAACGCCCGGATGCCACGTCTTCGGGATCTCGATCCGTAATGACAGTCGCTTCAATGCCGTGTTTCTGCAGATAAAGCGCCAGGTGAAGGCCTGCGATGCCTGCACCGATAATTCCAATGGACTTGTTCATGGGTTCCCTCCTTCATTTTTTGAAAGCATAGACCGGAGGTCTAAACCTGTATATGGAATGTCAAGAATAGAACTTATTCCGGATGGGAATACATGGATCGCATCGACTTGCTCAGGACTTTCGTTCGGGTCATGGAAACCGGCAGTTTTTCACTGGTCGCCGAACAACTGGAAATCGGCCAACCAGCCGTCAGCAAGCGCATCGCACTGCTGGAAAACGAGTTCCGCACCCAGCTTTTTGTGCGCAGCACCCGCGCTTTGCGGCCGACATCTGAGGCAGAGGGCATCTTGAAGGTGGCAAGGGAAATTCTCTCCGCCTATGACAATGTGATGGCCCATGAGGCCCCCTCACCACCGCTTCCCACCGGCACATTGCGCATCGCTGTACCAACCTCCTTTGGCCGCAATTATTTCAGCAAAATCTTCACTGAATATCGCAGGCGGTATCCCGATGTGCGGCTCGATATCCATTGTTCAGAGGACTATGTCGACCTGGTGGGAACGGGAACGGAACTGGCGCTTCGCATCGGCAGCCTCAGTTCAAGTGCCTTGATCGCCCGCCGCATCGGGTCGGTGAAACGCCTGCTGGTGGCCTCTCCCGAACTCTTCCGGAAAAACCCGCCACCGCTGCTGCCCGAGCACCTGGCCGGGCTGCCCTGCATTTCCTATGCGCGGCTGACGCCCCAGAACCAATGGGTGTTTGAATCCGAAACCGGGCGCCATGTGGTGTTGATCAACCCGAGCATCATCTGTGATGAAGCCGATGTCATGACCGAAGCGACACTTGAGGGACTGGGCTTTGCCATATTGCCCAGTTGGTGCGCCCGCAAACCCATTGAGGAAGGCAGGCTTGTCGAGGTTCTGCCCGACTATTCCGTTCCCTCGCTACCCATACAAATCGTTCTGCCCGATTCCCGCTGGAAATCAGATCGCGCCCGCCTGTTTCGCGATCTGGTCGTCGAACTCTCTGATGATTTGAATCTTTGAAACGTCCTGGCAATGGGTCCTGCCATACCGCCTGCACCGGTCAGCGCCGGCTCATGGAAGCAGGGCCAGGGTGCGTTTCTCCATGGCGGAACGTGCTGCCGTGTCCACAATCCGCTGGCCGACAAGACTGATCGCGGGATCCAGAGGGCCAGTGACAGGCGCGCCGGTTCCTATGCAATGCAGGACGTATTCAATTGCATTGCGCCGCCCTTGCGGCAGCCGGTCGACAGGCACCGGCCTTGGTGTCGGTTCTGTCCGCGTCTGAACCGTCACATGATCGGCGTAGTCAGGGCTGGCAATGGTGCCCTGGGTGCCGACAAAGGCAAATCCGCAGGTCGGCTGTGGCTGAATCATCCATGGATCTGTGAAGGTGCCCCAGCGGGTTTCCATTTTTGAAAGTCCCCGGGCGTAACGGCATATGGTGATGGAGTGCTGATCGACTTCAATCCCCGGCACCTCATCTATGACGGATGTAACCTCCAGAGGCGCCGCACCATCCATGTACCAGGTGCCCAGCGTGGCACCATAGCCAAGGTAATCCAGCAGACTGCCGCCACCCGATGCCTTTTTGTACCACCAGCTATCCGGCTTTTGCCGCTCGACTTCGTCAGCGCTCACCTCAACCTTGTCGGCCAGATGATAAAGCGGTCCGCGGTTGCCGTCGTAGAAGTGTACCTCGATCAGGTCGCCAATCATGCCTTCATCAATCAGCCGTTTGGCTGTCAGATGGCTTTCCACCCAGGCCAATGGCCAATTGATCGCCATCAGCTTGCCGGTGCCGTCCATTGCGGCCAACATCCGCCGTGCATCCGCAATTGACCCGGCAAAGGGTTTTTCGACGAAGACGTTTGTGTTGTAAGCGGCCAGACGTTCCGTGTAATCGGCGTGATCTGCAGTCGCAGCACAAAGGATAGCCAGATCCGGCTGTGTGGCCGACATACACGCGTCAAAATCGGTAAAGACACGGTCTGCCGGTATCGCGAAATTTTCAATCGCGCTTGCCATTTGTTTTGGATCCGGATCATAAATTCCGGCAATTTCAGCGTCGGAATGGTCATGAACCATGCGCAGCAGATCTCCCATATGCATATGGTCAAAGCTGATACCGACAACCCTGTATTTCGCCATTTTATTTCCTAACGACTTTGTTCTGTCAGCCGGATGTAGGTCGTTGTAACGGTCAGGATGATCAGGCCAAACAATATCCGCCGCAGCCCTTCTGGCATCTGCAGCAGCGTCAGCAAGGTGCCCAGCACCGTCAATATCAATGCGCCAAGGATCGTCCCGGAATAGCCGCCACGCCCGCCGAAAATGGAGGTGCCGCCAATCACCGCCGCCGCAACCGATGGCAACAATAGCGGGTTTACCAGGCTGAGAGAAGGTGCCTTGATCAGACCGACATAAAGCAGGCCGGTGACGCCGGCGATCAGCCCGGACAACATGTAGAGCGCCAGAAAAACCTGCCACGAGCGTACGCCTGAAATCCGTGATGCGGTCTCATTTGACCCCAGGGCGTAAAGCAGCCGCCCGAATCCGGTGCGTCGTTGCGCCCAGATAATCAGGATTGCAATCGGCACAAAAAGTATGAGTGCGTTGGGCAAACCCCATGTGCGCCCGGTGCCTAGCCATGCCAGCCCGTCAGGAATAACCGAGCCACTGGCAATCACGAAGCGCTGGTAGACTTGCAGACACCCGGTGGCAATCAACCCGGTGCCCAACGTCATGATCAGCGGGTGAACCCGGCACACCGCCACACCAAAACCATTGACCATACCGATCATGATCGCCGGTATGAGACCGATGCAGATGGCCAGCGGGACACCAACGATGGGGACTTGCGTTGCCATCACAAAGGCACTGATCGTGGCCGCAACGGCTGCCGACAAATCGATCCCGCCCGTCAGCATCGTCAACGTCTGGCAGGCTGCAAGCATCGCCAGCGGGATGGCGAACTTGATGGTGTTTCCAATCCACCGCTCATTCACGATACCCGGACGCATGAATTCGAGCACGCCGACAAGCACCAGCAGCAGGATCAACAGCGGGACCAACGGATTGTTGCCGATGAACCGCCCGACTGACTTGAACATTGTGGTCTCAGACGTCATTTATGCCTCCCCCGATAGGCGAGCACGCCGCCAAACATCACCACGACCACCATGATGGTGCCTTCCACGATGGTTGTCACATTGGGATCAACCGATAGCAGCGTGAGGTCCATGCGCACCAGTCGCAGAATGATCACGGCAATGATCGGCCCCAACAGCGCACCCTTGCCGCCGCCCAACACAACCCCGCCCAAAACAACAGCTGCAACGCTTGCCATCAGGTAGGGACCGGGAATAGGCTCTCCATTGCCGGTGCTCATGGTCAGCGTCAGGCCGCCGATCGCTGCGAAGAGACCGCAAACCGCATAGGCCGCAATGCGCGTCCGCCCGACAGAAACACCTGATCGATAGGCGGCAAGATCATTGCTGCCAATGGCATAGATCGACAGACCGAGTTTCGACCGCTTCAATGGAACCCAGACAGCCACCAGACAGACCGCAAGGAACACCAGCGAGCGCGGCAACCAGGGAACAATAAATGGACCAACGATCAGCTCGCGCAGCCAGGGTGTGGCGGAACCGCCAGGCCCATTAAGGATCAATAACGCCACGCCTTCCCAGACATAAAGCATGGCCAGCGTTACAACGATATCCGGCACCCGAGTGATGACGATCAGCGCGCCATTGATCGCCCCCATCGTCAAACCGACCAAAAGCACAATGACAACCGCAACAGCCGTCATTCCGTCTCCGGCGCCGTCCATCAGGACAGCGGCCGTGACGCCTGCAACAGCCATCATGGAGGCCACCGACAGATCAATACCGCCGGCGATAACGACCACGGCCATCGCCGCTGTGGCAAAGGCAAAGGGCAACATTGCACGCGACAATGAATCCAGCCCGGACGTGCCAAAATCGGGCTGGATGATCTTGGTAAAGACGAACAACAGCGCAAGAATGGCCAGCAGCCCAGCGGTCCATCCGTGCCGTAAAAACTGCCGGGTCATGCGGAGACCGCCGCAGATGCAGTCAGGCCATAGGCCGCACGCATCAAAGTCTGTTCATCAGCATCTGCCGCCTCGATGACGTCGACGACTTTGCCGTTGAAAATTACCACGGCCCGGTCGCAGGCCGCAGGCACTTCAGCCAACTCTGAGGTATAATAGAGGACTGCGGCGCCCTGTTCGGCCAGTTCGCGCACCAGCAGGTAGATCTGGCGTTTTGTCCGCACGTCGATGCCGCGGGTCGGATCAAACAGCAAAAGCGTATCCACGCCTGCGGCGATCCAGCGTCCGATGGTCACCTTTTGCTGGTTGCCGCCCGACAGGCGCTGCACTTCGCCCTGGGCACGGGTATCAATTTGCAGCCGGTCGATGGCTTTTTTGACCGTCGCAGCCTCTTTCTTCATGCCGATTGCCCCCCATTTGGCAAAACGAGCGAGTTGCGGGAGTGCGATGTTTTCATGCACGGATCGTTCCATCAAAAGTCCGTCTGCCCGGTCGCCCGGCACAAAGGACAGACCCGCCGCAATTGCATCAGCAGGATGGTTGAAACTGACGGTCTTGCCGTCCAGCGCGATCGTGCCGGCGGTGGGACTGTCCATGCCGGCAAGAACGTCAAACAGCTGATCCTGTCCCTGCCCCTCCAGTGCCACGACACCCAGCACTTCCCCCCTGTAAAGATCAAGCGAGACATCCTGCAGTTTTGTCCCTGCGGCCAGATTGCGAACCGTGACACGCGGCATGCCTTCGGGGCAGTGCGCGGCAGTGCTGGTGCGTGTCGGATCCTTGTCCAGAACAGCCCCCAGCATCAACTCAACGACTTTTTCCTCAACGCCGGGCGTGATCGGCAGATCACCGACCGTTGCACCATCCCGCAGCACAGTGGCCCTGTCGCAAATCTCGGCGATTTCGGAAAAACGATGTGAAATATAGATGACGGACTGGCCTGCATCCGCCTGTTTGCGCACGGTGTCCAGCACCTTTTCCACAAGGTCAGTGGGCAGTGCCGCGGTCATTTCATCAAGCAGTAACACGTCCGGTTTAACGGCCAGCGCACGTGCCAGATCAAGAATGCGCAGGGTCGCAAGAGGCAGTGCGCTGATCATGTCGTCCAGGTGCAAACCATCAATGCCAAGTTCGTGGACCCAGTGCTGAAAATCGGCCACCGGCGTGTCCCCAAGGCGCAGATTATCCGCAATGCTCAGATCAGGAATCAGCGATGGTTCCTGGTAGACCGGCACAAGGCCGGAACGCCGCGCCTCAGCCGGTGATCCCACCCGGCGTTCAGTACCGCGGATACGCACGTGTCCGGTGTCCGGCTTCAGAGCGCCGGTCAGGATCTTGACAAAGGTCGATTTGCCAGCCCCGTTTGCCCCCATCAAGGCAACAATCTGCCCCGCCGAAATGGTCAGCGACGCGTCCTCGAGTGCCACAACTGCGCCAAAACGTTTTGAAACGCCCTTCGCATCCAAAAGCGGCGTTTGTGCCTGCTGATCCGTCATACATGCCTCTGCCCGGTAGGAATGGGCCCCGACCAATGCCGGGGCCCAGACTGTCTTATTCGCCTGGACCTTTGCAGGCGATAATTTCATCCATCGAATAGTCTGTCCAACCGGGAATCTGCACCGAAACGGGCCATTCAGGATCAAGGTTGGGGTTTTGGGCAGCGGCGATCAAAGCCTTGCCTTCGGGATCATTGTTGGCCCAGATCGACGGGTCAACAAGCACGGTATTGCTCTCCGGCATTTTGCCATCAAGGATCTGCAGCGCCAGTGTCACGCCCGCACCACCGATTGAACCGGGGTTGGTGACAGCGGCGCCAGTGAAGCCTTCCACTGTGGCCAATTGCCCGACAAAACCGGCGTTATCGGCGCCAACAATGGGAACAAGCGGCACATCGGATTCGATAAATGCATCGACGATCACATTGTCGATCCCGCTGGTCCAGACACCATCCACCGGCAAACCGGTCGACAGGTAATCAAGGATCTGCTGCTTGCCCTGATCCTGCTGCCAGCCGGTAAAGACTTCATGCACGATCTTGATGTCGGGGTATTCTTCCATTGCGCGTTTGAAACCGGTATCGCGGTCATTGTCTGCCCCTGCACCGGCAGCCCCGCGCATGTAGACCACACTGCCCGAACCGCCGAGCTGCTCGAACAGCCATTTGGCGCCAAGATAGGCATATTCTTCCTGATTGTTGGAAAGCACATAGGCCCCTTCAGCAGAAACCGCCTGATCGACTGCCACAACAACAATGCCTGCAGCGATGGCTTCTTCAATGGCGGCGTTCACGCCGTCAGAGTTGGACGGGTTGAGAACGATGGCATCCACGCCCGCCTGGATCAGGTTGCGCATATCTTCCAACTGGCCAGTCGCATCGGTATTGCGATGCGCAATATTCAGGCTGTCGACCTTGCCCGATACCAGCGCCTGCGCTTTCATTGCGCAGACCATTTCCTCGCGCCATCCATTGCCCTGGACGGTATTGGAAATCCCGATTGTATAGCCATCAGCAGCCATTGCCGAACCGACAAAGCCGCCGGCCAACAACGCGACCGCTGCAACCTGTGTTAGTAATTTCCTCATGGTTCTTCCTCCGTTTGGGTTAATCTTGCAGTTTATTCTGCCCCTATTTGATGTAGGGGCTCAGAATGTCGCGGGCGAGGCAGAAGCCCCGTTTGATTTTTTCATCAGTCCCTTCAAAATCGCGGTCTTCGTGTTCAATGATGATCGGGCCGTCATAACCAACGCGGTAAAGCTGACCAAAGAAATCGCTCCAATCGACATCACCCAAACCACAAAGGCGCGGCACCTGCCACCCCATACCTGCCGACAATATGCCCCGCTCATAAAGTCCATCACGATCGATCATCAGATCTTTGGCGTGAACATGAGCAAAACGGGCACCGAATTCGCGAATAAACCGCCCCTGATCGATCATCTGAAGCACCAGATGCGAGGGATCAAAATTCATGCCGACCCCATCCCAGGTTTCGAAAATACGCCGCCAGATGAGAGGACTATAGGCGATGTTATGACCGCCTGGCCATTCATCGTTTGAAAAGATCATCGGGCAGTTTTCAAAGGCCAGCGTCACACCGCTGTCGGCCGCATGTTTGACGATATCGGGAAAAATAGCCGTGGCACGGGTCCAGTTGTCATCAACGGTCAATGCCCGATCCCCGCCGACAAAGGTGTTGACCACCTTCACACCCATCAAACCGGCCGCCGTAATCACTTTTTTCAGATGCGCGATCACCGCATCACGGTGATCTGCCTCCGCATGCAGCGGGTTGGGGTAATAGCCCAGAGCGGAAATACTGATGCCCTTGTCTGCCAATGCACCGATGATCTCGCTGCCCTGCGCGCGCGTCAGACCCTCGACGTTGATATGGCTTGTTCCGGCATAGCGGCGTTTCTCCCCGCCGGACGCAGGCCAGCACGCGACCTCAAGCGCCGACATGCCATTTGCGGCAGTCCAGTCGGCCACGTCCATTAGGTCTGTGTCCTCAAAAGGTGCGGTCAGCAATCCCAGTTTCATCTGATTTATCTCCTAAACATCGACCCAGCCACCCTTTTTGGCGCTGCTCAAAACGGCATCACAGACACGCATTTCATAGTGTCCATCATCAAAGCTTGCATAGGTCGCGGATGCTGAGCGCTGCCCCGCAGACGCATCCGCATAGACCTGCCGAAACAGTGCAAAGAAGCTGTCGGCAAAACCTTCCACATGCCCGCCCGGCAGGCTGGCGGCGGCGGCACCGGTGGCATTCATCAAAGCCGCATCGCGCTGCAGGATCTGGTTGGGTGCATCACGATGCCCGATGAACAGATGATCAGGGGTCTCGCTGTCCCACGCGGCAGACGCCCGAGACCCGGCGATATCCCATTGCAGCGAATTCTTGCGGCCCATATTGATCTGGCTGGTAGACATCACACCTTTGGCTCCGCCATCAAAACGCAGCATGATGATTGCCGCATCATCGGTTTCTATGGTGCGGGTTTCCGTGTCGCCAGTGGCCTGGGAAAAGGTCGCAACAGGGCCGACCGGTTTTTCACGCGTCGGAATGAATGTCGTCAGATCAGCAAGAACGGAACTGACCTTCTGTCCCGCGATAAAACTGGTCAGGTCAATCCAATGGGTACCAATATCCCCGACCGATCGCAGCGCTCCGCCCTCATCCGTTTCCAGCCGCCAATTCCAGTCTGTCGACTTGGCAAGCCAGTCCTGATGATAGTGACCGGTGATGAACCGTATATCACCAAGATCGCCGTCCCGGACCATGCCCTGCGCGTGCTGGTTCAGCGGATAGAACCTTATGTTGTAGCAGACGGCGCAGACCCGGCCACTGGCCTTTGCAAGTTCAACCATCTCCGCCGATTGCGCCGCAGTCATCGCCAGCGGTTTTTCACAAATCACGTGTTTGCCAGCCGCCAGGATTGCCTTGACCTGAGGGTAGTGCAGATAATTGGGCGAGGTGACATGCACCACATCGACACTTTCATCGGCCAGAAGTTCATCGAGGCTGGCATAGGCATGACCAACCCCCATTGTGGCAGCGCCTTCTGCGCCGCGCTGCGGGCTTGATCCCAGAACGCCGCGCACATCCACGCCGAGGCGGCGCAAAGCCCAAGTGTGGACGGTGCCGATAAAACCGGTGCCGATGATGGCAGCACCCATAGTTCTGAAATCAGTCATTTTTCAAGGCTTCCCCTCTTCACAGCATCACGCAACAGAATAGCCTCCGTCAACCGGGATACACGCACCGGTTATGAATTGTGCAGAGTCTGATGCCAGAAACAATGTCGCTCCGGCAATATCCTCCGGCTGCCCCCAGCGCCCCAGTGGCGTACGCGCATTGACATTGGCCACATGCACCGGATCGGTCCGGCTTCTTGCCGATTGGGCCGTGACAATGAATCCCGGCGCGATGGCATTGACCCGGATTTTGTCCGGCGCCCAGGCAATCGCCAGCGATTTGGTCAGTTGCGTTACAGCAGCCTTGCTTGCGCCGTAGGCCGGATTTTTGGGGCTTCCGAACTGGGCATACATGGACGCAATATTGATCAGACTGCCGCCCTGCCTGGAAAGAAGCCCGTGAAACGCCTCTGCCACGCGAAAAGTGCCGTGCAGGTTGACGTCCACAACCTTCTCAAAAAAAGCCGGGTCCATTTCCTCGCCACGGGCAGTGATCGCGGCTCCATTGATCAGAATATCGAGTCTTGATGTCTTTGCTGCCAATGCAACGACAGCCGCCGCATCGGTGACATCAAGCTGGTGGTAGATGAAGGCATCCCGATCCTCGGGCGCAGGCTGATCCTCCACTCCGGTGATGGCAACCTTGGCGCCCGCCTGTTTGAAGGCCCTTGCGATCGCCGCACCGATCCCGGCCTTGCTGGCTCCGACTACAAGCACGTGTTTATCCGCGAAATCAAACATCAGGCCGGTGCCCCCGTTACATGTTGTTCCAGATCAAGTGCCAAACCTGTCATGGGTGCAGATGCGTCACTGAGAAGATAAGTGGCAAGCCGCGCCGCGTCCTCGGCCGTGATCAGATGGCCAAGTGGCAGACGCGCCGCTGCTTCTTCGGCCCAGGCCTCACCACGCGCCATGGTCACTGATTGCATCTGATGCTCATGGGGTGTGTTGACCCAACCAAGATTGATACCGTTGACACGGATACGATCTGACAAATGCGCATGGGCGGCATTTTTAGTCAATGTGGACAATGCCCCTTTGCTTGCCGCGTAAATTGCAAGCTCCGGCGTACCACAATGCGCATTCATCGACAGAATATTGACGATTGTGCCCGGCGATTTGCGGGCCAACATGTCCTGCACACTCGCCTGCATCAAAAAGAAAGCGGCCCTTGCATTGACGGCGAAGATGTCGTCCCAGTCTTCGACCGATCCATCGCGAACGCCGCCACGGGTCGTCAAACCCGCCGCGTTCACCAGGCCATCCATCCGTCCAAACGCCGCAACCGCTGCCTCCGCAATACGCTTTGGCGCCGCCCGATCAGCCAGATCAGCGACACAGGTGTGCACGATTTCAGCAGGAAGCCTTTCACGCATGCGCGCCAGACCAGCAGCGTCCTTGTCCGCCAGCAGCAACCCCGTGGCGCCAGCCTCTGCGGCCGCCTCGGCAATGGCTGCGCCAATCCCACTGGCCGCGCCTGTCACCAGGATGACCTTGTCCGTCAGCCCTACGATCATGCACCGCCCCCTGCAAACGCCGGCCCTTCGTGATCAAGAGGGGTCACCTGTTCGGGGGCCGGAATATGACCAGCACCAAAGGTCGCCAGAAAGCCGCCAGAAAATAGGCTCCCGCCAAGTCCGTTGTCTTCAGGTTGATTATTGTGTGCCAGTTGCCGGGGACAGATCGCTGAATGACAACCGATGGCTGAATTGAAATCCAACAGGCGCGTCAAACGACCCGAACCATCGTCCAGTGCCGACAGTCCAACAACGCCAATCTGCAAAGAATTTCTGGACCATTCGACCCGTGAATTGGGTGAATGAGATCCGCCGTATAGTGTCGCCATCGCCATCCTCCCTCTTCGTCCCAGCGCTGCTCCCGGATTAGGCTTGGAGCCAAACCCATCATGAGTCAATCATATTCAGACGCTTTTTGATGTGTTGCCGGTTCTTTTAAACCAAATTCTGCAGGCGATTCAACAATTGACTTTGTCTTTCTGATCTGGAATACCTCATTTTACCTCAATCCTTGATTGTGAACGCCATGTCCAATCCCACCCTCGCCGACGTTGCAGTGCATGCAGATGTGTCTCTGGCGACCGTGGATCGTGTTATGAATGATCGGCCGGGCGTCAGCGAACGCATGAAGCGGCGGGTTTTCAAAGCAGCCTCCCAGATTGGCTACCTTGAAATAAAGGCGGATCTGCCAAGAGCTGTTCGCCTGGCCTTCATCCTGCCAGAGGGCACCAATACGTTTGTGCATGAACTTGCCCGACATGTCGAAGAGCAGGCCGCGCTCATGCAGCAGGTCAGCGCGACCGTGGAACTGGTGCGCGGGTTTGATTCCGTCGCACTGGTCGAAAAATTCACATCCCTTCGCCATCGCGTCGATGGCATTGCCATGCTGGCCGTCGATCATCCCATCGTCCGCGAAGCCCTCAGGGGTCTCGTGTCGGCAGGCATGGCCGTTGCCACCATTGGCTCTGATGTCAGAACAGTTGACCATCTTGGTTATATCGGGATCGACGATATGCAGGCCGGCCGCATGGCCGGATACCTGATTGGTCGCCTGACCCGTGCCCGACCCGGCAAGGTCGCGTTTTTTGCCGGATCACTTTCCTACAGGGGGCATCAGGAACGCGAAATGGGCTTTCGCCAAATCCTGCGCGAGGAATTCCCCGACCTTGAGGTCGTGGCCCATCGCGAAGTGCAGGACCGCCGTGCGCTTGCCGAGATTGCAATGGCTGAAATTCTCGAACAACACTCCGACCTGGCCGCTGTCTACAATGCCGGTGGAGGGACGGCCGGGATCGCCACCGTGCTTGAACGGACAGGGCGCGCCAGGGAAATCATCTTTATCGCCCATGATCTGACCGATGGAAACAAGAGCCTTTTGCTGCATGGCACGCTGGACGCACTGATTGATCAGAACGCACGTTTGGAAGTCCGCGAAGCACTGACAACCCTGGTTCACGAAGTCAGAGGCGTTCCCTATCGCATGGTGCCGCCTCGGCTACAGATTGTCTTTCGCGAAAACCTGCCAAGCGAATGACAGCAACATTCGCCCTGTCCAATGGCCCCTTTCTCCATGATTCAGTGGATCCTGGCGGACACCACTCCTGGAGTTTCAAACATCCGTCACCGTTGAAACTGCCGGGCTTCAAGGTCAATGGCCGATTGCATGCCCCCTTCGAGAATGACTGAGAGGATCGCCTCGACCATTTCCCGCCAGGGCGCTTGATCGCGCAACTCTGCCGGAAAGACATCCGACAACCCATGCAGCGCGTCGGATATCGACCCGGCGTCCGTCGTTGCTTCTGCCAGCGCGGCAGCGATGCGAGCTTCGCGCGGATCGCGCAAGGCATATCCTGTGCCATCTTCGCGCTTGCCCAGACAATAGCGCATCCATGCGGCAACGGCGAAAGCAAAGGGGCGAAGGTCCTGCCCGTTGTGCAGCGCCTTGAGGGCCGGCTCGAGCAATCTCTGCGGCAGTTTTTCTGTTCCATCCATGGCGATCTGATAGGTCTCATGGGCGATTTCCGGATTGCAGAAACGCGCTTCAAGCGCCTGCCCATAGGCGCCCAGATCAATGCCTGAAAGCGGCTCAAGCGTCGCTGCCACAGCGCTTAAGTGCCGCGCCACCAATTGCGAAAGACCCGAATTGCCCATGGCATCGCGCACATAGGTGCAACCGGCCAGAAACCCCGCATAGGCAATCATTGAATGGGCGCCATTGAGCATGCTCAGCTTCATCTGCTCGTAAGGCGCCACATCGTCGACGAAGATCGCACCACCGGCCTCCCAGGCAGGGCGCCCCTGCGGGAAATGATCTTCGATCACCCATTGGATAAAAGGCTCTGTCTCAATGGCCGCCTGGTCTTCAGCCCCGACCATGCGCGCCACATCCAGCAAGGTTTTTTCCGTCGATGCCGGTGTAATGCGATCAACCATGGTGCTGGGGAATGCAACCTGTGAGGCGATCCAGTCTCCCAGATCCGCATCCACACGTTTGGCAAAATCCACCATGCAGGCGCGCACCATCTTGCCGTTCTCCGGCAGATTGTCACAACAAAGAACAGTAAAAGGAGTCAAGCCTTCAGCCCGTCGCAACCGCAGGCCTTCACACAGAAAACCGATCACACCAATCGGGTTTTGCGGATCGGCAAAGTCATGGGCAATCGCCGGATGGGCCAAATCAACGCGGCCGGTGTCGCGCTGAATGCCATAGGCTTTTTCCGTAACCGTCATACTGACAATACGCGTCGCAGGATCGATCAATGCCTTCATGACACCGGCCCTGTCTCGTGTTGCGGCAATCACACGCGCAACGCTGGCGATAATCCGCGCATGGGTTCCTGCTTCACTGCGCTCAAGCAGCGTGTATAGCCCGTTTTGTGCATTGAGCGCATCGGCAACATCGGTTCCGCGCAGGCTGACGCCGATGATCCGCCAATCGCCGCCGCCATCTGCAAGCGCATCATCCGTATAGACAGCCTGATGGGCGCGATGAAAAGCGCCGATGCCCAGATGCACAATGCCGG
Source organism: Rhizobiaceae bacterium (assembly GCA_029212415.1). Classification (GTDB taxonomy): domain Bacteria; phylum Pseudomonadota; class Alphaproteobacteria; order Rhizobiales; family Rhizobiaceae; genus Hoeflea_A. The sequence goes on along the minus strand of JARGOF010000001.1, from coordinate 190,314 downwards.
CGCCATGGGTTTGCGGCGCATAGCCCGGCAATTGCACCCCGGAGACAACATCCTTCAATGCGTCAAGACGAGGAACACGAGTCATGAATTCAATCCTGCTGTCGAATGGGAAAGTGCGGCGGCGACCCCGCGCAATTCGGCAAGGCCCTTCAACCGGCCGATGGACGGGTAACCCGGTTGGGTCCGCCGCGTCAGATCATCGAGAATATCCTGTCCGTGGTCCGGCCGCATGGGAATCAGATGGTCCTGTCGCCCTGCCCTTTTGCGGCGCGCCTCTTCGCGCAGAACTTCGGCGATCAGCGCCACCATATCGGTGTCACCGCCCAGATGCTCGGCTTCGTAAAAGGAACCTTGAATCGCCGCACTCTCGCGCTTGACGTTGCGCAGATGAAGGAAATGCACCCTGTCACCCAGTCGCCGCATCATGCCAGGCAAGTCATTGTCCGGTCGCACCCCAAGAGAGCCGGAACAAAGCGTGATGCCATTGGACGGCGAATCGACAGCGTCGAGAATCGTTCGGTAGTCACTCTCGGTTGACATGACGCGCGGCAGACCGAGAAGTCCGAAAGGCGGATCATCCGGGTGGCAACACATACGAATACCGAGAGACTCGGCAACGGGAATAACTTCCTCGAGGAAAGCAATGTAATGCGAACGCAATTGTGCCTTGCTGATTGCGTCATACTCGCTCAAATGCAGGCGAACATCATCCAGCGTCAGTTTTTCTGCTGCACCGGGAAGACCAAAAGCAACGTTTTTGGCAAGCCTGTCGCAGGTTTCATCGCTCATTGCCGCGAAGCGCTGTTTTGCCTCAGCCATCACGTCAGCAGGAAAATCCGCTTCGGCGCCCGGTCGTTTGAGAATGTGAATGTCGAAAACGGCAAAATCCACATAGTCGAAGCGCATGCAGGTGCCACCATGGGGCAGCCGCCAGGCAAGATCCGTGCGTGTCCAGTCAAGAACAGGCATGAAATTATAGCACAGGACCTCAATACCGGCGGCGGCAATATTGCGCAGACTTTGCTTGTAATGGGCAATATGTTCGCGCCAGTCGCCCTTCTGTTTCTTGATGTCCTCAGAAACGGGAAGGCTTTCCACCACGTCCCAGGCAAGACCCGAGGCAGAACCCTCCTTGAAGTGGCTGATGTCCGCCTGGCGTCTTGCAATTTCATCTGCCGTCCAGAGGGCACCACTGGGAATGTGATGCAATGCTGACACAATACCTTCGGCTCCCGCCTGCGAAATATCATCAATGGACACGAGGTCACCGGGACCAAACCAACGCCAAGTCTGTTTCATCACCCCTCCAACAGTTTCCCTGACCGATGACCATTACATTGTCATGGCTCGTCACCACGACATCCAAATCGTCCAGACCGGCAAGTCACCCAGACCGGCAAGTCGTCCGGACCGGCCAAGCAATAGCTGTTCGTTAACATCAAAATTTGATGTTAACTAGTATGGTAGCATGGCATATAGACTTAATTGGAGGATATTTCTTGGCCATTCAGACGAACCCCGCATGGAAAATAGACCCGCGAACGCCGATAGGGCCACAACTCTATCGCATTTTGCGTGAGCGGATCATCCGAGCGGACATCAGGCCCGGAACCCTGATATCAGAGGCGGAAATTGCCCGCACCTACACGCTGAGCCGTCAACCGGTTCGAGAAGCCTTCATCAAGCTGACCGAGCAGGGCCTGGTTCAAGTACGCCCTCAGCGCGGCACATTGGTCCGGAAAATATCCATGGCAGCCGTCATGGATGCGCGCTTTGTGCGCGAGGCGATCGAGGCGGATATTGTCAAGATGGTCGCGACCAAGGCAGACCCGGCAGTGGTGGCGGAACTGAAGAAACAGATTCTGTTGCAGCAGAACACAGAGGAAAAGGACGGCTCCCGCTTCATGGAACTGGACGAACGCTTCCACCGCACTCTCGCGGAAGCCGCCGGAAAGACCTACGCATGGGGGGTCATCGAAGACATCAAGGCGCAGATGGACCGGGTGCGCTACCTGTCATTCATCCGCTTTCCCATGCGCAAATTGATCGCCCAACACGAAACAGTGGTCAATGCCATTGCCGCTGGCGACCCACAAATTGCCAACAGGGCCATGCGTGATCACCTTCGCGAAATTCTGTCGACACTGCCGGACATCGCAGCAGCGCAACCGGAATTTTTTGAGGTGCCGGAATGAACAATCAAAGGGCCGAATAGAACAGGTAAAAAAGCATTGTCTCTATCGGGAGAAGCAACAAGAAGATGATTGTGAAAGTGAGTGCCGATGCGACCTTTGGCCTGGCTGATCAATCTTTGCAAACGGGCTCTTTTTGCGGAGCCAGACCCAGGATGTTGAAAAATGAAAACGCGTGTCTGCAGATTATATGGCGTCAACGATATTCGCGTGGAAACGCAAGATGTCGAGGCCCCCGGCCCCGGACAGGTGCTTGTGCGCATTGCTGCCGGCGGTATATGCGGCTCTGACCTGCATTACTATCAGGACGGCGGCTTCGGACCCATCCGTGTCCGCGAGCCCATCATTTTGGGCCATGAGGTCGCCGGAACGGTTGAAAAGGTCGGCGCGAATGTTGATCATATCGCACTTGGCGATCAGGTTGCGCTCAATCCCAGCCAGCCCTGCCACAATTGCAAACGCTGCGCGGAAGGCATCTATCAGCATTGCCTCAACATGCGCTTTTATGGCTCGGCCATGCGCTTTCCCCATGAGCAGGGTGCGTTTCGCGATCTGATTGTTGCGCAGGCAAGCCAGTGCGAAGCCATCAACCCGGATGTTTCTCTTGCGGAAGCGGCGTGCTGTGAGCCGCTTGCAGTCTGTCTGCATGCCCGCAATCGCGCCGGATCACTCAAGGGCAAACGCGTTCTTGTCACCGGTGCCGGGCCCATCGGTTCGCTCTGCGTTGCAGCCGCGCACCAGGCCGGCGCGGCACAGATTGTTGTGACCGACCTGCAGGACAGAACACTCGAGGCGGCCATGCAGATGGGTGCGACGCAATCGATCAATGTCACTGACAACAGTGCTGCGTTGGAAGCCTTTTTTGAAGACCGCGGCACCTTCGATGTCGCTTTTGAATGTTCGGCGGCGCCCGTAGCGTTGAAAACGGCCATTTCAGCCATCCGTCCCCAGGGCACGATCGTCCAGGTGGGCGTCACCGGTGATATTGCCATTCCCCTCAATCTTCTGGTGGGCAAGGAAATCACACTCAAGGGAACCCACAGGTTCCACGCAGAATTTGCCGAAGCGGCCGATCTGCTCAATACTGGACAAATTGATGTGAAGCCCATTGTCACCGCATCCTATCCGCTTGCGCAGGCAAGGGATGCTTTTGAGGAAGCAGGAGATCGCTCCCGCGCGGTCAAGGTTCAACTGACCTTCGCATGAGTGTCTGATCGCCTTTCCCACTTGGGCGCAGCCATGCGACAGGGGTGGACTTCACCCCGTCAATTGGCACAATGACACCATCAGAGGAAAATCTGCATGCACAGCAAATCCCGAACCGGTTCGCCAACTGTAGCGACAGGAACAAAAGCGGCCCTCAGTCAGGATCCCCACAAGGTATCCGGTCACACGGAAAAGGTACTGGAAGTTGCTATCGGCCGGGAAGTAAGGGCCTTTCGCATACAGCAGGGCGTCACGGTTGCGGAACTGGCGAGGATGACCGGCCTGTCCATCGGCATGCTTTCGAAAATCGAAAACGGCATTACCTCGCCATCCCTGACCACGCTCCAGACCCTGTCCAATGCCCTGAGCGTGCCATTGACGTCATTTTTTCGCGGTTTTGAAGAGCGCCGTTCAGCGGTGCACACAAAGGCTGGTACCGGTGTCGAAATGGAACGCAGGGGAACCCGCGCCGGGCATCAATACAATCTGCTGGGGCATATTGGATCCAATTCGAGCGGCGTGATTGTCGAACCCTATCTCATCACCCTGTCGGAAGCTTCGGATATTTTTCCAACCTTTCAGCATGAGGGAATGGAATTTCTCTACATGCTTGAGGGCGAAGTGGAATACCGCCACGGCGATACCGTCTATCTGCTCCAGCCCGGCGACAGTTTTTTCTTCGATGCCGACGCGCCCCACGGTCCGGAAAACCTGGTGAAACTGCCGGCGCGCTATTTGTCGATCATTTCCTATCTCCCGGGTGATTGAACTCTTTTGAGAGAACACCTGACAGCAAATTCGAACAGACAACGCCCCGCGAAATGCATGATAGTATTTTCATGCTAGTTGAATTTGTTTCTTACCAGTGATATCCTGACTTTGCGACTGACAAAGGAACCAGGCATATGTGCGGCATTGTTGGATTGTTTATCAAAGACCCTTCGCTCCGACCTGAACTCGGCTCCATGCTGACCGACATGTTGATCACCATGTCTGACCGTGGCCCCGACAGTGCCGGGATCGCGATCTACGGTGTCGACACGGACAACAGGACAAAAATCACCGTTCAGTCAAACACCCCCGAAGTCGAATTCGCCGGGCTGGACAGCGATCTGGGAGACGCCATCGGTGGCGCAGTTTCCATGCGCATCAAGGACACCCATGCTGTCCTCGAAATGAGCGATGACATCGCTGCAGCGGCACGCGAAGCGCTGGCGGAAATCAGACCATCTCTGCGCATCATGAGTGCCGGTGACATTATCGAGATATACAAGGAAGTTGGCCTGCCAAAAGACGTGGCTGCCCGTTTTCAATTATCACAAATGGGCGGCAGCCACGGGATCGGCCACACCCGCATGGCCACAGAATCCGCCGTGACGACCATGGGCGCCCATCCTTTTTCGACCGGACCGGATCAATGTCTTGTGCACAATGGTTCCCTGTCCAATCATAACAGCCTGCGCCGCAAACTGATCCGCAACGGCATGGTTTTCGAAACCGACAATGATTCGGAGGTCGCCGCCGCCTACCTGACCGACAAGATGCGCCAGGGCTGCAATCTGGGTGAAGCCATGGAAGCCAGCTTGCAGGATCTGGACGGTTTTTTCACCTTTGTCATTGGCACGAAGGCGGGCTTTGGCGTTCTGCGGGATCCGATTGCCTGCAAGCCGGCGGTCATGGCCGAGACTGCGCAATATGTCGCCTTTGGTTCGGAATACCGCGCCCTGGTCAATCTGCCTGGCATTGATGCCGCGCGGGTCTGGGAACCGGAACCTGCAACCGTCTATTTCTGGGAGCATTGATACAGATGAACCTGCAGACCATCGATATGGCCCATGTGAGCCTGCGCGAACTGAACACGACACTGCAAAAGCCCGACGACGCAACGCGCGTATCCGGGTGGGAAGTCATCAACTCCAAAGGCAGTCATGCCATTGCCGTTGGCCTGGATGCCCCCATTGATGTCACGATCAAAGGATCAACCGGGTATTATTGCGCCGGGATGAACAAGCAGGCCACCATTCGGGTGAAAGGCTCAGCTGGCCCCGGCGTTGCTGAAAACATGATGTCGGGAACCGTGATCATCGACGGCGATGCAAGCCAGTATGCCGGCGCCACCGGGCACGGCGGATTGCTGGTGATCAAGGGCAATGCCTCATCGCGCTGCGGCATTTCCATGAAGGGCATCGACATCGTCGTCCATGGCAATATCGGCCACATGTCGGCCTTCATGGCACAATCGGGCAATCTTGTCGTGCTGGGTGATGCCGGTGATGCGCTGGGCGACTCGCTCTATGAAGCCCGGCTTTTTGTGCGTGGCAAGGTCAAGAGCCTGGGTGCAGACTGCATGGAAAAGGAAATGCGACCCGAACATATCGCCATTCTCAAAGATCTGCTGGCGCGCTCCGGCGCGGATGCGAAACCGGAAGACTTCAAACGCTACGGTTCTGCACGGCAGCTCTACAATTTCCACATTGACAACGCGTCAAACTACTAGAGTGATTCATGGACGACTTCTCAACCAAAGCGCCGCCTCCAACTACGCCGCGCAAATCATGGACGTTCAGCGACGATGTCAATTCGGACATCAGGCGGGCGGCGGCCACCGGCATTTACGACATACGCGGAGGCGGGGCCAAACGCCGTGTGCCGCATTTTGATGACCTTTTGTTTCTCGGCGCGTCCATCTCACGCTATCCGCTCGAAGGATACCGCGAAAAATGCGACACCCGGGTGACGCTCGGCACCCGTTTTGCCAAAAAACCGATCGAACTTGATATCCCGATCACCATTGCGGGAATGAGTTTTGGCGCGCTTTCCGGCCCCGCCAAGGAAGCCCTTGGCCGTGGCGCAACCGCTGCAGGCACATCGACCACCACCGGTGATGGTGGCATGACCGAAGAGGAACGCGGTCATTCCAAAAAGCTCGTCTATCAGTATCTGCCCTCGCGTTATGGCATGAACCCCGATGACCTGCGCCGCTGCGACGCGATCGAAATCGTGGTGGGTCAAGGTGCGAAACCCGGCGGCGGCGGCATGCTGCTCGGACAGAAGATTTCAGATCGTGTGGCGGAGATGCGCAATCTTCCCAAGGGCATCGACCAGCGCTCTGCCTGTCGTCACCCCGACTGGACCGGACCGGACGATCTGGAAATCAAGATCCTTGAGTTGCGTGAAATCACCAATTGGGAAAAGCCGATCTACATCAAGATTGGCGGTGCAAGGCCCTATTTTGACACGACCCTTGCCATCAAGGCCGGTGCCGACGTCATCGTACTCGACGGGATGCAGGGTGGAACGGCAGCCACCCAGGATGTCTTCATTGAAAACGTCGGCCAGCCGACTCTCGCCTGCATACGTCCAGCCGTGCAGGCCCTGCAGGATATGGGGATGCACCGCGAAGTCCAACTGGTCATTTCCGGCGGCATTCGAACCGGCGCAGACGTCGCCAAGGCCCTGGCTCTGGGCGCCGACGCCGTGTCCATTGGAACGGCTGCACTGATCGCATTGGGGGACAATGATCCCCGCTGGGAGGCCGAATACAACAGCCTCGGAACCACGGCCGGCGCCTATGATGATTGGCAAGAGGGTCGTGATCCGGCTGGAATCACCACGCAGGATCCCGAACTCATGGCACTACTTGATCCGATTGCCGCGGGACGACGCCTGAGAAATTATCTTAATGTGATGACACTTGAGGCGCAGACAATTGCCCGCGCCTGCGGCAAGAACCATCTGCATAATCTTGAGCCGGAAGATCTGTGCGCTCTGACCATCGAGGCCGCCGCAATGGCCGGGGTGCCTCTGGCCGGAACGGATTGGGTGCCCGGAGCAAAGGGTTTCTAGCGGATCGAAAAGGACGAAACTTGACCGGGCGCGGCAATCGACGCAATCAATAGACAGGTTTGGCTGGGAGGCTGAAAAGAAGGGAACAATAAAATGACACAGGATCTTGCAGCTTTCGCCAAGGAAAAAGGTGTCAAATATTTCATGTTCACCTTTACCGACCTTTTTGGCGGACAAAGGGCAAAGCTTGTGCCTGCCCAGGCCATTGCCGACATGCAAAGAGACGGCGCCGGTTTTGCCGGATTCGCCACCTGGCTGGACATGACACCCGCACATCCCGACATGCTGGCGGTGCCTGATCCTTCTTCGGTGATGCAACTTCCATGGAAACCGGATGTGGCATGGGTTGCAAGCAATTGCGTCATGGAGGATGAACCTGTTCAACAGGCTCCGCGCAATGTTCTCAACCGGCTCATCGCGGAGGCAGCCGGTGAAGGAATGCATGTCAAAACCGGCATCGAGGCCGAATTCTTCCTGCTGGCACCGGACGGAACACGTATTTCCGACGAATATGATACCGCGTCCAAGCCCTGTTACGATCAGCAGGCCATCATGCGCCGCTATGACGTGATTGCCGAAATCTGTGATTGCATGCTGGAACTTGGCTGGGGTCCCTATCAGAACGATCATGAAGACGCAAACGGCCAGTTTGAAATGAACTGGGAATACGACGGCGCCCTCCAGACGGCGGACAAACATTCATTCTTCAAATTCATGGTCAAATCTGTGGCTGAAAAACACGGCCTGCGCGCAACCTTCATGCCCAAACCCATTGAAGGGCTGACCGGCAATGGTTGTCATGCCCATATTTCGGTCTGGGACAAGGCAGGCAAGACAAATGTTTTCGCCGACAGCAAGATGGAACTGGGGCTTTCCGAAAAGGGCCGGCATTTTCTGGGCGGCATCATGAAACACGCCTCGGCGCTGGCGGCCATCACCAATCCGACAGTCAATTCCTACAAGCGCATCAATGCGCCCCGCACGATATCGGGCGCCACATGGGCGCCCAATACCGTGACCTGGACCGGCAACAACCGCACCCACATGGTGCGCGTTCCGGGACCGGGGCGTTTTGAACTGAGACTTCCCGACGGCGCGGCCAATCCCTATCTGCTGCAAGCCGTCATCATCGCCGCCGGTCTTGATGGCGTGCGCACCAGCGCAGATCCCGGCAAGCGTTATGATATCGACATGTATCAGGAAGGCCACACGGTGACCGATGCGCCCCGATTGCCGCTGAACCTGCTCGACGCCTTGCGGGAGTACGACAAGGACCTGTCACTCAAGGCGGCCATGGGCACGGAATTCTCCGCAGCCTTTCTGAAACTGAAAACGCAGGAATGGAATTCCTACGTCTCGCATTTCTCCCACTGGGAACGTGAGAACACGCTGGACATCTGAACGCGTCCATATACTGATCACTGTGATGCAATAGGAAACACGATGCGCTATTCCGGCTTCAGGATCATCAAAGAGGCGCTCACCGGCAACCGCGGCTGGCAGCCAGCCTGGCGCAACCCCGAGCCCAAACCCCACTATGATTTCGTCATCATCGGTGGTGGTGGTCATGGGCTTGCGACCGCCTATTACCTGGCGCGGGAATTCGGCAAAAGCCGCATCGCAGTGCTGGAAAAGGGCTGGATCGGCGGCGGCAATGTGGGCCGCAACACCACGATCATCCGCTCCAATTACCTGCTTGATGGCAATGAACCCTTCTATGAATTCTCGCTGAAGCTGTGGGAAGGTCTTGAACAGGATTTCAACTACAATGCCATGGTCAGCCAGCGCGGTGTTCTCAACCTGATGCATTCCGACGCACAGCGTGACGCCTTCACACGGCGCGGCAATGCCATGCATCTGAACGGTGCCGATGCGCAATTGCTGGACGCTGCACAGGTGCGAGAGATGGTTCCATACCTCAACTTCAACAATGCCCGCTTCCCCATCAAGGGTGGCCTGCTGCAGCGCCGCGGCGGCACCGTGCGCCATGATGCGGTTGCCTGGGGCTATGCCCGAGGGGCCGATACGCGCGGCGTCGATATTATCCAGAATTGCGAGGTCACCGGCTTTCGCATGACCAATGGCAAGGTCCAGGGGGTCGAGACCACCCGCGGCTATATCGGCGCCAACAAAATTGGCTGCGCAGTGGCCGGGTCCTCCGGTGCCCTGATGGCAAAAGCCGACCAGAGGCTGCCGATCGAAAGTCACGTCCTGCAGGCCTTCGTATCCGAGGGATTGAAACCGACCATCAAGGGCGTCATCACCTTCGGTGCGGGGCATTTCTATGTCAGCCAGTCGGACAAGGGCGGTCTGGTCTTTGGCGGCGATATCGATGGATACAATTCCTATGCGCAGCGCGGCAATCTGCCGACGGTCGAAGATGTCTGCGAAAGCGGCATGGCGCTGATGCCGATGATCGGGCGCGCCCGGCTTTTGCGCATGTGGGGCGGCATCATGGACATGTCGATGGATGGCTCTCCGATCATCGACAAGACCGATATCGAGGGTCTCTATTTCAACGGTGGCTGGTGTTACGGCGGCTTCAAGGCCACCCCGGCGAGCGGCTGGTGCTTTGCCCATCTCCTGGCAACCGACACGCCGCATGAAACCGCCACAGCCTATCGTTTCGACCGGTTCCGCAAGGGACTGATGATCGATGAAAAAGGCGTGGGCGCACAGCCCAACCTGCATTGAGGAAGGTCCGCACATGATCATCAATCATCCGCTGCTCGGCCCCCGCGATGCACAGGAATTCACCTACCTCGGCGATGCAAGCCTGATTGATCGCCCGGACTGGAGCGCCGAGGATGCCAATGAACAATACTATGGCTATGCCTATCTGCGCGACAATCCCGCCGGTCTGCACCGCGAACTCTGGTTCCACGAACAGGGCGACCGGTCCTGGCTGGTGGTAACCCGCAACACGCTGACCCATGAAATAACCCGGGTTGAATTTGCCAGCCATGTGGCGCGATTGGCAGGACGCAGCCGATGAATCAGCCAAACCGCCTGGCAGGTGGCCAGATCGACCGCTCGAAACAGCTGACCTTCCGCTTCGACGGCAAGGCCTATGCGGGACACCAGGGCGACACGCTGGCCTCTGCCCTGCTGGCCAACAACGTGCGTCTGATGGGGCGCAGTTTCAAATACCACCGTCCACGCGGCGCATTCACAGCCGGTTCGGAGGAGCCCAACGCTCTGGTTGAACTGCGCAGCGGCGCGCGCCGGGAGCCCAATACGCGTGCCACCATTGCCGAATTGTTTGACGGGCTTGAGGCGCAGAGCCAGAATCGCTGGCCCTCGCTGGCTTTTGACGCCATGGGCATCAATGATCTGTTCGCGCCCTTTCTGACCGCCGGTTTCTACTACAAGACCTTCATGTGGCCGAAAGCCTTCTGGGAAAAAGTCTACGAGCCGATCATCCGGCGTGCAGCCGGTCTGGGCCGCCTGTCGATGCAGCCCGACCCGGACGCCTATGACAAGGGCTTTTTGCATTGCGATCTGCTGATTGTCGGCTCCGGCCCGGCCGGTCTTGCCGCCGCACTGACAGCCGGACGGGCAGGCGCACGGATTATCCTGGCAGACGAGGATTTTGCGCTCGGGGGCCGTCTCAACGCTGAAACATTCAGCCTTGGAGACAGCGACGGCCCGCATTGGGTGGCGGCGACCCTGGCTGAACTCGAGGCCATGCCCAATGTGCGCATCATGCCCCGCACCACCATTATCGGCGCCTTTGACCACGGCATATGTGGCGCTGTCGAGCGGGTTTCGGACCATCTGCTCGCCCCCCTGCCCGGCAAGCCGCGGCAGATCCTCTGGCGGATCTATGCCAAACGCACCCTCCTGTGCGCCGGGGCCACGGAACGCCCCATTGCCTTTGGCAACAATGACCGGCCCGGCATCCTTCTGGCGGGGGCGCTGCGGGCCTATGTCAATCGCTGGGCAGTCACGCCCGGAAAAACAGCGGCGATCTTCACCAACAATGATGACGGATTGCGCACCGCATCCGACCTCATGGCAAAGGGCGTTGCTGTTGCAGCCATCATCGACACGCGGTCGCAAGGCACAAGAATTGAGGGCACCAACCATATGTTCGGCGCCCGGATTGTCGACACCAAGGGACGGCTGGGCCTGGAAAGCATAGTTGTCAGGCGGTCCGACGGGCAGATGCAGACAATTGCCTGCACGACCTTGGGCGTGTCCGGCGGCTGGAATCCCAATGTGCATCTGACCGGTCACCAGCGTGGCCGCCCCGTCTGGAACGATGCCATAGCTTCCTTTGTGCCGGGCGAATGCCCGCCCGGCTTGACGGTCGCCGGTGCTGCAAACGGCCAGATGAGCACCGCAGCCGCTCTGGAGGGTGGCGCGCAACAGGCACTCATCCTGTTGAATGACCTGGGCTTCGCAGCCAGCAGACCCGAACTGCCACAGGCCGAGGACGCCGAGTTTCGCCTGTCGCCATTCTGGCACGTCCCCTCGGGCAAGGCGCGTGCCTGGCTGGACCTGCAGAACGACGTGACGGTCAAGGATGTCAAACAGGCCCATCAGGAAAATTTCCGTTCCGTCGAACACCTCAAACGTTACACGACGATGGGGATGGCGACCGATCAGGGCAAAACATCGAATATATCGGCCCTGGCCATCATGGCCGAACTGAGTGGGCAATCAATACCGCAAACAGGCACGACGATTTATCGTCCGCCCTATACACCGGTCTCCATCGGCGTCATGGCCGGCAGGTCCACGGACGGGCATTTTCGCCCGACCCGCCTGACACCCTCGCACAAATGGGCTCAGGAACAGGGCGCAAGTTTTGTCGAAACCGGCATGTGGTTGCGGGCGCAATGGTTTCCCCGGCCCGGCGAGACCCATTGGCGTGAAAGCGTCGACCGCGAAGTCCTGGCCACCCGAGGATCTGTCGGCATATGCGATGTCACGACATTGGGTAAAATCGATATCCAGGGAAGCGATGCTGCCACATTCATCAACCGGGTCTACTGCAACGGATTTGCCAAACTTGCCGTTGGCAAGGCCCGCTACGGGTTGATGCTGCGCGAAGACGGCATGGTGATGGATGACGGCACGACCGCTCGACTTGCCGAAACACATTTCGTGATGACCACAACCACCGTCAACGCTGTTGCCGTCTACCGCCATCTTGAATTTTGCCGTCAGTGCCTGTGGCCGGATCTGGATGTGCAACTTATCTCCACGACGGAAGCCTGGGCGCAATATGCCGTTGCCGGGCCCAATGCCCGCAAGCTGTTGCAAAAACTGGTTGATCCCGCCTTCGACATTTCAAACGACGCCTTTCCTTTCATGGGATGCGGTGAGATTACGATCTGCGGCGGATTGCGCGCCCGGCTGTTCCGCATCTCCTTTTCCGGCGAACTGGCTTTCGAGATTGCCGTGCCGACACGCTACGGCGATGCACTGATCCGCCAGTTGATGGAGGCGGGCAAAGAGTTTGATGTCACGCCCTATGGCACAGAGGCATTGGGGGTGATGCGCATAGAAAAGGGACATGCCGCCGGCAACGAATTGAACGGCACCACAACGGCGCACAATCTGGGCATGGGCCGCATGGTATCCCAGACCAAGGATTCTATCGGCGCCGTCCTGTCGCGTCGTGAGGGCCTGATGCGTGAAGACGCCTTGCGACTGGTGGGTTTTCGCCCGCTGAACAATCAGGATCCCCTGAAAGCCGGTGCGCATTTCATTGCAGGAACCAACCCCGAGGCCGCCACCCATGACGAGGGCTATATGACATCGGTCGCCTATTCACCCAATCTGGGCCATGCCATCGGTCTTGGCTTCCTCAAAGACGGCGGCAATCGCCTCGGCGAAACCCTGCGTGCGGTCAATCCACTTGGCGGTGATTCGGTCGCCGTAGAGGTTGTCAGTCCGCATTTCATTGATCCGCAAGGGGAGCGTCTTCGTGGCTGAACATGGATTGACCCCGACACCATCATTGCCTGATGGATCCACCGGCGACAGCCAGTTCGATGGATTGACAATCGCCTTGAACGATACGCCCCATATGGCCTCTCTGGCCTGCCGCAAAGGGCAAGAGAAAGCCTTTGCCGCCGCGGCCAAAGAACTGTTTGGCTCCGCGCTCCCCGGCCCATCGGGACTTGTGGAGGGCAAGGAATTCTCACTGTTCTGGACCGGGCCGGACCAATGGTTTGTTGAAACAAGGCTGGACAAATACGAGGACATTGCCGCGATCCTCAAAGCGACCTTCGCCGACACGGCCTCGATTACCGAGCAATCCGGTGCCTGGGCTTGTTTTGAGCTGACTGGCAGCGGTGCCTTGAAACTGCTTGAACGGCTTTGCATGGTGGATTTCGAAAAGATGCCGACGGGTTCCGCCGTGCGCACGGTGATGGAACATCTGGGGGTCTTTGTGATCTGCCGGGACGCAGGCAGCCGCTACACGATATTGGGTGCCCGCTCGTCCGCCGGTTCCCTGCACCACGCGCTGGTGACTGCAGCCGCCAGTGCGCTGTAAATTTCAGTCAGCCACGTCCAGATCGAATACAATGATCCCCTCAAAGCCGCCAACGCACATTTCTGCCAACCGGGCACCCAGCGCCTGGTGAACCGGATGCTCTGCATAGGCTGATAGCGCAGCATGATCGCGAAAACTTGCGATGAAACCCTCGCGGTAATTCGGCGATTTATGCTCGAAATCCAGGTTGGGTCCATATTCGAAGCCGACCATGCCATCGACCTCCTTCACCAGCGCACCGAGTTCAGCCAATATCTTCATCCGCGCATCGCCCGAGTGCGCGGCATCGAAATTCAAAAATACGCAGTGCCGGAGCATTGTTCAAACCCTTGTTGGCTGAATCAGGCCTTTGTTGGCTGAATCAGAAAAGCCCTGAAATCATTGACATTGGTCAGTGTCGGACCGGTGATGAGTTGACCGTCGATCGCTGCAAAAAAGCTGTGGCTGTCATTATTTGCCAAATAGGTCTCGGCGTCCAGCCCGAGGGCACTGGCCTTGTTCAGTGTTTCCGGGCCGATGATGGCACCGGCAATCTCTGCCCTTCCGTCCACACCGTCCGTATCACCGGCAAGTGCATATATGCCGGCATGTCCGGCCAGTTGAATGGCCGCCGCAAGCGCGAATTCCGCATTGGGCCCGCCAATACCGCCACCGCGCCCCGACACTGTGCATTCACCGCCCGAAAGCAGTAGAACAGGCGCATCCCCCGGTGCAAGCAGGCGCTGGATTGCCTGCGCCTGGCGCGCCTGCGCCGCCCCCAACGCGCTGGCCTCACCCTCCAGGGCATCTCCCAGATCCCGCACAAGAATGCCCTGCGTCCGCGCAATTTTTGCCGCCGCTGCCAGTGATTGGGACGGCGCCGAAATGATACGGTTTTCCGTTCGCGAAAGCCGCGCATCGTCCGGTGAAAGGACCCTGTTCGGGCCATTCAGCACCTCGGCAATGGAAGCCGGTATGGAAATGCCATATTGACCGAGAATCTGCGCCGCTTCTGCAGGCTGCGTTTTTTCACCCACTGTCGGACCCGAGGCAATGAACGCCGGATCATCGCCGGGCACGTCGGAGATCATCAGCGACAACAGCCGCGCCGGATAGGCAGCGGCAGCAAGCTGCCCGCCCTTGACCCGCGAAAGATGCTTGCGCACTGCGTTCATCCGGTCGATGGGTGCACCCGACGCCAGAAGGTGGGCGTTGAGTTGCTGTTTTTCCGCCAGCGTGATCCGCCCTGCCGGAGCGACCAGCAGCGCTGACCCACCTCCGGAAATCAGCGCCAGAACAAAATCATCTTCACCAAGACCGTTCAGCAGGTCCAGCATCCTCTCCGTCGCCATCCGGCCTGCCTCATCGGGAACCGGATGCGCCGCTTCGACGATCTCGATGCCCTTGCATGGGCGCGCGTAGCCATAACGGGTGATGACAAGGCCTTCACACGGCCCCCAGACACTTTCAACGGCTTCGGCCATGCGGGCCGAGGCCTTGCCTGCGCCAATGACGACGACCCGGCCTTCCGGCTTTTCCGGCAATGCGACGGGAACCGTCAGCATCGGATCGGCAGCAGCAACGGCGGCATCGAACAATTGACGCAGGAAATTGGTTTCATTCATCAAGGTGCCTGTCCAATCTTGCTCGACTGCCGTTCCCGCAGCACATTCAGCAACAGAAAAGCCCGCAACCAAGGGCCACGGGCTTCAATTCAAATGGTCATTTCAACCGCCAGTTGGCCGGGAAATGTCCGATCAGGAGAACCAGCCCGTCACCTTGCCCCAAAGCGATTTCTCGGGCGCGGCTGCGGCGTCACCCTTCACAGCTTCAGAACCCTTGATTTCGGGCAATGGCTCACCACCAAAATGTTCTTCATCCGGCTGAATGCCGGCTTTCTTGACGATGCTGGCATCATGGGTCGCGGCAAAGGATTCCATCTTGGAAAGCGTTGCGGGGCCAGCCATGCCATCAGCGACAAGCCCATTGGCTTTCTGAAATTCCATCACAGCCTTCTTCGTGCCTGAACCAAATTGTCCATCGGCATCTATGCCCAGTTCCTGCTGCATTTTCTTCACGGCATCGCCGCGAGAGCCAACGCGCAAGAGAACAAGCTCATGCAAGCCCATGGCCGTGAATGTATCCGGTCCGGCGATGCCATCAACAGCAAGCCCATTGGCTTTCTGGAATTCCTTGACAGCTTTCTGGGTGCCCGGGCCAAAATCCCCGTCTGCGCCAATGCCAAGTTTTTCCTGAAGACGTTTGACCGGTGCGCCTTTGAGGCCGCGTTTTAAAATAGACATGGGAAATTCTCCTCTCCCTGAGCTGGACAATGTCGGCGCGTTAAAAGGCACGCCAGCACGCACCATTTGCCCCAAACTTACATGGCCCGTGAAGCCTGTATTTTCAAGTTTCTTTATACACAGGAAGGGCCCTGCGGTCCTGTTTACCAGTCAAAATGTGCAGAAAAATGTAAAAATTGCTCTTTGGTGGTATATTTGCAGTATTTCAACCATTCAGTTGACTGATCTGATAATGTGATTTTTCCAGCCACTGCGGACTGACCTCGACACCCCAGCCGGGTGCATCCGTAACGGTAGCCTTGCCGTCGCGGATCGCGTAGGGCGATTCAACAAAGAGGTCGTCCTGCCACGGATAATAATCTTCGCCCTCGATGGAGAATTCCAGATATTTTCCGGCATTCGGAATGGCGCGCAACAGATGCATGGTGAAAAGCGTCACCATCGATTGATTGGCCGCATGCGGCGTACAGGGAATTCCTGCAACTTCCGCCATTTTGGCGACACGCAGGGTGCGGGTCAAACCGCCGAGATAACAGATATCCGGTTGAATAATGTCAACGACGCGATCATTGATCATCCGCCGCCAGTCCGCTAGCGAGCAATCCTGCTCGCCGCCGGTCACATCGATTTCAAGGGCGTCGGTTACCTGCTTGGTCTGCGCGTACTCCCAATAGGGACACGGTTCCTCATAATGGCTGATGCCGTTGTCCTGCAGCATGTGGCCAACCGCGATGGCCCGCTTTGGCGAAAATCCCGAATTGGCGTCCACCAGCAATGCAACATTGTCATCCATCGCCTTGCGCATGGTCGGCACGATTTCCTCCGTGCGCCCGGGCCACTCGTCAATATCGTGACCACATTCAGCGCCAATTCGGAATTTGAAAGCGTCAAAACCGAATGCGTCGCGCAATCGGGACAAGCGCTCCGCCTCATCGTTCGGTGTAATATCCCGTTTCATCGACGACCCATAAGCCCTGATTTGACCCGGCGTCCCGCCGATCAGCGCACAGACCGGTTTGCCTTCCAGTTTGCCGCGCATATCCCATAATGCGGTATCGAGTCCGCAAATGGCGCGGCGCAGATAGGAACCGGGAAACTTGTGCTCGCGTTCCGTGACCAGATCGACAAGTGTGTCAATATCGAACGCGTCCCGGCCCAGCACGTGGGGCGCCACCTGACGGTGCAGGACCTGCGCCGTGATATCGGCAAAATAGGGTGACACCTGACCCCAGCCCTGCGCACCGTCTTCCCGGGTTGTCCGAACAAAACACACGTATTCATCGGTAAAGGTCTCGATCTTCTGAATCTTCATGGCGTCCTCGTCTATTCACGCAGCCTGTCGTCCCGCTGCAGAATAAACGCAATTGGTCTTGCGATAAGGTCCATTATAGCTATTTGTGTGGTCCAATTCACTTCGGGGGATCCAACATGAAGACTGAAGCCGGTGCATTGCTGTCGTCTCTGCGCATCGACAGGGAGGCCGACCGCAAGATCAGCATCCAGCTTTATATGGGCCTGCGCGATATCATTCTGTCAGGCGGCGCCACACCCGGCGACCGGCTGCCGGCCAGCAGAACCCTGGCCCGGGAAGTGGGTGTATCGAGAACAACTGTCATTGATGCGCTCGACAGGCTGATTGCTGAAGGATTGCTGGAGTCGCGTGTCGGATCCGGAACCTATGTCAGCACGGCGCTGGCCAATCAGCCGCGCACCCAATTGGCGCCGCAAAGTGGTCCCGCGCCCGCAATCGAACCCCGATTGTCCCACGCCACCACCCATGCGGCCCGCCATTTCGCACCCCGCTCCTGGCTGCCCCACCGCTCGCAAACCTTTATCACCGCCCTGCCCGCGCTGGATGCTTTTCCCGTGGCCCATTGGGCCCGTCTGTCGGCTCGCCATTGGCGCGGCAACCGCGATGACATCATGGGTTATGGCCATCCGTTGGGACACGCCGGGCTGCGCCGGGCCATTGCGACCCATCTCAATGCGGGGCGCGGCATCAAATGTGATCCCGAGCAGATCTTCATTGTGGCCGGGGCACAGCAGGCCTTTTCCCTGATCAGTTCGGTGCTTCTCAATCCCGGCGACCATGTCTGGTTCGAAAATCCCGGAGCGATCGGAGCCCGCAATGCACTGGTGGCAAGCGGAGCCGATCTGGTTCCCGTGGATATTGATGAAAATGGCCTTGTGGTGACCGATGGGCTGCAAAAGGCGCCGCATTTTCGGTTGGCCTTTGTCACGCCATCGCATCAGCAACCGCTGGGTCATGTGATGAGCCTGTCGCGGCGTCTTCAGCTTCTCCAAGCTGCAGAAAACGCTGACGCGATGATCGTTGAAGATGATTATGATGGCGAATTCTACTACGGAAATCAGCCTCAACCGCCGCTCAAGAGCATCGATTCGCAAGGACGGGTCATCTATGTCGGCACCTTCTCCAAATCGCTGTTTCCCTCCTTGCGTCTGGGTTTCATCCTGTCACCGCCGGGACTGATCGACACCTTCGAGAAGGTGACGGCCTCATGGCTGAGCGGCGTACCAACCGCCACCCAGGCCATTGTCGCGGAGTTCATGGAGGAAGGGCAATTTTCAACGCATATTCGCCTCATGCGCCGCACCTACAAGGCGCGCCACGATGCCTTGCTTGAGGCCGCTTCGACCATGAAGCATCTCATGCGCGTGCAATCCACCGCAAGCGGCTTCCACACCGTGGGCTATCTCGATGACGCCAGCGACGAAAACCGGCTGGTCAAAAGGGCCGCTGAGGAAAACATCATTGTGGCGCCGCTCAATCGTTATTGTCTGTCACCAATTTCACGCAAAGGACTGGTATTGGGGTTTGGCGGAACCAATCCTGATGAGATCAGGCGCGGGGTCGCAATCTTGAAAACGGTGGCAGAGTCTGACAGGAATAATTGGTCTGCTTGAATATCGGTAATGGATATATTTCACAGACCAATGTGATTCTAGACTTCCATCTGATCATCAGAAGGTTACTCTACAATCAATGGTGACAACAAAGGGAGAATACAATGCGATTGAAAGCGACACTTGCCACACTGCTGGCAGCCACGATTCTGAGTACGGCATCGATGGCGCAGGCCGAAACCCTCAGACTATTGACCTGGGGCTCCTATGCGCCCGATGAACTGGTCAAGAAATTCGAAGCTGAAAATCCTGATATCAAGGTTGAAGTGACATTTTCCAACAATGAGGAAATGATCGCCAAGCTGCGTGCCACAGGTGGTGCAGGTTTTGACCTGGCCCAGCCGAGCCATGACCGCATTTATGCAGCCCAGCTTGAATACGATATCTACAAGGCGCTTGATCTTTCCAAAATCAATACCGATGCCATGGAAAAAAGCCTTCTGGATGGCGTCAAGGCCAACACCACGATTGATGGCGATGTCTATGCAGTGCCGCATCAGTGGGGAACATCCGGCCTGATGGCCGACAAGTCAAAGGCGCCTGATCTCAAGAGTTGGTCCGACCTTTGCGATCCGAAGTACAAGGGCAAGACCTCGATGCGCCTCAAGCGGACCATTCTGCTGGGCACAGCCTTTGCCATGGGCCACGACCCGTTCGCAGCCTATAGCGATCTGGACAAATACCAGTCGATCCTCGACGAAGTCGTCGACAAGCTGATCGTCTGCAAGGACAACATCAAGGCCTACTGGAAAGGTGGCGATGACCTGTCTGCAATGATGCTGTCAGGCGAAATTGTCGGTTCCGAAACATGGGACTCGACGGCCTACAAACTCTACGCAGAGAACCCCAATATCGTTTTCGTACCCCCTTCAACGGGTGCGCTGGCCTGGATCGACACCTTTGCGATACCACGCAAGGGCAAGGCTGACGATGCAGCCTACAAGTGGATCAACTTTGTCCTTCAGCCGGAAAATGTCACGATCATGTCCGGCAGCACCGGCGCGATTGCAGCGGTCAAGGGTGGTCTTGATCTGCTTCCTGCAGACAAGAAAGCTGCGGTCAATGCATCGTTCACACCAGCCGATATCGACAATCTCAAGTTCTTCGCAAACATTCCTCCAGGTGTTGAGGATATGGAAGGCAAGGCTCTTGAAAAGATCAAGGCGTCAACAGGCGGCTGATCTGTAGCAACAATGGACGCTGCATTGCTCAACAGGCTTTGCAGCGTCTGACACCCCAGGGCACTGCAAAGGCACTGAATGACCACTTCACCGGCCTACGATCTCGAATGCATCAACGTTTCCAAGAATTTTGGTCCCGTTCGTGCTGTCGATGATGTCTCCTTCACGATTCCAAGCGGCTCGTTTTTCTCCATCCTCGGGCCCTCCGGCTGTGGCAAGACAACCCTGATGCGGATGATTGCCGGCTTTGAAGACCCGGCCTCCGGCGACATCAGGATCAAGGGCAAATCGGTCATCGACAAGGCCCCCAACAAACGCAACGTCAAAATGGTCTTTCAGCATCTGGCTCTGTTCCCGATGATGAATGTCTATGAAAACATCGCCTACGGACTGAAATGCAACGGCGCCAGCAAAGCCGAAATCGAACGGCGCGTGCGCGACGTGCTGGACAGGATTGCGCTGCCTGATGTGGCCGAGCGCGAAATACATCAATTATCCGGTGGCCAGAAACAGCGCATCGCCATCGCCCGCTGCATGGTGCTTGATCCCGACGTGCTGCTGCTGGATGAACCGCTGGGCGCGCTTGACCTCAAGCTGCGCGAAGCGATGAAGATTGAACTCAAGCTGTTGCAGCACCAGTTCAACACCACCTTCGTCTACATTACCCACGACCAGTCTGAAGCCCTTGTCATGTCCGATCATGTCGCGATCATGAACCAGGGCAAGTTTGAACAGATCGGGACGCCGCAGGAACTCTATCACGCTCCCAACACGTCTTTTGTTGCAGGCTTTGTCGGCGACAGCAATCGCTGGTCCGGTCGCATGACCGCGATCAATGGCGATACGGCAACCGTTGAAACCGATGCTGGCCTGACGTTGCTGTGCAGTCCGGCAGGCAGCTCAAAACCCGAGGCTGGCCAGAGCGTCGAAATTTTCGTCCGCCCGGAATTCATTCAGGCACATCGCCAGGGCACCAGCCCTGCCGAGGACGCGCCCGCGCCCGTCAATCAGCTGGATGGCAAGGTGGACAGTCTGCTGTTCAACGGCGCCAACAGCCGTGTTCTGGTGCGCAGCAGCTCCGGTCAACTGATTGAAGCCGATGTCACACTGACCGGCGGCACCGATGACCTGCGTCCGGGTGAAGCTGTTCGTCTGGTCTGGTCGCCGCAACAGACCATGTGTTTCAGAACATGAGGCCCGCCTGATGCAAAAAGACGTCAAGCGCCTCTCCCTGATCTTGCTGTTCACGCCCTTTGCGCTGTGGATCCTGCTGTTGATCATCATCCCCCATATGGGCATGGTCGTCCTGTCATTGCGTGAAAAAGTGGCGCCACGGGTCTATGAATATGGTCTCGGCAATTATATCGACTTCATCAACGAGCCAATCTATTGGAACACCCTGCTGCGCACCGGGTCGATGTCACTGCTGGTGACGGTTCTGGCGCTGTTGATCGGCTTCCCCATTGCCTATTACATCGCCAAAATTGCCGGTAATCGGACACGCGGCGCGCTGTTCCTCCTGTGTCTCGTGCCCCTGTGGGTCAGTGATCTGATTCGCGCTTTCGGCTGGATTCTCCTATTGCGCGAAACCGGGGTGATTTCCTCTGTTCTGCAATGGAGCGGCCTCGTCCACGAGCCGATCGAATTTCTCTACAATGATGTGACCGTCATCATCGGGCTGGTCTATACGGTGATCCTGTTCATGATCGTTCCGCTGGTCTCCACCCTGGACGGGATGGACAATGCGATGATCGAGGCAGGCTATAATCTCGGCGGCAGCGGCCCCACCGTTCTGCGGCGCATCATCATTCCCTACGCCATGCCGGGCATCGTGTCGGGATGCATTGTCGTATTCATGCTGACAGCCGGCAGCTATCTGACGCCGATATTGCTCGGCGGCAAGAATTCCAGCTGGTTCACCGAACAGATCTATGACCAGTTCATCACCCGCTTCAACTGGGAATCAGGCGCTGCCTTCGGCTTCCTGCTGCTTGTCTTCACCTCTTTTGTTGTCTGGCTCGGCCTGAAAATAACAGGCCAGACGCTTGCCAATACTGTTGCGAGGAGCTGACGATGGCCTATCGCAACAAAAACGCGGCCTTCCTGTGGGGATACCGTCTCTATGTGCTCGCATTCTTCATCTTCCTGGCCGCGCCACTGATTGCCGCCGGCAGTTTCGCCTTCAATGATTCACTTTTCCCTTCCCTGCCGTGGCGGGGCTTTACACTGGACTGGTTTTTCAATGACACCGAGCCGAAGCTTGGCATGTTTCATGACCGGCGTCTGCTCAGTGGCCTCTATTACTCCTTTGTCATTGCATCGATTGTCTCCATGCTTTCCGTCGCGGTCGGCACCTGCAATGCCTTCCTGTTTGTAAGAGGCCAGTTCCCGGCAAAAAACGCTCTTTATATTCTGATGATTCTGCCGCTGGTCATTCCCGGTGTCATTTTGGGTATCTCAATGCTCGTTCTGGCAAGCACCATCGCCAATGGTCTTGAAAACCGCTTCGACATCGAGATTGATGCCTTGCGACCCGGCATTGCGCTGGTGGTTCTGGGTCAGTTTGCCTTCATCACCACGATCACGTCTCTGGTGATCACGGCACGCCTGAAGAAATTCGATGAGTCCATGGAAGAGGCAGCCTTCAATCTGGGCGCCAGCCGTGCGCGGGTGCTCTGGACCATTACCCTGCCATTTCTGCGTCCGGCCATGATCGCTGCCGGCATCGTCGCCTTTCTGGTTTCATTCGAGAACTTCAATACGACGCTGTTTCTGGTCGGCTCGGAGTCCCCTTTGACAATCACCATGTATGACCGGATGGCAAAGGTCGGCTCGACACCGGTGCTCAATGCCGTCTCATTCATCCTGATGTTGGGCTCGGGCCTGCTCGCTCTTGTGACCATTGCAGTCCAGCGCGACAAGTCGAAAGGCTGAGGCCATCATGCCCAAAGGCAAGCGCCGGGTCGACCATGCCGACCTATGATTTCATCATCGTCGGAGCAGGCTCTGCCGGCTGTGTTCTTGCCAATCGTCTCTCGGCAAATGGCCGCCACAAAGTACTGCTGCTGGAAGCCGGTGGCCATGATCTGAATCTCTGGATCTGGATGCCCATCGGTTACGGCAAGACCTTCTACAACAGCCGGGTAAACTGGATGTACCAGACAGAACCGGATGCCGGAACAGACGGTCGTCGCAGTTACTGGCCGCGTGGCAAGGTGCTGGGTGGCTCCAGTGCCATCAATGCCATGGTCTATATTCGCGGTCACGCCAGCGATTTTGATGGTTGGGAGAACCTCGGCAATCCGGGTTGGGGCTGGCAGGATGTCCTGCCATACTTCAAAAAATCCGAAACCAATGACCTGGGTGGCGATGCCCTGCGCGGCGGCCAAGGGCCACTGCATGTGTCAACCATGGAACGCGACCTGCATCCCCTGTGTGACACGTTCATTCAGGCGGGAACACAAAGCGGTCTGCCCCGCAATGCAGACTTCAACGGTCAGACAAATGAGGGGTTCGGCCTCTATCAGAACACCGTCAGGGATGGTCTGCGCATGTCTGCCGCCCGGGCCTATCTGCGTCCTGCCCGCAAACGCAAGAACCTGCAGGTCGAGACCCATGCCCATGCAACGCGTATCCTGTTTGAAGGCAAAAAAGCCATCGGCATCGAATATCAGCAGCATGGCAAACGCGTTCAGGCGTTCGCCTCAAGCGACGTGATCCTTTCTGCCGGAGCAATCAATTCGCCGCAATTGCTGCAATTGTCCGGCATCGGCCCCGCCAAACATCTCAGCACGCTGGATATCCCGATTGTCCACGATGCGCCGGGCGTCGGGCAGAACCTGCAGGATCATCTGTGCATCGATTATCTCTATCGATCCCGCGTGCCGACGCTCAATAACCAGCTCTCCCCCTGGTGGGGGAAATTGCTGCACGGAATGCGCTATGTCCTGACGCGCCGTGGCCCGCTGTCGCTCGGGGTCAATCAGGCCGGTGCATTCATTCGCTCGCGCGACGGCCTTGAACAGGCGAATATGCAATTGTTTTTCTCGCCGGTGAGCTACACCAAGGCCCCACCCGGCAAAAGACCGCTGATGAACCCGGATCCCTTCCCCGGTTTCCTGCTCAGCGCGCAACCAACACGGCCGACCAGTCGCGGCCATCTGGAGATACGCTCCAGCGATCCTTTCGAGGCGCCCGCCATCCATCCCAATTATCTCTCCACCCGGCACGATGTGGATGAAATGATGGAAGGGGCGGCCTTCCTGCGCAAGCTGGCAGCGGCGCCCGCACTGGCTGAGGTCATCGAGGCTGAACTGGCACCCGGGCCCCACATCCGGTCGCCGGAAGATCTCCTCGCCGATATCCGCCAACGTTCAGGAACGGTTTTTCACCCCGCCGGCACCTGTCGCATGGGGCCGGACGCGGGCGCAGATGTGGTGGATCATCGTCTTCGGGTTCACGGGATCGATGGACTTCGTGTCGTTGACGTATCAATCTTTCCCACACTGACGACCGGCAACACCAATGCACCCGCCATCATGGTGGGTGAAAAGGCATCCGACCTCATTCTGGAAGACAATCAAGGAACCTGAGCATGGCGTCACAATCGTCATTATTCACATCCGACTTCAAACCCGCACCCTATTGGTGGGACAATGCACAGCCCGAGCCGCGAACAGACGCGGCCCTGCCGGATGAGGCCGATGTGGTCATTATCGGTTCGGGTTATACGGGCCTCCATGCGGCAATCCAGACGGCACGCGAGGGATTGTCCACCCTGGTCCTTGACGCCGAATCCGCCGGCTTTGGGTGCAGCACACGCAATGGCGGCCAGATTTCAACAAGTGTCAAACCGGACTTTGCCGCCCTGTCATCGCGTTATGGGGAAAAGCACGCCACAGATATTCTCAAGGAAGGCCAAGCCTCGCTGGATTATATCGAGCGCTTCGTGCGCGAAGAACAGATCAATTGCAGATTTGAAAAGGTTGGCCGGTTTCACGGCGCCCATACGGCCCGCCTCTTTCAAACGCTGTCGCGCGCATGTAAAGACGAAAACCCGGCTTTCAAGAACGATGCTTACATGGTCTCCAGGGCCGACCAGCACACGGAACTTGCCACCGACGTCTATCATGGCGGCGTGGTGTTTCCGCATCATGCAAGCATTGACCCGGGCCAATATCACCAGGGACTGCTGCGCGTCGCCCGTGAAGCCGGAGCCTGCGTCATCTCCCATTGTCGCGTGGCTCAATTACAACGTACCGGGAATGCCTTCCAGCTTGAAACCAGCCGAGGGCCGGTGCGCGCCGGACGCGTCATTCTGGCAACCAATGGCTACACGGGACCATTGACACCCTGGCACCAAAGGCGGGTGATCCCGATTGGTTCCTATATCATTGCGACTGAGGAAATTGCACCGGAACAGATGGATCGGCTGATGCCGAAGAACCGGATCCTGTCCGATACGAGGAAGCTGGTTTATTACTACCGGCCCTCTCCCGACCGCAAACGCATTCTGTTCGGAGGTCGCGTTTCACTTCACGAGACAGACCCGCGCAAAAGCGGGCCAAAACTTCATGCGGAATTGCTGCGCCTGCTGCCGCAACTCAAAGGAACCCGCATCAGCCACTCGTGGAATGGTTTTGTCGCCTTCAGTTTTGATAGTTTGATGCACAAAGGTCAGGACAACGGCCTTTATTACGCGATGGGATACTGCGGATCAGGCGTTGGCATGGCCAGCTATCTCGGCATGCGCATGGGCCGGCAGGCAGCAGGAAGAAAAGATGGCAAAACGGCGTTTGACACCGTGCCATTTCAAACACGCCCGCTTTATACGGGCAATCCCTGGTTCCTGGCACCTTCCGTCCTGGCCTATCGGCTGCGCGACCGGCTGGGCGTGTAAAGCGGTTTGCTCAAAATCAGGTTTTGATGGATGGAAAAATGGAGGACCACCCGTGCAAAATCGGAGTAATGCACGGGTGGTAGGTCATTTTGGAGGCCGGCTCAAACAAGTGACGTAAACATATCTGTCGTGGGCGGACGACAGACGTTCAACGCAGCCTCAATTTTCGGAGAGATTCTGCACGCTTCCTTCGTGATTCCCATTAAGGTCCCTCAATCACAAAAAAATCGTCAAGATCCTCAACCAGAAAACTCCTCTTCCATGACACAAGTTCACACTAGTCGATCGCCTGTTGGAAGAATGTGGTATTTGTCACGTTCCTGCTTGAAGTGTTACAAGTTATTGAAAAACAATACTTTTATCTGAAAATTTATCTTATCGGGCGTATAAAGAGACTTAATGGACCACCGGAGCTCTACTCAACCCAATGCGCGATCTGCTCAAACGAGCGCAACATGAAGGTCTTCATCGGAAAAATACATCCGGGTGATTTCCTCTGCCGGGCGCGCCGCGCTGAAAAGGAAACCCTGCATCTCGGTATAACCGGCAGCACTGACCTGATCACGCTGGCTCTGTGTCTCCACCCCCTCGGCAGTCGCTACCATGCCAAGGTTCTGACTCAGACTGGCAACCGCACTGACAATGACGGCTGTCTCGTCGCGTTTGGACAAATCATTGATAAACGAACGGTCGATCTTGATCTTGTCGAATGGGAAACTTCTCAAATAGCTCAGCGATGAATAGCCTGTCCCAAAGTCGTCCATGGAGATCCGCACCCCCAGGTCCCGCAAAGCATGCAATGTAGCCAGTGTCTCGTCATTATGATCGAGCAGCACCCTCTCTGTAATCTCCAACTCAAGCCGGCTGGGGGGCAAATGCGATCTGGCC
Organism: Rhizobiaceae bacterium; assembly: GCA_029212415.1. Lineage (GTDB taxonomy): Bacteria > Pseudomonadota > Alphaproteobacteria > Rhizobiales > Rhizobiaceae > Hoeflea_A. The sequence goes on along the minus strand of JARGOF010000001.1, from coordinate 163,384 downwards.
AGCGCCTTGAACACCATCTCGATCAAATTCTCATTGCGAAACTGCAGCGGTGACAGATTGACGGCGATTTTTGTATTGCCCGGCCATTGCTTCGCGTCCATGCAGGCCTTGTTTACCACCCATTCCCCCAAAGGAATAATCAATCCTATTTCCTCTGCTATGGGGATGAATTCAGTTGGCGACACATTGCCACGCTCTTCATGATTCCAACGCAACAAAGCTTCAAATCCGGTTACCTCATTGGACGCCAGATTGACCAAGGGCTGGTAATGCAGTTCGAATTCACCCTGGTTGAAGGCCTTGCGCAGATCCAGCTCAAGACTTCTTCGCGCCCGCATTGAGGTATCCATCTCAAATTCAAAGAAGCGAAAACTTCCCCGGCCTTCATTTTTAGCCCGGTAAAGCGCCATGTCGGCATTTTTCAAAAGCTGATCAGGATCGGTTCCGTCCCGCGGCGCGATGGCAACGCCAATACTTGTGCCAACGACAACCTGATGGGTTTCAAGTTCAAAGGGCTGGGCAAGAATTGTGCAAACCCGCTCTGACAGTTCGGATGCGGCCCGCGGTTGATCTTCCGACATCTGAATGATCGCGAATTCATCACCGCCTAACCTGATGATCGTGTCCGCCTCTTCAACGCAACCTTTAAGACGCTTGGCCACGATCTGCAGCAATTTGTCACCCATGGGGTGCCCCAGTGTGTCATTGACACTTTTGAACCGGTCAAGATCAAGGCAAAGGATCGCAAATGACTTGACTTCGAGAGATGATGAAAAACATTGTTCAACCCGCTGACGCAAAACCGCTCTGTTTGGAAGCTGTGTCAGTTCGTCGTGGTGCGCCATATGCTCGAGCCGCGCCTGAATCTCGCGCAGTTGTGTCCTGTCTTCATGCGTCGCGACCCACCCGCCATTGGACATAGGCTTGTGGGTTATGGCTATTGTCCGGCCGCCGGACAGTTCGCGGGTCCAGCTACTTTCCTCAGTAGACAAAATCCTATTGCGCCATTCTTTGACATAGACCTCAGGGTCAACCCCAACGATGTCGCCGCGCGCCAAAAGGAATTTTAGTATCTCTTCGCCAGGCGTTCCCGGCACGCAAAGATGGTCTGGCAGATCGTAAATTTCACTGAGGCGTTTGTTGCATACAACCAACCGACGCTCGCTATCGAACATGCCGAGACCCTGGGTCATATTGTCGATCGCTGAATTGAACAGTTCGTTTTGCTCGGTCAGTTCCTGCTCTCTTTTCCGCAGGTTGTTTTCATTTGCCCTGCGCTCGGTGATATCCGTATAGGTTGTCACAAAACCGCCGCTCGGAACGGGCGTACCGCGGACCTCCATAACTTGGCCATTGGGTCTCTTTCGCTCAAAACAATGAGGCTCAAATTTTTTGGCGAGTTCGACACGTTGGGCGACCATTTCCTCCACATCGCCATCGCCGTATTCGCCGCGTTCAGCATTGAATCTTAGAAATTGTTCAAAGGGGGTACCCGAGGCGCCCAGTTCCTCTGGGAAACCCAGCAGCTCGTGAAAACGATCATTGGCCACGACACAATTCAGATCGGCATCCATCATGCTGATACCCTGATTGATCGTTTCCATGATCACACGGAATTGTTCAGATTTTTTTTCGCTGGCGGTTTTCTGTTCGTGCAACTCCGTCATGTCGACATGGATGCTGATCACGTTTCCGTCACTGGTCACCTGTTCGGACGAATGCACGACACGCCCGCCTTTTAGCCGATGTTTGAACGATCCATCAGGTGTTCCGCGCTCAGCAAGACGTTTCTGAAACCAGGTAGGATCCTCCGACGCGTCAACACTCAGTTCGCTTTCGGCGAAAACCATCAAGAGTTCTTCATAGGACATGCCTGGAATGATAAGATGAGAATTTTCAGGGAAAAACCATTCAAGATAGCGGGAATTGCATACAACAAGGCGATCGGCCGCATCAAACATCATGAATCCGGCTGGAATACTTTCAACAATGTCAGTCAGTTGACACTCGAAAGGCACATTGTTGCCATTGCTGAAATGATTGGTATGTTTTGCGCGTGCACCCGGCGCAGCAACCTTACCACGGTCCAGCACCTGCACCAATTCTGGCTTTTTCTCGACCATTTCCCCACCTGTGTTGAGCGTATCGCCGTTACTGATTGAACGATTGAAAAGCGCAATTTTTCTGAATTACTTTTTGTTCCGTCAGAAAATCGTTTCTTGCTTTTCTGAAACACTATAGGAATGCAGAATAGAGATTGAATGCTTCGATTATGTTGAAATCCCTGGTAAACGGAATCTTAACATCTGACTTGGTAACGCACTGCCGCACAGCAGTTGGCAACGCAACGATGAAAGCCGCATGACCACTGAACAAATCGAGCTTTTTGCATTATTCGCTGGCGTGTTCGGAATGCTTTTGTGGGGCCGCTGGCGTTATGATCTGATTGCCTTTTCAGCGCTGATCATTGCCCTGATTCTGGGGCTCGTACCGACCAGTCAGGCATTCTCGGGATTCGGTCACCCGGCGACCATCATCATTGCCCTGGTGCTTGTTGTCTCCCGCGGTTTGCTCAATTCAGGCGCGATCGATCTCATAACCCGCCGACTGATCGACGTGGGCAGAAGTACTGCCTCTCATATCGCGATGATGAGCGGCGTCGGCGCCATACTTTCGGCATTCATGAACAATGTCGCCGCATTGGCGTTGTTGATTCCAGTCGACCTGCATGCTGCCCGAAAGGCCGGTCGTCCGGCAAGCCAGACCTTGATGCCATTGTCCTTTGCGACCATTCTGGGCGGGATGGTGACATTGATCGGCACGCCTCCCAATATCATCATTGCCTCCTTTCGTGAAAAAGCGCTTGGTGAACCCTTTCGCATGTTTGATTTTGCACCGGTGGGTGCTGCAGTCGCCATTGTGGGTATCGCCTATGTCGCCACGATTGGCTGGCGTTTGATCCCGAAGGATGGCCAAGCTGCAGAAGGACAGAACCTTCTTACTCTCGATGGCTATCTGGCGGAGCTTCTTGTGCCCGAAACATCCAAGGCGGTGGGTCAGGAAGTGCGTGCACTCTACCCTCAGGGCGATGAGGAGGACGTTGCTATCCTTGGCGTCATCCGCAACGGCAGACGATTGGGCGGTTTTTCCTCCACCGTCGAGTTGCGGGCTGGCGATATGCTGGTCGTGGAAGCCACGGCTGAAGACATAGACAGATTTCGCGGAACACTCGGATTGGAGTTTTACGGAGAGCGCACAAGCGACGAAAGAGCCGCCGGTGATCTCAGCCTGATGGAAGTGGTGGTTCCGCGCGACTCGCGTCTGGATGGCCGATCTGCAATCTCCTTGCGTTTGCGTGCCCGCCGCGGCGTGACACTCCTGGGGATTTCCAGGCAGGGCAAACGGTTCAAAAAACGCGTGCGCCATGAGAAAATACGCGCCGGAGATATCTTGCTGTTGCTTGGCAATGCCGACGCTCTGCCTGATGTCGCCAGTTGGCTTGGTGTCCTGCCACTGGCCGAGCGTGGTCTGTTTATCACCCAGCATCGCCGCGCCTGGTTGGCCGCCGGCATTTTTGCTGCTGCCATTGCCGTGTCCAGTTTCGGTTTTCTTTACCTCGCAACGGCGCTTGCCATCGTTGTTGCGCTTTATGTTGCGCTCGACATTGTTCCGATCCGCAATGTTTATGACCATATTGAATGGCCGGTCATCGTGCTGCTTGGCAGCATGATTCCCCTGGGTGTCGCTCTGGAAAACATCGGAGGCACTGAACTGATCGCCGCCGAGATTGTCGCCCTGGCAGAGGGCATGCCATCCTGGGTCATCTTGACGGTTCTGATGGTGGTCATCATGACATTGTCCGATGTCCTCAACAACACTGCAACCGCAGTCATTGGCGCGCCAATCGCTGTCGAGATCGCCAACAAGCTGAACGCCAATCCCGATGGTTTCCTGATGGCCGTCGCCATCGCCGCTTCCTGCGCCTTCCTCACACCGATCGGCCACAAGAACAATACGCTGATCCTGGGACCGGGCGGTTACAAGTTCGGTGACTATTGGCGCATGGGTCTGCCTCTGGAAATACTTGTGGTGCTCGTTGCCGTGCCTGTCATTCTCGTCGTCTTTCCCCTATAGATTCTGCATATCTGTTGCGCAGACGAATTCATGCGCCACTGCCGTTACCAACTGATACAAGACCGAAAAACTTGTAGCAAAGCGCCAAACGCGCCATGTCTGGATCAAATGCCCGTGTCCACCACAACCGCCTTGAGTGACGAATCGATGGCTCAGCCGACGGCAAAAACCGTTCTTCAGCAAATCTTTGGCTTCAGCCAGTTTCGTGAAGGGCAGGAGAAAATCATAAATCATCTCCTGCACGGCGATAATGTTCTGGCAATCATGCCGACAGGTGGCGGCAAATCGCTTTGCTATCAGATTCCAGCAGTTCTTTCCGAAACCATAACCGTGGTCATATCCCCTCTGGTCGCCCTGATGGATGATCAGGTGGCCGCGCTGCGCGCCATTGATGTCAACGCCGTATGTATTCATTCCGGCATGACACGCGACGATCAGGTCGAGGCCTGGTTGGCGATTCGCGACGGGCACAGCACAATCGTCTACATGTCACCTGAACGGCTGATGGCAGAGCGCATGCTCAATGCGCTGTCGTCGCTCAGCGTGGGAATGTTTATCGTTGACGAAGCCCATTGCATATCCAAGTGGGGTGCAAATTTCCGGCCGGAATACGAAATGCTGTCGATGCTCAAGGAGCGTTTCCCGCAAAGCACATTTGGTGCCTTTACCGCAACAGCGGACGAAGCGACCCGCAGTGACATTGCCGGCAAACTGTTTCCCGATTCCGGCGAGATTATCGTCCAGGGCTTTGACCGGCCAAATCTGAAACTGGCCGTCGGCAACAAGGAAAACTGGCGGCGTCAACTGACCCATTTTCTTGAAGACAAGAAAGGCGATTGCGGCATCATCTATTGTCTGTCGCGCAAATATACCGAAGAGGTCGCTGGTTTTCTGAAGGATGAGGGTTTCAACGCCATTGCCTATCACGCAGGGCAGGATTCTCAGGTGCGCAAGCACAATCAGGACCGCTTCATGAGTGAGAATGCCGTCATCATGGTGGCCACCATTGCCTTCGGCATGGGGATCGACAAACCGGATATCCGCTATGTCTGTCATCTCAACCTGCCATCCAGTGTCGAAGCTTATTACCAGGAGATCGGCCGCGCCGGCCGGGACGGTGCACCGGCTGAAACCCTGATGCTTTATGGTCTCGACGACATCCGCATGCGACGCATGTTCATTGATCAGGATGGCAAGGACGACGCGCACAAATTGCGTGAACACAAACGTCTGGACGGTCTTCTGGCCTATTGCGAGGCATCGCAATGCCGGCGCCGGACATTGCTTTCCTATTTTGATGAGAAGACGGACGCCTGCGGCAATTGCGATACCTGTCTCAATCCGCCCAAGCGCGTCGACGGAACCGAACACGCCCGCCTGGTTCTCTCAGCCATCCACCACACAGGCCAATACTTTGGCGCCGCGCATATTATCGACGTGGTCAGAGGGGCAAATAATCAGAAGGTCCTAGAACGCGGTCACGACAAGCTTGCGACATTTGGTGACGGCAAGGATCGCTCAAAGCAATATTGGCAAGCTTTCATCCGGCAAATGGTTGCCGGTGGTTCGCTCTCGATCAACATCCAGAAATACGGGTGCCTGGAAATAACAGATCAGGGCCAGGAAATCCTGCAAGGAACCCATGGGTTCGAATTTCGGGAAATTCCGGCGGATGTCGGTCCGGAACGCAAAAAATCCAGAAAAACGGCAAAGTCCGCAGCTCAGATGCAACATCTGTCTGAGGCCGATGATCAGTTGCTGACAAGACTGAAAGCACTGCGGTTGGAATTGGCGCGAACCCGCAATGTCCCTGCCTATGTGGTTTTTTCCGACAATACGCTGATTGAAATGGCGTCTGAAAAACCAGCAACGCTCGGAGCGCTCTCAGAAATCAACGGCGTCGGGCCGAAAAAACTGGAAGATTATGGAAAGACCTTTGTGGCAGCCATCAATGAAGCCAATGCGTAAGGTCATCATTGATCCCGGCCAATCTGCGCACCATATGCAAGTGTGTATGACAAACATCGAAAGTCCGATGGCAGTCCGCCGATGCGTATCGCCATAAATCCGGGCTATGAATCCGGTCTTGATTCCATGCCAGGGGACAATCGCATTCGCCAAATTTCCAAAGTAAACGCCTTGTGGACCAGCGCCTTTTCAGAAACAATACGATCAACAATGGGCCAATAGGTTACTTACCCTGGAGCTGATCAGGTGAAGACCCTATATCTCATAGAGCAGCATTTGTTGCGATCAAATCCAACGGGAGGATTTCCGATGCCACGACTACAAATGGGCGTACATGCAGCATTGATGACAGCGGCTGCATTCAGCGCGTTTTTCGGCCTGACCATGGGTGCCAGCGCCGGCTGCAACAGCAAAGCGGCGGCAGAGGTCGATTGGTCCGATTGCCGCAAACGCAACCTGATCATGAGCGGCAGCACGCTGACCAACGCAAATATCGAAGGCGCAGATCTGACATCAACAGACTTGCGCGATTCAAATCTTGACGGCGCCAATCTGACAAAGGCCGACCTGTCACGAACCTACCTGAGCGGATCGTCACTTGTAGGTGCAGATTTCTCCAAGACAGTCGCCTATCGCGCCCTTCTGGACAAAACGGATCTGACCGATGCGCAATTTGAAAAATCCGAAATGTTGCGCGCCGATTTCACCGATTCCATCTTGCGACACACCGATTTTGCCAAAGCTGAACTGGGACGCGCACGGTTTGTCGGTGTAAAAATGGACGATGTACTCTTTTCCTTCAGCAATCTGGCACGGGCTGATTTCAAAGGCGCAAAGATACTCGGCAACGTCGATTTCAACAATTCGTTTCTATACAGGACATCCTTTGAGGGCGTTGATCTGAGCAAAGCCACCGGCCTGATGCAGTCTCAGCTCGACATCAGTTGCGGTAACAGCGAGACCGTCCTGCCGGAGGGATTGGTACAGCCGGCAGATTGGCCATGTCAGACCGATGATTAGAGCTTGATTGTCATCAAAGTCCGATTCCTTTGCGATAAAGCAGCCTGATCTCGAGCATGTCTATCCCAGCCGCACCACCACGTCACGTGAGCGGTTCTTGCCGGGGAAGCGGATTGAGCTTCCGCGCAGGCGCTTGCCATCGGCCGTGATCCACAGGACGCCCTGTCCCACATGCTCGGGGTCTTCAATTGTAATATTGATGCAACCTCGGGCATTCTTGAGTGTCAGTTGCGCGCTGCCCCATTGTTTGGGCAGACACGGATCAATCTGAATGGTCCCGGCCACAAGCTGCAGGCCGAGGATGCCTTCGACGCCCAATTGCCAGCTCCAGCCAGCAGCTCCTGTATACCAGGACCAGCCGCCAAGGCCCTCTTTTGACTCCAGTGCGCTTACATCGCCCGTCAGGACATAGGGCTCACGCGCATAGCGCTCTGCGTCGATCTTTGTCGCAGCGCGTCTGATCGGATTGATGATGTCGAACAGACGCCAAGCCGTATCTCCATCACCAAGTCCGGCAAAGGCCAGACCCAGCCAGACTGCAGCATGCGTGTATTGGCCGCCATTTTCCCGAATGCCCGGAGGATAGGCTTTGATGTATCCTGGATCCCTCATTGTGTGATGGAACGGCGGATCCAGCAGTTTGATCAGGCGTTTGTCATCATCGACAAGTCGTTCTGCGGCCGATGCCATGCCAGTTCTCATGCGATCTTCAACAGGCAGGCCGGAAAGCACGCTCCATGACTGCGCAATGGAATCAATCTGGCATTCTTCCGCCATCTGCGAGCCCCATGCCTCACCATCGTCATCGAAGGCGCGAATGAACCAGGCGCCATCCCAAGCATTCTTGTCGATTGCCGATTTCAGGTTTTGTGCATGCAGGCGCCAACCGTCTGCTCGGCTTTTTTCACCGAATTTGTCCGCAATCGAGCAGAATTTCCCGACGATCGCGATCTGAAACCAGGCCAACCAGACACTCTCGCCCATTCCATTCATGCCGACCCGGTCCATGCCATCATTCCAGTCGCCAGTGCCGATCAAGGGCAACCCGTGCCTTCCGGTGACAACCATCCGGTCGAGCGCACGGGCACAATGTTCAAACAGGCTTTGGGTCTCACCGTTTGCAAAATGTGCATAGAGGTCTTGCTGATCATCTCGCAATTCAGGCCCGCTGAGAAACGGAACCTCTACCTCCAGTATGGAGATGTCTCCCGTTGCCTCTATATACCGACCAGTCACATAGACCAGCCAGAGATAATCATCGGAACAGTGGGTGCGAACTCCCCGGCCCAAAGGCGGATGCCACCAATGCAGCGCGTCACCTTCCTCAAACTGATGGCTGGCACTCCGCAGAATGTGCGCACGCACGCGGGCCGGATCACTGTGAAGGAGCGCCAGCGAGTCCTGCAACTGGTCGCGAAAGCCGAAAGCACCGCCGGCCTGATAGAACCCGGCCCGCGCCATCACCCTTGAGGACAGGGTCTGGTAGGGCAGCCAATGATTGATCATCAGGTCGAAGGCGGGATCCGGCGTCGAAACCTGAACGGTGTCAAGTCTGGTTTCCCAGGACTGGCGCAATGCGTCAAAGGCCATCTCGACCTTGTCGGGTTGCTGCCATCGGCGGATCAATGCTTCGGTTTCTGCGCGATCCGCCCCCTGACCAAGAACAAAAATGACCTCGCCTGTCTCTCCCGCCATCAGGTCAAGATGAACCTGATAGGCCGCACAGGCATCTCCGCCAGGCGGAAACTCACCACCCAAATCCCAATGACGCAGGGCAGCAGGGTCATCGGGACCACCCTCATGACCGAGAAAATCCTGCCGGTTGCCGGCGATGGAATGGGGCGGTTCGGATGCTGACAGAAAGGCCAGGCGCCCAGCAAATTCGGGGTTCCACCCATTGTTGGCAAGAATGGCATGCAAGCCGGGATCATATGTGCATAGGATGTGCGGCTTCGCTGTGCTGCCCAGTGCCCCAAGCAACCACTCGGCGTAGTAGGTTGCTGTAATTCTGCGGCTTTTCTCTGAGGTGTTTTGCAGGCGCAAACGAACGATTTTTACGGGATCATCAACTGGCACAAAAGCCAGCATCTCCTGCTCGAGGGCATGGCTGTTCTGTTTCCAGCTTGAATATCCCAAGCCGTGGCTGATCTGACATGCCGTTTCATCCGACCGCGGCGCTGGTGAAACAGTCCACACATCAGCTGTCGCTTCATCACGCAGATAGAGAACTTCACCAGGTGTTTCCATTACGGGATCATTCGACCAGGGTGTCAGGCGATTTTCACCACTGTTGATCGCCCATGTAAATCCGAGTCCGGCCTCGGTTACGATGCTGCCAAATGTATCGTTTGCCAGAACGTTGCACCAGGGTGCCGGTGTGTGCATGCCCGGCTCAAGATGGATCACATATTCCTTTTTGTTGGTGTCAAAACCGCCGTAGCCGTTGTCGAATTCAAGACCCTCGGGCCTTGCCAGCGGCGCCGTTGTTTCAAATCGGGCAGGAACGGGTGGCTCGAAACGCGGTGGCATTGTGCGACGTTCCAGCACCCCATCCAACGTTGCGGCAAGAGCCTCGTGTCCTTCATGCAGAACCACATGGGCGGCGGACTCAATCGCCTTGATGCTGTCGGCATCCATATGGTTTTGTGAAAGCAGATGGATGCCGCCCGAGCGTCCGAGAAATCCATAGGCATGTGCATCACGCAGGATAGACAGAATTTGATCGCGCACCGGTTCTTCGTAACCTGCAGTTCCCGTCCGCAACATGACAATATCAACCTGCAGGCCGCCATGGCGCCACAATTGCTGGGCGCGAACCAGCAGATCGAGCAATGCCGATCCTTCCTCGTCACCAATCCGCATGAGCAGAATTGGCAAGTCTCCCGATATTCCAAAGCGCCACAGATCCGGTTGACCATACCTGTTGGCCGCCAGCGACGCCGGCGGTTCCCTCAGCCGGGATGATGGCTGAACCAGCAGCGAGGACAGCGCCTGCAGTTCAGGCAATCTATTCGGGTCAATTTCGAGGCGACTTACCTCCCGCGCCAGATCACGGGAAGCTTCGTCGAAAACCCATTCAAGATCCGGTGTCTGGTATTTGCGCGCCACCTCGAAGACCGCAGCGCGCGTATTGGCAACGATGGTCAACAGGGAAAATTGTTTGGTCTCCAAGGGCTTCAGTTGCACGCGGACCTGCAGCGCCATAATGGGATCAAGTGTCCAGCCGGTGGACCGTGATAGGCCTTCGCGCAACCCGCGTGGATCGTCCAGTGTGCCGTTGCGTCCGATGAAGCTGCCGCGCTCGGTTTCATAGGAGGAAATCCCGACATTCGGATCATCAGTCTGAAGTTTGTGCAACAGGACCGGATACTGCATCTCGGGACGGCGCGGCCTGCGTTCAAACAACAGTCCATCCTGATCAGGCAGATATGAACTGCCGACAAACATTTTGCTGAATGCAGGGTGGCGTTCATCATCAAGAGGCGGCGCCAGCACCACTTCGGCATAGGAGGTAAACTCGATGACCCGTTCGACATCCTGCTCATTCGTCACGGTTATATGGCGAATTTCAACATCATCGCCCGGCGCCACGGTTGCTTCCATATGTGTGGTGAGCCCCTGTTCTCGTCGAAGCATCTCCACTTTGTGCTGGTGAAAGATCGTATTTTCAGTCCCGTTCGCAGTGTTTGTTGGGCGCCGTCCCACAGACCAGAGCAATTTGCTCTGCACATCACGAACATAAATCCAATAGCCGTGCGCATCACGGGTGAGGTCCGGTAGCCAGCGCGTCATCGCCATCTGGTTCCAGGTCAGCCCTCCGCCACCGGCTTCGGATAGTCTCATGGACATCCGGCCATTCCCGATCAGATGGGATTGCGGAACCGTAGCCGCCGACGAGGGAATCCATGGTGCCAGATGCGGCAGCTGTCTGGAAGGTGCATCTGTATCCCATGCTTCATCCACGCGACCTTCTTCGGTCGGCAGGCCCCATGGTATTCTTTCCTGCAAGAGGTATTCGACTGCGCGCAGTCGCTTTTCCTCGAGAACACGCCGGATGAGCACGTCCCCGCCCAACACATTTGAAATGGCTGCAATTGTCATCCCGTGATGGTGGGCCATGTAGGTTTTGACCGGAACAAAACCGCCACGCTTGGGAGCACGGTCAGGCGTAAAATCCAGCGCATCAAAAAATCCGTAGGTACCTGAAGCGCCTGTATCCTTGAGATGTTGCAGGTTTTCCACCGCCGCACCCGGCCAGACACATAAGGCAAGGGCGCTGGCGTAGGGCGCGACAACAAGATCATTGGTAAGTCCCCGGCGAATACCCAGGCCTGGCGCGCCAAAGGCGCGATACTGATAATTGCCCTCGGCATCGGTCACTCCGAAAGCCGATTCGGAAATGCCCCACGGCACACCGCGTTCTTTGGCATATCTGCGCTGATACGTGACAGCCGTCGACTCGCTTTCACCCAGCAACGTGTCACGTTTTCCAGGCAGGAACAGCGGCGGCATGAGGTATTCGAACATGGAACCGTTCCACGACAATATGGACGGTTTGCCGTTGAGACGTGTTATCGGTCTTCCCAGATAAAACCAGTGTTCCATTGGCACGTCGAGCTTGGCAATCGCAAAAAAACTTGCAAGCCTGGCCTCGGTTGCCAGGAGGTCGTAGCAGCTCGTATCCAGATGACCGCTGCTCAAGTTGAAGCCGATCCGAAACAGACGGACCTCAGGATCATACAAAAACACGAAATTCATGCCGTAGGCGATCTTGTCAGCCCTCCTGGCGATATCGGCAAGGTCTGCGTGCAGGGATTGTTGCGCTTCCAGTCCCTGCCCGATCGCAATTTTCAATGACTCCAGCCAGGACGATACAGCGCTGCCAGATGGTTGCTGGCGAAGCGCCGCGTCAATCATCGCTTCACAACGGCTCTGATTGTCCTGCGTGGGCGCGACCGTATGAAGGCATTCGAGCAGACCAACGATCAGGTCTTCCTGTCCTGCAGGCGAATCCTTCAGTATTTTCAACCAGGGCAGGAACAGGTCGAAGTCCCGGCGCATTGCCCGAAGATGATGTTCGAAACGCTCCAGCCAGACATGGAGGTCGCTCAAGGCCTGCGATGCGGGCGCATCAGCCGTTTTCAGCGCCTCACCAATGGTCTGCTCGAACTGCGGCCAGAAGGCATTGCTGAGTTGATCAAGGATGGCTTGCCATTTCTCTGGCGAATCCGCAGCATCGGAAAGGTGCTTGCGGAAAACCTGTTCGGATTTCCCGATCTCATCGGAATTGGACAATTGTCGCAATGCGTCAAGCAAGAGATCAAACGCGCATTCCAGCCCGTTCCAAAGCTTGTGTTCCGTGACAGGACGGGCAGCGGATTCAAGGCAACCGTTTTTGAGTGCCAGCAGACATATGGCCAAATTGCCGCTGTCAACGGTTGAAACATAGCGCGGCTCAAGTGGTTGAAGATTGCGTGTGTCATACCAGTTCAGGATATGACCGCGATAGGTTTCCATCCGGCCGAAAGTATCAAGAACATGCTGGGCCCGCGATGCGAAGTCAGCTGTGCCAATGAAACCGAAGTCCCGTGCAGACAGAGCAGAAACAAGATACAGGCCGATATTGGTCGGCGACGTACGATGGGCAACCACCCCGTTCGGGTCTTCCTGATAATTGTCTGGTGGCAGCCAATTGTCCTCGGGGCCCGCAAAGGTTTCGAAATAGTGCCAGGTTCGCCTCGCAACATGCAGCAGGAACCGCGACTGCTCTTCATCCAGTATGTCCTTGCGCAACAGGCGCGGCTTGCCGGACCAGACGGCAACTTCAGGTGCGATGAACCACAAAAAAAGCACCGGTGCCGCTGGCAGCAAAGCGGCCTGATTATACAGCACCAGGTCAATGGCGACGGCCAGAGAAAACAGCGATGAGGGCCACATGAAGCGCCAGGCGGCCATGCGCGGATTCAGATTGGCAGCACCTGCAGCCGTATCGGTAGCAGAGCGCCATTCAAGCAGGTGTCGCCGGCTTACATTCAGTCGCCAGAGGGTACGCAAGATTGCATCGAGAGAAATCAGTGTATCGCTGACAAGAAAGGTAATTGACAGAAACCACCGCCCGCCACGTTCCTTGAGTCGGTATACCAGATCACCAAAGAACTCCCGCTGAAGAACTCTTGCGAGTCCTGAAAACAGTTCTCCCAGCAGATAGATGCCTGGCGCCGCAACCGCCAGCAATGTCCACAGCCACACATTGCCCGGCAGAACCATCCATCCGCCAACAAGAAACAGGAGCAAAGCAGGGGGAACAAGGCTGCGCCGCAGATTGTCGATGATCTTCCAGCGATCCAGCCCTGAAAGCGGGTTCTTTGCTTTCGCACCTGCGACCATGGGCACTTTTGCCGAAAGCCAGGGAACCAGTTGCCAGTCACCGCGCAACCATCGGTGCAGACGTTGTGCGTATTCGGAATAATTGGAAGGAAAGCTCTCATACAGGACGACATTTGTCACAAGTGCCGTGCGGCAGAACAGACCTTCAAACAGGTCGTGGCTTAAAATGGCGTTTTCGGGCACGCGGTTCTGCAGGCAGCGATGCACAGTTGCGACATCATAAATACCTTTGCCGACGAATATCCCGGTCCCGAACATATCCTGGTAAACATCCGATACGGCATTGGTATAGATATCAATCGCTGTATCGCCCGAACAAAGATGAGAGAACGGCGTTTCCGAACTGACGGACGGGAGAATTTCTATGCGCGGCTGCAGGATCGAATATCCCGAAACAACACGTCCTGTATCCTCGTCATAAACCGCTGCATTCAGTGGATGCGCCAAAGTTCCGACAAGTTGGGCCGCAGTGCCTGGCGGCAACATCGTGTCGGCATCCAGAGTGATGACATACCGACACTGCCGCAAGGCATCCATCTCCCCGATGCAGATTGAAAAATCATCGGGTTGCGCACCAAGCACAACATTGTTGAACTGCTCGAGCTTGCCGCGTTTGCGCTCCCACCCCATCCAGCACCCCTCTGCCGCATTGTAACGTCGCGAACGATGCATCAAAAAGAACGGGTTCCCGCTGGCCCCACCATGGCGGGCATTGAGGTTGCGAATTTCCGCGACAAGCGCCCTCTCGATGTCCGCGTCGCTGGGGAGTGTCTCCTGTTTCGCATCCGACAAATCGCTCAAAAGAACATATTTCAGATTTGGATCGGGGTTTGCCAGCCAGCGGGTTTCCAACAGTTCGACATTGCCGCTGATTGCCGAAACATTCGAAATGATAATCGGAACAACGACGGCGGTAGAACAATTATCGGGAATAGCTTTGCGGAAATCCAGCGCCGGAAGTGTCGCTGGTGCTATGAAAAACGGTATCAGCCAATGGACAATCGAAACACTCAACACCGATGCGGGAAGCAGCGAAAGCAATATCCCGACAATCCAGGTCCAGACGGGTGCATCGATCGAAGCCAGATGGATGATGGGAACGGCCAGGGCAAGCAGAACCACCAATAGGAGAGCCAGAACATAGCCGTTCTGTCGATAGGGTCGAAACCGGCGGCCAAGCCATTCAGCAAACGGCATTTTGTAAGATGCACGCTCTTCAATCTCAGGACGCCCCTCCCCGACCAGCCAGTAGCCCACATGATTTTTGGGTTCCTTCGGTGCACCGCTCCGCGACAGCTCCAGGGCCAGTTCCGCGATTTCGACATCCGTGAGGCTGGAGCCATCAGCAAGATGCTCGACAATCTTCCGGTATTTGTCACGCGTGCTGAAATTCATGCGTCCATAGACCCCAGCCGGATCATTCTTCAATGTTTCTTCAACGGGGCTGACCTGATCGAAGAAATCCTGCCAGGTAATGGCATGAACAGCACTCAGATTGGTGATGGCGCGGGCGACAAGATTGTCTGGCTCTCCAATCACATCCTGATAACTTGGCACAAAGGGTGGTTTCAGCTTTTCATCAAGCTGTAAAAAGGCCACCGCCAACATCTCCAGATTTGCCAACCGGATCATCGATGGCAGAGCCCAAAGCTCGGATGTCGAGAGCAACGCAACCTGCTGAAAACTCAGCACATATTGCACGATATTGTGCATCGAAAGCGGCGCACCTTCACGCGCTGACAGTGTACAGGCGATTTCAAATACGCGCGGCGTGCAGGTGCCACCCGATCCCCTTTCAACGACGGACAGCCGTTCAAAAAAATTCGGCGGAAGCCCCTCCGTCACCTGTTTGATGGCACGCATGACCTGATAGTCATTGTCCAGAAGCCAATCGGCCGCTCTTGAATGTGATGCATCCGGATCCCGGCAGTATTCACGCAGCATATCCAGCCAGTCGAGCAATTTTTGACGATGCGTGTAAATGTCGAGTTCCGGTCGCAAATCGGTCCTGATTTCAAGCGACTGCGCCAGCCTGCGGGCCGAACTTTTTAGCTCGGCATCCCGTGCAATACTGCTATCATCGATCATCCGACAGTTCCATGTGGTCGCCGCGCGCCCTTCGATTCAGCGCTTGAGTAAATATGATCCGAACCAGCAACAACTGGCGTTCGCACCATCAGAACAGGAATATTCGAGCGGCTCAGAATGAAACGCGATACATCTCCGGCAGGCACATCGCCATATCCGCTATGACCATGAGATGACATCACAAGCAGATCAGCCGACTGGACACTGATCGCATCGGCCAGAAGACGCCGAACATCCCCATTCTTGACAATCACGGTACGAACGACCACGTCACAATGGGCCAGGGATTGTCGAATCCGATCAAGATATTTCCGCGCAGCCAGAGCATTTCGTTGCGACAATTGCTCGTAAAGTTCGACATCCTCAGGTTCAAGAGCCGCAGTCCGCAGGAATTCCGGCTTTGGTGTCGCATGGATCAGGATCAGTTCGGCTTTCTGATGGACAGCGATCCGCACCGCCGTGGGAATTGCACTTTCCGAACGCGGGGATCCATCCAGAGGAACCAGTATTCGGCGATAACTTGCCTCTTCCACCTCGGGAACGGCCGAAGGAACAAGCAGGATGGAACTGCCGGAGTTTTCCAACACACGGCGGGCTGTTTCTCCGATATGATCCGCAACCAGATCATCATTGCTGCACAGCGCCGTAATATCGCCCACCCGGCCAGCGGTACATTCGCCGATCTGATCAGCAGATCGACCTTCCAGCAATTGGACGGAAATTTTGTCGGCTTCATCGCCAAACCGTTTTGCTAGCCGGGAAACATACATACGCGCTTCCCTTTTGCGAATATCCCATTCCACGGGATCAAATGGTGCATGTGATTTGCCGGGCTCAACGACGTGAAGCAAAGACAGCGCGCCACCGAGTGCCTGCGCAATTGCGCGCGCATGGGGCACCACCCGGGCCGAAACCGATGAGGTGTCGACACAGGCAAAGACCCGCAGTGTTTGATTGTTCGCAACTCTGGTCGGAACAGACGCCTGATCCAACACAGGCTGTTTTGCTGTGGAACTCTTCGACATCGAATAACCTCCATTTTGAAAATGGATCACCGCACAGGCGCAAAATCGCCTCTCCGTAATCTCTATAATTCTGCTTTTGGTGTATCGCTGCGATGCGTCGGGTCTTTTCCTGACCGAGCATGGAAGCAGAACCTCTTCAGTATCCACCTAAAAAACAGCATCACGTTGACATTGATCAAACTGAAACCGAAACGATGAAGTCGAGGAAGAGTTCCCTCATGATGGCAGACATTTTAATGTGGAAGAAAGCGGCTGGCTGCGCGCTATTTTTATGATCAGATCATCACCCGCCATCGTCGACAAACAGAGTTTCAACGTCCTTGCGCCGGCACAATTGGGTTCCCGGTGTCATGACCGCAGCAGCACCGGCGGCAACGCCGTAGCGAAATGCATGGTTGATGGGGTGGCCCGTGGCCAGCGAAAAGACCATGGCCCCGACAAAACTGTCACCTGCCCCGACGGCGGAATGCACTCTGACATGCCTGCTCGGTAGCCGTATGACACCGTCCTTGTTGGCCAGAAAGGCGCCTTCCACGCCCATCGATACAGCCACGTGATCTGCACCGCCAGACTTTACAATATCGAGTGCCGCCTGCCTGGCGCCATCTTCGTCCAATTTGGTTCCCGAAAGCTTTTCCAGCTCCCCAAGGCTGGGTTTGACCAGAAAAACATGAGACGTTGAGAGCGTTTCCTGCAGGGCCGGCCCCGATGTGTCCAGGATCAGACGAATGTTTTTTCGCGCGGCAATCCGGGCAATTTTCGAATAGGTGTCATCAGGCAAGCCGCGTGGCAGGCTGCCACTCGCAACAATATAATCGCCTTCAAATCCTTCGATATGGGCGATCGCCTGGGCGAGTTCATCCACATCGACCAATGGCCCTTCCGGCACAAACCTGTATTCAAAGCCGGTCTGTTGTTCGTGAACCATGTAGGCAATGCGGGTTGGCTCGGCGATCTGCACCCGGTGCCCCTTGATGGACGTCTGCTGCAGGCCCTCCTCGAGCACGGCACCGGTCGCACCGCCCGACAGGAATATCGTTTCCACCGAACCACCAAGTTCGACAATGACACGGGCAACATTGATACCGCCGCCTCCGGGATAGCATTTCTGATCCCGCGTACGGATTTTCCGGGTCGGCCGCACAATGTCCGTTTCTGACGAGACGTCAACTGCGGGGTTGAGTGCAATTGTAAGAATACCAGTCATGGTGACACCTCAAAATGTTTGGTTCGAAATGATAGCATCATTGCCGACCAAGGCAGGGCTAATCTTCCTCGCTCAATTCTACAATCCAGGCAAATTGGTGATTTGACCCGTATCAATGCAGGGATTTTTGCTACAACCTATGTTCAGGTGAAAGCGGAAGGCACGATTGATGAGCAAACCGGTTTTCCAGACACATGACCTGACAAAGATTTACCGCACCGGCGATGTCGAGGTTCGTGCGCTCAACGGTGTCAATATCACGCTCTATGAAGGCGAGATGACTGTTCTTCTGGGGCCATCGGGAAGCGGCAAGTCGACCTTCCTGAACATTGTCGGCGGGCTTGATCGGGCAACCAGCGGCACAGTGCGTTTCAAGGACATGGAATTGACGTCCTGCAGCGAACGTCAACTGACCCAATATCGCCGCAACCATGTCGGCTTTGTTTTTCAGTTCTACAATCTTATCCCCAGCCTCACCGCCTGGGAAAATGTGGCCATGGTAACCGAGATTGCCCGCGCGCCGATGGCACCGGATGAGGCGCTGGCCATGGTCGGTCTGGAAAATCGCCAGACGCATTTTCCAGCCCAGATGTCCGGTGGTGAACAGCAACGGGTTGCCATTGCGCGTGCCATTGCCAAACGGCCGGAGGTGCTGCTTTGCGACGAACCAACCGGTGCACTGGATTCCAAGACCGGGATTCTGGTTCTGGAGGCACTGGACAAGATCAACAGGGAACTGGGCACGACCACTGCAATCATCACCCACAATGCAGGCATTCAGGCCATCGCGCACCGTGTCGTGTCTTTCATGGATGGCAGCATTTCACAGACCCACGCCAATGCAACCCGCATCCAGCCAGCTGAAGTGGTCTGGTGACCATGGCTATGCTCGACCTGAAGCTGCTGAGAGACCTGGGCCGACTATGGGCCCAGGGGCTGGCCATAGCGCTTGTCATGGCCTGCGGTGTCAGCACCATCATCATTTCTGTCGGCGCGTATCGCTCGCTTGAAGAAACCCAATCCGCATTTTATGAACGCTACCGGTTCGGCACCGTTTTTGCCTCGGCGGTTCGCGCTCCCCGGCACCTGAAATCGCGTATAGAGCATATCGCGGGCGTCACCGCCGCCGATTTGCGCATTGTGCAGCCTGTGCTGATTGATGTGGCCGGAATGCGTGAACCGGCATCGGGACTGGCCGTTTCCGTTCCGGATTTCGAAGAAGCATCCGTCAATCAGTTGTATCTGCGATATGGCAGGCTGCCCGAAGAGAGCCGCAAAAACGAAGTGGCCGTTGTCGAAACATTCGCCAATGCCCATGGCTTTCGTCTGGGTGATTCATTTGACGCCATCATGAATGGCCGCAAGCAAAAATTGCTGATTGTCGGCATCGTTCTTTCTCCCGAATTCATCTATGCAATCGGCCCCGGAGACATGGTACCCGACCCCCGGCGATTTGGCGTTTTCTTCATGTCTTTCAAAAAACTTTCAGGCCTGTTCGACCTGGAAGGCGCCTTCAACAGCCTCAGCCTGACAACCTTGAGAAACGCTGACACCAGAATCATCGTCGATGAACTTGACGATATTCTCAAACCCTATGGCGGCAGCGGTGCCTATGACCGCAAAGACCAGGTTTCCCACGCATTTCTTGATTCCGAGCTGGATCAGCTTCGCGCCATGTCATCCGTCATTCCGCCGATATTTCTTCTTGTGGCAGCTTTTCTCGTCAACATGATCCTGTCGCGACTGATCACCCTTGATCGCGAGCAGATCGGACTGCTCAAGGCATTGGGTTACGGCAATGTCGCCATCGGCGGACATTTCGCCAAGCTTGTGGTGGTTATCGCGCTGGTCGGACTGCTCATCGGTTCACTTTCCGGTTTCTGGCTCGGCAGGGGGCTGACCCGACTCTATGCGACCTTTTATTCCTTTCCATTTCTCATCTTCCGGCACAGCATCGATCTCTACCTGCTGGCAGGCGGCGTGACCGTGGCTGCGGCTCTGGCCGGGGCTGCCAAGGCGATCTGGACTGTTGTCATACTGCCGCCAGCCGTTGCCATGCGCCCGCCGGCGCCAACGACCTATCGCAGTTTCTTTGTGGGCCAGTTGCAAAGGTTGGGCATCTTCTCGCAATTGTCCATCATGGCCTTTCGTCATCTCATCCGTTGGCCGGTCAGAACCCTGCTGACGACGCTGGGTACATCCCTTTCCGTCGCCCTGCTGATAACCTCGCTGTTCTCCTATGATTCCATCGACTACATGATCGATGCCATTTTTTTCCGGGCCGACCGCCAGGACGCATCCATGACCTTCGTGTCCGATCAGGGCCTGGATGCCATTTCTGCGGTTGCCTCCATGCCGGGGATTCTGCGGGTTGAACCATTTCGACAGACCGCCGTGACGCTGCGCAATGCCCACCGCGAAAAGCGCATGGCAATTGTCGGCCTTGCGGAAGACACCGATTTGTCCCGCGTTCTGGACCTGGATCTGAACCCGGTCTCTCCAACATCATCGGGGGTCATATTGTCGGAAAGGGTCGCCGAGATACTCCATTTGAAGCCCGGTATGCAGGTTGAAGTGGAACTTCTGGAAAGAGACAAACGCACAGCGCTTCTGACCGTTACCGGACTGGCGCAAAGTTACGTCGGTCTGACCGCCTACATGCGCGATGATGCGCTTGATCAGTTGCTGCGCGACGGACGTCGCATATCAGGCGTGCGCGTCTCGATCGATAGCAATGAAATGGACGATTTATACGAAGCGATCAAGCAAACCCCCATGGTCGCTTCCATTGCTCTGCAGGGTATCTCGCGCGTTCGCCTACGTGAGACCGTTGAAGAAAACATAACAACCATGACAGCGGTCTATGTGATTCTGGCCATCATCATTACATTTGGCGTCATCTACAATTCCGCACGCATTCAGCTTTCCGAACGCGCCCGCGAGCTTGCCAGTCTGAGGGTATTCGGCTTCACCCGAAGCGAAGTTTCAAGCGTGCTGATGATCGAACTTGGTTTGATTGTTCTGTTCGCGCAGCCCCTGGGATGGGTTATCGGATATCTTCTGTCCTGGAGCGTGGTGCAGGGGTTTGAAAACGACATTTTCCGAATACCTCTGATCATCAAGATTGCGACCTATGCCCTGGCCAGCCTGATTGTAACGGGCGCGGCGCTGGTCTCAGCGCTGATTGTCAGGGGCCGTGTCGACCGGCTTGATCTGATCCGAGTCTTGAAAACGAGGGAGTGAAAAACATGCGTATCTGGATCAAACGTCTCGGATTGCTGGTCCTGGTGCTGGCCGTTGCCGCAGGTTTCTATCTGGCCATGCGGGAACAACCCGTCCCGGTGGATGTTGCCATCATCAAATCCGGTGAGATGAAGGTTACCATCGATGAAGAGGGGACAACACGGGTCAGGGATGTCTATGCCGTATCATCCCCCATCGATGGGCACCTTGATCGCACCACGCTGGATGAAGGGCACCCGGTCAAGGCGCACGAAACGATCATCGCGTCCATTCATCCGCTCGATCCGCCCTTCCTCAATCAACGCACGAGGGCCGAACTGCGCGCCGCGGCAGATGCCGCACGTTCCGCCATTGCACTGGCACGGGTGGAACTGACACGCGCCCAGACCGCCTATGAACTTGCCGCATCAAATTATTCCAGAGCCGCTCAGCTCGCAAAAACCAAGACCATTTCCACCAGTCAGCTGGAACATGCCGATAGTGAGCGGCAACTTGCAGAGGCGCAAATTACCAGCGCGAAGGCGACAATAGAGCTGCGCAAGGCCGAGCTTGCCAGCGCGGAAGCCCGCTTGCAGCAGCCCGGCGATGTCAATATCCGCACGTCTGAAGGCGATTGTTGTGTGCAAATTACCGCCCCTATTGACGGCGTCGTCCTCAAGGTTCTGACACGCAGCGAACAAGCCGTCCTGTCGGGAACACCGATTGCCGAAATCGGTGACCCGAAAAATCTGGAGATCATTGTCGACCTGCTGTCGAGCGACGCGGCAAAAATCAGCAAGGGTGCAAAAGTCGCAATCACCGAATGGGGCGGCGAAGAGGATTTCGAAGGCGTCGTGCGCCGGATCGAGCCGGCCGCTTTTACCAAGGTATCGTCACTTGGCATCGAGGAGCAACGCGTCAATATTGTGATTGACCCCACCGTGGTGCCGCCAGGCCTTGGTCACAACTATCGTGTACTGGCAAAAATCGAAATATGGGAAAAGGACAACACCATAAGCGTGCCGATCAGCGCATTGTTTCGATCCGGCGGAAAATGGACCGTTTTCGTCGTGGAAAATGACACGGCCCATTTACGCCAGATCACCATAGGCCGATTGAACAGCAGATATGCGGAGGTGCTGGACGGGCTGAAGCAAGATGAAATCGTGGTGCTTTATCCCAATGATCTTCTCGAAGACGGCAGCCTGGTGGAAGAAAGACAGGCGACGCGATAGAGCACTTTCAGCAGATCGAAAGCTTATTGCACCGAAGATCGATGATTCTGACTTTTGATTTAACGCAAGGCAATTTCCGGCACCAGGCATAGACTTGGGCACGATCACAAAGGAAATCGCCCATGTTCATCTTCAAAAAATCCATTCTGTTTTCCTTGGCGCTGGCAGCCAGCGCGGCCATGGTTTCGCCCCTGTCTGCACAATCCTCCGACCCGGCCTGGCTTGACGACCTCAAGCAGCAGCTTGAACAGGATCAGGAATGTGAGGTCAGTTACTTTATCAATATGCGCGAGGGGCAAATCGGCACGAACACCTACTTTGAAGCGCGCGTTCAATGTCTGGACGGGCGTATGTTCGACGCCAATAAAACCGAGCCGGAAAGCCAATTCACCATCAAGGCATGCGGCACTGCTGTCTGCTAAAGTATGTCTGACGACATTGTTCAAACGCATTCCGCCGCAGAGGGAGAGTCTGCGGCGGTTTTATTATATGGTTTCAGGCCGTTGAATATTGCGAGGTTACGCGCTTTTCGGATCTCGATGTTTTCCAGACGCTCGATTTATCCGAAAACCGGTTCCCACTTTTCGGATCACATCTCTTTCCCGACGCTCGATTTATCCGAAAACCGGTTCCCACTTTTCGGATCTCGCGTTAGTGCGCCAGCAGAACCGGAAGTTCTGTGCGCGTCAACAAATCGCGCGTTGTGCCGCCCAACAGCCATTCGCGAAAGCGCGTATGTCCATAAGCGCCCATGACAAGAATGTCTGCATCCTTGTCCATGGCGGCTTGCAATAAGACATCAGCCACTTCCCGTCCGGCACTTGGAATCTGATCCACCGTCACTTTCAGATCATGACGGCTGAGGAATGCGGCCATATCATCACCGGGGTTGGCACCTGAACCGCTGCCGTCCGGATCAACAAGAACGACATGCACCTCATCAGCTTCGGAAAGAATTGACAGACTTCGATGAATGGCCCTGGCCGCTTCCGGTTCCGAATTCCAGGCCATGACAACGCGTTTGAAGGGTTTGACCGGCTTGTCACCGGCTCCCAGAACCAACACCGGTTGCCCGGACTGGAAGATGATCCCGTTGAATGCCTCTGTGACATATTCATGCTCCGGAATTCTGCCATGGGGAAACACGGTGAGATCGCAATAAAGCGCGTGCCGCGACATCACCCGGGTGATCATGCCTCTGTCGACGCATTCGACCAGGATCGAGGCCGACAATTGCGCCTTGCTGACCAGGGCTTCAACTTCGACTGCGCGTTTGTTTGCATCGCGCACTGCCATATCATGGATATCTGCCAGATAGTAATCGGGCAAACCGCCATAGGTTGCCGTCGGGATCGATTTCATGACGCCAAAGACCACCAGATTGAGGTGCGCACCAATGTCGCTCGCCCATTGAATGGTCGGCTTGATGTTGTCGATAGGTTCATCGGCTGAGTGGACAGCGAGGAGCGTTTTGATGGCCATGAGGAAATCCTTCATTCTGACAGACAAGCAGGCGCGTCACCTGCCGGAACCAGATTACACAAAACACGATTAAAGCCTTTGCGCCAAATCAATTGCTCGCCAATTTGACGACAGGGCCTGGAACATTCGCAAACACTTCAAAAATCCGAACATGTCTGGCGTGAATTGATGGATATCAAAGAATGCGTCCGAAAAGCCGCCAATATCCTCGTTCGTACATTCCTGTTTTGTCCTTGGGAAAATACAATGTTCAAAAATGCAGTCAACGTGTTCGAAATATTCGGCTTCAAGATAAGGATCGATCCAAGTTGGCTTTTGATTGCCGCCTTGATCGTCTGGAGCCTCTCAACAGCCTATTTCCCTGCCGAGCTGCCCGGCTATTCGCGCTATGACTATATTGCCCTGGCCGTGGTCGCCATGTTCGGGCTTTTTGCATCACTGGTACTGCATGAACTCGCCCACTCACTTGTTGCGCGACAATTTGGATTGGCGGTTGGTGGCATCACGCTTTTTGTCTTTGGCGGCGTTGCAGAACTCGAACATGAACCACGCAGCCCCAAATCAGAATTTTGCATTGCCATAGCCGGACCCCTGATGAGCTTTGCCCTTTCGGCTCTGGCGTTTTTCCTGCTGTCTGTTGTCAAACGTGACGGCGTATCCAATTCGCTTGATGCCGTGTTGGCCTATTTGGGCCTGATCAATCTGGTTCTCGCCATTTTCAATCTGGTCCCGGCCTTTCCGCTGGATGGGGGTCGTGTGCTGCGCGCTATCCTCTGGCACTTCAAGAAAGACCTTCTTTGGGCAACGCGGATCGCCAGCGGGTTCGGCACGGCATTTGGCCTGTTGCTTATTGTTTCTGGTGTCTTTTCACTGTTCACCACGAATTCCTTCAACGGCCTGTGGCAAATCCTGATTGGCTTTTTCATCATCAATGCATCACGGGGCAGCTATCAGCAATTGACCATCAAGAACGCGCTCAAGGACCAGACCGTCCGCACATTGATGACGAAGTCACCGAAAACGGCAGACGTCAACGAAGACCTGCAAACGCTGGTGGACAACACCATGTTGGCCTCGAATATCAGCTTTGTACCGGTCACAGAAGGCGACCATCTGCTCGGCTATGTCGATGCATCGCTGGTGCAGAAAATAGACCGAGAAAACTGGGAGACGACCCGTCTTGGTGATATTCTGGTCAACTCCAGCCCTGAAAACACGGTTTCTCCCGACATGCCGATGGATACCCTGTTCCAGAAAATGGCCCGGAGTGGACAGCGAAAAATGCTTGTCGGTGAAAACGGCAAACTCGAGGGCGTTATATCACTGGCTGACCTCATGTCCTATCTGGCCATCAGTCAGGATCTTGGACGGCCTTCAAGTGGACTATCGGGGAATCAGCATCATGGCGTCGGCCATCCGGGTTGACCCTCTGAAACGCATGAGAAGCGGAAACGCGGCTCAGGCTTTCCGCGACAAAACCGGTTCAATGGGAAAAGAGAATGGGCAGTGTCATCTGCTCCAGCAGATGGGTCGTTGTCGCGCCGATGACAAAATCATAGAATCGTGAATGACCGAAGGCACCGGAAACGATCATGTCGGCGCCACTTTCAAATGCCTCATTCAAAAGCGCGTCACCGATTGCCACATCGCCATTACGCCAATGTGAAACACTTGCCTTGACCCCATGACGGTCGAGATTGGCGGCTGCCTGATTGGCCGAAAAGGACAGGGCTTCCGCATTCTTGTCCGAATAGGCGACCCACATGACAATCGCTTCGCCGCCATCTTGAACAAAGGGTATGGAACTGTGCAGCGCGCGGGAAGCTTCACGCGTCGCGCTCCAGGCAATCATCACCTTGTGACCGAAGCTGTCGAATTCCCCGACAGTGGGAATAACCAGAACCGGCAACCCCGACCCCAGAATGACATCACGCAACAAATCCGTGTGAACATCCCTTTCAAAGTCCTGATCGGCCTGTGACATGACAATCAGATCCGCACACAGCGCATGGTCGACAAGACGCTGGCCTGCCTGATCTGGCGCGGCATCGACCAATCGCCATTCACCTATAAGGTTTTCATTGCCCGTTTCCTTGAGGAAAATATCGTGGATCGCGTCCGCCTGAAGGGACTGTGCATCGTCGAATACCTGAATGATTTCCGGTGTCAGTTGCATGGCAATGCCCGGATGGACGTGCATGGACTGTTTGGCGTGATAGGCAATCAGATGGGCATCAAATTTTCTGGCGAGTTTGCAGGCCGCCCTTGTCAGGCGTTCAGCCGTTGCTTCGTTGGTCAGACACACAAGTATGGTCTTATAGGACATCGTTTCATCTCCTCAAAGTGAGTCTGGGACGTGCAACCGCTCGTATCAGCGGGGAACGCGCCACCACTGCAGCGCGTCCCGATTTCTCATCCGGCCTGTTTATTTCCCTGATTTGCCAATTTTGATTTTTTGAGTCTTGGCAATAACCTCAGCGGGCTTTTTGATCGTAATCTTCAAAATGCCGTCACTGAAATCGGTCTTCACGTCATCAGGATTGATCTCGAAGGATAAGGGCACAACCCGCGAGAAACTCCCATAGGATCGCTCAACAAGGTGGTAGTCCTTTTTCTTTTCCTCTTTGCTGGCGGATTTCTCCCCCTTCAACGTAAGATAGTTGGATGAAACGGACAAATCCACATCCTCTTCCTTCACACCCGGAAGTTCAGCGGTGATCTCAACGCTATCGTCAGTTTCGCTCATATCCAGTTTGGGTGTGATCTGACCCTTTATGCCTGGAAAGATTTCCGTGTCGAAACGAGGAGCCATGCCCTTGAATTCATCAAAAACCCGGTCAATCTCCTTCTGCAGAGATTGAAAGGAGGAGGTAACATCTTTGTCACTGGCAAAGATCGAAGGCAAGAAAGCACGTGTCATAGGTCATCTCCATTCTACAATTTTACAGGTGCGCATATCCGCACCATGTAATATTAAAAATGCTGACAATGCCGCGCCTTGCGATAGATCAAATGTCTCAGACAGCAAGCACATCAGAAAAATGCCCCGGCAGTTCGAGCGGTGGCGTACCGACGAGATCCTTTGCGATTTCCGCTGTAACATCAGCCTTCAACTGATCGGGAAGCTGTTTGCGCAACCGGCCAAGCATGGCAGGTGGTGCACAAAGGATCAGGCGTTCAAAAAGGTTCTTGTGCCGCGATTGCATAAGGTCCTCCATGATCTCCTTTGCCAGGATATCCGCAGGCTCGTTGTGTCCGGCATGGACTTCCATCTTGTGACGCGCCGAACCATGGCTGGAAAATGATCTGCCAGGCTGATCGGCAAAATCGGCTTCTTTCGGTGCTTTCCAGTTTCTGTTTTCAACCGGTTCGAGGCCACGCCCGGGGCCCGTATTTTCATAAATACGCCCGCCGGAAGCATCGGCAATCAATATCCACGTTTTGATCGGTTTCATTGTCAACCACCTTCTGTTCAAACACTTCCCTTATGAACCGTTCGCCGATCCATTGAATTGACTCTTGTCAATCCAGCCGGTGATCGGACCGGCTCTGTCAAATCAGCCGGTGATGGAGCCGATCCAAAGACCTGCGACATAGGCAATGGTTGCCGCCAGCGAGCCAATGAGAAATGTCTCCAGGCCGGATCGCCACCATGATGTCAGGGCCCAGCGACTTTTCAATGTACCGATCGCAAAAAACGTAATGCCTGTTGCGATGATCGACAGGCGGAAGGAATCGGCAAGGGCAAAAAGAAAAGGCAGCAACGGAATCATGCCGCATACAAGAAATGCGCAAAAAGTGGCAAGGGCTGCAGGAATGGGTTTGGGCACAGCAGGAGAAACACCGTATTCATCCACCAGCATCATATTGACCCAGGTCGTCTCGTTTGCGGTGACGGAATCAACCGCGTCCTCCAGCACCTGCCCGCCAAAACCCTTGAGCTCCAGAATCTGCCTTATCTCTTCACGCTCTCCGTCCGGCACGTCACGGATATGCCGTCGTTCAATCTCCCGCAGGCGTTTGAGGTTATCCAGATCCGCCTTGTTGGCGGAATAGTTTCCCGCCGCCATGGAAAAGCCGTCGGCAAGGACATTGGCAATTCCCAAGGCAATAATGACCGTGCGGGAAAACCCAGCCCCTTCAACGCCAGCCACAATGGCAAAGGTCGTTACAGCGCCATCGATACCGCCATAGACGAAATCGCGAAAATAGCTGGGTGCGGCCGGACGAATGATCCTTTTGTGGATTTCCTCTTTTGTGTGACTGTGTTCCAATGGTTCAAACGCCCGCACTTCAATTCTGGCCTCTATCATTGCCCAATTGGCCGGTTGATATTTTGCGCCAAATCAAAGAATGCGCGGAATTTCGATCCGGATTGAAGATGCGCCGAGGTGCGCATGATGTATGAACTGCTGTTATCCCTGCCGCTGGCCATCAATCTCGCATTCTTCGCCCTGTTGGCCTCAGGAATCTGGTATTCCGGATTTCATTTGACTTTGCTTGCCGATGAACTGTCTGACCGCCTCAATCTGGCCAAATCAACAGTCGGACTGGTTTTTCTGGCGCTGGCAACATCACTTCCCGAAGTTGCGACAACGCTCACCGGCGCCATTGCTGACGATGCCGATCTGGTCTTGAACAACCTCTTCGGTGGTATCGCCCTGCAAACAGCCATTCTGGCAATTGCGGATTTCTGGGCGAGAGGCGCCATAACAAACTACCCCAGAAAGGCAGATCATGCCCTTGAAGCAATATTGCTGATTGCTCTGCTGGCAATCGTTCAGGCGGCCTTTGTGCTGCATGAGCCCATGACCATCCTCAATATCGGGCTGGGCAGCCTGATCATCGGCCTGGCCTATGTGGCCACATTGCTGTTGCTGCGTCACTACAGCGAAAACAATGACTGGGTGCCTGTTGATATGCCGCCCAAGAGCGACCTGTCGTCAATCAGAGCCACCAGGGCAAGCTCGAGCAAAGCGACGACACAACGCCTTGTTCTGCTCGGCATTCTGGCCTGTTGTGCAATTTTGTTCCTGGGTACCGGACTGGTCGTATCAGCGGAAGTGCTTTCTGCAAAAACCGGTCTCGGATCGAGTTTTATTGGCGTCACACTGGTTGCACTGGCAACATCACTACCCGAACTCAGCACAACCATTACGGCTGTCCGCATGGGTGCCTATACGATGGCAATCTCGAATATTTTTGGCAGCAATCTGATCATGCTTGTTCTCGTTTTGCCCGCAGACGCGCTTTACCGCAAAGGCCCGATCCTGCGTGAAGACAGCGCTTCAGCGCAGCTGGCCATCGCTCTGGGTATGCTTTTGACCACGATATATCTGGTCGGTCTGATCATACGGCGAAAACCACGGATCGGCCATCTGGGTATCGATTCCGCCATGGTGCTGGTCGCCTATTTGGCAGGTCTGTTTTTGTTCTACATCGTCAAGTAAACGCGACAAGCAAGCCCATCGGCATCCATATTTTCATTCCATTGGACACAGGTTGGCAACCCCGGATTGCTCGTCGATGGCGCGCACGACACGCCTTTTTAAGGGGTAATGTGAAAAAAACGCCCGTCCTCCGACATTGTCGACAAAATCCAGTGTAACCGAGTTGCATGGTATCGCATTGCCGTGCATCAATCAAAACAAGCATCACTCTGAACGAGGTACAACGGCAAGCTGATGAATGACGCGACCAAAAAGGCCACCAAGCTTGAAGCGCTGCTGGACGCGGCTGTTGATTCAATCATCACGATTGACCGCAGCGCCATCATTCAATCCGTCAACAAATCTGCTGTGGAACTGTTCGGATATCAGGTGGATGAATTTGTTGGTCGCAACGTCAAGTTTCTGATGCCTGAGCCCTGGTCCTCCCAACATGATACCTATCTCCAGCAATATCAGGAAACAGGCATCAAGCGCATTATCGGCATGGGCCGCGAGGTTGAAGGCAAACGCAAGGATGGCTCGACCTTTCCCATGCACCTGTCGGTCAGTGAGTTCTGGGTTGATGACGAGGTATTCTACAGCGGGATCATCCACAATATGTCCGCGCGCAAGGATGCCGAACGCGCGCTTGAGCGCTCCCAGAGACTGGATGCCGTCGGCCAGCTGACCGGCGGTATCGCCCATGATTTCAACAATCTCCTGACAGTCATAACCGGCAATCTGGAATTGCTGGAAATGCAGATCGATGCCTCGGCCCAACTGGAGCTTCTACACGAAGCCCAAGCTGCGGCTGAATTGGGCGCCAATTTGACGGAGCAGCTGCTGGCTTTTGCACGGCGCAGCGTTCTGCAACCCGAAATTGTCGCGATCAATGGCTTGATCCGCAAACTGTCAACCCTTTTGGAGCGGACCCTTGGTGGCCATATCAGCTTCGGCATGTCCCTGGCTTCCGACCTGTGGGATTCCCGTGTTGATCCCGGGCAAATCGAAAGCGCTCTATTGAACCTTGCCGTCAATTCGCGCGATGCCATGCCGTCTAATGGAAGCCTGGTGATTGAAACCAGCAATATCATTATCGATCAACAGTTCTCTGCCGATGAAGTCGATGTGGATCCCGGTGAGTACATTCGGATTTCCGTATCGGATACCGGCACCGGCATGAGCGAAAACGTCGTCCAGAAAGTCTTTGAACCGTTCTTTACAACCAAACAGGCAGGACACGGCACCGGGCTTGGTCTCTCGATGGTTTACGGCTTTGCCAAACAATCCGGCGGCAATGTCACTGTTTACTCCGAAACGGGCATTGGCACGACGGTCAGCATCTACCTGCCCCGCCATATAGGAGACGCCGAGCGGTCCATGGTGGAATCAGACTCTTCAAAGCCCCAGACTCAACAGGGCAATGACGAGTTGATACTTGTCGTGGAAGACGATTCCCGTGTGCGACGGCTGGTCCTCGAACGCCTCAGAGTGCTGAATTACCGGACAATTGCGGCAAAGGATGGCACGGAAGCGCTGGAACTGCTTGATACAACGCCCGATATTGATCTCGTGTTCACCGACCTGGTCATGCCAGGCGGTGTATCGGGCTACGATGTTGCTGACCATGTCCATCAGCAATATCCGAAAATTGGCGTTCTGTTGACGTCCGGATACGCAGAGGACCTGATCCACTCCGACAAATTGTCGGAGCACGCGATCCGCCTTCTGCGCAAACCATACAGGCAGGCGGAACTGGCCAAATTGCTCCGAGAAGCGCTGGAAACGGGGCGTTAGAGATTTCTAGGAAATGGTGACATCCGTCGCCAGCATATAGCCAACACCACGCACGGTTTTGACGATGCTCGGATTGGTCGGATCCGGCTCTATTTTCTTTCGCAACCGCGCAACCTGATTGTCAATTGCACGATCGAACGGTGTCCATTCACTGCCATGCATCCTATCCATGATATGATCGCGCGACAGAACCCTTTTTGGGCTCTCCAGAAATATCGTCAGCAATTTGAAGTCATTTGCTGTCAGCACCTGCGCTACACCGCTGGAATCGGTCAATTCGAATTTTGATGGATCAGCCATCCAGCCGCTGAAATGAAACACCCTGGTTTCAAGATCATCCCCGATACCCTGCCCTGTTTCCGAGGGCCGGTTTACAGGACCGACACTGCGCCTGAGGACAGAACGCACCCGTGCCAGCACTTCGCGCACATGAAAGGGTTTTGAAATATAGTCATCCGCGCCCATTTCCAGACCGACAACCTTGTCGATGACATCACCCTTGCCCGTCACGATGATGATCGGAATATCGCATCTGGCCCTGAGCGCCACGGCTATGTTGAGGCCACTGTCGGCGCCCAGATTGAGATCCAGCGTGACGAGATCCACGCTGTTATGCTCCAGACAGGCGTCAACCGCCTTGGCACTATCGGCCTCAAGAACCAGGTAATTGTCTGTTTCAAGGCACCGCCGCAGCAGCAAACGAACCTTCGGATCGTCGTCCACAACCAATATTGTTTTTGCTTCTTCGGACAATCAGAACTCCACGTATCGAAAATCCGCCGACACAGCCAAAGTGGCCTCAATGAACATACCTTGGATTTATAGGTTATTTGGTTCCTAAAGCAAAATCTAATATGCGCCAAATGGGTACGTTGCGTTACAAAGCGATACATTGCCAAGATATGGGCGTTACCATCAGGGGTTTAAATGGCTCTCAGTGTTCAACACCGGAACAAGGAGCAGTTTTATGTATGTTACATCGCCAGTTAGCTTTTTTGAGAATTCCCAGGCCGTTTGCGCTCGATTCGTCAATGAAGGCAATGCCGGGCATTCACACATAAGCCATGTGCCAGCCGGCCATCGCCTGTTTTGCGACGGAGACGATGCAGACTATATCTATGAGATCATGGAAGGCGTCGTGCGCACGTCCAAGCTTTTGTCCGATGGCCGCCGCCAGGTGCTCTCATTTGGCTATCCAGGTGATATAGCCGGTTTGAGCCACGATCACTTTTATCACAGTGACTGCGAAGCGCTCAGCGGTGTCACCCTGCGCCTTCACCACAAGAATGCTTTCAATGTTTCCTTCGAGAACGAGCCTGATTTCAACAATGAATTGCTGAAATACGCAGCTGCCGAAGTCAACAATATGCAGGAGCATTTCATCATGCTCGGCAGGAAATCCGCCACTGAAAAAGTCGCTTCATTCCTGATCACGCTGATGGACCGGGTTGGTCAGAAAAATGATTGCAACACCTGTTTTGAACTGCCCATGTGCAGGTCCGACATTGCGGATTTCCTTGGGCTCACGATCGAAACCATCAGTCGCACATTGACCAAATTGCGCGCCGAAGGTGTTATCGAACTGCCGAAAAAGCAGCAAGTGCTTGTTTGCAAGCCATCGGCCCTCAGGGCATTGGCAGAACGCAACTAACCAATACAATTGGAGAATCCGATGACCGATTATGAAATCTATCGCAAACGCATGGAAGCTCGGCGCGCAGAACTTGTGGCGCGGCTGACGAAAATCGAGGACTTGCTGGATGATCCAGCCGACCCGGACGTTGAGGAACGTGCGACTGAAAGAGAATCGGACGAAGTCTTCGAACTCCAGGGACTGGCGGGACAGGAAGAGATTCAGGCCATTGATGCTGCTCTCAAACGGATGGAAAACAAGGTCTATGGTATCTGCCTGTCCTGTGGCGAACCCATCTCCGATGAACGGCTTGATGCGGTGCCCTATGCAACGCTTTGCAAAAAATGCATGAAGTAAGCGATCAGACCAATGACGCACTGCGTGTTGGCAGTGCGTCATCTCTCGATCGGTCATTTGAGCCGGCATTGCGCTTGAGGACCGTGCGCACCCGCGCCAGCACCTCGCGCACATGAAAGGGTTTTGAAATATAGTCGTCCGCGCCCATTTCAAGGCCGACAATCTTGTCAATCACATCACCCTTGCCTGTCACGATGATGATCGGAATATCGCTTTTGGCCCTCAGCGCGACGGCGATGTTCAGGCCGTTTTCAGTGCCCAGATTGAGATCCAGCGTAATGAGATCCACCTGGATTTGCTCGAGCCATGCATCAACCGATTGTGCACCATCGGCCTCAAGCACCAGATAATTCTCTGTTTCAAGACATCTGCGTAACAACAGGCGAACCTTGGGATCATCGTCCACAACCAATATCGTCTTCAATTGCGCGTGCACTATGTACTCCACATGTCAAAAGCCCGCCACAACAGCGAATACAGCCTGAGTGAACCCACGCCTTTATAGTGTATTAAATTCCAAACAAGAATATAACATTAACAAACAACAGCATTACGCCCGATGTAATTTTATACAAATTAAATATAAATATTCTACTGAGTACACAAACAATACCCGCAATCACGGGAAACGGGACATCTATCGCCTGCGATACAATCCACCTGTTTTCCGGAACCGCAAGGCCCATTTGTCCCGTTTCATCAAATTGTGTTGGGTGGACATTTGCCCACCCGAAACTCACATCGGCAGGGGATTGTCCCGGTAGATCGTTTGAATATCGGCCAGAACCTCTTCGCTGAGGACGAGGTCCCTGGATGCAATATTGTTCTTGAGCTGTTGCATTGATGTGGCGCCGATGATCACACTCATCATGAACGGCCGCGTCAGGCAGAAGGCCAGCGCCATCTGGGCCAGATCAAGCCCATGCTTGCGGGCAACATCACGGTAAAGGGAAATGGCCTTTTCGGCCTGCGGCACATAACGGCCGTTAAGGTCCTTCTGGATGGACCTGCGCGAACCTTCCGCAATATCACCATCAAGGTATTTTCCCGAAAGCCCACCGGCCGCAAGCGGCGAATAGGCCATCAGGCCGATTTTCTCAAGCACGCTGATCTCGGCCATATCCAGATCATAGATACGGCAGGTGAGATTATATTCGTTCTGCATTGAGGCAATCCGTGGCAGACCGTGCTTGCGGCTGGCATCAAGGAATTTCATGGTGCCCCAGGCCGTTTCGTTGGACAGACCGAAAGCCCGCAATTTGCCCTCGTCGCAAAGCCGGGACACCTCCCCGAGAATATCGGCAACTTCCTGATCCATATCGCCTGGTTTCAGGTTATTCGGATCGAATGTCCAATATTGCCTGAAATGGTAGGTTCCGCGATTCGGCCAATGCAACTGGTAAAGATCGACAATATCCGTTTGCAAACGCCTCAGGGATCCTTCCAGCGCTTCGCGCAAAATGGCACCGGTCACACGATCTCCATTGCGGATATCCTTGTTGCCCTGACCGGACAATTTGGTGGCAACAATTAATTTGTCCCGATCAGGCCTGCCTTTCAGCCAGGTTCCGATCAATTCTTCCGTCCGGCCCGTGGTTTCCGGCAAACGCGGCGTTGTCGGATACATTTCGGCCGTATCGATGAAATTGATACCCTCGCCAACGGCATAATCCAGCTGTTCATGGGCCTCTGCTTCGTCATTCTGAGAACCCCAGGTCATGGTGCCCAGACAGATCTCGCTCACCATCATGTCGGTTTGGCCAAGTCTGTTGAATTTCATCAATATTCTCCCTTGGCCAAAGTCGCATCTGGCCGGTTGGCAATCGGAGCATTTGCTCAAGCGTTTGAAGTGGCCATCCGAATGGGCAGCGCATGAAAACGAGAGATATAGAACATTCCCCTCGATTTGCAAAAGACAGACGTAAATGAAAGTGCCCGAGCCATAGTGTCAACGCGTTTGTTCAGCTCTGGGTGCACATTCAGATCCCCATTTTCGCGCCGCGATACACAGAGCATTTGGCGGTTGATCTCAGGTCTTGAAACGATTGGGGTACATGTCTGGATGCGCCAATCGGAACAAACTTGTGTTCGAAAATTCGACTGCAATCCAATCAACTACCGATGCCTGTAGCGGTACCAACCTCCAAAGCTTTTTCAACCGGAAGCATTGCGCCCTGAACTCGCACATGCGACCAAAGCAAAAGACATTGGGGGACGCATTATGCTGGAAAATGCCGCACTTGTTTTGATGGCGCAAAGCGAAAGCGCATTGATGCTGCTTGGAATTGCGCTTGTTCTTGCGGGTTTCATGGTCGGGTTGATCACCAGACGCGGCGCGACGCTTTCACTGCGCAGAGTCCCATACTTCATCTGGTCGGCTGTTGTTTTCGCACTCGTCTCGGCAGCGCCATTCGCATGGCTGCTGTCTTTTGAAGCGATGCAAAACGATATTCTATGGACACTCGTCGCTCTTGTGTTTGGCAGCATCTTTGTGGCCGGATTCTTTTTTGGTGTCCTCGGCCATGCGCGATCTGTCAATGCCTACGGTGACGCAGGCAAGGCATGGATGGCAATTGTACCATTATTTAACCTTCTCCTGCTGTTTAAAGGGCCGCAGGATTGGGAGCAAAGCAGCTTCAAGGCGATTGCATTGAACGCGCTGGGGAGCATCTTCGGTCTGTGCCTGCTGGTGTTGGGAGTGGGCATTGAGCATATAGCCACTGAACAATCCCTGGCTCTGGCAAGCCGTATTGAGAACGATCCCGAATTCATTTCCAGGAGCATTGCAGCCTCCATCCGAAGAAAAGGCCTTGAGGCCACTCTGTTAGACATGGCGACAGATGTGCCAAGCCGACGCATAGACGAATCGACAATATTAAAGCGGGTCGAAAACGAAGGGACCACGTTGCGTTACGTGTATGAGGTCTCGGCAGATACCCCGTCATTGTCGGCCTCGACAAGCATTGCACTTGTCAATCAAGTCTGCGGGGATGCCATCTTGCATCAGCTGATAGAAGCAGGTGGGACACTTGAGTTTGTCTACCTTCACGACGATGGAACCAAGGCAGACACAGTGGCTGTCACACCTGGATCATGCGGTTTGTGACATAGCATTTAGCACGTACATTTTTCGGTCTGAACCACTGCCCAAGCTGTGCGAAAGCGCATCCGCCTGGCCGACGGGCAGGTTGGGCTCATCAGATGGATCCTAATCGACGATCTTTGGTATCAATTGCCTTTGCCTTGAGGATTGTGGTTGAACCGGCGTTTGCCATTACTGTCGGACAAAATACCCGAACAGCACCCGATTGGCTTCCGTCGGAACGACGCGTGACAGGGCAATCTGCCTATCTGGACACGCGTATAAAAGTATAATAGCATATGAACATAAGGCCATCTCCGGCAATGAAATTCTGCCCTTGGGAGAGGGCCACTAATTGCAGGAAATCGAAGCAAGGACCTTGCCGGACCGCGCAACCGGGGAGTGTGAAATCATGCGCATTTGAGGGAGGAGAACTTCAATGAGGTACCAGTTACCGTTTGTAACACTCGCATCCGTCGCAGCGTTGATATTTGCGCTCGTGGGGCTGCCGACCGTCACCAAGGCTCAAAGCGTGAACGACATCATTTCGCGCGGCAAATTGATCGTTGCGATAGACACCACAACACCACCCTATGGATTCCTTGACGAAAAGCTCGAGCCAACGGGCTTCGACATCGATGTTGCCAAAAAAATGGGTGAAGCCCTCGGCGTTCCAGTGGAATTCGTCACCGTGACTTCACCTGGCCGCATCCCGTCCCTGATGACCGGGCAGGTTGACGCCGTGATTTCGATATTCTCGATCACCCCGCAAAGGGCCATCCAGGTCGATTATTCAAATCCCTATGCTGGCCAATCGGCCGTTGTCATCGCGCCCACCGGCACTCAGATTGCCAGCCATGAGGATCTTGTGGGCAAAAAGGTTGGCGTGACACGCGGCACCGCGGAAGACGGCATCCTGACGGCTGCATCCGAAAAATTGCCAGGAATCGAAATGCTGCGTTTTGATGATTATTCATCACTACTGCAAGCCATGGTCTCCGGCCAGATCGATGCGATGGGCGGCGGTGACTATGGCGAGATTTATCTGAAAAAGGCCCAGGGCGGCGATGCCTTCGAGCAGAAATACCCACTCAAGACCTATTATTTTGGCATCGGTGTCGCAAAGGACAACCACAACCTGCGCCAGTGGATCAACACATGGCTGCTGGGCATGAAAAGCGACGGCAGCCTCGAAGACCTGTCCATGCAATATCGTGGCCAGCCCTTGCCGGCCCTGCCGGTCTTCTAAGACCGCCGGCAACCCATGCGGGGCTGGAACAGGCCCCGCATATTCTTTCATCAACCTCTAGGGGCGGCGATGCAAAACCTCCAGTTCGGTCCGGTTTTTGCCCATAGTGACGCATTCATAGACGGCGTTATCAGCACACTTGTGCTCGCCGCCCTTTCCATATTTTTTGGCACAATGATCGGCTTGCTTGGCGCCATAGGCCGCAGCTACGGCCCGCGCATCCTATCCGCGCCCATCGGCGCCTATGTCGAGATCATCCGCAACACGCCTTTGCTCATTCAGCTGTATTTTGTGTTCTTCACCCTTCCCCTGGTGGGCATAAAGCTGTCCAGCAACTGGGCAGCGATCGTGGCGCTTTCAATCCATCTGGGCGCCTATGCGATCGAGATCATCAGAGCCGGAATTGATTCCATACCCCAGGGACAGATCGAGGCTGCAAAATCACTGGGGCTGCGCCCCTATCGCATTGTGCGCCACGTCATCGTCGTTCCGGCCCTCAAGGCCGTCTACCCTTCGCTGACAGCGCAATTCATCCTGCAGATCATGGGCACGTCGATTGTCGGCGCCATTGCCGCCGAGGAACTGACAGCGATTGCCAACAATCTCGTCATGCAGACCTTCCGCAGTTTTGAAATCTACATCGTCATCGCCGTGATCTATTTTGTGATCGTGCAATCTGCCAGTCTGCTGTTCGCCGGAATCGGGCGTCTCTTGTTCCAATGGAAGGCGTGAGCCGATGAGCCTTCGAGACTTTGGTCCTAACGAGTTCATGTTCCTGATCGCCGCCGCCCGCTGGACCATCCTCTTGGCGCTGGTGACCTTTGCCGGCGGTGGCGCAATCGGCATATTCATTGCGGCACTGCGCATTGCACCCTCGCGGCCGCTGCGCTGGCTGGCAATTGCCTATATCCAGTTTTTCATGGGCACGCCCATCCTGATCCAGCTCTTCATGGCCTATTACGGTTCGTCTCTGCTCGGATTTCGACCGGACCCATGGACGGCTGCAGCGGTAACCTTCTGCATCAATGCAGGGGCCTTCTTCGGCGAAATTTTCCGGGGCGCCATAGAAGCGGTTCCGCGCGGTCAGTGGGAATCAGCAAAATCCCTCGGCCTGGGTTTTTTAAAAACCCTGCGCCTTGTCATCCTTCCGCAGGCCTTGCAACTCATGGTGCCGCCGACAGTGGGACTGATGGTGCAGATCGTCAAGACAACGTCGGTTGCCTCATTGATCGGTCTGAATGAACTGACGCGGGCGGCCATCAAGGTCAATACGGTGACATTCGAACCCTTCATGGTGTTCGGCACCGTGGCAATCATTTATTTTGCCCTCTGCTGGCCTCTGTCCCTCTATGCGACCAGACTGGAAAAGCGTGGCAATGGCAAAATCCAGGCGAAGGTCAAGCTGCCCAGGCTGATGCCTGCCTCATAGAACTTTCACGCCTGCCCTAACCAGCAAATGGCGGCAATATCAATCCTTTGACCCCGACATCGACCGCGAACAATCCACCGGGATGTTTTTGCCCGACAAAATGTTCGGGGGGCCGACGCAGGACCGCCGTTGTGACATAGAGTATATCGAGATCCTTGCCGCCGAATTCGCAACAGGTCGGCAGATCGGTGGGCATCTCGATCGTTTGCATCAACCGGCCGTCCGGATCGTAGCGACATACCTTGCCGGTCACCGGGATGGTCACCCAATAGCACCCTTCCGCATCAACAGTGGCACCATCGGCAACCCCTCCGGTCACAGACATGTCGATGAAGGTTCGACGGTTTTCAATCGCCCCCGTGGCCGCGTCAAAATCATAGGCCCATACGGCCCCCGCATGGCTGTCGGAGAAATACATGATGCGGCTGTCAGGACTCCAGGCAAGCCCGTTGGAGCAGCCAATACCCTCGATCACCCGGTGCACGCTGAGGTCAGCATCCATCCGGTACAGAGCGCCGGTGAACTCGATGGGCTGACCCGGCACTTCAAACATGGTGCCAGACCAGAAGCGCCCCTGGCGATCACATTTGCCATCGTTGAAGCGGGTATCTGGCAGATGGGATTCAGGATCACAGATAGGCTCGAACCGCCCGGTTTCCGGATCAAAAAAATGGAAACCATCGGCCATGGTGACCACCAGCCCACCGCTTTTGCGAAGCCCAAGGCACCCCAAATATTTCGGGGCCTGCCATGTCTCATCAACACCGGTTTGCGGATTGTAGCGATGAATGAGCTGGCCCCAGATATCAATCCACCAAAGAACGCCATTTGCCGGATCCCATACGGTTCCTTCGCCCAGTTGCGCACCGGCATCAACCACACATTTGATATCAACCATTTTCCGTTCCCTCTTTTATCCGTTTCCTGCGGTTTGAAGCCGAGGCCCACATTTCGGAAAACGTCTCGCTGCCAATCGAGACCGTCAGCAATATGACCGCCCCATAGACCACCAGAAGCGCACCACTTGAAAGGTTCAGCGCCGGCAGGAGCCCTGTGAGTATGGTCAGGACCAGGGCACCTGCAACGGTTCCGATATAATGGCCGCTGCCTCCCAGTATCGGCGCGCCACCAATGGCCACGGCGGCCACCGTTGTGAACAGATAGGAATCGCCCATGCCGAGATAGGCCACACCGGAATAGCCGGTCAGCAGGATACCACCAAGCGCCGCCGTCATGCCCGAAATGACATAGGTCAGGATTGTGGTGCGCGTCGCAGGCACGCCGGAATAACGCGCAACCGTCACATTGGTGCCCACCGCATAGAGGTGTCGGCCAAAGGCAGATTTCGACAGCAAAAGCCAGGCAAGAACGGTCAAGGCTGTCCAGATCAGTGCAATCACCGGGATACCGCTGATGCGCCCGACCGAGAGAAACTTGATCATGTCGGGTGCTGCCGGCGTTGGCGTGCCGCCGGTAAACACCAGGATCAAGCCCTGCAAGATGACGTTGGCAGCCAGCGTCATGATGATCGGCGGAACACCGAGCAAGGCCACACCGGCACCGTTCAGCAATCCGATCAGCCCACCACCGGCCAAAAGCAGAGGCACCACCCATATCAAAGGCAGGTCCTGACCGGCGCACAGCAAAGTCATCAGAACCGCCGCCGAATTGAGCACCCAGGGTATGGACAGATCAATGCCACCGCCGATGATGACAAAGGTCTGCCCCAGCGCGACAATGCCGACAAAAGAGGCGAGGATGAATGTGGACCGCAAGTTCGATGCAGACAGGAAACCGGGCGAGAAGAAAGCCGTGATCAGAACAAGCAACAGCATGCCGATATAGGCAAGAATGATAAGCCGGTTGCGGGACAGGAAGGTGTTCATGAGCCTCGCTTCCGTGCTTTTTGTTCAGCATAGGAACTGGCAAGAACAGCCAGCAGCAAGATGACGCCCGACATGACCGGCTGCCAGTAACTCGATACCCTGAGAACAAATACCAGATTGCCGATCAACGTCAGGATGTAGGCGCCGACAATCGTGCCGAACAGATGGCCACGTCCCCCGAACAGGCTGACACCACCGATAATCGCCGCAGCAACCGAGGGCAATATGTAGTCGGTGCCAATATTGGGTGAACCACCGCCGATCTGCGTGGTCAGATAGAGCGAGGCGAGCGCTGCGAAGAATCCCGACAATCCGTAGGTGATGATATTGATCCGGGTGATGGAAACGCCGGAGAGAAACGCCGACTTCTCGCTTGAACCCGTTGCCTTGATGATCGTGCACAGGCGCGTGGCGCGAAACCAGCACCAGAAGACGATCAGCGCCAACAGGATCCACACCGGTGTGCCCAGGCCCAAAAACTCCAGATAGCCCGACCCGATCCACCATTCGGGCACTTTGCCGCCATCGGTCGGCAGGATCATGAGCGCGATGCCGTTCAGAATGGACCAGCCGGCCAGCGTCACCAGGAATGGCTGCAGCCGCAGAACCGAAATCAGCAAGCCGGTAAGAGCGCCAATTCCGAAACCTATGGCCAGAATGATGGCCGACCAGAGCAGGATATTTGCCGGTTCTTCGCCAAACCGGGTTGCGGCAATGACTGTCCCCAGGGAGATCATCCCGCCGATGGACAGGTCAATGCCACCGCGCAAAAGCACGATTGTCTGACCGGTTGCCGCAAGCATCAGGGTCATGGCCGCAGCCGTGTTCAGATTGATCTCGTCAATGGTGAAAACGCCCGTCTGCAGCGAGCCGTAAATGGCCACGATGACAACGAGCATGGAACAGGCAACCAGGAATGGTGCATGCGCCAACAACCGCGATTGCATGTTCATCGACTGTGGGCTCTGCAATTGTTTGGAAGACGAATCCATGATCTAGGCGGCCTCGCTGTCGAATACGGCCGCGCGCAGGATTTCCTCTTCGGTGATGTCATCGCCTTCGAGCATCCGCGCAACGCGTCCACTGCGCAAAACCATCACACGGTCCGCGACATTGACCAGTTCGGGCAGGTCGCTGGAATAAAATAGGATCGCATAGCCCTCCGACGCCAGCTGGCGCATCAATTGGAAAATCTCTCCCTTGGTGCCGACATCGACGCCACGGGTCGGATCATAAAGCAGCAGCACACGCGCCTGGGTCATCAGCATCTTGCCGAAGATGACCTTTTGCTGGTTGCCACCGGACAGGGTTCCGGCGATCTGTTCCGGCGTATCCGCCTTGATACTCAGGGACTTCATGGTCTCCCGGACAAGCTCTGTTTCCTTGCGCTGGTCAAGAAGCCCAAAATGACTGAAACGCCGGATGACAGGCAAGGCCAGATTTTCGCGAACGCTCTTGCTCAGCAACAATCCCTGACCGCGCCGATCCTCCGGCACCAGGGCAATCCCCTCGGACCCGCTCAATGCCTGACGCGGCGTGTCAAAGCGAACCGGCTTGCCCCACAGCGTTATGCTGCCCAAAGCCTTGTCTGCACCAAACAGCGACTGAAACATTTCACGCTGGCCGTGTCCCTGCAGCCCGCCAACACCCAGCACTTCGCCC
The DNA here is from genome assembly GCA_029212415.1 of Rhizobiaceae bacterium. GTDB lineage: Bacteria > Pseudomonadota > Alphaproteobacteria > Rhizobiales > Rhizobiaceae > Hoeflea_A. The sequence goes on along the minus strand of JARGOF010000001.1, from coordinate 121,092 downwards.
TCACGGAGATCAAAATTCACACCATTGAGCATTGGCGGGCTGGAAAAATCGCGCACCTGCAAAGCCACCCGATCCGTTGCCGTGTCCACACGCTCCGGATAAAGACGTGCAAGCTGTCGTCCGATCATCTCGGTGACGATTTGGTCGTCGGAAACTGCAGCGGCATCATGGGTGGCAACCGTCGAACCATTGCGAAACACGCTGACCCGGTCAGCAATCGCTCGGACCTCACCCATGCGGTGCGAAATGAAAATGACCAGCCTGCCCTCATCGGCAAGCTGCCGCGCAAGAGACAAAAGCCACGTCGCCTCGCTCGCCGGCAATGCGGATGTAGCCTCATCAAGAATAAGGATGCGCGGATCTTTTGCCAGGCCTTTTGCCACTTCAACGATCTGCCGTTCGGCAAGCGTCAGATTGCGAACCTCTCTGGTCGTCGCAATGGAAGGGAAATGATACCGCTCAAACAGCTCCAGTGTTTGCTGCCGCATTTGCGCGACATCGACAGTGCGCAACCAGGTGCGCGGTTCTCTTCGAAACCAGATGTTCTGCTCAACGCTCAGATCGGGAACAAGCGAGAGCTCCTGAAATACCGCTGCAATGCCGCGCCCAAGGGCTTCATCAGGATTGACAGGGCGATAGTCCTGGCCGTCGACAAGAATGTCACCGCCATCATGCGTGAGCGCCCCCGACAGGATTTGAATGAATGTGCTTTTGCCGGCACCGTTCTCGCCAAGCAGTGCGTGAACCTCTCCAAGCCGCGCGCTGAAATCAGCGCCGTCCAGGGCAACAATGCCACCAAACCGCTTGGTCAGTCCCTTGACCTGGACAATATCCATGAAAGGCCCCGAATGGCCTCCCGGTGCTTTCCACCGGGAGGTAGTTGACTGGATGGGGATCAGTTCGAGCCGGCGGCTTCCGCTGCCGTGATATCGACCCAATCAGGCGTGATCGGCAGGGTCAGGCCAGGAGGCTGATCCGGGAAGGCATTTTCACCCACTGCTATTTTCAACATCGTTGCCGATGGATAGAGCTCGGATTTGAACGGGTGGGTGGTCACGAAATCGCCTTTGACCACCACCGAGCGCTCTTCCGGCCGCTTTCCGGTGTCGAGAATTTCAACAGCAAGCTTGATCGCTTCGGATGAAAGATAGGCCGGATTGGAACCCAATATGCAACGCGCGCCTTCTGTCTGCGCGCAGGTCAGCGCTGCGACATTATAGGAAAACCCCACGACCGGAACAATCGGACGGCCGGCATCTTTCAGCGCCTGAATGGCACCCGACCCGTAACCCTGAGTCAAAATGCCATCGACCTGAGGATTGGCCGCCAACAGGGCTGCTACCCCCGACTGCTCGGGCCCTAGCGCATATTCGCCGTTATAATAGCCGACAACTTCAATATCCGGATAATTGGCCAGCACCTTTTCATAGCCGCCCTGCAATTGCGCAGAGATGGGTGCGCCGGCAAGGCCCCGATCAACAATGACCTTGCCCTTGCCGTCGATTTCCTTGGCAAGCCATTCGGCCATGACGGCCGGGATCATGTCCCAGTCGGATCCAAGCGCGTAGGCACAGGGTGCCGTCACCACCTGGTCAAAACTGATTACCACAATACCTGCGTCACAGGCTTTCTTGATGGTCGGGTTCAAAGCCGTGTCAGAGGCGGCATCGATCAAAATGGCGTCAGGCTTCTGGCGCATGATATTGTTCAGCGAATTGATTTGCGCCTGGACCGCATTTTCAACATTCTCGATCCGAAGATCGACACGGCCTTTCAAGGGACCCTTTGCAACCGAAATCTCGGCGACACGTTCCATCTGCTGGCGCCAGTCATTACCGACAAAATTATTCGAAAGATAGATGACATAGGGCTCGCTTTTCGCAAGCGCAGGACCACCCACGCCTGCCAGCGTCGTAGCGGCCAGAGCCGCGAGCACAAGAGCTTTGAGTTTCATAACCTTTTCCTCCTCCATCCGACCGTGCACCCATTTTCCCTGATGGAAGTGCCGGCCGAAATATTTGTTGTCGTCACCGTGCGGCACTGTCTTGATACGTGATTTTCCACAGGGCCACTGCCGACACCAACGCGGTTGATCTCCTCTCCAGCAGGGTAGCTATGATGCTATTATACTTTTATACGCTTGTCCAGCAACAACAGCGGGTTTCTCGGCGGATTGAAGACGTCCCAATCAGGCCAGATTGTTGGGTGCATCGTAAGAAATACTGAACAGATCAGCCGGGTGGCGGGCAATCGACAATTCGATGTGACGCTGATCAGCGGACTGATAGAGCATTTCCACCGTCAGGATGGGTGCGCCCTCCGCAATCTCCAGATCCGCGGCAAGCGTTTCATCAGCAATCTCGGCGCGCACCGTCATATGCGCCACTTCAAGGCGTACATTCAAACGCTGCTGAACGGAACGAAAGATCAGCACATCGGTGAAATCCTTGCGCTTGAGTTGCGCGCCGATGTCCGGAGGAAAATAGGTGGTCACCTGAGCCTTTTTCTGGTCACCAACCGTCAACACACTGCGCAGGCAATAGCCCTTTTCATCCTTGCCCATGCCAAAATGGCGTGCCATGAGCAGCGAGCTTTCCTTCTCATAGGATTTGATGTCCAGAACCGCATCGCGGGTATATTCTGCAATATCGGCAAAATTCTTGAAGTCCCAGCTCAGATTCAGCGAGGGATTGCGCGCAGCAACAAGGGCGGGCTTTGCAGAGCGTTTCTTGATCAGCCCATCGGCTTCCAGTTCGCGCAACGCCTGACGCACGGTCATCAGACTGACGCTGAATCGGTTGGCTATATCGGCTTCCTTTGGCAGTTCACTGCCGACGGGATAGCTGCCGGATGCAATGGGATCGCGCAGGACATCGGCAAGTTGTCGATACAAAGGGCCATTGGCACGCAGCAGCGGACGCTGCGGCAGAAGATATACATCGGAAGTCTTTTCAATCATGAGAATTTCTGGCTTTGTTGCTGAGAAGGCTTTTCTAACACAGAATTACGACCCGGTGAATCAAGGATAATGGTTTTACAACCAACCTGTGCCTCTTGTGATATCCCCAATCAAGGCCGCCAGCCCCGATTTGCAATCCTGCCCAATCGGCAGCCGCTTCACACGAGCAGACGCAAGGGCGCTTCGATACCGGCTGTGAAATGCACCAGGAATGCCACGGCATCCTCCTCTTCGATCTGCACTGCGTCAAAGAACAATGTGCACTCCGCATTCACCCGGCCATAATCAATGGCAAGCCGCATTGCCCGCCCCTGCAGCAGGGGCATGGCGACCATCCGGAGCTTTTGCGCTTCGGCAATTCTCAGGCTGAGCAATGCCGGCTCCTCGGCCTCATCGCCCGCGCCATTTTCGACACGATTCTGATGAAGCTGCGTCAACGACATGCCTGTCGCATTGGCAAATACACGCTGCCGCCTTGCCTTGGAAAGACCCACTTCAAGCGCCACGCCTTCATGCAGATTCGCGCGGCCCGCAAAAACCTCTGCCCGCGCACATTCTGCCGCCCGCAACGCCAGATCAACCAACTCGAACGGCCCACCCGCTTTGCACAGGTGCGAAAGCAGTGCGTACACGTTTTCCAGCCCGATGGTGGCTGCGATGGCGCAGGGTGCAACATTTTGCGCTGCAATCGGGCTCCCGGTCGGCTGCGCCACAAATGACAGGATATCAGCGGCGACAATGCGCCCTGCCGGTCCGCTGCCAGACAAGGCCTCCAGCGCAATGCTGCGTTCACCGGCCAGGCGCCGTGCATAGGGAGATGCAATCACACGCCCGGCCTTTGCCACCGACATATCCATCACAGCTTCAACCCATCGGCATTGATACAATTGGTCAGACGGCCCTCTTTGAGATAGGCCACCACCACTTCGACAGACTTCAGCCTGAGATCGCGCATCGCCGCCGGGCTGTAGAAGGCCGCATGCGGTGTGACGATCAGCCGACCCCAGATCCAGGCTTCCTCGCGCCGCCAGGCCGCCATCAATGGATGGTCCATATCGCTCGGCTCAACCGGCAGCACATCAAGCCCGGCCCCCGCCACCGAACCTTTGCGCATGGCCTCTTCGAGCGCAGTCAGATCGATGATCGGCCCCCGTGCCGTATTGATGAGGATAAGGCCGGGTTTGGCAGCTGCAAATTCCGCTGCCCCCAGCATGTGACGGGTTTCATCGGTCAGCGGTGCATGCACAGAGACAACATCGCTGATGGCCATCAGTTCGGCCAGTGAATGCACCCGATCAAAGCCGGTTGAAAGATCAACACCCGACAACAGATAGGGGTCGTAAAACACGACACGCATATCGAATGCTGCCGCGCGCCGTGCAGCGGCAAGCCCGATACGTCCGAATCCGATGATACCAAATGTTGCCCCCTTGTGACGGCGCATCAACGGCGCTTTGGAAAAATGCCATCCCGCCTGCCCCTGGCCTGCCAGTTCATTGGCATAGGATGTGGTGCCGCGGGTTAACGAAAGCATCAGGGCGATGGCGTGATCCGCAACCTCTGTCGTGCCATAATCAGGGACATTGCAGGCGGGTATATTGCGCGCCGCCCAGCCCGGTGCGTTGATATTGTCAAAGCCCACACCGGAACGAACAGCAATCTTTGCATTCGGGAACTCGGATGGATCTGCCGCCACATCGAACGCCGGTGAATAGTTGATCACGGCATCGACCGTGCGGCACATATCCCTATCCAGTGGTGCAGCACTGTGCGAACCGGGGCGCGCAAGGATAAATTCCACATCCGGAAAGGCTTCGCGTTCGAGCGCGGCCTCATCATCGGCCTGCCAGTTGGCGCAAAGTATCTTCATGGCTCGTCCCTCCCCCGATGAGGTTCAATTGGATTTTCGGACGACACCGATCCGCCCACCCATCGGCACGGTGGCACCAACAGGCTGGTCAATGCTGATCAGAGTCCCGGTGGCCGGCGCATCGATTTCCACAATGGCCTTGTCCGTTTCGATCTCGGCGATCAGGTCACCTTCGCTGACCGCGTCGCCCACAGCGTGCAGCCATTTGACCAACGTGCCCTCCGAGACCGTCAGGTCACCGTGCGGCATGGTGATCGCCTCCTCATTTTCGTCAAGTGCAGAGGGTTCATTCGGCGCATCAGAAGACGCAGGGCCCGGCTTGGCAGCAGCTGCTTGGGACGCCTCGGCAATGGGCCTCGCGGCAGCGGGTGTCGCCGTGATCCCCGGCGCATGCCAATGATCGGGAACCGGCGCAATACCGGCCACGACGGACTCAGCGCCATCGACAACCTGCTGTACACTCACAAGCATCGCTTCCTCGAGAACCGGTGCAAAGGGATGCGAGGTCGGCGCACTGTGCAAACGCCCGACCGGCGCATCCAGATCGTCAAAGGCCAGTTCATTGATCGTCTGGGCAATTTCCCCGCCGATGCCGCACATCGCCCAGGCTTCATCCACCACCAGCAACCGATGGGTCTTTTTGACGCTATCCACAATGGTTCCGACATCCAGCGGCATGATCGTCCGCAGATCAATCACCTCGGCATCCACGCCGCGCTCAAGCAGAGCTTCACTCGCCTGCAACGCCACGCCGACCATCTGCCCGGCGGCCACGATGGTAATGTCCGCACCCACCCGGGCAAGGCGCGCAGACCCGAAGGGAACATAGTGCTCATCGCTCGGCACCTCGCCCTTTGACGCAAAGAGCGCCTTGGGTTCGAGCATGATCACCGGATCGCTGGCGCGCAACGCCGTCTTCATCAGACCTTTGGCGTCTGCCGGCGTCGCCGGCACACAGACAACAAGACCCGGCATCTGTGCGAAAATCGGGTGGTAGATGCCACTGTGGTGCGGTCCTGAACTGCGCAGCGCACCGGCCCCTGCACGCACCACCATAGGGGCATTCATTGCACCATTGCTCATATAACGCAGCTTGGCGGCCTGCAGGAATATCTGCCCGGCTGTCTCAAACGCAAAATCGGCAAACATCAAATCCGCCACAGCCCGTGTGCCGGTTGCTGACGCACCCACGGAAGCGGCTGTGAATCCCTGTTCGGAAATCGGCGTATCGATCATCCGCTCCGCGCCAAATTCATCCCAGAGATTTTTTGTATGGGCAAAACTGCCGCCGCGCTCGCCGGTTCCTTCTCCCAGGTAAATGATATGAGGATTGGCACGCATCTCTTCGGCAATACCGTCCCGGACAGCCTCAAGCCAGCCCTGAACCCGGGTCCCACCGGACGCCTGGGGCCTGGTGGCTTCAACAGGGTTGATCGGATCCGCAAAAACATGCCGCCGCACGGTTGCCGGATCAGGTTTTGGCGCTTTGCGGGCAAATTCCAGCGCGTCCTGCACAATTTCGTCGATCCGCGCCTCGATCCTTGCAAGATCGTCAGCCTCGGCAACGCCGAAATCTTCAATCAGCCGTTTGCGAAACAGGTCGACCGGATCGCGTTTCACCCAGGCGTCAACCTCTTCCTGCGTCCTGTAAGTGCCGACAACCGGGTCGCCCTCATGGTGCCCAACCGTACGATAGGTCTTGCACTCCAGAAGTGTCGGCCCCTTGCCGGTGCGTGCCCTCTCGCTCGCCTCTTTCATGGCCAGCCAGACGGCAAATACGTCATTGCCGTCGACGGCAATGCCCGGCATGCCATAAGAGGCCGCCTTGCTTGCAATATCCGTGTTCCGTGTCACGGTGTTCAGCGGCGTCGCCGTTGCATAGAGGTTGTTCTCGCAAACGAACACGGTGGGCGCATTCAGCACCGCGGCAAGATTGAGCCCTTCATGGAACGCTCCATGGTTCGTGGCTCCATCGCCAAAAAAGGCAACACCAATATCATCACGCCCCCTGCACCGCGCACTCAGACCAATGCCGACGGCATGACCGATGCCGGCCCCGACAATACCATTGGTGCCGAAGAGACCCACGGACCTGTCATAGAGGTGCATGGTGCCACCCCGACCGCCGCAGATACCATCGGCCTTGCCGAAGAGCTCCGCCATGACGCGGCGCGGCTCGGAACCCTTGGCCAGCGCATGTCCATGGCCGCGATGCGTGGAGGTCACCCAGTCGGTGGTGCGCAAATGTGCACAGACGCCGACGCCGGTTGCCTCCTGACCAATATAAAGATGAAGAAATCCGGGTGTTTCACCCTTGCGGGTCGCAACCTGTGCGACACTCTCGAACCGGCGCAGCAGCACCATCTGTTCGAACAGACCGATCAGCACCTCCCGATCAGGAAGGTTTTTTCGCTCTCGTTCCATCCATGTGCCTGACTTTGCGGAAACAGCCATATTCCTCCCCCTCAATGGCCCATACGTGCGTTCCCGCGCCATCTCATAGAGCCATGGCTTACATTATTATTATAATAGCATAATGTCTAGGGCTTTTGCGCGGAAGCCTGAAACCGCACTTCAATCGAACCGTTCTAGAAATTGCGCCCATAACCGGCGCTCCAGCCACCATCGACCGACAATATCTGCCCGGTGGTATAGCTATTGAGCGGATCGCAAAGGAAAAGCAAAGGCGCAATCACCTCATCTTGGGTCGCTGCCCGGCCCTGCGGAACGTGGGACAACATGGCCGCATCTCCCGCCTCTTCGGGTTCGCCCAACAGGCCGACACCCAGGGCGTTCACCAGCACCTTTGGCCCATGCTCCATGGCAAGCACCCGCATAGCTGCCAATGCTGCAGCCATTTGCGTTGAATATTCCGGGTAGCGGCGCATCGGCATGGCGGCAATGGCCGACAGGATAAAGACCATCCTGCTGCCCGCGCCCATCGCCTGTGCGACAGAGCGCGCCTTTGCAACCGATGGTTCAAGCTGAATATCGGCACAGGGAACGAGCGGAAATGAAACGATCAGCAGATCAGGTACCGCGGCGTCATCAATCACCGATGCACCATTTGCAACAAGTGCTTGTTTAGCGCTGGCCGTGACCCTGTTGTCCGCACCGGTAAACAGCACTGCCCTGTCATTGAGATCAATCTTCATGGCCACCTACATCATATATCCGGCGGTCCAGCCGCCGTCGACGGCCAGAATCTGGCCGTTCACATAACCCGCACCCGGAGACGCCAGAAACAGCGCGGCTTCGGCAATCTCTTGCGCAGTTCCAGGCCGGTTCAACGGAATGTGCTGCATGAATTCTTCTGTGCGGGAGGAAAAACTACCGTCCTCGCTGTAAAATAGCTTTCGGGTCAAATCCGTCATGACGGAACCAGGCGCAATGGCATTGGTCAGCACGCCCTGCGATCCCAATTCCAGTGCCATGGATCGCGTCAGATGGATGATGCCCGCCTTGGCGGCAACGAAGGGACTTTGCAAACGCATGGCAGCAAGTCCAACCACGGATGCAATATTGATCACCCTGCCACCATTGCCGCTGGCCAGCATCGGCGCAAGCGCCGCCCGGCTCATCAGATAGAGGCCGTCAAGGTCGATACGGACAATCCGGTTCCATTCATCCAGTGGGAATGCGTCTATATTGACGCGATGCGCCTGGGTGTTGATGCCGGCATTATTGACGAGAATATCCAGCCTTCCGGCCTCCCGCATGATCTGTAAAACCAAGTTTTCGACGGAATCCGGCTGACTGATGTCCACCGCCAGGGCAATCGCATCGGCAAGGCCATCGGCGACCTGAATTGCCCCCTGAAGATTGATATCGGCGATGATGACGCGAGCGCCATTGTCCGTCAGACGCTCGGCAATCGCGCTGCCAATCGCACCTGCCGCGCCGGTAACCAATGCGACCTTGCCTTCCAAATCGCACTGCATGATCTGTTTCCTCTCGCCTGAATATTATTATACTAATATAATACATGAGGCGTACTGGCAAGACATGCTTCGGGGATGAACCTGCAGCCGCATGGATTCAACCCGGGCAACGCGGCGATCTGCGAAACGGTCGAAGCAGGCCTGGCTATCAGATCACATCATGCCTGATCAGTGCCTTTTGCACTGCAGATGCGCCCGATGACAATTCGCCATACATGGCTGGAACATCGTCCAGACTGATCTGCCGGCAGGTCAGGCACGCGAGTTTCGGTGCAAGTTCGGCCAGCAGCAGGACCGCTTCCTCAAGCTCATTGTCAAAGGCGGCACATCCAGACAGGCGCAAGCCCCCTTCAACAATCCTGTTCATGTCAAAGGTGATGTTCTTGCCGTAAAGGCCAACGACAACCAGATCGCCACCCCGTTTGACACTGGACAGTGACGTTTCGAAAGCGCCGACAGATCCGGTCGTATCGATACAGGCATCGAAGGCATTGTTCTGCAATTCGCCTGCACCGGGCATATCCAGCCCCAGTGCCTTGCAAAAGATTTTCCGCCGTTCCTGATTGGTGTCAAACAGCGCAATGTTGCGCACACCACGATGCTGCAACAGGATCGCCGTCAGTGCACCAATCGTGCCGGCACCCATGACAAGCACATCGTTTGGCACTGCAGTGCCAAGCCGGTTGACCGCATGAAGCGCCACGGCCAGAGGCTCTGCCAGGACCGCAATGTGGGACGGGACAGATTGATCCGGCAGACGGATGAGTTGCTGCTCGGCCTGGACCGTCAGAGGCGCGAAACCGCCATCATTGACCTCACCGACAAAGCCCATCTGGCTACACAAATACCCCTGACCCGACCGGCATTTCTCGCAGGTCAGACAGGGCATGCGGCTGTCGGCGACGACCCGGTCTCCCACTTTCAAAGCAGAAACGCCTGCACCAGTCTTCAGCACCGTGGCGACAAATTCATGTCCCGGGACGGATGGGCTGCGTGATATCCATTGCCCGGTGTGAAAATTGTGCAGATCGGACCCGCATATACCCGCCATTTCAACGCGCAACAGAACGTCCCGCTCGTTGACGATCACCGGCTCGGCCACATCTTCGATCCTCAGATCATCGGCGGCATAAAGACAGGCAGCCCTCATGTACTTTCCTTTGCTTTAAAACACGCAAGACCCAAAGGCTTTACTGCTGGTGTCAGGACCGGTCCCCACCGGCTTCAAATGCACGGGTGCGCATATCGGAGACCGCATTGGCATGGGCGTCAAATCCCTCATATCGGGCGAATTTGTTGGCGTAAGGCGCCAACAGATCATAGCCCTTCCTGGTGACATAGCCGATGGACACAAGCTTGATATAATCGTGCACACCAAGCGGCGAGCGCGTCATTGCCGCCGCATTTGTCGGCAGGACCGCATTGGGACCCAAAGCAAAATTGCCAATGCACACGGGCGTGTGCTCACCCAGCAGTATTTCACCCGCATTGCGCAGCATGCCCAGATAATCATGAGGGCTGCTGGCATGAACCTGCAGGTGTTCAGGCGCATAATCATTGACGAATGCAATCGCCTGCTCCATGTCCTCGGCAAGAATGACCCCACCCCGCGGACCGCAAAGAACCGTGGACGAAAAGTCCACGCGCTGTTCGCTCATTTCCTTCCAATAGCCCGGTATCGCCGCAATGGCGTCCTGTGCGACCTGCCTCGAATTGGTTACCAGATAGGCCGAACTGTCCGGCCCGTGCTCAGATTCAATCAATAGGTCAAGCGCTGCCACGCGGCCATTGGCCGTCTCATCGGCCAGAATGATCGCTTCGCTGGGCCCCGCCGGAGTGCCCGGATCCAGCCGGTCGGCAAGCAGCCGTTTGGCGGCCACAACCCAGGGGCTGCCGGGCCCGACGATCTTGCGGCAAACAGGCACTGTCTCAGTGCCATAGGCAACAGCCGCAACGCCCTGCGCACCGCCGCATTTATAGACATTCTCCACCCCTGCCAGACGCGCCGCGACCAATGTGGCCGCATCGATCTTTCCGTTTGGCCCCGGCGGCGTGATGATCACCGGCTTCGGCACGCCAGCGACCACAGCCGGGATCGCCGTCATCATGACCACACTGGGAAACGAGCCTTTTCCGCGCGGCACATAACAGGCAACGGATTCGATGGGCTCGACCTTTTCACCTGCAAAGACACCCGGATGCATTTCCTTCATCCACATGCTTTCAGGCATCTGCGCCTGATGAAACCGCCGTACATTGTCACTGCAAAACTCAAGAACCTCGATCATCTCGCGATCGACCTCCTGAAAAGCCGCATCAAAATCGGCCGGCGTCGCTGCAATGGCATCGGCGCTCACCGGTGAATTGTCAAAAGCATTGGCAAAACGGGCAAGCGCCACGTCGCCCTCATCCCTGACCGCCTGAATGATGGGTTTGACCTTCTCGATAAAGGGCTCGATGTCGCTTTCTGCCCGCCGCAAAAGCGAAGCCCGCGTTTCAGCCTTGATCTGCGACAGCTCGTGGTAGGATATGGTTTTTGTCACGTGTGAACTCCGAATTATTTGGAACGCAGGAATATTTCCAGGCCGACAAGCCGGTCGAGCAACCAGACCGCGATCAGCGCGATGACGATGTAAATCACCGAAACGGCAGCCAGATCGGGTGTGATGATGCTGCGTATCGAATTGTAGATTTGCACCGGCAGCGTCACTGTTCTTGAATCCGTCAGGAACAGGCTGACAAGGAACTCGTTGAACGCCAGAATGAACATCAGCATTGACCCGGTAATCACCCCCGGCATCACGGCGGGCAGTGTCACCGTCAAAAAGGCCTGAACCGGCGGTGCGCCGCAATTATAGGCCGCATTCTCCAATTCCGGGTCCAGCGCGTTGACCGAGGCGCTGACCGACCAGATCATGAAGGGCAGATTGATGATGCAAAGGGCCATGCCCACCGGCCAGAGACTTCCCAATATGCGAATTTCACCAAAGAAAATCATCATCGATATGCCCGACACGACCAACGGAATGGTAAAGGGCAAAAGCAGGTAGACCTGTATGGATTTCTGGAATCGGAACCGGTAGCGCACAGTTGCAATGGCCGCCAGAGTGCCGACCGGTATGCTGATCAAGGTGCAGATGATCGAGACATAGAAGGTGCGCATCAGGGCCGGCTGAAAATCATCAAGCTGCCACAGTTTCTGATACCAGCGCAGGGAAAACCCCTCCGGTGGAAACTGGATGATTTCCCCGGCGGTAAAGGATGCACCGATGACGATCACGGTTGGCAGGCTGAGCGTGATGATGTTGAACCAGATGATGGACCACAGGACGATTTTTTTGGAGCGCGCACCTCTCATCGCGATTGCTCCCGCACGCCCAAAGTCCCGGTGCCGGCCAGATAGAAAATGGCGGCAACGATAACGCTGCCGATCATCACCAGGATCATCGATAGTGCCGCGCCAAGCCCGGCATTGGACAATTGGAAAAAGCTGTCATAAATCGCGCTGGCAATGAAATCGGTGGTGCCGCCACCCAGGATTTCGGGCATGGCAAAATCTGTCAGTGTCAGTGTGAAGACCACCACAAATGCCCCGATCAGACCAGGCCGCGCCAGCGGCAGCACGATATGGCGGAATGTGGATATCCAGTTCGCACCAAGTCCTTCCGACGCCAGTTCGACATCCTCACTGATTGCCGCAACGGCAGGGACAATCAGCAGGATTGCGAAAGGCAACATATATTGGATCAGCCCGAAGATCACCGACGGATAATTGTAGATCAGGTTGAGCGCTGGAAGACCAAGACCTTCCAGCAGGGAATTGATCAGACCCTGCTTGCCCAGGATGATCAGCCAGCCGTAGGCCCGCACCACCTGGCCGATGAAGAATGGCAAAAACAGTGCAATCAGCAGAAATTTGCGCGTCAGCGCCGAACGGGTGCGCACCAGCATGTAGGCATAGGGGAAAGCCAGAAAAACCGTCGTCACGCTGACAATGAGGGCGGCCAGCAGCGTTCGGTTGAGAACGCGCATATAGACCGGCCTGTCTGCGATAACGGCATAATTGACGAGACTGTATTCATCTTTCAGGCGGTAGGTGGAAAGGTCCAACTCATGAAAACTGTATTCGATCATATAGCCAAGGCCGATGACCAGAATGCCGATGAGCAGCACTGCCGGCAGCAACAGCACCCTGCCGACCGAACCCTTGAAGCGGGCCGGCCACAGTGCGGATACGAGCCGTTCAATGCCGTCGAGCAGCTTCCAGCCCAGCCGTGTCCTGATGATTTGATTGCGCTGCATGAGCCTCGGTGGTTTCCGTGTCGATCACAATGTCTGACGCCATCAGGTCATGAAACCCATGGCAGGACCTGGTATTCTTGCCCTGATGCCTGCAATTGCATCCTGGGCAGGTCACAGGCACAAAGCTCTGCCCTCCGGGAAAAGACCCGAAGGGCATTGGTGCAAGGAGGGATTAGCCCTGGAATATTTCGTTGAACTTGGCGAACCAGATTGGCTGGTTTTCAACCAGAACCGGTGAAGGCACCGAAACCAGTTTCGCGAAATCCTCCGGCGTGGTCGGATAGGACGGATCACCAACGAGGTCAGCCGGTGGCTCGATACCCGGATAGACAGGCGGCAGGCCCAGCATCGAACACCATTTTTGCTGCGCATCCTTTGTCAGTGCAAAATTGACAAATTCCTTTGCCCAGTGCTCTTCATTGGCCGGCAGACCCTTTGGCACCCAAAGTCCGTCCGTATCGACCTTGCAGCCCTCTTTGGGAACAGTCCATGCGACATCAATGCCGCTTTCCTTGGCGGCGCGGGCATTCACCGAAATCGTGCAGGCAACGTCAATTTCACCCTTCTGGAACCAGGTGGTGAAATCAGCATCTTCACCCAGCAGCGGCTCATTCTGTTTCAGCTTGCGGTAGAATTCGTAGCCCGGCTCCATATTGTCCGGAATATCGGCAAAGGTTCCACCACCGACGATGACGGAGATCGGGTTGAAACCGATGCCATCGTCATAAAGGGCGATACGGCCCTTGAACTTCGGATCAATCAGAACATTCCAGGATGTCGGCGGTCCGTCCGGAAAGGCTTCCGGTCGATAGGCGCAGACATAGACATAGGCATAGGTGTTGACGAGCGGATAGCCTTCCAGGCCGCTTGGCTTGGCCAGCGGCAGCAAGCCTTTCAGATTTGACAGATCACTCAGGTCAACCGTTGCACCGCGCAAGGCTGAAATGGTGGCATTGGTGGTCGTGTCCCAGTTGACGTGGATTGGTGGAACACGGCCCTGATCAACCGCAGCCCAGATCTTTGGCTTGATCTCATTGTCTTCCGTGAAATCCAGCCGGACCTTGATGCCGGTGGCTTCCGTGAACGGGTCTGCCACGCCGGCCTTCAGGGCGTCACCCCAGGCGCCACCCCAGGCACGAACAATAATTTCCTTGGGCTTTTCCTGCGCCCGCAGGACGGATGGCATGGCCAGCATCCCGACGGCCGCTGCACCGGTTTTCAGCACCGTGCGTCGATTGGTTTTGGTATCCAGAATCATTGACATGGTTGGTTCTCCGTTGATGAGGTCTTCAGTTGCTTTGTGGGGCTTGAAACGCAAACAGATCCCGCGCATTCCAACCCAGTCTAACCCGCTCATTGGCCGGGTATTCCTTGTGTGAAACGGGGTCGTGGTCGAACAGGTGAAGACGGGCGCCGCCCAGATCTTCGACATGAACGGTATAAACGATCCGATCTCCTTCAAAAATCCGATGTTCGATGGTGCCAAAAACCGAATTGTCGTACACACTGGCGTCTTCAACAATCCTGATCTGCTCGGCGCGAATGGCGCAATCCACCTTCGTATTGACTGGCAGAACCTTGTCGTTTGAACGGGCCTGCAGCAGGACATTGCCGGATTTGACGGAGACCACGCCATCGCCGGTTGCGCAAACAGTGCCCTCAAACAGCGATGTCATGCCGATGAAATTGGCGACAAAGCGGTTTTCAGGATTGCGGTACATGTCGACGGGTGTTCCGTCCTGTTGCACAACACCCTCATTCATCACGGCGATCCTGTCGCTCATCACAAGCGCCTCGCGCTGGTCATGGGTGACATTGATGGTGGTCACGCCCAGTTCCTGCTGAATACGCCGAAATTCCAGTTGCATCTCTTCGCGCAATTTCTTGTCCAGCGCTGAAAGTGGCTCATCCAGCAAAAGCAGATCGGGACTGAAGGACAGGGCGCGTGCGATGGCCACACGCTGCTGTTGCCCACCCGAAAGTTCATGCGGATAGCGGCCTGCATAATCGCCCAGTTGCACCAGTTGAAGATATTTATCGACAAGCGAAGGGATCTGAGCCGGCTCAAAGCGGCGCATCTTTAACGGATAGGCAACATTCTGGGCCGCCGTCATATGCGGAAACAGCGCCAGTTTCTGAAACACCATACCGATGGAACGCCGATAGGGAGGAATGTTTTCAACCCGCTCATTGTTGATGCGGATTTCCCCGGCGCTGGGCACTTCAAAACCGGCGATCATGCGCAACAGCGTTGTCTTGCCGCAGCCGCTTGGACCAACAATCGTCAGGAATTCTCCGCGGTTCAAAACTAGGTTCACAGCATTGACCGCAAGCGTGCCGTCAAAGCTCTTTGAAACGTCTTTTACCTCAACCATCCGGCTCATCGAGCTGACCGTCCTTCCTGCACAAAGCGCGATGCCCCGATCAAACTGGCAGTCGCTATTTTGCTTGTCAAGCTCTGTATATACAGGTTTGCGCCGGTGCAAAGGGTCGTTGTGTCAGGTGCCATCCAATTGGCTGAAAAGCACCCTTGCATCCTTGTGCGCATTGCCTGTTCTGCGCCTGGCAGAGGCACTGGCTTCAAACGTGTAAAGAAGACCATGCCGCTCAATTCCTCACATCCGAAGGCCGCAGCCTGACTGCGACGCGGTAGCGGTCACCGGGATGCGAAAAATAACCGACGGTCACCACTTTTCCGCCCACCCAGGTCCGCCGCCGGATGCGCAGGACCGGTTGATCACCGCCCAATTGCAATTGTTCGCATTCAAGTTCATCCGGCAGGGTTGCTTCAACCACATGCTCGAGTTCAGAGATCGGGGCGATCGCCTGCAGGTAATCAAACAGCGATTCTGCCTCAAAATCCTGATTCAGCAGATCTGGCGCAAAATCCTCCCGGACAAACCTTTGCTCCAGTTGCAGCGGCACATCGTTTTCAAAATGCACCAGCACCAGATTGGCAATCGGCTGGCCCGGCTCCATGACGAAGAGATCCGTATGTGTCTGGTCCAGTGGGATCGTCTGTTTGCTCAAGACCCTGCACGAATAGGCCCCGCCCCGATCCGCAATAATATCGCGAATGTCACGCACTTCCGAAAGGGATGTATTGGGCCCTGCCTTGCTGACAAAGGAGCCGACACCCTGCAGTCTGTATATGACCCCGTCACGGGTAAGTTCCCGCAGCGCCCGATTGACGGTCATGCGCGAAACACCCAGCGCCCTGACCAGTTCGTTTTCCGACGGCAATTTCGCACCCGGAAGAAATGCGCCCGACACGATACCATCGGTAATATGTCGTTTGACGATTTCGTAAAGTGGCGCTGCTTCGTTCATCAACCATTTCCCATTGAGTTTTTGGTACTGGACAAGTCAATCAGGCCAATCAGCCTGCACGCGTTGCCTGCCCATCGTCACCCATCATATGGATGCCAGGTATCCCCCATCCACATAGAGAATCTGCCCGGTGACATAGGCCGAAGCGTTGCTTGCCAGGAAAACCGCCATGCCGATCAAATCATCGAGCTGACCAAAACGGCCCATCGGAATCTTGTCGAGCATGCGCGCCTGCCAATCCTCGTCCTCATAGAAAGCCTCGGTCAGTTCGGTGCGAAAATAACCCGGACCCATGGCGTTCACACGAATATTGTCCCGCGCCCATTCTGCAGAAAGCGCCCTTGTCATACCCAATAGTCCGCTCTTGGAAGACGTATAGGGCGTGGCGGTTGGCACACCCACCGCCGATGTCAGCGAGCCGAGATTGATCAGGCTTCCTGCGCGCCCGGCAGCCATCAGCGGTTTGGCAAAATTCTGGGCGACAAAAAAAGCGCCCTTCAGGTTGGTATCAACGATCCTGTCCCACAATGCCTCGTCGACCTGCGTTGACGGCGCGACATCTTCGATTCCGGCATTATTGACAAGAATATCGGCCAGCAACCCCTGCTCGCTGATCTGTTCGAACAGCCTATGGACCGCGGCCACATCCGAGACGTCACATGCGATGATCTGACATCGCACACATCCTTCAGGGAATCAGCTGACCGCGAGACTGCAACAATATCGGCGCCTGCCTCGGCCAGTCCCTTGGCCACGGCCCGGCCGATGCCCCGGCTGGCGCCTGTCACCAAAGCCAACCGGCCAGCAAGACTGAAACGCTCTTCAAAATTCACTCAGCAATCCTCCATAGGGTGTCTCAACGCCATCACGATTGGGTGTCCGAACCCTTGCCTACCCTGTCAAAAAACCTGACAAACATGTCTTCTTCGCCGTTGGTCGGGGCTCCCGCTGCACGCATCGCCTGACAAAAACCGATCAGCGAACTGCTCGGATTATGCGTTGAGCCCGGACCACACAGCAACTTCATCACCAGGGTCGGGCAGGCAAAAAACGCCATTCTGACCGTGGCCTCCCAATCGGGCGCCAGCCAGCCAAGCCTGTCGAGTTCGTCCACCAGCGGCCGCCAGAAGTTGTCCGCCTTGGAAACAAGAAAAGCCTCGCGCAAAGGCGTCAGAGCATAATCGGTTTCGACGCGGATCCGGCCATTTGCAATGGTCGCCTCTGCGGCAAACACATCGCTGGCGCACTCGGGCTCATACAGCCAGAAAGGATGGGCAAAAATATTGTGAAAACTTGCCTTGACCTCGGCCAGCAACGCGGGGATTTCGCGCCCCGCAAAAGCCGGGTCAAACAGGCTCAGGGTGGCATGACCTGAATCGCCATTGTTGTGAAACCATACATTGGCATTATGTGCATCGCCATGCGCCGTGAGGACAGCGCCCGGTATATGGTTGAGCGGAGACAGTTTCTCGAGGCAGCCGTCAAAGGCATCCTTTATGGTCAGCGGGTAATCGATCCCGTTGATGGTCCAGGGCAGCATCCAGATATCCTGAAACGGCGCCGAGATGCCCGGCCAGTTCACCTGTTCGTGGAGGTAGAATTTCTCCACCCGGCCAGCCAGGGTCTGGCCGGACAATTTTCTCGGGTCATCCACCAGACGGTTGTAAAAGAGCTGAAAGATCGATTGCTGCCGGGCGGCATCGCTCTCTGAGTGTTGCAAAGTCTTCAGCGCCACCCCGGAAAACAATTTGTCCGCTTCGACCTGCGCCGATATGGCCTTTTCGAAATCTTCTTGCCGCTCACCCTTTTCGATATCCGAACACACATCGGAAAAGCGCGGATCGGCCATTTGCCTGTAGACCAGCACCTGCCGGCCCGGCCTGTTTTCCTGAAAAAGCGGTTGCTCGACCGGGTAACCGGCCTCCTTCAGCACGGCAGCATTATAATATTCCGCAACGCCGTCCTCCTCCCCGTCTTCCTGATGGAATTTGAAGAAAAACGCCTCGCCCGCCGTTGATTGGGCAAAGCCGTTGACTGAATTGAGGCTGTATTTATCGAAATTGATCCGCACATCCGCAACCGGGCTGCCGGTGACATCCAACAGCAAAGCAGCAATATCAGCCTGGGCCTGCGCAATGCGACCCTCACGAATTGCGGCACGAATGTCTGCCGTCACGTTCTGCGTCAATCAATTATCCTTCCCGCGTCAGGCAGCATGCGGCTGCAATGCAGGTCGGACAAAGTCTAATGTATATACATGTACTGTCAAGATGGAGAGAGTTGTGATGACCCTTTTGTAAAAAGGATCCAAATGGGCATGCTCGCGCACGCCCATTATGAACATACCGCTACGATAGAACCTCTTCAATTCACATCATCTACACCATGGACAGTGAGCTTATGAAGAAGGCTGTTTTCGATCAGAACACAGAACCATTGATCAAGATCACTGCTATCCGCCGTAGCCGATCATCCTTCGGCACATGGGCCTTCGATGTCAACACGACCGAACGAAGACACCTTAGCTGCATGTTAGTGTCTTAGCGTCAAAGCAGCTTTGATCGATTCATCGAATAACAGCGTATCGTGGTCCTTCCCGTTGCTATAGACAAACTCAATGGCAGCATTTTTGTCAGCACCGAAATAGTATCCAATTTTTGCGCGTCCCAATGCTGCATCTTCACCGGACACAAGATCGTAATAGAGGGCATAATTGCCTTCGAGATAAAACCTGCCTTCAGATTGTTCAACAAATGGCAGCAAACGCGCTGTACCATTGAGGCCAACCCACAAATTGTCACTATTGACACTGTATTTGGTGGAGCCGGATTTATCGATAAACTTGTAATCGGCCTCCCCCTCCAGCAACCAGGTAAAATCGGATCCGCCGGGCAATTGTCGATAGGTGCCCAGGGCCAGATCTGAATTGAATGGTTGCCAGGACACAACTCCACCGTAGATACTCGCATCTCCGTCAAAATCGGTCTGATAATAAGGCGA
Organism: Rhizobiaceae bacterium; assembly: GCA_029212415.1. Taxonomy (GTDB): domain Bacteria; phylum Pseudomonadota; class Alphaproteobacteria; order Rhizobiales; family Rhizobiaceae; genus Hoeflea_A. The sequence goes on along the minus strand of JARGOF010000001.1, from coordinate 101,690 downwards.
AGCGCCAAGCATTTGCAGATCAAAAAATGGACCGCTGAAGACCTCGACCTGTCCGATTATGCCGGCCGTCAGGCGGGTCTGTTTCGTATTGATGGTTCCGTTGCCCTCGACGAATGGACCGAAAGCATAGCCTGTAACCGCTAGATCACCGGGCTTGTAGCCTTCTTTGAAACCAACCCGCGAATTGCGGAACAGAACCCCTGCGGCTCCCTTCACAGTGACCGAAGAATTGTTGTTGGCAATGTCGTCTGCGTATGAGAAGGAAGCGCCGCCAAGCGCTTTCAATGAATCGCCACCAACACCAATATCCGACCGCTTTTCACGCAGATAAAATTGCTGTCTGATATCAGTCCGGGGTATGACCACGACCTTCTCGTAGGTTGTTGTAACCGGTACGGGCACACCTTGCTTCACCCGTAGCCGCGTATCGGCGCTTTCTGGTGAAAAATCCACCTTACGGGCATCCTCATTCATTTTTTGAACTTCATCGGGATCAATTTGACCATTGAGATTGGCATCATAGGTAGCCAAAAACCCGAGAGCCAAGTGCCTGGGAAAGGCAACCTCCTTTCCGGCATCAACAAATTTGTCACCATTTGCATCAAATCGGGCAGCCTGTTTTTTCGTCAACCCCTGCGCTTGCACAATTTGGCTAGAAAAAAAACAGACAGAAATGGACAGCAGCATACAAGACAGAGATAGCTTCCTCATGGCGTCACCTCCCAACCTGCGTCTTCGTAAGCCTTGATGATCGCCGCAAAAATATTACCGATCGTTTTTGCGTTGTGCAAATCTGCCGGGTGTATCAGAATACCATCAGCATTCATGGGATCGATTTGGTTAAGCTTGTTGGCGAATCCCGCGACAGAGCCTGACCCGCCGGAAAAATATGATGTCACTTTGTGGCCAAGCGAAATTTTCGACCACTTTTTCTCGTCTCCATACCGCAACCGCGCCAATTCCTTGTAAAGCGCGTATAAAATTGAAAGTTGGTCCTGCGTAGCCATAATATTCCCCTTCACGTGGCTGCATCTAATTGCAACCTGAAGGAGCAAGCGTGATTCAACCGTGAATCTGCCATTATAGACCGTCGGCACATGTCCCCTGCTTGATTGTCAGTGACCACTGGCAGTCATGCCAATCTGACCAAAAGACAAAAAAATGGGCGCACTCGCGCACGCCCATTGATATTTCGGTGCTGATCCTAGCGGTAAGGATAGCCGGCTTTTTCCATGACGCCTGCGTAGTCCTTGAACGCCTGGACGACACGTCCGGAACGCGGGCTTGAGGCAGCGACGCTGTCCCAGAAGGCTTCTGCGTCGCCAACAACCTGCGCCCATTCTTCCGGCGGCAGGGATGTCAGTTCCATTTTTTCGCCCGAGACACGCAGGGCGGCTTCGCCACCCCAGTACCAGACGTTGCGGTAGTAATGGGACTGATCGATTGTCGAGCGGAAGAGCTGCTGCAGATGCGGTGGCACCTTGTCCCAGCTGGCCTGATTGGCGAAGTAGGAACCACACCAGGCGCCAGTGACGGAGTTTGTCAGCGCATAGTTGCAGATATCAGCCCAGCCCACTTCATAGGCTTCGGTAAAGCCACACCAGGCCACGCCGTCCAGTTCGCCGGTCTGCAGGGCAACTTCAACATCATCCCACGGCACGGTGACCGGAATCAGTCCGTATTGCGACAGGAATTTGCCGGCTGTCGGAACACCGAAGACGCGCTTGCCTTTCATGTCTGCCAATGAGCGGATCGGCTCCTTGGTGAAGATGTGCAATGGATCCCATGCACCGGCTGACAGCCATTTGACGTTTTCGACTTCGCCATAGGCCTCTTCCCAGATTTCGTTCAGACCGTAATAGGCAAACAGGGTCGGCATATCGAGACTGAAGCGCGTATTGAACGGGAAGTAGCCGCCAAAGACCGAGATATCGACCGGTGATGCCATTGTCGCATCATCGGACTGAACGGCATCAATCGTGCCGTTCTGCAGCGCCCGGAAAAGCTCCGATGTCGGAACCAGCTGGTCGGCATAATAGAGTTCGATTTCCATCTCGCCATTGGCCGCAGCGTTAAACGCTTCGATCTGTGGCTTGATGACATGCGCGCCCAATGGTGCACCGGAATAGGTCTGCAGACGCCATTTGATGGGCGCGCTCTGGGCAATTGCCGGGGGTGCCGCCAGAACAGAAGCAGCCACGGCAGCACCACCGCCCAGGCCGGCCCTTTGCATGAATTTCCGGCGGCTTTGCAGGATCTTCTCTGAAGGCGATAATGGTTTTTTGTCAATTGTCATTGTTCGTTCTCTCCACTGTTGGAACGTGTTGTGACCGGTTCCGGCCGTTTTTGGTCCGCGCGGCAATCAATACCCGCGAACAGCTTCAGGCAGCCAAAGTGCAAGCTGCGGAAAAATCATGACCAGTGCAATGGTCAGCGCCATCATCAGGACAAAGGGCCATATGGATCGATAGATATCGCCCAGCCCTATCTCCTTGGGTGCCATGGCCCGCATCAGGAACAGATTGTACCCGAAGGGCGGCGTGATATAGGCGATCTGGCAGGTCATCGTGTAGAGCACGCCGAACCAGACCAGATCAAAGCCCAGGATCTTGACCAGCGGCACATAGAGCGGCGCGACAATGACCAGCATGGCCGTGTCATCCAGAAACATGCCCATCACGATAAAGCTGACCTGCATCATGATGATCACCTGCCAGGGCGTCAGTTCCCAGCGGCTGATGAACAGCGATTCAATGGCGCGCACCGCACCCAGCCCGTCAAAGACAGCACCGAAGGCCAGTGCGGCAAGAATCAGCCACAGGAACATGCAGGAGATCGCCAGCGTCTTGCGTGACGTCTCATGGATCATCGTCCAGTTGAGGCGCCGCTTGTAGGCGGCGGCCAGGGTTGCCGATGTCGCACCAACAGCCGAGCTTTCAACCAGGCTGGTGATGCCCATCAGGAACAGACCGGTCATGGAAAAGAAGATCAGGAAGGGAATGATGCCGGCGCGCAGCAACTGCATCTTCTCCGCCATCGGCATGTTCAGGTCCTCTTCCGACGCCACCGGCGCCAGCTTCGGATTGATGCGAACCCGCATCATCACATAGATGACGAACATCGTGGCCATCATCAATCCGGGGACGACCCCGGCGAGCCACAGCTGGCTGACCGGCTGGCGGGCAATCATGCCGTAGAGTACCATGACGACACTGGGTGGCACGAGAATGCCCAGCGACGATCCGCCTTGTACCACGCCGGTAATCAGCACCTTGTCATAGCCGCGCCGCAACATTTCCGGCAGGGCAATGGTGGCGCCAATGGCCATGCCTGCGACCGACAATCCATTCATCGCCGAAATGATCACCATCAGGATGATCGTGCCGATCGCCAACCCGCCGCGCAGGCGTCCGCACCAAACGTGCAGCATGCGGTAAAGGTCTTCGGCAATGCCCGATTCCGACAGGATATAGCCCATATAGATGAACAGCGGCAGCGTCAGCATCGGGAACCAGTTGAACAGTTTGAACGTCTGGCTGAACGGCATCTCGATGCCGCCCTGCCCGTAAAGCAACAGGGCCGCTCCCGACGCAACAAATCCGATGGCTGCAAAGACCCGCTGGCCCGTCATCAACAGGACCATCATCGAGGCAAACATCAACAGAGCGATAAGTTCATAACTCATTTCAGGGTGACCCCGCGCAGCGTCGCAACATATTTGAAAATCAGCGACACGGTCTGCAGAACCATCAGCGCAAGGCATCCAACCATCAGAACCTTGATCGGGATCATCGAGGGATTCCACATCGAGAACCGCCGTTCGCCCGTCTGGATGGCATATTCGAGACTGGAAATTGAACCGATCAACATGACGATGAGGTAAAACAACAAACAGCCCATGGTGACAATGTCCATCCGGGCCTTGCCGCGCACGGACAAGCGATCATAAAACAGATCCATGCGCACATGGTCATTGTTCTTGAGCGTCATCGCACCGCCCATGAAGTAATAGGCAGCCAGCGTGAACTGCGCGGCCTCGATCCCCCAGTGCATGGGAATCTGCACCACGTTGCGGGTAATGGCGTCCAGCAGCAGGATCCCCACCATGGCAAAGATCAGATACATGGCAACCCATCCGACATAGTTCGACAATCGGTCGACCACCCGAACATAGGTTTTTATGATATTTGGCATTCTTTCAATTTCCTTGCCCCCTGGCGGCTCAAAGAGCACTCTATGGCAGCCGGAGTTCTAACGTAATTCCACTTTCGCCCTATCAAGGGCCGCAGTAAATTCAGCGCCCGGCGACTGATCACAGACGATGCTATTGATTTCATCGAGTCGACATACCCGATAGGCCGCATTTCGGCCTAATTTTTCTACGTTTGCAAGCACGATGGTGTGATTGGCATGATCAATCATCGCCCGCGCCACCTGTGCTTCATCAAAATCGGAGTCCATGGCGCCCACATCAGCATTGATCGCGGCCACGGTCAGCACGGCGTGATCCACCTGAAACCGGGCAATCTGGTCAATCACCAGCGGTCCCACGGTTTCGGCATTGTCATGACTGAAGGTCCCACCGAGCAGGTAGACCGTGACATTTTTTTCAGATTTCCCCAGCACCTGGGCCACGCGAACGGAATTGGTGATGACGGTCAGGCGATCGATGGCGGCCAAAGCCTGTGCACAGATCAGCGTCGTCGATCCGGTGTCGATGAAAATCGTGTCGCCCGGCTCGACGATTGCCGCAAGCTTTTTGGCGATGATCTGCTTGGCTTCGGCATTTTCAGCCATGCGCTCATCAAAACTGCCCTCCGCATGCAACCGCAACCGCCTGGCGCCGCCGTGGATCTTCTGCAACACCCCGGATTCGGCCAATTGCCCCAGATCCCGGCGGATGGTCTCGACCGAGACATCAAATCGCTGCGCCAGGACCTCGACAGAAACTTCTCCCTGCTGGCCAACGGCTTCCAATATCTGTGAGCGGCGTTGTTTTGGCTTCAATGTGCCCCGTACCTCTTTTTCTGATCACATCCTAGCGTGCGTCACCATGACTGTGTCAACAAAAAAATGGGAAATAACTTGTTCATTCGGGCATTATCTGCAAACTTGTTTGACGGAACGGGCATAATTTGAAAAAACACAGCTTGCCGGATATTGGCTGAATATTGCCACACGCCATTGGCAAAGGATGAAACCATTCATGCCGCCTGACAGGATCAACGACCGGACATTGTTCGACGCCGTCATCATTGGCGGCGGCGTTATCGGCTGCGCCATTGCCCGTCGGCTGACACTGGACGGCTGGCGCATCATCCTTTTGGAAAAAGCTCATGACATTCTGGACGGCGCGTCAAAAGGCAACAGCGCCATCCTGCATACCGGTTTCGATGCTCCCCCCGGTTCGCTCGAAGCGCGCTGCATGGCCGCCGGATATGCCGAATATCTGGAGATTCACAAAAAACTAGGATTGCCTTTGATTCGCTCCGGAGCACTCGTTCTGGCATGGAGCGATGAGGAAGAGGCGCGTCTGCCCGCTCTCATGGACCAGGCCCGTGAAAACGCGGTGGACAATGTGTCATTGCTCTCGGCTGCCGAAACCAGGAAGCTGGAGCCCGGCCTGTCTTCGGCAATAAAGGCCAGCTTCCAGGTGCCCGGAGAATATCTGATCGATCCCTGGTCGGCGCCGCATGCCTATCTCCTGCAGGCCATTGCCAATCAGGCTGTCCTGCTACGCGACTGTAAAGTGACAGGCGGTCATTTTGACAATGGGCAATGGCGGCTCGACACCAGCCAGGGTGTCGTTCGCGGCAAGATCGTCATCAATGCGGCCGGTCTTTACGCAGATATTGTCGATGATCGCTTGCTGGGGAAACACGATTTCACCATTCACCCGCGCAAGGGTCAGTTCATCGTCTATGACAAGCCGGCCGCAAGCCTTGCCTCCCACATTCTGCTGCCGGTTCCCAGCGCCACCACCAAGGGTATCGTCGTCTGCCGCACGGCTTTCGGCAACCTGCTTGTCGGCCCGACAGCCGAAGAACAGGATGATCGACAAAATGCCGGTCTCGTGCCTGAAACGCTGGCCGCCCTTCGCCAGCGGGGCGAAGAAATCCTGCCCGGGCTGGCCCATGAAGATGTCACCGCCATCTATGCCGGCCTGCGTCCCGCCAGTGAATTCAAGGACTATCAGATCCATGCCCGCGCCGGTCAGAACTATGTAACGGTCGGCGGCATTCGCTCGACCGGTTTGAGCTCCGCGCTGGGCGTCGCCCGTCATGTTCAGGCCCTGTGCGAGGGTTTTGATCAGGACAGAAATCCCCTGGCCGATCCCATATGGCCACAGGTCGGCAATCTGGTCGATGATCGCGACGATAAACGTCCGCGTGACTGGCAATGCCCCGGCAATGACGGCATTGTATGCCATTGCGAACTGGTCACGAGGCGCGAAATCGAATCCGTCCTGTCGGACCCGCTTGCACCGCAAAGCCTGGCAGGCCTGAAGCGCCGCACCAGAGTGACGATGGGACGCTGTCAGGGCTTCTATTGTTCCGCAGCACTGGCCAAGCTGACACATGGGCGACTGAAACATCCCATGGTGGAAGGAGATAGCGCAGATCGGGTGGGCGCGGACAAGGTGGGAAATGACTGACTTACCTCTTCATGCCGATGTCGTCATTGTGGGCGCAGGCCCCGCCGGTCTGGCGGCAGCAACGGAACTGCGTACCCGCGGCGTTGCCTCGGTCGTGGTCCTCGACCGTGAACCGCAGGCTGGCGGCATACCGCGCCATTGCAATCATTTCCCCTATGGTCTGCGCGAATTCCGACGGCTTTTGCGCGGCCCGGCCTATGCGGCCCATCTGGTGGAGACGGCCAAGGCGGCTGGCGTTCAAATTCACACAGAAGTCACGGTGACCAGGCTGCTGGAAGGTCCGGCGCTGCAACTCACGACACCCGGTGGCCTCCGCGAAATCAGCGCCCGGCATGTGCTGCTGTGCACCGGCGTGCGGGAAACCTCTCGCGCCGCGCGGCTGATCGGAGGCGTCAAGCCCGGCGGGGTCGTCTCGACGGGTGCCTTGCAAGGCATGGTCTATCTGGACGGGCTGCGTCCCTTCCGGCGTCCCGTTGTGCTGGGCACGGAACTGGTGTCCTTCTCGGCGCTGATGACCTGCCGGCATCTGGGCATTCGTCCGGTCGCGATGATCGAACCGGCAGGCCGCACCACGGCGCGCTGGCCGACGGGCCTCTTCCCCCGCGTTCAAGGCATTCCCCTGATGCTCAATACCGAGCTTCTGGCCATCGAAGGCCGCGACCAGGTCACGGGCATCATGGTACGCGGCGCGGATGGGCAAACCCAGCGCATCGAGACCGATGGGGTTATCGTCAGTGGCCATTTCCGGCCGGAATCCAGCCTGTTGCGCACCAGCCATCTTGATGTCGACCAAGGCTCCGGCGGCGCCGAAATTGATCAGTTCGGCCGCTGTTCGGATCCGGGCTATTTTGCAGCCGGAAATCTGTTGCGCCCGGTCGAAACCGCCGGGTGGAGCTGGAAGGAGGGTCGCGCCGTTGGCCGCGCCATGGCCCAGAGCCTTGCCGGCCAGCTGCCGCCACCTGAACCTGCCGCGGTTGTAAAGCCAAGCGGCGACGCACTGAAACTCATCGTTCCGCAACGGATCGTACCCTCCGACACTGAACCCGCTCTGCCCCGGTTCCAACTGCGGGTAAACCGCGCCGTGAAGGGCCGATTGCTTGTCAGCGCCAAAGGAGCCGTTCTGTTCTCCACAGCGATCAATGCCCTGCCGGAACGGCGCATCACCGTGCCCCTGACCATCATCCCGGCAGGCGCCAGCGGTCCCATAGACATCAACGTGAAGGAAGACCCGGCATGAAAACGCTGGCCATCGATCAGGGCACCACAAGCACCCGCGGCATTCTGGTCGATGAGAACGGGCAGGCCGAACTGCTGTTCAGCGCGGGACACCGGCAGATCTACCCCAAAAGCGGCTGGGTCGAGCATGACGGGGAAGAATTGATCCGCAATCTGCGCGCTTGTCTGGATGCAGCGAGCGAGGTGAAAGACCTGGGCGCAGTCGGCATTGCCAATCAGGGCGAAAGCTGCCTTGCCTGGAATGCAGCGACCGGCGAACCGCTGGGGCCGGTGATCGTCTGGCAGGACGATCGAACCAATGAATGGATCGAGGCCCTGCGCCACGATGGCACCGCCCCATTGGTGCAGGAACGCGCCGGCCTGCCGCTCGACGCCTATTTCTCCGCCAGCAAGCTTGGCTGGATCCTGCGTGAGGTCCCCGAAGCTGGCGCGCTTGCAGCAAGGGGCCAATTGCGGCTTGGCACCACCGATGCTTTTTTTCGTGACCGCCTGACGGGACGCTTTGAAACCGATGTCGCCACCGCTTCGCGCACATCGCTGATGAACCTTGCGACCGGCCAATGGGATGCGGATCTGTGTCGCCTGTTCGGTGTTCCGCTTGATGCTTTGCCGCCCATCACGCCCAATACCGGTGAACTCGGCACCCTGCGATGCGGCACGCACGCTGTTCCTTTGACCGCCAGCATCGTTGACCAGCAGGCCTCGCTCTACGGCAACGGCTGCCGACAAGCAGGCGATGCCAAAATGACCTTCGGCACCGGTGCCTTTGCTCTGACGCTGACCGGACCGCATCTGGATCAGGGCGGCGGCGGCGCACTCCCGACTGTCGCATGGCAAAAGGCCGGACATCCGACGATCTATGCTTTGGACGGCGGCATTTATGCCGCCTCTTCCGCCATCAACTGGGCACAGAATCTCGGCCTGTGCAGCGATCTCTCGCACATCAGCGCCTTTGAAAACCCTCCGGCAATTTCACGTGGCCTTGCCTTTGTCCCTGCCCTGGCGGGGCTCGCCTGCCCCCATTGGGATCGCACAGCGCGCGGCGCATGGATGGGTCTGTCACTGGACACGGCACCCAGCGACATGATGCAGGCCATTCTGGAAGGCATTGCCTTTCGCATGGCCGAAGTCGTCGAGGCCATGGAAGCCAGACAGCCCCTCAATGGTCCGATTCCCATTGACGGCGGCATGAGCGCCAACGGCTACTTCTGTCAGTTTCTGGCCAATACCCTCAACCGCGAACTGATCATCTCGGAACAACCGGAACTCACCGCCATCGGCACGGCAGCCCTGGCGGCGGAAGCTGCAGGCCGGCCTTTCGCGCTGCAGCGCAAGGGCAAGCGCATTGTTCCCGATGAGCACAGCGCGTATTTCAGGCAGATATTTGAAGTTGCACGTTCTGCGGTTCAGAGCTTCGGCGCAACAAGACTTGCCGGACCGGCATGATCGGTCGATCGACTAAAAAGCCTTATCCATTGATTATTCTCGCAAAAAAGCGAACGGCGAGGCCATTGCGGATATTTTATCAAAAGAAGCAGCATTTTCCACCGAGTGGTGGCGGCATTTTGCATTTACTAAATCTGTATATTTCTAACAAAAATCTGAATAAATTCAGAGTCATTTTCATCTGGAGGCCAATACTGAGGATTATTTACTGAGACTCTGCCTTCGGATAACGAGAAGGAAAATACTTCTCCCTCAATCTCATTGATTACATTAAGGCAATATAATGCCCTTTGCTCTAATTTCCCTACGTCCTGCTCTATGTTTTTATTTAGATGATGGAAGTCATTTCGGTCCAAGAAAAGCGACTTGGCTCCTGAAGCCACATCAGCAGAGACAATTTCCGCCTTAGATAATCTTTCCCAGACAATCGTAGGTTTGCTGGATGTTCGGATTTCATGAACACCGGAGAGATATTTTCCAAGTGCTTCAACATATGCCTGAGCCACCGAAATGCATCCATAAAAATGCCCATGAATAAACATTTGCATACATTCTGAGGCAGCGGATGAAAACCAATGACTTGGAATAAAATTTTGAAATTTTACTAGTTTAGCACGTGCAGCTACCTGTGGCGCCTGCCGTATCATTCGTTTACGCACGCCCTCGTTAAATTCGTCATCCATCTAATGTTTTCCTAGGCATTAGCTGTCTCTGGTCACTCACAATTGGAATTACTACGACTTCTCCATAAATCCCTTGTCCCCATCGCAGCGGTAGCGGCAACAGTTTCCTATAGCATGAATATGTGGCTGGCGCTTCCCGCCCTTCCGGTAGTCACATCTGATGTCCGAATAGGCCCTTTGCGTCCTGTCAAAGGGCATTTCTCCCTGAACGCGCTATGGAACCGATCGGGGCGATTGGCCGTTGTTGTGGTGCAACGACACAGCAATGGCATGATCTGCAGGGGAATGGACTGATGTTGGAAATATTAAGCACTGCACTGTTTGGAAACTGGGAAAGCGTTCTGCGCATTGTTGTTTCAGCGCTGGTCATGTACCCCATCATCATTTTGTCCATCAGGCTCTCGGGCAAACGATCCACCTCACAGATGAATGGTTTCGACTGGATTGTAACCGTGGCCCTGGGCTCGATCACAGGATCGGCGATCCTGCTCAAAAATGTACCGATCGTCGATGCGCTGACGGCCTCCTCTGTTCTCCTGCTGATGCAATGGTCCCTGACGAAGGGAACACGTCATTCACAGACCATCGCCGATATTGTCAAATCCGAACCCCGCATGCTGTTTAGCGAGGGCGAATTTCTGGACCGGGCCTTGTCAGACGAACGGGTTCACAAATCAGAGATCATCGCCGCCATACGCACGGCAGGATACGCCTCCCTATCCCAGATCAAATGGGTCATACTGGAGACAGATGCGAAACTCAGCATCATTCCCAAAACGCCGAAATCAACCTCCGACGACACGGCCGTGGAGAAGGTGGTTGGCTATTCAGTCAGAAACGCTCGGGAAGCTGCTTGAGAAGCGCTGGGACAAACGCGTTTTGCCCATGTGCGTTACCAGTGCAGGACTTTTCAGCCGACAGACCAAGTGCCTGTCTGCCCAAGCGCCTGTCTGCCCAAGTGCGTATCTGCAATGACACGGACGGTCGGACGATGCGTCAGGCAGCATCTCTCAAAATGCTTGCGGCAATGGTCTCGGCTGCTTTCAGAGCGGCCAGGTCAATGCCTGTGCGAAGCCCCATCGCCTCCAGCAAGGTAACCACCGCGCCCGTTGCCACATTGCCACTGGAGCCCGGTGCATAGGGACAGCCACCCAGGCCGCCAACGGAGGAATCAAAGGTGCGCATTCCCCGCTCAACGCAATGCCGTATCATCTCCAGTGCCGTGCCGTGGGTATCGTGAAAATGCCCGGCCAGCAGATCGGCTGACATTGTATCCAGCAGCACATCCAGCAATGCCGCCATTGTCTCGCGGTTTCCCGCACCAATCGTATCGCCGAGTGAAACCTCGTAACAGCCCATGTGAAGCAGCCTTTCAGCGACCTCGCGAACCTGACCCGGAGCAACAGCCCCCTCAAAGGGACAGGCGATGACGGCAGACAGATAACCCCGCACCGGCAGACCCGCGACACGGGCCTGTTCCAGCACCGGCTCAAACCTTTCCAGGCTCTCGTCAATGGAACAATTGAGATTGGCGCGGCTGAAAGCCTCGGAGGCAGAGGCAAAAATGGCAATTTCGTCCGCCCCGGCTTTCAGCGCATGCTCAAACCCTCTCAGATTGGGCGTCAAAACCGTATAACGTACATCGGGTTTGCGAAGGATGCCCTGCATGACCTGCGCGGCATCCTTGAGCTGCGGCACCCATTTGGGGCTGACAAAACTGGTCGTCTCTATTTTTGTGAAGCCCGACTGAGCCAAAGCATCGACCAGCCGGATTTTCTCCTGCGTCGGAACCTCGAGCGACAGGCTCTGCAAACCGTCGCGGGGTCCCACTTCAAAAATCATTGCGCCGTCATCTGTCTGTCGGTTCATGGCAGTTCTTCACCTTGCAGCCGATCGTCAGAACGGGGATCCGACCAGGACTACTTGCTCAGCAATTCGGCAGCCCTGTCGACGGTCACGTCGCCTGCCTCCGCAATCTGCTTGGCAATACGGTCCACATCGGCACCGGTTGCTCCGGCCAGAATGGCTATATTGCGCGCGTGCAGCGCCATATGTCCCTTTTGAATGCCTTCGGTGGAAAGCGCCCGCAACGCGGCCATATTCTGCGCCAGACCAACCGCAATGGTCACTTCCGCCAACTCGCTGGCAGAGGTCACATTCATCAAGCGCAGTGCGGCCCGTGCTGCCGGATGGGTTTTTGTGGCGCCGCCCACAAGGCCCAGAGCCATGGGCATCTCTATGGTTCCGACCAGCGAGCCCGCCCCATTGATTTCCCAGCGGGACAGGGAGGTGTATCGCCCATCGCGCGCCGCATAGGCGTGTGCGCCAGCCTCGATCGCGCGCCAGTCATTACCGGTGGCAACCACCACCGGGTCAATGCCATTCATGATTCCCTTGTTGTGTGTCGCTGCCCGATAGGGGTCGACAATGGCCAGCGCGCAGGCCTGCACGATGCCTTCCGCCACGCGCGCACCATCCAGATCCTTCGTGCTCAGCGCATCCGCAGTAATTTCGACCCGCGCCCGCGCCAGCCGATGATCGGCCAGATTCGACAGAATGCGAAGGCGTACCTGGCCGCCGCTGATTTCCTCGACACGCGGCGCCAGCATTTCAGCCATGGAGTTGACCACATTGGCCCCCATGGCATCGCGCACATCGACGAGCAGATGCAGGACGACGAGGGGCCCAATAGGGGTATCTTCAAAGATATGCACCTCGATATCCTTGCAACCGCCACCCAGTCCGATGAGCATCTTGTCGCGGGAATTGGCGCGTTCCATCAATTCGTCACGCGCCGAAAGCAGACGCTGTCTTGCACCATAAGGATCCGTGATATTCAGGATCTGGATCTGGGCCCGCATGATCGGCAAGGTCGACGATGTGGTGAAACCACCACAGTCGCGGGCAATCTTCGCCATATAGGAAGCGGCAGCAACCACCGAGGGCTCTTCCACCGCCATGGGAATGAGGTAGTCGGTCCCGTTGATCAAAAAATTTCCGGCAACGCCCAGCGGCAATTCGAATTTGCCAATGACATTCTCGATCATGCCATTGGCAAGTGAGACCGACAGTGCGTCCTCACCGGCAAGAGCCCGCTCATCTTGCGCATCCAGCCCCGCTGCCTTGCACACAACGGCGCGCCTATCGGCGGGTTCGAGTCCGCGAAGATTGGCTATGCGTGAATTGATTTTCTTGACGGATGACCCGTTTCCGACCATTTGCGACCTCCCGATCCTGCTGCCGAAGTTTTGCAAAATTCACGACCGCGATAAAGGAACAGTTGCGAGATTATTACTGTTACTGTACCCATCAAAATAGGGGTACATTTTAACAGGCTGGCCTGATCGATGATGAACAAGACTGAAAAAATCGTCCAGGCGATTGCAGCGGATATTGGTGAAGGCATCCTCATGCCTGGCCAGCGCATCGCCTCTGTCCGTCAGGCATCCGAGGTCTATGACGTGTCAAAGAACACCATCATCGAGGCCTATGAACGCCTTGCTGCCAAGGGTCTGATTTCGGCCAAACGCGGATCCGGATATTATGTTTGCGAACGTCGGCTTTCGATCCGGGAGACCAGCATGCCGCCGCCCCGGCATGTATTGGAAGCCGTGGACAGGATTTCACTGCTGCAATCGCAGTTGAACCAGGATTTTGCCGTCCGCGTCGGCGACGGTCGCCCACCGGCATCATGGATGGAAGGCGCAATCCCCAGCCGGCTGATCAAGCAGTTTTTTCAACCCGATGGCAGCGATCGCAGCGGATATGGCAGCTTTCAGGGTCACACCGAGTTGCGCGAACTGATTGCCGCGCGCAACAGGTTGCACAACATCAATGCCAGCGCCAATCAGATTGTCACAACCTTCGGCGCCAATCACGGCCTTGATCTGATCATCCGTCGCTATCTGGTTCCCGGAGACACTGTTCTGGTTGACGATCCGGGCTATTATCCGCTGTTTGCCAAACTGGAACTGGCACAGGTCCGCTTTGTGGGCGTGCGCCGCACAGCCGTCGGGCCGGATCTTGATGATCTGCAGAAAAAGGCCGAGCAGGAAAACCCTGCATTCTTTTTTACCCAGTCCACCGGCCAGAACCCAACAGGCTCGTCCATCGACTTGCCAACCGCGCACGGCGTGCTGCAGATCGCCAACAAGACCGGCATGATCGTTGTGGACGATGATCCATTTGTCGACCTGCCGAATGGAGCCGGAATACGCCTTGCTTCACTTGACCAGTTCCAGTCGATGATCTTCGTCGGTTCCTTTTCCAAGGTGATATCCGCCAGTTTTCGCTCCGGCTATATCATTGCACCGGCCAATATCGCCGCTGAAATTGCCGAATCGAAATTGATCACTTCGATCAACAGTTCACGGTTTTCGGAAATGATGATTGCCGAGATGATCAAAAGCCGACGCTACCACAAACACCTGCAGAAACTCGACCGACGCCTGGGCGAAGCACAGGGAGCCTACATGAGCCGGATCGACCAGTTGGGGCTGGAACTCTTCACCCGTGACACCCACGGCTACTATTCCTATATCATATTGCCACCGGGGGTCTGCGATCTGGAATTTGCCAGGGACGCGGCCCGTGCGGGCATTTTCATTGCACCCAGCACGCCCTTTGCAGTGCAAAAGGATCCGCATGTCGCAGCCATCAGGATCAATATCACCCGTGCTGACGATACACGGTTCTTCAATTTCATGCGCAATTATTTCAAGAACATTCGATCAAAGGGAAATTCCACGCTCTAATGAACAGCAGCATACATGATGCTTTCTTCATCGGCGGTCTCAATGGGCAGTTCTTCGACAATACGCCCCTGTCTTGCCACCAGTATGCGGTCACTGAGCGCCATGATTTCCGGAAGATAGGAAGAAATGACAATAACCGTGGCGCCTGCGTCAGCAAGCTTTTCAATGGTTGCATGTATTTCTGAAATGGCACCGACATCCACACCGCGCGTTGGTTCGTCAAAGATGATGATATCAGGACTTTGCACCAGCGATTTGGCAATTACGACCTTTTGCTGGTTGCCGCCCGAGAGTTCCACCATGCGCGCCTCGGTGCCGATTGCCTTGACCTGAAGCGCCTTTATCCACTCATCTGCCAGTTGCTTGACCTGGGCGCGATGGATGACCGTCAGCGGACCACCATATTTGGCCAGATAACCATTGAAGATATTCTGCCCGATGCCCATCGTGTCAAACATACCATCCAGCTTGCGGTCTTCCGTGACGTAGGCAATGCCGTATTGCAATCCGGCTGCCGGCACTTTGAAGCGAACCGGCTTGCCGTTGATCAACACCCGGCCGCCATTGCGAAAATCGCGCTTCAATATGCCTGCTGCAATCTTCATCATTTCGCTTCGACCGGCGCCCACCAGACCGAACAGGCCGGTTATCTGGCCTGAATAGGCCGTCATGGTTGCTCCGCGCACAATCTTGTCCATGGACAGATTCTGCAGGCTCAACGTAGGGTTGCCCAGCTTGCGCGCCTTGCGTTGAACACGGCCGGGGTGAATTTCATCTTGCAGGTCCCGGCCCACCATATCGCGCACGATGCTGCTGCGCGAGAACTCCGAGACATGGCCATTGCGCACCAATTTTCCATCGCGCAGCACGGTGATCCTGTCAGCTATGGAAAGGGCTTCCTCCAATGCATGGGTGATGAACACGATGGCGTGGCCCTGCGCTTTCAAATTCCTGACGAGGGTAAAAAAGTGGTATTTTTCCTCCGGAGTCAGCGTTGCCGTCGGCTCGTCGAATATCAGGATATGGGCATTGTGATGGACGGCTCTGGCGATCTCCACCATCTGTTTTTTTGCTGCTCCAAGCGTTGAAACAAGCGCTGTCGGCTCCACAGGAAAACTCAGCCGCTGCAAATGCTGCTGGGCCCTGATATTGACCCCGCGCAAGCGATTGAAGAAATTCTCTTCCCCCAGAAAAATATTCTGCGCAACACTCATGGAGGGCACAAGATTGGTCTCCTGAAAAACCATGGCAATGCCCTTGCCTAGCGCATCTGCCGGCGAAGCAAGCTGCGTGACCTGCCCCTTCAGGAGGAGCTCGCCGGATGTCAGTGGAAACAGACCGGCAAGAATTTTCATCAAGGTCGATTTGCCGGCGCCATTTTCGCCAAGCAGAGCATGCACTTCGCCGGGCAGCAGATCAAAATCCACCTGATCAATGGCAATATTGCCACCGAAGCTTTTTGTCGCCTTGCGAAATTCAACAACCTTCTCAATGCGCATCGCCAGACCCCGCCCTCATCATCAACAGGCAGCCATGACCCTTTGAGGCCGCAAACATATGCTCGCCGAAACGCAATGCGGCACTGATGCCATGCATCTGTCCATCAGCCCGGCTGTGCCAGCTTTCAATCGGTGCGAAATCGCCACCACAGGAGATCACCAGACCGTAGGAGGACGACGGCGCCCAGGGTTTCATCACCCCCATCTGGCGCACTTCCCCTTGCAACAGCGGATAATTGGCCGACCGCGGCCGCCCATAGGTCGGGCCAACCCATTCATCTTCTTCCAGTTTTGCAAGCATGTCCTGCAGGAAACCCGGTTCACGCAGAATGAATTCATAGATTTGCCGTCGAGGCGCAAAAAGCGACACCAGATAGTGCCCGGCACCGTCAACGCTCAATCGCCCGGGATAGGCCGGCAGATCTGCCAGAAGCGTGCGTTTCAACGCGCCCTGGGGTGACAATGCCACCACCCGATGCGCCCAGGCCTCCGCAACAATGATGTCGCCATTGCCGTCTAACACAAGCCCGGCTGGATAGTGCAGGTCGCCAGCCACACTGCGAACCCTGGCCTGCGCAGGCTGCACGTGCAGGATTTCACCATGTGCATTGCGCTCGAACAAATCCCGACGCCAGGCGGATATGGGGTTTGTGTTGGAACCGATTGCACAATAGAGCCCATCATCGGCATCAAAATGCAAAGCTGTCACACAGGCATTGGATTTTTCCGGCAGGGCAATCTGTTGCCATTGGTTGTCAGCCGCCCGCAGCCACAGACCTTCTCCGAAAAGCGCAACGGCAAGCAATCCTGAGGCTGCAACGGCCAGGGCGGTTATCTGGCGGTCAAATGCCTTGACCAGCGTGACTTCGCCGTCTTCGGCGCGCAGGGACAACAGCCTGTTTTCTGATGTGAAAACCAGTTCGCCCTTCAACACGGCCAGATCGTCAATATGCGCACCAGTCCAGATGATGGACGCTCGATCCAGATGATCATTGGGCCGCAAAGGCCCGTCCATGGTCGGAACATAGAGGCCATGATCGGATGGGTTGGCCTGCCTGCGCCCAAACAGTCGCATCATGATGACGGCCCCCAATAGGCGGTATTGGCATCCCAATTTTCATCGGCCTGCGCCAGGCGGATCCGACCAATGCGATTGTTGGTCACACCGCCAAGGTAAAGCCATCCTCTGTGTTCCCGCATTGATGTCACTGAGGGCAATTGTTCTCCGGCGGCTTCCCACAGGCTTTGGGTGACCTTGCCATCCCCATTGACCTTGATCACGCAGCCCTTGTTGATATTCGGAAACAGCCATTGATCCGCTGGAATACGAACGGCCATGCGCCGACGAAAGGATGGATGTTGCATCGTCAGATCGAACGCCGGTGTGCGCATGCCCAAAAGCGCTATCCAGTAGCCACCGTCTGATGCGCGATTGATATTGTCCGGATAGCCGGGAAGATTATCGAGAAAAATCTCGCGGCGGCCTTTGCGCGGACCGGCAAACCAGTATCGGTTTATGCGACAGGCCCAGGTTTCAGCAAACAGCAGGGAATTTCCATCGGGACAGATGGTGACGCCATTGGGGAAGATCAGGTTCTTCAGCACGGTGCCGGTTTTGCCGCTTTTCGGGTCATATTCCAGCAGGCGGCCATTGCCACGGCCTTCGAGCGCATCAACGGCCCATTCCGTCATTTCATAGCGTTTGGTGGCCTCGGTGAAAAAGATGCGGCCATCGGGCGCAATATCCAGATCATCCGGCAGGCGGAGCCGGGAATCGTCAATGATCGAGGTCAGGCTTCTGTCTGTTTCATCGGTCACCTTGCTGACCACACCATCGGGTGAAACCCGGTAGACGCCCATGCCGCCCACGCAGGTCAGCAGATTTCCGGAGCCATCAAAGGCCAGACCGAGCGGATGGCCACCAATTTGCGCGAAAAACCGCACAATCTCGCCGTGCCGCGTGCCGGTATAAAGATTGCCCTGACGATCCAGAATCACGTCTTCAGGCCCTTCAACCGTACCCTGACCAATGATCTCGGCATTGCCCAAAAGGTCGTTGACGGCAAAGACCGAGCCATCCGTAATGGCCGGCGCCTTGTCAAGCGCCATATAAGTGGGAGAAACATAGACCTTGCCCAGAATTTTCTGGCGGTTCTTCACCCATTTTGCGTCAAAAACAACCGCTACGATGAGAACCAGTCCCAGCACCATCTGATTGACATTTCCAGGGACTGAAAATCGGATGAGCGCATTGGTCAAAATGAGAACAAGGGCCGCTCCAATCAAGGCGTTGCCGACCGATCCGCGGCCGCCGCCAAGGGAGACACCGGCCAGCACGACGGCCGTCAGAACCTGCACCTCCAGCCCGATGCCGGTGTCCGATCCCGTACTGCCCAGTCTGGCAGAAAACAGGAAGGCCGCCGTCGCGGTCAATAGCCCCGAACAGATGTAGGCAATTGCAACCGTGCGTTTGACATGGATACCGGAATTATGCGCCGATTTCCGCGATCCGCCAACCGCCCTTATGTGCCAGCCGATACGCAACCGCGTCAGCATGACATGCACGAAAAGGGCGATGACGGCAAAGATCAGGAAGGATACCGGCAGGTTCATGTATTCGCCGAAGCCGATGAAATCCCAAAGCGCGCTTTCGGCAAATCCGCCGACAATGCCGCTGGCCAGTCTGGGAAAGGCGATGTCATAGATGGACCTGAAAATGACCAGTGTCACCAATGTGGTGATAAAGGCCCGCAGCCCGATATAGCCAATCAGGATTCCATTGAGGGCACCGCACAGAAAGCCGGCCAGCAATGTTGCACCGAAGGCCAGATAGATGGAAACGCCAAGCACATTCATCATGGTCAGCGCGACCAGAACACACAGGGCAAACATCGAGCCGATGGAAAGGTCTATGCCCCCGGACAAAAGGACGATTGTCAGGGCAATGGCCAGGAGCCCGAATTCAGACAATTGTCGACTTTGATCGGACAGGCTTCCGAGGGAAAAAGAAACCCGGAATGAGGATCGAGATAATGATGACCATGACCAGCAGAACGGCCGCAGGGATGACGCTGTCAATCCAGCTCTTTGTCAACAGTTCGCCCAAAAAACGTGCCGAAAAGATCCGGTAACGACGCGGCGTCACCACGGGGATGCTGGTCATGGTCAATGTTCCGGGTCGCCTCTACTTGAGCGCGTCCAATGTCCAGCAATTACGCGGGTTCACATTGGATTTGTCGATCAGGGTGAGCGGATTGAAATAGACCGCCTTGTTGTCGCCGGCCTTGGCGTCGGACTGCAGCAGCCGTGCGATTTCCGCATTCAGGATATCACCCTGCAGCGGCACATTGTAGCTGATATACAGATCGAACATGCCATTGGAGACATTCTCACAACCAACCGCATTGCCGCCGCCGCTGGTCACCAGAAACACCTGATCCTGTTTGCCGGCCTGCTTGATGGCCGAAGCCGTTCCCGTATCCTGGTTGTCCCAGATACCGATGGATCCGCAAAGGTCCGGATGCTGCTGCAAAACGGTGTCCATGATGGAACGCGCCTTTTCGGCATTGTATTCTGTCGCCTGCTGGGAAACGACCTCGATTTCCGGGTGCTTGTCCAGCACACGATAGATGCCGTCGAGCTGGAACACATCCGATGCGGCTGTCGGCACGCCGGTGTCGATGGCAACCTTGTTGGAGGGTCCCTTGCCTTCACTGCATTGTGCAACAACCGCATTGGCGGCCTGCTCGCCGATCTCCGTCCAGTCCGCACCGACATAGCTGTCTGTTGTCGTGTTGGATTCCAGATTGATCTGCAGGATCTTCACACCCTTGGACTGAGCCTGTTTCAGCAGACGCGCATAGGATTGAATATCAGGATTGTGGACGACGATGAGATCCGGCGCTTCTCCGATGAGCGATTGCAGGGCTCTGGTGCCGGCATCGGTGCTCCAGGCAGGATCGCGAATTTCAAAACTGTATCCCAGACGGTCTGCCTGTTTGCGCATCTGGGCTGCCCATCCCTCGGTCAGGTCGAAGCCCATCGACAGCGGCAGGAAAGCGACAGTTTTGCCGGACAGATCGCTGTGAAACTTGGTGCTGCGGGGATTTTCCAGCCCCTTGGTGCCCTGCGCCATGGCCATCGGCACGCAGACCTGGAGGGCCAAACCCATTGCCAATACGTATTTCAGTGTCGATTTCATCGATTTCACTCCCTTGGTTATCGTTTATAAATCGCCTTGCTGCGAAGTCTGTTCATCCCTCGGGTTCAAAATTGCGTCGATCACAATTGCCGAGAGAAGAACGACGCCCTTCACCAGATTTTGCGTGGTGAAGTTAACGTTCAAAATTGTCATGCCATTGAGCAGAATGCCGACAAGCGCAGCGCCGAGCAGCACATTGCGCACCCGTCCATGGCCACCATTAAGACCGATGCCACCCAGCACGACGATCAACAAAATGTCGTAGATCATCGTTGAATTGTACAAGCGTGCATTGATCGAGTTGGTCGAAGCGGCAATCAACAGCCCGGCGACAAATGCGATCAGCGAACTGGCTGTATAGAGGCCAACGGTCAGAGGCCGAATGGCAAAGCCGGAATTGCGCGCTGCCGCCGGATTGTTGCCCATGGCATAAAGCGCCCATCCAAGCCGTGTGCGTGTCAGGAACAGATGCACCAGAACGCAAAAACCGGCAAAAACCACAATGATGACGGGGATACCGAAAATCTGACCATTGCCGATCGCTGTGAAAAAGCTGCTGTCGGGTGGCACATTCTGCATTTCCAGCTTGAACAGCCAGGTTCTGCCGGCGCCATAGACGACCGAGCCGGCGGCCAGAGTTGCAAAAATTGGTGGAATTTCGCCATAGGCGATCACCGCCCCGATCAGCGCTCCGACAAGAGCCGCCAACAGGCCGCCTAGCACCAATGTCGCTCCCAATGGCACCCCGTTTCGTTGCAGCACAAGCACCCAGCTGACAGAAACCACCATTGTTGCAATGACCGAGATATCAACACCTCTGGAAATCACCACCATGGCCATGGCCAGAGACAAAAGGCCCAGAATGGACATGCTGCGTACCAGGGAGATGAGGTTTCCGGCTGTCAGAAAGGATGGCAGAAAGATAGCAAACAGCACAAGCGTCCCGGCAGTAAGAGCCAGAACAACGCCTTCCTGCGTTTTCAACATCTTGCCCAATGACCAATTCAAAATCTGGCTGCCTCCTCCACAATCATCCCTCCCAGGATGCCCTCGCCTTTATCCAAGCTTAAAACAGGGTCGCTCCTCAAGGTACACTTTGCGTTTTGTATTTATAATTGTACCCATAGAATTTCAGTCACAATTCCGATTCCTCTCAGGCAAATCCAGCGGCAATTTTGAGGATGTCGAGTTTCCTGAAATCGATAGGACCCCGCTCCCATAACGGGTTTTACAGGATTTCATAAGCCTTTATCGTGTTGTTTACGCTGCTTTGATTGTGTCGCCTTGCCGCATGCCGGACGCTGTAAAGAGTAGATACATATTCGGAAATTTATATATAATCATGGCTGCATCTATGCGAAAATCCGCAAACCCTGCAAAGCCCGTAACTGCGCACGGGCAAAGACCCTGGATACAGCCATGCTGGAAACGCTCATTGACACGATCGGCGACGGACCGGTCCTGCTGCTGGCCGGATTGCTTGTCGGCCTGTTGTTCGGTGCAGCAGCGCAACATTCCCGGTTTTGCCTGCGCGCGGCAACAGCCGAAGTGGGCGATGGAATTGCAGGTCCGCGTTTTGCGGTCTGGCTGATTACCTTTTCGACGGCAGTCGTCGCAACGCAGGCCGCCATTGCCCTGGAATGGCTCGACGTTTCCAATGCACGACAACTGGCAGCGACGGGCAGCCTGTCAGGCGCGATCATCGGCGGCCTGTTGTTTGGCGTCGGCATGATGCTGGCGCGCGGCTGTGCCAGCCGCCTGCTGGTGCTCTCGGCAACCGGCAATTTGCGCGCGTTGATCACCGGACTGATCCTGACACTCGTCGCACAGGCCAGCCTGCGCGGAATTCTGGCGCCTGCCCGCGAGATGCTCAGCGCCCTGTGGACGGTAGAAGGTGGCCCCATGCGCAATCTGCTCAACTGGATAGATCTGGACGCCACCCTTGCGCTTTTCCTGTCACTGGCGCTGCTCATTGCCTCCCTTGCCCTCGCGGTCAAACGCGGCAATCCGGCATCCAGATCGGCAGCGGCAATGCTTGTCGGGCTTGCCGTCACCCTTGGCTGGATCGCCACCTATCAGATCGCGCAGATCTCGTTCGAACCCATCGCGGTTTCCAGTGTAACCTTCACCGGCCCGGCAACAGATACATTGATGGGCCTGGTCAACAGCCGGAAACTGGCCCTGGATTTCGGCATCGGCCTGGTTCCCGGGGTGTTCATGGGCGCGGCTGCCATGGCGCTGTTCTCGCGCGAGTTTCAGGTCCAGCGTTTTGGCAGTGATGTTCCGATGGAACGCTATCTGGCGGGCGCCGTCCTGATGGGTTTCGGCGCCATGCTGGCCGGCGGCTGCGCGGTCGGCGCCGGCATCTCCGGCGGCGCCATCTTCGCCCTCACCGCCTGGACTGCCGTCTTCTTCATGTGGGTCGGCGCCGTCGCGACGCATCTGCTGCTTGAGGGGCAGTTGCGCGTAGCGGTCAGGGCTTAGGAATATTTTATGCCGGGACGCCCGAGCCAATTTCAAACTGGTCACAAGGCGTCAGTTGGAACTGCTTGTTGAGCGAGGACAGCAACCTGCTAGTAGGATTCGCAGTATGGGTAGGGGTAACATGGCTCAACACCAACCGGCTGGCTGTCGAAAAGCTCATCCTGGAACAATTCGTTCAAAGGTGGAACGCCGTCGGGCAGGTTGAAGGCATCCTGGCCTGACAATTGCTCACCGGACTGATCGCCATCATTGCCGAACGACGGACCATTGGGCAAGGAGCGCAAATAAAAGTCAAAATAGCTCAGGACGTCTTCAGTCACCGCAAAGGGGCCTATCGGCGCCTGGCCCGGACCGGGGACAAATACCGCGTAATTGGCGGCGGAAATTGTTTTCTTGCCGCCGGAATTCGAAACTTCGATGATCCCGGTTGCCGTCAGGGCATTTGTGCCGCGTCCCGGACCGCGAAGCAAAACAAATGAGGCCTTCTCACTGTCTGCACCTGCGGTGGGCAATCCCAGCAGTGCGGCAAGCTTGAGAGCATCTTCCCCCACGACACCTTCAAACATGGTACCGCGAATACCGATACCGGCAGAAGGCGTGGTGATATTTGCCATGGTCGGATTGGCCTTGCCGATGCGTCCACTGATGAACCGGAAGGCCCCTTTGACCACGGTGCCGCTCATCTCGCCCAAATTCCTGTCCGGATCATAGACAAAACGATCAATGGTCATTTCGCAATTTTCACCGACAGTAAAGACGGACTGGTCAATCAGCAGGATTTGCAGGGCGCTTTGCCGCTTGGTAAGCACCTCGTCCTGCAGAAAAATACTCTGGTCTGCCTTGGCCTTGCGCTGGTTGCTTGCGCCGCCGCTTTTGACAAAGACATTGCCTTTGATCGCAGCGCTGACACCAATTTTTGCCTCGGCCCGCGCGCCGACACTCCACGCCACCTGAGTGACCACGAGACAGGCAGCTGCTAGAGTGAAAACCAGAGTTCGTTGGACGGTCATTTCATGTCTCCGTCGCGCAATTTGCCTCATTGCGGCTAATAGGCAAAACGCTTTGTGAACAATATATCTGCCGACAGGCTGTCGGCATCGAAATTCGGGATGTTTGAGTCCTGATTGAGGTAATTGGCACCGATCTGGACATTGAGCCCATTGGTTGCCGAACCGTGCTCCACATTGACGAAGTCAAGCAGCGTATCGACTGGAATACCATAGGCAACACGTGCCTTGAACAATCTGTCCTTGCGGGCGATCGACGCGGAATATTTGGGATCTGGTTGATCATAATTCTGCCAACGATAGGATGCGCTGGCCTGCAGGTACTGCCCCCGGCCAAGCAAAAATACATCGCTGGCGATCAGTTCAAGGGCCTCGTAGCTGTAGCTGTCGTTGTCGGCTTGCTTTTGATAACCATTGATCCGGGCTGATATCCGGTTGGTTTCACTGGTCCTATAGGCAACGCCGCCCGCAACAACGTAAAGCCACCCGTCACGCGCACTGCCAACCGAATCGTCGGAAACGGCCCTGTAATCCTGATAGGTACCCTGTGCGCCCAAACTCAGCGAAAGCTTTGGATCGACCGTGTATTTCGCCGTCAGACCACCACCATATTCGCTGCGATAGAGCGCTTCCTGCAATGCAAGCGCCGTCGTTGAGACATAGGGCGTGAATTTCAGGTCTTGCAGGAAAAAGCTGGCGCCGGCGCGCACGCCGCCAGTCAGATAATCGGCCTCGGAAACCTGGAATTGCTCGTTGAAATTGCCGTTCGCCTCAATGAACGCGAAATTGCCCGATCCGCCGGGCAGATTATGTTCCAAACGGATATTCGACGTCGCAAGGAATGCGCCATCGACCCGTTCATCCGTATCGAGCGGATTGCCGTTGAGATCATTCGAGGAACTTGTTGTCATGTCGGGATTGCTATCGACACGAAAGCCGGTCGCGATTGACCCCGTCAGCCTGGTTTTTTTGGATTTCGCGGTGGCCAGTGCAAGATATTTGCTGACTTCGCGCTGCTGGTTGGCAGACAGCGGCCGGTCCTGCAGGAGTTTGAGTTCCCGTTTTGCGCCTTCCGCATCGTCGAGCCGAAAGAGCACAGCCGCATAAAAAAGCCGGGCCGTATCCCAGTTGGGTTGCAGCAAAAGCACCCGTTCGAGCGCCGAGGTCGCCTGCTCGAGATCACCCTTGATGACCTGTTGCTGCGCATAGAGATAACTGAGTTTTATATCGTCCGGGCTCGCCAGGATCTCCTCATAGGAAACATCCTCGGCATTTGCCGATATGGAAGCCAGCAGCAGAAACAGGCTGGCAACAAAAGTCCTGATTGGCATGGTCAACGTCAACACCATCCGTCAAATGTCACTCAATGAAATGAGTATACCACTTATGATCTGTTTACGACCCAAGGTAAAGTATTTTTGGGAAATCGACCATGAAAGGCAAGATCAACTATACCTAAGATCGATGATTATGCCGATATGCAGCTTGGGGCGCAACGGCGGGCGTTCACTTGCTGCTGGCGCGTTCATCGACCAAAGCCCGCCACGCCGGGCAACCAGGTTGCAAGAGCCGGAAAGGCGATCAACAGGGCGAGGCCTGCAAGCATCAGCAGCACAAAGGGTGCCGCCCCCTTGACCACCTCCGACAGGGGCGCGTCCGCTATCCCCTTGATGACGAAAAGATTCATCCCCACCGGCGGCGTGATCATCGCCAGTTCGAGATTGACCATCAGCAATATGCCATACCAGATCGGATTGATGCCAAGTTCCATGATGGTCGGCAGCAGGATCGGCGTGGTGATGAGAATGATGGCAATGGATTCCAGGAACATGCCCATGACGAAAATCAACGCCATGACCACGATGATGAAACCGAGTGGCCCAAGACCAAGACCGGCAACAGCCTCCGTGACACCCACGGGCAGGCGAATGATGGTGATGGCATGGCCGAACATGGAAGCGCCCGCGATGATCATGAAAACCATCACCGACGTGCGCATGGTGGCATAGGCAGCCTCATAAAGGTCTCTCAAGCCGAAATTACGATAGACGAGCACCGCAACGACCAATGCATAAATTGATCCGGCCGCAGCCGCTTCCGATGCGGTGAAAATGCCGAAATAGATACCGCCCATGACAACCGGCGGCGCCAGTAAGGCCCAGATCGAGCGTCTGGTGGCCGCCATCGCCCGCCTCCAGCCGACCCATTGCGGCGAATGGACATTGATCCGGCAGCGGGCCTGGATCATGCAGAAAACCGAGAAAATCAGGGCCATCAGAAGCCCCGGGATGACGCCAGCAAGGAACAAGGCGCCAATGGAGACCTCGGAGACGATCGCATAGAGGATCATCGGCCCCGAAGGCGGGATAAGGATGCCCAGGGTTCCGCCGGCGGCAATCACCCCCAGCGCATCGCGGGCGGGATAGCCGAAGCGCTTCATCTGGGGAATGGCGCTCGAACCAATGGACAGCGCCGTTGCGACAGAGGAGCCGGAAATGGCCGCAAAAATCGTGCAGGACAGCACCGTTGCCACGCCGAGACCACCCTTGATATGGCCGATGACGGCATGGGCAAAATCATACAGATCGTCAATCACCCGGGCGCGTATCATGATCTGCGCCATGAAGACAAACAATGGGATGGCAGTCAGCAGATCCTTGTTGAGATGGGCAAAGATCGTGTCTGCAACACTGGAAAAACCGCCCTCATAAATGAGCAGGATTGCGGCGGCCACCAGTCCGAGAGCAGCGAAGATCGGCATGCCCAGCAGCAGCATCGCGATCAGTGCGGAAAAGACGATCAGGATGGTCATGTCATTTTACCGCAAACAGGGTGAAGAGCCTGCCAAAGCCAACGAGGGCGAGCAGGAGACTGCCGATCAGCATGGGTATTTGCGGAATCCACATGGGCATTTCCAGATAGCCTGGCGAATAGGAACCAAAATCATAGGCAAAGCCGATGCCATGCCATGTGCTGATGCCCACAACCAGTGCAAAGGCGATGACACACAGACAATGGATCACGCTGAAAGCCCTGCGTGTATTTCCCTTGAGACGATCGGAAACCAGATCAATCGATATATGATCGCCGCGCCGCAGCGCCTCAGCCGCGCCCAGGAATACGAATGCAACCAACAGATAGCCCAGCAATTCGTCGCCCCATTTCAAAGGCGTATCCAGAAAATAGCGCTGGACAATGGAATAGGTCACAAGGGCCAGCATCACAATGATCAGCAATGTGCTGACCATGCCCGCCAGCCGCGCCGGCAGGCCCAGAACGCGTGCGACGACAGGATCTGCTGCCGCGTCAGGAGGGGAAATTCCCCCCCTCCCCTTTTTTCTGCTGCAAAGCCATGGTGCGGGCTTACATCTGGTCGATCAGTTCGATCAGCTTCTGGCTGTCGGGATCACCTGCAAATTTGGCGTTAAAAGCCGGACGCATGGCATCCTGCAGTGCTGCATTTTCCGCATCTGTTGCAATATGCACATTGGCGCCCTTTTCCTTCAACTGATCGGGCGCACTGCCTGATGCTGCGAGCGAAGCTTCGATGGCCCAACCGGCAGCCTTTTTACCCGCACCGTCCAGAGCGGCCTTGGCCTTGTCGGAAAGACCGTCATACCAGGCAGGATTCACATAGCCATGGAAGTAAACGGAAATCACCGGCAGCACGACGAAGTGGTCCTGCACCTCAAAGTATTTGCGCGAAACGGCCGCGGCAACATCCGTGATGGCAGCATCAATCACGCCGGTTGCCAGCGCCTGATAGACCTTTGAGCCGGACATCGAGCTTGGCGCGGCCCCCATGGCCTCAAGCGATGCATTGAAGGAGGGCTCGAGGCCGCGAATTTTCACCCCCTCAAAATCCCCAGGTTCCTTGAGGAATTTGCCATTGCTGGTAAAGACCGATGAATTCGTGGTGAAAAGCCAGACAACATTTTTCAGCCCCTTTTCCTCCAGCTTTTCGCCAAGGAAGGCTGCCGCATCCGAGTCAGGCCATTTGCGCCAGACATCGATATCGCCAAAAGCAAAGGGCGACACAGTAACATTCATGATGGGCAGGGTTTTGCCCCACTGGAAATTCACCGAGAAGGCGCATTCGATATCGCCCTTTGCCGTCGAGACAATGTTTTCACGTGCGCCGACAAGACTGTCCGCTCCGAAAATCTGAACATCGATCTCACCTTCGGACTGGCTTTCCACCTCAGCGGCCCACTGGTCAATGACCTTGGCGATATGGTGTCCCGGCGGCAATTGGTGGCTGCAACGCATTTCAGTTGCTGCCTGTGCTGTAACCATTGACGATCCTCCAACCGCCAGCGAAAGCGCAAGTGTTTTCAAATATTTCATGTTTTCCTCCCAGGTTGTGTTTCAGTTCGCATTTTCGAAAAGGACCTCATGCCCTCCATTCGATTCCTGTCGGTGCGCCGGCTGTGTTGATCGCCCCGTGAAATTCCTCTCCGGGCATCGCAGTTTCAGCAATTTTTCGGGCCTTGGCCAGTCCATCCAGATCAATCGCCGTTGCAAATCCCATGGTTTCGCAGAGGAAGACGAGGTCTTCAAAAACCACATTCCCCGTTGCGCCTGGCGCGAAGGGGCAGCCACCCAGGCCACCCAGCGATGCGTCAATGATACGCGCTCCGTTGTCGAGCGCTGCTGCCGCATTGGCAATGCCGGTACCGCGCGTATCATGCAAATGGATCGAGAAGGCCCGATCACCGCACAATTGCGCCATCGATCGACACATATCAGCCACCTGTTTCGGTCCCGCGTAACCCACCGTGTCGGCAAGACCGACAATATCCGCCCCGGCATTCAAACAGGCTTCTGCAAGGCGCAAAACGTCAGCGGGGGCGACGGCCCCGGCAATGGAACAGCCAAAGGCCATGGAAATACCGGCATTGATGATCTTGTCCGGCGCAGCCCCATTGCGCATGGAATTCACGTTTGCAACAAGAGCGACAGCCTCATCGCGCGAACGACGCATATTGGCCTGGCTGTGCTCTTCGGTCGCCGAAACGACACAAACCAGCTCACCGACCACACTCTGCAGCGCGGCTTCAGCGCCCCGTTCATTGAGAGCAAGTGCCGCCGAATGGGCGCCATTGAGCGCTGCGACCGCTTCCACCATCTGCGCCACATCAGCAAATTGCGGAAAACGGGCAGCAGGTAGAAATGAGCCGATTTCGAAATGGCGAACACCAGCCGCATATTCTTCAATAAGCCAGGCGCATTTGGCCTGTGTGGACGGCCAGGTCTTGACCATCTGCAATCCGTCACGCAGCCCCACCTCACGCAAGGTCACGCCATCATTGGGGTAGATTGATGCGATCCTGTTCATTCACGCTCCTCCCCGCCGCTGCCACGTGCGGCCGTGATGGCGGCTTCGTCAAGACCAAGCGCGCCCAGCACGTCGCCGGTGTCATCTCCAATGCCCGGAATATCAAAACCGAAAGCCTCGGCAGGCGCGCCGTCCACTTCGAAGGGAAAGCCTGGCGCACGGCAGGTGCCGCCCTGTGGCAGATGTGACGTGAACAATCCGCCCGCCCGCATCACATGGGGATCTTCGTACATTTCCGCCGGACGGTTGATCGGCGAGAAGGGAATGCCGGCCGGCTCGAAAGCAGCGACGAGGTCGTCAAAGGCACTTTTCCTGACCGCTTCCGATACAATCGGGATCGTCCAGTCGCGCGCATTGATCTGGTCCATGCGTGTCTGAAGACGCGAGTCCGTCAAAAATGCCTTGAGATCAAGAATATTGCACAGAAGGGCCCATTGCCCTTCCGTCACGGCTCCGATGAAGATTTGCCGCCCTTCTATAGTCTCGAATATATCATAGACCGGCCAGGAGAATTCCCGCTCCGGCATGGGCGGCGCCTCCCGACCTTCGATATCGAATTGAACCATATGCTGGGCAACGAGCAACAGACAATTCTCGAACAGACCGACGCGAATGGTGTGCCCGTTACCATCCTTGCCACGCTGCAGCAGCGCGCCCAGAACCGCAAAGGCACCGAACAGCCCACCCATGATGTCATTGGCCGAAGATCCGATGCGCAGCGGTCGCCCGGTCGGGCCGGTCATATAGGCCATGCCCGTCATCATCTGCACAACCTCATCCATGGCCGTACGATTTTCATAGGGTCCGTGCAGGAAACCCTTGCAGGAAGAGACGATCAGCGAAGGATATTTTGTCCGAAGACTGTCCGGCGCAAAGCCCATTTTGGCCAAGGTCTCATCACGGAAATTCTCGACGAAAACGTCTGCAGTTGAAAGCAACTTGTCCAACGCCCCGCGCCCGGCCTGCGACTTCAGATCAAGCGTTATCGAGCGTTTGCCGCGATTGAACGTCGGGAAAAAGCCGCTGCCCATGCCGGTCAGATGGCGGGTCTTGTCGCCTTCCGGCGGCTCAACCTTGATGACTTCCGCGCCCAGAAAACCCAGGAACATGCCGCACGAAGGCCCCATGATCATGTGGCTCATCTCGACAACGCGTATGCCTACAAGCGGCTTGAACTGGTCGGCCATCAATGCTCCTCTCCTGGTCCAAGGCTAGCCAAAACGATGACATCTGGATATTATAAAGTTTCTATAGTTACGTTCTATATATTGGAAACCATGGACACCCGCCAACTTCGCTATTTCGCAGCCATCGTCGAATATGGAACGCTGTCGAGCGCTGCCGTCAACATGCGTGTCGCGGCCTCCGCCCTGAGCCATCATCTGACGAACCTTGAGGCAGACCTTGGCGTCACGCTGTTTGAGCGCAAACCACGCGGCATGGAGCCCACTGCTGCGGGACACCGGTTGTACGAACACGCCAAGCTCATACTCAAGGCCATGCGCGCGGCAGAGGCGGACCTGCGCGAGGCTGGCGGCGAGGTTGCAGGCGCGGTGTCACTTGGCATGGCCTATTCCGCCGTCAAGGCCATTGGGGTAGACCTTGTGCGACGCGTCATTGAGGACTATCCGCGTCTGGATCTGGCCTTGACCGAAAGCCTGTCCGGCGCGACCCTGGTAAACCTGATGGCCACCGACGTCGATCTGGCGCTGGTCTATAACCCTCCCTCCGATCCCCTTCTGCGCACCATACCCGTGTTGGAAGAGCGCATGGTGCTGATCGGCAAGGAAGAGATCATCGGCAGCAGCAACGATCCGATCACCTTCAATGAATTGCTTGAATTGCCACTGATCATGCTGCGCCAGGGCATTTCCGCGCGCGCCATCATAGACGACGTGAACCTTTTGAAGAAAATCGAAGGAAGGACAAATCTGCAGATGAATTCGGTGCAGGCAATTGGCGGCTCGCTGGAAGCCGGCCTTGGCTGCCTGATCGGAACAAAACTCTTCATGCGCGAGCAATTGGCCCGTGGTACGTTGCACTTCCGCCCGATCATCGAACCGGAATTGTATCGAACGCTGCACGTGTGTTCACTGACCAACCGCCCGCCAACCTATGCGCTTGAGGCCGTTCGAAACCTGATCCTGGAGTTGATAGCGACGAGCGTCGGCAACGGCCAATGGGAAGCCACTCTTGTTGAAGACCTCCGCATTCACAATCATAGTGTTTGAAAACACATCCAGGCAAGGCCTCATTGCCCGATGAATTCAGCGCAATAAAATCAGCCCCCCAAAAATCAGCCCCCAAAAAATCAGCCAGGCAAAGTCAAGAAGGCTCAAAAAACGTTCTTGAGGTTTCCGAAGAGAGATTCAGCCGATGCCCGCTCAATAACCCGATCAGCCGAAGGCGGCGCGTCGAGCAGCCGATCCTCTAAGGCATCAAATTTCACATATTCGGCAAGCGACAGGTAGCCGTCTTCATCGCGCGTGGAATCACAAAGCACAGCGATTCCGTTTGCACTCATATAGTATAGCCTGAATGGATTGACGAAAGCTTCGTGCCTACCATAGCTCAATGACAAGCCCCAGCGCGCGCTCGATAGAGAATATTCACGCAGCATATGCGGGTCCCGCGGCCCAAGTACAGCGATTTTTGTACTATTGCTGGCCTGCAGGCTTGCCAGTTTCTGCCGCCGGTCACCCTTTGCCAGACCGTAGAAAACGCCATGAAATTCTTCACCTGTCCCTCGGCTTATATTGGGATTGCGGAGCTCCGGAAAATGCCCCCATCGGGCATAGAGTATGGAACCGGAATATCCGACTTCCCGATAAGAAGCTATATTGGCTTTATAGGGTGTTACGACGTAGCGCGATGAGAAGATCAACTTCAGGTAATTCGAAACATTGAATTGCTTGCGATGATTGATCGTCTTGCCATCAAAATATTCAATTTCATAAATAATGTAATCAACATGATTGCGGCATAAATCATCGACTTTTTTGGGGTCATTGGCCAGAAAATCTGCACCGATAACAATATTCGTCCTGCGGGCGAAACGGTTGTGGGAAATGGTGACATCATGTCCCCGCCTGATCAAACTATGGTAAAGCCCATAGATAATGTCCGACTTGAAATTGAACCATTCGCTGTTGCCGACATTGACGATGTTATACTTCATTGCGCCCCGAGAATGATCGCTGCCGGTTTGCCCGGCACCAGATGTTATTTGCCAATTAGCCGCACATCAAACTAGATATCAAGCACTGGCCAACAGTTTGCCTCTCATCAACAGGGTGGTTTGACAGCGGGGCTCTGTGTTTTTCCCTGTACGCCACTGCGGTTACACCAATAATCAGGTCGAAACCTCTCCCACTGCATCCTGTAGAGGCTGGACTCGGCACGGCGTTTGAATTACCTGAAGGCAAATCACTGCCAGCCATGCATGTACGCAAAGCCACGCAGCCAGCTCAATGGAGAGATTCATGATCAGAGCACTGGCGCCGCTGGCGTTTGCCTGTTTTTTCGCTTTATCCCTCGTGGCAACACAGGCCTCGGATGTAACCATCAATACCGCAGCCGGACCGGCGACCGTGCCTTTCGAGCCAGCCAAAACCGTTGCTTTCGACATTGCCGCAATCGATACGCTTGATGCGATCGGTGTGATGCCGGCCGGAATCGTCAACCGTCTCTACGTTGATTACCTTGGCAAGATCGAAGGCCGGGCCGCCATTGTCGGCACCCTCTTCGAACCGGATTTCGAAGCCATCAATGCCATGCAACCGGACCTGATAATCCTTGGCCCCAGAACGGCTGCCAGCGCCGAGGCGCTGCAACGTTTTGCGCCAACCATAGACATGTCCATCTGGGGCGATGATTTCCTGCAGCAAACCATGGGAAGGCTTGCCGCCTATGGACAGATTTTCAACCGCACAGAAACGGCTGATCGCCTGAAATCAGAATTTCAGGCCCTGATCGATGCGGCAAGGCAAGCTGTCAAAGGCAAAGGCAAGGCGCTGATTGTCATGACCAATGGGCCGAAGATTTCCGCTTACAGCGAGGATTCGCGTTTTGGTTGGCTGCACCGGGAGCTCGGAATCGCGGTCGCCAATGATGGCATTACCTCTTCACGCCATGGCGAGGCCATCTCCTTTGAATATATACAACAGGTCAATCCCGACTGGTTGATCGTCATCGACCGCGCTGCCGCCATCGATCAGGTTGGCGACAATGCCTCACAAACGCTCGACAATGCGCTTGTGGCAGATACGACCGCCTGGAAACAGGACCAGATCATCTATCTTGATTCAGCCAAAGCCTATATCGCCAGTGGCGGCATCCAGGCGACCGGCGACATTATCCGCACCATTACAGACGCATTTTCAAAATGATGCTGAGACGCTCCCGCCGGTTGTGGCCTGCCGTACGACAAATGCCATGCCCTTGATCGCCGCCATCCTGCTTGCCGTTGTTCTTTGCATCCTCAGCATTTTCACCGGTGTGGCGGATATCAATATTGCGGCTCTGTTCAATGATCCGCAAGCGCTCTGGCTGCTGGCTGTCAGCCGGTTGCCGCGCACGCTTGCGGTCGTGCTGACTGGTGGCTCTCTGGCGATCTGCGGTCTGATCATGCAAATGCTGGCCCGCAATAAATTCGTTGAGCCCACCACTGCCGGCACAGGCCAGGGCGCAGCGCTGGGCATCATTGTCATCACCATCATGGCGCCACAGGCGTCCTTGACGATAAAAATGCTGGCTGCCATCGCTGCTGCGCTGTGTTCGACTGCCATCTTTCTCGCACTCATTCGCAAACTGCCCACCGATCAGCCCTTTCTGGTTCCGCTGGTCGGGCTGGTCTTCGGCGGTTTTGTCGGCGCGATTGCAACCTTTATAGCCTATCAGCTTGACCTCCTGCAATATCAGGATGTCTGGATGAATGGAGAGTTTTCCGGTGTCATGCTGGGGCGATATGAAATGCTGTGGTTTGCAGCGGCGCTGTCTTTAGCAGCCTATTTTGTGGCCGACCAATTCACCATCATCGGTCTGGGCAAGGATATGGCGCTCAACCTTGGGCTTGGCTACCGCCAGATCATGCTGCTGGGCATGACCATCATATGCGTGGTCACGGCCCTGAGCGTGGTTACGGTCGGCATGATTCCATTTGTCGGACTGGTCGTGCCCAATATCGCCAGCCGGATGATGGGTGACAATCTGCGCGCCTCACTGCCCTGGGTCGCAGGCCTCGGCGCCATGATGGTCCTGGCGTCCGATCTAATCGCACGTCTGGTGCGTTATCCCTACGAAGTGCCGGTCAGTGTCGTTTTCGGAATTTTCGGATCCGCATTTTTTCTTTGGCTGCTTTTTTCCAGGCCCGCCCATGCCCGCTAGAAGGCTCCTGGTCATGGCCGCTGTCTTGCTGGTCGCCTGTGGTGCCTATCTGTCATGGGGCGCCCGTGGTGACTGGGCATTCATTCTGTCTTTTCGGGGAACAAAACTGGCGGCTTTGATTGTCACCGGTACGGCCATCGCCGTTTCCACCAAACTCTTCCAGACCATTTCCGGCAACCGAATCCTGACTCCATCCATCATGGGCTTCGACGCCCTGTTTGTATTGCTTGAAACAACCCTGCTTTTTGCCCTTGGCGGCTTTGGTTACACCATGCTGGATCCGGCCATCCGCTTTGCCGTCACATTGGTTCTGATGACCCTGGCCGCCATTCTTCTGTTCGGGACCTTGATGCATGGCACCCGCCGCGACCTGCATCGCATGATCCTTGTCGGGATTATTTTCGGGGTTCTTTTCCGCTCGTTGTCAAGCCTGCTGGCGCGGATGATTGATCCCAATGAATACGCTGTCCTGCAGGCCAATCTGTTTGCCAGTTTCAATCAGATTGAACTGGACCTGCTCGGCATCAGCACCGTGCTGATTGTTGTCGCCCTTTTTGCCGCCTGGCGGCTGCGCGACACGCTTGACGCCATGGAACTTGGCCGCGAAATTGCCATCAACCTGGGCATTGACTACGACAGGCACGTCCTGGTCGTCCTCGGCATCATCGCCGTGCTGGTATCGGTCGCAACCGCGCTGGTCGGGCCTGTGGTATTTTTCGGCCTGCTCATCACCAGCCTTGCCTACCAGATCATTCCGGGGTTTCGCCATCGCGACCATTTGATCGCCAATGGCCTGCTCGCCGGTATCGTTCTGGTTGCCGGTCAGACTCTGATGGAGCGCGTTTTCCACTTGCACACGCCGCTCAGCGTGATCATAGAAATGCTCGGCGGGCTGGCTTTTCTGATCCTGATATTAAGGGGACATACGCGATGATCGAGATCGACAGGATCGGCTTTGCCATCGGCAAGTCTGAAATACTCAACGAGGTATCCGCCCAGTTGCCGCGCGGAAAAATGACGGCAATCATCGGGCCCAACGGCGCTGGCAAGTCGACCCTTCTTTCGCTGATCGCCCGATTGATTTCACCGGCGAGCGGCACCATTCGTGTCGACGGACATAATGTGCAGCAGACGGCTTCAGACACATTGGCCCGGATTCTGGCCGTGCTGCGTCAGGAAAATGTCATCGCAAGCCGTCTGCGCGTGCGTGAACTGGTCGGTTTCGGTCGTTTCCCGCACACCAGGGGACAGCCGGACGCACAAGACGGCGAGAAAATCCAGTGGGCTCTGGACCTGATGGCACTAAGCCCCTTTGCCGACCGGTTTCTAGACCAGCTTTCAGGCGGTCAGCGACAGCGGGCTTTGATTGCCATGATTCTGTGTCAGGACACAGATTATATCCTGCTTGATGAGCCACTTAACAATCTGGATCTGTTCCACTCCCGCAAGCTCATGCAGGTGCTGCAGGACATGGCCCACCGGCTGGGCAAGACGCCTGTTCTGGTGATTCACGACATCAATTACGCGGCCAAATATGCCGACAATATCCTCGCCATGAAACAGGGCGGCATTTTTGCCAATGGTCCAACACAGGCCATATTCGAAGATGACCTTCTAAGCGCACTCTTCGACACGCCCATTCGTATTCATCAGATCGAAGGCCAGCCCTTCGCCATGCATCACTGACGGGCTCATCGAAGCATTTTCCAGCGACAGCTCTGTCTCAGGTCTGTGCGGAAGATTGAGAGGGCGGGAAGACATTTTCGATGAAGGCCGTGACACCGTTGACCACATAGATCTCGATCGCCTGGCGGGACCGTTCGGCATGTTCAGCATCTTCGGCGGTCACAATGACGCGCATCATGGCCACCGCACCTGAAAACATCAAACTGAGCATCAGGTCGAAATTACTGTCCATCGTCACCCGGCGCCTGGCACTCTGCGCAACCATGCCAACAAGACGCGACACGCCCTGCCCCTGAAGATTCTGAGCGGTCCTGAGCGCATCTTCCCGCTCGAATGATGCCCGCTGGATCAGCAGGATGAAAGGGTCGAGGCTGTTTCGCTTGCGGTCGACACCCAGTTTCACAAGGACTGAAAGATAGACACAAACCACTTCGCCCAGTGTATACTCGCGTTTCTCCCGGTCGGCACGCGCAACCAATTCCTCCAGTCCGGCGATCATTTGCACATCGAGAATGTCGAACCGCGTTGTCAATACTTCCTGGACGAGCTCATCCTTGCCGCCGAAATGATAATTGACCGAAGCGATATTCGCGCCGGCATCGTCAGTTATCCTGCGGACAGAAACTTCGGATATCCCGTTGCGCGCCATCAGTTTTTCGGCGCTTTTTATCAGGCGGTCACGGGTCCCGGGTTTTGCCAATGTGCTTTCCTAGCTGGTCAGGCGCTCGATACGCACCCAGTAAAATTTCAAACAACGTTTCATTCTTCATGCATCGCCGGACAATCAAATGTCAAACGAAAGACGTGCATCGTCCGATGCGATTGGTAAATCGGAAAATTCAAACAGTGTTTAAAATATGGTTTTACATGAGTAATTTAATCATATATAAACCGCTCATGCAGCCATGCGCTGTTTCGCCATTCCGTTCAGCAATCGCCTACCGAACCTTTACAGGCATGGGGCGTAGCCAAATGCACATTTATTGAAGGATACAGCCATGCAGATCCGCATGCACAAACGATCGTTGTTTGCCGGCACTTTTCTCTGTTTCACCTTGGTCGGAAGCCAGGTGTGGTCTCAAACGGCAAGTCAAGGCGCCGACAGCGGTTCCGATGCGACTGCCCTGGAAAAACTGGTCGTCAGCACCAGTGAAAATGCCGAGGACTCCCATGCGGGTGCTGCTGACCGCAGTCAATCCATCTACATCTCGCGAGATGACCTCGCCATCACTGACCCCCAGAACCTGAAAGAGGTTTTTGCCGGTGACGCAGCCGTCTCAGTGGGCGGCGGCATGACCACAACACAAAAGGTCTATGTCAACAGCATTGACGAATTGAACCTTGCAGTATCCGTAGATGGTGTTCAGCAGAACAACCGCGTTTTCCACCACCACACGACCAACTATGTCGACCCCACATTGTTGAAATCTGTCCGGGTTGACCCCGGCGTGGCGCCTGCCGATGCTGGTCCCGGTGCGCTCGGTGGCTCGATTATCTACGAAACGATTGACGTGGCCGATGTGCTGGAAGAAGGCAAGGATTTCGGCGGATTTGCGCAGTTGAGCTTCGATACCAACAGCAGCACATTCACCGAATCAGGATCGCTTTATGGTCGCAAGAACGGTTTTGAACTTCTGGGGTATATCAAATATGCTGCTGGTGACGACTTCACGGCCGGCAATGGCTGGACCATTCCCGGCACGGCACCGGATGTCCTCAGCTATCTTGCCAAGGGTGCCTGGCAATCGCTGGACGGCCACCGCATCGAGTTGAAGGCGCAACAGATCGAGGACGATGCCCTGCGGCCCTATCGGGCCAATTTCGGTGGCCTTTCATCGACCGAGCCGGAAACCCGCCGCTACGATCTCACCCAACGCAATTTCTCCGCAAGCTATGGCATCGAAGGCGCCGAAGGTCTTTTCGACCCCAATATCGTGATCGGTTACAGCGATGCGACGACCTCCGTTCCAACCTACTTCAACAAGGGCACCTCAACGAACGTCTTCAGTGACAGCAAGGGCGTCGCCAAAACCTGGTCGGGAAAGGCCGAAAATACCTTTCACCTGGATGACAAAAACACCATAACCGCCGGTGTGGATTTCTACACCACGGACAGCGAATATACGGACGTCAACACGGTTGATGGCCTTTCCGAGAGCGCGACGAATGCCGGGTTCTATGGGCAGGCGCGGTTGGAGCCGTTGGACAAATTGCGGCTGTCCTTTGGCGCGCGTGGTGACAATCAGTGGTTCGAAGGGCTGGATGGCACAAAAATCGACAATTTTGGCCTCAGCGGCAATGTTTACGCAGCCTACGATATCAATGACTTCATCACCGTCAATGCCGGTTACTCCAATGTTTTCGGTGGCATAGACCTGGAAGAAAACTTCGTCTTCAACGGCAGTTGGGATTATTCGGGACTTGAACCCGTCCGCGCGCAAAACCTCACCGCCGGAGTCGAATTCAACTATGAGGGACTGCAGCTGACCGGTGGTATCTTCCAGACGGAATTCAAGAATTTCCGTGAGAACGTCAGCAATAAGGACTTCACCACGCAGGGCTTCAATCTGGGTCTCGGCTACAATTGGGAAGACGGCTATGTCCGGGTTTCCTATTCAAACAGCGAACTCAAGGTCGAAGACGGCCATGTCAGTTCCTATACGGCCGGAGATATGGGAATGCCTGTCGGTCAGGTGATCTCTGCGCAAGTCGTTCACACATTCAACCAGCACGGATTGACGCTGGGCACCAGTCTTGACGCCGCACTGGACTATGACGGCACGCAAAAGGCCGGCGGATTGCCGCTTCCCGGATACACAGTCGTCAATGCCTTTGCCGAATACAAGCCGGCTCAGCTACCCAACCTGACCCTCCGGCTGGAGGCCAACAATATATTCGATGAGGAATATTCCGATCGTGCGACCTATGGCGCAGATTATGACAGCGTGACGTCGGTACGGGAACTCTATGAACCCGGGCGTTCATTCCTGCTGTCCGCCAAGGTCAAATTTTAAAGATATTCAAGCAAACCGGAATCATCGACCGAGGCGATCTCGGTCGATGATCCAGCCCGTTGTTTACAAACCCTCTATAAAAATGAAAACCAGTCGCGGCCATATGTCTTCAGGTCGCGCGGCCAACCAATGTCTGGCGATAGAAGTTCAGGAGAGCCTGGCTTTCAACACCGGTACAGACCCTGATCTTCGCTCGACCTTCCCAATTGAAGGAATCCGCCGCGTCGCCTTCGTCCTTTGCAAGGGTTTGTCCGATGCAATCACCATGGTCGACGACGCGCACCGGGCAATTGATCGTATCAAAGAACTCGGGATGCAGCGCATAGGCAACCGCGCTTGAATCATGAACGGGGAAACCATCCAGATTGATGGTTTTCCTGTGAAAGTCCTGATAGCCGTGGGAAATCTTGCGCACAAAGGCGCCGTCATCGCCCGTGGTCGCCAGTTCGGCCAGATACTGGTCGCTCATCACCGTTTCCATGGTGACATCCAGGCCAACCATGGCAATGGGCCAATGTGCTGCCAATACACGATCAGCGGCATGCGGATCACCGATGATATTGGCCTCCGCCACTGCAGTGACATTGCCGCAATGGCCGTTGTAACCAAAGGCCCCACCCATGATCACCACCTGTTTGACCAGAGGCGCAATTCCCGGATCCTCGGCAAGCGCCTGGGCAAGGTTGGTCATCCGGCCCACCGCAATAATGGTGATTTCATGCGGATGCGCGCGCACAAGTTTGATGATCAACTGGTGTGCAGGAATCATGTCGGCCCGCGCCTCATTGCGCGCCGGAAGCGGAATGTCTCCCAATCCATTGTCACCATGCACGAAAGCCGGTGGCTCACCAGGCGCCACCTCGAGAGGCCTCCCCGCTCCGCGCGCCACCGGCGCTGAAAATCCGTACAGGTCTTTCAGATAGAGGGCATTGTGAACCACCTGATCGAGCGATGCGTTGCCGAAGACAGTAGTCACCCCGAGAAGCGCGATGCGCGGATGGCGCGCCAGCAACAGCAGGGCCATGGCGTCGTCCACGCCGGGATCGGTGTCAAAAAGTACCTTCATCTTTGTCAATGAACTGTTCCTATCGTTTTCTGTTTCGCCTGCCGCAGCCCGTAAAGAGCGAGCGCCAGAACGGTCACCACATAGGGCGCGGCCTGCAGCAATTCGCTGGGAAGCCCCTCTCCGGCCAAAGCAATGGCCAGCACATCGACGCTGCCCAGCAACAGGGATGCGGCAAGCGTGCCATAGGCACCACCCGCACCCATCACCTCAGCGGCAAGCGCGATAAAACCCCGGCCTGCCGTCATGTTCTGGGAGAACCAGCTGACATAGCCCATGGAAAGGAAGGCACCGCCCGCCCCGGCAAAAACCCCGCACAGCAGGAACGCCTGCAATTGCAATCGAATAACCGAAAGACCGGTCGCTTTGGCAGCCTCGGGATTTTCACCGACCGCACGCATCCGCAGACCCGTGGGGGTGCGCATCATGAAGATGGCAACCGCCGGAACGGACAGAAATGCCACATAGGTCAGGATATGATGCCCCGACAGGATAGTGCCAAGAACCGGAAGGTCCTGTATCCAGGGTATGTGCACCGACGGCAGGACTTCACTGTCCAGCGTTCCGGAGATTCCTTTCTCGCCCGTCAGGGCAAACAGCGCCAGGATCGTGCCCGCCGAGGCGGCAAGGTTGAGCGCTATACCAGACAGAAACAGGTTCGCCCTGAGCACATGGACGGCAAAGGACATGAACAGCCCGCCGACCATGCCCGCCACGATCGCGGCGACCAGCCCCACGGTCGCGCTTCCCGTATAGGCGCTGAAGACCACCCCGCAAAAGGCCCCACTGAGCATCATCCCCTCGGCGCCAATATTGACCACACCGGCGCGTTCGGAAATCAACACACCCATCGCCACCAGAATGATCGGCGTCGACACGCGCAGGATGGCCGCGAAAAATTCCGGGCTCAAAAGACTTGCAGCCAGATCCATCATTGTGCCGCCCCGCCCCTGTCACCCTGCACAAATTTGCGCAGCGCCGGGTGTTGAAATATGGCCACCGATGTGACGCAGATCATCACCAGCGCCTGTATCAGCGACACGATTTCCGTTGGAACGCCAAACGCCCGCGAAACGAGATCGCCCCCGACCTGAAGGTATCCGATGAACAGCGCGGCCGGAATGATCAGGATCGGATTGTCACGCGCGATAATGGCGACAATCACCCCGGTCCAGCCGTTTCCTGTGGTATTTTGCCATGTGAACCGCGAATAGAGCCCAAGCATCTCTATGCCTCCGGCAAAGGCGGCGATCATCCCGCCGATCACCTGGATCCTGATATTCAGCGCAACCGAATTCAAACCCAGATGTCTGGAAAAATCATTGCCGGTGCCGGAAATCCGCACTTCAAGGCCCTGTGACGTGCGGTTCAGGTAAATGGCGCCAATGATGCAGGCGACAACCGCGACGATGGATCCGATGTGTATGCGGGTACGCGGAATCAGCGATTCAAAACGATATTCTGCCGGGAACCGGTCGGAGGACAGCATCGCTGCGGTGGGATCACGCAGGTAATAATTGAGGACAAACAGGCCAATGAAAACGGCTGCATAGTTCAGCATCAGCGACGACACCAGTTCGGATGCCCCTGTCGTCGCCTTCACAATGCCCGGAATCCCGCACACCACACTGCCGACAATCGCACCGGCCAACAGGGCAAGTGGAATGCCCACCAGCGGTGGAAGCGGCATCCACAGCACCATGGCAGCGGTGGTCAGGCCGCCAAGGAAGAACGATCCTTCAACACCCAGATTGAACGCACCGCAACGGAACATCAGCACAACCGCAAGGGCTGTCAGCATGGATGGGGTCGCCAGTTCGACAATATTGCCCATATATCGGGTTTTTTCGAAAGGGCCGAGCAGGAAGCGGCTGAGCACCTCACCGGGTTCCGGATAGAGCAAAGCCACCGGCACCAGGACGACCAGCAGGACAAACAGGCAGAAGCCGGCGGTAATTGCTGTCGATGCAAAGGCCGCTCTGATCATGATGTTTTCTCCAGGCCGAGCATGAAAGGTCCCAGACGCTCAGGTGTCAGACCATCATTCTCCAGAACAACGGCGATCCGACCATCAAACATCACGGCGACACGATCCGAGAGCTGCAACAATTCATCCAGGTCGGAGGTGACCAGCAAGATGGCAGTGCCGTTTTGCGACAGACGCAGCAATTCGCCGTGAATCATCGCTGCTGCCGCCACATCAATGCCACGGGTCGGCTGATTGACGATGAGGAATTTCGGGTTCGATGAAAATTCACGCGCCGCAACAAGTTTCTGGGCGTTGCCTCCAGACAGCGAATTCAACGGCTCACGCGGACCCAGACAGCGCACATTGAATGTCTTGATCAGTTCATTGGTGCGCGCAACCATGGCGCCAACCCGCAGAAAGGGCCCCCGGGTAAATTGCTTGTCGCGGTGAGATCCGGCCATGACATTATCGACAAGGCTCATATGGGGCGCGCCGCCAATCTGAAATCGATCCCCCGGCAGATGCGCCATGCCGGCACGCCGCCAGTCAAGTGTCGTTGCCAGTGCCATCGGCTTGCCAAGCAACGCGATATCGCCTTCATCC
This sequence comes from Rhizobiaceae bacterium, assembly GCA_029212415.1. Taxonomy (GTDB): domain Bacteria; phylum Pseudomonadota; class Alphaproteobacteria; order Rhizobiales; family Rhizobiaceae; genus Hoeflea_A. Next base: position 58,667 of record JARGOF010000001.1, on the reverse strand, counting down.
GGCTGGACGTTGCCACACAGCAGATCGACCACACCCTCCTGGCCGCTGCCATCCACCCCGGCAATGCCGAGAATTTCGCCCGCCCTTATGGTCAGGTCTATCGCGTCAATGCGCCGATCGGCATCACCCGTTGCCACGGTGGCCTTCTTTACGACAACGACAGGTGTCGCAGCGCTCAGGTCACGCTGGTTCCGGCTGGCCCTTGTGACATCAACCCCCATGACAAGTTTGGAGATGGCCGCATCCGACATTTCCGAAAGCACACCATCCTCGACCACTTCACCTGAACGGATCACCGTGATCCGATTGGCAAGAGCACGCACCTCGTGCAGCTTGTGCGATATGAAGATGATGGTCACGCCGCGCGCCCGCAAGGAGCGCAACTGTACAAACAGTTCCTGCGTCTCCTGGGGTGTCAGAACAGCCGATGGTTCGTCCAGGATCAACAGCCGCGTGTTGCGCGAAAGCGCCTTCAGAATTTCCACTTTCTGCTGCGCCGCGACGGACAGCGAACCCACTTTGGTATTCGGGTCAACGTCCAGAGAAAATTTTTGCGCCAGTTCCCGGACCCGGTCAGCGGCCGCGCGCCTGTCAATCAGCAAGCCGCGCCTCGGCTCCTGGCCAAGCGCCAGATTTTCCGCAACGCTCAAGGACCGGATCAGCGAAAAATGCTGATGCACCATGCCGATACCCATGTCTCCGGCGACATTGGGATCGGCGATGCGCCTTTGGCGTCCCTCATAATGGATTGTGCCCTGTGTCGGCTGCTCGATACCAGCCAGAATTTTCATCAGGGTGGATTTTCCAGCACCATTCTCACCGCAGACAGCAAGAATATCACCTTCGATGACCTGGAAGCTCACATTGCGAAGAGCAACGGTGCCATTTGGATAGGTCTTGCCAATCTCCCGGAATTCCACCAATGCCTTTTGTGGCGCGGTTTCATCTCCTGTCATCTGCATACCTGCCTTCGACATTGCCGCGCTTCAGGGGCCGAGACGCGCTGAATGCCCACGCGGAAAATTCCGGTTGAGAATGCCCCGGCGCAATGCGCCGGGACAAGCCTTGTTATGTCGCCCGGGTTCATTTCTAGGGTCGTACAGCCGTTCGAATGGCTTCGATTTCGGCGGTATCCTTGCCGAATGCCGATTCAACCACGATATCACCGTTGATAATGGCCGTTTCCGCCGCATCGATCTTCGCCTTGACGTCATCCGATACGACGCTGGCCATGACCCCGTCCTTGACGATGCCAACGCCGCCTTCCTTTAGCCCCAGTGCCTCGAACTGGCCGAGTGGTACCGCATCCTCAAACAACAGGTCGATTGTGCGTGCAACCGTGACGTCAATATTCTTCATGACGGAGGTCACCACGCGATCAGCCAGTGCCGGATCGCTTTCCCGGAAAATGAGCTCCTGGTCCGAATTCACCCCGATGGCCCATTGCCCGGTTTCCTTGGCGGCGTCCAACTGGCCAAGACCGGTCAGTCCCGCCACATTGAAACCGATGGCTGTCCCCGTTCGATATTGAGCCAGCGACAATTCCTTGCCGCGCGCCGCATCTTCAAAGGAGCCGGCAAAACTCACGGCAACCTTCACGTCCGGTTTCACCGACTGCGCGCCGGTAACGTAACCGAGGAAAAAATCATTGATGACGGGAATATCGAATGCCCCCAGCATGCCCAGATGCGTGCCTTTGACATTGGTCCCTTCAGCCAGCATGCCGGCGGCCATGACACCGGCCAGATAGGATGCTTCATTGGCCTTGTAGACAACCGAATAGATATTTTGCAGATCACCGGCACCTTCCGGCAGAAACCCGTCAATCAGCACATAGTTCTGATCGGGATATTCCTGCGCAATTTCTGCCAACAACTCGCCGATTTCGAATGTGATCGTGAAAACAAGGTCGTAGTCCTCTTCGGAAGCATCCTGCAGGAACGAGCGCCATTTGCTCTTGTCTACGCCCATTTCAACGATACGGATTTCCAGATCATCACCGTATTTTGCCTTGGCGTCCTGCATCCCCCTTGCGGCAGAATCGAAAAACGATTTGTCGCCCAAAGTGCCATTGGCCAGGAATATGGCACGCTTGGCATCGGCTGCCTGCGCCGAACTCGGCAATGTCGCCGCCAAAAGGCCGCCCGATAGACCCGCCAATACCATGGTGGAAAATACTCTTCGGTTAAATCTCATCATATGCTCCCTGTCTGTTTCTGTCCTGATATTTGGTTCGGCGGAAGGCAGACCTGCCGCCCGTTTGTCCAGTTTTTCGCCTGCTGCTCTCTGCTCAGTTTTTCGCCTGCTGCTCTCTGTTAGTTTTTCGCCTGCTGCTCAAGGCGGTAGATGGTTTCCAGAACCACCTTGATTTCTTCCTCCCAGCCCTGCTTCAGTCTGACGTTCTCGCCTTCGATGAACTCCTGGTTCACATGGTTCATCGAAGCGGCGCAAATACAGGCCGCACGCAGGTTGCGCTTGTGGCCGATCGTATAGAGTGCCGAGGCCTCCATCTCGACATTCATCACACCCAGTTTGACCAGATCATCAAACCACTCCGGCGTTTCACCATAGAACGCGTCATCGGTCGCACCGATACCCCAGTGAACGCCAATGTCGGTGTCGGCCAGCATTTCCCTGGCGGTCTGGATCAGCGCATGGGTCACGTCCAGATCCGCTACGGCGGGGAAATTGTCCGGGACATAGAATTTCGACGTGCCTTCGTTTTTCATGGAAGCCGTATTGATGACCAGATCGCCAATTTTGATATCCGGTTTGAGGGCGGCGCTGGATCCGATGCGAATGAATGTGTGCACACCGATATTGGCCAGTTCTTCCATGGCAATGGCCGCCGAAGGACACCCCATGCCGGTGGAGCACACGGTAACCTTGATGCCCTTGTAAAATCCGGAAAAACTTTTGTGTTCGCGCTTGTGGCCGACCAGAACCGCATCATCAAGATATTTGGCGACGATATCGCTGCGCGCCGGATCGCCAGGCAGCAAGGCATAGCCACCGACGTCATCTTTCGAAAGATCGATATGATACTGCTTTGCAATGCCGAGCGTCAGTTCGCTCTTGTTCGTGATTGACATTCAGTGCACCCTGTTTTGCTTGTCATGACCATTCTTCGCGAACAAAAAACCGTTCCCGGTGACGGCAAAGTGATCTTTGGTTTCGGCGAATGAAATGCGTCGGTCGATGAAGTATGTTTCAGCCCGGCTTCATCATCAATGACCGAGACGCAAAAGGGGTGAATTGACTGAAAACAATTTAATTATTTTATATCAACAGGTTAATGTGAATAATCCAAAAAAGACTGTTCCGAATTCGGAGAGATGCGTCCAATATATTGGATGATGCCACTAGGTGGCGACCGAGCCGAAATCAGGTGGATAACGCCTCTGCTGGCAGGATCGGACGCATGACTTATAGACAGGGAAGCCCGACGCATGGCTGAATTGGCCGAAACCAAAGACATTTACTGCTTCGTGCAAATCGCCCGGACGGGAAGCCTCACCCAGGCGGCGGTGGAATCGCATATTTCCAAATCCACACTCAGCCATGCCCTCAGACGTCTGGAAGATACGCTTGGCGTGGAATTGTTCATTCGCTCGGCACGCGGTTTGGCGCTGACAGATGCTGGCAAAGCCTATCTGGAATATTCGCAGAAGATCCTGGACATGTGTGAGACTGCCACCAGTGCGGCAATGAATGCCCATTCGTCCTATGCAGGCCGGGTGCATCTTGCCGGCGGCACCGAATTTGGAACACTCATTTTGGGCGTTGCGACCCTGTTCCTGTCGCGCAAACATCCCGATATGCTGTTTGAGACGCGCGTCTACCCCCAGGAAACATTGCTGACCGGTCAACACGATTTTGATTGTTTTGTCTGTGTTGGACAGCCGCCGGATTCTGACCTGCTTTGCCGCAAACTGGGGTCCGTCGTTTATCGGCTCTATGCCAGCCCGAAATTCCTGCGGGTCAATGGCACGCCGCGCCACGTGGATGATCTGAGCGGATTGACCGGTGTGCGCTACAATCGCACCGGCATTCCCGAAACCTGGCAGCTGAACCGAAGTGGTGAAGCCGTATCAGCCGAGGCCCGGTTCCGCTTTGATGTCGACGACTACTGGATGGCAAAATATTATGTCGTCGCCGGTGAAGCCGTCGGCTACCTGCCGGATTTCTTTGTGCGTTACGAGGTGGAGCAAGGCGCTCTGGTTCCGGTGCTTGCCGATCATGAATCGGAAGAACTGAACATCTGGGTCCTCTATCCACAGGCACGACACCGCAACCCCCGGGTGAAATTGGCCGTCGACGCGCTTTGCGAGAATTTTGGCAGGTTCATTGTGGATCCAGGATATTCCATGACCCCGCAGATCATGAACAACATATCCAGATGACCAAAGCATAATACCAAAGATCGATGATGGCGGCGCTATTTGTCCGCAAAGCCATGTTTTAGGCGATTGCTTAATTCTCCCAAAGGGTGAAATGTCATTGCAAGGCAATGCGCAGGACACCCATGATCTCAGAATCGATATACGCCTATATCTGGATGACCAGCCGCAAGAACCAGATACGGATTTGTTTTCTGACGGCTGCGATCGTACCGCTCTCAATCATTCCACTGGAAATCCAGCGCCGTGTTGTTGATCAGGCAATCGGCAAACCGGATCTGAAGCTTCTTTACATGCTTGGTGCGGCCTACCTCCTGGTTATCTTGATACAAGGCGGTCTCAAATATGTGCTGAACCTGACAAAGGGACTGGTGCTGGAGGAGGTGACGCGCGATCTTCGCAATCGCATCCTTGTGGAAGAGCAAAAACACGTCTGGGCAAGGGAAGACGCTTTGCCCGATGGGTTTGATGATGCCACAGCAGCATCAATCGTGGCCGCAGAAGCCGAAGATATCGGAGGGTTTGCAAGCGACAGCCTTGCGCTGCCGCTGCTTCAGGCCGGCACGATGATCTGGGTTGTCACCTATCTGATCTGGGTACAGCCGCTGATCGCCGGTCTCGCCCTGATCGTCTATCTGCCGCAAATGATATTGGTTCCTAAGGTACAACGTACGATCAATTTGCTTGCCCGCAGAAGAACCGGACTGGTGCGCAAGCTGAATCACGAAATCATCCATCATGTTCATGCCGATGAACAGGACCCGACAAGCCATTTCAGCAGGTCGCACAAATTGATCGAAAAACTGTTTACAACCCGTATGCGTATCTATCGCCACAAATACTTCCTGACATTCCTCGGAAACTTCCTCAATGCCCTGGGCCCCATTATCGTCTTGATGGTCGGTGGATATCTGGTCATCCATGGCCAAACTGATGTGGGTACGCTTCTCGTATTCATCACGGGTTTTCAGAAGCTGTCCGACCCTTCCGACCAGCTGATCAATTTCTATCGGGCCATCTCCAATGCCCGCGTCTCCTACACGATGGTCCGCGATATTCTCGCTGGCGGAATCGCCCCCGCACAGACTGTCGCTGCAGCGCCGTGATGAACCATTCCTCCGCGGTGCATTGAATTTGCAGTGATGTTATCCCGGTTGGCGCAACAAAGCCTTGAGTGATGCCTTGCCATCAGCCAACACCTCATCCGGCGGCTTGGCGCCTTTGGCGATCAGCATTTCCGTGAGGCGGATGTCGCGCGCAACGGCATTGCCGACACCGATGCCGCTGGCGCCCGTCAAGCGCCCCGCTGGATCCAGATGAAACAGGATGAAGGCATCGTTGCCAAGATCACGTCGGATGGAACGGTCCTGTGCACCGCGCAGCCCCACGATCTGGAGTGACAAATCATATTGATCCGACCAGAACCACGGGATCGCCTCATAGGCCTGTTGCTTGCCCAACATATTGGCCGCCGCGACCACGCCCTGGTCCTGCGCATTGCGCCAGGATTCAAGCCGCACCCTGGTATTTTCATAGGCGGCAAGCGGAAAGGACACACAGTCTCCGGCTGCAAAAATATCGGGATCACTGGTCTGTAGATAGCTGTCCACACGAATGCCGTTTTCAATCGCAAGACCTGCGTTTGACGCCAGATCCGTCGCTGGCTGCGCCCCAATGCCCGCGACGACAAGATCACCTGTGATCGTCTGACCATCGGCCAGTGTCACGTTGATCGCGTCATCACTCTCAACAAGATGGGTGATCTTTGCGTTGCAATGAAGCGCCACCCCCTCCTGGCGGTGACGGCTGGCAACGACCTGTGCAATCTCATGCGGTACGCCGCGCGACAGGATGCGCGGCAACCCCTCGATCACGGTGACGCGCGCACCTAGATTTCTGGCGCTGCAGGCGATTTCCAGGCCAATAAACCCGCCGCCTATGACAATCATATGCGCACCGGCTTTCAACTGCCCTGAAATGGCAAGAGAATCCTCGATCGTGCGCAGATAATGGACACGGGCACTTTCCGATCCGGGCAAAGTCAAACGCCGCGGCTGCGCGCCGGTTGCAATCAGCAACTTTTCATAGGGCAGAGACTGCCCGTCACTCAGCCAAACTGTCGATGCCTTCGGGTCAATCCGTGTCGCAGCATTGGCGCTGATGAAATTGACATCAATGGCGGCAAGAGCGGCGATGTCCGTCAGATAGGGCGCGCGTGCCGGCGCATCGGTCACAAAAGATTTGGACAGCGGCGGACGGTCATAGGGCACATGCATTTCATCGCTGACCAGAGTGATGGGCCCATTCCAGCCCCCGTCGCGCAGCGCATTGGCTGCACGCGAGGCGGCAATGCCGCCGCCGATAATAACCATGCCATGCGGTCTTGCCATCAAGCGATCTCGATCATCACCATGCCGGCTTCAACCTTCACATTATAGGTCTTGAGAGCAACGCAGACGGGAGCGCCCTTGGGCGCACCCGTCGTATAGTCAAAACGACCATTGTGTTTGGGGCATTCGATGATGTTGTCCATCACCAGGCCATCACATAGATGCACCTGCTCATGGGTGCACAACCCGTCCGTTGCGTAATATTTGTCATCCGGGCTGCGATAGAGCGCATAGGTGTGCCCGTCATGGTCAAACCGCATGACATCTTCAGCATCGATTTCATCCGCCTCACAGGCGCTGATCCACGGCATGGGTCTCTCCTTCAATCTTTGTCTAGCTGGCAATCTTTGTCTAGCTGGTTGCAGAAGCGCGAGAACTCGTCTGGAGCCATATGCACGATATGGCCATCCTGCGGATAGGAACCATTGTTCACATCCTCAATATATTCACGAAAAGCTGCTATACGCTCGGTCTGCAGCCGGTCATACTCGGCGGCGAAATTGCGGTAGACCTTGGAATGGCGGGGCATGTGCCCGCGATTTTCGCCCAGAATATCCTCGGCAAAAAGATATTGCACATCACAGCCCGCGCCTGAGCCCATCGACCACAACAACATATCCAGCCTCTTGCTGATCTCGCTGGCCACCTCGACAGGCACCACTTCAATCTCGACGGCAAAGGCGCCGGCCTCTTCGAAGGCCTTGCATTCCTCGTAAAGCGCCAAGGCGGCATCTGCGGTTTTTCCGACAGCCTTGAAGCCACCGGTCCATGTCGCGCGTGACGGCACAAGACCGACATGAGCCACAACTGGAATGAATTCGTCCGCCAGAAACTTCACGGTTCCAAAACCACCGCTGCAATAGAGTGCATCGCCATCGGCCTGCAGCATCTCGCCGGCAAATCTGAGATAATCATCGCGGGTGCCGGCCTCCAGATGGGTCATGCCGGTCATCGAGAAAAGCGATGGCGCGACCTCCCGGTAGCGCGGATTCAAAAGCAGTTCCGGCGGAATCGATACAATGTCGATACCCGCAGTTTCGGCAGCCTCGGCCTCTTCAATGGTAAAAACGCGCAGCATCGTCAACTGTCGCTTGCCCTTCAGCGCGCGCAAATCTGCAACGGTCGGTCTCTTGCGGCTCATGGCCTTGTCTCCTTGAAAGGGGTGTTCATGCAATGCTGCTGGCGGCAGGCACCGCATCGTCAGCATGGAATTCCTCACGGTACGGCCTGGCGGTCGCGGGCAAGGTTCTGCGCAGATAATATTCGGGATCGCGCCGCTGGCGTAACAGCACCTTCACCATCTCCACATAGGCATGCCACATGGAAGGGTTTGGTTCCGGCAGATCGTCCTTGATCAATTCATGCAGTCGCGGCAGCGCGTGATAGGGAACCATCGGGAACATGTGGTGCTCCACGTGATAATTCATGTTCCAGTAAATCCACCGGCTGATCGGGTTCATATAGACGGTGCGGGAATTCAGTCGATGATCAATAACGTCCTCGGCAAGCCCGCCATGTTGCAGCAGGCCCGTCAGGAACATGTGCCAGCAACCGTAGAAGCGCGGAAGTCCGATCAACATGAGTGGCAGGATCGACCACATCAGCAAGGAAGCAATGGCCGCCGCCAGGTAAATAGCCATATGGATGCGCGCGGCAAAAATGGCCTTCGGCCATTCCGATTCCGGTATGTAGCTTTTTTCCGAAGGCGTCAGGATGCCAAATGCATTGCGTGCCATGACCTTGAAGGATGCGACGACGTCCAGCAGGCCGATATAGTGCAGGATGCCTACGAACAGATTTGGCGGACGCATGAAGGCGATTTCCGGGTCGCGTCCGACAATCACCGTATCAGTGTGGTGGCGCGCATGGCTCCAGCGCCAGGACACCGGGTTGCGAAACACCATGAAGCTGGCGATCTGATAGACGACATCATTCATCCAGCGTGTGCGAAATGCGGTCCCGTGCCCGCATTCATGCCAGCGGCTGTCGCAGGCCGAACCATACAGAACGCCATAGACAAAGAAGAAGGGAACACAGGTCCAGCTGCCCCAGAAATAGACCCCGCCGGCACCACTGGCCACCAGCAGCCCCAGCCAGATGATCGTGTCACGGATCGCCGGTCCGTCACGCCGCTGCATCAGTTCCTTCATCACCTTGCGCGGCACCTCTGAATGATACCATTGCGCACTGGCCAACCCCGTCTCGACAGCCCGGCGCGTGCTCTCGCCGACCAGACTGTAGTCGCGTGTGTGGTTTTGGATATCAGACATCGTCAACGCAAAGTCTCCTCAATGCTATCGTCTGGTTGCTGTCGGCGTTCGGTCATGTCGCCCGGATGCCAGTGATGGGAATTGTCCCGATGGTGTCGGAAAATCATCTTTCGGCTGCTTGGCGATCGCCGCTATGCGCGCCTCGCAGGCTGCTGTTTCGTCTGCGCCGTCCAGAACAGTGAAACGCGCGTCATAGGCCCGCGCTTCATCATGCTCGAGCCAGATCATTTCTCCGCGTTCACGCGCTGCCAGGTCTCCAAGAACATGATGGCTGGAAGGTTCTATGCCCATCGTGTAATTGCCGGCCTGAAAGTTCTGCCACTGAAAGGCGCAGGGCAATTGGTTCTTGTTTGTCACAACCTCAAGGCCGAGGTTGAGCCGGTCATTGATCAGCGCCACGGGGACCTCGCCGTTTTCATCGCCGCGCATTTCATGCTGCCAGACCTGCTCGGTAAAACCTTCAACCGGTGCTGCAGCCTTTGCATAGCCGATGCCCTGGGAACGGTAGTCGGGCCCCGCATGGGATGCCCAGACGACATCGCTGATCGGTGCCAGATAGCGGGCGCCCTCGTCGAGCAGGGGATAGCCCAGATTGACATGATAGAAGAACATGTGCGGCGTACGCAGGAAACCATGATTGATAACCCGGTCGCTGAGCCGGATCTCGCGCCCGCCCACATCGGCTTCAATGCGTCGAAGCAGATGCAGATCCTCTCCGAAAACGGTTGATTGCTGCACGATACCCTCTGCCCACAGAATGCATTGATCGCCCCGCCATTGTTCACCGTAACCGGTCAGACGCGCAGGTATCGTGCTGACACGTCCGTGCAGGGTATGTCGAGCGGTCGGACGGCCGGGATAATTGTAATTGTCTGCCGGCACCTCTTCGGGACCCAATGTATGGTCCAGTCCACAGGTCACCAGAAAACCGGAAAAACTGCGGGTCCAGCCAATCCCTTTCTCGCCTTCGACTTCGTGAAGTCCGGGATTTCGAAAACCGGTCGGCGAATGCCAGCCAATGGCCTTGCCATTATATTCCAGCTCGGCAATATCCATCGCCCGGTCGACCAGCACGGTAAAGCGCAATCCGCTGCCCGTGCGAAATTCCAGCATCCGCACATTGCGCTCGACGCCATTGTCCAATGTCATCAACCGCACACCGGCGAACTGACTCAACGCACCGGACCTGGCTGCGAGATCGCGCCGGGAATGCGTTGTGCCATAGATATCTACCATGTGCTGGCCTCGTCAAAAATGCGCTGGACACGGTCCAGGTGGAGAGCGGCGGCGGAACAATTCCCGCCGCCGCGTTGATTATACGCCGTTGGCGACGAATTTCTCGTCGATAAAGGCTTTGGAACGCGGCACATCAGCCTCATCCAGATGCTCGATGATCATCTCGATGTTCGGATGTTTTTCTGCCAGACGCTGCAGGTATAGATCATAGTTCAACACCCCGGTACCCGGAGCATTCAGCACAATCTCGCCGACCCCGCGGAAAGTGTGAGACGCCAGCGCATCATCATCACCGATATCAGCGTGTTTTTCCGATTTGTCGTCATCGGCGCGTGCGACATCCTTCGCATGGGCGATCTTGATCTTGTCCGACAATGTATCGAAGACCTGATTCAGCACCTGGTCCATCTGGTCGATATTATGATCTTCGAAGTAGTTGGTCGGGTCCATCAGCAAACCCAGTCCCGGATGATCGACCTGAGCAAACATTTTCACGGTTTCCTCAACCGATCCCACGACATTGTTCACATAGGTTTCCAGCAGGAACATCGAGCCATGATCATAGGCTTCCTGCGACAGTTCGGCGATGATCTTGCGGCACGCCTCAAATCCTTCTTCGGATTTGTTCTTGGGGTGCGACATCCACTCGCTTTCCTCATTGTAGGTGCCCGTTTCGGAGATCACGTAACGCGAACCCAATGCCCGTGCATTGCGCAGGATTTCCTTCAGCCGGTCGACATTGGCTTTGCGCTGGTCCAGGTCGGGATGGATGATGTTGGTATAGGCCGATACGGCACAAATCGGCAAGTCGTTGGCACGGAACGTGTCACGCACCTTTTTGCAATTGGCAGCATTCAGATTGCCATAGCTCAGGTCGATATCCTTGAAATGCAGATCCAGCTGCGCCGTGTTGAAGCCGTGGCTCCTGATTTTCTTGGCCGTTTCTTCAAGCCCATAGGGGAAATACCCCGTGAAAATTCCCGCTTGCATCATGATCTTTTCCTCCGTTTGGTGTCTATTTGGTGTTGATTTCCGAAAGGCGCACCGTGCGCCCCTCGGCAATTGAACGATATCCGGCTTCGATCAGCGCCACCGTTTTCACGTTGTCCGCAACGGTCAGCACCGGTTCGCTATTTGTGGCAACGGCATATTGCAATTGCTCCATGACGCCGATGAAGGCATGGGGAAACCACATGCTTTCCCAGGTCGGCGTCACCCATTCTCCGCCCGTGGTTTTGGTGGATGCATAGCTCAGCGTCGAGGCCGAACCTGTCGGCCAGCCTATCGAGCCCTTGACGACGCCCTCCGTACCCTCCACCCGGAACGTGATGTGCTGATCGTCCTTGTAGCCGTCCTGCCGCGGACCCGACCAGACATCTTCCAGGGACAGGGCGAGAACGCCTGACGGAAACCGCAGGGTTGAAACCGTGATCCCGTCCTGATGATCGAAGGTCGTGCGCGGATCCTTGCGCGCCTGTGTGGTGATCTCGTCCGGATCACCAAACAGAAAACGCAGCACATCCAGATGATGCACGCTCATATTGGCCAGGGTGAGCCGGTCATAGTCTTCCAGAAACCCCTGCCAGTGCGGAATGGCATGCATGTCGATTTGCGCAAAGACGACCTGCCCCAGATCACCGCGCTCCAGAATCTGCTTCAGGACCCGCATAGACTGGTCGTATCGCATGTTCTGATTGACGCTGATGATCTTGCCGGCAGCCTTGGCTTCATCGCGCAGGGCAATGGCTTCTCCCAAGGTCAGTGCCAGCGGCTTTTGCACAAGAATGGCCTTGATGTGCGGTTGCTGCAAGGCGGCGCGGATCAATGCAGGCTGCTGATCGGGCGGATAGGCAATGTCGAGAATATCGACCGACGGGTCGGCGATCAATTCCTCAGGCGTATTGTGCACCTTGGGAATATTGTAGCGTTCGGCCACAGTCGCAGCTCTTTCGGGCGTGCGCGAGGCAATTGCGACGACGGGAAAACCCGCCTGCGCATAGGCGGCCAGGTGACATTCGGCCATGATCATGCCTGCACCAATGCAGCCGATGCGAGAATCGCGATTGCGAATGTCCGGATCCGGCTTGAAATCTGTCATGTATCCCTCCCTTCTATACGGCAACCAGCGTGTCGCCGTTCTTGTCGAAAAAATGTATCTGCGCCGGGTCGACCGACAGGCTGACGGATTCACCCACCTGGAATTCCGGTTGCCCGTGCAAGGCGGCCTTCATTGTTTCCGCGCCGGCCTTCAGCGTCAGAATTGTCGTGGCGCCCATTGGCTCGATCGCACTGACCTGCGTATTGCCGCCATCCTTCAAAACCCGCAAATGTTCCGGCCGCACGCCCAGCTGTACGGCCTGTTGCGGAACCGGTCTGCCGGCGTTCAGTGCGGTGCCGCCTGCTGCCATCAGATTGATGGCAGGCGCTCCAAGCATTTCGGCGACATAGGTGCTTGCCGGTGCATCATAAAGATCATGCGGGGCGCCGACCTGCCGTACGCGACCATGTTCGAAAATGGCCATTTGATCCGATACGGACATGGCCTCCTCCTGGTCATGGGTCACATAAATGACGGTCTGGTTCATCTCGCGCTGAATGCGTCGCAACTCCACCCGGGTTTCCTCCCGCAACCGTGCATCCAGGGCTGATATGGGATCATCCATCAGATATGCCACCGGATCGCGCACCAGTGCCCGCGCAATGGCAACGCGCTGACGCTCACCGCCTGAAAGTTGTGATGGCGGCTTGTGGAGGATGTGCTGCATGTGCAGCTTTTTGGTCACTTCGTCGACACGCGCAGCAATCACATCTTCTGCTATTTTGCGCTCGACCAGCGGAAAGCGTACATTCTGCAAGGCCGTCATATGGGGAAACAGCGCCAGATTCTGAAAGACCATCGCCACATTGCGCTGTGCCGGGCTTACACCGTTCATCGGGCGATCATCAATGAAGACAGAGCCGCTGTCGGGTGTTTCAAGACCCAGAATGATCTTCAGGATCGTCGATTTTCCGCTCAGGGGTGGGCCGAACAGGCAGAAGAATGCATTGTCCTCGACCTCGATGCTCACATCGTCCAGAGCCACCACATCGCCATAGTGCTTGCAAATGTTTTCAAGGCGAATGGATGCCATCAGATATCTCCTCCAATGGCAATTCCTGAAACGGGATCGAACAGCCGTACCATTTTCGGGTCGATGGAAAACCGCAAAATATCACCAATGCTCGGCATCGCGATCTGATTATCCAGAACAGCCTTGGCCTCCAAGCCGTCGCCTCCCAGATGCAGGATCGTGCGCGCACCGATACGTTCGACGAAATTCACCGGCAGGGCCATGGTGCCATTGGGATCGGGATTGACCTGTTCCGGACGAAACCCGAAAAGAACTTTTTCCGGCAACCCTTGAGAAGCAGCGCGGTCCGAAAGAGCAAGTGGTGCCGACCGGCCGGCCGATGCCAGATCAACCAGTTTGCCTTCATCCGATGAAGCAATGGTGCCTTCAAGAATATTCATGCCCGGAGAGCCGATGAAGCGCGCGACAAAGACGTCCTGCGGGTTGTTGTAAATTTCCAATGGCGTGCCAACCTGCAGCAGCTTGCCGTGATCCATCACCGCAATGCGATCCGCCATGGTCATGGCTTCCAGCTGGTCGTGGGTGACATAGACCAGGGTCTGTGAGAATTGCCTTTGCAGAGCCTTGAGTTCACTGCGCATGACAGAGCGAAACGCTGCATCAACATTCGACAGCGGTTCATCCAGCAAAAATATGGCCGGCTCGACCACGGCTGAGCGCCCGATCGCCAGGCGCTGCAAAATATTGACCGACAGGCCTGCGGCCCGTCTGTCCAGCATCGGGGTCAATTGCAACAGGTCGGCCATGGCATTGACCCGGCGGTTGCGCTCGGACGCACTGACGCCCTGCGCCCGCAAACCGTAGGCCAGGTTTTCGCGAACAGACATATGGGTGAAAATCGCATAATTCTGAAAAACGAAACCCACACCCCGGCGGCTCATCGGAACATCCAGAATGCTGCGGTCATCAAAGCGAATATCGCCTTCGGTGGGGTCCACCATACCGGCAATCATGTTCATCGTTGTGGATTTCCCGCAGCCTGACGGCCCGAGAAGTGCCACGAACTCGCCATCACCAATGGTCAGGTTCATCTGCGCCAGCGCCGTGAAGGAACCAAACTTCTTGCCGAGATTGGAAAGGGCAATTTGCGTCATCTGGCATTCGCCCCTTTTGACATTCTGCTGATGGCAATCGCCGATATGACAGACAGCACAATCAGGATGGCCAGCGCAATCGCTGCCACATAACCCCAGATCAGATCCTGCTGGGTGACCTTGTAGATATAGACGGAGATGGTTTCCGTGGCGACACCCGGCCCGCCACCGGTCATGATGTAGAGCGTATCGAATATCTTGAAGATTTCGATTGTGCGGATCGCCAGTGCGATGATGATGATGGTCTTCATCCGGGGCAGCACAATGGTGAAAAAGCGACGTCCCCATGATGCGCCAAGCAAAACGGCAGCCATTTGCTGGTCCTGGGGAACGGAAATCATGCCCGCCAGCAGGATGAGGAACATCAATGGCGTCCATTGCCAGATGTCAGCCGCCATGACGGCCACCAAGGCAAGACTGGGATCCGACAGCCAGGCAATCTTGACCGGAGATGCGGAAAACAGCGAGAGAAGATCATTGACCGGCCCGCCCGACTGGAAAAGCAGGAAAAACATGTATCCGGCGACGGCAGGCACCACCATCATTGGTATCAACAGCGTCGAATAGAACCAGCGCTTGCCCGGGAACTCGTCGACGAAAAGCACGGCAAGCCCCAACCCCAGAAGAAACTGGATCGGCACGCAGACGATCATCACCAGAAAGGTACGCCACATGGCGGCCCAGAAGCGGCTGTCCGAGGCCAGATCCGTATAGTTGATGAAGCCGATCCACAACTCGTACGCCCTGTACCAGGGAATACCATCCAGCGGTGACCAGTCCGTCATCGAGATGTACAATTGCATCAGGATGGGGAAAACGGCGATGAACAGCACGAGACATTGTGCCGGCAACGTCAGCCAGAAACCAAGGCGCTTTTCTTCACTGCCGGCATTATCCTGCGGAAGCACCGCAATATCCGCCTCTTTCACAGACACCCCGTTCATTCCTTCAAGGCTCCAAATGTCAGACCGCGCACCAGATGTTTCTGGATGGCAATACCCAATATGACCGGCGGTATCGCCGCAATCAGTCCCAGTGCAGCCTTCGCACCATAGAGCTGCCCTGTCATGGAGGAGGACAGTGACGTCATGTAAACGGGAATGGTCACCCAGTCCCGCGTCGTCAGCAGCAGTGCGATGAGATAATCCGACCAGTTCATGATGAAGACGAAAAGCGCAGAGGATGCCAGCGCCGGGCGCATCATCGGCAGGGTGATCACGGCAAATACCCGCAGCCGCGTGCAGCCTTCGACCAGCGCCGCATCTTCAATCTCGCGTGGCATGTCGTCAAAAAATGTCTTCATCAGCCAGAAGGCAAAGGGCAGCGTGACAATTCCGTAAACAACCGCCAGACCAAACCAATTGTCTATCAGACCCAGAAACGACCACATGATCATCAGCGGTATCATCACGGCCATGGGTGGAAACAGGCGCAATTGAATGAGGGCCAGAGGCAGATTGTTGCCTTTGCCAAACCGCGACAGGCCATAGGCTGCAGCCGTGCCCGCAGTCATGGCGATCAATGTACCAACGATCGCCGCGAGCAAGGATGCCACAATGGGACGCGCAGCGGTCCGCTCAAGAGATACGATGAGTTCGGAGGATGATTGACCAAAAATAAAACGGAAATTGTCCAGCGTCGGGTTCTCTGGCCACCAGGTCAAAGCAGCACCGGACGCCGACCATTCGGCGATTGGCTTGAAAGCCATCGACAACATCCACAGCGTCGGAACCAGTGATATCGCGATAATCAGCAAGATCATTGCATAGCGCAAAAATTCAAAGGGGAGAGATCGACGCATGTACTACACCTGCAAATTGACAACCTCCGGGGGCCAGACTCGCTGGCCCCCGGGCTTACCGGGAGTTCGGGAGTCCTATCAGACAGGGTCTACAAGATCCGGCCAGGCCGCCTTGTTTGCCGTGATGGCCTCGATCAATTTCTCCTCACCAACACGGCGGGCAATGCGCTTCCAGCTGCGTTCGGTGTTTTGCATCGCCTGTTCAGATGTCATCGAACCGGTCAGGGCACCCA
The DNA here is from genome assembly GCA_029212415.1 of Rhizobiaceae bacterium. GTDB lineage: Bacteria > Pseudomonadota > Alphaproteobacteria > Rhizobiales > Rhizobiaceae > Hoeflea_A. The sequence continues at coordinate 42,112 of JARGOF010000001.1, read as the reverse complement.
CCAGATTTTCATCCAGTGCATTGTGGAAAGCAGTTGCGCCTGGATAATTGATCGTCGGAACCGTGCGACGCACAGTCTCGCGCACCACATCCATGTGATAATCATGGTAGGTTTCACGCACCAGCGGATCCGCAAAATTGGACAGTTGGAACGGATCGAAATAGCCACCCGGATTGGCCGTCATCCAGGAATAGATGCGCGATGAACCCAACCACTGAAGCAACAGATAGGCCGTTTCCGGATGGGCTGATTGCGAGGAGACACTGGCACTGAGATTCAGCCAGAGCACTGAACGACTGACCATTCCATCGTCGTGAACGCGCCCTGGTGGAATGTGGGACCCGATCTTGCCGGTAACCTTGGAGCCTTCATTGGCTGCATTGTCGAGGAATTTCGGCAGATTGGAGAAAGCACAGGTCATCGCAGCGCCGCCACTGGCGAAATTGCCATACTGTTCCGGCCAGCCCCAGGAAATTGCATCCGGTGAGTGATGTGCCAGCGATTTGACGTATTCCTCTGTGGCCGCAACACCCTGGTCGGAGTTGATCAAGGACGTACCGTCATCGGCAAACAGAAACTGGTTTGGCGATGCCATGGAAACGTAGCGCTGATACCAGTTGGTGTACCCCCAACCCTGGTTGCGCAGGTCGGTGCTGCCGAACAGGCCATCATCCGGGCGATGGAAAAACGCTGCGATCTCGTCGTGTTCTTTCCAGGTCTTCGGTGGCGCCAGGGCATATCCATGCTTGTCGGCAAAGGCCTTCTGTTCCTTTGGATCAGAGAACAGGTCGGTACGATGGTTCCAGGTCTGGAAGTCCCCATCCAGCGACACCCCATAGGTCGAACCACGATAATTGTTGAGCAATGAAACGCCTTTGGCGCCGCCGACATAGCCGCGATCCACATCATCCCATTCGGGCCGATGCGTGGCGACATATTCATCCAGATTGACGATACCGCCGGTCTCTGCCAGATCACCAAGACGGTTCCACTCAACCGCATAGACATCAAATGCCCCGCCGCTGGTGCTGATATCCTGCATGACCTTGGTGAACTCCTGGCCGCTTGGAACGCCAATAATATCAAGCTTGATGCCGGTTTCCTGCTCCCACAGATCCTTGATCGAGGGCGCTCCAGCAGGGAATGGCTGGGTAATCTGTCCAATCGAGCCGTCGGAAAGGCCCAGGACAATACGTTCGGGCGCTTTTCCCGAAGCCTTCAAGGAGCGTGCACCTTCCACGGCACGACCTTCCGGGGTGTCCGGACCGTACTGATAGCGCTCAGCGCCGTCAAAGCCGGTCGGACCGCCAACCATGCCCTCGGCAAGACCGTCGGCAGCTCTGGCCCTGTCAGGACGCAGATAAAGCGGTGTACCGATGGCCAGAACGCCAGCAGCCGTTGTGGTAGACAGGAATTTCCTGCGCGAAAATGCAGATTTCAAAACCATAATATCCTCCCAAATTGGTGATTTGGCACCACCATTGCGAGGAAATATTGATGTATAATGATTGCAGCACAAGCGTCATAACCAATCATTTAACATCATTATCATTCATATGCACAGTCTTGAACCTTGAATTGACTTGTAAATAGAACGAATTCTGGAAATGATGGATTATGATTGTTGCGCGGTTTGTGCAGACATCGCAAAGACTCGGAGCAGGCATTGAAAACAACAGTCAGCCAGATTGCACAGGAAGTCGGTTTCTCGGTTGCAACCGTGGATAGGGCCCTTAATGATCGCGGCGGGGTCAAACAACGCACCCGTGAGATCGTGCTCGCGGCAGCGCGGCGCATGGGCTATTTCGGACCGGCGGAAATTCAACCTGCTGCCGATGTCCACATCGATTTCATACTGCCGGGTGGCAGCAACAGCTTCATTGCCAATCTGCGCAAGGACCTGCTTGAAGAAGCCACCAGCTATGGCAACGTTCTTCCGAATCTGCACGTCATTGACGGCTTTGATCCCTATCGGGTAGCCGCCCGGCTGCACGAGATGGTTGGAAAAACCGATGCGGTCGGTGTGGTCGCACCCGACCATCCGGCTGTACGCGAGGCCATCAACCGGCTCGCCACCTCCGGCGTGCGTGTCGCCACGCTGGTCTCGGACATACGCTCGGTGACAAAGGTCGGCTATATCGGGATAGACAACCGGGCCGCCGGAAGGCTTGCAGGCCTCTTGACCGGGCGCTTCCTGCATCCCGACAACCAGCACAACATCGTGGTGTTCATCGGTTCGCCCTCCTATCGCGGGCACGAAGAACGGGAAATGGGGTTTCGCGCGGTGACGGGGCGCGACTTCAACAATCTGCGCATATCGGCGCTGATTGAAGTCGAAGAGGACCGGGACCGCGCCTATGAGGAGATGCACGCCATTCTCAAGACAGATCGACCGTCGGCGATTTACAATATCGGGTCCGGCACACAGGGCATTGCGCAGGCCCTGAAGGAGGCCAATGCGCAGCATGACATTGTCTTCATCGCCCATGACCTGACCGACGCCACCAGAGGTCTTCTGTTGGACAGAACAGTGGATGCCGTGATCGATCAGAATTCTCGGGTCGAGGCGCGCGAAATCATCAAGCTGCTCGCCGCCGCGGTCCGGGGAACAAAGGAACCGGAATATCTGCCACGGTTGCAGGTGTTGTTTCACGAAAATATCCCATCCCGCTAACGCTGGATGAAGCGCGCCTGAAAAGGGGCATTATCAACAATTCAGATAGCTGCCCTGCGGAAATTGAATTTTTCATGGTTCGGCGCGGATGTTAGGCTGCGACCATTCACCCCTTGTCTGTCCGGGCTGGCGCCTTTTGCCGGCTTCGGTGCAGGATACGCACATCAAACCGGCAGGCAGCAGTGGACATTACGCCCTACCCCAAACTTTTCCTGGCAAATGATCTGAACGAGGCACTGCGTGCTCTGCGTGAATTGGCAGACAGTGCCATTCCTCTGGCCGGCGCAACCTGGGTTATGCGTGCCCCGCTGCGCTGCGAAACAGCTGATCGGACCCTGATCGACCTGTCACGCATCGAAGCGCTGCGCACCATAAACATTGACCAGCAAGAGGCAGTGATCGGCGCTCTGGCGACCCATGAACAAATCGCCAATGCTCTAAACGGATACAATGATCTGGCAGCCTTGGCACAGGCGGCTGGCCATTCGGCCAATCCGGCCATTCGACGCATGGCAACCATTGGCGGCAACATTTGCACAGCGGAATTTGCGGCGGCTGATCTGGTGCCGGCGCTTCTCGCCCTGGATGCCAGACTGGAAATCGAAGGCCTTGATGGCAGCAGAACCCAGACCATGGCGGCCTTCCTTGAGGCGCGCGCCACCCGCGCCCACACCGATCTGGTAACACGCCTGATCATCCCCCGCACGCAGCGTACAAGCACGCATGCCCGGTTGACCCTGCGCAAGGCGGGCGACTATCCCGTTGCCAATCTCAGTGTGTCGATTGCTCTGGGTGCCGGCGGAAAAATATCTGCGGCAACGGTCGCGGTCGGTGCGGTCGAAGCCGTTGCAAAACGCTGGACAGGCTTTGAAGAGGCCATCATTGGCCATGCGCCATCGCCCGAAAAAATGCAAATGATCGCCAAAACCTGTCTGGAAGAATTTGACGGACGGGACGCAATGGACGCACCAGGCTGGTATCGGCTGCGGGTCCTGACCGGCCTTGTTGCCAACGCGTTTTCAACCCTGCAGGAAACAACCCTGGGGAGGGCCATGTGACCATCACACTGACAGTCAACAGGGAAGAGCGCATCTTCAGCGGTGATCCGAGAACCCCGCTGGTCGACGTCTTGCGCGACCATCTGCGCATGACCGGCACCAAGGCCGTGTGTCGCGAAGGCTTTTGCGGTGCCTGCATGGTGCATGTGGATGGGGCGCCGATGGCATCTTGCCTGCTGCCCGTCGGATCGCTGGACGGCGCCGCGGTGACCACCATTGAAGGCGTCGCCACAATGGAGCATCTCAATGCTGTGCAACAGGCATTCGAAGACCATGATGTGGTGCAATGCGGCATGTGTTTTCCGGGCATGGTCATGACCATGAGCCGCTTATTTCAGACGAATACATCGCCCGACCGTGACGAAATCAAGGCCGCAATGACCGGTAATATCTGCCGCTGCACCGGCTATGAGCGCATTATTGACGCACTCATGTCGATCCGCACAAACGAGGTCACGTCCTGATGCAGAACACTGCAGACGCTGCCGTGATGAATTTCCCGCGCCGGGACGCGCGGGACAAATTGCTCGGCCGCACGAAATACACCATCGACGTGGGCGGCTCGGAGGTCATTCATGCGGTTTTGTTGCGCGCAGACGTCGCCTCCGCGCAAGTGCTTCGGCTGGATGTTGAAGCCGCCCGTTCCATGCCCGGTGTGCGCGCCATAGCCACCTGGGAAGATGCCCCCGGCGCGCACGGCATCGGCATTGCCGACCATCCGATTTTTGCCAGGGATGTCATCCGCTATCATGGCGAACCGATTGCCGCCATTGCAGCCGAAACGCTCGAACAGGCCCATGCTGCGGCGCAGGCCATCACATTGGAACTGGCGCCCCTGCCCGCCGTTCTGACCATGGCGCAGGCGCTGGAAAAAGACGCACCGCTGGTCCACCCTGACTGGAAAGATTACGACATCCTGTTTGAGGGCGCAGCCCGCGGCGGCAATGTCGCCTGGGAAGCCACTGTGGCACGCGGTGACACGGATGCAGCTTTTGACCGCACGGATGTGACGATTGTTGACGGGGTTTACCGCGTTGGCCGACAAAGCCATGTGCCGTTTGAACCGCGCGCTGTTGTTGCCGCTTTTGAAGACGGCAGGCACCATATCCAGACCTCTACCCAGGTGCCCTGGACCGTCCGCCACGTCACCGCCAGAGTGTTGAATATTCCCGAATCGCAGGTGCGGGTGACGGTCCCGGCTGTCGGTGGCGGCTTTGGCCTCAAATTCGATTGCTCACTGGAGCCCTATGCCGCCATTCTGGCAAAAAAATCCGGACGGGTTGTTTCTCTGGTCAATTCACGCCGTGAGGAGCAAATGACCTGCCTGTGCCGGGAAAATGCCGAAATCCGCATCCGCTCGGCTGTCACGGCAGACGGAGAAATTGTCGGACGCGAGGCAACAGTTCTGATGGATTGTGGCGCCTACGGCGGTGAACAGGTGTTTTTGACCACCATGACCGCGCATACGCTGGGCGGCAATTACCGGCTCGGGTCCGTGCGCTTATCAAGCCGGGCAATCTATACCAATACGCCGCCCAATGGTGCATTTCGCGCCTGCAACGGTGTCTACAATACATTTGCGCTGGAACGCCACACCGATGAAATCTGCGATGCCATTGGCATGGACCGGATGGAATTTCGCCGCCACAACGTCGTGGGCGATCAGGATATCGGCGCGACCGGGCAGGTCTTTGAAGGTGATGTGTTGCGCCCGATGATCGACCGCATGCAGGCCCTGTGCGCCAAACATCCCAACGGCCGGGAAAATGGCCAGCGGCTTGACGATGGGCGGATCTACGGTCGGGCCATGACCGTCGGCACATGGTTCATCTTCGTCGGCCCATCGGCAGCAACAGTCAATCTCAATGTTGATGGCAGCGCCACTCTGGTCACATCCGGCGTCGAAATCGGTTCGGGCAGCATGATGCATGCGCTGCCACAGATCGTTGCAGCAGGCCTTGGCATTGCGCCTGAGCAGGTGATCGTCAAGACTGCTGACACCGACGCTGCCGGTCGCGACCTGGGCGTCGGCGGCGGTCGCACCACCGTATCGATAGGCGCGGCCAGCGCAGCGGCCTGTGATGAAGTCCGGGACAAGCTGCTGGCTGTTGCCAGCGAAATGCTGCAAACCGCCCCCGAACAGCTGGTGCTCGCTGATGGACGCGTCGAGATACGGGGCAGACCCGGTTCCGGCACCACAATCCAGAAGGTGGTGGCCGAGGCGGAAACCCGCACCGGCCCGATTTCCGGCAGTGGCGCCTTCACCGGCCCGGGCATCGAAGCCATGCCAGGCTGCGCGGCAGGACATTTCATTGATGCGATCGATATTCCGGTTTTCGCCGTGCACGATTGCGAACTGGCCATTGATCCGGACACCGGGCAGGTTGAAATTCTGGCCTATCGCGTCGTACAGGATGTTGGCCGGGCGCTGAACCACAGGGCCATCCACGGGCAAATTCAAGGCGGTGTCGTACAGGGCATGGGCTATGCGTTGCATGAAGAAATCACCATCAACGATCAGGGCTGTTTCGATCAAACGGGCTTCGAGGCCTATCGCCTGCCTCTGGCGCAGGATGTTGTACCGATCGAATTCGATCTCTTTGAGGGCGCACCGTCCTGCGGCCCATTGGGCACGAAAGGTGCCGGTGAAGTGCCCATTCTCAACGTCGGCGCCACCATCGGCTGCGCCATTGCGAATGCGACCGGCAAACAGGTCTCGCAACTGCCCCTGACGCCGCCCCGGGTCCTCGCATTGTTGGACGGGCGGGATGAGCCGCTGGCGCTCAATCATATCAGCGCGATTTGGAGCGATAATACGCTGCGCAGGTGATGGGGCGATCGCAATGCGCCGCGGCAGAACTGTTCTGATTAACACATGATCACACTGAAAAGTCGCCTCTCAAGAACCCGACACCTTGCGTATTTGGTCAGTCAGCACCTGGTAACGGCAATGATTCCGTATTTTTTCCAGGTGCCTTTTCAGGCTCAAGTTTCCAGATGGGGTACGCGGATTGCGCATTGAACACGCCGCTTTGCGCAAGCTTTCTGGTGCCTGACAATCGGCTGTGGATCGCCTGCATGCTCGGACTATCCACGATGAAATACTGCGTCCATCCCAGATCAGAGAACGCATCGATCAACTTGTCCTGGATCTCATCACCTGCGAAATTCAATTTCGCCGCATATTTGTTCTGATAGTAGATCACTGTTCCGCTGTTGAGATCGGCCCACACGATAGCATTTTCCGACTTCACCTCCTGCGGCAGAAGCACCTTGGGCGTGTAGGGCGTGACCTGACCGAGGCGCACAAGGGCGACAAATAGTATTGGTAGAAAAAGAACCAGCCACCTGGACCGGAGTCCTGACCCAATGCCATCGGGTTTTCCGCTGCCCATGAATTCAAAGGCAACCATGCAAAGAACCAATACGCTTGCTGGCAGCAGGTAATAGGGAATGCGGATTGAGTGGGTGGCGAAAAACGCCAATGAGACGGTCAGCGCGACCAATGCACCAATGGACGCGCCGAATACTCCGTCCCCGGCAGGACAATGCTTGCCTGTGGCCAGTCGAAAGACAAGTATTGCGCAGGCGCCGATCAATGCTGGTGCAGCAAAGCCCGTTTTGAAATAATAACCCAGGTTCTCCAGAATGAGAGACCATTGAAGAACGGGTGGACTGGCGTCAATGGGACTGTAGGTCGTCGAGAAAATACCGCCGGCATTGATAAGGTTTGCCGCCAATACCGGCAATAACCCTGTTGCGCAGAACCCAGCGAATGCAAGCAACAGAGGCGGCAGGCAATTTGCAATTGCCGACAACCGCCATAATCGCATTGTCAAGACAATCTGAGTGGCAAAACCGATCAGCAGAAAGACATTTGGCAGTCTGACGGACAACAACAGCCCACACAGAAGACCAAAAGCCAATGCAGGAACCGGTCTGGCCGCTACATGGGAGCCCGGAAATGCGACAAATGACATGGCGGCCGCGAGTGGAACAATTGACACAGTCACCGGTATCGATGCGCTGGCCAGGGCCATGTTTTGCGCCATTGTCCAGGCGAGAAGACATAATGCGACCACGGCAAGCACAGTTGCAGGCCATGCCGCCCTGTGGCGCGCGAAATGCATTGCATAGGCGGCTGCAACGAGTGTCATGCCGATGATGAAAACATAGGCCAGGGCAAGACTCTCAGGAAAAAGAGCAAGCACCATTCCCGTCCCGGGCGGATACTGAAGAATAACCTGCCCGGTTGCCTTCTCGTAATGATGGCAATGCGGCGCAATCGCCTCTGACCAGTTGCTGGAATCCGCATGGACTGAACGTGCGACCCGCACAAGCTGTCGGGCCTCCTGATTATCGAACTTTGTATCAAGGCCGCCAATGGGGCCCTTGTCCCGTATAAGCTCCGCCTGTCTGGCATAGCCGAAGGAATCACAACCGAAGGCCCGCAGATTGGCTTGATTCTGAGTCAGGAAAATCAACAGGCAAACCATTGCCGTCACGAAAAAAATCAGGCGTGATGTGTCGCGCTCACCACTGAAGACCCTGGAAAGGACTCGTGTCGTCTTGCTCATCAGATCCACTTGTATTCACAGGGCTTGGCGGGATGCTCCATTTGACTGACAATGCCCAATTGCTGACCGTTCGTACATCCGCAAGCGTGCTGTTTACCGTGTATTTTCAAAAACAGGTCTTTTTGGAACCAGCCGGTGCCTCTGCGCGTTGGTTCCCTGCATACAGCAAAGGAGACCATCATGGCGACCAAAGACAAGAATATGAATCTGACAGAAACGGACCTGGCGCAGGACAAAATGGGCAACAATGCCTTGCAGGGCAATGACCAGAGCAATATGCGCAATCAACGCCAGGCCGTCCCGGACGTGAAGCTGGAGACGGACGGCATCATCGAGTCCTTCAAAAAACTGGACAAGGACTACCGCGCCGAGGAAGATCTGGGCAAAGGCAATCGCAGCGGCGAAACATCTGACTGATGCGGACATTCCGGCCGACCTGCGTCGGCCGGTTGGCTTGTGCAGTGATGGGATCATGCTCCTCCCGCGGAGCAGATCCCAAATTCATTTGAACGGGATAAAACGGGACAGGAGCCGGCGCAGTGATCTGGATTTTCTTGGGGCTGGCTGTCATCCTCTTCGCCGCAAGCGTATTGCCGTTTTTGCATATTGCCCATGGCCTTGTCCGCACGCTTGATTTTCCGCGTATCCAATACGCGCTGCTCGCTGTGGTCTTGCTCGTCGCAATGCCGCTGGGTTTTGAACAAACCGGCATAGCTTGGGTGACCATGGCCCTTCTGGCCGCGTCAACCGTGATTCACCTGACCTATATCGTGCGTTTTACCCCTTTGTGGCCCGTCAAGACGACCTCCTTCGACGGCGACCCAGATGACGTTGCGACCATTCGTTTGCTGGTCAGCAATGTCAAAATGAGCAACAGAAAATACCAGCCGCTGATCGACCTTGTGGTGGAGCAGTCGCCCGACATTGCTGTGTTCATGGAAGTTGATGAGCAATGGACAAGCGCATTGGAAACCGTGACGCGTGGTTACGATCACGTGGTGGCATGCCCTCAGAACAACAGTTACGGAATGCTTCTGGTATCACGTTTTCCATTCACCGAAAGCCGCATCAATTATCTGCTGAATGACCACGTACCGTCCATTGACGTGACAGTCCAACACCCGAAATCAGGCAGCTTCCGGCTTTTCGCGATCCATCCGGAACCCCCGTTGGTGAACAGGGACACCGTGGGGCGGGATGCGGAAATTGCACTTGTGGGCAAAAAGGTGCGCGACTTTAGCGCCCCCCTTATCGTCACCGGAGACCTTAACGACGTTGCCTGGTCGCCCACCACGCAGCGTTTCAAACGCATCTCCCGACTGCTCGATCCGCGAGAGGGGCGCGGCATGTTCAACACATTCGATGCGCGTTTTTTCTTCATCCGCTGGCCGCTGGATCACATATTTCACTCATCTCACTTCCAGCTTGTCAGGATGCAGCGCATGCCCTTTGTTTACTCGGACCATTTTCCGATGCTGTTCGATCTGGCATTGGTGGGCCAACAGTCTGACAACGGGTCAAACAGCAAGGCAACCCGGGAAGATCTTGAAGAGGCCGACGACGTAATCGCGGAAGAAGAGACGCGCGATGAAGAGCCGGCAGGTTCAGACTGGGAGAAATGAACCCCCCACCCCCCCCCCAGCCCCGTTTCAGATGGTTATTTGGAAAAAAAGGGGTGGCTGCATTGATTGCAGGAATTGGCATCTGTCTTCTCGAACAGCTGCAAACCCTCAGGTCGCGATATCAGTGACCAGCAGGTGCGATGCATCCCAGATGGCAGGACAGACTTCCGCCTCTGCATGCCCATTGCGCAGTCGGCGACAGGCACCGACCGGCAGGTCTGTCACACACAAGACATGGTCACTCATCATGGCAGCCGTTTGCGGAAGCAATGCAGCAAACACGCCGTCCAACGACACAGAAACATCGCATGGAATGAAAGCGCCAGCGCCGCCAACACCCGTGTCCGAATGCGGCACGCCGACAGGAACGCCAACGGCGCCTATGGCGCAAACCGCAGTCTGCAATTCCACAGCCCGTGATCGGGCACAGCCGAACACACGATTATAACCCGTGATCATGTCGGTTTTTGCCGGGATGATGATCAGGTCCAGGTCGAGCTTTCCCAAGCGCGACCAAAGTGAAGTGAATTCCGAGTCGAGACAAATGATAATGGCCATCCGCAGGCCGTTCCAATTGATGACATTGATGGAACCGCCGGCGATTGTAATCCCGCCGGCACCACCCGCTTCCAGGGGTGTCAGGCTGAGCTTGTCCTGATGGAACCGTCCACCATCGGGTGTCAGAAGCCAGGCGCGGTTGAGGAAACCGGGGACACCGTCAGGCAGGGCTGCCGGAAACGGAATTGTCCCTGCAAGCACGGAAACCCCGTAATGCACGCTCATGGCCGATATCGCGTCAAGTGCAACCGTGCCCACTTCGGACAGCCATTGCAGCGACTGGTTGGCCGGCAGATCAGCAGGTGCGAAGGAAAGCCATTGCGCGCAGGCAAATTCCGGCATGACCAGCATATGTGCGCCCCTGGCGGCTGCCGCCGCCATCCGTTCGTCCACACGCGCCAGCCAGGACGTCAGATCAGGCAGGACAGGCTCAAGATTAACGGCCCACAGGTCGAGAGATACGGTTTCCATCTGTTCTTTCCTTGCCGCGAGGCCGACGCCCGAAATCAGCTTTTGGTAAAACCACGCTGGCTCAATCGTTTGACGTTTGATGCTGTCTTTTTCCCGATGGGCGCCAAAGCCTGAGTAAGCACACCAACGGGTGATTTACCCTGAAGGATCGCTGCCGTTGCAGCATTTGCACTCTGCGTGAAGGCGTCTGTTTTTTCATCCATCATGCGGGCGTTTTCTCCGGGGGTCACCGACCAGAGGCCAGCCATGCCCATCATTCTGTATCCGATCACCGCCTGTGCCTCTGCCACCATCTTGCCGGTGGCAAATGCAAGCGTCCACATCGTCATTAAATCATTCTGCTTTGTCACGGTGGTATTCCGATTCTGTTGTCGTATTTCAAACTTCAGGCGTCCACAAAGCCACGAGGCATCAGCATCCGAGCGTTGGATAGCAAAATTGCGACCAGCGCCAATGATGCATGCTCGATTGCATTCGATGTGGAGAACCGAATTGATAGAATATACGATGTTCTGATTGCCAACGCACAAGATGACATATGGTTCCTCTGTATAGACGCAATTTCACCCCGCAGGCAAGGTTTTGAATTTCGAAGCTGATCCAGCGCCCATGAAACGCGCTTTCCCCTTGAGACGCGGCTCCCCTTGGAGACGCGCCTCCAATGAGATTGTCCGGGCATGCGGCAGTCAAGCGCCTTCGATTATACCGTTTGCTGTTTTTGGGTGTTGCGCGCGCCTTGCATTTTGCGGTCATCAATGCGGAACCAAGTCGTCATGAGGGCGTTTTCCAAAGCGCGTTATCAGCCAAAGGAAAACACCATGAAAACTCTTTCAGACGCATTTGAACACACACTCCAGGATATCTATTATGCCGAAAATGCTTTGACCAAGGCTTTGCCAAAGGTTCACGAGGCAGCAAACGGAACAAAACTGAAGAAGGCCGTTGCCGATCATCTTGAGGAGACAACGGACCAAATCAAGGTTCTGGAAAAAGTATTCAAGTCGATCGGTAAAACCGCCTCCGGTGAAAAATGTGACGCGATTGAAGGCCTGATCAAGGAAACTGAATCGATCATCGAGGAAGCAAGCGGTGTTGCCAAAAATGCCGCTTTGATTGCAGCATGTCAGGCCGTGGAACACTACGAGATTGCACGCTACGGCACGCTGCGGGAGTGGGCGAAGGTCCTCGGTCACGACGAAGCCCACGATTTGCTGACGAGCATCCTCGATCAGGAAAAAGCCACCAATAGCAAGCTGACAAATCTGGCTGTTTCCTCCATCAACGAAGCGTAGGCATAAGGCAACGAAGCGTAGGCATAAGGCGTCACAGCCGTTCGTCTCTAAGCCGCCAGCGATAGGCATGTCATCAATGAGGCCATTGTCTGCGCTGGCGGTGTTCCAACTATCCTGCCCCGAACCTTCATTCCTGCAGGCCCTTTATCATCAGCGCTCAAGCCGATTTCACCGCAACGTTCAAAACAAATTTGGAACCAATCTACCGGCACAACGTTGGTTATTGGAATTCCTGCGTCCCAAATGTGAAAGGCAAAATCATGAACTCCATTATTTATCTGGTCGGCCTCGTCGTTGTCGTATTGTTTATCCTGTCAGCACTTGGACTGCGTTGATCATGGCTGAAAACCTTAACCCCAACATCACCGGCCAAAGCGCGGCTTCACCCAATCCGCCCCATTTGGCCAATCCTTCATATCTTGCCAATTCTTCATACCTGGAGTGGGGCCCGGTATGGGCCGGGGCAATTGTTGCAGTGGCGATTTCAACCATATTGCTGCAATTCGGCGCTTCAACGGGCCTGGCTGTGGGTGATGCCATCAGACCGGACAACACGCTGTCCTACAACTTCATTGTTGCAGGCCTGTGGATCTTGCTGGTGTCGGTCTCGGCCTCTGCGGCAGCCGGTTATATTTCCGGCCGCATGCGGATGAAGTTGAATGATGCGGCGCCAGACGAAGTGGAATTTCGCGATGGGATCCATGGTGTAACAAGCTGGGGTCTCGCCACAGTGATCGTCGCCATGGCAACAGCATTGACAGCTGCCGTTGCATCTTCACTGACGGCGGCAGATGTCAGCACTGGGCCGGAACTCTCTGGCGAGATGCAGAACTGGGCAGCAAACCAGACCGTCATCATGGGCTTTGCGACCGCAGCCGGTTCAGCCCTTGGCGCAGCAGCAGCATGGTTTGCCTCGGTAACAGGCGGTAAACATCGCAACGATGGAACGTCACACCACGTTGTTGTGCCCTCCCCGCTCAGAAGGAAATAGCACCTCAGTGTGTTTCGAAAACAAAAGCCGCTCCAGCGTTCCGGGGCGGCTTTTGCATTTCATGACAATGCAATTGCGATGTCGGCCTGCCAAATCCCCAACCATTGGAAATGATCAAAGCCTGTTGATGCTTTGCTTAATCCATCAGCTTGAGCGCCACACCGCCCTTTCGCTCACATCATAGCTGCAAGCCTTTTGATGGCATTTTCTACCCCGTTTTCCGATTGCAAGCTCACCGCCATGGCACGCGCTGCCTCCTGCATCGGACGATCAGTGGTGGCGCGCATCAGCGCAAGGGCCAGGGCACCAGAGGTCAGCCCATTGCGTGGCAGCGGTTCCGGGCCAAGGCCGAGCGCTGCAACCCGCCGCCCCCAAAACGGCTGATCTCCGAAAAAAGGAACAATGATGCTGGGCACGCCTGCACGCAATCCCGTGATCGTTGTTCCAAGCCCGCCATGATGCACGACAGCTGCCATATGCGGGAACAGCGCAGCATAGGGCATGGGATCAATACTCAGGATTTGCTTTTCATCACCCATCTCGAGCTGCGCCCACCCCTTGGCGACAACTGCACGCAGATTGGTTTGAGCCAGCGCATCGGTAACAATCCGGCCCAGCGCCTGCGGATTGCTGCTGACCATACTGCCAAAACCAATAAAAACGGGTTTGTCGCCTGCTCCGATGAAGGCTTCCACTTCGGGCGGCAGAGGTATTTTCGTCTCTGGCATTTGCCAAAAACCCGTCATCTCTGCCTGTGCCGGCCAGTCAGATGGGCGCCGCAGCAAGGCCGGACTGATCGCATACAACAGGGGATAGGTTGCCCTTTCCGGCGGGAAAAGAACATCTTGGCCTTTGGAAATGGCCGGCAGGCCAAAACCTTTACGCAATTCATTCACTGGTTTTCGAAACATCCGATAGGCGGCTGTAGATGCCTTGTAGCTGAACCTGTTCAGCGCCCTGGGCAGGAATTCCATGCCCATCAGGGGAAATTCCGCAGTCGGCACAAAGACGGACTGAAACACACCCATTGCCACAGGAATGTCCAGATGGGCGGCGATATGCGACGCCGCAAAGGCTTTCGGGTGAAAGACGATCAGATCCGGTTGGATATGCTGGGCTGCCTGCCAACAGTCACGCATCAATTGCCCATTCAGCGGACCTGACTTTCGCGTCAGCTCAAACCCCGATTTCAGTCGTGTCCATCGCCCCTGTGTGCCTTCGATCATCGCTTTGCCAGCGTCGGTTTCAATCAAGGCCAGCACGGCATCCGTCAGTGGGTAGACCTCGATACCAAAGGTTGCAATCCAAGATTGAAAACGCTCCGACGTGGCCAGAACGGGGCGAAACCCAGCCTTCTGCAGGCCCAGGGCAAGCGCCAGATAGGGTTCTACATCGCCGCGCGTACCGTAGGTCAAAAGGAGTATCGTTTTGCTCATCAAATTCGGTCCATCAAGGATAAGGTTAGTTCCGCCCCGCCCCTCTTTCCAATTACGCAACGCTTTTCAAAATCCCCGGGGAATGAATGGAACCGCTATGGCGAAAATAACACGTCTTGTCCAATGGAAGCAGCCAACATCCATCACTGGCCCATTCTGTTTCCCAGTGGATAGGCCCACTCTGCTTCTCGGTGGATAGACAATGACAATGCGTTGCAAAAACTGGCCGCATGAGGTCAATAGCAAACCCAAAGGTTCTCCTGAACCCGGCGGAGACATGGCTATCAGGTCAGGGAGGATGTCTTTACTGTAACCCGCGGTCACGCGGAATCGGGATATCGTGGATGATTTGCTGGAATACGGTGCGCAAGAATATACCGGGACGTGATGATCGTCTGGTATCGATCATCATGTGCGTCCATGGGGCCATCGAAGTAACGAAAGCCTGTTTGAAATCGCTGTATCGGCACGAAGCAGGCGAAGAATTCGAATTGATCATCGTGGACAATTCCAGTGATGGCCAAACCCGGCAATTGCTGCAGGAATACGCCGCGCGATACGCAACCATCACATTGATACGCAATGAGGAAAATCTTGGTTTTGCGCGCGGATGCAATATCGGATTTGCGGCCTCTCGCGGTGCGCGGGTTGTCTTTCTCAACAACGACACGGAACTATCTCCTGAATGGCTCCGCTCTCTATTGCACCCATTGAAAATGCCCGGAATTATCGGCGTTCAACCCAAGCTCGTTTTTCCGGACGGCACCATTCAGGCCGTCGGCACAGTGTTTTCCGACTATTCACCGATGGGCTATCATATATATGCGGGCAAACCCGGTGACTTTGAACCGACTCAGTCACCGATGAGATTCAAGGCCATTACGGCTGCATGCATGGGGCTGATGGCAAGGGATTTTGCCAGTGTAGACGGCTATGACCCTGCGTTCATCAATGGCCAGGAGGATGTTGATTTATGTCTGCGTCTGGGAGGAGGCGAAAAAGTATTTGCCTATGCGCCGGATTCGGTGATCATTCATCATGAAGGCAGCACCCCCGGGCGTCGTGATAATATCGAACACAATCGACGGGTATTTCATGGTCGGTGGGCAGATTCAGTTCGATGCGATGATGCTCAACATTATGCCAATGCCGGCATATCTGCCACCTCCTACGAGCCTGACAATCCTGATTGGGTGGAAGCCGGTTACGCTGTGTGGCGTCCAAGGCAAGTCCGCGCTGAAAATGAACAGCCGCCATTGTTCAATCGACTGGCTGCCGGCACCACAATTGCCATCAAGATTGCCTGCCGGGAGAGAATGTTTCTGGACATTTGTGGCGATTATCATTTTGCGGTCTCGCTTGCAGCGGCATTTCTGCGCAAGGGGGTCCGTGCACGTGTCGACCTCCTGCAGGATTGGTATGCCGCCCGTACACCCGGCGACATCAATCTGGTCATACGTGGTAAGGTCCGCTATGAGCCCAACCCTTTGGATACCAACCTGCTGTGGATCATCAGCCACCCCGAAAAAACTCCGGCCCGTGAGGCTTTGGTCTACGACCATGTTTTTGTCGCCTCAAACATCTGGACACTGAACGATGAAAATCAGGAGGTGCCGTTTGAAAGACTGTTACAGGCGACAGACATTTGCCGGTTTTATCCCGAAAATGAGATGAATGCAGTCAGCGAACAGCATCTGTTTGTTGCAAATTCTCGCGGCATTGAGCGAAGCGTGGTCAAACACGCCCTCAGCCAGGATATGGAAATACAGATCTATGGAGGTTTGTGGGAGGGTTTGGCACCGAGCGAATGGGTCAGGGCGGATAAGATCGCTAATATCGACCTACCAGCCTATTATGTCAGTGCTGACGTTGTGTTGAACGATCACTGGGAATGGATGAGAATCGGCGGTTTTGTTTCCAATCGCGTTTTCGACGTGCTTGCTTGCGGTGGAAATCTGGTAACGGATCGGGTTGAGGGTATGCCTCGGGAAATTGCCCGTTTCTGCACGTTCTTTGATAATGAATTTCCATTGAACGATGCACTGAGATTGGCAAAAGAAACCAATACGTCTGAGAAACGCCAGGCTGCAGCGTCTCATGTACGACAGTATCACAGTTTTGATCAACGCGCAGGCGTGATCTTGAAATCACTTGCAAAAGAACGTCATACAACAATGGATGACAGCCAGAATGCTGCCCCGAAGACACCCCCAAACGCGTTGGTTTCTCTATAAACTCCGGCATCCGACATCAAGATCAAATGCAATCAACTCTTGGTGGAAAACCGTTTCGTGCGAGCCCGCTTGTTTGCCAGACCGGCTTTCCGCGCCCGCGAAAAAAATGAAATCGTTACCCCTCCGCTCACGCCGAGCCGGGGTTTGCCCTTGTTGGCAGTCGCTTGAAGAAGGTGGCATATTTTTCGCCGCGTGTGGCTTCGAGAATTTGCGCAAGATGGTCGACCGGACAGTCGGACCAGTCTGAACGGATATCAACGAGAGGATATATCTCGCTCCCGTAGACCTTGAGCGCCGCGGAGGTTGTGCCGCGCTGGTCACCACCGGCATTCTGACCGGCTGCCAGGGCTGCAATCAGCCTGTCTTCGAGCGCCTGGCCGGCTTTGCTTTCATAAGTGTCAACCATGGCTTCGAGCACCTGTGCGCCGGTCAGCAGATTGCCGCAAACACCAAAGCTCTGCCGCACAAGCGAGCCGCAATAGGCCAGAATTTCAGCGCCGGTCCAGGCATAAACCTCGCCATCACGCCCGACGGCGATGCATTGGCGTCGTTCACGCCCCGCATCGGCTGCAACCAGCTGTTCGACAGTGGCCTTGGCCGTTTTGCCTGACGCCAACAGGTCCAGACCTTCAAACCCGTAGAGGGGATTTGTGGTATAACCCTGCGTTGCAATGGCGCCAACTCCGGCACGCGCATGAGGTACCAGTGAGCCGACAACGGGGCCACCGGTCGCGGTGGCAACACCGAATGCCCCTGTGCGCAGATCCTTTGCAACGATCGAGAATGTCATGGGTCCTTGATGCCTCCGATTTCCACAGATGTCAATTTATACGCATAAATTAGTTGCGTCATCAATTTATGCTGATAAATTAGATTTGATCGGTCGCCAATACCGGTCCCATAATCCGGGGCGACTGCCATTTGCTATGCCGCCAAGGAGAACGTCATGCATATAATCAAAAGAGGAATAGTCGCCCTTGCCCTTGCCGCCGTGTCGGTTTTGGGTGCCGCAGGCTCCGCTTCTGCACAAACCCCGCCCAATGTCCTGATCGTCGGGCAGATTGCCGAGCCGCTGGCGCTCGATCCGCATACCGTAACCGCCGTCAATGATTTTCGTATCCTGATGAACGTCTATGACGGTCTGGTGCGCTACAAAAACGGCAAACTCGAGGTTGAGCCCGCCCTGGCGACCGGCTGGACCATATCAGATGACGGGCTGACCTATACTTTCACCCTGCGCGAAGGCGTCAAGTTCCATGACGGAACGGATTTCAACGCCGAAGCGGTGAAATTCAATTTCGATCGGATGCTCAAGGACGACCATCCGCAACATGATACGGGACCGTTTCCCCTGTCGTTTTTCTTTTCCTCGATTGCCGAGGTAACGGCAATAAACCCCACAACGGTTGCATTCAGGCTTTCCGAGCCCTTCGCGCCGTTCCTGTCCAACCTTGCCTATCCGACTGGCCTGATCGCCTCGCCTGCCGGCATTGTCAAACATGGCAAGGATTTCGGCCGCAATCCTGTCGGCACCGGCCCGTTCAAATTCGTCGAGTGGCAGTCCAATGCCCGCGTTGTTGTCGAACGCAATGATGACTACTGGGACGGCGCCCCCTCACTGGAAGCGGTGATTTTCCGTCCCATCACCGATGCCAATACGCGTGTTGCAGAGATGCTGTCTGGCGGCATCGACATGATGGTTGAAGTCCCGCCGGACAATATCGCCACCTTCGCCTCGGACCCCAACTACAATGTATACGACCAGGCCGGTCCCCATCTCTGGTTCCTGATCCTCAATGCCAAGGAAGGTCCATTTGCCGACAAGCGGATGCGCCAGGCCGTCAATTATGCGGTCAACAAGGAGGCCCTGGTCAACAATGTGCTACAGGGAACGGCAACCGTTGCAGCCGGCCCGACACCGCCCGCCTTCAGCTGGGCTTATAATGAGGCGCTTGATCCCTATCCCTATGATCCGCAGAAGGCCAAGGCGCTGATTGCGGAAGCCGGCATGGATGGCGCCGAAGTCACCTTCTATGTCACGGAGGGCGGTTCCGGCATGCTGGATCCAGTGCCGATGGGCACAGCCATCCAGGCAGATCTGAAAGCGGTCGGACTGGACGTCAAGATCGAAACCTACGAATGGAACACGTTCCTCGGAAAGGTCAATCCCGGCCTCGAAGGCAAGGCGGATATGGCTGAAATGGCCTGGATGACCAATGATCCGGACACTTTGCCCTTCCTTGCGCTGCGCACAGCCGCCTGGCCGGACAAGGGTGGTTTCAATTCGGGTTACTATTCCAACCCTGAGGTCGACGCCCTGCTGGAAGGTGCACGCCAATCCACCGACCAGGCAGAACGCGCCAGGCTTTACAAGGAAATGCAGACCATCGTGCAGGATGATGCGCCCTGGCTTTTCGTGGCAAACTGGAAACAGAATGCCGTCGCTTCGGCCACTGTTGAAAATTTTGCCCTGCAGCCCTCATTCCTGCTTATGCTGGGCAAGGTTTCCAAGCCGAACTAAAACGCTGCGCCGGGGCGACCATCCGTCCCGGCGCTGCCCGAAACCACCGGGGAGACAGTGCATTGACCGGCTATATTCTTAAGCGGCTTGTTTCTGCCATTCCCGTTCTTTTCGGACTTTCCGTCATCGTCTTCCTGATCATGGCGCTGATTCCCGGCGATCCGGCAACCGCTATTCTGGGGTCCTATGCCACGCCGGAAAATGTCGATCGCATCAACCGTCAACTCGGCCTCGACAAGACCCTGCTGGAACAATACGGCATATGGATCAGCAATCTGCTGCAGGGCGATTTCGGACGCTCCTATATCCTCAATCGCCCGGTCCTCGACGAAATTCTTGACCGCTTCGGCGCCACGCTCATCCTTTCCGGCACAGCGCTGGTCCTGTGCTCGATCCTCGGACTGCTGGCGGGCATCGTTTCCGCCGTGCGGCAATTCGGCTGGGTCGACCGGGCGGTGACATTTGTCGTCCTGATCGGCATTTCCATCCCGTCTTTCTTCCTCGGGCTGCTGCTTATCCTTTTTTTTGCGGTACAATGGCGCCTGCTTCCGGCCTCGGGCATGTACGCCGCCTATGGCGGCGGCGACTTGCCCGACCTGCTGCGCCATTTGATCCTGCCGGCGGCCACATTGTCGGTGGTTGCCACCGGCGTCATCGCCCGGCTGACCCGGGCTTCCATGCTGGAAGTGCTGCGCCAGGACTATGTGCGCACCGCGCGGGCCAAGGGACTGAATGAACGCACTGTCATATACAAACACGCCTTCAAGGCAGCGCTTGTCAGCGTCGTCCCGGTGATCGGCATCCAGGCCGGTTTCGTTCTCGGCGGTGCTGTCTATATCGAGACGGTTTTCCAGTGGCCGGGTATCGGCGCAATGCTGGTCAAGGCCATTTCGACCCGCGACATCCTGCTGGTCCAGGGCGGTGTATTGGTTGTTGCGGCCAGCTATGTCCTGTTCAATCTGCTGGCCGATGTGGTGCAGTCGCTGCTTGATCCGAGATTGAAGTCATGAGCGCCACGACGAAATTGGCACGTCAGAAATCACGCCGCAAGACCGCCTGGCAATTGCTGATGAACAACAGACTTGCAGCGGCAGGATTCTACATCATTGCCGCGCTTGTGGTGCTGGTTCTGGCCGCGCCGATCCTGCCGATTGACAACCCCGACACAATTGATCTGGTCGGACGCCTGCAGCCGGCCCTTTCCGACGGTCACCTGCTGGGGACTGATCATCTGGGGCGCGACATTCTCGCTCGGCTGATCTGGGGATCGCGGGTCTCGCTGGCCGTCGGCCTGTCGGCATCCATCATCGCCGCATTCTTCGGCTCGTTGATCGGCCTGGTGGCCGGTTATGCGGGCGGGCGCATCGATAACATCATGATGCGCGGCATCGATATGCTGATGGCCTTTCCCTACATCCTGCTGGCGCTGGCCATCGTCGCGGTGCTCGGGCCCGGACTGATGAATGCGCTCTATGCCATCGCGGTGGTCAATATCCCGTTTTTTGCCCGCAATATCCGCGGCATCACCGTGGGTCTGGCGCATCGGGAATTTGTCGATGCGGCGCGACTATCGGGCAAAAGCCATACATCCATCGTGTTGACGGAAATCCTGCCCAATGTCCTGCCGATCATCGTCATCACCATGTCGACCACGGTCGGCTGGATGATCCTTGAGACAGCCGGACTGAGCTTTCTGGGACTGGGCGCGCAGCCACCGCAGGCCGATCTCGGCTCCATGCTGGGCGAAGGCCGCTCATTGTTGTTCACCGCACCCTCCGTCTCCATCATACCCGGTGTGATGGTATTCATCATCGTCATGAGCATCAACCTGCTCGGCGACGGCGTGCGCGATGCGCTCGATCCGCGCCTGCGGGCCGGCGCGCTCAACCGCCCCTTGCCGGTGACCCGGATCGATCGCTCTGATAGAAGCGAGACCAGCGCTTCGGGCAAAGGAGCTGCCCTGTCCGTCGAAAACCTCCAGACAGGCTTTGAGAGCACCCAGGGCATCGTGCCCGCTGTCAAAGGCATCAGCTTTGCCGTCCAGAAGGGGGAATGCCTTGGTCTGATCGGTGAAAGCGGATCGGGAAAGAGCGTTACGGCGCTTTCCCTGCTCGGACTTGTCGCATCCCCTCCCGGCGTCATTACAGGCGGATCCGTCGCCATTGATGGCCGCGACATCTTTTCCATGCATGAGACCGAAATCGCATCCTACCGTGGGAGCAAGGTCGCCTATGTTTTCCAGGACCCGCTGACAACATTGCACCCGCTATTCACCATCGGCGAGCAGGTTGCCGAGGCCGTGCGCACCCATCAGCCGGTCAGCCGCAACGAGGCCCATGCAAAGGCCGTGGCCTTGCTGGACACCGTGCGCATTCCCGATCCGGCAAAGCGCGCCGCGGCCTATCCGCATGAATTGTCAGGCGGCCAGAGGCAGCGCGTCGGCATTGCCATGGCGCTGGCCAACGACCCCGACATCATCATTGCCGATGAGCCGACGACCGCCCTGGATGTGACTGTACAGGCTGAAATTCTGCGCCTGCTGCAGGCCCTGCGTCAGGAGCGTGGTCTGGCCTTGCTGTTCATCACCCATGATTTTGGCGTTGTCGCGGAAATCTGCGACCGGGTCGCCGTGATGCGTCATGGCGAAATTGTCGAAACCGGAAACACAGCCGACATTCTGGGCAATCCCCAGCATCCCTATACGC
Source organism: Rhizobiaceae bacterium (assembly GCA_029212415.1). Classification (GTDB taxonomy): domain Bacteria; phylum Pseudomonadota; class Alphaproteobacteria; order Rhizobiales; family Rhizobiaceae; genus Hoeflea_A. Next base: position 19,973 of record JARGOF010000001.1, on the reverse strand, counting down.
AGCGGCTCATCGCCTGTGTGCCAAGGCTTGGCCAGGGCAAGGCTTTCCTTGAGGCCTTGCGCCAATTGCCCAAGGTCGAAGGGGTTTGATGATGGACGAACCCAATGCCATTGCTGTCACCGGCCTGACCAAGACATTCGGCGGAAAACGCCGCCTGTTCGGCGGAACATCACACGTCGTTCATGCGGTCAAAAATGTAACGCTGGCGCTCAGACAGGGCGAAACCCTGGCCATCGTTGGCGAAAGCGGGTCGGGCAAGTCGACACTGGCGCGCATGGTGGTCGGACTTGAAACACCCACCAGCGGGCAAATGAAGATTGCCGGAAAGGATGCAGGAACACTGGCAAAAGAGGGTCCGCGCGCCTTCGGACAGATGATCCAATACGTGTTCCAGGACCCAACCTCCTCGCTCAATCCGCGCAAGACCATAGGCGCGACCCTGGAAGCCCCGCTGCGGTTGCTGAAAGGATTCGATCCCGCCCGCCGCAAGACGCGGATGAAAGAACTGCTGGATGCCGTGCAAATGCCGGCCGATACGCTGGAGCGCTATCCGCACGAGTTTTCCGGTGGCCAGGCGCAGCGCATCGCCATTGCCCGGGCGCTGGCCGCCGCGCCGCGTATCATGGTCCTTGATGAACCGGTAAGCGCCCTCGACGTATCTGTACAGGCGCAGGTGCTCCTGCTGCTGGAAGACCTGAAGGCCGAATTCGATCTGTCCTATCTGTTCATCAGCCACGATCTTGCCGTTGTGGAGAGCGTCTGTGACCGGGTGGCGGTCATGTATTTTGGCGAAGTCGTCGAAGAAGGTCCGGTTGAGGCGCTTTTCAAGTCACCCCACCATGACTATACCAAGCGTCTGATATCGAGCGCGCCTCTCCTCGAAACGGGGCGTGCCTCAAAACAGAATATGCCTTGAAACCGGATAAGGACTGATCAGTGTCATGAGGGTTTCCGCTCCAGGAACAAAAGAACCCGCACGCAAGGCGCGCAAGCGCACCGACGAGATTGCCGAGGCGATCAAGCGCACGATCATGGAACACGGGCTGGAACCCGGTGATCGCCTGCCGCAGGAAAAGGATCTGATCGCCCAATATGCCGCCAGCAAGGGCACTGTGCGCGAGGCCTTGAAATCACTGGAAGTGCAGGGCCTGGTGCGGATACGCACGGGCCCGGGCGGCGGCGCCTTCGTCGAGCGCATGTCCGAAGGGCGCGCCATGAGCCTGCTTGGCAATTATCTGTTTGCCAAGGATGTGACGATTGCCGACATTTACGAACTGCGAAAGGCGCTTGAACCGCTGGTTGCCGTCAGCGCCATGGACAATATGGACGAATCCGGCTTCCGGCGGCTGGAAGACATCATCGCCGTCTACGATCACGAAGCAAGAGATGCCGGCGAGCGCTGGCAGCAGCGCATGGCCGAGCTGGATTTTCACACGGTCGTTGCCGAATATTCCGACAATGCCCTGCTGTCATTCCAGTGCCGCTTCCTGCAGCGGCTATTGAAAGATCTGGCGGTCTGCCGCGACATCTACCTGCAGCCACAACCGATCCTGCGCCAACGCGGCATCGCCTACCAGCGCGAGCTGATCAAGGCCATGAAAGCCGGTGACGCCGAAGCCGTTCGTAGCATCATAAGCGAGCACATGATCCATGCCGAACAACAGATGCTCACCCTGGAAGCCACCCTGGAACATCGCTTCATCGATGAAAGCAGCTGACCGGGAACAACCGAGGAACAATACCTAGTCCGTAACCCTGATCATCACCTTGCCATGGCTCTTGCGCGGAGCCCGCAGATAGGTCCACGCCTCCTGGAAGTCCTCCATTTCAAAGACCCTGTCGACATTCGGTTGAATTTGGCCTGAAGCCAGAGCGCCATAGACAAAATCGAGCCCCTTCTTTTTCCACGCGGCGTTTTCAATGTAATTGAACAATGAATAGGGCTTGAAGGTCGCGTTCGCCTGATAAAGCTCCATCATCGGCAGTTCGGGCAGTTTTTCGTCCAGCGTCCCATAGGTGAACAATTGCGCATCCTTGGCAAGGGCCCTGGCATATTGCGCGATCATCCCGGCGCCGATGGAATCGAAGACGGCGTGTACGCCCACCCCATCGGTAAATTCTTTCAACGCTTCCGGCAGATTTTCACCTTCACCTATATAAACGTGGCTTGCGCCACCCTGCATGAGATAATCGCGGTTATGTTCAAACCGCGAGGTTCCGATCATGTTTGCGCCCTTGATCCGGCCGATTTGCAGCGCTGAATAACCGGCGGTGCTGGTTGCTGCGGTCACCAGGATATTGACACCCGGGGCGGCCTTGGCCAGTTCGGCAATCGGATAGTAGGCGGTCATGAATTGCATCCAGATTGACCCGGCCTCGATTGCGCTGATGCCGTCCGGCGCCTTCGTCAGATATCGGGCATCGATGATCACCGTATCGCCACTGACGCCCTTCATGTCGTAAAAATACGGAAGTGTGCAGTAGCGCTCGCCCAATTCGATACCCGTAACGCCTTCACCGATCTGATCAACGACGCCCACGGCCTCGCAGCCGATACGCGCCGGCAACTGGCTGAAATTGAAGGAGTAGCGGCCCTGCATCAGGTCCATGTCGCCCCAGTTGAGAGCAAAGGCTTCAACCTTCAAGCGCACCTCACCGGGACCTGGATTCTCGGGCGTATATTCCCTCAATTGAAGTCCCGACAGTCCGGAATATTCAGTGATGACCCATTCGCGATTGGCTTTTGACATTGAATTCCGCTCCCTGAATGTGTGTGCGCCCATGGCATTTGCCGAGGCCAGGCCCTTCGTTGCGAGAGGCAAACACTGCTGGCAAAACCATTGCTTCATGGCCTCCCATAACCCCGATACTGCAAATTATACAAACTTTATGCAAGAGATTTCTATGAGCAAACCGCGAACCCACAACACGCCCAAAGCGCCACGGCGGCAAAGCCGCAGTGATTGCGGCAATAGTTCACGCACATCCTTTTACCAACCTTCACCCCCATTTTTGCCATGAAAACGCGCCCGGCGCAGGTGGCCGGTGACGGATAAACCGCACTTAAGCGAGCCAATATGTCGGGCCTGGCGCACCCCGGCGTGCACCTGATGTGACAACGGCGCTGAACATCGGAAATGGTCGCGTGAGTGCGATCACCAGCCAGGACGAGATATCCAATTGAAACCGTAGCCGGTCTCGCAATTCAGCAAAACGCTTTGGAAAACTGTCCCGTTTGACTACCCTCGCTGATTTGGACACCCCCACCGACTTTAAAATAAGCCATATTGGGTTGTATCAAAGCAAATCAGCAGAGGACACGTCCATGACCAACAGAACAACAATCGGGTTGGATTTTGGCGGATGCAGGCGCGGTTCATGAGCAGTCAAGACATGTTCCCGGAGTTGGAAACGCAGGCTGAGGCCATAAGTTTCACGCCTTCGCGGCAGGCTGGTTTGGCACGATTGGATCAGTTTTCTGCGCGTACAGGCCAGCATTATGCGCGACAGCGTAATTTTGATTTTGGGACCGAGAAGCGCGGCAATGTTTCGGCCCTGTCACCATGGATTCGCCATCGCATGATCACGGAGGAGGAGGTGCTGCACGCTATACTTGCACGCCATTCGTCGTCCGGTGCGGAAAAATTCGTGCTGGAGGTGTTCTGGCGCACCTATTTCAAAGGCTGGATGGAACAGCATCCCAGCGTTTGGACGGCCTACCAGGACGGATTGAGGCAGACACTGAACACCGGCATCCAACAAGCAGACTACGCTGACGCGATATCGGGGCGCACCGGCATAGACTGTTTCGACCATTGGGCGCGCGAATTGGTTGAAACCGGGTATTTGCACAACCACGCGAGGATGTGGTTTGCCTCAATCTGGATTTTCACGCTACGTTTGCCCTGGGAATTGGGCGCAGATTTCTTCCTGCGTCATCTCATTGACGGCGACCCGGCGTCCAACACGCTAAGCTGGCGATGGGTCGGTGGCCTGCACACCAAAGGCAAAACCTATCTCGCCCGCGCGTCCAATATCGCCAAGTACACGGACGGACGTTTCAATCCTCACGGGCAACTCTCAGCTTCGGCAGAGCCTTTGAGCGAGCCAATGTTGCACCCCCGTGTTCCGATACCAATTGTTGAGCCTGTACCAGACGAAGACATCCTTTTGCTTGTTACAGAAGAGGATTGCCAGATCGAAACATTGCTGCCTCACGCGCCTGCGGGGCGTCTTGGGTTGGTCGCGACACAGCGGCGCTCGCCGCTGGCAGTCGGGGATGTGGCACAGGCCTTCGCAACTGGTGCGGTTGAAGAAGCAAGTGGAGCCGCCCCGTCGGAGACAGATTGGACGGATCAGGTCATCGCTGCCGCTGAGGCCGTTGGTGCAAAAACTGTTGTCACGGGATATGCGCCGGTTGGCCCCGCTGCGACGCAACTTGCCACTCTTGGCGACAGCGGCATCACGGTGCATCAAATTCGCCGTGACTACGACAATTTGGCGTGGCCGCATTGCACGAGAGGTTTCTTTGGGTTGAAAAAGGCAATTCCGCAGATTTGTCGCCAGCTTGGTTTCGCAGTCTAAATCATGTCCAACACAGCTTGTGCGGTCTCGCGGTAAGCGGCCTTCTTTTGATCGTCCATCCTGTCCCATGTTCGGTAAATCTGTCCAAGACGTGGGTTGCCTCGTAGTTTGTCTTCGTTGCGGATCAAGAAATCCCAATAAAGCGGGTTGAACGGACAGGCCTGTGACCCGGTTTTCTGCTTCACGTCGTAACGACACCCGGCACAGTGATCGGACATTTTGTTGATGTAATTGCCGCTGGCCGCATAGGGTTTGGAACCTAAAAATCCACCATCGGCAAACTGGCTCATCCCGATTACATTCGGCGCCTCTACCCATTCATAGGCATCGGCATAAACCGCGAGATACCATTCATGCACCTGATGCGGGTCAATACCCGCCAACATCGCGAAGTTTCCGGTAACCATTAAGCGTTGGATGTGGTGGGCATAGGCCTCATCCCGTGTCTAGCCTATGGCTGCGGCCAAGCAAGCCATATCCGTGTCAGCAGTCCAGTAGAATTCAGGCAGGTTGCGCGTCGCCTCAAAGAAATTCTGCTCAGTATAACCCGGCATTTTTAACCAGTAGATTCCGCGCATGTATTCTCGCCATCCGATGATCTGGCGGATATAGCCCTCTGCGGCGTTCAGCGGAGCGTGCCCGTCGTAATAGGCCTGCTCAACCTTATGACAAACCTCCATTGGGTCCAAAAGGCCGGCATTCATGTAGTGTGCTAGAACCGAGTGATAGAGGAACGCTTCCCCCTCCAGCATCGCATCCTGATAATCCCCAAAATGCGGCAGAGAATGTTCCACAAAGCGGTCCAGAGCCAGATGCGCATCCTTGCGTGTGACAGCATACCAGAAGGGGTGAAGTGTCCCGAAGTTGTCGGCGAATTCGGCCTCGACCAGATCGAGCACCCCACCTGTAATGGCGTCCGGCTTGACCCGCAATGGCCGGGGCATGAACAGGTCTTGCCTGGCAGGCTTGCGGTTTTCCGCGTCAAGGTTCCACTTGCCGCCCTCGGGCCGCTCACCCTGCATCAGCAATCCGGTCTTGCGCCGCATGTCCCGATAAAAGTACTCCATCCGCAGTTGCTTGCGCCCCTGCGCCCAGTTTTGAAACTCCGCATGACTTGCCAGAAACCGTGTATCTTCGACACACTGAACATCCACGTCCAGTTTTTCAGGCCAGGTTTGTATCTCCTCCTTCAAGCGATACTCGCCAGGTTCGGTTACGATGACACCCAGGGCACCGTAGTGGCAGAGGGCGCGTTTGACTTCACCACCCAACGACCCCGCGTTGTCGGTATCTGTCAGTCGCGTGTAGCTGACCCGCCAACCGGCCGCCGCAAGTTCCTCGGCAAAATGACGCATGGCAGAGAATATGAATGCGATTTTCTTTTTGTGATGCGGCACATAGGTGGCCTCGTCGAGAACCTCTGCCATCAGCACAATGTCTTTGTCCCGATCGGCATTCTTCAGCGCGTTCAAGTCAGGCGAAAGCTGATCCCCCAAAACCAAAACGATGCGGGCGCCTTCCCTATCAGTTCCCTGTTGTAAAGGTGCGCTCACCATGGCACCCTTTTTCCGGCCCAGTCGAAAAACTGTCCACTGTCGTCAGGCGTGAGGGTATCTATGACATTCAGCAGATCGCGCGCAGCCTCTTGCGGCGCAACTGTCTTATGTTGCGGGTAGTTCTGCGTGAACTCGGTTGCCACGGTGCCCGGATGCAACGCCGCGCAAACCAGGTGCTTGTGCGTCCGCTTCAGTTCAATCGACGCAGTTTTAACCACTTGATTGAGAGCGGCTTTTGACGCGCGATAGGAATACCAGCCGCCGAATCCATTGTCGCCGATTGATCCAACGCGCGCTGACAGTGATGCAAAAACGGCTTTTCTGTCCTTGGGCAACAAGCGTTTGGCATGCTTTAGCACCATAGCGGGCCCTATCGTGTTGACCGCAAACAGATTTGCCATCTCATCGGCGGACAAGGCCAGAAGCGACTTTTCAGGCCCCCGTCCGCCCGACAGGATACCGGTTGCAACGATAATCAAGTCGAACTGTGTTTCAAGACGCCCCAAGTGTAGCGACACATCGCCTTCATTGGTGATGTCCAAGCCATCCCGTGATCGGGAAAGACGCGTGATGCGGCTTCCCCTCGCCGCCAGTTCATTCGCCAAGGCGTGACCGATGCCACCCGAAGCACCAATGACCAGTGCATGTTTTTCCATGGTAAAACCCCGACTAATTAAGAAAGACGATCGCCGCATTCAGCGCCGATGCAAAGCCCACCCACGCGACATATGGAGCAAAGAACAGAGCGGACAGACGGTCGGCGTGCCAAGCGACCCTTATGAAGGCGACGATGATCAGCAGCAGGCTCAGGATGGTCGCAAGCGCCAAAGCCGGCTGTTGTGCTGCGAAAAACACAGGAGACCACAAGAAGTTCAAAACCATCTGGACGATCCAAAGCTGTTTCAGCGACGCAGGGTTTTCATGCTGCCACAAGCGCCAGCCAACATAGGCAATCATCAGATACAGCACTGTCCACACGGGTCCGAAAATCCAGTTGGGAGGATTGAAAAACGGTTTTTGCAAATTCGCGTACCAGTCGCCCGGGACTGTGAGCGTGCCAATCGCGATCCCTCCGCCCAGGACAACGGTCAGGAAGAGCAGAAACGAACCCATGGTTTTCATTGTGATCAGCTCTCGGCTTTGAGTGGATAAAAGGTCATGGGCATCTCGCCGATGATTTGCCCGATAGCCGCTGATATCCGGCGAAACCCCGCACGATCAGGGGGCGCAGGTTCAGGAAAATACGGTAACACGCTTCCAGAACGGGCAACGCACCCGGCAGGTCTGCCAGTCTCGCCAACCAACGCCAGCCCGACACGACGCGCCAAACCTCGACAAATGCAGGCGCACCGGACAACTGCCGCCCATCCGCCCGACGAATATGGAAGCGGGCCATAGCCTCGCGGCGGTTGATCCTTTCATCTCCCGAAAACTGTTCGGATGACACGTCGACCAAAATCAATGCCTGACAGGTGTCGGACCGTTTGTAATACCCGACCTCGGTTGCACACAGCGGACAGGATCCGTCATAAAATAGCGTCAGTGGTGCGGGCGCATCTTGACTGCCTGATTTCACTTCAAAAGCCCCTCGATATCACGTCTGATGCGCGATGATTGCGGATTGACGGAAGAACTTTACGAAGCAACCAGATCACCGCATGGTCCAATCAACACCTTGTTGAAGTTCCTGCCTGAAATCGTTTGACGGAACAGCAAAAACCACAACGCCAAGGTCACGATAATCATCATAAGGAGCCTGAAGCCCGCTGTATTGTTTTGAGATGGCACATTTTGAAGCAGTGTTGACAACAAGTATTGGCTGGCCTCTCCATTGAGAAAGCGTCAGGGTGCCACCATCAATGGAGTCAAAGTGTGGGCCCAGACCCAGAGCTTTCGCTTTAATGCCTGTCAAAATCAGCGCCATCAGTAAAATCGCTTTTCGTATCATTGGATTGCTTACGTGTCATGGTACTACGATGCAGCAGCGCCTTTGGACCACTTTTTGCTCCAACATTGACCGGATTTCCAAAGGCCATTGTCGCACGCTGACCCCAGCCAGATCGAACAGCGCACTTTAGGAAAGCTCTTGAAATAGATCAGAAGAACCACATGTCCAGGGCATGTCGTCGAACAAGACTGGACAAGATTTCCATGAGAAAACCGACATTCATGTTCGGAATTTGCATCGCATTCGGCTTGCTTACGACCACTGCTTTCGGAGAATAGAAATTGCTGGACACTTTCGACATTAATCCCCAAAGCCGCTGGGAGTATTTGGCGGATACGGTCATGGGCGGTGTATCAACGGGACAGGTCAGCTTTGAAAAAGAAAACGGATCCCGATTTGCACGCCTGACTGGAAGTGTCAGCACCGAGAACCGAGGTGGCTTCATCCAGTTTCGGACGGAACTCACAGAGACGCCAGCCAAAGACGCAAAGGGTATATTGACATCCGAAGACCTCATTTGAAGAGGCGTTGAGACGGTCGACCTGAACTTTGCGAAAGACGAAACGCAAACCCTTTAAGACATCGGAGCACATGAGGTCATCCTGATCTGGTGGAAGCACGGCATAAATCCTTCGACACCGGTCTTGTCCGACATGACATCCGATAAACTCCAATTTCCAGCCAGCCTGTGGCAACTGAAGGAATCAACACCCTTTTCATGTGCCATAAAAAGGCGACCGGCGGATCCTGATGGTCCCATCCGCAGGACTCGTGGGGAACACGTTAAAATCGACAGACATCAAGGCGGACGTGGTTATTCCTGGTGTTGGTGGGTTGGCATTGAAATCACCACAGCCCGGCGATTTTATGCAGAATATCGGCAGGATATCGGCCCTGCACCTTTGCGGACACAATCGGCTTGCGCCTAATTCATCCTGACCAAACCCACGCTTTCCTATTCGTCATGCCCGGCCTTGCGCAGGCCTTCCATGATGTGGGCTGCGTCCTGTGGTGGCGTGTTCCACTTTTGTATTTCGGCTGCCGCGCGGATGCTTGGCTTTACCGTCTTCATCAGTGCCAGCGATTGGGCCGCTTCCGGGTGTCCGAGTTGCCCAAGTGCAGCAGCGTTGAGCATATGGGACCAGTAGAAATCAGGCATGCTGATACGCTGCACATCCACCAGGACATCTTCATAGTCACACTGGTGATAATGCAGCAGAGCTGCGCTGAAATGATACCAGCCCGGATGCAGCGGATTGAGTTTTTGCGCCCGCCCCGACAGCTCCATGCCCCGCTCATTGGCACCCTGGAATGACAGGTAATGGCCGACTTCGGCAAGAATTTCCGGGTCGTTCGGGTTGAGGTCCATTGCCCGCTGCGCTTCGGCCTCGAACTTGCCGATATCCTTTCGAAAGAAATGCACGATCGCCAGCCAGCAATGCGCATAGGCGCTCTGCGGGTCCAACTGGGTGGCCTTGAGGGCCATAGCCAAAGCCCGCTCGATCGGGTCCGGGCGCGGATTTGCCTCGAAACGGTATTCGGCCAGATAGACATTGGCCAAAAGCGCATGGGCTTCGGCATAATTGGGATCCAGCCGGATCGCCCGTTCAAGAAGTTCGCGCGCCTCCTCATGCATTTTCTCGTCCAGGGTGGCCGTATAGCGCCGGGCCCGCAGCAGACAATCATAGGCATCCATTTCGGAGGGGCTTTTGAGTAGAGCCCGCGTCAGCGCTGTATCCTGCATGCGCACCCCGAGGGAAGCGACGATCATGTGCGTGATGGCGTCCTGAACGGCGAAAATATCCTCCAGTTGGCGATCATAGCGATCCGCCCACAGGGAGACGCCGGAAGCCGCTTCGATCAGTTGGACGGCGACGCGCAACCGGTCGCCGGCTCTCAGCACACTGCCATCGACAATATAGCCCGCGCCCAGCTTTGCAGCGATTTCGGCCAGGGGCACGTCCCTTTGCCTGAAGTGAAAGGACGAGGCGCTGGCAATGACCCGCAACTCCCTGAAATGCGTTAGATTGGCGATGACGTCTTCGGTCAGACCGTCGCAAAAATATTCATCCAGGCCTTCGCTGGCGATCCTGAAGGGCAGGACGACAAGTGTCGGCATGAAGGTGGCCGGGCCTGATGATACTGCGGCGGCAGGTCTTGGCTCTGCGGCCATGATCTCCTGACGCGCTGCTGCTGCATCCACCATATCCCCATCTGCCTCCCGGGACGCAGCCTCGTCACCATCACAGCGCACCTCGGCGACAAAGCGGAAGCCGCGCCGCGGCACGGTGCGGATCACGTTTTGCGCCTCACCGGTGTCACCGACCGCCTTGCGCAGCGCAAATATTCGGCTGCTGAGCGTGGTGTCCGAAACGGCCCGTCCCTGCCACACGGCATCAATCAACGCGTCCCGCGACACAATCTGCTCCCGCTTCTCGATCAGATGCAACAGAACATTGAAGACCTGGGGTTCAATGGGAACGGGTTTGCCGTGCCGGCGAAGTTCAAACATCTGGGGATCAAGATCGTAGGCGCCGAACTTGTAAATCATGGACAAATAGACCCGCCATTGATCGAAAAACGATGAAATCCCAACCTAATCTCAATGCCGCCTTCAAGCAATGGCGCCGAAGGACGCCTAGGTTTTTGAAATCAACAACCACCAAGGAGAAATTCAATGACCTGGTCACTCAAGGGAACCTATTTCGAAAGTTGCAATTGCGATACCGCCTGCCCCTGTCTCTTCCTCAGCCCTCCGACCAACGAGGAATGCACGGCTCTGGTCGGCTGGCACATTGAGGATGGCAAGGACGAGGACGTGTCGCTCTCCGGTCTCAATGTCGCGCTGGCCGTGCATTCTCCGGGCAATATGGCCACAACCCAGTGGAACGTGGCCGTCTATGTCGACGAACGCGCCGACGAGGCGCAGAATGCCAGCCTGATGAAAATCTTCGGTGGCCAGGGCGGCGGCCATCCGGCACGGCTGGCCACCCATATCGGCGCAATCGTCGGTGTGCGCTCCGTGCCGATTGATTTTTCGGTTCACGGTGGCAAACACGCATTGAAGATCCCCGGCATTGCCGATGTCGAAATCGACCAGATTGCCGGACAGGGCGGCGGGCCGGTGACAATCGAGGGACATCCTCTGTGCATTGCCCCCGGATTTGTCGCCACAGCGGCCAAATCCTCCAGATTGGCCTATAGCGATCATGGAATGGCCTGGGATCTGACCGACAAGACCGGCATATTTTCTGAATTTGCCTATCAGAGTGAGCAGTGACGATGCGCGCCGACACAAATCGCGGCGTGGGGGCATCTTTGACCCCCGCGCGTCTCGCCCTGCTGATGGGCGCTCCGGTTGCCGTGGCTCTGGCATCGTGGATTTATCTGGTCATCATGATCGGCGACATGTCGGCCATACCGGGCATGGCGGCAATGATGATGTCACCGCAGATGTTCGCGCCCATGCAGTTCACCGGCCTGTTCCTCATGTGGGCCATCATGATGGCGGCTATGATGCTGCCAACCGCCGCGCCGATGATTCACGCCTATGCCCGCATGCAGGCAGCCGACCGGCTGCACGGTGCAGGCTGGTTGCCGGTGTTCATGTTCTCCGGCGGTTATGTCCTGGCCTGGTCGGGCTTCAGCTTGGCCGCAACCGTGTTGCAGGCAGGACTGACAAACCTTGCCTATATGTCGCCCATGATGATGAAGGCCACGGGGCCGCTGGCCGCCGGCATTCTCGTGGTCGCCGGGCTCTATCAGTTCAGCCCCCTGAAACAGGCCTGCCTGCATCAATGCCGAACGCCCATTGCCTTTTTGATGACCCAGTGGCGTGAAGGCATCTGGGGGGCGCTTGCCATGGGTTGGCGTCACGGCCTGTTCTGTGTGGGCTGTTGCTGGGCCTTGATGGGACTGCTGTTCGTCGTCGGCGTCATGAACCCGGCCTGGATCATCGCGATCACCATCTATGTCCTGGCCGAAAAAATCCTGCCGGGCAGCGAGAAACTGTCAAAATTCGTCGGGGCCCTCATGGTCGGGGCCGGCCTGTGGATGTTCTTTTGACCTTTGGCCCGGCATTCAGGTGCCGGGCACAAAGTATATTAACGCCTCACAGAGCCTATCAAGCTGATCAGCCGCAAGTCCGGAGCAAACACATCAGACATGCTCAGTCCTTCAGAATAGAGATTTCCAGAAACGCGTGTTGTTTTCGGTCTGAAATGGCTGCCAGCGCAGCTTCGATGGCACCTGGCACATCCTCCGGCTTGTCCACCTTGCGGGTCCAGGCGCGACTGGCCTTTGCCACATGCACGAAATCCGGCGATGGTTCGAGCGAGGTCAACGGCACCTCATTGGACTGCGCCGCATAGCCATTGGGATAGGAGCCCACAACGGATTGCCGCACTGCACCCCATTCGTGGTTGTTCAGAACAATGATCAGAACCGGCAGCCCCAGGGCTTCGGCAATCTGGTGGCAGGCGGTCGGGTTGGAAAATATATAGGACCCGTCCCCCATTGTCGCCACGACCACACGGTCCCGGTCCGCCAATTGCCCCCCCATTGCGGCAGGAAAGCTCCATCCCAGCCCACCCGAATGTGGTTCCTGGAACCAGGCGTTGTGCCCCTTGCGCTCCACAGAACCCAGTTTCACTCCAAGTTCGGAATAGACAGTGGATTTTTGGCCCCGCAGCGCCGCGCCCAGACAGGCGCTGACCCATTGTTTGGTGATACCCTTGGCCGTTGAGGCCTGTGCCTCAAGAGCCAGCCTGTCTCGGGTTTCCTGCGACCTCTCGGCCACATGCACGCGGCGCGCTGCAATCACCTCTGCATCTCCGCCGATGCGCTTCATCGCCTGGATCAGCGCCGGGATCGTGTCGGCGTTTTCACCGGCAATCGACAGGTTTGAGCGGAAGTTACGGATTGGATAACGGCTGAACAATGGATCAGGACCCATGTTGATGACCCGGGCGTCATCGGGCAATGTGTGCTTGTCGGGCCACCAGGGTGCAAGACTGTCGAGCACCAGCACCACATCGGCCTCTTCCAGCCAGGGGCTGGGATTTTCACCGATGTGGCAGGGATGATCCGTATCAATCGCCAGATGCGTCGCCCACCAGGAGCAAACCGGTATGCCCCATTCGTCCGCCCATTGGCCAAATTGCGCATAACTTTCCGCGTCACCGGCCCCGCGCTGGGCGATCACCAGCGGGCGCTTCGCCTTGGCCAGCATGGCTGCAGCAGCGTCAATATCGACGTCCAGCATGCCTATTTTCGCTGGCTGCATGCTCGTCGCATCGCTGGTGCCGGCACGCGGAATTTCCTCGCACAATGTCTCGCGCGGCAACGACAGATAGACCGGGCCCTTGGGCGTCGAATTGGCGATCGCAAAAGCCCGGTCAAGCGCGCCGGAAATCTGTTCGGGAAAGCGCAACTCATAGTCCCACTTGCTGGCCTCGCGAACCAGAGCCGTCTGGTCGCGCATTTCCTGCCCCCAGCCAATGGGAACGGTCCGCGCACCAAACCGGGTTTCTTCAGTGACCGGGGTGCGACCGGACATCATCAGGATGGGCACATGTTCGCAAGCCGCGTTGATGGCGCCCGTTGCCCCGTTGGACAGGCCGACATTGGTGTGCAGCATGACCGCCTGACAACGCCCTGACATTTCGTAGTACCCCATCGCCATGCCCATTGCCGCGTGTTCGTGCGGAATGATAATGGGCGTCGGCAGATCGATGTTCTTGTACGACGCCTCGACCAGGCCCTCGACAATTGGCGGAAAATCGGTTCCGGAATTGACAAAGACATAGTCGACACCAAGCGCCTTGAGCTTGGTGAAAATGGCACCGCCTGCCGTGATGGTGTTGTTTTCCTCGAGCAACTGAGTCTCCTGATCGGCCGTCAAATCGGGTAATGCTGGGCCGGATCCTCAATGGTGATCCAGCGCAATTCGGTAAATTCATATATCGCCGCCGTGCCGCCAAAGCGACCATGGCCACTGTTTTTGACACCACCGAATGGCATATGCGCCTCATCATGCACGGTAGGACCATTGATGTGACAGATGCCGCTTTCAATCTTGTCCGCAAAGGCCTGCGCACGACTGACATCCTTGCTGAACACGGCAGCCGAAAGGCCGTATTGGGTATCATTGGCCATGCGCAACGCCTCTTCCTCGGTGTCGAAGCGATAGATCGCCTTGACCGGGCCAAAGGATTCTTCGCTGAAAATCCGCATGTCCTCAGTCACGTCAACCAGCACGGTTGGCTGATAGATGACGCTGTCGCTGGTCCCGCCGGTCAAGAGGGTCGCGCCCTTGTCCAGTGCGTCCTTGACCAGGCCGTTCAGCCGGGTTGTCGATGCCATGCCGACCAGGGACCCCAGCGGTCCGTTCTCACGCGGGTCGGCAGCCACCAGCGCTGCTGCACGGGCTACGAATTTCCGGGTAAATTCATCAGCGATGGCACTGGAAACCAGAACCCGTTCGGTTGACATGCAGATCTGCCCCTGATTCATGAAACAGCCGAAGACAGCCGCATTGACGGCACCATCCATATCCGCATCTTCCAGCACCACCAAAGGTGCCTTGCCGCCGAGCTCGAGCAATACCGGCTTGAGATTTTCAGCCGCGACCTTGGCGATTTCGCGCCCGACATTGGTCGATCCGGTGAAATTGATGCGCCGCACGGCCGAGTGTTCGATCATCGTCCGAACCAGTTCCGGCGCGTCCTCCGGCGCATTTGAAATGACGTTGATCACCCCGTCCGCACAACCGGCCTCATGCAGGCACTCGGCAATCAAGAGATGGGTCATCGGGCAGGTTTCGGATGACTTCAGCACCACGGTGTTGCCCACCGCCAGCGGCATGGCGACAGCGCGCACACCCAGAATGACCGGCGCATTCCACGGTGCCATGGCCAGGCAAACACCCGCCGGCTTGCGCACGGCCATGGACAGGGAACCCGGCTTGTTTGATGGAATGATTTCGCCCTTGACCTGTGTGGTCATGGCGGCCGCCTCGCGCAACATTTGCGAAGCCAGCATTACATTGAAACCGGCCCAGCCTGCCGTGCTGCCAATCTCGCTCTGCATGGCATTGATGAAGTCCGCGGCACGCGCTGACAGGATGTCGGCGGCTTTCGACAGAACCTCACGGCGGTGCGCAGGCGTCGAAGCTGACCAGGCAGGAAAGGCCTCCTTCGCCGCGTTGACCGCAGCCTCGGCATCGCTGGTCGTGGCAGCCGCAAACCGCGTCGCGACGTCTCCGGTGACAGGATCCAGGCGCGTGCAGGTTCTGGCTTCATCCAGCTTGATGTGCTGCCCGCCGATAAACAATTGTGCGTCGGTCATTGTCTTTCCTTTCGTCTGATCGCTTCATTGCCTCGGCTCCGCCAACATCTGACCCACCGCATGCAAATTTGGTCGCGAGGATTTCATGATCCCGCGGAATTGTTGTTTCATTACACTCTTGGGCATGAACAGCATTACAAGAATGATCGTCAAGCCCGATATGATGGGATGAAGTCCGGTACAAAGAACTTTGTAACGTCAAAAATCGCAGAATTGACCGGCCCATAGGCAATCTGCCAGGTCACAGATCCCGGTTTTGTGGCCAAAAATAATTTGGCGACCAAATGAAGGCGTCCGGATATATCTGTGCTGGCGCATTATGCGTATCAGAACATTTTTTGGCCTGCGAAGAACTGGTACTGCTGTAAGATTACCAGACAGTGGACCAAGCTCAAAAACGTCGCAACGGATTGCATGTGAATTTGCATTGATAGACACAATAGCATGGATCGCTTTGCGGGCAATCGCGCATAATCAACAAAACACTTGATGACGCCAATATAAACGGTATTTTGATATACAATCATAAAATATCGATTTTATTGGCGCGCTTCTCAGTTTGTGCTAGCCTGACCACAACAATCTTTTAAGATCAACAATCAATCAACTCGGGAGGATCAGATCATGAAATTCAAATCGATGGCCGCATTGGCCGCGTTGGGCGCCTCACTTTTCATAGGCACAGGCTTGGCCAGTGCCGCGGAGTTGCGCATAGGAACAGCCAGTCAGGGCGGTGCATTTTATCCAGTCGGCCAGGCGATCTCCTCGCTTGTCAGCAATCATGCAAAAGACACGACCATGGTGCCGATCGTGACAGGTGGCTCGGTGGAAAACCCGCGCCTGGTAAACTCCGGCGAGGTCGATATCGCCATCACCAACAACAATCTTTCCGTATTGGCCAACAAGGGCGTTGGTCCCTACAAGAAAGCAGGACCGATGAACCTGCGGGCGATCGGTTCGCTGCATTACAGCATTTTGCACATGATGACCCTTGACGGCTCGCCCATCAATTCAGTCGCCGACCTGAAAGGCAAGCGCGTCGCTGTCGGTCCGGCGGGCGGCGGAACCATTCCCTTCCTCGGCCAGGTGCTGGCGCTTGAAGGCCTGTCGATGGATGATATCACGCCAAGCTTCCTGTCCTATGCCGATGGTTTCAGCCAGCTTGCCGATGGCAATGTGGATGCAGCCTTTGCGCTCAGCGGTTACCCTGCCGGTGCGGTGATGCAGGCACAGGCCAACAAGAAGCTGAAATTCATTCCGCTGAGCGACAAACAGATAGTCACCGCGCTGCAAAAATATCCCAACTACAACGGGGTTGTCGTACCAAAGGACGTCTACGGCACGGATGTAGATGGCAACGTTCTCGGTGTCAGCAACATGCTGATCGTCGATGCGGGCATGAGCGATGAACTGGCCTATGAGATCACCAAGGCCATCTATGGCCATATGGATGAGTTCCGCGCTGAAAATGCGCTGGCAAAACAGATTGATCCTGCAGCGTCCCTTTCGCTGAAGATTCCACTGCACCCCGGTGCCGAGATGTTTTTCAAGGAATAGTAAAAACCGCTCCTTAAAATGCGGCGCAGGGAGCCTGCTTCCTGCGCCTGGAAAGACATCATGCAAAATTCAACGGACAAGCTGATTGGCGTTGCAGTCAATGTGATTGCATTCGCATTGGGCCTTTTCCATCTGCTCAATGTGGGTGGCCTCCTCGTTCTGTCGACCCGCGATATTCGCATCACCCACCTGATGGCCATGCTGGTCATCCTGTTTCTGACACGGGCCAGTTTCCGGCGCATCACCGGCACGCTGCTGGACCGCATCATCTCTGTGGGCCTGATCGCCGCATCTTTGGGCAGTTGCCTCTATATCCTCAGCCGCTGGAAAGACATCGCCATGAGCGGCGGCGATACAGGTCCGCTGGATGCATGGATCGGCCTGTTGCTCATCGTGCTTGTTCTGGAAGGTGCACGCCGCGGGGTTGGTGCGATCCTGGCGCTCATTTGCCTGTTCTTTTTCACCTATCCGTTTTTTTCCGAATATCTGCCGGGCGTGCTGGGTTCACGCGGCTATTCCGTGACTCGAATCTCGGAGCTTTTGACCACGACATCACAGGGCGTCTTCGGCATTCCGCTCGGCGTGTCGGCAACCTATATCGTGCTGTTTTCCATCTATGGCGCTTTCCTGAGCGAATTCGGCGCCGGTGACTTTTTCTTCAAGCTGGCGAACCGCCTGACCCGCGGCATGCGTGCCGCCGGGGCAAAGACGGCGGTGATCTTCAGCACGCTGCTTGGCATGATTTCCGGTTCTGCAGCCGGCAATGTCGCCGTAACCGGTACGCTGACAATTCCCATGATGAAAAAGGAAGGCTACGCACCGCATCAGGCAGGCGCGATTGAAGCAGTGGTATCAACCGGCGGACAGATGATGCCGCCCGTCATGGGCGCTGCAGCATTCATCATGGCCGAGATTGTCGGTGTTCCCTATTCGAACGTCATGCAGGTTGCCCTCATCCCGGCCTTGCTGTTTTTTGCGTCGCTGTTTTTTGTCGTGCATCTGCAGGCGGGAAAGAGCCGGATCGTGCCGCTTGTCCAGCCCGATGACGACGGTGAATCCATCTGGATGATCCTGCTCAAGGGTGGACAGTTCATCATCCCCTTCGCCACCTTGATCGCCATGATGCTCAACGGCTTCTCCCCCTTCAAGGCGTCCTATTATTCGATCATCGTCCTGCTTGTCTGCCACATCATCTGGACCCGGCGGATCAATCTGGAAATAGCGAAGAAAGCCGCAAGGGCCATCACCGAAGGCACCAAGGCGGTTGTCCCGATTGCCATTGCCTGCGCCGCCGCCGGTATCATTGCCGGAACACTCGGCGTAACCGGCCTTGGCTCCAAGATCTCCGGGCTGATCATTGCGGCATCCGGCGGCATCACCTTTTTTGCACTGCTCTTTACAATGCTGACGGCCATCATTCTGGGCATGGGCCTGCCAACGACGGCGGCCTATCTGATCCTTGCAACAGTTGTCGCGCCGGCGCTGGCCAAAATGGGCGTGCCGCTTCTGACGGCGCATATGTTCGTGTTCTTCTATGGCTGCGTGTCGACGATAACGCCACCGGTGGCACTTGCCTCCTATGTGGCAGCAGGCATTGCCAAGGCCGATATCAACAAGGTTGGCTGGACGGCTTTCACCTATGGCATCACCTGTTACATTCTGCCCTTCATGTTTTTCTACGGTCCCGCCCTCCTGATGCAGGGCAGCGCGCCCAGCATCATTCTGGCAATCGCCAGTGGCGCAATTGGCGTCTACTGCCTCGCCTCCTTTGTCATCGGTTTCATGCGCAATGATCTTGCGCTCATACCGCGCCTTGTCATCGGCGCGGCAGGCATAGCACTGCTGCATCAGGGACTGGTCACTGACGCCATCGGGATCGCTGCATTTGCCTCAGTCTGGTTCCTGACCAGACCGGAATCCGACCTGAAAACCGCTAACCCATAAGAGAGGAAACCGAACATGTCTTTCGAAGCAAAAAAATTCAGGCGGCTTGTCACCGGTCACGATGAAAATGGTGTCGCAAAGGTCATTCGCGACGACATTGCCGATTGCATATTGCAACGACCGACACGGCCGGGCATCACGCTGACAAATCTGTGGCAAATCGATCAATCACCGGCGCAAATGGAGCGCCATGACGACCCCGTTGAAGGACCGTTGATCCTGCATCCACCGAAAAACGGCTCGGTGTTTCGCATCGTACAGTTCAATCCTGAAGATCCTGAAGTGATTGCAAATATCGACGGCAAGGCGGCCTTTGCCGCCATGGGCGCCGGTGCCAATGTGGTGGAGAATGGCCGCCACCCCTATATGCATCGCACCGACAGCATCGACTATTCCATCGTCTTGAGCGGTGAGATGTACATGATGATGGACGAAGAAGACGTGCTGGTCAAAGCCGGCGATGTCGTCATCCAGCAAGGCACAAATCACGCCTGGTCCAACCGTGGAACCGAGCCATGCCTGATGATGTTTGTATTGAATGACGCCAAGTGAAGCGTCTCAACGAAAAATAATCGTAAAGGTTTTCCCAAATCAGCCAATCAGCCGGAAAATGAAGCAAGGAATTCTGCATAGTCCTCTTCATGCGATCCTTCGAAATTGCTCATTCCCGGTTTCGTCAATGTTCCCATCGGCTTTGCGTAGCTCTTGATGTTGCGGGTGGGCTTCTCATGCCATGAGATGTTGAAAGCGGCGAGTTTGGGGAAGAAGTAGAGATCGGTCGGCGGCAGATGATCGTGGATCCACCAGGCCATCGCCTGCCAATGGTGGGTTTTTTCGTAATAGTCGATGAAACTGTTGACCACGATGGACGCTGTCGCACCGCAACAACCATCCGCATCGCGATAGTCAAAGATATGAGCGGCGTGGTTTTTCTCATTGCTGGCGCAGGACAGATTGTTGTCATTGCCGAACTGGTTGACGGTAGAGCCTGTCTTGCTTTCATTGATTCACTCTGCCAGTTGTTTTTTTGTCAGGAT
>JARGOF010000075.1 GCA_029212415.1 Rhizobiaceae bacterium | reverse complement strand
ATCTTATCGGGTCTCGGCGCTAGGGCGTTTCGCTTGCCCGTACCTTAAGGTACGTGCTTCGCGAACCAAGTTGATCCTGACCAAAACAACTGGCACAGTGAATCAATAAAAACCAGACATGCTCTACTCAGGGCAATCTTGCGAGACACTTCAGCAAAAGCCCATAATAGGCTTCAGCATTTCCATGACGCACATAGAAAGCATTCCTTGGGCGATCGGTAATTTGCCACCAATCGGCAATCGTCATGCCACGTGTCAGCGCACCGTCTGTCTCCACCGAGACATTGATCTTGCGACCCTGGAAAATGTCCGGTTGCAACATGTAGGCTGGCACGCAGGGCCCGTGTAGCGGGGCGCCCTCCCAGCCGTATTTTTCCAGATCAAATGCTTGCGAAAATTCCAGCATCTCGGCCGTTGCAACACCACCGCGATTGCCGATCGAACGCATTTGCGCCAATCGTTCAGGCGTCGACAACATCTGGTGCGTCACATCGAGCGGCAGGAGCGTTATCGGTATTTCGGCGTCCAATACGATCTTCGCGGCCTCCGGATCCACGTAGACATTGAACTCCGCCGTTGGCGTTATGTTGCCGACTTCAAAATAGGCTCCCGCCATGGCCACAATCTCGCCAATGCGCGACACGATGTCCGGTGCCATGACAATGGCCATGGCCAGATTGGTCAGCGGCGACAACGAGCAGATGGTGACAGTGCCAGCGGGTTCCTCACGCAGGGTGCGAATGATGAAGTCGACACCATGTTCAGGTGCAATTGTGGTCGTCACATCGGGCAGATCCGGTCCATCCAGTCCGGTCGGACCATGCACATGTTCCGCTGTCACCAGCGCCCCTGCCATCGGTCGCGGGCAACCGGCATAGACCTTTATGTCTGTTCGCTCAGCCAGTTCCAACAACTTGAGACAATTGTCTGTGGTGTGACCAAGGTCAATATTTCCCGCAGTGGCAACAAGGCCAAGCACGTCGAAACGGTCAGGCGCGCCCAGGATCATCAGGATTGCAGCCGCCTGATCCTGTCCCGGGTCGGTCAGAATTATCAATTTGCGTTTCACGTCGGATCCATTTCCCTTTGTTGCATCAGGAATCGCGCAATTCGCCGAAACCCGTCACGGCTTTCACACCGCCACGCAGCCTGGCGCTCAGCCAGATGCCAAACACCGTTGCCAGATAGGGAAGCGCCAGAAGCAGATCATGCGGCACCCTTTCCCCGAAAACCAATTGGGCACGAATGCCGATGGCACCGACAATGGCAAAAAACAACGCTGCGAAAGTCGCCCCGATCGGATGACCTGCACCGAATATGACTGCTGCAAAAGCCATGAAACCGCGCCCTGCAGTCATGTTCTGCGAGAAGAACTGCAGACTTCCAGAGGCAAGCTCTGCGCCGCCCAACGCGCACAGGACACCGCCGATCATCAGAGCAATCAGTCGCATGCGGCCTGGATTGACGCCCACACTGCGCGCCGCGAAAGGATGCTCGCCGGCGGCCGACAGCCTGAGACCGAAACGCGTGCGGCAAAGCAGCACCCAGACGGCAAGAACAAATAGCGGCATGAGCAGCACAAGGATGGAGAGTGTACCGTAGGCGCCGAACATGGCGCCCAGCCGCGGCAGGCCGGTTGGCGCGGTAACAGCAGCCTGACTGCCAAAAATCGATTCGACTGCCAGGGTCGTGCCGCCCAGCCCCAGACCGGTCAGACCAAGCCCGGCGATAATCTGATTGGCCTTGAGCTTTTCGACCACAAACCAGAAAAGGATCGAAGCGACGATACAGATCACCATGGCAATCAACAAAGCGGACAGGATCGAGCCGGTGAGCACTGTTCCAAGAATTGTGGCGCAGGCCCCGGCGATCATCAGGCCCTCAAGACCCAGATGCCAGATCCCTGAACGCTGCGCGATGACACCTGCAAGTGTCACATAGACAAGTGGCGTCGCAGAACGAAGAATGGCAATGATTACGTCGTCCATCCGCGCTTCCTCCAATTTCGTAAAAAGCGATCCACAATATTCGACTTTGCGGTGATAAAGAGCGCAATCGCCGCATTGATGATATCAATTGCCGACGATGGCAAACCGGCAATAACCGGCAGGTAGAGTGCTGCCGAGGCCAGACCGCCAAAGAACAGAGCCACGATGGCAGTGCCGACAATCGACAGATTGGCAACGAGCGCGATCAGGATCGCCGTGAACCCGTGCGCGGGCAGAAAACCGGATGCCAGCCGCCCATTGGGGCCCATCAGTTCGACGGTTCCGGCCAGCCCCGCCAGGGCACCACTGATGATGAAACTCGCCAAACCGATATTCCACAGCCGTGCGCCCTGCCAGGTGACCATCGTCGCATTGCGCCCGGCAAGCCCCGAGAGCACGCCAAAGGCGGTTCGGTTGACCAGCAGCCACATGAAAATGCCAACCAGAACAGCGATTGCGATAATGGTCGGCGAAACGCCGTAGGATGTGCTGATGCGATAGGCGGCATCAAGCGGACGGCTGGATGCCTGCTGTCCCGACCCGGTGGGATCCTTGAGTGGTCCCGATGTGACATAGATCAGCACAATGACGGCAAGGAAATTCCCCATCAGCGTCGTGATGACTTCATCGGCTCCCGATCGCAAACGCAAAATCCCCGGCCACATGGCCCAGAGGGCGCCGCCGGTCATCCCGGCGAGAAAACACGCGGGGATGACAATGAAAGCCGGCAGGCCGTTCAGCCAATCGGCGGCAAAGGCCGCGCAGATCGCACCGATATAAAACTGGCCCTGTGCGCCGATATTGAAGTAACCGGCACGAAAGGAAATAACCACACCTGCCGCCGTGATGAACAACGGCAGCCCCCACCGCAAGGCTTGCTGCAAAGCACCCGTGCGCAGAAAGGCGCCGTCTATGATCGCACGGAACATGTCCGGTGCCGAATAGCCGGCAACGGAAAAAATCAGCCCGCAAAGAGCCAGTGCGATCACGATGAAAATAAGCGCGCGAAAAACTGAAACAATGCTTTCGGTCACTTTGATACCCCCGTCATGGCAGCGCCTATGTCAGCCAGATCATAGGGCGGTGTGAAGGTGCCGACCACACGGCCCGACAGCATGACGACAACCCGGTCGCAGATATCCATGATTTCGTCGAGGTCAGACGAGATCAGCAAAATGGCGCATCCGCGCGCGCGGGCCCGGTTCAGGCTATCCCATACAAATGCCGTGGCGCCGATATCGAGGCCTCGGGTCGGCTGGGCCGCTATGATGAGTCTCGCCTGTTCGTCCATCTCGCGGGACAGGATGACCTTTTGTGCATTGCCGCCTGAAAGCGAACCGGCGTGCTGCGTGACATTTGAATAATGCACTTCCCATGCATCAAGTGCAGTGCCGCATCTCTGGCGCAGTTCCGTCGGCCTGACCATTGATAAAAGCGGGCGTTGCAACAGCTCTCGCGCCGACCAGTTTTCCCACAGGGCGCTGGTGAGGCTCAGGCCTTCAACATTGCGTTCAAATGGAATGACACGCAGGCCTGCCGCGCGCCTGGTCTGCAGAGAGGCTCTGGTGACATCCAGGCCCTCAATGGTGATCTTGCCTTCTGAGGTTTCCGCCAGCGCGGAAATGGCACGCACCAATGTGCGCTGCCCGTTGCCTTCAACGCCGGCAAGTCCGAGAATTTCGCCGGGACGAATGACAAGATCAATGTCTTCAAGTGGCGGTCCATCGGAATCGGGCCGTGTCGAGACCGCCGTGAGTTTGAGCACTGGTTCGACTGCTGCCTGGTCCACGGATTGCGCCAGATGCGCATGCGCTGTGTCAAGTGATCCGGTCAGTGCCGCCTTCTGATCGTCCTCCAGCGGACGGGCTGCTGGTCCTATAATGAGTTCTGCCAGTTTTTCGGCATTTATCCCGGAGCATTCCACCGGGCCCTCAACAAGCATTCCACCGCGCAGCACCGCAACAGTATCGGCAATGGCCAGGACTTCGCGGATCTTGTGCAGGATGACAATGACCGTCACGCCGACATCCTTGAGATGGCGAATTCGCTCGAAAAGCTTTTGCGCACCTTCAGGTGAAAGCACAGCGGTGGGTTCGTCGAGGATCAAAAGCCTGGCGTCACTGACCAGCGCCCTAGCGATTTCAACACTTTGCAGGGTCTCGACCGGCAGGTCGCGGATACGTTGCCCGGCCTTTACATTGACATTCAGGTTGTCGAGGTAGGTCTGCCACCGGCTCTCCAACCCTCTTCGTGAATAGATCCGACCGTCTGCTGCGCCAAATTGCATGGCCTCGGCAACGGTGAATGACGGCGGCAGGGCAAAACTCTGATGCACGAGTTCCACCCCCGCCTGGCGTGCCTGGTTGACATTGCCTGTGGGCAAGATGCGGCCGTCAATTCTGATTTCACCGGTATCAGGACTGACCAGTCCCGAAATGGCACGGGCAAATGTTGTCTTGCCCGCACCGTTCTGGCCAACAACGGCATGAATCCGGCCTCGCGCGAAGGAAATCGAAACGCCAGAGAGCGCCACGACATCACCATATCTGACACCAACGTCGCGGCATTCCAGTACAGTCTGCTTTTCTTCACTCATATCGGCCTGACCCGTTACCTGATGTTCAAAGAGCCGTGTTGAATGGCACCTTGAGAGAGCCGTCGAGGATCATGGCTTTTGCCTTTTCCACGTCGGGCCAGATTTTTTTGGCCTTCTCGACAAGATCGGCAGGCCCCTGTTCCTGGAAGGTAGGCGACAGAATGAAATCGATGACGCCTGTCCCCAGTCCCGTGGAAACATGCTTGCCACCGGCCCAGTCAGCACCCAGGGCCTTGTTGACTTCATTGTAGAGAGAAGCACCGAAATCCAGCCCGACAATGGAGATGAGAGATTTCGGCCCGAGGGAGAATTGTGCCGGATCGAGAGCGCTGACCATGCGCCCTTCGACTTCATTGGCGGCCGTTATGATCCCGATATCCGTGGCAGCGGCATCCGTCTGAATATAATCTATACCACTGCTGAACATCTGAGCAGCAATCTCCTGGCCCTTGGCAGGGTCCTGGAAGGAGCCGGCAAAGGCGGCCGTTGCTGTTGCATCGGCTCGAACCGACTGGGCCCCCGCCTTGAAGGCATTGTAGTCCGCATTGATCGGCGGAATGGAAATACCGCCAATAAAGCCGAGCTTGCCGCTTTCACTGACGCCCGCGGCAAAAATGCCGGAGAGATAGCAGCCGAGATAATAATCGTAGGAGACAGTCACCACATTGGGCATTGCCGGTTCAAAAGCATCAGCGAACAATTGAATGAACTTGGTGTCAGGGAAGTCCGGCGCCACTGCCTTGAAGGGTTCGGCCACTTCGTTGAAGGTCGAGACAACAACGGCGGCGCCGGCATCACCCAATGTGCGGAAGATGGTCTCATAGGTCGCCGGATCCTGCGCGTAAATGGCGCGGTAGGTGAAGCCCTTTTCAGAAGCCAGCTGTTTCAGTTTGGCGATCATTGAATCAACGGGACCATTGTCACCGGCGGCCTGGGTATGGACCAGCGCCACGAGGCCGTCTGCGGCCTGTGCCAGGTTCGGCAAAAGGCTGCTTGTCAAACCGAGGGCAGCAAATCCTGCCGTTGATCTCAACAGAGTGCGGCGTTTGAGGTTGTTACGAAGCAAAGTCATCTCTCGTGTTCCTTTTTTTGGTGCAGAGCTTTTTCATCCTGATGGTGAAGGCGACGTCCTCCCGCCGAGCACCAACAGATTTCTCCGTTCGAACGCACCTGCCGGCGCGCCCGGATTCGAACATCACGCGCCCGGAGAGAACGGCGCAGGATACATGATCATCACGTCCTGACTCTGTATGGCATCAAGAGACCAGATTCCGTTGATGAAAGACTGCCAGTCCGGGTCGGCATACATGGCCGCTCGGCGCTGTTCGCGATCGGCGAGACTGTCATAGGACCACATCAGAACCGTTGTGTGCAGACGACCGATCTCGCTGACATAGAGTCCGATGAACCGGTTCAGATGACGTTTCTGGACCGGCAGCCCCTCGGCCTCATATTTCTTCAGCCAGCCGTCCACCGTGCCGGGTTTGAAGGTGTAGGTGCGATGTTCCAAAATCATTTTAAGTCTCCGAAAGAATGAAATCTGCTGCCCGTTCGCCGATCATGATCGCCGGAGCATTGGTATTGCCGCTGGAAATGATCGGCATGACAGAGGCATCTGCAATGCGCAGGCCGGCAATGCCATGCACATTCAGCCTGGCATCAACAACAGCTTGGGGATCCGTGCCCATTTTGCAGGTCCCCACGGGATGAAAGGTTGTCATGGCTGTCGCGCGCAGCCACGCGATGAGGTCCGCCTCGGATTCACAATCCGGTCCCGGCGCGAGTTCCTTTCCGCGATAGGGGTCAAACGCCTTCTGGGCTATAACGTCCCGGGTCATGCGGATCCCTTCGATCATCGTGCGAATATCGAAATCGGATTTCAGGTAATTTGCCAGAATCTTCGGCGCCTGCGTCGGGTCGGACGAATGCAGTGTGATCTCTCCGCGACTTTCAGGATTGACCGGTCCCACCCGCATCGTGAAGCCGTGATTGTTTTCCGTATCGGCCTTCTTGCGGAACGGATTGGGAAAGTGGAGATTTGCAGTCTTTTCCAGCGCCGGCATGAAGTGAAGCTGAATGTCCGGGGACTCCAGCCCCTCATGCGTCTTCATGAAAGCACCGCCTTCATAGGGAAAGGTCGTGACAATGCCGCGACCAAACAACAGCCCCTGCGCCATGGACACAATGAGTTTGTCGGCACGCAGGTCATCATAGAGCGTTACCGGCTTCTGACATTCCCAGGACATCACGCAATCCACATGGTCCTGGAGATTCTTGCCGACACCGGGCAGGTCGTGCACCGTATCGATCCCAAGCGCGGAGAGTTCATCAGCAGGGCCTATGCCCGACAGAAGCAGGATCTGGGGCGAATTGACGGTTCCCGCTGACAGGATCACTTCGCGATTGGCATAGACCCTCTTTGTCTGGCCGTTCTGGCTGTATTCCACGCCGACGGCCCGATCGTTTTCGACGATGATGCGATGGGTCAGCGCACCGGTTTCGACATGCAGGTTCTTTCGTTGCTGCACCGGCTTGAGAAATGCGCGTGATGTCGACCAGCGTTTGCCGTCGCGAATGGTAAAGTCAAATCGGCCAAAGCCTTCCTGCTCCTCACCATTGAAATCGTCATTTTTCGGGTGACCGGCCTGCGTGCCGGCCTCTATGAAAACCTCGTGCAGCGGATTGGAGCCCCGGGCGCGACAAACCGTCAACTCGCCGTCGGCGTTGTGAAAGTCGTCCTTGCGCTGGATATGGCCTTCCGAACGACGAAACGCCGGCAGCACCTCTTCATAGGACCAGCCGGGCAGACCAAGCTGCGCCCAACGATCATAGTCGCGTCGATTGCCGCGCACATAAAGCATGCCATTGATGGTGGAAGAACCGCCCAGCACCTTGCCGCGCGGCCAATAGACTGACCGTCCGTTGAGGTAGGGTTCCGGCTCCGTGTGATAATGCCAATTGTAAATGCCCGACTGAAACAGCTTGCCCATCAGCATGGGAAGTCGAAAAAGCGGATTTCGATCCTTGCCGCCCGCTTCAAGCAACAGCACGGAGCGATCCGGATCGGCCGACAGCCGATTGGCCAGGACACAGCCGGCGGATCCGGCGCCGATGACGATATAGTCATGGGATGGGGTCTGGCTCATCCGATCACCAGGCAATGGGCTTTGCCCCAACCGATGCGAAGAACCGGTTGCAGGCAAGAAAGGGGTTTTCGAGCGCCAGCATGGCATCGGCCTCGGCCGGATGCGGGCGTTGAATGGTATGGCAATTGCCTGTTGAGCTTTCCAGGCCCGCCATTTTCAGGCAATCCATCGCGACATCGCCAAAGGCCATGAAAACCATGGGCCTGCCGGAGCCAGCCATGGCTTCGAGCACCTTGAGGATAAGTGGTCGCCAGACCGGCAAATGCCCGCGAGACTGATGCGGATCGGTTTCCACTTTGAAGCGCGACAGCGTGAAAGACGAATTCAAAAGCAACGCACCCTGGCCAATCCAGTGACTGGCCAGTTGATCTGCAGGCTGCAGGTCAATCGAACCCTGCTCTATGTCTGCCAGTAGCGACGACCAGTCCTGGAATGAACGGGCGTAATCCGCCCTGCCGGTGCGCGCCGCACAAATGAGTTGCATATAGGCCCGAACGCTTTTTGAGAACATTTTGTCAAGCTCGCGCCATTCGGCCACATTGCCCGCCTCGAATGCGCGGCCGGTGGCAAAGTCAGGTGCAGGATAGGGGTCCTGCCCGAGGATGACGCATCGAACGTCATCGGGTTCAATACCGTCAAAACTGCGGAAAATGTGGGCACCTTTCGGAGCCCCCGGAAAGGCACGCCCCAATCGTGCCGGGAAGATGGGCTCCCATGGCTCGATCGTGAGGTCGGGATCGCTGGCATCAAAACCAAGTTCGACGTCGTTCAAAAGAGCCCGCCAGGCGACCGGCAAATCCGCCTGCCAGCCGCCCAACGTCTCTCGTAGCGCCCCCGCCAAACTCTCCGTCATTCACTGAAACTCCCTGCAAACAAGACTGAAGGTTTGCAAAACCTGACCAAAACGTCAAGTACTGAAATGAAAAAACCTGACCAAAACGTCAATTTTTGATTTGGCTTCTTCCATCCAGACGGCCGAGCGTGTATCTCAAATGACTGAGGTTGCATCCTGTCTGCAAAGATGCGGGATCCGGTCGGCTGTGGAGGTTATTTGAGCGTTTTGTCAAACAACAAAAATCCAACATATGGCCTGGTGGGCGCATCATGGTGATGTCCAAGCCACCTTCAGATGCGCGCATTCGTGCCCGCAACGAGGCCAAGATTCTGAAGGCCGCTGTGAAAATTTTTTCGCTCAAGGGCTTTGACGGAACACGTATAGCGGAGATCGCGGACGCAAGCGGTCTGCCCAAAGCCAATGTCTATTATTATTTCGCCACCAAGGAGGCGATTTATGAAACCCTGGTCGAGCGGTTGCTGACAGGCTGGGACAAGACACTGGAACATATTGTTGCCGATCGGGAACCACGCGAAGCCCTCAGTGCCTATATTCATGCCAAACTCGAATATTCGCGCAGGCACGTCATTGAATCACGTTTTTTTGCCAATGAAATGCTGCGCGGCGGGCGTTTTCTTTCCAGCGGGCAGAAAAAGCACATGCAGGACATTACCCGTGAGCGTGTTGAAGTCATCGAGGAATGGATCCGTCAGGGAAAGATGGTCGCGGTTGAGCCCAACCATTTTTTCATGATGCTGTGGGCAGCAACGCAGTTCTATGCTGACTTTACCACAGTGGCCGCCGTCACCTTGAACAAGAGCCAACTGACGAGGGATGATTACGACTGTGCTTATGAGACAATCGTCAAAACTGTTCTCGACGGTTGCCTCATAGCGGAATGATCGAAGGCAGAACTCGGGTGGCATGCAGACCTCCCGTCTTCTTCGGCAATGGCATTCTGCAAAACAGGAGATTGGCACGTCTCGCCCCAGTCACCAGAAATTTATCACCGGCGCATCATCATTTTGTCGCAGATGGGGTATCAATGCAGCCACAGATACAATCTCTTTGTGATGGCGACGCAATGAACTCTCTGGACTTTCCCGAATACACCTATCGCGAACGACTGGCCGACGGCATCATTCATCTGATCGGTGTTACGGCCGCCATCGTCGGGGCAATTATACTGCTGGTCATGGCAACAGACACTTTGTCCGGCGCGTCAGCTCTCAGCCTCACGGTCTACAGTTTTGGACTGGTGGCGGTGTTTTGCTTTTCTGCTGCCTATCATCTGACCGGCGGATCGCCACTCAAGGCCCTATTGAAGCGCTTTGACCAGGCAGCCATCTATTTCAAGATTGCGTCCACCTATACGCCCATCATGGTCATCAACCTGGTGGGCTGGCCGGGCACCGGCCTGCTGGCCCTGATCTGGTCAGTGGCGACCTTCGGGATGACGACCAAATTGTTTTTCCCCCACCGGCTCGTGCGCACATCCTACGTTCTCTATCTGGTTCTTGGCTGGTGTGCCGTGCTCATTTTTGCACCACTTGTCGATGCATTGTCCATGCAAACCCTCATGCTGATCCTGGCGGGCGGCATTCTCTACACCGTAGGTGTGGTTTTTCATCTGTGGCCGGGCCTTCGCTACCAGAATGCCATCTGGCACAGCTTTGTGCTTGGTGGCGCCGGATGTCACTATGCTGCCATCATGAGTTCCGTGGCATTGGCTTGATGCCAGTCTCTAAAAAGCGGCGATCAGCGACCACCAGAGCGGTGCCGTCAGCATTGAAAGGGGCACCCCCAGCCCGATCATGAGAACCACCAGATCGGGTTCCAGATCATGGCCCATGGCAATGATGCTTGCTCCAAGCATGGGCGGCATAGCCATTTCCAGAATGGCTATTCTGGCAGCCGGATCGCCGATTTTTCCGAGCAGCAGATACTTGACCAGTATCAAGAAAGGTGCGACGACCAGCCGAAATCCCAGCCCCAGGCCAAGCGCTGCCAACCTGCCGGAAATCCGGTCCAGCCGCAGCGCAAAGCCGACAGCCGCCAGTGCCAGGGGCGTGAGTGTCATGGCCAATGCGTTGACAACATCGTCGATGAATACCGGGCGATCCAGATGATTGGTCGTTATGGCCACAATGATGGCTATAAAGGGCGGAAAGGTAATGATCCGGCGCATCACGACCCTGATGTCAAATGTTGCGTCGCTGCAGATGGTTGCGATCGTGATGCCGACGACCGATAGGGCCAGATAGGATCCGAAAAGGTCGATCACCAGACCGAGGCCAAGCCATTGCGCGCCAGCCAGCGCAGTAATCATCGGGATGCCGACAAAGGATGTATTGCCCCAGCCGGCCACCAGCAAAAGGGCACCAAGACGCTGACGAGACCAGTTGAGCGAACGCCCGATCGGGACAAGGATGATGATGGCAAAGGAAACACCGATCCAGGGTGTTGCGGCTGCCAGCCACCAGTCCGCATCAAACGTCACATCATGAACGCTGCGCAAGGCTGCTGCCGGTAGCGCAACATTGATCACCCATCCACCCAATACCTTTGGGGCTGTATCTGGCAGACGCCCGGACCATCGAAGCAGAACACCAATGGCTAGGCAGATCAAAATAAGTTCAATCTGGTGCATGAACTCTCCGCATAAGAACGAGCAACATCTGCACGTCTACACTTTGATCGTCAAGATACCGTTGGTGGCGGCGAAGGCATCTGGCAAAACTGCAGGGCTACGTTAAAGAACCCATCATTTGCAGGTGCCTCAGCCCCAGAACGCACCGGTGTCCTTGAGATCCTTCCACAGCGATTTTGCCTCGTGCCAATCCTGTTGGGATTTGGTCATTCGGGTGCCGATCACCCAGCCAATGGCCCGTTGGGCGGCAGGGTCCTGAGCGCCGAGAGCGGTCTCTCCGGAAAACAGCTCCATGATCATCGCCGCGTCGATCAGCTCGCCAAAAACGGACTGAAGCTGCTTGAGTTGGCGGGTGAACGGTGCGACCCGCTTGTTAGAAAAGAGAGGCGCCATAAACTCGACCGTATAACGAAGTTTTTTAAGTTCCTTGCGCAAGGTGTGACGCTCCTCGCTGGTCAATTTTTCGATCGCCTTTGCATGCTCCCGGACAGATTTCCAGCGCCTGTCCAGAGCCCTCTTTGCAAGCTTTCCAATTGGCTTGTCACCCTCCCCGGTTTTGCCAATTGGCATCGTTTCTATGACCCGGGCCAGATCGAGCAGGAAGGACATCGCACGTTGGCTCTTCAGGACATGGCGCACATGTTTTCTGGTCTTTGCTCGCTCCGCGGCCAGCAGGCTGCTCAATGCGGCAAATGACGGTTCGTCGGGGCAGGATTGTTGCAGCGGCCTGACGATGTCGAGTGCGGTGACATCACGGTCACGCAGGGCGCCAATTTCCTGGCCGAGCCACTTGGCTTCTTCGTTGAGTCGCTTCATTTCCGGCTTGTTGATCTGCTCGCAGAACAGGACAAATGCACTGCGCAGACGCCGCAATCCTACCCGCAACTGATGCGGTCCTGCGGGGTCCCTGGAGACCCGTATCAGGTCAATGTTTCCGGTGATCTGATCGAAACATTCACGCAGGATGTCGCGGGCAGCCTCGCCAACCGTCTGCTTGGCATGCAAGGGCACGGGTTTTGCCATGCGCGGATGCATGGGCACATCGATGCGCCCTTCTTCGGCAAGCAGATATCCCCGATCCGACTTTGACAGACAGGAGAAACGAAAACCGCCTTCCGTCAGGAGATCACGCGCCAGATCAAAAAGCCCATCCACAGTGCCGGCGATCAGCTCGATCTCCATTTCCCGGAGCTCGGCAGAAAGAGCCCCGGCAAGGATCTTGCCATGATCGACGGAAAGCTCGGCTCTGGTGCCATCTTGCGCGACGATCTGTGCCGATGTGCGGTTCATATGTGTCTCGCAAACCGGGTCGAAACGCTTGCCGGAGATAAGCCGTTTGATGTTTTTGCGGGCTGTTTTGTCAACAATATCATCGAGATGCAGTTCGCCAGCGCCCGCAGGGCATTCGAACTCGCTTACCCGTGACAGGCCACTGTGCAGGCCTCTGTGTAGGCCTCTGTGTAGGCCTCTGCGCAGGCCCGAGCGGGATTTGACCGTCTGGATCCAGCGCCCACCATCAAGCCGAAGCCGAATGGAATAGCCAGACCTGTGGAGTGCATGATCTGGCGTATCGTAATAGATCGAGCGGAGTGGCCGCATACCGCCATCCACCAATTGAAGCGCATTCAATCGGGTTTTCAGGTGCTCTTCGGCCTTTTCATCAATCAGGAATTTCAATTCAATTTCAGTCATCTAGTCAAGTATGATGGATTTCCAAAGGCGGTGCAATGACGCTGATGTCGGTAAGATAAGGCAACATTGGACGCTCTATCGCGGACAGTAGCACCGGAATTGCTTCATCTTCCGAATTGACACAGGCCGGCATGGTTAGCGGCATGGTTGCGCACATGGTGTGCAAATGATATTTTGCGATAGTAAAATTTTTAGAGTGATCGGCAGGGCGATATTCATGGCAAAAGGCGTCTTTGTCTAAGGTTTGTGGCTGCTGTCAGCGTGAGCTGCAGCGGCGACAAATCTG
>JARGOF010000016.1 GCA_029212415.1 Rhizobiaceae bacterium | reverse complement strand
CGGCTGGCCATAGGAGCCAAGTTCCCGGGCAATGTCCCCATAGGTGCGTGTCTGGCCATGTGGAATGGCGATCATCGCCTGCTGGACCTGGCGCTCGAAAGGGCTGGATGACAATTTCAAGGGCAGGTCAAAGCGCGTCAATCTGCGGTCGAAATAGGCGCTGAGCTGATCCAGAGCCTCGCGCAGAAGCGGGGTTTCCTGCAGCGCGACGCCTGCATTGCCGTCGCGGTTCCACAGCAGGCTGGTGATGGCGCCATCCTGCTCGGTCACCGTCAGGCGGCCAATCGGTGTTTCCACCTGTGCGGCGCAGCACCCATCGCCCAATTGGGGCGGCGGCGCAGGGGCAGGAGACTCGGAAAAATCACTCATGGTCAAAGGGTGCCTGCAGGGCGATGGTGTGTCAATTGCCGCTTGCTTGATGCGCGCCGTCATGAGCCGACTATGCTTTGCTTTCGGGTCGTCAGTAACGCCATTATTTCAAGGTGTTATGGAAAATGTGCCGATCCATGAATTTGACCTGAAAGGACCGTCAATCCGCCATTATTTCTCCCCGATCGCACCACAATGGAGGAGCAATCTCCGCTTTGTCCGGCGTTGCGCCGGAACGGCTCATGGACCTATCAGGCATCAGTCCGCATTTTTGAAACCTATGGAGAGTACGAATGAAAAAGCTTCTTTTGGCGCTGGGAATTTCAGCTTTCTCAATAGCTGCCCCAATGGCTGCTTATGCCCAGGCAGTCGATTTTTCCGTCGCTGATGCCGACGGAAATGGTGAAGTGACCATGGAAGAACTGATGGAGGCATTGCCGGATGTTTCCGCTGATGCGGCCGCAGAAGCAGACACGGACGAAGACGGCGTTCTCTCTCAGGAGGAATACGACGCGCTGGTCAGCCAGTAAGCCGTCCCACAACGGTCCTGTGCATCATCCGGGGATCCGGATATGACCAGGAGCAACTGACGACCGGTATTCTGGCTGATGCCAGAAAAGACCCCTGTCATGTTCGCATGACGGGGGTTTTGTATTTGGCGCTGTTGAAAGTTGCCTCAGTCGTCCTTCATTTTCAGGGCGGCGATAAAGGCCTCCTGGGGAATGTCGACCTTGCCGAACTGACGCATGCGCTTCTTGCCGGCCTTCTGTTTGTCCAGCAGCTTGCGCTTGCGTGAGGCGTCGCCGCCATAACATTTGGCCGTTACATCCTTGCGCATGGCGGAAATGGTTTCACGGGCAACCACATTGCCGCCGATGGCCGCCTGGATGGGGATCTTGAACATGTGGCGCGGAATCAGCTCCTTGAGCTTTTCGCACATGTCGCGGCCGCGCTTTTCCGCCGCCGCACGGTGCACCATCATCGACAGCGCATCCACTGGTTCGCCATTGACCAGCACCTGCATCTTCACCAGATTGCCCACCCGCATGTCGGAAATCTGGTAATCAAAAGAGGCGTAGCCCTTCGAGATGCTCTTCAGCCGGTCATAGAAGTCGAAGACCACCTCATTGAGCGGCAGATCATAGGTCAGCATGGCGCGGCTGCCCACATAGGTCAGTTCCACCTGAATGCCGCGCCGATCCTGGCACAATTTGAGAATCGAACCGAGATATTCGTCCGGCGTCATGATGGTGGCGCGGATCCACGGCTCGTGGATCTCGGCAATCTTGACGACATCGGGCATATCGGCGGGATTGTGCAATTGCCGGCGCGTGCCGTCATTCATCACCAGATCATAGACAACGGAGGGCGCCGTGGCGATCAGGTCCAGATTGAATTCGCGCTCCAGCCGTTCCTGGATGATTTCCAGATGCAAAAGCCCCAGAAAACCGCAGCGAAAACCAAAACCCAGCGCCGCGGATGATTCCATCTCGAAGGAAAAGCTCGCATCGTTGAGGCGCAGCTTGCCCATGGCGGCGCGCAGATCCTCGAATTCATCCGCATCGACCGGGAACAGTCCACAGAAGACCACCGGTTGAGCGGGTTTGAAGCCGGGCAGCATTTCAACTGTCGGGCGCTTGTCGTCGGTGATCGTATCGCCAACGCGGGTATCGGCAACTTCCTTGATGGAGGCCGTAATGAAGCCGATTTCACCCGGTCCAAGCGCATTGACCGTGACCATCTTGGGTGTGATCACACCCACCCGGTCCACCGGATATTTGGCATTGGTGCCCATCATGCGGATGGTCTGGCCCTTTTTCAAAACGCCGTCGATGATGCGCACCAATACGATGACGCCCAGATAGGAATCATACCAGCTGTCGACCAGCAGGGCTTTCAGCGGTGCGGAGGCATCGCCGTGCGATGGCGCGGGAAGGCGGTGGACGATGGCTTCCAGCACATCGGGAATGCCCAGGCCCGTCTTGGCCGAGATTTCAACCGCATCCGAGGCGTCAATGCCGATGACATCCTCGATCTGTTCCTTCACCCGTTCGGGTTCGGCGGCCGGCAGGTCGATCTTGTTGAGGACCGTGACGATCTCGTGGTTGTTGTCGATGGCCTGATAGACATTGGCCAGCGTCTGCGCTTCAACGCCCTGGCTGGCGTCGACCACCAGCAGCGAGCCCTCGCAGGCCGAAAGGCTGCGCGAGACTTCATAGGCAAAGTCCACATGACCGGGCGTATCGATCAGATTGAGTATATAGGCCTCGCCGTTTTTGGCTGTGTAATTCAGCCGCACGGTCTGTGCCTTGATGGTGATGCCGCGTTCGCGCTCGATATCCATGCTGTCAAGCAGCTGTTCGGACATTTCACGCGTCGTCAGCCCGCCGGTCAGCTGAATCAGCCGGTCGGCGAGAGTCGACTTGCCGTGATCGATATGGGCGACAATCGAAAAATTGCGGATATGGGAAAGCGGTGTGCCGGATGTCTCTGTCATGGCACGCCCTATAATGCATTTCATGGCCGGGTGAAAAGCCAATTCGTACACAGGGCTATTTTTGCGTGCAATTGGATGGAAAACCCGGCCCGCAAAGGCCGTCAGGCGCGGCTGAGGGAGGCTTCGGGTGACAATTGCCGCCATTGCGCCCGGCAACGGGCAACGACCAGTGCCGCCAGCAACCCCGAGAGCAGACCGCTGGACGCCAGCCAGACCGGATCGTAGCGCAGGTGCGGCATCATGGCGGTGACAAAGCCATTGGCATAGCGCAGGACAAAGACGCCAAGCAGCACAGCCATGGAGAGCCATTCGCCCGGCACGGCAATCCTGCCGCCCTGACGCATGGTCACCTTGTCCCGCCTGCCGATGGCATTGCCGAAATAGGCGCCGGGGATGACACCCAGTGCAAAGCCGGCAAAGGCGCTGAGGAACAATCCGGCGGACATGAGATTGTAGAGGGACAGGGCCGCCACGACCGCTGGCGCGGCAAAAAGCTGCCAGGGCCGGATGATGCTGTCACGGCTGCGCAGCCAGCCAAGCAGCAACAGAGCGGCGAACAAGGGCCATACCCACAGCGGGGTGTTTTCCATGATGGCCGCAAAGGCGTTTGTTGCGCCGGGCGCCGGCGGGATTTCGACAGGGACAGACGCTTTCATGACATCCGTGCCAAACAGCACCGCATGCATGATCCGGCCAGGCATGAAGCTCAAGGTTCCGGCGATGATCAGGGCGCCGGCATAGGTTGACCGCATGGTGAACCTGTGCGCTGTGATCTGATGCTTGCGCGCCAGCGCAATGCCGGCCACCAGGGCAATGAGTGTGCCGATGGAAATCAGATGAATGAAACTCCATGGGCCCCAGCTTCTGATCGTGTGGATGGCAAAGGACGACAGGGCGGTGATCACCATCAACAAGACCCAGATACGACCCGATAACCGATGGGCAGGCGTTCCCTTGCGACGAAAAAGCACGACGGCGCCCAGCAGGGCAGCAAGGATTGCCGCAAGGACATGAATTTGAATGAAGAAGGAAGCCTGAAGGAGGGGTTGTAAGGTCATGATGTCCCGTACCGATTGATTGGTTGCAGATGGCCGGATGTTTTGGTCAATGTTTTGGCCGATGTTCCAAATGTTGTTTGCAGTTGCCATTGCTGCTTGCCCGGTTAGACTCCGCGCCGGAATCACTGTTTCGCAAAAAGGCCTCGACATACGTGACTGACAGGACCCTGCAATTCACGCTTCGCGAATGGTGGCGGCAGATTTCCGCGCCCAAAGCCATAGTCGGGATGATCGGCGCTGGTCTGATCCTCGGGCTGTCCGGCCCCTTCGGCACCTATGGTTCCATGCAGCCCGGCCCGCGTCTGATCTATTGGCTGGCCATTGCATTTGGCAGCTTCAGTATCGGATTGCTCAATGCGCGTATGATCGGCGAATTCGCACCCCTGAGAAAATGGGGGGTGCTTCCCGCCTATGGGGTCGCCGGAATCATCGGCGGATTGCCGGTCTATCTGATGGTCGAGCTGGTCAATCTGGCGGCCGGCCGTGGTTTGCCGGACAATTGGTCCGCGGCGCTCGAGATCTTTGCCTATTGCACGGCAATCAACCTATGCATCTGCGTGCTGCTGGCCTGGTTCCATTCAGCCGATGCAAAGGAGGCCGATGCAGGGACCCATTCGGGGGCGGGGGCAAAGGCGGCTGCGCCTGCGCTGATGAAACGCCTGCCGATTGAATTGCGCGGACAGCTTTCGCATCTGTCGATGCAGGATCACTATGTCGAGGTGGTCACCGACCGGGGCAGCAAGCTTGTCCTGATGCGTCTGGCCGATGCGATTTCGGAAGTGGCGACCGTGCCCGGTATCCGCATCCATCGATCCCATTGGGTGGCGCTGGCAGCCGTGGCCAGAACCCGCCGTGATGGCGATCGGCTTTTCGTCGAAATGAAGGACGGAACCGTCCTGCCGATCAGCCGGTCATCCGTCCCTGCTGCCCGTGCGGCCGGGCTCATGCCTTCAGCCTGATTGTGAAGCGTCTTCGGGCGCCGCGCCTGCTGCTGTTGCGCCTGCCAGAACATCCGGATGCCAGTGGATCTGCTTGTAGTCAAAGCCGTATTCGAGTGTCGGCTTGACGATCATGAAAAAGGGAGACAGGTCGAAATCGCGCGGCGTGAACAGCGAGTGATGGCGGATATGCCGAATTTCGCGCCGGGAATAGGTCGATTGCGCCGTCATCTGGCCCGGCGATTTGTCGAATTCCGGCAAAATCGGATAACGCACGGATTGATAGGCCTGGGCAATCAGTGATGAACAGATCGCCCTTGTGGGATCTCCCGAGCCAAAGGACAGCATGCGGCGTCGCCAGCGCACTGGCACCGGTGGTGTCGGCAGGAAATAGCGCAGCATGTCGAAAATGTTTTTCAGGTCATAGCGCACGCCCAGATTTGAAAGCATGAAATCAACCACGGTGCGCCGGTCTTCGCCGGTCAGGCCGACCGGGCGGCAGATACGCGTATTATAGGTGGCATATTTGCTCAAGGGCGAGGCAATGCATCCCTCGCCCAGAACGACCTCGATCAATTGCGCGCGCTCTTCTCCCTCTTTCGGTTCGCCGCAGGCATCGCCCACATAGAGCGCCGCATGGGACCAGGTGGACTGGGTCAGGTATTTGATCGCCGAGGAGACTTTCTGGTTGCCTTCAATCAGCAGAATGTCTCCGGCCCGCAAGGTGCGCTCCAGGGTTTGCGGGTCCGACGGCGTATAGGGCTGATAGCCGGATGTTTCGCTGACCAGTCGGCCGGCAATCCAGCGCCCGAAATGGTCGAGCCAATTGTCCACCATGACAGGTCTTTTGCTGTTTTTTTCCATGCAGCCACTATTTTTGAGGACGTCGGCAAGATCAAGCCCGTTCAACGCTCTGTAGCACAACAATTGTTGAATGGCGCCGCCGTCTATGAGCATCAGTGTCTTGACCGTCGGCTGGAAACACCTATTTTAGAATTATTCTAAAATAGGATATTGATCATGCTGCGTCGCCTTGCCGGTGTTGGCCGCCGTTCGTTTTCATCGCTCAACGAACAGGAAATACTCGCCCTTGCCATTTCATCAGAGGAAGATGACGGCCGGATCTATCTCGCCTATGCCGATGCCCTGCAGGAATCCTATCCGGCAACCGCCGAAATATTCGAGGAAATGGCGAAGGAGGAAAACGAGCATCGCCGCAGGCTGATCGAGCTCTATCGAAAACGCTTTGGCGAGCGCATCATTCTGATCAGGCGCGAACATGTCAGTGGGTATATGGAGCGCCGTCCGCTCTGGCTGACAAAAACCAAGTCGATCGATACCATCCGTGATGAAGCCGAGCGCATGGAGCGTCAGGCCTGGCGCTTCTATCTGGAGGCCGCCAAACGGGCCGAGGATGCCACGACCCGCAAATTACTGGGCGATCTTGCCGAGGAAGAGCGCCACCATGGATCCATGGCCCATCGCCTTGCCGAGGATCACGCACCTAAATCGGTGCGCGAAACCGAAGCCCATGTCGAGCGGCGACAGATGATCCTGACCTATATCCAGCCCGGTCTTGCCGGCCTGATGGATGGCTCCGTCTCCACCCTCGCGCCGATTTTCGCGGCCGCCTTTGCCACCGGGGACACCTGGCAGACCTTTCTGGTCGGCCTTGCTGCATCGATCGGCGCCGGCATATCCATGGGCTTTACCGAGGTTGCCTCTGATGATGGCGTGATTTCAGGGCGCGGCGCACCAATCAAGCGCGGCTTTGCCACCGGCATCATGACAACGCTCGGCGGTCTGGGCCATGCCTTGCCCTATCTCATTCCGGATTTCATCACCGCCACGACAATCGCCATTGCGCTGGTCTTTGTGGAACTCTGGGTGATCAGCTGGATCCAGCACAAATATATGGAAACACCCTGGTCAAAGGCCATTTTTCAGGTGGTTCTGGGTGGCGCCCTGGTCTTCACGGCCGGGCTGATTATTGGAACGTCCTGAACATCTCAATCTGGAATGGAGCCGAC
Organism: Rhizobiaceae bacterium; assembly: GCA_029212415.1. GTDB lineage: Bacteria > Pseudomonadota > Alphaproteobacteria > Rhizobiales > Rhizobiaceae > Hoeflea_A. The sequence continues at coordinate 100,335 of JARGOF010000016.1, read as the reverse complement.
CATCAGATCATCGGCATATTCGATATCCACCCAGCGACCGGCGTGAAAAGACGCCTGTCGTTTCAGGAATGTATAGGGGGTGGTGGTCCAAAGCTTGACCTTGTCTTCCAGATTATCGAGGACAAAATCACCATCGGCAGTGCGCAGGGTCAGAACCGCATGGCCTTCGCCATTGGGTTTGCGCACGACGGTTATCAGCAGATCGGAACTGGAAAAGCCCTGTTCCATCAGCATGGCCCGTTTCAAAAGAACATAATCTTCGCAGTCGCCGACGACATCGGGGTATGACCAGACTTCCTCGCGGCCGTGAATCTCGTAATCGGTCATCGGCAGCACGGAATAATTCACCGATTCATTGATCTCCTGGACCACTGTCCAGCCGAATTCCGTCACCCGAGGCGCCGTTGTCTGCTTGCCGCTGCCGCGGCATTCGCTGCGGTTTTTCTTGCAGAATTCGTAATGGCCGATGGGCTGCGATGTGATTCCACCCAGATGCATCGACGATCCGGCTTGCTGGGCAGCCATGACAATCGGCGTCGGCGATGCGCCAATGACGCATGCGGCCAGCGCGGCTTTGATGAAAACGCCCCTCATAGACGATCGGTCCCCGTATACCCTTTGTTATCCTTAACAAACAGTTAAGATCGGTGAGGGGGTCGGAGTCAATCAGCAAACCGATAAAGATCGTTTTATGGTTACCGCGTCTGTGGACAGATGCTGGAGGGGCTTGTTCCAGAGCATGGCTGGCTTTCATTGAACCACTGTGTTCGTGATCCAGTGAGTCGATCCGCCAGAGGGCGGTAAAGAGCGATGCTCTCGCATCGGTCGAGACGCCAGACAAAACGGGTGACGCAGCGGGTAAAATCGATCGGCCCTCTCATGCAAAAGGTTGAAATAGCAGCCTTTCTTCAATGGGTGGGGAAAGCCGGCCCATCGGCTACGTTGCGCCGCTTGCCTGTACCTGCAGGTACGCGCTGCGCGATCCAACTTGATCCTGACCAAAAACAACTGGCAGAGTGAATCAATGAAAGTCAGCCATGCACTATTCTCCGATCATCGCGGAAACGGCATTGAGCATCATCGCAATGTCCTGTGGTCGTGACAGGCGGTGGTCGCCATCACGCACCAGCGTCAGGACAACATCTTCGCTCGGCAAATGCTCGACCAGGCGCAGGGCATGGGCATAGGGAACATCCGGGTCTTCCATGCCCTGGATGATATGCACCGGGCAGCCGGTTTCGATCAGGCCGTGCAGAACCTGGTTCTCCCTGCCGTCATCGAACAAAGCCTTCGTGTAGACATTCGGCTCCGGGCCATAGGGGGTGGCCTCTTCGATATACCCCTTGGTTTCCAGCGCCTGCACTTGCGCTTCAGTCAGCAGCGGCTCATGCAGGGCGCTGGTAAAATCCGGCGCCGGCGCCAGCAGCAGCAGGCCGCAAACCCGCGCGCTCAAACCTTTCTTTTGCAGTTCCTGAACCAGGCGCAGGGCGATCCACGCCCCCATGGAGGAGCCAATCAGCAGTTGCGGGCCATCGGTAAACCGGCCCACCACCGCCAGGCTTTCCTCCAGCCATCGCGAGATTGTGCCCTGCTTGAAATCACCACCCGAGCGGCCATGTCCGGAATAGTCAAAGCGCGTGCATTCCAGCCCGTGACGCTGCGCAAAACGGTCAAGCTCAACGGCCTTGGTGCCCATCATGTCCGATCGGTAGCCGCCGAGCCAGACGAGGCCGGGCCTGACTGAGGCTGGGCTGACGGAGGCTGGGCTGACTGAGGCTGGGCTGACTGAGGCTGGGCTGGCGGCGGCTGGGCTGGCGGCGGCTTTTGCAGGACGGTGGCAAACCGCCAGGGTCCGCAAGCTGTCATCCTTGCCAATTGCGATTTGCTCATTGGCCTGAGAATCCTTGACCTGTGACTCATTTGTCTGTGTCATGGCGCCGCCCCGTCCTGATTGCTTGTTGATTGATGCGCCGATAATGACCGATTCGAACGCGCACCGACAGACGAAAACGCCATGCGAAGTCTGCTGCCGAGCCTGCCAAACAATGCGCCTGTGCCCTTGAGGGGCGTCCCGCGCTGGCCCGAACTGACGCCGAACTGGCCCGAAACTGGCCCTGAACTGGTAATGGGCAGGTGATTTATTATAAAAGTCGTGCTATTGACTCGGCTGTGGTGATGGTGACATTGCCGCACGTGCCGTTTTGTGTTTTGAAATGCGGCTCACATATCCACCTTTTGACGAAACAGCCAGGAGACTACGGCCATTCGCAGACCATTCAGAGCGACGAGTCCTACCAATACAGGCCCGCGCGCTAACAACGACATCCGGGTGCCCCGGATTCAGCTCATTGATGATGAAGGAAATAACCGCGGCGAAGTTGACATTGAAGAAGCATTGTCCATCGCCGGGGAAGCGGGACTTGATCTCGTGGAAATTTCCCCCAATGCAAAACCGCCCATCTGCAAGATTCTCGATCTCGGCAAGCTGAAATATCAGACACAGAAAAAGGCTGCCGAAGCGCGCAAGAAGCAGAAGACCGTTGAGGTCAAGGAAATCAAGATGCGCCCCAATATCGACACCCATGATTATGAGGTGAAGATGAAGGCGATGAACCGTTTCTTCGAGGATGGCGACAAGGTCAAAGTGACGCTGCGTTTTCGCGGTCGCGAGATGGCGCATCAGCAACTCGGCATGCAATTGCTTCAGAAGGTAAAGGAAGACACGGTCGAAATCGCCAAGGTCGAGGCCGAACCCAAGCTCGAAGGCCGTCAGATGATGATGGTTCTGACACCAAGATAATTCTTTTGGGACAGGCGCCGGGATAGGCACATGGACAGGCACAGGCTTCGAATTACGCTTGCGCTTGATGGCCAGTCCCGTTATAAGGCCGCGTCTGAACCGTCCGGCAGGGCATGCCGTGGCGGTTCTTAATGCGAGAACGCCCCAGGCATTCGATGTGAGGCCCCTCTGCGGGAAGATCATGAATGCAAGGCCGGGATGCAGGCGGGATCTGAAAGGATTTCGAATCTGTTTTGGTCGGGGACATAACAATCAAGAGGCAATCGACGGTCAAAACGACCGGATCGTGCCCGAATATGGAGTAGCAAAATGCCCAAGATGAAGACGAAATCGTCTTGCAAGAAGCGTTTCAAGATAACAGCTTCCGGCAAAGTCCTGTCCGCCGCCGCTGGCAAGCGCCATGGCATGATCAAAAGATCCAACAAATTTATTCGTGATGCCCGTGGCACCATGGTTCTTTCGGACCCTGATGCACGCATTGTGAAGAAATTTATGCCGAACAGCCACTAGGCGTCGCAACGGATTTAAGGAGCTAAGATCATGGCACGCGTAAAACGGGGCACGACCGCCCACGCAAAACACAAAAAGATTCTGGTTCAGGCGAAGGGCTTTCGTGGCCGCCGCAAGAACACCATCCGGACTGCAAAAGCTGCAGTTGACCGGTCGATGCAATATGCCTATCGGGACCGCAAGGTAAACAAGCGGAACTTCCGTGCATTGTGGATTCAGCGCATCAATGCCGCTGTTCGCGAACACGGCCTGAGCTATGGCCGCTTCATTGACGGCTTGAACAAGGCTGGTATTGAAGTTGACCGCAAGGTTCTTTCCGATATGGCGATCCATCACCCGGAGGCCTTTGGCGCTCTGGTTGCCAGCGCAAAAGGCGCATTGGTCTATCTGAAAGACACGACACCCAATGCTTTTGAAGGCGCTGTCAGCTAAGCCAGCGTTTTCCCAAGGCATATTTTTCGATTTTGGGAAACCCGTGCTGGCAGGGCTGGCGCGGGTTTTTCTTTGATTGGCCGTAACCGGTCCTGGCGCATGCGATCGCTTCCATAAATCGATGATGTGCACCACATACCCTCAATACCAATGGCCCGTGAGGAAACGGAAAATGAGTGATCTGGAGCAGCTCGAACAGTCAATTCTGGCCGATATCGTCGCGGCGGACAACGAGCAGGCGATAGAAGGCGTGCGCGTGGCGGCGCTCGGGAAAAAGGGCAGCGTTTCTGAAAAGCTGAAAACGCTTGGGCGCATGACGCCGGAAGAACGCACCGTCATGGGGCCGGCGATCAACGGTTTGAAACAGCGTGTCGGCGAGGCGATTGCCCAGCGCAAGGCCGAACTGCATGATATCGCCATCAATGAGCGGCTGGCCCGCGAGACGCTGGACGTGACCTTGCCGGTGCGCCAATCGCCGATCGAGCGGGGTCGCATTCACCCGATTTCCCAGGTGATGGACGAGATTACCGCCATTTTTTCCGATATGGGTTTTTCCATCGCCGAAGGCGCTGACATCGAGACCGACTATTACAATTTCACCGCGCTGAACTTCCCCGAAGGCCATCCGGCGCGCGAGATGCATGACACGTTTTTCTTCAATCCAGACGAAAACGGTGTCCGCAAATTGCTGCGCACCCATACGTCGCCGGTGCAGATCCATACGATGGAAAAACAGAGTCCGCCGATCCGCATCGTCATTCCCGGCAAGACCTATCGTTGCGACAGCGACGCGACCCATTCGCCGATGTTTCATCAGATTGAAGGGCTGGTCATCGACAAGACCGCCAATGTGGCCAACCTGAAATGGGTGCTACAGGAATTCTGCAAGGCATTCTTCGAGGTTCCCTCGCTCAATATGCGCTTTCGGCCGTCCTATTTCCCATTCACCGAGCCCAGCCTCGAACTCGACATTCAATGTGATCGTTCGGGTAAGGAAGTGCGCTTTGGTCAGGGCGACGACTGGATGGAAATATTGGGCTGCGGCATGGTCAATCCCAATGTGTTGCGCAATGTCGGCCTGGACCCGGATGAATATCAGGGATTTGCCTGGGGACTGGGCATAGACCGGATCGCCATGCTCAAATACGGCATGCCGGATCTCAGGGCATTTTTTGATGCCGATGTGCGCTGGATGAAGCACTACGGCTTCCGGCCGCTGGACATGCCGACCCTGTTTGCCGGCCTGAGCAACTAGTCCTCGAGTAACTGGTTCTCGAGTAACTGGCCCTCACGTAATTGGCCACTGGAATACCGCAAGCGCGGCCCTATCGATCAAGACAACGGACAAAGCGATGAAATTCACACTCTCCTGGCTCAAAGATCATCTCGATACCCAAAGCTCACTTGGCGAGATCTGCGAAGCGCTGACCATGATCGGCCTGGAGGTCGAGGCGGTGGATGACAGATCCGCCCTCAAACCCTTCGTCATCGCAAAAGTGCTGACCGCGCAGCAACATCCTGATGCCGACAGGCTCCAGGTTCTGTCGGTTGATACCGGCACCGGTGACCCCGTGCAGGTGGTCTGCGGGGCACCCAATGCCCGCGCCGGCCTGCTGGGCGCTTTCGCACCCGCAGGAACCTATGTCCCGGGCATCGACACCACCCTGTCTGTCGGCAATATCAGAGGCGTCGAAAGCCACGGCATGATGTGCTCCGAGCGCGAGTTGCAGATGTCCAACGAGCATGATGGCATCATCGATCTTGCAGACGATCTGGAAATCGGCAGCAGTTTTGCCGCCTATGCCGGCCTGGATGATCCGGTGATCGAGATCGGCCTGACCCCCAATCGCCCCGATTGCACCGGTGTTCACGGCATCGCCCGCGATCTGGCTGCCTATGGGCTGGGCACCTTGAAGGACAACGCCATTGCGCCGGCGGGCGGAACAGAGCCTTGCCCGATCAATGTCTCTCTCGACTTTGGCGATACCCAGCCGTTGTGCAATGGTTTCGCCTTGCGCATGGTCCGCAATGTTGAAAACCGCCCCAGTCCCCTGTGGATGCAGCAGCGGTTGACGGCCATCGGCATGCGCCCGATCAGTGCGCTTGTCGATATTACCAACTATGTCACCTTTGATCGCGGACGCCCGCTGCATGTTTTTGATGCGGACAAGGTTGTCGGCAATCTGGTGGTGCGTCGGGGCCGCGCTGGTGAAACGGTTGAAGCGCTGGATGGCGGCACTTACGAAGTCAATGCGGAGATTTGCGTCATCGCTGATGACAGTGGCGTTGAATCCATCGCCGGCATCGTCGGTGGAACGCAGACCGGCTGTGATGAAAACACCACCAACGTGCTGATTGAATCAGCCCTGTGGGATGCATCCAATATCGCCCGCACCGGACGCGACCTGGGTGTTATCACCGATGCGCGTTATCGTTTCGAGCGCGGTGTGGATCCGGCCTTCATGGTTGACGGCATGGAACTGGCGACCCATTTGGTGACCGACCTGTGCGGCGGCGTGCCGTCGCAGCCGATCGTCACCGATTATGTGGTGCCCACCCGCAAGACTGTCAGCTTTCCGCTGTCGGAAGTCTCCCGCCTGACCGGTATTGAAGTGCCTTTCGACGTGTGCCTGAAGATACTCCACAAGCTCGGCTTTGAGCCCCAGGGAACTGGCGATATCGTGGATGTGCTTGTTCCCACCTGGCGTCCGGATGTCGACGGGAAGGCAGACCTTGTTGAAGAGGTCATGCGCATTTACGGGGTCAACCGCATTGATCCGCAGCCATTGGCGCGCAATGGTCATATCAGCGAACGCATTTTGACACCGCTGCAAACACGCACCCGCACGGTCCGTCGGGCACTGGCCGCACGCGGCATGGTGGAAGTGGTCAACTGGTCATTTGTATCCGCCGCGCAGGCAGCGCTTTTTGGTGGCGGTCAGGATGCGCTGAAACTGGCAAATCCGATTGCAATTGAAATGTCGGACATGCGTCCCTCGCTGTTGCCGGGATTGCTGACAGGCGCGCTGAACAATGCCAACAGAGGGCATGGTGATCTGGAGCTGTTCGAAGTCTCCGATATCTATCAGGATGATTCCTACAAGGGGCAGCGCCGTGTTGCTGCCGGCATCCGCCGTGGCACTGCAAAAATGCAGGGTCCCGGCCGCCATTGGCACACCAACTCTTCATCGGTCGATGTGTTCGATGCCAAGGCTGATGCGCTGGCGGCGCTGGAGGCCTGCGGCATGCCGGTTGGCCGCATGCAGATCGAGCCGGGTGGTCCCGACTGGTATCATCCCGGCCGCTGCGGTCAGATCCGGCTTGGCCCCAAGATTTTGCTGGGAACATTTGGCGAGTTTCACCCAAAAACCCTGGACAGCATGGGCGTTTCCGGGCCCCTGTGCGGATTTGAAATATTCATCGATGCGGTGCCTGAAGCCAAACGCAAGGCGACACGCACAAAACCGCCTTTGGAAATCTTGTCCTTCCAGGCGCTCAAAAGGGACTTCGCCTTTGTCGTGGAAGACAATGTCCATGCCGGTGAAATTGTCAAAGCGGTTTCCGCCGCCGATAAAAAGCTTATTGTCGATGTGAATGTTTTTGACCTTTTCGCCGGGGCTTCTCTGGGTGCAGGCAAAAAGTCGGTGGCCGTGGAAGTCGATATCCAGCCAACCGACCGGACATTGACAGACGCAGATCTTGAAGCGCTTGCGGCAAAAGTCATTGCCAATGTCGCTGCCAAAACCGGTGGTGTTCTGCGCGGTTAAGCGGGTGGAACGCCAATGGGTGCCTTCAGCACGTCGGAACTGGTTTTGGGAAAAGACGCGCGTTACATATGAACGGAACGTGCTGCAGCCTGAATGGGCTGTGGCGCGCTCCAGGCTCAGTTTTCAGCCCGGCTGCATGAAGACCAACAGACGGAGTGCCGGATTGTGAACATGATCCTGAATACCGACAGTTATAAATATTCCCACTACGCCCAATATCCCCCTGAGACATCGGCCATCTCCGCCTATGTGGAAAGCCGTCCGGGTGGTCGCCATGACCAGGTGCTGTTTTTCGGCCTGCAGATGTTTCTCAAGGAATATCTCACACGCCGCATCACCCTGGCCGATATTGACGAGGCCGATGAACTGGTCACCGCCCACGGCCTGCCCTTCAACCGCGAAGGTTGGGAATTGTTGTTGAGCCGCCACAATGGTGGCCTGCCGCTTTTGATCGAGGCCCTGCCGGAAGGCATGATTGTGCCGCCCGGAACGCCGCTCGTTCAGATACGCAACACCGATCCTGATTTCTTCTGGCTGCCGACCTTCATGGAAACGGCGCTGCTGCGTGCCGTGTGGTATCCGTCAACGGTCGCCACCATTTCCTACAATGTCAAACAGATCATTGCAGCTGCACTGGAAAAATCCTGTGACGACTACGCCGATGTGCTGCCCTTCCGGCTGCATGATTTTGGCGCCCGTGGGGCCACCTCGCTGGAACAGGCCGGCCTCGGCGGTGTGGCCCATCTGGTCAATTTCATGGGCACAGATACGGTCTCTGCAATTGTCTTTGCACGCAAATATTATCATGAGCAGATGGCCGGATTTTCGATCCCGGCGGCCGAACATTCAACCATGACAAGCTGGGGGGAGGAGCGCGAATCCGAAGCCTATAGCAACATGGTCGATACCTTTGGCGGTAAGGGTAAAATGGTTGCGGTTGTTTCCGATTCCTATGACCTTTATCATGCGGTATCTCAGATCTGGGGCAAGGAATTGCGCTCCAAGGTGGAGAATATGGGCGGAACCCTGGTGGTCCGGCCGGATTCGGGCGATCCCACCGTGGTGCCGCTTGATACGATTGACATGCTGGGAGAGATTTTCGGCTATTCCACAAATGCCAAGGGCTACCGGGTGCTCAATCCCGCCGTGCGTGTCATTCAGGGTGACGGTGTAACACCGGATTCAATCGGCATTATCCTCGATCGCATGCTGGCACGCGGCTGGTCGGCTGAAAATATCGCTTTTGGCATGGGTGCCGGGCTGCTGCAAAAGGTCAATCGCGATACTTTGCGCTTTGCCATGAAAGCCAATGCGCGCCTTGATTTTCAGGGCAATTGGACCGGCGTGAACAAGGATCCGAAGACCGATCCCGGCAAGGCATCCAAACGCTATCGTCAGGCCGTTGTGCTGGAGGATGGAAAACCCGTTGCCGTTCCACTCAAGGATCTGGGCGATCGGGAAAACCTGATGCAACCGGTCTGGGAAAACGGAACGTTGCTGAAGGATTGGACATTTACACAGATACGCGAACGCGCAGCAAAGGGAGCAGCAGGATGACATTATTCAGATGGGGCGTGTTATCGACAGCCAGAATTGGTCGTGAACAGCTCATTCCGGCCATGCAGGATGCCAGCAACAGCATCGTTTCGGCCATTGCCAGCCGCGATCTCGCACGCGCCCGTGATCTGGCCGATCGTTTTGGTGCGCCGCATGCATTCGGGTCCTATGACGAACTGCTGCAATCCGACCAGGTGGATGGTGTCTATATTCCATTGCCGACAAGCCAGCACGTGGAATGGGCACTGAAAGCGGCGCAAGCGGGCAAACATGTTCTGTGCGAAAAACCAATTGCGCTTCATGCCGATGAAATCAAGGATCTGATCGCTGCGCGCGACCAGAACAATGTGCTGGTTTCCGAGGCTTTCATGGTTCAATACCATCCGCAATGGGCCAAGGTGCGCGACCTGATCAAAAATGGCGCCATCGGCAGGCTGCGCCAGGTGCAGGGGGCCTTTGCCTATTTCAATATTGATCCCGACAATATGCGCAACAAGCCTGAACTGGGCGGTGGCGCGCTGCCTGATATCGGTGTCTATCCCACGGTGACGACCCGCATCGCCACCGGCCAGGAACCTTTGAGAGTTAGGGCAAGCGTTGAACGTGATCCGCGTTTCGGCACGGATACCTACGCCAATATTTCCGCAGATTTCGGTGATTTCAATCTCGACTTCTATTGCTCCACCCAGATGGCGCTTCGCCAGGAAATGGTCTTCCATGGGGAAAAGGGATATATTGAAGTGACTGCGCCCTTCAACGCCGGTGACTATGGCCACGCCAGCATCACCTTGCACAATCAATCGCATGATGGCGCCGAGATCTTCCGCTTTCCCGGTGTGCGACAATACCGCAATCTGATCGAGACATTTGCCGATGTGGCCGCAGGCGGTGAGAATGTGCTTTTCTCGCTTGAAAATTCGGTCCGCAACCAGCGTCTTATCGATGCCATCTACCGCGCCGGTGAAAGCGATGGCTGGGAGCAGGTCTGAGCGAAATCCGGTCAAGGCGATGTGCAAGTGGCACGATCATAGAGGCCATTGATGGATCATCTGCGTCATGCCGGGCGACCCTTTGAAGAACAGCGCGATATTCTGTTTGATATCGTGCGCAATGAGCCGATCATCCACGATGCTCTGGTCGCGGCGCGAAAGCTCAACCTGCCGCAATGGCGCATCGTTTCAGGGGTCATCTATAACACAGTCTGGAATGTGCTGACCGGCAGGCCGTCAGGCCACGCCATCAACGATATCGACGTAATCTATTTCGACCAATCCGACCTTTCCTGGGAGGCCGAGGACCGTATTATAAAACGTTCAAAGGCGGTTTTTGACAACAGTCCCCTGCCGGTGGAAATCCGCAATCAGGCGCGGGTGCATCTGTGGTTCCCGAAAAAATTCGGGCAGGCCTATGAGGCTCTTTCGAACGGCGACGAATCAATCGACCGTTATGCGTCGCGAACCCACGCGGTCGGTATCCGTCTTCTGGACGACGACAGTTTGGATCTTTATGCGCCCTTCGGGCTGGACCCTATCTTTGCGTTTCGGGTGATTCCAAACCGGGTTCTGGCCAATGAAACAGCACACAGGCAAAAGGCAAACAGGGCGTTGAAGGCCTGGCCGGAACTGACCGTTGAGCCCTGGTCACAACGGATACTCTAGCGTCCGAAAACCAGCTTGGCATAGCCCGTATAGGCAAAGACAGTTGCTGTTGCCGAGCCCAGGGTCAGCGCGACGATTGGTCTTATCTCCGGCAGGAACACCAGCAATCCTGAATAGACAAGATAATTGAGGATATTTGAGGCAATGCCGACGCCGCCATAGCGCATGCCTTCAACAGCCGTACTGCGCGTGCTCTTTTCAAATGTGAAATTCCGGTTCAACAGCCATGTGACCTGCAGCGCGATCGCGATTGCCACCAGTCTGGCGGTGAACGGATCCACGTCGGTCCAATGCAGAAAGCTCAGAAGGACACCTGCATCGGCCAGAAATCCTATTCCGCCGACAACAAGGAAACTCAACAGACGTTTTTTCATTCAGCAACAGGTTTCCTTGCCTTGCCGCCATTCTGGCGCTGGTAGCCATTGGACGCACGTTTGTCTTTTCGCGCAGCCCCGGTGGCTTGAAACCCCATATACAGTATAGTTTTGAATTCTGCACCTTTGTCAGCCAAAGAATCCAAAATTACAGCCGCTGGCCATGGCAGACAACGCCATGGCGCTGATAGCGATGCGATTGTTCCTGGCCGGAGTGATGCAGACTGTTTCAAGCCGTCGCGACGCGTGCTAATAATATTCTACGCGAATCCCATGGTGGCTGGCGGCAGTGTGCAGTTCAGTGGCTGCGGTTTGTCCATAGTGGCAAAGCCAAATTTGCCGTAACATGCAAATGATTGATTCGACGCGCGCGGAGTGGATGATTTGCCTCTCGGAAAACTGATATCCTCCTTCATATCCCTGTTTTTCAGTGCGTTGATGCTTGCACTGTTTGCAACCGGGTCGGCAGGCGCGGCGGACAATACGCCTGCAAAGCAGCTGTTCGGTAGCAAGCAGCTGCCGGCCGATCTGCCATCCCAGGCTTATGGTTTCTATTCGAATGGCTGCCTTGCCGGTGGGCGGGCAATCGCTACGGATGGTGAGTATTGGCAGGCCATGCGCCTGTCCCGCAATCGCCGCTGGGGGCATCCGGAGCTGATTGCCACGGTCGAACAACTCTCCCGGGATGCGGCCAAATATGATGGCTGGCCTGGCTTGCTGGTCGGCGACATGTCTCAGCCGCGCGGCGGACCGATGTTGACAGGCCATGCATCCCATCAGGTCGGGCTGGACGCCGATATCTGGCTCACCCCGATGCCGAACCGGCGCTTTTCGGCATCCGAGCGCGAGGCCATCAGCGCCAAATCGGTGTTGAAATCCCAATCCGTCGTGGTCGATCCGAAGATATGGACGGATGCGCACGCCGGTCTGATCATGCGCGCGGCCAGCTACCCGCAGGTGCAGCGCATCCTTGTTCATCCCGGCATCAAGAAGAAGCTGTGTGACAGCTGGAAGGGAGACCGCGCCCTGCTTGCCAAGGTCAGGCCCTACTACGGTCACCATTATCACATGCATGTTCGTTTGCGTTGCCCGAAAGGGTCAACCAATTGCAAGGCGCAAAATGCCGTTCCGGCAGATCAGGGCTGCGGCAAGGTTCTGGACTGGTGGTTTGATGTTGCCCTCAAACCCAAAAAGCCGACAAAACCATCGAAGCCGAAAAAACCCACAAAACCGAAGAAGCCACGCCACGTGATGCTCAATGACCTGCCGTCTGCCTGCACCGGCGTGCTCAACGCGGCAGGCCCGGCATCAGAGGCCTCGGTAACAATCGGCGCTGCGGGCATTGAGCAGACGGTTTATGCACGCATTGCCGGAAACGCTTCGCCGGCGTCCATGCCGGCCCTGATACCGATTCCAACCCCCCGTCCGACCCCCTAGCTGCGCCCCTGGCCACCCCCATGGCTGACTGCGCGTCTGCCGGGCAGACAATTGCGAAGACTACGGCGTTGAAATATGATTGCAACAATTGTCCGATAAAGCAGGCCGCGAGACAAAATCACCCGGCAGGTCGCTTTCCTTTATGCCGTAATTTGCTATAGAGAGAATTCAAATCGATTTAATTGTGTAAAGATGTCCATTGGCAGCAAGAAGGCCCGTGGGCGTCATGACGCGGATTTTCGGAGACTGAGATAAATGTCCAGTAGCAAGGACCACGATGCCATCATCCATTTCCCGATCCTGATTGGTGATATCGGCGGGACCAATGCCCGTTTCGCCATTCTCATGGATGCCTATGCACAGCCAAAAGAGTTTCCTGTTCTGGCGACGGCTGATTTTGAGACCATCGAAGAGGCCATCCAGACGAAAATCCTCGACAAGACATCCATTCAGCCCCGGTCAGCGATTTTCGCCATTGCCGGACCGGTGGACAGCGATGAAATTCACCTGACAAATTGTCCATGGATTGTCCGGCCAAAACAGATGATCAAGGATTTTTTCCTTGTTGATGTCATCGTCCTCAATGATTTTGAGGCGCAGGCGCTGGCGGCAGCCTCTCTGGACACGGAGCATCGCCATGCCATCGGTGGCGGAAAGATCGAACACCATGCGTCCCGGGTGGTTCTCGGGCCGGGCACGGGCCTGGGTGTCGCGGGGTTGGTCTATTCCCGGCACAGCTGGATTCCGGTTCCCGGCGAAGGCGGCCATATTGATCTGGGGCCGCGCACGGATCGGGACTTTGCCATCTTCCCCCATCTCAAACGCATTGGCGGGCGGGTATCTGCCGAACAGATTCTGTGCGGCAGTGGTCTGGTCAATCTCTATACGGCCATTTGCAAGGCCGATGGTCAGCCGCCGGTTTTTTCTGCGCCGCATGAGGTTACCGCCGCCGGTCTGGATGGCGCAGACCCGGTGGCGAGCGAAGCGCTTTCGCTTTTTGCCACCTATCTGGGGCGCGTGGCCGGTGATCTGGCTTTGGTTTTCATGGCGCGCGGCGGTGTTTTCCTGGCCGGTGGCATTGTCCAGAAAATTATTCCGGTGCTCGAAAAACCGGAATTCAGAGCAGCTTTTGAGGACAAAGCGCCGCATGGCGCGCTGCTCAAAACCATGCCGACCTTTGTCGTTACCCACCCTCTGGCTGCGCTTTTCGGCCTGGCATCCTACGCACGCACGCCGATTCGTTTCGGTGTTGCGACAGAGGGACGTCGCTGGAGGGCATAGGCAAAGCGCCGCGAAGCGTATATAGAGCCGCTGACATTATCGATCAGGATTCATAAACAGTGGCAGATAAACAACGAACGCGGATTGATCCCGATACGATCATCGGCATGCTTCGGCGCATTTTGTCGGAGAATGGCCGCGATTATATCGGAACCTATATCTTCGCCATCGCCTGCCTGATGGCCGTGGCCCTGTCGACCGCCTTCATGGCCTGGGTCCTGGGGGACATGGTTGACGAGGCTTTTGCCAAGCAACGTGAAGAAGTCGTCTGGGTTATCTGCGGAGCGGTATTGGGTGCTTTCGTGCTGCGCGGCGCGGCGACCTACGGACAGGCCGTTGCTCTGGCAAAAATCGGCAACAATATCGTTGCGCGTTATCAGCGCCGTTTGTTCAGCCACCTGATGGAACTCGGCGTTGGCTATCTGGGCGAAACACGCTCGGCCCAGCTGGCCTCGCAGATCGGCCAGAATGCCGGTGGTATCCGCGATGTCCTCAATCTGACCATCACCTCGCTTGCCAAGGATCTACTCACGCTTCTCGCCCTGGTGGGCGTGATGATTTATCGTGACCCGCTTTTGACAGCCGTGGTCTTCCTTGTCGGGCCGCCGATGGTTCTGGCCCTGCGCTATATAGCAAAACGGCTGCGCAGCGTGACCCGTGAATCCGTCATGGTCAACAGCCGGGTCTATGGGGTGATGCAGGAAACCCTGCAGGGTATTGCCATCGTCAAGGCCTTCACCATGGAAGACCAGCTCCGTAACAAGGTCGATATTCTGGTGACCGATGCGGAAGCCCGATCTAACCGGATCGCACGTCTTTCCGAGCGTACCGGGCCGCTGACCGAAACATTGGCCGGAATAGCCATTTCCGGCGTGCTGGCCTATGCGGCATTCAACACCATCTACAGGGATGCATTGCCGGGCGCCTTCATATCGTTCATCGGTGCGCTGCTGCTGGCCTATGATCCGGCGCGCCGTCTGGCGCGGCTTCAGGTCAATATGGAACGCGCCATCGTCAATGCCCGGATGATCTATGAGATTCTCGATATCACGCCGCATCAGGCGGATATTCCCAATGCCCGGGATCTGGTCGTTTCCGGCGCCGAAATCCGTTTCGAGGATCTGAGCTTCAGCTATTCTGAGACCAGTCCTGTGCTGCACAAGGTCAGCCTGGTTGCCGAAGCCGGTAAAACGACGGCACTGGTTGGCCCTTCGGGCGCCGGCAAGACCACGATCGTCAATCTGTTGCCGCGATTCTACGATGCCGATAGCGGGCGTATTCTGATTGATGGTCAGGATATTTCCAAGGTGACCAAACAATCTCTGCGGCACGCCATCGCCTATGTGTCACAACACCCCTATCTGTTTGAGGGAAGTCTGCGCGACAACATCCGTTATGGTCGCCCCGACGCCACCGATGCGGAAATCGAAGAAGCCGCCAAGCTGGCCTATGCGCACGATTTCATCCTTGAACAACCCAATGGTTACGACACGCTTGTCGGGGAAGGCGGATCGACCCTGTCGGGTGGTCAGAGGCAACGCATTTCCATTGCCAGGGCCTTGATCCGCAACGCACCCATATTGTTGCTGGATGAGGCGACCTCGGCGCTCGATACGGAATCGGAAGTCTTTGTTCAAAAGGCCCTCGACCGTGCCATGAGCGGTCGCACGGTGCTGGTGATTGCCCATCGTCTGTCAACCATCGCCCGCGCCGACAGGATCATTGTCATGATGGGTGGGCGCGTTGTGGAGCAGGGAGACCACCACCACCTGGCAAGTCTGGAAGATGGTCTCTATGCACGTTTTCTGAAACTGCAGGCACTGGGTCTGGAGAGTATCGATGACATGGATATTCAGGCCGTTGCATCGGATCTGCACAAGGGAGAGGCGTAATGGCGGATATGAGGCTGGTGATTGTCGGTGCTGCCGGACGCATGGGGCAGGCACTGGTGCGTGCAATCGCCGATAGGGACGGCGCCGTCGTTTGCGGCGCGGTCGAGCGCCAGGGATCCCCGCTGCTGGGCAAGGATATCGGCGAATTGGCCGGGACGGGACCATCGGGCATTCTGGTGTGTGATGACCCGCAAGCAGCCTTTGCCAAGGCCGATGGCGTCATCGATTTTACCTCACCGGCGGTTTCTGTTGAATTTGCCGCACTGACGGCGCAAATGGGCCTTGTTCATGTCATTGGCACGACGGGCCTGGAAGCGCAGCATGAAAGCAGCATTGCGCGTGCCGCGGAACGCGCCACGATCATCAAGTCGGGCAATATGAGTCTGGGCGTCAATCTGCTCAGCGTGCTGGTGCAGCAGGCCGCCAAGGCGCTCGAGGCTGCCGATTGGGACATTGAAGTTCTGGAAATGCATCACAAACACAAGGTCGATGCGCCTTCCGGCACCGCCTACCTGCTTGCAAAGGCTGCGGCACAGGGCCGCGATATCGATCTTGAAAGCCACGCCGTGCGGGTGCGCGATGGACAGACCGGGCCACGCGAACCTGGAACCATCGGCTTTGCCACCCTGCGTGGTGGTTCGGTGGTCGGCGAACATTCGGTCATCCTTGCCGGTGAGGGAGAAACAGTGGAACTGACCCATCGTGCTCTGGATCGCACGATATTTGCGCGTGGAGCGATCAAGGCTGCCCTGTGGGGACAGGGGCGCAAGCCGGGTCTGTATTCCATGCTTGATGTCCTCGGACTATCCTGAAACGGATCATCTAACGAAAGGCAACGCCATGTCTGGAACTCTTGTGCTTGTGCGCCACGGCCAAAGCGAATGGAATCTGAAGAATCTTTTCACCGGTTGGAAAAATCCTGACCTGACCGAACAGGGGCTGATCGAAGCCCGAGACGGCGCCGAGGCGCTGAAGCAAACCGGCATTCACTTTGATATTGCCTTCACCTCGGTGCTGGTGCGGGCGGAGCGAACCTGCCAGATCATTCTCGATGGTGTCGGCCAACCGGACCTTGAGACCATTCATGATCAGGCCCTCAATGAGCGCGATTATGGTGATCTTGCCGGTTTGAACAAGGACGATGCGCGCAAGAAATGGGGCGAGGAACAGGTTCATATCTGGCGCCGCTCCTATGACATTCCGCCACCCGGCGGCGAAAGCCTCAAGGATACCGGTGCCCGTGTCTGGCCCTATTACATGATGGAGATCCTGCCGCGTGTGCTTGCCGGCCAGAAGGTCCTCGTGGCGGCCCATGGAAATTCCCTGCGCTCGCTGGTCATGGTGCTGGATCGCCTCAGCGAAGCGGAAATCACCGGGCTCAATCTGGCGACCGGCGTACCGATCGTCTATCAGCTGAAAGCCGATTCCACCGTTGCCAGCAAGCAAGTGCTCGGAGACATGTCCAAGGCGCACTGAAGGATGGATGATCCCGTCACCCTTCGACTGGCTGACGTGTCGGAGAGTGAACTGCTGACGGAGCTATGCATGCGCTCAAAGGCGCATTGGGGCTATGACGCCGCCTTCATGGAGCTCTGCCGGGACGCCCTGACCATCGACCCCCATGCGATCACCCAACAACGTGTGCTCGTCGCTGATTCGGGTTCGCAACTGGCCGGTGTCGCCGCAGTTGGCCTGATGAATGGGCATGACGGGTTTGAAATTGATCAGTTCTTCGTGGAACCAGCCTTGATGGGAAGGGGCATTGGCAGGCGTTTGTTTGAAGCAATCATTGCACTGGCGCGTGCTGAGAATATTCCGAAGCTGACCATCCTGTCCGACCCGCATGCGGCTTCATTCTATCAAAAAATGGGCGCGCAGATGATCGGCATGGCGCCATCCGATGCCATACCGGGCCGCAGCCTTCCCTTGTTGCGGATCAATATTTCCAAGTAATAAATCAGCCGGCCAGATCGGCCACCACCGCGTCGAGCACCAGCATGCCCGATGGCGTGCAGCGCAGCCGCGAATTGCCGAGCCGCTCGATCAGGCCATGGGAAATCAGAAAGGCTTCCTTGTCTGCATCAAGCGTGCGTCCTGAAAGGGCATGCCATCGTGCAAGGTCCATGCCTTCGCGCAATCGCAGGCCCATCAGCATCAATTCATCGGCCTGTGCAGCCATATCCAGGCGTTCTTCGATTTCAACCCCGTGGCCGCGTGTCTCGACCTGTTCCAGCCATTGCTCCGGATTGCGCCTGTTGGCCGTGCCGATCTTGCCCTGCTCGTCCATCAGGCTGCCCGTCAGGCGCCCATGGGCGCCGGCGCCAAGGCCCACGTAGTCGCCATAACGCCAATAGGTCAGATTATGGCGGCTTTCGGCGCCCGGTGTGGCATGATTGGAAACTTCATAGGCGGGCAGATTGTGCTTTTGCGTCAATTCCTGCGTTGCCTGATATAGATCGGCGGACTGGTCGCCATCGGGAACGATCAGCTTGCCCTTTTTATGCAGCGCATAAAAGGGCGTGCCCTGTTCAATGGTCAGTTGATAGAGCGACAGATGATCGGCCGCATAGGCAATGGCCTGCGCCAGTTCCCGTTCCCAGTCGGCAACGCTCTGATCGGGTCGGGCGTAGATGAGATCGAAGGACAAGCGCGGAAAAATGGCCCGGGCCAGGTCAATGGCCTCAATGGCCTCGCCAACACTGTGCATGCGCCCCAGGAACTTCAGGTCGCGGTCATTGAGTGCCTGAACACCCAGCGATACGCGGTTGACACCGGCTGCTCTGTAGCCGCGAAAGCGATCGGCCTCGACGCTGGTCGGATTGGCCTCAAGGGTGATCTCGATATCATCCGGCACGTTCCAGGCGGCACTGATCGCCTCCAGGATGGCGGCCACTGTCGATGGCGCCATCAGCGATGGCGTGCCGCCGCCAAAAAAGATGCTGGTGACCTCACGTTTGCCGGTGAAATCGCTGAAATGGTCGATTTCACGCTGAAAACCCGCGACATAGCGCTCTTGATCCACCGGCCTGTGCCGCACGTGGCTGTTGAAATCACAATAGGGACATTTCGCGGCACAGAAGGGCCAATGTACATAGATGCCAAAACCCGGCGCATCCTCACGCTGGATCATGCAGATCTGCCTTCAAGACATTGTTCGGTGAACAGTTTGAAGGCGCGCGCCCGGTGCGACAGAGCGACGTCCTGGCCCCGCTTCCATCCGTGTTTTTCTTCTGCGCTCATTTCGCCAAAGGTGGTCTTGTAGCCATCAGGCTGGAATATTGGATCATAGCCAAAACCCTGATCGCCGCGCGGCGGCCAGACGATGGCGCCTTCCACTTCGCCGCGGAAATATTCCACATGCCCATCGGGCCAGGCCAGACAGATAACCGAGACGAAACGTCCGCGGCCGTCATTGATCCCCTTTTTTTGCAAGGCATCATGCACAAGGCCCATGGCCATGGGGAAATCCTTGTCGGGACCTGCCCAGCGGGCCGAATAGATGCCCGGTGCACCGTCCAGCGCGTCAACCGCCAGCCCGGAATCGTCGGAAAGCGCCGGCATCCCTGCCGATCGAGCCGAGGCCAGTGCCTTCAAAGCGGCATTTTTCTCAAACGTCAGCCCGGTCTCCTCGGGCTCTTCCAGATCAAGCTCACCGGCCGTGACCAATTCATAACCATAGGGACCCAGAAGATCGCGCAACTCGCGGATTTTGCCCTGATTGTGACTGGCAATGACCAGCTTCTTTGCGGTCAGTTTTCTCACCTTGATCATCCGTTCGCGATTGTCTCGTCAAAGCCCCACAGCCGGGGTTCGGCAAATTCGATGGAATTGCCCGCCGGATCGCGGACATAGATGGAGCGGGCGCCGCCGGGCCACTGAAAATCGGCTTCAATGGCCACACCGGCATCGCGAAGTGAAGCCGCAATGTCATCCA
Source organism: Rhizobiaceae bacterium (assembly GCA_029212415.1). Lineage (GTDB taxonomy): Bacteria > Pseudomonadota > Alphaproteobacteria > Rhizobiales > Rhizobiaceae > Hoeflea_A. Next base: position 80,693 of record JARGOF010000016.1, on the reverse strand, counting down.
GTTGCGCCCCGGTCGCGGCAAAACACATATGGCCGGCGCCATGGGCGCCATGCACGGGCACCGGCATGTCGGGATTGTGCGATGGCTTGACCGTTTCTGCCGGATTGAAGATCAAAAGCATGGCCTGCCCGCAGCGAAAGAAAACATGGCGGTCTGCAACGCGTGAGACTTTCTCAAGCTTGAGGATGCCGCCATAAAACTGCTCTGCGCGATCCAGATCAGCCGCATAAAGCGCTGTTTCCAGGATGTGCTGCGGGGCCCGCATGGACCTTAAGCCGTCGCCTGCTTCTGCATGCCGACGAGATCGCCGATACCGGCCTTGGCCAGGCCCAGAAGTGCGGTGAATTCATCTTCGCTGAACGGCGCGCCTTCGGCTGTCCCCTGGATTTCGACGATGCCGCCACTTCCGGTCATGACGAAATTGGCATCGGTTTCGGCGGCCGAATCCTCCAGATAATCCAGATCCAGCACCGGCTGGCCGGCAAAGATGCCACAGGAAATGGCGGCAATATGATCCTTCAGCACGCGGTCTACCTTGACCATCTGCCGTGCTTCCATCCACTTGAGGCAATCATGCAGGGCCACCCAGGCGCCGGTGATCGAGGCCGTGCGGGTGCCGCCATCGGCCTGGATGACGTCACAGTCAATGGAAATCTGACGTTCGCCCAGCGCCTCCAGATCGACCACGGCGCGCAGCGAGCGGCCGATCAGACGCTGGATTTCCTGTGTGCGGCCGCTTTGCTTGCCGGCCGAGGCTTCACGGCGCATCCGGTCGCCGGTTGCCCGTGGCAACATGCCGTATTCAGCGGTGACCCAGCCCTTGCCGGCATTGCGCAACCATGGCGGCACGCGCTCTTCCAGACTGGCTGTACACAGCACATGTGTATCGCCGAATTTGACGAGGCACGACCCTTCCGCGTGTTTCGAGAATGCCCGCTCGAATGAGACGGTCCGCATCTGGTCGGTTTTTCTGCCTGAAGGGCGCATGGGTGTACTCCTGTTGATCCTGCGGGGTTCTAGAGCATTTCATGAAAAGTGTGAAACGCTTTTCGTGCAAAAAGCAGACAATATCAGGCGCAATGCGGAATTTTTCCATCGCTGTCCCGGGCAGGCAAGCTGTTGCCAGCCTGTCGGTAGGCCGCATGACGTGCTGCATTGCAGAATTGCCTTCTGGATCGCAAAAAACACCCTATATAGTGGGCAAGCCATTTGCTTTTTCCGCAGGAGCAGGGGCACTATGGACAACAATGGCACAGCAGCAGATGCGCCTGTGCCAAGAGGCACTTTGAAATGAGCAGTCGATCACCTCTGGAATCCGCGCAGGCAGCCGGACTTGATGAACGGACGGGAGAAATATTCCGCCGGATTGTGGAACTCTATCTGGATTCGGGTGATCCGGTCGGTTCGCGCAATCTGTCGCGTATCCTGCCCATGGCCCTGTCGCCGGCATCGGTTCGCAATGTGATGAGCGATCTGGAGGAACTGGGCCTCATCTATGCGCCCCATATCAGCGCCGGCCGACTGCCCACCCAGCGCGGCTTGCGCTTCTTTGTCGATGCCTTCATGGAATCGGGTGATCTGTCGAGCGACGAGCGCTCGTTGATCGAGCGACAGGTCAGCGGCGTCGAGCGCAACAAGTCGGTGGAAAGCCTTCTGACCGAGGCCAGCCAGCTGCTTTCCGGCCTGTCGCGCGGTGCCGGCCTCGTCATCACCAACAAGAATGATGCCGTCGTCAAACATATCGAGTTTGTACGGCTGGAGCCGACCCGTGCCCTGGTTGTTCTGGTGGGCGAAAACGACCAGGTCGAAAATCGCATCATCGATTTGCCCGTCGGGGTGACCGCGTCGCAATTGACCGAGGCGGCCAATTTCCTCAATGCCCATCTGGCCGGCCACACGCTGGATGAATTGCGGGGCGACCTCGAGCAGCTCAAGACGGCGATCAGCCAGGAGCTTGATGTTCTTTCCCAGGCGCTGGTGGAGCGCGGTGTTGCCATCTGGTCGGGGGCGGCCGAGGACCAGCCCGCGCGGCTGATCGTGCGCGGCCGCGCCAATCTGCTGGATTCCCTGTCCGATGTGGAGGAAATCGAGCGCCTTCGGCTGTTGTTTGATGATCTGGAAAAGAAGGATGGCCTGATTGAACTGCTTGAACTGGCCGAATCCGGTTCCGGTGTGCGCATTTTCATCGGTTCGGAGAACAAGCTGTTTTCCCTGTCCGGCTCATCGCTGATCGTCGCGCCCTACCGCGACAGCGAGGAACGCGTCATCGGTGCTGTCGGTGTCATTGGCCCTACCCGCCTCAATTATGCGCGTATCGTTCCCATGGTGGATTACACGGCACAGATGGTTTCACGGATGATTCGCTAGCGGATTTTTCGTCTGAAGGGCGCAATGGCGGTCCACTGAATGGTCAATGGCACCAATGACGCGCTCTGCCCTTGATTTTTCCCGCTGAAACCTCGATATGCGGTGCAACAACTCAAAATCAGTGTGAAGGAAATGTCGCGTCATGACCGATGACACAAATAAACGCGGTGTTGACGAAGAGCCCGCAGCAAAGACTGTTGATGGTGAAGCAACCCATTCAGAAACCATGTCCGGTGCGTTTGCCGGTGAGGTGAATGAAAATTCCGAAGATGATCTGTCGCCGCTTGATCAGCTGATCGAGGAGCGTGACGAGATGAAGGATAAATATCTGCGCCTTGCCGCCGAGATGGACAATCTGCGTCGTCGCACGGCACGCGAAGTGCGCGATGCGAAGTCCTATTCGGTGGCCAATTTTGCCCGCGACATGCTGGCGGTTTCCGACAATCTGCGCCGTGCGCTTGATGCCATTCCGGACGAGACACGTGAAGGCTCCGATGCCGGCCTGAAAGCCCTGATCGAGGGCGTCGAAATGACCGAGCGCTTGATGCTGTCGACCCTGGAGCGCCATGGCGTCAAGAAACTTTCGCCCAACGGTGAGAAATTTGACCCCAATTTCCATCAGGCCATGTTCGAGGTTCCCAATCCGGATGTTCCCAACAACACGGTTGTGGAAGTGGTTCAGGACGGCTTTGTCATTGGCGAACGGGTCTTGCGCCCGGCCATGGTTGGCGTTGCCAAGGGTGGCGCCAAAGCCGGTGCCAATGCATCAGCCGAACCACAGGACGAACAGGCGGATTGATCCGTCTTCGCTGCGCGGGCTTGCCTGCGCGGCTCCATCATCGCATGGTGCGGGCTTGAATGTTCGCACCGGGCGGGCATGAACGGGTTGATCCACTGTGACAATATTGGACTGGCTGGACCATGCAGGCGTTGCGGTATTTGCCGCGACCGGCGCACTTGCCGCCTCGCGCAAGCAACTGGACCTCATCGGTTTTCTGTTTCTGGCCTGCCTGACCGGTATTGGCGGCGGAACCCTGCGTGATCTCATTCTCGGACTGACCCCGGTCTTCTGGGTGCGCGAGCATGTCTATATCCTGATCTGTTCCTCGGTGGCCGTCATCATCTTTTTCACCGCTCACCGGTTGGAATCGCGCTACCGTCTGCTGTTGTGGCTGGATGCGGCAGGCCTGGCGGGTTTTTGCGTCATGGGCGCGGCAACCGGCCTGACGGCCACCGGTTCAGCGGCCATCGCCATTGTCACCGGCATTTTGACATCAACCTTCGGCGGAATTCTGCGCGATATGCTGTCCAGCGAACCCTCCGTGCTGATGCGTCGTGAAATCTATGTCACGGCGGCGCTTTTGGGGTCCTCAGCCTATGTCCTGGCCATGCGGCTGGGCCTTGATGCCAATGTGGCCTCTGGCATTGCCTTTACCGTGGCCTTCGTCACCCGCGGTGGCGCCCTGCGCTATGGCTGGACCATGCCCTCCTACAAGAGCGCGCCGGGCCGTCCGCCGGAAGATGTCATGTAGCCTGTCGCGATAAGCGGCTCAGACTTTAATCAGTCCACTGTCGATCCCGGCCTGCTTGAGCGAAAGATTGGGGCGCGGTCCGATCTGCTGGATGACAAGACCTGCCGCAAGACTGCCCAGCCGGGCGCAGCTTTCCAGCGTGTGGCCATTGGTATAGCCGTAGAGAAACCCCGATGCATAGAGATCACCGGCGCCGGTCGTATCGACCAGTTCATTGATCTCGATGGCTGAAACCGATACCCGCTGGCCCTTGCGTGCGACAATGGAGCCGCGTTCGCCAAGAGTGATGATGGCCAGTTTGCAATCGGCCTCCAGCGCGTCAACCGCCGTTTCAAGCGAGGCTGTCTGATACAGGGACATGACTTCGTGTTCGTTGGAAAAGACGATGTCGACCGTGCCGCTGCGCATCAGTTCGAGAAATTCCTCCCGGTAGCGATCCACGCAAAATGGATCGGAAAGGGTCATCGAGACCTCCCGTCCATGCTCATGGGCGATGGCGGCGCAATTGCGGATGGCTTCCTTGGCCCTTGGCGGGTCCCACAGATAGCCCTCGAAATAGGTCACCTTCGATGCGGCGACGATAGCGGCGTCAACATCTTCCGGGCCAAGCTCCACGCAGGCGCCCAGATAGGTGTTCATCGAGCGTTCGCCGTCGGGCGTGACAAAAATCATCGAGCGGGCAGTTGGCGGATGTTTTTCCAGCGGTTCCGTCTGGAACACCACACCCTGGGCTCTGATGTCATGGGCGTAGATACCGCCCAGCTGATCGCTGGCCACTTTGCCGAAAAATGCTGCCTGGCCGCCAAGGCTGGCGATCCCGGCAGCCGTATTGCCGGCGCTGCCGCCGGAGGCCTCGATGGCTGGTCCCATGCGCGAATAGAGCAGTTCGGCCCGTTCGGCGTCGATCAGATTCATCGCGGCTTTTGTGATCTTGTTGTCGATGAGGAAATTTTCTTCACACCGGGCGATAATGTCGACAATGGCATTGCCAATGCAAAGAACATCCAGGTCGTTCATGGGGCAGCGGGCTCCGGCAGCTTTTAATGACAGAAGCGTCCTACAGCGGATTGCCGTCAAATGGAACCATCGGATCGTGTAAAGTCCGGTTCTGCGGTTTAAATTTTCCCGCCGCGTTGAATATGCCCGCGTGATCACTATCTGCAATCCATGCTCCAACCGGAACACATCCATGATCATTGAAGCTGCCCGCCTTGCCGGACGCAATCTTTTTGCGCCCGAAACCCGATCCGCCTTCTGGAAAATCCTCGGCCTGACCTTGCTGTTGCTTGTCGGGCTGTGGTTTCTGCTGCGCAATGGTTTCATCGCCTTTGCGCTGCCCTGGCTTGATGCCCTCATTCCGGGCATTCCCGAATGGGCCGGTTGGCTGGGGTTTGTCTTTGGCATTATTGCCAGTTTTGGACTGGCCGCCGGGCTCGCCCTGATCATTGCGCCGGTGACCACCATTGTTGCGGGATTTTTTCTTGACGATGTTGCCGAAGTCATCGAGCAGCGCGACTATCCGGGGGATCGGCCAGGCAAAGCGCTGCCGATAGGCCAATCCATGGTCTACACGCTGAAATTCCTCGGCGTGGTGATCGTCGGCAATATATTTGCGCTGCTGCTGCTGTTCATTCCCGGCGTCAATATTGTCGCCTTCCTGCTGGTCAATGGCTATCTGTTTGGCCGGGAGTTCTTTGAATTTGCCGCCCTGCGCTATCGCAGCCCGGAGGATGTCCGCCACATGCGCTCCAAACACAGTGCCAAAATATTCCTCGCCGGTCTGATTATTGCCGGTTTTCTGTCGATACCGCTGCTCAACCTTCTGACACCGCTTTTCGCGGCGGGAATGATGGTGCATCTGCACAAGATGCTATCGCAACGTGATCCGGAATTTCCCCTGACCTGACCTGACCTGATCAAAGAAAACCGCTTTACCCGAGCGGCACCAGCGGTGAGGGGATATCACAGGTCTTTTCCTTTGATTTGCAGATATCGGCCAATATGCAATGTTCGCAATCGGGTTTGCGGGCCTTGCAGACATAGCGGCCATGCAGGATGAGCCAGTGATGGGCGTGAAACAGATATTGTTTGGGGATCACCCGCAGCAGATTGGCCTCCACCGCGTCAACATTCTTGCCGGGCGCCAGCCTCATGCGGTTGGCAAGTCGGAAAATATGGGTGTCCACCGCCATGGTCGGTTGCCCGAAGGCCATGCTCAAGACCACATTGGCCGTCTTGCGACCGACACCGGGCAGGGTGACCAATGCATCACGGTCCTGCGGAACCTCGCCGCCAAAATGGTCAATCAGCGCCTTTGACAGCAAGATGACATTTTTTGCCTTGTTGCGAAAAAGCCCGATGGTGCGGATATGCTGGCGCACCGCGTCTTCTCCCAGGTCCAGCATCTTTTGCGGCGTATCGGCGCGCGCAAACAGCGCCCGGGTCGCCTTGTTGACGCCGATATCGGTTGCCTGTGCCGACAGGACCACAGCGACCAGCAATGTATAGGCATTGACGTGCTCAAGTTCGCCTTTGGGCTCAGGGCGCTGAACCGAGAAACGTCGGAATATCTCGGCGATCTCGTCGCGCGAATAGGCGCTTCTTGACAGTCTTTTGCTGTTTGCCGGTCGTTTCGGCGAATCTGTCGCGGATTTCGATTTTGTTTTTGCCATCGTCTTTCTATATTCTGTGATCATGACACATGGCAATGCACCACATGGCAATGCACCCCAAGGCAATGCATCACAGGGCGATCCCGCTTCAACCGGACCTGCAGATTTGACCTCGCACGGTCAGGACTGGCAGGACGCGGGCAATGACAAGGCAGTTTTTGAGGCGCAATTGACGCCCTACCGATCTCTCGGACGGCAAGGCTTTGTCATCGTCATGGGCATCATCAGCATCATTACCCTGGTGCATGGTGTGGTGTTTATGGCGGCGGGCGCCTGGCCGGTGGTCGGCTTTTTCGGCCTTGATCTGGCCCTGCTGTTCGGCGCGTTCTGGCTCAATTACCGCTCGGCACGCGCCTGTGAATATGTGCGCATTTCGCGCACCGATCTGAAAATCACCAAACGGGCACCTTCGGGCAAAACGCACGATTACAGTTTCAATCCCTTCTGGGCGCGCTTTGAAGTGGCGCGGCACGACGAAATCGGCATCACCGGAATGCAAATCAGTGGCCAGGGCCGCGTCACCGATATCGGCTCCTTTCTCAATCCGCAGGATCGCGAAAGTTTTGCCAGCGCTTTTTCAGGCGCTCTTGCAACCGTCAAGCGAAGCTGAAGACCGCTTTAAAATTGTGCTGATGTTGTTGGGCCGAAATAGGTCGGCGCCGGATCCACCACATTGGCCTGGCCTTCGACGATCTGATAGACGGCCAACCCGCGCTGGGTGCCGCCATTGGGCAGAAACCGGAACAGCCCGGTGACCCCTTGAAACCCGGTTGGATTTTCCAGGCTGCGGCGCGACAAGGCTTGCGGGTTGCCGCTGGCCAGCAGGTCGGCGACCAGAGTGACGGCGTCATAGCCAAGGCCGCCATTGACGCTGGGCGCTGTGCCGTATTTTTCCCGGTAACGGCTTTTGAATGTTTCAAAGCCCGCCTGGTCCATATCGGCAAACAGCGCGCCCTGCAGAAAGGCCGAGGTCAGGTCGGAGGAGCGCCATTGGCCGGTGCCGATCAGCCGTTTTTCGCTCAGATTGACGCCCTCGCTTTGCAGAACCCGCGCAAGGGCAATGGGCGCCGTGCCGCCATCGGGAATGAAGATCGCATTGGCCTCTTCGAGCGCCGGCAGGATTTCCTTGACGGCGGCAACGATGGAATCATTGCTGTAATCATAGCGCGCCACACCGGTCAGCTCACCGCCGCGCTGCGCCAATGTTTCCCGCAGCTGGCGTTCGACCAGCAGACCATAGGCGCCATTGGGCAGGATGGCCGCCATGGATGACATGCCGATACTGGCGGCATAGGTCACCGTGCGGTCGACAATCTGGTCCGGCAGGAACGACATCAAAAAGACGCCATCAGTGGCGGCGCCCGGATCAGAGGAAAATGCGATCATCATCCGGTTGTTGGGCGTGGCGACCGAGGCAGCCGAGGTGACGCTGCCGGAAAAGACCGGGCCCAGGATGATGGCAGCGCCCTCGCGCACCGCTTCTTCCGTGCGGGCAATGGCGCCGGCGGCCGTCCCGCCGGTATCCTTGATGACAAGTTCCATGGTGTTTTCGCCGCGCGTCTGGATCGCCAGTTCCGCCGCATTGCGATATTCGGTTGCGATGGCCGTGACATTGCCGGTGGCTGTCATCGGCAACAAAAGGGCCACCCTTGTCTGGCCGCTGCCCAGCACTTCACCCTCGGCCACGCCCGTCTTGACCGCCAGGCTGGTTTCGACAAAGGCCGGGGCCGGATTGCTTGTGGTCTGGGTCTGCGGCAACCCGTAATTGACCGATTGACAGGCAGACAGCAACAGCATTGTGACAAGCAGCGTCCCAAAACCCGGTTTGAATGCGGTGCGTTTGGAAAGGCGTGCTGAAAATATGCTTTTCATGTTCTGTCGTGCCCCATGCCCGGCCGGGCCTGTCTGCCCGCGAATCTCTCGCACGGGCTTTTGTTGTTGGGCGTACATATTGCCTTATGGCCTGCAGGTAAAGTCTGGACAAGTCAGAAGCCTTTGGGTTTGCGCCGCGATTGAAGGAGCCACAGGCAAATTGATGGATGTGCCTGCCCGCCTGTTGCGTTAGGATAAAGGCCACATCCCGATTCACGACTGGTTACACAACATGCAGGCTTCCTTTCAGATTGGCACTCATCAGCTTGCGGCACGGCCGCTGGATCCGGCGCTCTATCTGGTGGCCACGCCCATCGGCAATCTGGCCGATATTACGCTCAGAGCGTTGGAAACCCTGGCCTCGGCCGATGTGCTGGCCTGTGAGGATACGCGGGTGACGCGGGTTCTTTTGAACCGCTATGGGATTGCAACACGGCCGCACGCCTATCACGAACACAATGCCGAACAGGCCGGACCCAAGCTGATCGCCGCCCTCAAGGAGGGCAGAAGCGTCGCGCTGATGAGTGATGCAGGCACGCCGCTGGTCTCCGACCCGGGGTTCCGGCTGGTCGAGCTGGCGCTGGCCGCCAACATCAGGGTTATCCCCATTCCGGGCGCCTCGGCGCCGCTGGCGGCGCTGGTGGCTTCTGGCCTGCCCAGTGACAGTTTCTTCTTCGGCGGCTTCCTGCCATCGCGTGACAAGGCGCGGCGGGACCGGCTGACGCAATTGCGCGGCACGCCCGCAACCCTTCTGTTTTTCGAATCGCCCCGCCGCCTGAAGGACTGCCTGCACGCCTGCGCCGCGGTTCTGGGGCCGGAGCGTCCGGCTGCCGTCTGCCGTGAACTGACCAAACTCTATGAGGAGGTGCGCCGCGGCAGCCTCGGGGATCTCGCCGCCCATTACGCCGATCAGGACACGGTCAAGGGCGAAATCGTGCTGGCGATCGGGCCGCCCGAACCGCAGGTGGTCAGCATCGATGATGCCGATGCGATGTTGCGCGAACTGGCGCAGTCCATGCCGACGGCCAAGGCGGCGACGCAGGCAGCAAAACAGACCGGCCTGCCGCGCCGCGACCTTTATCAAAGGCTTCTGGCCATCAAGGATGAGGCCCCATGATGCTTGGCCCCATAAAGCTTTGGCAGACCAGGGATGGCGGCAAATGAAGAGTCCGGCGGATCCGGCGCGGCAAAGGGCGCAGCGGCGCGGCCATTATGCCGAGTTTCTGGCCGCAGCGGCGCTGCTCCTCAAGGGCTACCGGATTGTCGCGCGGCGCTACCGGACAAAATTGGGCGAGATTGACCTGATTGTCCGCAAGGGCGATCTGATCGCGCTGGTCGAGGTCAAGGCGCGCAGCACCCAGGACGCGGGGATAAACGCCGTGACAGGCACGGCCGCGCGGCGGATCGAGGCCGCCGGTGATCTCTGGCTGGCGCGGCAGAAAAATGCATCACGCCTGTCCATCCGCCGCGATATCGTCGTGGTCATGCCGCGCCGCTGGCCAAAACATTTTCCGGACGCCTTCTAATATAAAAAACCGCCGGATGAGACACCCGGCGGTTCTGAATTCAGATGGATATTTCTATCCGATCAATAGGGGCATGCTTCGTCGGACATATAGTCGTGAACGGTGATCTTGCCGGAGATGATATCGGCCTTTGCCTGCTCGACAGCCGCAAGGATTTCCGGCGTGACGAGGTCTGCGTTGTTTTCATCCATGGCATAGTCAACGCCGCTTTCGGCGAGGCCAAGCGAGTTGAAGCCGTAGGTGAACTTGTCGTTCTTTGCATCGTCGAATGCATTGTAGACGGCAACGTCAACGCGTTTGAGCATGGATGTCAGAACCGAACCGGGCTGAATGCCGTTCTGGTTTGAATCCACGCCGATGCTGAGCTTGCCTTCGTCGGCAGCCGCCTGCAGAACACCGATGCCGGTGCCGCCGGCTGCCGCATAAACCACATCAGAACCCTGTGCGATCTGTGACTTGGCGATTTCGCCGCCCTTGACCGGGTCATTCCATGCGTCCGGTGTCGTGCCGGTCATGGCTTCCAGAACCGTTGCCTGCGGATTGGTTTCCTTGACGCCGCCTGCATAGCCACAGGCGAATTTGCGGATCAGCGGAATATCCATGCCGCCGACGAAGCTGACTGTGCCTGTCGTGGACTTCTTGGCAGCCATCACGCCGACCAGATAGGAGCCTTCCTGTTCCTTGTAGACGACCGAACGCACATTCGGCAGGTCTACGACCATGTCGATGATGGCGAAATCAGTGTCCGGAAACTCGGCGCCGACCTTTTCAAGAGCCGCAGCCCAGGAAAAACCGGCCATGACGATGGGATTGTTGCCGTCGCGGGCAAACTTGCGCAGTGCCTGTTCGCGCTGGGCATCGTTCTGAATTTCAAAATCGCGATAGCCGATGCCGGTATCCGTCTTGAATTTTTCAGCACCGTTGAAAGCCGATTCGTTGAATGACTTGTCGAACTTGCCGCCAAGATCATAAATGATCGCCGGTTTGATATCGGCTGCCAGTGCGGTTGCAGACATCGCTGCCAGTGCGAAAATGCTGAGGAGTGTACGCTTCATATTGACCTACCCTGTGTTAGGTTTCGTTTGATTTTGCCGTTTTTCAAAAAACGGACCTCTGGAAGTCCTGTGTGCCGGAAATTCCGGCCAGGCCTGAAACCATCCTTGCATGGCTTTGGGCAAAGATCACGCACAAAATGACGCGATGCGACGCCCATTCAATCGATTCGCTGTTTATGCTTTACGCTGCCGGCGCGCCGCTACAGCACAGCGCAGGCAACGCCCGTTCCCCTGACGCCGCAATAGCCATTGGGATTTTTCGCCAGATATTGCTGGTGATAATCCTCGGCAAAATAGAAGGTTGGCACCGGCTCGATCTCGGTTGTGATGGCATGTTTGACACCCGCCGCCTCAAGCGACTGCTGGTAGGTCTTGCGGCTCGACTGCGCCAGCTGCATCTGCGCATCATCCTCGGTATAGATCGCCGAACGGTAGGTGGTGCCGGTGTCATTGCCCTGGCGCATGCCCTGTGTCGGGTCATGGCCTTCCCAGAAAATCGTCAGCAGATCTTCATAGCGCACCACGTCCGGGTCATAGACCACCAGCACGGTCTCCGCATGGCCGGTCAGGCCGGTGACGGTTTCCTCATAGGTGGGGTTGGGTGTCAGCCCGCCCGCATAGCCGACAGCCGTGACAAAGACTCCCTCGCGCGACCAGAACAGCCGCTCGACGCCCCAGAAACAGCCCATGGCGAAATAGGCTTTTTTCATGCCGGACGGATAAGGCCCCTTGAGCGGGTTGCCATTGACAAAATGATGCGTCGCTGTCGCCAGCGGCTGGCTGCGCCCGGGCAGCGCATCACCGGGCGTGGGCATCTGTGTTTTTTTGCTCAGACCGAACATGGCATTTCTCCGCAATTGACTGTTTCAACTGATGTAGCGCTGCATCCTGCCCGCTTCAAGGTAAGCGAATGAGTTCAGGCTCTACCGGGCCGCGAACCGCCCGGCAGCTTTCGGCTTGCGCCAGGCAATCAGATAGAAGAACAGCGACAGGACAACAAAGACCGCCCAGGTCGGTTGCAGCAGGATCCACTGGATCACCGGATCCCACAGGAAGGGATGCACATTGCGCTGGATGAAGGCCTGGCTGAGATTGAGCGTATCGGGGCTCAGCGAAAACCAGTCCGAACCCAGCGGCGTGAAGACGACGCGCGAGGCCGCCACCGATTTGATCGCATCGACGACGCCGCTGATCACGGCGACGACGAGCGCCAGCAGGCTGATTATCCGAAATATAAATCTCATGGCGAAGCCATTCTCCCATCAAGAAACAATGCCGACCGGCAAAAAGAATATCCAAAACCGGTTTGCTGCCGCAATGTCGCCTCCAGCAGCAGCTGCTCCTTCATAGCCTATCGTTTGCCCACGGGGAAATAAATTGTGCGATATCAGGCAATTGCCTGGCCCATATGCCCCGGCAGACGAGGCTTTCATCAGGGTAAATGCGCCAGCTGCACCCGATGCAAAAAAACTTTAACAACAAAGCACGAGATTCCGGTTGATCCCCCGCGCTTCTTGGCTATATTGCGCTGCGGTTCGCCTGTGCACTATTGCCTCGCTGATCAACAGACGGAGAGGTGGCCGAGTGGTCGAAGGCGCACGCCTGGAAAGTGTGTAGGCAGGTAACTGTCTCGAGGGTTCGAATCCCTCTCTCTCCGCCATAACAACGCTTTGATTTCATTGAATATTCAACGCTTCGCTGGGGAGTTGTACCCAGTATCGTACCCGAAGCGGTTGCATACGCCTGACAGCACCTCCTGGCGGCTGGCGATTCCAGATCAGAATCCCGCGTTCTTTTGAACCCTCGTTCGGCGCAGTGCCGGTCAGACTGAACCTCGGCCCCTTGCCGAAGCGTCCTGCAGTCCCGAAAAGCAGCCGTAGATAACAAAGGCACCTGACACATATTATGGAACGGCAGCGATGAGTCCCTGCCATTCATGCAAAAATGACGTTGCAAATGGTTTTGGCGCCAACCGGTGCTACGGACACGATACTGGCGAGCAGGCAGATGATGAGATGTTTCATGGCAACATATTACAACGGCGGGGTTGGTTGGTCAGTGCAGAAATCAAGCATTTTGCGCCACCTACCGCGGTCATCAAGTCAGAAAAACGATTGCAGGCTCTTGGTTATAGGTGGATCAACGGCAAAAGCCTGAACCTGTTGCGAAGGCATTGGCAATGACGGGCGCGCAATCACTGGCAAACCGGAAAGCCTAACAGATCAAACGATGGGCGAAACCCAGATAACGGGTTTACGGTTGCAGCCCCGACAAAAATAGTCCCCTGTGTAAATGCGCAGGGTTTTCTTTTGCAGTTTTACAATTATTGTAGCAGGTATGTCGCGCATTATAGCCGGTTTGTTCTGTCCAATATCATGCTACTAGATGCCTAAGATAATGAATTGGAAAAACAGTGAGCCAACCGGAAGATGGCTGCAAATCATAATTGTTGATCCCAAGCAGATCCCAAGCAGATCACAAGTATATAACCTGTCAAAAACCCACATCGCCGGGAGGTTTTTCGGCGCTCCATAAAAGACTTTCCAGTTTAGGCGCTAGCGCCTTCACGTCGCCATAGCGACCCACTAACGCGATTCGAGTGGAAAAATTTGCAAGGGAAAACAGCATACGGCGCCATGTGACCGCCCTGCGGCGGTTCCGGGGTGATGTAGCCTTTGCCATCCCGAGACTCTTCGACCTGCTGGAATCCGAGGGTTGGGATTATGCCATTTGGATCAACGGTAATTCCAAGCTGAACGAACGGGTTGACTGGTTGACAAAGCCCCGCCCCGGTCGTCCGCCCCTATACCGGCTTCCACTGCCGGGCGAAGAGTTGGTCAAAGGCCTGCCGCACAGTGGCGAAGGTCGAGTTCCATCCCGGGGAATTGTTCCCTACGGTCGGCTTCATAGTTACAAATAGATGTCTACCGAATGAACGGGTGCTGACCTTCTACAATGGGCGGGGCGCCGCTGAGCAGCACATCAAGGAGGGCAAATACGCGCTCATGTGGACGCGGCTGTCGTGCATGCGCTTTGCGGCGAACGAAGTCCGCCTTCCGCTTCACGCGCTGGCCTATAATCTGGCCAACTTCCTGCGCACAACGGCGACGCCCGAACTGATCGAGCGCTGGTCTCTGACATCCCTCCGCGAACGCCTGATCAAGAACGGGGCGCAGTTGGTGCGCCATGGCCGCTACGCTATCTTCCAGATGGCCGAGGTCGCCATCCCGCGCGATGTCTTCGCTGCCGTCACAAACATGATCAACGCCCTGCGAGGGCCGCCACTAGGAGCAACCTGCGCATGACCGGAGCGAAAGCCAAATCCACGCCATCAAACACCGGCGTCAGAAAAACTATGTTCGCCGCATGGTCAAATCACGACTCCGTCCGCCAAAACGAAAGACTTGATACCGTCACGCACCAATATGCAGTATCCTCAGCAAACCGCAGGCAAGAAATGGCTTTGAAAGCCGCTTTGGGTGCGGCTACACTGCCGAAAGGCGTTTCAAATGGGGAATGCCGGTTCATGCAAGGGGGCAGGCAGCCAAGTGGCGATGTTCGACAGAATCAACCCGATCTTCAGGAGCCAGATCGTCGCCGAGCAGATCATACACAAGATCCGCGAGGCCAAGATAAATATTGGTGACAAGCTGGCGCCCGAGCGTGAAATGGCTAAGTCGATGGATGTTAGTCGCAACACGCTGCGCGAGGCGATCGCCATGCTGCAGATGGCCGGTGTGCTGGAAGTGAAGCGCAGCAACGGCATTTTTGTCGCGTCGTTGCCCGACAAGGATGATGTTAAGCAATGGCTGATTGATGCCGAATTCGGCCGACTCACCGATTCGCAAACTGCTATCGGCGCGCGGATCGCAATGGAGCCTGGCGTTGCGATCATGGCCGCGCGGACGGCGACGGACGAAGACTGGCATAAGCTCGACAGCTATATCGAGGCGATGCGCGCGGCGGTCGAAACCGGCGACATCGAAGCCTATCGCAGCAGTGACAATGACATGCACAAGGCGATTGCAATGGCGACACGCAACGAGATGATCATCTCGGTGCTGCTGCCGGTGATCGATACCGCCCGGCAGCCGCTGTGGAGTGCGATCAAGCGGGACATCTATAATGCCGGTGTGCTGCGCAGCTCATTTGAGGAGCACCGCCAGATCGTCGAGGCGATGCGCAGCGGCGACGAGTATTTCATTTTCCGCGCTATGGTCAGACATCTCGAAAGCTCGAAGTCCCGCCTCGAAATCGAAATCGAAATCGACGTTGATGTTGACGCGGGCGCTTGAGCCAGTCCAGCGGACGCGGGCCAGCGCGTTGCAGGGTTATTTGTCCGTATCAGCTTCGCAAGATGGCCGATTCTGGCGATCAAGATATAACTGATATAGGTTCAAGTTTTGAGCCAAAACGTCGGACGTAGGGGATTATCAGAATGCGCTGTCGCCACGCGCAAAGCTAATGTTAGCAGAATATATAATTAAAACAACAAAATAAGCCATTCTGACCAATGGGCAGCCTTAGACGGAAGGGCTTGACATATTGTTCTGAATTGGTCTTATTGAAGAACCAATGATGCTGTTCCTGCCACGCCAACAACGGAAATGTTCCTGAGATGAAAGTCAGTAAAGTCGAAGTCTTCCCCCTGTTTGTTCCGCTGTCCGAACCGATAGATGCGCCGGTCAGCATTCCGCATGCGGACAAGGTGCAGCACATCGTATTCGGCGGCTATCGCGCGACGATCGTGCGCATAACCTCCGACGAAGGTGTTGTGGGCTATGGCGAATGCATGACGCGCTTTGCGCCGGCAGCGTTGAAAGCGATCATCGAGGAACTGACCCCGATCGTCATCGGCACTGATCCGCTCCAGCCTGAGCACACTTGGGAAATCATGTATGCCGCGATGATGAACCGCGGCCACAATCGCGGCTTCTTCATCGAGGCGCTGAGCGGGATTGATATTGCGCTGTGGGACATGCGCGCCAAAATCTACAACCAACCGCTGTACATGTTCCTCGGCGGGCGCCAGCGCGAACTCATTCCGACCTATGCTTCCAGCCTGCGCATGCGCGAGACGAGCGTGGTGCTCGACACAGCGAGAGAATTCCTCGATCTCGGCTTCAAGTCGATGAAGATCAAGCTCGGCAAGAATCCTGATGGCTATCTCAAGGACATCCGTCTGGTGGAGGAAATCCGCAAGACGGTAGGCGACGACATCGTGCTGACGGTCGATGCCAATTGCGGTTATCACGAGGATTACAAGCTTGCGCTGCGCGTCGGCCGTGAACTGGAGAAGCTGGGCATCTACTGGTTCGAAGAACCGATCAGCCCTGACAACATATACGGTTACAAATACCTGGTCGACCATCTCGATATGGCGATAGCTTGGGGTGAAAGCTCGTTTACCCGTTATGATTTCGCCAACATGTTTGCCGAGCGCTGTATCGATATTGTCCAGCCAAATCCGTGCCGCGTCGGCGGCCTGACTGAAATCGCCAAGATTGCCCACATGACGCAAGCGTTCCATCTGCCTTATGCGCCCCACACGGGAAGCTGCTCCGCGCTGTGCCTTGCCGTGTCGCTGCATATCGCGACGGCGCTGCCCAACCTGCTGACCTTCGAGGTCATGCGCTCGGACTGGTCCAAGCAGGATCATAACCCGCTGCGCCACGATTTGCTCAAAGAACCTTACGACCACTACGAAGACGGTTTCCTGCATGCGCCCAGCCCTGACCGGCCGGGCATCGGAATCGACATCAATGAAGAGATCCTCGAACGCTACAGTGTCTGCTGAGACCAATGCGGACGTCGGTCGACAGAATCGGCGCTGAAGCGCGTAATTGCCGGGAGGTATGTGACTTGAACGATTGTCCAGTGCTGTTGGCAAAAACGCCTTGCGGACGATCCGCGTGTGAAGCGGAGGCATCACCGTGACCGGGCCCGACATTCTCGTGGCGGTGTACCGGGCCGCGCATGCGCTGGCAGCGATGCTGCGCACGGTCGCGGCCGTGTGTATCGCGGTGATGGTGACGATCACAATGGTTGAAGTGCTGTCGCGCAACATCTTCGCGATTTCGATTCCCTGGGCGAGCGAACTGACCCGAACCCTGTTTGTCTGGTCGGTGTTGTTGGGCATATCGGTCACGACCTGGACCAAGTCGCATATCGCGGTGACAGCGTTGCGCGAGATCGGCGGCAAGGCGCTGGTCGGGTTCACGCATTTCGCCGCGGCTGCGGCGTTGGTTACGCTCGCCGTCATACTGCTGGTTCAGGGCGTGGATTTTGCTGCGATCAACTTCTCCAACATCACGCCCGCATTGCGGCTTTCTCTGGCCATTCCGACAGGCGCTGTTGCCGTCGGTGGACTGTGTATGGCCTTGTTCGGGACGCTGACTTACCTGGAAGAAATTTTGCCATCGGCCAGGGCGGCTGGAAGCATGGCCAGAACCGGGAGCGCGTCGTGAACGGGCTCATCCTGTTTGGTAGTTTCCTTGTCCTGGCTGCCCTCAGCGTTCCGATCTCGGTTGCATTGGCATTGGCATCGGTTGTTGCGATGGTCCTGATCTTCGGGACCGGCGCCATGCCGCTGGTTCTGGTTCCCTCGCAGATCTATTCGGCAACGGATTCTTATTCGCTGCTGGCGATTCCCTATTTCATTCTCGCCGGCAACCTGATGATGGGCGGCGGCATCACCGATCGACTGGTAGATTTCTTTGACTCGCTGGTGCGCCGGGTGACCGGCGGACTCGCCCATGTCGTCACGCTAACATGCATGTTTTTCGCTGCCCTGTCGGGCTCGTCGACGGCGACAAACGCGGCAGTTGGCAAGGCACTGGTGCCCCGGCTCTACGCGTTCGGCTACCCGCGTCCGTTTTCGGCCGGCCTGGTCGCCTCCAGCGCCGTCGTCGGCGTGATCATCCCGCCCAGCATTCCGATGATCGTCTATGGCACAACGGCCGAAGTTTCGATCGGCAAGCTGTTTCTTGGTGGTGCCATTCCCGGTATCATTATCGGCTTGGCGATCATGACAGTCAGTTGGCTGAAGCTGCGTAAAAATCCATTGCCCGTCGAGGCCAAGCCGTTTTCGGTGGTTGATCTGCGCCGAAGCTTCCTGCGCGCCTTCTGGTCGCTGACAATCCCCGTCGTCGTGCTCGGTGGCATCTATCTGGGAACATTCACGCCGACGGAGGCGGCCGCGGTCGCCGTTTTCTACGGTCTGGTGGTCGGGGGGGTGATCCACCGCGAAATCGGCGTGGCCGAAATACTTGCCGCCCTACGCGATACGGTGGTCGATACCGCCAATATCATCTTCCTAGTGGCGACCGCCTCGTTGCTGGGCTGGTCGCTGACCTATCTCCAGATCCCGCAGGCATTGGCGCAAACCTTGCTCGACATTACCGACGTGCCGCAGATTTTTCTGCTGCTGGTGTTCGGGCTCTATCTGCTTGCTGGGCTGTTTGCCAATCCGTCGGCCGCGATCGTGATCCTGGTTCCGATCCTGATTCCCACAATCGACAGCCTGGGCATCGACCCGATCTTCTTTGGCGTCTTTTCGATCATCGCCTTGTCGCTCGGGTTGATCACGCCCCCGGTGGGGCCGGACCTGTTCGTGACCTCTGCGGTCACTGGCTTGCCGTTCGAGACCGTGGCGCGTGGCGCGCTGCCATTCCTCCTCATGCTGATCTGCGTCACCGTGGTACTGATATTCGTGCCGGAGGTAATCACGTGGTTGCCGTCAACTCTAATGAAATAAACAAAGGGAGAAGAACATGAAACGACTGCTAAGCGCGCTGGCGGGTGCGGTGCTGGCCAGCACAATCGCACAGGCCCAGGAAGTCACGATCAGGCTTTCGTCGCCTAATCCGGCCTCGCATCCCTATACGGTCGGGGCGCAGCATTTTGCTGATGCCGTTGCAAAGGCGACCAACGGCACCGTGACGGTACAGATCTTTCCCGACAATCAGCTTGGCAGCCCGCAGGCTGTTGTTCAGGGCGTACAACTTGGCACGATCGACATGGGCATCGTCGCATCGGCCCATCTGGCCCCCTACAATGAACAGGTGGCTGCGCTCGACCTGCCATTCCTGTTTGACGGCCGTGAAGCGGCCTATGATAAGCTCGACGGCAAGCTAGGCGAATTGCTGAATGTGGGGCTAGCGCCGAAGAATATCGTGGTGTTGACCTATTTCGATGGTGGCTTCCGCAACATATTCAGCAAGACCGGCCCGATTAAGACACCCGGCGATCTGAGCGGCATGAAGATGCGCGTCATCAACAGCCCGGTGACCATCGATTCCATGGCCGCGATGGGCGGAACACCGGTGCCGCTCGCCTGGAGCGAACTCTATCCTGGCCTCCAGCAAGGTGTCGTGGTCGGCGGCTCGACTGGCATCACCCAGATCTGGTCGCAGAAATTCTTTGAAGTGGCCAAACATGTCGCCATGACGAAGACTGTGTTCACGGCCGGCCCGTTGATCATTTCCAAGCGCAAGTTCGATATGCTCACGCCCGAACAGCAAGAAGCGGTGATGACGGCGGGGCGGGAGGCCGCCACCTACCAGCGCGACCTGGCCCAGACTGGGGAAAAAGAGCTGACCAAGAAACTGGAGCAGGGCGGCGTCACGTTCAATGATGTCGATCTGGCCGCTTTCCGCGCCGCCGTGCAGCCGGTGTGGGACAAGTATTCCGACAGTTTCGATGAGGCGGTCCGCAACGAGCTTACCCAGAAATAGGGTTTCGCCGGATTAAGCGGACAAGGCGAGGGGGACTTAATCCGTCCCCTTTGCTAAACAGCGTCTGCCATGCTTGTTTACCGAACTGTTGCCAACGCATGATAAAACCTGACGACACTGCGTGCCACACCCGGCACCGCCTGTAACCAGAGAGCCTGACCATGTTTGCGCCGCCGCCAGAAGTCGAAGCCGAAGTGTTTTGCCGCGTGCCGGACACGCTTCGCAACTCCACAAAGATCACGTCCTGGATGAAAATTCGCCGCGGCGGCAAGACGGAGCATTCGTTTCTGGAAGGCCCCTGCTTTGATCGCCAGGGCAATCTGTATCTGGTTGACCTGGCTTGCGGCCGGCTGTTTTGTGTCTCGCCAACCGGCGATTTCGAAACCGTCGCCGAATATGATGGTGAGCCCAACGGCTTGGCGCTTGATAAAGACGGCACGATCCTGATCGCCGATCATCAGCGCGGCCTGCTGCGCTTCTTTCCCGAGACCGGGAAGATCGAAGCGGAACTCGAACGGCCGTTGCTGGAGTCGTTCAAGGGGCTCAACGACCTGACCTTTAGCGCTGACGGCACGCTTTATTTCACCGACCAGGGCGAATCCGGGCTGACTGATCCGAGCGGCCGGGTCTACCGCCGCACCCCGGACGGCAGGCTTTCGACGGTGTTGCCGTCCGGGCCGAGCCCGAATGGTATCGCTCTCAGCCCTGATGGCGGCCTGCTCTATGTTGCTATGACCCGGGCCAACGCGATCTGGCGAGCGCCGATCGAACACGACGGAACTGTGTCGCGGGTCGGCAATTTCATCCAGCTGTCCGGAGGCCTGGCCGGCCCGGACGGGCTTGCGGTGGACCGTGACGGCAATATTGTCGTCTGCCACAACGGCATGGGATGTGTCTGGCTGTTCAGCCGGCTCGGCGAACCGCTGTTGCGCATCCGGACGCCATGCGGTCTGCAGGTGACCAACGCCGCCTATGGCGATGCGGATCTGCGCACTCTGTTCATCACCGAATCAGCCTCAGGCACGATCCTGACGGTCCGCATGGACGTGCCGGGACTGCCGCTGTTTCCCAAGGCGGCGGCTGATTAGCATCCAGATTGGCCTTGTCACGGTAAGTATCGCTACCCGAGGCTTATGCGCACTCTTCGATCAGACGGCAGCCGCTGCTGATTGCCACGTAGCCAGTGTCTCGCCGCTGAATTTTCGAAGTGTCTCGCGGGAGATGAGATGGCGTTGGACGTTGAAGGTGTTGTAGATGGCGGCATGGGATGAGAGAAATCTCTGTGCAGATTGAGCCGACTCGAAGCGCCGCATTCGTCGCTCCCTCAACCTGACCGGCAGGTGTGAATCTTTCGCCATTAAAAAAAGGCAAAGAATTGCAACCCTATTTTTCTAAACTAATGGAAAGTAGAGGCGTACCGCTTACAGAAAGTTGGGAAGGTTATTGCAATGACGGCTTTGCTATTGTTCGCGTGGCCTACGCAGCCTACAAGCTGAGAGATTATCTGGTTGGCAAACTCGACATGAAAAACGGAACAAGCATTGCTATCGGGTTTTTCTTTTTCGGTATGCTTATTGTCGCTTGGTTGAACGGTATTCCGTTTTTTGGTGAAAGTGACGAATGCTTTGGTTCCGGTGTTACTTCAACGTGCTAACTTGCCTTCCTCAATCCGAGCCATCGACATGACTATGGCCCTTCCCGAAAAGCAGCCGTAGATAACGAAGGCACCTGACACATATTATGGAACGGCAGCGATGAGTTCCTGCCATTCATGCAAAAGAGCCTTTTTTGCCCTGATCCCCGCAGACACGCTTTCGCGCTTCTCGTCTTGACCGAGGCGGGCAAAGACCAAGGTGCGCCCCTCTTTCGTTGCCCAGCCCACGAACCAGCCCCAGCTCTTCGCTCTGTCAAAGGAACGATCCGCCCGCCGAGGATAGGCGGCACCGGTTTTGCCGGAAATATCCCAGCCGCCACCGGCTGGCGCTGTTTCCATTATGGCCATGGTCATGTCGATGGCATGGGATTGCACAGGCAGATTGCGGTTGATGAGGTTGCGCAGAAATGCCACTTGCTCAACCGGCGCAATCTTCAGCGATGAACTGATCCACGCCCGTTCCAGTGCATTATTCTTGCCCGCATCACCCGAAAAATCTGCATTGCCGTAACCCATCGCCAGAGCGTATCGCTCCAATGTTTCGACACCCAAGGCAGCGGTAATTTGCCGGGAAAACCAGACCACCGAATATTTCAGCCATCGGGTGGGATTGGTTGCCTGCTTCCAATTGTCCCCGCCCCAATCAACATACCCCGCCTTGAACGGCAGGATCGGTGTGCTGGCGTCCGAGAGGAAACCAGAATCGAACCCCATCACGCTCAGGGCGATCTTGAAGGTTGATGCAGGCGTTACGCGAGAGCGGCAATTGCCTTGCTCCAGCAGAACAACGCCACTTTCCGCTTCGGCAATGACAGTGCAAATGGTTTTGGCACCAACCGGTGCCACGGACACGATAATGGCGAGCAGGCAAAGGATGAGATGTTTCATGGCAATATATTACAACGGCGGAGTTGGTTGGTCAGTGCAGAAATCAGGCTTTTGCGCCACGTACCGCGGTCATCAAGTCAGAAAAACGATTGCAGGGTCTTGGTTTAAGGTCGATCAACAGCAAAATCAAACGTGCCGGCGCTGCTCCTGCCACGCCATGCGGCCTTCCTGGCTCAGGTGACGAAGCCAGGAAATATGCGGCAACAGCGGCTCAGATGATCGGGCAAATGGAACGCTGCGGGTTTTGCGGCAGGGATATCGCGTCCGTTTTCCAGCCCGGTCAAACCCACAGTGCGATCAGCGCCATGATCCCGTATCCGACCCCGAGCGACAGCACCTTGAGCGGCAACATCTCTCGAGACGAGAACTCCCGCCGCAGGATCTCGTAGACCGCGACATAAAGAAACGTGCCGGCGGCCAGCGCATCGAAGATCGCCTCGAACTTGACGGCGCCAGTGCCCGACACCAGCATTGAGGCCCCCCAGCCCAGGCCGATACCGATTGGCGTCATCAACGAGAAAAACACGATCTGACGAAAGTAGCCCGGCCCGGCCACCTTGCCGTCCGGCCCATCCCCCAGCATGCTCAGGCCAAGCGCGAAAGACGCCGACCCCTTGTGCGCGAGCACGGCCACCAGAAGCACGATGGCCTGAAGATGCATCGTTTCGATCCCAAGCGCAAAGCCCGCGATCACCGAATGGATTGACAGGATGAGGAACAGGACGAGAGGATAGGCCCGAGCGGCATCGGCACCCCGATTGAACGCATGCCCCACCTGCTCGAGCGCCAGCATCAGGCCAAGCGCCAGCCCACAGACCAGTCCGTAAATCGGATAGCCGAGATCGCCATAGGCTTGCGAAAACCCTTCCTGCGCATCGGGCAGCACATGGATCAGCGCTGCTCCCAGAAAGACGCCGCCGGCAAAAACATTGCCCGCGATCAGCAGCCGGCCCCCGTTCTCGCCCAGCGCCAGGCGCCGCGCCGCAAGTCCACCGCCAAGCCCGATCACGAAGATCGCGATTGCCGAGACAATCTTGATATCAGTCAGTTCCATGTTGCTTCCGATATTCCCCGACTGGCTTGCCGGTTGACGGCAACATCACTTGATCACGCCAGTTGGTCAAGTGATTCGCGTTCATTGTACGCCGGAGTGAACGGCTGAGGGATTGTCGAAGGCTGGTTTGCTCAAGTTATCCTGTGATCGCGGGTGCGTTTGCTACATAGGACCGGCATTTTCGGATATCACAGTGCCGGCTTTGCCCTCGATGATGGCGCGCGCATCCTGCAGGCGGCCGATACCGGCCATTTTTCCGCCAGCCCGCACGAAGCCCGAGGCGGCCGCAACTTTCGGCCCCATGGAGCCTTCGGCGAAATCCATGGCATTGAGCTCTGCCGGGGTGATGGCCTTGATGGCCGCCTGCTGCGGTGTGCCCCAGGCGCGATAGACCGAGGCCACATCAGTAAGCATCAGCAGCGCATCGGCGTCAAGCGCCTCGGCGAGCAGAGCCGAGGTCCGGTCCTTGTCGATGACCGCTTCGATGCCCTCCATGCTGCCGTCGCCCTTTCGGACGACAGGAATGCCGCCACCGCCGGCGCAGATCACCGTGATGCCATTGTCGACCAGCAGCCGGATCGATTTGAGGCCCGGAATGCGGCGCGGCTCGGGCGAGGCGACGACCCGGCGGAAGCCGGATTTGCCGTCTGCGACCAGCGTCCAGGGATGGCTGGCGCGCAGGCTTTCTGCCTGTTCCTGCGTGTAGACGGGGCCGATTGGCTTGGTCGGGCGGTCAAAGGCCGGATCCCTCGCGTCGACTTCGACACGGGTCAGCAATGTGGCGCATGCGGCGTCGTCGGGCAGGGCGTTGATCAGTTCCTGCTCGATGAGATAGCCGATCATGCCCTCGCTTTCAGCGCCAAGAACATCCAGTGGCCATGGCGTATCGGGCGCATAGGCGGCGCCCTGCAGCGCCAGCAGCCCGACCTGCGGGCCGTTGCCATGGGCAACGATGATCTGGTGGTCGCGGGCCAGATCGGCCAGCGCGACGGCGGCGACAGCGACATTGGCCCGCTGCGCCGCATCGGTCATCGGCTCACCGCGTTTGAGCAGAGCATTTCCGCCCAATGCAACGACGATGCGCATCTCAGGACCCCAGGGTGGCGACGAGCACCGCCTTGATGGTGTGCACGCGGTTTTCCGCCTGATCGAAGACAATCGATGCCGGACTTTCAAACACCTCTTCGGTCACTTCCATGGCGTCGATGCCGAACTGCGCCTGCATGTCGACGCCGACGCTGGTCTCGGTGTTGTGGCAGGCGGGCAGGCAATGCATGAAGCGGGTGCGCGGGTTGCCGGTTTTGGCCATCAGCGCCGCGTTGACCTGATAAGGCATCAGCAGCTTGATGCGCTCGGCCCATTTTTCCTTCGGCTCTCCCATCGACACCCAGACATCGGTGTAGATGAAATCGACGTCCCGCACCGCATCGTCGGCGTTATCGGTAATCATGATACGGGCGCCGGTCTCATCGGCGATCGCCTGTGCCTCGTTGCGGATTGCCGCCGTCGGCCAGCAGGCTTCAGGCGCGCAAAGCCGCACATCCATGCCCATCTTGGCCCCACCGATCAGCAGGCTGTCGCCCATATTGTTTCCGGCGTCGCCGATAAAGCAGTAGGACACCTGATGCAGTGGCTTTTCCACATGCTCCTGCATGGTCAGGAGATCTGCGAGAATCTGCGTCGGATGGAATTCGTTGGTCAGCCCGTTGTAGACCGGCACACCGGCATATTTGGCCAGTTTCTCGACCACGTCCTGTCCGAAGCCGCGGTATTCGATCGCATCATAGATGCGACCCAGCACCCGCGCCGTGTCCTTGACCGATTCCTTGTGGCCGATGTGGCTGCCCGTCGGCCCCAGATAGGTGACGCGGGCGCCCTGGTCGTAGGCCGCGACCTCGAAGCCGGCCCGGGTGCGCGTCGAGTCCTTTTCGAAGATCAGCGCAATATCCTTGCCCTGCAGCCGGGGAACCTCGGTGCCTGCGTATTTGGCGGTCTTCAGGTCAGCCGCGAGTTTCACCAGGAAGGCGATCTCGCGTGGGCTGAAGTCGCGCAGCGACAGAAGGCTGCGGTTTTTCAAATTGAAAGACATGATTGTTGTTCCTTTAAATCAAATGGCGTCGCGGATGGTCGGGCAGCTCATGCAATGGCCGCCGCCGCGGCCACGGCCAAGCTCGGCGCCCGGCACCGCCAGGACCTCGATGCCGACCGCCTTCAGCGCGGCGTTTGTGTCGTCGTTGCGGTCGTAGCCGACCACCAGGCCGGGACGCAGCGCCAGCACATTGTTGCCGTCGTTCCACTGTTCGCGGGCGCGTTCTTCCCTGGTGTTTCCGCCGGTCGGCACGATCTGCAGTTTTTTATAGCCAAGCACTTCGGCAACGATGTCGAAGATCGCACGCGGGTCGCGGCGGAAGGTCAGCGGCGCCTTGCCTTCGCCGGGCCTGATGTCATAGCAGATCAGTTCGTCGGCGACTTCCTTGAAGGTTGTGACCACATCCCCGCCACACAGCGTGAACACCGTGTCGAGATGCATGGCGGCGCGGGATTTGGGAATCTGGAACGCCAGCACCCGGTCAACCACGCCCTTGTCAAACAGCGCTTCGGCAAGCTGTCCGATGCCCTGGGTCGAGGAGCGTTCGCCCATGCCGACCAGAACAGTACGATCACCCACCGGCATGATGTCGCCGCCTTCCAGCGTCGCCAGGCCATGCTCCTTCGTCGGATCACCCCAGTGGATATTGGTCTTGCCGGCGAACTTCGGGTGGAACCGGTAGATCGCCGTGTTGAGCAGCGTTTCGGGGCGTCGCGCCGGCCAGTGCATCGGGTTGACCACCACGCCGTCATAAATCCATGCCGAGTTGTCGCGGGTGAAGAGCGCGTTGGGCAGCGGCGGCAGGATGAAGCCATGCGGGCCCAGATAACTGCCGAACAGGCCGGTCGGCTTGAACGGCAGATCGTCTTCCGCCAGGCCGCCGAGCAGAAATTCCGCCAGCTGCGCGCCGGGCAGCGCGTCCATCCAGGCGCGCAATTCTTCCATCATCCCGACGCCGACATGGTCCCGGTTGATGCGGTGGTCAAGCACGAAGGCGCGTCCTTGCTTGATGTCGAGCGTTTCGGCCAAAAGCACGTTGACGTCGAGCACCTCGACGCCCTCGTCGCGCATCAAAGATGCAAAGACGTCGTGGTCCTTCTGCGCCTGTTTGACCCAGAAAACGTCGTCAAACAACATTTCCTGACAATTGTCCGGGGTGAGACGGCGATGGGCCAGGCCGGGGCGGCAGACAATGACCTGCCGCAATTTGCCGGTTTCGGAATGAACGCCGAGTTTGGTTTGCGTGTTCATATTGGTGTTCCTGAAGTCAAGAGGGTCAAAGGGCGCTGATGGCGCCGGTCCACATAAGGGTGGCGGCCAAAGCGGCGGCGATGAGGATGCCGAGCCCGATCAGGGCCTCGACGCCCTTGAAGGCTTTCTCGCCGCGTGCACTGCGGGCCCACCAGTAGACCGGAACGCCCACCGCATAGAGCAGCGCGCACATCAGAAGGTAACTTGGGCCCGCCGCATAGATCAGCCAGGCGCCGTAGATGGTGGCGAGCGCTCCGGTGAACATGTCCCGTCCGCGCTTGTCGCCGGCCGCATAGGCTTCGCCGCTGAAGGCCAGCTTGAAGGCATAGGCGCCGGAGAACACATAGGGCACCAGAATGGCCGTCGAGGCAATGTAGAACAGCGCCAGATAGGTGGCGTTGGAATAGAGCGTGATGATCAGAAACAGCTGCACGAAAATATTGGTGACCCACAGCGCGCCGGCCGGTGAGCCGTTTTTGTTCTCGCTTGCGAAGACCTCGGGCAGTATGCCTTCGCGCGCCGCGCGGTAGGGAATTTCCGCCGCAAACAGCGTCCAGCTCAGGAATGCGCCGGCCACCGAAATGACGAGCCCGATCCGCACCAGCACCGAGCCCCAGGGGCCAACGGTCTTTTCCAGCACATTGGCCATCGAGGCGGCCGCCGGCAGTCCGGCGAGTTCCGGCTGGCTCATGATGCCGAAAGACAGCAGCGAAACACACAGGTAAACGCTCAGGGCAATGACGAAGCCGATGATGGTTGCCTTGCCGATGTCGGAACGCTTGGCGGCGCGGCCCGAGACGACGCTTGCGCCTTCAATGCCGATGAAGACCCACAGCGTGACCAGCATGGTGCTCTTGACCTGGGTCATGATGCTGCCGAGATCCGGTGTCTGCGTGCCCCAGATGTCGAGGTTGAAAGTGGGAAGATTGAAGGCGACAAAAACCAGCACGATGAACAGGGCGATCGGTATCAGCTTGGCGAAGGTGGTGACCGTATTGAAGATGGCTGCCTGACGAACCCCCATCAGACAAAGCGCATGGGTGACCCACAGAACAATGGATGCACCGATGATAGCTGGCACCGTGTTTCCCTCGGCGCCAAAGGCCGGAAAGAAATAGGACAGGGCGCCGAAGATCAGCACCACATAGGAGACATTGCCCAGCCAGGCGCTGAGCCAGTAGCCCCAGGCGCTGTTGAAGCCGATGAAATCGCCAAAGCCGGCGCGGGCATAGGCATAGGGACCGGCGTCGAGCTTCGGCTTGCGGGTGGAAAGCCCCTGATAGACGAAGGCCAGCGCGAGCATGCCGATGCCGGTGATCAGCCAACCGATGATGACGGCGCCCGGGGATGCGCCCTTGGCCATGTTCTGCGGCAGGCTGAAGATGCCGCCGCCCGATCATCGAACCGACAACAAGCGCCACAAGAGGCACCAGGCCGAGCTTGCCGGCAAGCGTGTTGCCGGATTTTCCAGTGGGTGTCGTTTCTACCCCTGTGTTTGCAGCATGCATGGTCGCTTTCCTTCAATGGAAGAATGATGTGATGGCGGCGGTACATTTGCCGACGGAGCGACGCACGAAAGGCAGCATCATCTCCGGCGGGTTTTCAGTCCGTGCCGCCGGATTTCTATTAGGCGCCCCACTTTGCGAGGCGTTGATGCAGGTCAAGCCTCGGAATTTTATTTGAGCGCCGGACGTGTCTTGTTGCAGGATGCAGCTTGCGCGGGAGGTGGGTAATGTCGCGCGGGGGCAGTGCGTTTCAATGCATGCTTTGGACCATTTTACGGTGTGGATAAAATCATGACCGCGCAAAAATCAAAAGCGGGCCGATATCATATTTGTCTGCCGCCTGAAGTGCAGCGACATAGTGTTTCCGCAATGCGCCGACATCAGCAAGGCTGGCGCCACCCCAGCTGAACGCCTCGCCGCCAAGGCGTTCGATGAGAAGATCTGCCATCAGCCGGGCGTGACGGCCATTGCCGTTCGGGAATGGGTGGATAGCGACGAGGCGGTGGTGCAAACGTACACCAAGTTCGTCTGGCGGATAGGTTTCCTGCCTCACCCAATATCGCGCATCGTCAAACAGGTTGGTTGTTTCGGAGGCAATACGATAGGCCTCGATACCGATATTGCGTTCGCTCTGACGGTAGGTTCCGGCCCACCTCCAGACATCGCCAAACATACGCTTGTGCAGGGTTCTGGCGAATACAATGTTCAACAGAGCGTCGATCGTCTGTCCCCGAGTGCGGCGCGCCCAATGTGCCCCTTTGACGATGTTTTCCTGTTCGGCTTCGTTCAGATCGCGGCGATGCGTGACCCATGTTTGCAGCAGTCCCTCGCGCTCTTCTGGTGCGAGGGGCGTTGCATCATCCGGTTCCCGAAAAAGATCTGTCAGGGCTGGCTCCACAAATCGCGGTCTTTGATGGTGTCGCGAATATAGGCATTGATGCGTGCTTCGAGATCGGCATCGCCGGTTCCCTGTGCTTCCAGCTTCATGCTGTGCGCCACGCGGCCAAGGTCACGCAGGGCTATTCTGCGGGCACGCTCTTCGACTGCGCCTTCCAGCGAGCTGTTTGGCACCAGCGCATAAACCAGGGTGCAGTCGAGCGCTTCCGCTGCGCGGCGCAAAGTGTCGAGTTTGATCGATCCGGTTGCTTCCGACTTTTCCAACGCATGGACGCTTTGCGGGCTGATCGCCAGGCGCTTTGCAAATTGCACCCCGCTCATGCCCAATGCGTCGCGTATCGCCCGAATCCAGCCCATGGGTGGCATACGGTAGCGATCGACGGGTTTCAGCGGCAAGAGCCGTGTGTCCAGCCGTTGTCGAGCCTTGTGGTGGATTTCATTGTTCATAGCGTAGCCTGATTATTTATCAAAAATATCATGCCACACTATGAAAAATTATTCAAGAAATCATGCTGCAGTATGATATTTGCAGTGTTCTATTCGCGGAATTGGCAATGCGACAGCTAAGCCAAGGGCTTCGCATAGACAGTCACCTCGTTGCTGAAGTTGAGATCCTTGAAGCTCACGCGATGCATCGAGCGGCTCTGGACTGCGTACGAGCATCCGCGACCGCAGCGCAAATCAGTGTTGAACATCAAATTCTGTGATCAGAAAATCCACCGTCGCCTGATCGCGAAGCTTGCAGACGATATTCTGGTTTGCGAATGCGCCCTTGAACCATTTGGCCTGTGTCGGCTCCACGGTTTTTTGCCAGTCGATTCCGACCACATATTCGGCAGTGCTTGCATTGCCGGCATGATGTGCCAAGCCTGGCGCCTTCAAGGGCTGCTCGACAAGCAGGCCATCATCGGTGATGAATTCAGTGGCGCGTGTTTTCGTGGCTGTTACGATCCCATAGCCGATAAAGCCGTTGCCCTTGTCAAAGGCGAAGATCTTGTCGCCAATGCTCAATTGGTCGAGCCGCTTGGAATAGAATTCACCACCGCCGGCGGATATGAAGCCATAGCGCTTGTAATCCTCCCATGAGCGATTTTCATTCAGCCCGGCATTGACGAAAAAATAGCCTGACCATGGTGGGCGGACTTTGCGTTCGGAACGCTCCTCAACCTCTTCCCTGTCGAGCAGGAAATCAGTTGTCAGCCATTCCTGATCTTCGGCCTCGAAAACATTGAAGAACACGGTGTTGATAGCGACCCCGTGTTCTTCCGACAGGTATTCCACTATCCGGCGCGAAGCCGGGTCGAGTTCGCTGGCGACGACCAACATGGAATGGCTTGCGTTGAGCTGATCGGGGATCGTTTCGCCGAATTTTTCGCGAAAAGCAGTGACCAGACGCTGTTTAAGGTATTTCTCGGCACGCTCGTAAATCTCCGGTGTCGAGAGCGTGCGCACCCATGAGGCATAGTCAAGCACCTGTGCCACGATTTCACGCGGTGTGCGGTCTTTCTTGAGTTCGATGATCGTCAGTCCGCCCGTGGCGTCCAACGCCAGGAGGTCGATGAACTTGCCGTGGTCGGTGGGCACCTGCCGCCCGATGATCAGCGCGTCAAGGCCAAGCAGGGCTGGATCAGCAGCGACCCAATCTTCAATCAGGTTTTCCCTCGACAACGCCCTGCGGGTGGCCGGGTGCAGCTTGCCGTCAGTGATGGAATAGAGCGAGGTCATGCGGTGTCCTTCATGTTTTCATCCGGCGGATAGAGCGTAACCAGGACTTCGTGAAGCTCCTGCATGATATCAAACCCAGGTTCAGCGCGAAGTGGCTCGATGTCAAGCGGCCTGATGCTGGATTTGTCAGCGCAACGGAAGATGAGTTGATGATATTGGTGTGCCCGGTTTTACTGTCCCGGGTAAATAGAGCGGCGGATGTAACCTCTCGAAAACACACATTGTTGCTGCTGAATGATGTTAACCCATCTCACTCCGCCATAATTCCATCGGTCCATGCCGGTCACATGGTTTACAGCCAGTGGGCTCAAACTAATCTTTTTGCGATTTTGGCATCGACACCTTAAATTTGTTTGCAAGCCGCTCCGCCAGCGTTTCTCTTGTTACCGGAGCGGTGGTTTTTTTCGAAGACCTTACAATTGGTGCCTTTGTTTTCTGAGGTCTGGCTTTGGCTCGATTTGTCTGGATGCTCTTCTGGTCAGACAAGTCATTGAATATCAGCGCCAAAAGAAAGTAGACGAGACGGGGTGTCCATCTTGCGTTCGAGGCTGTTCGATAACCCTCTGCATCAAGCCGCATAGCAACATCGCCAGGCTTCCTTGTCCCTTCTCGCGCGTATTTTTTCACGAGAGGTTCCAGCTGTCGATATAATTCCTGAAATGGCTTTTTCTTGTAATTGAAGTGCGCCATTTCGGCGGGTGTCATGTCGCTTGTTGAGGCTGGTAAAATCCCATTGACGCGTTTTTTTGGTGCGTGCTTTCGAAGCTCGTGGCCACGAATGAGGTGGGTTTGTTTTTGGGGAAACAGATTTCCACCTGAAGATTGAGATGGAGGGGCCTGTCTCATTTGAGGGGAGGGTTCCGCCGCTATAATCCGGGTACCCATCGTGAAATTGACGGGAACCAAAGTTTCGCGGTCAACAAGTGAGACCTGTTTTCCCTTGATACTTATGAATTCGCCTACTGAAAAAAACTCAACATCCGAATAGCAGAAGAAGCTGCATAATTCCTGTGTTTCTGAACTGAGATATTCTGCTTCAACCATGTATTTTTCTCCCTGGTGTTGAACAGAGCGAATGACGGCGAGCGTCCATTCATTCGGCTCTCTGCGCCCAAAGGTTTGTCGCTTTGAAAGGCCTGCATTTTGCGCAGCCTTCAGCAACTCCAATATCTCTCCTCTTGGCCGCCGTGCTGGGGGGGTTACAACTTCCCCGGACCAAATGGGTTTGCGTCGAGAATTATCGGTGCAAGGGTGTTTGGGCCACGGGGGGCCAAGGTCATCAAAATAGACACGGCCTCCAGCTGCATTTGCATAGAAAAATACAGGGACGCTGCAAACAGGGCAGCGCGCGTTCGAGTTCACATAACAACCCGCCGCCGAATTCGCACCGTTCTGATTCAGCAATAGCTTTGCGTTGCGGTAGATGAAACTCTCTGTGGGCACAGAGCGACCCGCACTGGACCGTCCATAGTTGACGCACCAGCCGCAAGTGCAATGTGGGTAATGATTGTTCCCCGTCATGTTAATCCACCCTGAAGCCGTTCGAAAAATCCAAGTTCTTGAATCAAGCAATGATCTCTCGAAGATTGCTGTGTCTCTAAATCATATTACAATGCGGTGATCGTGCCGTCCTTGCTGCTGCTAAGGCCTTGGCGACGGTCTCGAGGGTCCGAATCTCTCTGCGTCGTTTTCTGAAAATACCGCTTCTAGCTGGTGGTGAAATGATTGTACGGGCAACGCAGCGATGTTGCGCAATAGATTTCCAGCAATGCCTGCTCTATCTGGTCGTCAACAGGGACAAAACGATAATCCATATCTGCGATTCTGGCCTTTGCTGCCGTGAATGAAGCTGCAAAGTCCGGATCTTTGGAAAGCCCCACTCGGCTCCTGTCTCCGGCCTGATAGGATGCCGACAGGTTGTTTGTTGCTTCGCGGGCCAACCTGAAAGCAAAGGACGCACTATGATGGGTGGAACTTGCTGAAGTGTGTTGCCGGTATCTTCTTCTCAGGGCGTTCGAACGGCCAACATACAGATGCGTTTCAAACTCGCTGAACAGATAGACACCACTTTTGGGCATGAGCTTTGGCAGATCAACTTTCCGCATCGGGCTTGCATTCATCAGCGCATCATAAAGAGCCACAACGTTCCTCATGATATCGTTGAATTCCGGTGTCATTCGTTCATCCCCTGATTGCCAATACTAAAAAACCGCCATCCAGGTCAATTGAGCGCATCCTGAAGAAGGCGCATGCCCGCTGGCGCATCAAGGTAAAATGTAAGTTGTGATTGTGCCGACTGTCCATGTTGGTTAACGTTCTGTCCAGCGGCTTCTCATCTTTTTGGCGGAACTGGCGCAGCGACTTTAACCGGGCTCCGAAAGGGGTGTTACCTGTGTGAAACGTGCGTTCCGCGGAATGAATTGGATCCGCCGCAGGTGAATATTGGGAAAAGTATAATTTATGGCGATCAAAAAAACGGAACTCTATTCTTCCTTGTGGGCAAGTTGCGATCAGCTTCGGGGTGGCATGGATGCCTCCCAATACAAGAACTATATCCTGACACTGCTTTTCGTGAAATATGTTTCCGACAAATACGCGAACGAGAAATACAGCGCCATTGTGGTTCCCGAAGGCGGCTCTTTTGCCGACATGGTTGCTCTCGATGGCCAGAAGGATATTGGCGACAAGCTGAACACCATCGTTGGCAAGCTTGCCCACGCCAATGATATGGGATGGCTTTCCAACCCCGACAACGACTTCAACAGTGAAGATCGATTGGGCAAGGGAAAGGCCATGGTCGATACGCTGTCGAAACTGGTCAGTATCTTTGCAAGTCTGGATCTTGGAAAAAACAGAGCGGATGGGGATGACCTCCTGGGCGATGCCTATGAGTATCTCATGCGCCATTTCGCGACGGAATCCGGCAAGAGCAAAGGCCAATTCTATACGCCTTCCGAAGTCTCCCGCATCCTTTCCAAGGTTCTGGGCATCAATGACGCCACAAGCCAGGATGAAACGGTTTACGATCCCACCTGTGGTTCCGGCTCGCTCCTCCTGAAGGTAAACGACGAAGCCCCGAACGGCCTTTCGCTTTATGGACAGGAAAAAGAACAGGCAACGGCCGCCCTGGCCAAAATGAATATGGTGCTCCACAACAGTCCATCGGCTGAGATCTGGCAGGACGACACGCTGTCTGATCCGCATTGGCGTAATGATCAGGGCAAGCTGCGTACGTTCGACTATGCAGTTGCAAACCCGCCATTCTCTCTCAAATCTTGGCGCAATGGTTTTAATCCAGCCAAGGATGAATTTGAGCGTTTCGAATATGGCGTGCCGCCCGAGAAGAACGGCGATTATGCCTTTCTGCTGCATATCATCAATTCCCTGAAAAGCACCGGCAAGGGCGCGGTCATTCTGCCCCATGGTGTGTTGTTTCGAGGCAATGCAGAGGCTGTCATTCGCCGCAATCTGGTGCGTCAGGGCTACATCAAGGGCATTGTCGGCTTGCCGCCGAACCTGTTTTCGGGACTGGTATTCCCGCCTGCATTATCGTCCTGGACAAGTCTGCGGCTGGTCCCGAAAAGCCGATTTTCATGATCGATGCCAGCAAGGGCTTTGTGAAGGATGGAAACAAGAACCGCCTGCGCGCCCAGGACATTCACAAGATCGTCGATGTCTTCAACAAGCAGCTTGCGCTTGACCGTTACTCTCGGCTTATTCCTTATGACGAGATAGCCGAAAAGAACGGCTTCAACCTCAACATCCCGCGTTACATTGATGCGAGCGAGCCGGAAGATATTCACGACCTTGATGCGCATCTGAACGGCGGCATCCCTCATCGTGACCTGGAAGTGCTGCAGCCCTATTGGGATGTGTTTCCATCTCTGCGCAAAACGCTCTTTGAAGATGGCGTGCGTCCCGGATATTCTAGGGCGCTTGTCGAAGCCCGTGCGGTGAAGGCAACAATCCTCGGGCACGAGGAATTCGAGACCTTCAAACACTCTTCACTTCAACGGTTTGAAGCATGGAAGGCAAAACATCAGGATCAGCTGGCGGAGATCAAAATCGGCGACAAACCGAAAGAGCTGATCTTCGATATTTCCGAGGATCTCCTTGTGCAATTCGACAAGGCGGATTTGCTCAGCAAATACGACATCTATCAGATCCTCATGACCTATTGGGCAGAAATCATGCAGGATGATGTGCACCTGATGGTGCAGGATGGCTGGAAGGCTGCCAATGTTGTTCGTCTGCTGGTTCCTGGCAAAGACAAGAACGGGAAACCGAAATATACAGAAGAGCATGATTTCGAGTTCGGCGCGGGGAAAGCGAAAAAGCGCTATCGAAGTGACATTGTCCCACCGTCCCTGGTGATCGCCAGATATTTCCCGGACAAGCAGGAAGCTCTTGATGCATTGCAGGGTGAGCATGACAGTGCGGCGCAAGAGCTTGAAAGTTTCGTTGAGGAAAACAGTGGCGAAGAAGGTCTGCTGGAGGCTGCCAAAAATGAAAAGGGTGCCATCGCTCAGAAAGGCGTGAAGGACCGTATCAAGGAAACCAGTGACGATGAGGAACTTGCCGCACTGGAGAAGTGTCTGGACCTGATGGGGCGCGAGGCCAAAGCCAAGAAGGCAGCAAATGCTGCGAAGCTTCAACTGGATGAAATGGTTTTCAAGAAAATCCCGAAGTTGTCGGAGGGTGAGCTGAAGTTACTGGTTGTTCACGACAAATGGTTTGGCGCGGTCGGAGCTCAGATCATCGAGAAAATCGAACGCGTCACGCAGCAACTCGCCAATCGGGTCAAAACGCTGGAGGAGCGCTATTCTGAAACGCTGCCCACACTTGTGAAGGACGTTGAGAAATATGCGGGTCTGGTCGAAACCCACCTCAAGAAGATGGGGTTGGCATGGTGAGGGCTGGATACAAGCAGACGGAAGTTGGAGAAATCCCGGAAGATTGGGACGTTTGTGAACTGAGAGAATTGATCACTTCTTTAGAAGCTGGAGTAAGCGTCAATTCTAAAGAAGGACAAGCGGAAATCGATGATGGTCAACCCAAAATTTTAAAAACCTCCTGTGTTTATGCGGGAGGATTCACTGCATCTGAGGCAAAAATAATTGCTGCGCAAGATATTCTGCGGGCAAAGACCAGCCCTAAGCAAGATTGTATAATTATTAGCCGAATGAACACGCCTAACTTGGTTGGTGAATGCGGCTATATCTCCCGTGATCACGATGACTTATTTTTGCCTGACCGTCTTTGGCGCACAAAACACAACGATAAAAAGCACTCTGTAAAGTGGCTTGCGAGCATCCTTAGCTTCTCGCCCTATGCGAATAGGATTAAGGGAGCGGCTACTGGCACCAGCGGAAGCATGAAAAACATATCCAAGGAGGCACTCTTTGGATTGGAAATCCCACTTCCTAAATATGCTGAACAAAAAGCCATAGCCGACGCATTGTCGGATGTGGATGCGTTGATTGGTTCGTTGGAGAAGCTGATCGCGAAAAAGCGCGATATCAAAACCGCCACGATGCAGCAGCTCCTCACCGGGAAAAAACGCTTGCCGGGGTTTGGAGAAGGCAAAGGCACCAAACAAACTGAACTCGGAGAAATCCCGGAAGATTGGGATGCTGTACCACTTGGAGTTGTGCTTCGAATTAGACATGGTAAGAGCCAGAAGGAAGTCGAGGCGGTAGATGGTGAGTATCCAATCCTTGCGACTGGCGGGGTAATTGGATCGGCAAGGGAGCCGCTCTATTCCAAACCGTCAGTTCTTATCGGACGAAAGGGCACGATTGACGTTCCGTACTATATGGACACCCCATTTTGGACCGTTGACACCCTTTTTTACTCTGAAATATCGGAAAGAGCCGATCCCAAATTTCTGTTCTACAAATTTGGTTTCATTGATTGGTACAAATATAATGAGGCCTCAGGTGTTCCGAGTTTAAGTTCGGCAACTATTGAAAAAATTATCCAGACTCTTCCGCCGAAGCGCTCCGAACAAGAAGCCATAAGCTCTTTCATTTCTGATTTCGACAATGAAATATCACATTTGGAAAAACGCCTCACCAAAACCAAATCCATCAAGCAAGGCATGATGCAGGAATTGCTGACGGGGAGGACGCGTTTGATATGACGATCCCTCGCGGCAATGACCGGATCATGTTGGGGCGCAAGAGCGTCTACGCCAATGAATGCCATGAAGGGCAATTCATCGGTAGCGATTGGGACATGGATTTTGACCTGAGTGGAAAGGTGCCCGAGAATCGGCGCGATTTTAACAAGCAGTTCAATCCGGTTTTCGCGGAAAGTTATCAGGTGAGTTATATAATATTGAATAATTAGAGGGTATTATGAGCAAGATCGGTCAATTGGAGCGCGAAACCCAGAGCAGGATTGTCAAGCTGTTCCGCGATCAATTGGGCTACAGCTATCTTGGAAACTGGATTGATCGCGACAATAACAGCAATGTTGAAAAGGAGCTTCTGGCCGGTTGGTTGTCCAGGCGCGGTACAAGTGATGTTCTGATCAAGCGCGTTTTTCGAGAGCTGGAACATGCAGCCGCACTCGGCGAGGGCCGCCATCTTTATGAAGCGAACAAGGATGTTTATCGACTCCTGCGCTATGGCGTGAAGGTCAAGGAAGGCGCGGGAGATCAGAACCAGACGATCTTTTTGATCGACTGGAAAAACCCGCACAACAATGATTTCGCCATTGCCGAAGAAGTCTCTGTCCAGGGCGAAAACAAGAAACGCCCTGACATCGTGCTCTATGTGAACGGGATCGCGCTTTGCGTGATCGAGCTGAAGCGTTCCAGCGTATCGGTCGGCGAGGGCATCCGGCAGAATCTGGACAATCAGAAAAAAGCGTTCATCCGCAACTTCTTCACCACCATTCAATTGACCATGGCCGGGAACGATACCGAGGGACTGCGTTACGGGACCATAGAAACATCGGAAAAACATTATTATCAGTGGAAAGAGGCCGCTGAAAAATCTGCTGCGAGCAAGCTCGATTTCCAACTCGGAAAAATGTGCGAGAAATACCGCCTACTTGAAATAATTCATGATTTCATTGTTTTTGACCAGGGCGTCAAAAAAACCTGTCGTCACAATCAGTACTTTGGGGTGAATGCCGCGCAGGACAATGTATATGCGCGCAAAAACGGCATCATCTGGCACACGCAGGGCTCGGGGAAAAGCCTCACGATGGTTTGGCTTGCCAAGTGGATACGCGAGAATGTCAAAAATCCGCGTGTCCTGGTCGTAACCGATCGGACAGAACTCGATGATCAGATCGAGGGTGTCTTCACGAGTGTGGACGAGCAGATCTATCGTACAAAGGACGGCAGGGATCTGATCAGCACGCTCAATCAGTCGGCTGAGTGGTTGATATGTTCGCTCGTGCACAAATTCGGAAAACATGCCGAGGATGACGACGACAAGGCGACCGAAGACTATATCAAGGAGCTGAAAGCGAGCCTTCCATCCGATTTCAAAGCCAAGGGCGAAATTTTCGTGTTTGTTGATGAGTGTCACCGGACACAATCAGGAAAACTGCATGACGCGATGCGGATGATTTTGCCCGATGCAACATTTATCGGCTTTACCGGAACACCGCTGCTCAAGGCTGACAAAAGGAAGAGCATCGAGGTTTTTGGGAGCTTCATTCACACCTACAAATTCGATGAAGCCGTTGGTGATGGCGTTGTTCTCGATCTTCGGTATGAAGCCCGTGACATCGACCAGTATGTTTCCTCGCAGGAAAAGATCGACACGTGGTTTGAGGCAAAAACCAAAGCATTGTCGGACATGGCGCGCGCCCAGCTCAAATTGAAGTGGGGCACGTTGAAGAAAGTGCTCTCCAGTCAGGGTCGATTGGAGCAGATCGTCAATGATATAATGATGGACATGGAAACCCGGCCCCGTCTGATGGACGGTCGCGGCAACGCCATGCTGGTGTGCAGCAGCATCTATCAGGCCTGCAAGGTCTTTGACCTTTTCAGCAAGACAGACCTTGCGGGTAAATGCGCCATTGTGACCAGCTACCAGCCGTCGCCAGCCGACATAAAAGGCGAGGAGAGCGGCGAAGGGCTGACCGAGAAGCTCAACCAATATTCGATCTACCGGCGCATGCTGTCCGAATATTTTGAAAAACCTGAAGATGAAGCCATGACCATGGCCGAAGAGTTTGAAAAGCAGGTCAAAAGGAAGTTCATCAAGGAGCCGGGGCAAATGCGTTTGCTCATTGTTGTCGACAAGCTTCTGACCGGCTTCGACGCGCCTTCCGCGACCTATCTCTATATAGACAAGGAGATGCGCGACCACGGTCTGTTTCAGGCCATATGCCGGGTTAACAGGCTGGATGGCGATGACAAGGAATATGGTTATATAGTCGACTACAAGGATCTTTTCCATCGGTTGGAAGGCGCTCTGGGCGCCTACACAAGCGGCGCATTTGATGGTTATGAAGAAGCGGACGTCCAGGGTCTTTTGACGGATCGTCTGGAAAAAGGACGCGAGAAGCTCGAAGAGGCCCGAGAAGCCGTCAAGGCGATTTGCGAACCCGTCATGGAGCCAAGGGGTCAAAATGAGTATCGGCACTATTTCTGCGGCGATCCTGCGATTGAAGGGCAACTGCAGGAATATGAGGCAAAACGCATAGCTCTTTATAAAGCTGTGGCCAGCTTGCTCAGAGCCTATGCCAATCTTGCCAATGAGCTTGAAGATGCAGGCTTTAATTCTGCCGAGGCGGCAAAAATCAAGGAAGAGGTTGAACACTTCAACAAGGTTCGCGCAGAGATAAAACTGGCCAGCGGCGATTACATCGACATGAAGCTCTATGAGCCGGCGATGCGACACTTGCTGGACACCTATATCAAAGCGGAAGACAGTGAAGTCATCGCCGATTTCGAAGAGCTGGGCTTGATCGATCTCATCGTCCAAAGGGGTGAAGCTGCACTTCAAAATACGCCGCTCGCCATGATGAGCAGTGAAGAATCCATGGCGGAAACCATCGAAAATAACATGCGAAAAGTTATTATCGATGAGAAGCAGGTGAACCCGAAATATTACGAAAAAATGTCTGAGCTTCTGGATGCCCTGATCGAGGAGCGTCGTCAGCAGGCATTGGATTACAAGGAATACCTCAAGCAGGTGAAAGAGCTGTCACTACAGATAACCAATCCTGGCGGTATTGATCCGTCGGCTTATCCCGCGACCGTCGATAGTCCGGCGAAAAAGGCTCTTTTTGACAATTTCGAAGCCGATGAAACGTGGGTGGAAAAAGTTGATAGGGCTATCCGCACCTCAAAAAAGGCAGACTGGGTCGGAAACCGTCAAAAGGAGAGGGAAGTCGCCGGAGCCATTTATAGGGCGATTGGTGATGATGATCGGATAGGAGAAATTATGGAATTGGCGGAAAATCAACGTGAATACAGATAGTCAATCGATCACTGTTTCAGGCCTGACCATTGAAGTGGTGCGCAAGGAAATCAAGAACCTCCATCTGGCCGTCTATCCGCCAAATGGAAATATCAGAATTTCCGCGCCCAACCACACGTCAGACGACAATGTTCGTCTTGCCGTGATTTCCCGGCTCCCGTGGATACGAAAGAGACAGGCAGAATTTGAAAAACAGCCACGCCAATCGGAAAGGATATTCGTCACAGGAGAAAGCCACTTCTATCAGGGGCGGCGATACATTCTGGACGTCGTCGAGGGGCCGGGAAAACAACATCTCAAAATCAAGAACAATTCCCGGATGTTGTTGCATATCCGACCCGGCACGCAAAAAGACAAATGCGAGCAGATCGTCCAGGAATTCTACCGTGAGCGTTTAAAGGAAGTGATGCCGGGCCTTTTGGACAAATGGCAGCCGATTGTCGGCAAACAGGTGAATGCCTGGAGAATTCAAAAAATGAAAACCAAATGGGGAAGCTGCAATATTGCCAACAAGCGGATTCTCCTGAATTTGGAACTCGCAAAGAAATCCCCGGAATGTCTCGAATACATCCTGGTTCACGAACTCGTTCACCTGCACGAGCGCCATCACAACGAGAGGTTCAGAACCCTGATGGATAGGTTCATGCCCAAATGGCGGCTGAGCCGGGATGTGCTAAAGCGTGAGCCGCTGGCCTATGAGGCGTGGGAATATTGAAGGCTGACGTGTCATCGAATGGTGTGATTTTTGTATACGTCACCATCTCATGTTAAAAAAAACAGATATTTTTAACATATCGGCTGGAATACGGTGAAACCTGCCTATGCTGTCCAGCCCTGGCCGGACATCAAGGGACCCAACCTCAAACAAAAGCCGCAACCGTCCGCTGAAGCCCCCCTCCATCGCCCCTTTCCTCGTCCGCCATGTGATCCGGCACCCTGATCGCATCCGCCAGTACATTGCCGTCGCTGCCGAACAGCCGCAGGTCCTGTCTGGCGACGTGGAAGGGCAGGATGTCGCCGCTGGCCAGGCAATGGTGGCCGGGCAGGCGGGCTTTCAATTTCCATCTTGCAAACGACCTGATGAACCTGTTGGTGCGCGCGGAGACATCCACGCGGCTCGACGACAGTCAATATCTGGAAAACGAGGCGCTGGCCAGGAGCGACGGCGCGGGCATCGAGCGTTTCGTCTATCAGAACGCGCAGGGCAATGCGATGCCGCACAGGCACCGGTTGAACATGCATGAAGAACGCCTTGCATCTGCGCTGCCCGGCGGAGCTTTTTCCAAAGCTTCGATTTTTCCCTGTGCCCCGCTGCCGCCCACGCCGCCGCGCCCTTTCGCAAGGCCAGCAAGGTTGAACAGCGCACCATACCGGTCAACGGCTTCGAACAACCGGTGCTCATCCAGCACTTCCGGTATTCCTTTGCCAGCCTTGCCTATCTGCCCGCCAATGCCGCGCCGATTGGCAGAACGGCCATGGGACTGCCCTGCGGCGTGCAGGTTATCGGACCTGCTTATAGAGACCATGACGTGGCAACCGCATCAGGCCTGTTCAGCGACCTGAAGGTGCAAATGGATCGCTGTGGCGAGGCAGGGATAGCGCTCTAAGGTCCGGCTCTGTTCACGGCAGTGAGCGGAAGAAAAAATGCCCGGATCCTGTCTTACTGTTGGATGGATATGTCTGATTGCCGTCGAACACGGATATTTGATCATGGTGATCTGTTCTCTCGAAACTTCGGACTTCAAAGATGAAAGCTGTCATCCGCGGACAGGTCAGCGCCCCTTTGTGTTCAGGTCATCCAATTTGTTGCCGACAGATCGTTGCCTTGCCGCTGGGCCTTGTCTGGAGGCTGCCCAAGGTAAGAATATTTCACCTCTTCGCTTTCCAGCAGTTCCGCGACTTCGCCCCCTCCGGTGACGGAGCCGTTGTTCAAGATGTATCCGTAATCGGAGTGTTTCAGCGCAACGCTTGCGTTCTGTTCGGCAACCAAAATCGTCAGCCCCAGTGTCCGGTTCAAATTCCTTATCGTTTCAAATATTTGTGACACCAGCTTGGGCGCCAGCCCCATGGAGGGTTCATCGAGAAGCAGAAGTTTCGGTTGTGCAAGCAGCGCTCTGCCGATCGCAACCATTTGCTGTTCGCCGCCAGACAGCATTTCCACCTTTTTCCGCCTCTGGCGTGCAAGGGAAGGAAAAAAGGCGTAAATTTCTTCGGCCCCACTGACGATCCGGTGGTCCGTATTTCGGGTATTATTGGCTGCCACTGCCAGATTCTCGTCAACTGTGAGTCCTAGGAAACAGCGCCGACCTTCGAGAACCTGCACGATGCCATTTTGAACCAGCTGTGCGGGAGAAGCGCCGTGAATGGGTTTGCCTTCATAGACGATACTACCTTTGGTGACGCGACCACGGTCAAGACTCAGAAGGTTGGAAATGGTTTTCAGCGTGGTCGTCTTGCCCGAACCATTCGGTCCAAGGAGGGCAATCATTGATCCGCGTGGAACCGACAGCGACACGTTTCGCAACGCCAGAATGGATCCCATATAGACCGCGCTGACATTGGTCAGGCTCAACATGTTTTCCGGTAATCCTGATTGCATGGATACCACCTCCTTTGGGAACTATCGGCCAATGTTCAACGGCCAGGAAACAAGCTTTTTGTGGAGCTTTCCAAGCAAATGCATGATGCCTCGCGGCTCAACAAGCACGAAGTAGATCACCAGAACGCCGAAGAATATCTGTTCAAGGCTTGAGACGGATCCGGTGTCGATCGGAAGCGAGAGTGCCACCGTTACCGCATTCAGCACGACCGGCATCAGAAGGACAAAAGCAGCGCCAATGAAAGAGCCAAGTATGGTTCCCATGCCTCCGATCACGATCATGAAAATAATCTTGAACGAAATATCAATGGAATAGGAGGAAACGCCAAGTGTCTTGAGGTAGACGAAAGACCACAAGGCGCCGGCCACTCCGCAATAGAATGAGGAGATGGCGAAGGCCTGGAGCTTGGCTGCGGGAACGGATATGCCCATCAGACGTGCCGCCGTTTCGTTGTCCCTGATTGCCATCCAGCGGCGTCCGACATGGCTTCGCATCAGGTTGACGGCAGCCAGTGTCATAATCGCGACTATGGCGCAGACCAGATAGTAGGATTGCCGGGGGCCTTCTATGGTGATGCCCAGAACATCGAATGCGGGAATGGATACAACGCCCGAGGCGTTGTCGTTCCAGAACCATGAAACTTTGGAAAACAGCCATTCGGCGAAGAACTGAAAGGCCAGCGTCGAGATAGCCAGATAGAAGGCCTTGAGCCTGAGGCTTGGAAGTCCGAACAGTATTCCGGCCAGCGCCGCTGCCAGTCCACCCAGGAAAAAATCAAGAACTATCGGGATCTCAGGTATATTCGTTGCCAATTTATAGCTCGTATAGGCACCCACAGCCATGAAGCCGCCTGTTCCAAGTGATGCCTGCCCGGCATAGCCCATGACAAGGTTGAGGCCGATGGCAGCGATGCTGAGGATGAGAAACGGTATCAGGAGCGCACTTAGAACATAGTCTCCTGCGATAGCGGGAACGACGAGCAGGATGAACAGACCGGCAACCAGTGCTATGGCTCTGTCTTCCTTGCGCGCTATTATCCGCAGAGAATCCGAATGAGACGAGGGCAATCGCCTCGCAATACGATAGAGCATCAAATTCTCCCGATCTGAGTGCTGCCGAACAGGCCGCTGGGTTTTACGAGCAGGAACAGGATGGCTACCACAT
Source organism: Rhizobiaceae bacterium (assembly GCA_029212415.1). GTDB lineage: Bacteria > Pseudomonadota > Alphaproteobacteria > Rhizobiales > Rhizobiaceae > Hoeflea_A. The sequence goes on along the minus strand of JARGOF010000016.1, from coordinate 36,658 downwards.
AGGGCACCCAGCTTTCCGTAGCGCCGCCGAATGCAGATCCCAGAAAGACCTCGAACAGCTTTTCAGAGGCGCCGATGATAAGGCCACCAACGATGGCGCCGGGGATGGAGGTCAGACCTCCAAGAACGATTACCGGAAGCGCCTTCAAGGCAATGAGGTTTAGTGCGGGTTGAACGCCCAGCTTGGCGCCCCAGACCATTCCGGTCACCAGGCAGACGATGCCCGCGATGAACCAAACAATCACCCAGACCTTGCTGAGCGACACGCCGACTGAAACAGCCGCCTGGTGGTCTTCAGCTACCGCCCTGAGGGAGAGCCCGACCTTTGTGTGCTGGAAAAAAATGACCAGGCCTGCTACCAGGATTGCGCAAATCGCAGCCACGGAAAGGTCGAACTGGTTTATGAAAACATCGCCAACAATGAACTGCCCGCTCGGGAGTCCGAATTCCAATAGATGGACCCCGGAGCCCCAGATAAGTTGAGTAAGCCCAAGCAGCACAAATGACAGGCCGATCGTGGCCATGAACATGCTGATCGGCGTGCTGTTGACCATCCTGCGCAGAATGAGAATTTCCACCAAGTAGGCGAGCAGTGCCATCACCGGTATGGTCAATAGCGCTGAAAACCATATGTTCAATCCGAAACCACTGATCCCGACCAGAGTGGTCGCTGCAAAAAGAACCATGGCTCCTTGAGCGAAATTGAACACGTTCGAGGCCTTGTAGATCAGGACGAATCCGATGGCGACGAGTGAATAGAGGATGCCCGTAAGCAGCCCGCTTATCAAAACTTCCACGAAGAACTGAAAATCTTCAAACATTCGAGCGTTCCTTAGTGATCTGTGCCGAGATAGGCGGCAATAACCGACTCATCGGTCGAGATCTGCCGGGGTGATCCTTCCGCAATCTTCACGCCACGGTCGAGCACGGCTATGCGGTCGGAAAGATCCATGATTATCCCGACATCGTGCTCGATCAGGATAACCGTGACATCAAGCAGCTTATTGGCTGTCCTGATGAAAGCACTCATCTCCGACTTCTCGACCTGCGTCATTCCAGCCATCGGTTCGTCAAGCAGTATCAGCTTCGGCCGTGAAGCAAGCGCTCGACCGAACTCAATCCGTTTTTGGGTTCCATAGGAAAGACGGCCGACTGTCGCGTCGCGCACCCCCGCCAGTTGAAGAAGGTGGACGGTTTCTTCCACAGCGGCCCGATGATTGAGCTCCTCGTTTCGAGTGGCGCCCCAATACCAGGCGGCTTGCGCGAAACTGGTCTTCATCATCAGATTTCGCCCGAGCAGCAGGTTGTCAATGGTGGATAAGTCGCGAAAAAGCGCGAGATTTTGAAACGTCCGGGCGACACCCATCCGTGCAAGGCGCGATACGGAAAGGCGCGACATATCCTTGTCGTCAAACGAGATCCGCCCCGCTGTGGGTTTGTAGAAACCGTTTATACAATTCAAAAGTGAAGTCTTGCCCGCACCATTTGGCCCGATAATGGAATATATTTCTCCGCTACGAACGTTGAGATCGACATTGGAAAGAACCGTATTTCCACCGAAAGAAAGACTGACCCCCTGCACCGCAACTAGCGCTTGGCGGATTGACGCGTCGTTGGTCGGAAGGGGGGGGGTCGGAAGGGGGGGAGTTGGAAATTCAGACGCGTTCATGAACATACCTCAAAGCTGTTTCGGAATGACTGCCCCGCTCGAATGCGTCGGGAAGGATGGTCTCCAGCGCTTGCCTGTCGAGTTCGCCGAATACAGTAAGGCCCGTGCCGTATCGAAGAGGCGCGGGCATGAAGCCAAATGCACCAATTGGGTTGTCAGGCAGCGAATCATTGCAGCGCAGAACCGCTGCCTCAAGCGCCTCAAGTGCAGGTTCCTGCCGGACGTGCTCGGCGTAATCCGCCCCGGGATCGGAACAGATCGTTCGCAGATATTCGCGATCCGGGTCGATGAGCACTGCCCAGCTTTCGCTGTCCAATGGCCTGAAGACCGCATGTTTGACAAGAAGGCAGCCCTCCAGCATCTCGGCATATTTTCGCAAAGACACCGTGGGATAGCCAAGGGAACTGCTGTTGCCACCCTGATCCGGGTCTCCTGGTTGAAACGATATCGTCTTGACGGGAATATTGAGCATCTCGAAGAAATCGGTGATCTGACCGGGCACCACTCCACCGGTGCAAAAAACCATCCGCAAATGACTGAGTCCGGTCATCTGCTTCAGTGGACCTGTGAATACCGCCCGGAGAATGCCGCGAAACAGGCGAATGCCAACAGTCCGGTTCCCATTCCCGGATAGCGCGAGCGTCTGCTTGAAGGCCCACCTTGCCAAGGTTGAGGAATGATGAATATCCGCGATGGTCTTGTGGTAGAGTTTGCGTAGGAAAACGGCAGGGGCGACCAGGATATCCGGTGCAAGAGACGGCAGGTCGTTGAAAACCGTCGCGGCGCTCTCCGGCGAGCTGAGGCGGGCGCCTTCAATGAGCGATGCGGCGAATTGCATGAAGTCGCCAATAAACGCATGAGGGAGAAAGCTCAAAAGCTCCTCTCCCGGCTTGATCCGGGACGCAGTGGCGAAAGCCGCAGCCTCCTGACGCAGCATCTCATTCGAATAATGAACGAACTGCTGCGTCGAGCCATTCCCGTATCGCGGCAGGACAGCTCCGGTTCTGTTTTGTGTATGCGCTGCGGGAACGTCGCCCGACGTTGGAATCAGCATTTTTTCTTCGAAGACAACGCCGCGATAATCAGCTTCCGGCGGGAGATTCTCTTCCAGCAGAATAACCTTGCCGGGAGTGGTGCTTGAACCAGGGGTGTTCAGATAGATTTGGACCATGTGCTGATTGGTAACGACAAGTATCGAAAAGCCCGTGCTGTCGCGCGCTTCTTCAAGATCCTGCGTGGTAATATGAGGGTGCAGCAAGAGCGGAACAGCACCTGCGCGCTGTGCGGCCAGAACATACCAGAGCAGACGGGGAGAGGCCTCACCTGCCAACGCAATTGTATCGCCGACGGCAACGCCACTGGCTGCAAGCAATGCGTGGATAAGCTGAACTTCCTTGAGTGTTTCCGCCCAGGTCCAACTGATCCACAGACCTTTGCGTTTCGCTCGGTATGCGACATCCGTGGCTCGAGCCTGCGCGTTGATTTCTAGCGCATCGTAAAGCGACAGTGTTTCCGCATGACCTTCGGTCGCTGGAGCGTCCAGAGGTTTTTGATTTTGGACAGGACCTGTCTGAGAATCGCCTTGAGGCATGATATTAACCGCTATTCACGTGCTTTTGGTTGCTATACAAACTTGATCAGATTGGCGACCCCCGTATGCGGGGTCGCCAATCTTGCTTCACTTGGCAATCTTGAGAATACTCTCGTCAGCCGGTTGCTTAGCCCCGACATCCGCATCGAGTGGCAGAACGGTCAGCGGGTTCGAACGTACTGCTGATGCGTAGCGCTCGGAATTGGAAATGGCGCCGAGGCTATCGACATTTCGAACCGGGGTGCGTCCATTTTGATTGACGAGCAGGGAGAGTACGTCCGGTCGCGCATAATGGCCCACCGGGTCGGCAGCCACTTTGCATTTGAGGACCTCCGCAAGATCAAGGTCGGCATAGATGATGCCCTCCTCAAACTCATCGAGCGGTTCCGCGAGGGAATTTCCGCCGGGGCCGTATATGCGCGTAAATCCGCCGCCAACTGGAATCAGCGCTTCTTTTTCCGTGGTGTCGCAGAACATTTCCACTGCGGCTTTGCCATAGACCTGTGTGGCGCACAGCACGAAGCACGAACCTTCAATTGCATAGGAGGAAGTCACCGTCATGCTCGCTTCCGCACTGCATTGTGGTGATCCGGGCTGATACATGGACATGCTTGGCCAACTCGCAACATGTATCTGTTCATGCAGGCTGTACATCATGAACTTGCTCAGAGGCTGAAAATGCTCCCAGCAGTTCAATGCTCCGACGCGTCCGAAGGGAAAGTCGTGAACTATGAAATCACTTCCGTCGCCCTCGCCATAGACCATTCGCTCGGCTGCCGTCGGCTTGAGTTTTCGTCGATTGCCAACAATGGTGCCGTCGGCATCGATGAACACCTGGCTCATGTAGCGGCTGGCGGCTTCCTTCTCGCAATAGCCCATGACCATTGCGATGGAGTTCTGCCGGGCAGCTTCCTGCAGCCGTCGCATCCGAGCATCGCCAAGTTCAAGCGAATTTTCATGATGCGGTACGATGTATTTCTGCCCCCATTTCTGATCGGCCAGCCAGACCCACCAGGGATAACCAGGGATGAACACTTCCGGAAAAGCGATGAATTCAGCGCCGTTGCGAGACGCTTCCTCAATCATGCCGATCGCCTTGTCGATTGTGGCATCGGCGTTCAGCCAGACTGGCTCCGCTTGCACGCAAGCTGCTTTGAACACGTGATCGTATGAGACCATTATCGATATCCTTTTGTCATAAGTAGAAGGGGAGAGCGATTTGCGCCCCGTTTTTACTCGGCGCAGTCGCGTGGTTGACGGCCCATTTCTGTCGCAAGCTTTTCAGCAGAAGCTTCGAGCAGCGGCTTGGAGACATCGCTCTGTCCACCGATCCAGTCCGAGATCGACTTCCAATTCTCGCCGTCCCATTGAATAAGCTTGATCTTTCCGCCGCCCGCGTGATCCGTGCAGCTGAGTGAAAGGGGGGCGATGAGACCTTCAAAACCGAGCGCCTTCAGGCGATCATCGTCAAGCTTGAGATGCTCGAGCCCCCATCTGACCTGCTCGCCGGTGACGGTGTCGCTGCCAAATTTTTCCTTGGCCGCACGAATGGCCTCAACTTGAAGCATTCCGAAGAAGAGGCCCTGATTATAGAGGATCGAACCGCGTTCCTCTTCGCTTCCCTTGGCTTTGTCCTTGCCGTAGACGTAGGTTTCAAGGTCTTCATAAACAGGGAATTCTGTGCCCGGTAAGCGGAAGGTCGCGCCGACATAGCCCTTGGCGGCAGCACCCACGGGTATGACATCGGGCTCGGCAGCACTCCACCAATTGCCGATCAGCCTGTCCAGCGGGAAGTTGATCTTCAGCGCTTCCTTGATGGCTGTCGGCGTCATGACACCCCAGCCCCAAACCAGCACATAGTCGGGTTTGGCGCGGCGGATCTGAAGCCAGATCGAGCTCTGTTCGACCATGGCGGACCCGGCTACCGGATAACCGGTCCATTCGAACCCGTAGCGCTTTGCCATCTCGTCCAGAACAGGGAACGGCGTCTTGCCATAGGCGCTGTCGAGATAGACGAGGCCGATCTTCTTGCCTTTAAGTTGGTCATGCCCCCCCTCCCTTTCGCCAATGAACTGCAGCAGCGCCGATGTCTGCTCCCAATCATTGCCAACAATGGGAAATTCGTAAGGAAAATAGGCGCCCGCTGCGCCTTCAAGTCGGCCATAGCCTGGTGTGATAATCGGAATTTTGTCTTTGTTCGCCCGGTCATACAGCGAATAGGCAAGACCGCCGTCCAATGGCAGGAGACCCGGCAAGGTACCGCCGTTCAAGGCCTTGTAGCGCTCGTAGCATTCAACACCACGGGCCGGTTCATACTGTGTTTCACATTCCTGAACATCCAGGAGAGTATCCTCGATGCCACCATCCCGCTCGTTGATCATTGCAATATAGTCGATCACGCCATTCGCGATTGGCACCCCGTTTGGAGCGAATGGACCTACTCTGTAAGAGGTCAACAGTATTTTCTGGTCATCTGCATGCGCATTAACGGAACTGTTGAGTGCAAATGCGGTACAGGCCGCAAGTGCTAAACGAAGCATTTTTCCTTTGTTGAGAGATTGCCTAATTATAGTCATCTATTACCCCTTCACTATTTAGGTTTATCAGTATTAATACTGATATTGATTGCACTACTCAGAGAATTGATATCAAAACTCACTCTTCTGCTGTCGATTTGCGCACATTATCCAAAAAAACGGCAATGATGCCTAATAATTATGCAAACCAACAAATCGCATTCTGTTTAGGCAAAGTTGAAAGGAATTTGTCCTATTGTCAACAAAAAAAATATTTGTAGGAATGTTGACAATGTTCAGTGATCATAACATTGATGAGCTGTCTTCATGGGACGCTCGCAATCATTTTCATATTGGGGAGGAAACATGCATATGATAGATGTTCCGGAAGGCAGGCGAGGCGCGAGCCAATGGGATAGTGCGAGCGGATTCTTTGAAACCTATGGCCAAAACAATTTTTTCAAGACGCTCCCCGAGCAACTTGCGGCCAAATTGGTCGAGGATATTATCGGCGGGACTTTCAAGCCCGGACAGCGGCTGCAGGAAACTGCATTGGCAGAGCGATTTGGCGTAAGCCGTGGCCCCGTCCGCGAAGCCCTGCGACTGCTGGAAGTTGAACATCTCGTCGTCATGGCTTCCCACCGCGGCGCCTCTGTTGCCGTCATGACCCGCAAAAAGCTGGAGGACATTTTCGCGATGCGTTCCGTCGTGATGGGCCTTTGCGCAAGGGAGATCGCCCGCGACCCGTCGTTTGCCACGCAAACGATTCTCGATGAAGCAACGCGCCGGCTGTTGGCCGCCAGCCATGCGGGACAGGTTGGCGAATTTGTCTTTCTCGTCTATCAGGCCAGCATGTTTGTAGCAGAAGCCTCGGGCAATGAGGTCGCGCGCTCTGTTCTGATTTCCCTCGGGCGGCGGACCCTTTCCCAAACGCGACTGGTTTTTGAGCACCAGGAAGAACGCCAGAAATGGGTCGCAAACTGGCAGTCCATTACTGATGCAGTCAGACAGGGCGACGCCGACAGGGCGGGTGGGGCGGTGCATAGGCTCATCTATGGTCTTTTCGACTCATACATTGCCCAAGGCGTCATGCCTGAAGCGTGAATCCGATGTGGTGGCCGTGCCCCGGTAGGACGAGCGCGATCATCAATATTTAGTTGCAAACCTGAAATGCAGAATGCGCAATGTATTGCGTCACAAAGCCAGGAGGCGCGTTTGTTGAAGAATACCGAGGCCGGCGCCTCTGTTGGTATCGTGCTGGCGCTGATGACGGCAATCGGTTGGGGCATCGGTTGGCCGGCAACGAAGATAGCGATGGCCGACCTGCCCCCTCTTGTTGCGCGGGGCGCCGCTGGAATGGCGGCGGCTTCAGGCCTGCTTTTCTGGGCAGCAGCCAACCGTCAGAAGATCTTGCCCAATGCCAGACGTGTTCCACCGCTCATCTTTCTCTCGCTGACAAATGTTGTTGCCTGGATGGGTTTGTCTGCAGTCTCGCTCATCTGGCTTCGGGTCTCGGAAGCCGCGCTTCTGACGTTCACGATGCCCATTTGGGCGATGCTATTGGCATGGCCCATTCGAGGCGAGCGCCCACGGCCGGCCAGCTTGCTTGCGTTGATGCTTGGCATTGGAGGATTGATCCTGTTGCTGTCGCCTGCAGGAGGAAACCTTCAAGGCAAACTCCCCGGGATTCTGGCGGCAATCGGGGCGGCGGTAATCTTCGCTTTCGGTTCGGTTCTATCCCGTCAACATGAAGGGTTCCTGAATGGAGTGGATCTATCGGCCCGCAACCTTGCATCCATAGGATGGCTCATTGGCCTGGGTTCCGTCATCATGCTGGCGATCGGTCTTTTCTTCGCGCCGCCAATATTGGAGCCCCTTCATTTCTCTGGCAAACTGGCGCTTGGTTATATGGCCGTCGGTCCCATGTGTCTTTGTTATGTTGCCTGGTTCTGCGCAATTTCCAGGATTTCCTCTACAAAAGCGGCAATCGTTCTCCTGCTTGTACCCGTCATAGGCACGATTTCCGCCGTTTTCATTCTTGGAGAGCCATTGAGTGTGAGAGAGGCAATAGCCCTTCTCCTTACAATGAGCGGTGTGGCCATAGAGGTATCGTTCAAGACAAAGGGGCAAAGCAACCTGCACTGACGCGCATGATGGTAAAGGCGTTTGGAATTCGGCCTTTGTAAAAAACCCGGGCCACAGGTCACGACGCGCTCAAGTTTCAGATTTCGCCACGCCCAATTTGGACCAACGGCAAAACTATCAACGGCGCATGCTTGTTGCAGATCAGAGTTGCAATAGTCGCGACTATGCCAATTGGGCAAATGCGACATTGATCTTGAAATGATTGATCACTATCACTTTTTGGAGAAGAAGCCGCTGCAAGGTGCCATTGTGGGTGCACTGAAAGAGAAGCCCAAAATTCTCGAACGCAAAAGTGTAGTCGAGCGGATCGGGGCCAAATTGTTGCGGTTGGTTGCCACTTTTGACGAAGGCTTGGGGCCACTGTAAGGTCTGTGCAAGTGTAAGGTGTTTTTGGATAGTGATAATTATGCAAACGTGGTGTTGCCACCGCGACCAGATCACCTGATTGTAGCGGTCAATGGGCTTCCAAGCGAAACTTCTCCTTTGCCTTTGACGCTGGGCTGACATCCACTCCGAATTCAAGTCGGCTTTGGACATGCGGCTAAGGATTCGATTTGAGATGAACTTTTTTCATAGTGCAGTCTTATATTCGGCCCCGGCTGACAAGCCACACCCTCAAACAAAAGCCGCAACCGCCCGCTGAAGCCCCCCTCCATCGCCCATTCGCTCCTCCGCCGCCTGATCCGGCACCCTGATTGCATCCGCCAGCACATTGCCGTCGCTGCCAAACAGCCGCAGGTCCTGTTTGGCGACGTGGAAGGGCAGGATATCGCCGCTGGCCAGGCAATGGTGGCCGGGCAGGCGGGCGGTCAATTCGGTGGGGGGTGCCTGAAGCGGTGCGCCGCTCTGGCCGGCAATGGAAAGGTCGACCAGCGTTTCTGCGCCCAGCGCTTCGACGAAGCGCACGGCGCCCTGCAGTTGCAGATGGGCGGCCATGCCCTCTCCGGGCTGCAGGCTTTCCGGGCGGATGCCCAGGGTGGCCGGTCCGCGCGGTGTTTCCGGATGTAGCGCAAGGTTCAGGCTGTCGCTGCAAAATTGCACGCTGCCAGCCGCATGGACGACCTCGCCGGCAATGCAATTGGTCGGCGGCGCGCCGAGGAATGAGGCGACAAAGACCGAGTTGGGATGCATGTAGAGCTCCATCGGCGTGCCGACCTGGCGGATGCACCCGCCCTCCATGACAACGATGCGGTCGGCCATGGTCATGGCCTCGATCTGGTCATGGGTGACATAGAGCGCCGTCGTGCCCAATTGCTGCTGCAGCTTGCGGATTTCCACCCTTGCGCTGTGGCGCAATTTGGCATCGAGATTGGACAGCGGCTCGTCAAACAGAAAGGCCTGTGGCTGGCGCACGATGGCGCGCGCCACGGCAACCCGCTGGCGCTGGCCGCCCGACAGTTCACGCGGTTTGCGCGCCAGCAGGTGATCGATCTCCAGGCGCTTGGCCGCCGCCAGAACCTCCGCCCTGATGGCCTGCGCCGGGCGCTTTTGCAGCGACAGCGCAAAGCCGATATTGTCGGCAACGCTCATATGCGGATAAAGCGCATAGGACTGGAACACCATGGCCAGTTCACGCGCTTTGGAAGGCACATCGGTGATATCGATTCCATTGAGCGCGATGCGCCCGCTGGTCGGGGCTTCAAGACCGGCCAGCATGCGCAGCGAGGTGGTCTTGCCGCAGCCCGACGGGCCGACCAGCACGACGAATTCGCCGTCTTCGATGGTCAGATTGAAATCCCGCACCACCTGGTTTTCGCCAAATGACTTGCAGATATTGTTGAAAGCGATGGTCGCCATGTTGCATTATCCCTTGAGACCGGATGAGACGAACGTGTCCATGACACGCCGCTGAAAAAACAGAAAAACCGCGATGGCCGGCACGCTGGCAAAGATGATGCCGGCCATCAGTGCACCGTAATCATCCTGGTCGTCCTGCAGGAATTCGCGCAGGCCGATCTGGATGGTGCGCGAATTTTCGCTCTCGGTGACCAGCAGCGGCCAGAAATATTCATTCCAGCTGTCGATGAAGATGATGATGGTCAGCGCCGAAAGCGCCGGGCCGAGATTGGGCACGATGACCCGCCACAGGGTGGTCCAGTGGCCGGCCCCGTCCATCTGCGCCGCGTCGATGAGTTCGCTCGGAAAGGACATCATGTGCTGACGCAGCAGGAAGATGGCGATGGGCGTTGCCAGATTGGGCACCACCAGCGCCCACCAGGTGTCAAACCAGCCCAATTGCGCCATCAGGATGTAATTGGGCAGCATGGTCAGCACCTGGGGGATCATCATGGCGCCGATCACCAGCGCAAAGATTGCATCGCGAAAGCGGAAGGTGAAACGGGCAAAGGCATAGGCCGCCAGCACGCCCAGCGCCAATTGCCCGGCAACCCGCAATGCGGTGGTGCCCGCCGTGTTCCAGGTATAGCGGCCAAAGGCCGTTTGCTCGAACAGATGGGCAAAGTTCTGCAGCGTCGGCACATCCGGCCACAGGCTGAGGGCATAGACCTCATTGGGCAGCTTGATGGCGGTGCTGACGACAATCAGCATCGGCGCCAGGATCGACAGGCAGATGATCAGCAGGACCAGATGGCCCACCACCTGCAGGGGACGGGATAATTGCATGGGATCTCTACTGCTTGTAATGAGCCCGCCTGTCGAACAGGCGGATCTGGAGAAGGGCCAGGATCATCAGCAGGGCAAACAGCATCATGGTGCCTGCGGCGCCGCCGCCCACATCAAAGGTGACGAAACTGTACTGGTAGATCATGTAGAACAGGTTGGTGGTTGAATTCGACGGTCCCCCCTCGGTCATCAGATCAATGGGGGTGAACACCTGCTGCATGGTGAAAATGATGGTCGAGATCATCACGAACATCAGCGTCGGGGTCAAAAGCGGCCAGATCAGGCGGCGAAAGATTGTCAGGTCGCCCGCCCCGTCCATACGCATGGCCTCGATATATTCGCGGTTGATGCTGGCCAGCCCGGCCAGATAGATCAGCATGTTGAACCCCAGAACCTTCCAGGTCGAGATGCCGATGATCACCCAGATCGCCGCATCGGGATCGGCCAGCAGATTGGGCAGGCGGTAGCCCGCAAGGGCGAAAAACTGTTTGGCATAACCGAAGATCGGATTGAGGATCCACAGGAAGGCAACGCCGACGACGACAAAGCTGATCAGTGTCGGCAGGAACAGGATCGCCCGGTAAAAATGGCCCCTTGTGCCAAGGCTCCATAAAAACACCGCCACCGGAATCGGCAGCAGAACCTTCAGGGGAATGGAGGCGCCGATATAGATCACTGTGTTGAGCAAGGCGGTCTGGAACAGCGTCGAGCCGAAGACCCGGCCATAATTGTCCGCGCCGACAAATTGCGTGGGCTGGCTGGGGTTCATGTTCCAGTCAACCAGACTCAAATAGGCGGTCTGCAGCAGGGGCCAATAGGTGAAAAGGGCCAGCAGAATGAGCGTTGGCGCCAGATAGAGCCAGGGCACCAGGGCGCTGTCTGCGCCCAGACGCGAGACCAGCCATCCGTCGCGGCGGGCAGGCGCAACCGCGTTAAGGGTTGCGCCCGTTGATGGTGAAAGCATGCTCACGGTCTGGCCTAGAAGTTCGGCGACAGGGACGCATTGACCGCGGCAACAGCCTCGGGCACGATTTCTGCGGCAGGCCGCTCGGCTGCCCATAGTTCGTCCAGCATCGAGCGGATGATTGTCTGGGCCTCAAGCGTGCCCTTGGCCGGCCATACATTGGTTGGAACCGTATCGGCCATCTGCGCGATCACCGGCGCCACCAGCGGGAAACTGTCCACATAGGCCTTCATCTCTGGATCGCTCAGCGGATCCTTGACCAGCGGCATGTAACCCGATTCACGCGCCCAGCGGTTGGCAATTGGCTTTTGCGAAATGAAACGCAGCAGCGCCATGGAGGCTTCGCGGCGCGCGCCCTCGGGCGCATAGAGCATCAGGGCTGCGCCGGAGTTGGAAACGCGCCGGGGGTGATCGCCAAACAGCGGATAATTGGCGACGCCCAGTTCGAATTTGTCCTGCGCCGCCGCCGCAAAACCGCGCAGCGCTGCTGACGAGGTGATATACATGCCCATCTGACCGGCCATGAAGGCCGTGCCCCAATCCTTGTCGGATGCAATCGGCATCATGCCGCTGGTGGCCATATCCTGCCAGTTCTGAAGGGCGGCGATGCCGTCCGGCGTATCAAATTCGGCCCTTGTGCCCGCGGCGTTCAGATAGGTGGCGCCGGCATTGTTGACCATGACCATGGTGCCGTAATCGCCCATCGAGGCCTGCAGATGCGCACCGCCCGCCATGCCGGTTTTGTCCATGATGGTCGTGCCCATTTCAAGAAAGGCGTCCCAGGTGGCCGGCGGTGTTTGCGGGTCAAGGCCGGCCTTTTCGAAAATGTCCTTGTTGTAATAGATCATCGGCGTGCCATAGGCATGCGGAATGGCATAAATGGCATCCCCGGATCGCCCGAGATCGAGGAAATTGGGCAGATAGGCTTCCAGCCAGGCCGTGTCGCCCTTTGAAGCTTCAACCATATCCACGGCATTGGTATTGTTGAGGAAGAAGCTGATGTTCTTGCCGATGACCGTGGCGATGTCGACGGGCCGGTCCGCAGCCAGGGCTGCCTGCAGCACGCCGGTGATCTGCCGCGACTGGGCAAAGACATCCTTGACCTTGATATCGGGATTGGCCGCTTCGAATTCATCGAACAGGGCGCGCAGTGCTTTGAAGTTGCCGGTCTGGTAGTGGTAGAAGGTGATTTCTGTCTCAGCTTGCGCATTGGCGGGGATGGCCATGGCGCCGGCCAGCGTGCTGACGAGCCCGAGCGCCAGGCTGGTGGACAGGCATAATTTCTTGAGGTTGATCATCTGAAAACTCCGGATCAAATTGGTAACAGGTGCCTATTCACCACTCCCGTGTGACGTTTGATCTCAGTTTTGATGACGGTTTTGTGAAACCTGAATGAGCGCTCATTCTGTCATGCAATCGTCATGCGCCAATGCGATCTGGTGCATCACCAACAAGGGAGTAATGGGTTGAATTCTTTCAGACTGATACAGATAAGCGATACGCATCTGTCACGTGCGCGGCCGCATTTTGTCGACAATTATGAAATCGCCGCTCAGCATGTCGCAGGCGAAAAGCCGGATATGGTGATCCATTCCGGCGACATCGCCGTGGATGCGCCGACGCGGCCGGATGATCTGGTCTTTGCACAGGAGGCATTGAACAGCCTCGGCGTGCCCTGCCGCACGATCGCCGGCAACCACGATGTGGGCGACAATCCCGGCGACAATGATTACCAGCCGGGGCAAAGGATCAATGCGCCGTGGATCAGCGCCTTCGAGGCGGTTTTTGGACCAAGCCAATGGCAGTTCGAGGCCGCCGGCTGGCATATTCTGGGAATCAATGCGCAATTGTTCCTGTCCGGACTTGATGAAGAAAGCGCCCAGATGGTCTGGCTGGAAGAGGCTCTGGACAGGGCCGGGGACAAGCCCGTCGCCCTGTTCTGTCACAAGCCATTGCTGAACAAGGCGCTGGATGAGGAGACCGAGGTGGCCTTTCGCTACGTTCCACTCGCCTGCCGCCCCAGGCTGAACGCCCTGTTGCAGGCGGCCAATGTGCGCCTGTTCTCCTGTGGTCATGTGCATCAATCACGCGATCACGTCGTCGATGGCATTCGCCATGTCTGGGCGCCGGCCACGGCCTTCACGCTTCCCGACGCGATGCAACCGCGTGTCGGTGTCAAACGCTGCGGTCTGGTGCAATATGTCTTCACGCCGGGGGATGTGCAGGTTGAGACTGTCTTTCCCGAAACCATGCAACATCATGAATTGAAGGTCATCAAGGATGCCTATGCCTGAGCAAACCACACACGCCTTCGCTGCCCCGCTTCTGCCGAGCCTGCCCAATTTGCGTGATCTGGGAGGGCATCACACGCGCGATGGCCGCCAGGTGCGCCGCAACCGCTTTTTTCGCAGTCCCCGCCTGACGGATATGACCGCAGCCGACAGACAATGGCTGTCTGACAGGGACATCGCCATGTTTGTCGATTTTCGCGGTGTCCAGGAGCGTGCCGTCGCGCCGCTGGATCTGCCTGCCGCGCTGTTGCCGCTGCGCATCAGCCTGTCCATCGAACCGGGCGTTGGGCCGTTGCTGCGCGCCGTCGAGGCCAAGGCGCCGGCCAGCGATGCCGACGTCCACGCCATCATGGTTGAGCTCTACACCAATTATGTGCGGCGCCATGGCGCAATCTTTGCCGAGTTCCTGCGTCTTGTGGCAGAGGAAAAAAACCGCGCGACCGTCTTTCACTGTTCGGCGGGCAAGGACCGCACCGGTTTTGCCGCCGCGCTGTTGTTGACCATCCTGGATGTGCCGCAAGAAACGATCATGGAAGATTACCTGCGCACCAATGATGATTGGGTGCCGCCGGCCGATATCCAGCACGGTGTCCCGGCCGCCTATCGCTCCGCCCTGCTGGGCGTGCGCGCCGCCTATCTGGACGCCGCCTTTGCGGAACTGGATCGCAACCATGGCGGGGCCGAGGCCTTTGCTGCCGCAGCGCTGGGCGGGCAGGCGCAGCTCATGGCCTTCCGGGAACGCGAAACATGCCCGCTTTAGCAGGCATGCCGGTTGCCTCCCGGACAGGGGAAGCGCCAGATGACGCGGTCCATCTGGCCGGCCCGCCGCCGCTGCCAGGCAAGCGGCAAAGAATTCTTGCCGCGGCATCCGAACTGATTGTCCGCGATGGCCTGCAGTCCCCCATGTCGGCCATCGCAGAAAAATCCGGCGTCTCCATGGGCTCCATCTACAATCACTTTGCCGGCAAGAATGAACTCGTCATGGCAATTTATGACGAAATTGCTGCCCAGGCGAATGAACATCTGGTGGAGCCGCCAAACCCCGATCAGACCTGCCAGACGCGCATCATGCGTTACATCCATGCCTATATCGACTTCTTCTGGCAGGACCCGGATCGCGCCATTCTGTTTGAATATCTGTCGAATGTCCCGCTGATTGCGCCTGATGAACTGGAGCGGGTGTTTGGCACAAGCAGAACCTTCATCAATGCGCTCCTGGCCGAAGGCCAGGCGGCCGGTCTGGTCAAATCCTGCTCCACCCGTTTCATGGCAGGCCTCATCGGCGGCGGCATCCGCAACGCACTCAAATGGCACCGGGCAAACCACCTGGAACTGACAGACCGGCAGCGCCAGCAGATCGCCCTTTTGTGCTGGGACGCAATCGCCGCCTGACGGGGATCTGCAGGTTTGGCCGCTCTTTGCGTAAGGCATTGCGTTGGGGCAGCATGGCATTCTGACCTGTCAGAAACCTGCATCCCCGAATTATGCCATCTCAGCCTTGCTCCAAATTTTATGACTTGTAATTCAATTCCAAATTGGAATAAGCTATAAAAAATGGAGGAGACACCGTGACAGTTGCTGCGATTGACCGCTGCATCAGCATGATCGAACTGCTCGCATCGGTGTCAGAACCGATGGAGCTGTCGGAGATTGCTGCGCAGGTCGGCTTGCCGACCAGTGGGGCGCATCGCACGTTGGCGACGCTGATGTCACGCGGCTGGGTGACCCAGGATCCGGCGACGCAGAATTACGGGCTGTCGCTGCGCATGGGCTTGCTGGCGTTTCGCAATCTGGATGCGCAATATGTGCCTGATGTGGCCAATGAGGTTTTGCGCAAGCTGGCCGCCAGGACACAGGAATATTGTCGCCTGGCCGTCGCCGAGAATGGTGGTCTGACCTGGATCGCCCGGGCGCAGGGCGCGCGCCACGGGCTGCGCTATGACCCTGAGATGGGCGTCGATGTCATCCTGCATGCCACGGCAACCGGCAAGGCCTGGCTCGCCAATCTTCCCGAAGCTGATGCCCTCAAGCTCGCCTATGCCGAAGGATTTGGCGCTGTGGAAGGCATGGGGCCGAATTATATCCGCGACATCGACACCTTCCGCCAGCATCTCAACAGCGCGCGGGTCAAGGGCTATGCCACTGCAGTTGATGAGGGCGAGGCGGGGGCCACGGCGCTTGCGGTGCCGTTTTTCAGCAATGACACACCCGAAGCGGCCATGGTCGGCACGATCAGCGTCGCCGGGCCGACCCTGCGCGTGCGCCCGGCCCGCTATGCGGAAATCAGCCGGGAGCTGAAGCTCGCGGCGCGCGAACTCTCGGCCATCTGGCCGCTGCGCATCCGGCAACGTGATTTCAATATGGGCGATTTCAGTACGGGCGACCCAAAAGCGGGTCTCGGCCAATGAAGCTGCGCGCTACAGTGAGAAAGGCATGGGAGCCGGCGCTTTGGTTCCTCGGTCTTTTGTTGATCTGGGAGGCGGCGGTGCGCATCTTTGCCATACCGGGTTTCATCCTGCCCGCGCCCTCCGTCTTCATGCTGCGCATAGTTCAAAGCGCGCCGCAGCTTGCCTATCACGGCATGATCACAACCAAGCTGATCATCTATGGTTTTGTCGCCGGCGCGGTGCCGGGCGTGGCGCTGGGCTATCTGATCGCGCGCTATAGCATTTGCAAACAATTGCTCTATCCGATCGTCGTCTTTATCCAGGGACTTCCCAAGATCACGCTGGCGCCGCTGATGCTGGTCTGGTTCGGCTTTGCCGATTTTCCCAAAATCCTGCTGACCGGACTGATCACCTTCTTCCCCGTCATGGTGGATTCCGTCGCCGGGTTCCAGTCGATCGACCCGCGCAAATATTACCTGAGCAAATCGACCGGCGCATCGTGGCTTCAGACCTTTCTGAAGATCGAACTGCCCTCGGCGGCACCGCAGATCTTTTCCGGGCTGCGCATCTCGATCGTTGTCGCCGTCACCGTTGTCATCGTGGTCGAATGGCTGAACTCCAAGACCGGGCTCGGCTATCTCGTCCTGCGATCCATGGACGGCAAGGACACGTCGATGATCTTCGCGACCCTGGTGGTCGGATCGCTGATCGGCGTTTTTCTCAGCGGCCTTGTCCAGGCCATTGAACGCGCCCTTGTGCCGCAAGGGAGGCACTAGAGCAAGACCCTGAAGTTATCGCGGCACACGGTCTGGCCGCACCTGTATCTACCAAAGTTCTGTAACCGAAAATGGGAATGAGGAGACGACCCAATGAACATGAAATTCAAAGCAATCCTGCTGGCAACAGCCATGACGCTTCCGGCAAGCGGTGCCTATGCCGCCGACACCATGAAGATGATCATGAACTGGACCGCCGATTCCGCCCATCTGGGATTTGCCGTGGCGCAGGTCAACGGCCTTTACGAGGCGGCTGATCTGAATGTCGAGCTCGAGGAAGGACGCGGCTCTGCGGTTGCGGCCCAGCTGGTTGCCACCGGACAGGCTGACATTGGCTATGCCGATGCCGGCGCCACGCTGAATGTCGCGTCGCAGGGCGCGCCGATCAAGATCATCTCGACCATCTGGAAAGCCGGCCAGTTCGGCGTCATTTCCCTCAAATCATCAGGCATCAACGGACCAGCCGACCTGAAAGGCAAGAAGATCGCCGTTGCGCCGGGCTCTGCGCAGGCGTCCCTGATGCCGGTCTTGCTGGCCAAGAATGGTTTGACCGAAGACGATGTGGAAATCGTTTCAGCAGCACAAAATGCCTTTCTCGGCCTTTTGACGACCGGTGGTGTGGATGCCGTGGCTGAAACACCGGAAAATGTCGTGGTGCCGCTCAAGGGTGAAGGCATCGAGGCGTCGAACATGTATTTCTACGACCATGGTGTGCCGCTCGTCAGCCTTTCGCTGGTGGCGCGCGAAGACAAGTTGCAGGCCAATCCTGACGCCTACAAACGGTTCCTGGCAGCCACAGCCGAAGGCTGGAAGCAGGCCATGGCTGATCCTGAGGCAGCGGTTGCCGCGCTTCGCACAGTCTTCCCCGAAGTCGGCAAATCGGACGATGCGCTGATTCAGGGCGCCACCTACAGCTTTGCTTCCGTATGCCCCGGCGGGGCAGGCGATATCATCGGTGTCACCGATACGACGACCTGGGACAATATCTACGGTGTGATGACTTCCGCCATGGGCCTGACCAAGGACAAGCCCGTGACCGACTATTATTCACTCGATTATGTCCCGGCAGAACCTGTCACCTGCCCTTGATCATGATGTGGTGGGGCGCCTGTTTGCGCCCCGCCGCTCCCATGGATGCCGCTCCATAAATACCTGAGCAAAAAGCGATTATACAAAGGAACGCCCAGTGGCACAGATGAGCACAGTCGAGACAAGCGGCGGCACCCGTGGCCCTGCGCTGCCCGCGTGGCTCAAGTCCGGACTGTTGACCATTGTTGCGGTGCTGATCGTCATGGGCGTCTGGCAAGTCGCTGCCATTGCCTTTGATGTGCCGGTCTGGCTGGTGCCCAAACCCTCCGACTTCATGGCGCGTTTCGTTTCCGATTTTCCGCTGCTGCTGCACCATGCGTTTGAAACCTCCAAGACATTGCTCATGGGTTTCGCCCTGGGTGTGCTGATCGCCGTGCCACTGGCCTTTGCCATCACCTCCTTTGGTGCGCTGGAACGCGGATTGTTCCCGGTGATCGTGTTTTTGAACATCATGCCGAAGACGGTGATCGGTCCGATCCTCATTGTCTGGTTCGGCATCGGCCCGCTGGTGGCTGTTCTGATCGTTTTCCTGATGTCGTTCTTTCCGGTGCTGGTCGACAGCATGTCAGGCTTTCGCGCCGTCGATCCGCGGCTCTATTACATCACCCGTTCGATGGGGGCCAGTCCGGCCCAGACCTTCTTTCGTATCCGCCTGCCCGCCTCGATGGACCATATTTTCGCCGGCATGAAAATCGGCGTGGTCAAGGCCGTGGAAGGCGTGATCATCGCCGAGTTCATCGCCTCCAGCGCCGGCCTTGGATATTTGATCATGCGGGCATCGGGCTTCATGGACATGACCTTGATGTTCAGCGGGCTGATCATGGCCGCACTGGTGGCGCTGGTCTTCAACAGCGGCATGTCGATTGCCGAGGTCGTGCTGATGCCCTGGGCCCGCAGATCACAATGAAACATGACCACAGACATTATTTACCGAATTGAACAGGCAAATTGAATGGAAACGCGCATGGAACTGGGCCGCTGAATATGGATCCACAGAAGAATCAGGGAACCGGTGCTTCGATTGTCGCCCGGGACATCACCAAGATCTACGGGACCGGCGCGGATGCATTCCATGCGCTGGGTCCCATTGATCTGGATATCAAACCCGGCGAATTCGTTTCCCTGATCGGCCCTTCCGGCTGCGGCAAGAGCACCACCATGTTGCTGGTCTCGGGCCTCGAGCCGATCTCGCAGGGCCATGTCGAGATCGACGGCAAACCCTTGACCAAACCGATTTCAGAAATCGGCATTGTCTTTCAGGATCACCTGCTGCTGGATTTTCGCACAGCCATCCAGAACGTCATGCTGCAACAGGAAATCCGCAAGCTCGACAAGGCCGATATGCGCAGTCGCGCCGATGCCCTTTTCGAGCAACTCGATCTGGTCGGTGCCGAAGACAAATATCCCTGGCAATTGTCCGGCGGCATGCGCCAGCGCGTTTCGATAGCGCGCGCCCTCGTGCACGACCCGTCGATGCTGATCATGGACGAACCCTTTGGCGCGCTGGATGCCATCAGCCGGACCCAGATCCGTCACGATCTGGAAATGCTGTGGCTGGCAAAGCGCAAGACCGTGCTGTTCATCACCCATTCCATCGAGGAAGCGGTTGGGCTGTCGGACCGGGTTCTGGTGATGTCGAAATCGCCGGGGTGCATCGTCGAGGAAATCAGCATCGATCTGCCGCGACCGCGACCGGCGCATCTGGGCGAATACCCGGAATTTGCAGTCTATGCCAAGAAGATCTACACGATTTTCGAAAAGCTCGGCGTCTACAATTTTTGAGCAATGCTGCCCTCTTTGCGACAGCCAACACAGAACGGATTTACCTTGGCATTTGAGCTTGTCATGAATCATGCAACCTTCCGCACCGCCTGGCGGTTCGAGGCCTTCGCCCGGGCCTGCGCGGCGGCAGGAATGGCGCGTGTCTCGGTCTGGGGTGATGAGGTAGACCGCATCGGCGTGACCGCGGCGCAGCAGGTGCTGCAGGACGAGGGCCTGACGGTTTTCGGTTACAATCGGGCCGGGCCGTTTCTGGCGACAACAAAGGCTGAACGGGCTGACAATCTGACAACGGCGCGACGTGAGATCGACAAGGCTGCGGCGCTGGGGGCTGATCATGTGCTGGTGTTTCCAGGACGCTTGAGTGACGGCCAAAAGGGACTTTGCAGCGCAAGACGCCAGGTTGCCGAAATGCTGGTGCCGCTGCTCGATCATGCAAGGGGCTGCGGGATCCGCCTGGCGCTGGAGCCGCTGCATCCCATGTTGGCGGGAGACCGTTCGCCGCTGTGCACCATGGCCGAGGCCAATCAGCTTTGCGACCAATTGGGCGATGGCATCGGCATTGTCGTCGACAGTTATCACGTGTGGTGGGACCCGACCCTTGATGCGCAGATCGCCCTTGCGGGCGAAAAGGGGCGGATCCTCGGCTTTCATGTCAATGACTGGCTGGTGCCGACCCGCCACCTCTTGACGGACCGCGGCATGATGGGCGACGGGATCATCGATCTGGCACACCTGCATGAACAGGTTTTGGCCGCCGGCTATCAGGGCCCGGTGGAAGTCGAGATATTTTCCGACGATTGGTGGGGCAGGGACCCGGCAATCGTTCTGCAAACGGCCATTCAGCGCTGCGAGAGCATCTTTCAAAATGTGGAAAGCCGGCACGGATGAGCCCAGTCACGATCGACGGTTCGACACGGGTTTATGCCGTGTTCGGGGATCCGGTGAAACAGGTGCAGACGCCGCGCCTGATCAATCCTCTTTTTGCCGCTGCGGGGCACAATCTGGTCGCTGTTCCCTTCCATGTGACGCCCGCCAGACTGGCGCAGACCTGGGGCGCCTTTCGCCAGATTGACACGATTGCCGGCATCGGCGTGACGGTTCCCCACAAGGTGGCGGCAGCAACGCTTTGTGACAGTCTTACCGAGGCAGCGCGCATGGTCGGGGCGGTCAACAGCATACAGCGCCGCGACGACGGCTCCATGCATGGTGCATTGTTTGACGGCGCGGGCTTTGTTCAGGGGCTTGGGGCCGATCGCGCGCGTCTCAAGGGTGCCGAGATCTTGCTGATGGGCGCCGGTGGCGCGGGCCGCGCAATCGCCCATGCCCTGGCCGCCGAAGCGCCTTCCCGCATCTGGGTGCTGGACCGCGACCCGGGTTCCGTTGCCTTCACGGTCGACCTGATCAACCGCGCCAGCGGTGTCATGATGGCCGCCGAAGCCGGAGCCGATGCCCATCGTGCAACCGTTTGGATCAATGCGACACCCATGGGCCTGCGGCCGGGTGATGTTCTTCCCGTTGATCCTGGTCACCTGACTCAAGATACATTTGTTGCTGATATCGCAAGCCTGTCGCGGCAGACGGAATTGCTCAGCCGTGCCCGCGCTTTGGGCTGTGCCACCAATGATGGCAATGACATGTTGAACGCCCAGATTGCACTGATTGCCGGATTTGCTGCCGGTCTCGAAGCGGGCCAGCCCATGACCTGAGTGCTGACAAACAGGTTTTGCATTCGGCTCTGCGACATGTCATTGATCAGGAACCAAAATTCATTGGGAACGCGGCATGTCATCTTCGATCATCAATCGATGTTTTGCAATTCTGGAGGCGCTGGCTGACAGTCGGGAGGGGCAAAGCCTTGGTACCCTTGCAGAACGCACCGGCATGCCCAAGAGTGCGGTGCACCGGATGCTGGCGGCGCTGTTGGAGGCCGGCTATGCCGTGCAATTGCCCAGCCGTGACTACAAGCTGACCCTCAAGCTGCCGGGCCTGGGTTTGCGCTATCTGTCAAACACCGATCTGCTCAAGGAATGCCAGCCGGTGCTTGACGGGCTGGCGCGTGATCTGGGCGAACTGGTGCGCCTGGCGCTTGTGGAAGCCGAATCGCTTGTGTGGATCGGCAAGGCGCAGGGCGCGCGGTCGGGCCTGCTGGTTGACCCGGTGATGGGGCATCAGGTGGTGCTGCATGCCACCGCGACCGGCAAGGTCTGGTTGTCTTCGCTCAGCACAGAGGACGCGCTGCGGATCGTCTTTCGGCACGGCTTCGGCACCAACGATCCGAACATCCTCCAGGGCCCGAAGGTAAAGACCACAGTCGAGGAGTTGCAGGCGGAACTGAAAGCTACGGCTGCGCGCGGCTACGGACTGGCGGAAGAGGAAGCAGAACCCGGCATTTCAGCCCTTGCTGTGCCGATCCGGGGCCGTGACGGGCAGACCGTCGTCGGTACGCTTTCAATCGCCGGCCCCAGCGCGCGGCTGACCAACAAGCAATTGCTGGCCTGCCTGCCGCAGCTTCGCCATGCCTCGGCGCAACTGACGGGGCTGGATGTTCTGCGTGACCTTACGCCTTGATCTGGTCGGGGCCATAAAGCGCGAGGAAATGGGCGGCAATCATCGGCACCTGGCCTTCGATCATGTGCTGGCCGCCATGAATTGTCGCACCGCGTTGTCTGGCCTGTTCCAAAAGGGCGGTGATCGCAGGTTTTGCGATCACCTCGGCAACCAGCATCGATTCGTCCAGAAGCGCCGGATCCAGCGGCAGGGCGTCAGCCTCATCCATGCCAAGGGAGGTGGCATTGACGATCATCTGTCCCGGTTTGGGCATGGGATCACAGGCATGAACATTGCCGCCGATGCGGGCCCGGACCTGTTGCGCCAGAGCCTCGGCCCTGGATGTGGTGCGGTTGCTGATACCCACCTCTGACGCACCGGCCATGATCAGGGCCGTGACAATGGCAGCAGAGGCGCCCCCGGCACCGATGACAAGCACGGACCTGCCCTTCGGATCATGCCCCTGCGCCATCAACCCACCGACAAAACCGCGCCCGTCAAACTGATAGCCACGAAAGCTGCCGTCGCGTTCGCGGCGCACCACATTGACCGCTTCGACCTGTTCGGCGGCCGGGTCAAGGCTGTCGCACAGGGACGCGATCTGCTGCTTGTGTGGCAAGGTCACACCAAAGCCGATGAGATTGTGCATGGCCCTGAACCCGGCCATAGCCGTTTCCAGATCATCCACATGGATCGGCACGCACAGGATATTGGCCCCGGCCTCAGCAAAGATCGGATTGATGGCCTGCGGTGTCTTGACCTGGGTGACCGGGCTGCCGATCAGCCCCATGATCTTTGTATTGCCGTCGATGGAAGGAGCATCATGCATCCGGCGCGCTCCAGGTCAGATCCTTGCGATCAAGCCAGACAATGCTGCCGTCTTCGATGCCGACGATCAGGCCCAATTGACCGCTGCCGGTCCAATCCACCGCCTCGGGCGAGGCGACATGCATGCCCATGGCGATCACCACGCCGCGATATGTCATTGCCACCGGGTCGGCAAAGACCGGCTCGGCGTTGCTGCCGATGTTTCTGATATAGAAGATGCCGCCCTGCCCGGTGGTGTTGCGCGGCGCGCCGTTTGGACCCGGCGGCAGGCTGGCGCGCGCATGGGTGCCGACAATCAGGTCATAGCGTCCGCTGCCGGTCCAGTCGCAGATGCACAATTTGACGCGCCCGCGGCCGCCCCCGACGTCCTGGGTAAAGGTGACCGGCGTGGCGTTCTCCCACGTCAGAAACCGTTTGTCCGTGAGCTCGGTATTCCCCGCACGCCGGTAATCGGCCAGTCGCCCTTCTTCATCCAGGGCGACATAGTGCAGGGCGCCGTCACCCAGCCAGTCAACAACGGCGGGGCGAACGCGCCAGACGGTCTTCAGCGGCTTGCCTTCAAAACACAGGGCCTGCGGCGCGGCAAAGCGGGGCGGATAGTGATCGCCCAGATTGCGGTAGAACATGTGGCGGCCCAGCACGTCGCTCATCAGCACATCGGCAAGCCCGTCGCCATCCCAATCGGCGACCGTCGGGCAGGTATAGCCGAACATTTTTTCCGACGGTCCCTGGATCGAGCCGTGAAGGCCGGCGCTGACGAGGATTTCCTGGCCATCGGCTGTCAACTTGCTTTCCAGGCCCAGTGTTGGCTCAGTCGCGGGACCCATCACGGGATAAAACAGCAATTCACCCGTGCAATTGCCGACGACAAGGTCGGCACGTCCATTGCCATTGAAATCATGGGCTGCCGGCGAGGGCAGAACACTGGCATGGACAATCGGTGCCTGGGTCGTCACGCGGCCCATCTTCTCAAAGCGCGGCAGGCCATCCACCAATTGTCCGCTGTTGCGGATATAGTTGATGTAGCCATCTTCGGCGCCAACCAGAATGTCGAGATTGCCATCGCCGTCCCAGTCGACAACACAGGGCAGATGGATGCAATGGTCCAGCTCCAGCGGTGCATCATCGCCATCGCGCACCACATCAAGGGCAGCGAAGTTTCCATCACCGGTTCCCCGGGCGATCATCAGGATGTTCCAGAATTCGCCTGCGACCACATCCAGAGCGCCGCTCCTGTCAAAGTCGCCAAAGGCCGGGGCGAGCTGGCCATAGACCTCCAGCGGGTTTTCACCGGCCATGACCAGACGTCCCTTGGCCAGTTCAGGCCTGTCCAGGGTTCCCGTGTTCTTGAAGGCATAGAGATAGCCGCGCAAAGGTCCGCCAAGCCAGCGGCCTGCCGCGTCATAGCCCCTGTAGCCTTTATCGTTCCATTCCAGCCCGTTGGGCCAGTAATCGTCCCAGGAATCGGTGCCGACGACCAGCTCCAATGCGCCATCGCCGTCAATGTCGACAAAGCGGACCATATGGAAATACTCGGAGTTGCGCTGCCAGTCTGCATCCAGTTCAAGGATGACCGGCGGGTCGAAGCGCGGCGCGCCGGGCGCACCGATGTTCGGATAGAGATAGATCTGGGCGCGCATGCGCGAGGCGGAAACCAGATGAAACCGATCCCCGTCCGGCACCGCGGTGACATAGCCGCGTACGCCCTCGATCAAAGTCTCGGGGCCAAGGAGCGGTGTATTGTCGGCGTTCTTTCCGATTTCCTGGCGCAGGTAGACACGGCCGTCATAGCAGGGGTCCCAGCTGGAGATGATGAGGTCCCGTCCACCGTCACCGTCCCAGTCGACCACGTCCACGCAGGTGATGATGCGCCCGGAGGCAAAGCCGGTCTTCACCGACCCATCATATTTCAGCGCCTGATCGCCGTAGAACGGCCCGCTCCAGACAGTTGCATCGTCTTCCCATCGCTTGACAGTCACAATCGTTCCTCATTCAAAAATCGTTCCATATAGAACACCATTTTGATTTGCGGAACAATGGGGAATTGGCTATAGCAGTTGAAACCAAAACAGGAGCGTGGCCATGGCCCATCTCGTTTCCGGAATCGTTCCGGTCATGCTGACACCATTTACCCAATCAGGGAAGATTGATTTTGCCGCGCTGGAGCGCCTGATCGACTGGTATGTCAGGCACGATGCAGACGCGCTGTTTGCGGTTTGCCAATCGAGCGAAATGCAGTTTCTGACGCTGGAAGAACGTTGTGCCCTGTCGCGCGCTGTCTGCGCGCAGATTGGTGCACGGATGCCGGTGATTGCCTCAGGCCATATTTCCGAAACAATCGACGATCAGGTCGATGAGCTCTCGCTCATGGCAAATACGGGCGCGGATGCGCTGGTCCTGGTCAGCAACCGGCTGGACCCGAACAACGCCGGTACGGAAAGCTTTCGCCACGCCCTGGCCGAGATCCTGCGGCGCATCCCCTCTGACATTCCGCTGGGAATGTATGAATGTCCTGCGCCATACCGCCGGCTGCTGAGCGATGATGAATTGAAGATATGCCGCGACACCGGCCGCTTTGTCGTGCTCAAGGACGTATCCTGCGATTTTGAAACGGTGAAGCGGCGTGTCAAACTTGTGGCAGATTCGCCACTGGCCATTGTCAATGCCAATGCGGCGATTGCCCATGCGGCCATGAAGGTCGGATCAAAGGGATTTTCCGGGGTCTTTACCAACTTCCATCCGGATCTTTATGCCTGGATGTATGACCATAGGCATGATGACACACCGCTTCTGCGCGAACTCGTGACATTTCTCGCTCTGGTGGCCAATGCCGAGCCCATGGGCTATCCGACACTTGCCAAGGTCTACCACAAGAACCTCGGCGTGTTTTCGACGGAGGTCTCCCGCGTGCATGATTTTGATGTCCGGGAAAAATTCTGGGCGATGGATGATATCATCGCCCACATCAAGAACGGCACAGAGTTTTATCGCGAAAAGGTCGCGGCGCATGACGCCAGCTAGCCAGAACAGCCCTGATTAGCTACAGGCGCGCGCGATGGCCGCACGCCAGGTGCTGCGCAAAGTGTCCGCAGTCTCTGACGGCATGACGGGGTCAAATCGCTCGCTGCCGGTGTCTGCGCTCCATTCAACGCCCAGCGCGCCAAAGGCCATGGCTGCAGCGCCCAGCGCGCCGATTTCCTCGATCATGGCGCGTTCCACCGGGCACCCCAGCAGGTCGGCCTGCAATTGCATCAGAAAGCTGTTGGAGGAGGCGCCGCCATCGGCCCGCAAGGCCACCAGTTGCATGCCGCAATCGGCTTGCATGGCGTCGAACACGTCACCGATCTGCAGGGCAATGGCCTCGAATGTCGCGCGCGCCAGATGGGCGGGCGTCGTGCCATGGGTCATGCCGGCGACCGTGCCGGTTGCGTGATCGTTCCAATGGGGCGCCGCAAGCCCGGAAAGCGCAGGCACGAAGGTGACACCGTCCGAGGTCTCGACGCTTTGCGCCAGATCGGACAGCGCCCTTGCATCACCGACGCCCAGCAATGTGGCCATGAAAGACGCAGCCTGGGCTGACACCAGGATATTGCCCTCCAGCGCATAGGCCGTTTGGTTTTTCTCAGTCCAGGCGATGGTGCCCGACAGGCCATGCCTGGATGCATCCCGTTTCGGGGTCAATGTCATCAGCGACGAACCGGTGCCATAGGTCGCCTTGACCGTTCCGGGCGCACGCACACCATGGCCATAGAGCGCCGCGTGGCTATCGCCCATCATCGCATGAATGGGAATACCGGTCGGCAGACTGGATATGTTGGCCGCCGTTTCTCCGAACCGCGCATCGGAGGCCAGCGGCTGCGGCAGGCAGGTGGTCGGCGTGCCGAAAATCTGCGCCAGCTCAGCGCTCCACTGCAATGATCGGGTGTCGAACAATTGGGTGCGCGCGGCGTTGGAATGGTCCGTGGCAAAGTCCGCGCCGCCGGTGAGATTCCACAACAGCCAGCTGTCGACCGGTCCAGCCCTGAGGCGGCCTTGGTCAAGAAGGGTGCGGGCTTCAGGCCTGTTGTTGATGATCCAGGCCAGTTTTGAAGCCGGGAACATCGGATTGATACCAAGCCCGGTGGCTGCCTCCACGGCCTCATTGTGTCCGGCCGCAATGAGCGCTGCACACTCAGGTGCCGTGCGCCGGCATTGCCACAGGATCGCAGGCCCGACAGGCGCGCCTGTTTGCGCGTCCCAGGCCACGATGGTCTCGCGTTGATTGGAAATGGCGATGCCATCAATGCCGGTGCCGCTTGCCTGCGACACAACGGCGTCAATCACCGAACGGGTGCTGTCCCAGATTCCCGTGGCCGATTGCTCGGCCCATCCGGGATGCGGGTACTGCGTGCTGGACGGTGCAGAGGCGTGTGCATGGATATGCCCCGCCGCGTCGACGATCAGCGCCTTGGTGTTCGTCGTGCCCTGATCGATGGCCAGAACGCGCATGGATCAGGCTCCCTTGCGGCGGATGGCCACGCGGGCGGCGTCGGCAATGCCCCTGGGGGTCAGGCTGAATTCCTCGAACAGGCTTGCAATGGAGCCGGTCGGCATGAAGCCGGGAAATCCCATGCGCTCCACGGGTACCGGCTGTGTTGCCGATGTATATTCGGCCACTGCGCCGCCAAGCCCGCCACGATCGAGCGCTTCTTCCACTGTGACGATTGCACCGGTTTCGCTGGCCGCTTTTGCCACAGCATCAATGTCCAGCGGGCTGATCGTATGCATGTTGAGGACGCGCGCTGACAGATCTTCTGAAGCCAGCATGTCTGCGGCCTCGACGGCAAGGTGCACCATGGTGCCGGCGGCAATGATGGTGACATCGCTGCCCGCCCGCTGCAGTTCCGCCTTGCCCGGTGTAAAGCTGCGGTTCGGCAGGTCCAGGGTCGGAACCTTCATGCGTGACAGGCGCAGATAGACCGGACCCTCGTGTATGGCTGCCCATTTCACCGCTTCTGCCGTTTCCCAGGCGTCGCAAGGCGCCACCACGGTAATCGGACCCAGCGCGCGCAGCCAGGCAAAATCCTCAATGGAATGGTGCGTGGCGCCGAGTTCGCCATAGGCAATGCCCGAGGATTGGCCGACCAGTTTGACGTTGAAACCCGCATAGGCAATATCCGCCTTGAGCTGTTCCATTGCCCGGGCCGTCAAAAAGCAGGAGGCCGCCGATACAAAGGGAATTCTGCCGCCATTGGCAAGGCCCGCGCCGACACCCACCATGGTCTGTTCGGCGATGCCGACATTGACCAGGCGTTGTGGGAATTTCTCCTGAAAACCGCCGAGATTGGAGGAGCCGACCGAATCATTGACGACGACGACGATACGCTCATCTTCTGCAGCCAGCGCTTCGATGGTCTCGGCCCACGCCTTGCGACAATCAATCAGTGGAGCAGATGTTGCTGCAGCGACTGCCATTAGATCAGTTCCTTCATTGCTTGCGCGAATTGTTCGGCATTCGGCACGCCATGGTGCCACTTAGCCTGATTTTCCATGAATGACACACCCTTGCCTTTCACCGTATTGGCGATCACGCAAAGCGGCTTCTGCCGATCGCCGACCGGTGCGCCAAGCGTTTCAAGCAACTGGCCGTAGTCATGACCTTCAATCTCCACGACCTGCCAGCCAAAGGCGCGATATTTGTCGTCAAGCGGGTCAAGCCCGTTTGTTTCCTCGGTCGGCGCACCCTGTTGCAGGCGGTTGCGGTCGATGATCAGGGTCAGGTTTTTCAGCCGCCGGTTGCCGGCTGTCATCGCCGCTTCCCAGTTCGATCCCTCCTGCTGCTCGCCATCTCCGGTCAACACATAGGTGCGATAGTCAGCGCCCGCCATCTGGCCGGCAATGGCAATGCCCAGGGCCACCGGAAAGCCGTGCCCCAGCGGGCCGGTGTTGGTTTCCACGCCCGGCAGATATTGCCGGTTGGGATGGCCGTTCAGCTTCGAATGATGCTCCATATAGGTATCGAGCCAGGCCTCGGGGTAATAACCCGCAGCGGCCAGGGCCGTGTAGAGTGCGCCGGTTGCATGTCCCTTGGACATGACGAAACGGTCCCGATCCGCCCAATCGGGGCGTTCGGGATCAAACCGCAGAACGCCGAAATAGAGCGTCGCCAACACGTCGATGGCGGAAAAATCTCCACCCAGATGGCCCAATTGCTTGTCATAGACCATTTTCAGGGCCTGCTGCCGCATCCAAAGGGCTTTTTGCCGGATAAGTCCGTCAGAATTGTCGGTTTTCAGTGCGTGGGTCATACGCCTGTCTCACTTGCGGTTTGGAAAGTAAAGTTGTGGCTCGGGCGCAGCATTGTGATGATAGGTGGGCCAGCCGAGATAGCGGGTCACCGCCTCGTTGACGACATTGGCATGGTGACCGCGGACCATCGCAACATGGTGCTCAAAGCCGTTCTGCGTGACAAAACGCATCAGGGCGCGCAGGTGCTCGACCTTTGTCACCGCGATGCCGCCGTCCATGCCGAAGGGATCATCGGTAAATTCACCCTCGCCCATATAGCATTTGAGCATGCCGTTGCGATCGTCCGATGACAGGCGGAAATAGGTCATGTCGCCGGCCTGGACCTTGCCTTTGACCGCGCCGAAGCATTTTGACCGGCCAATGGCCTCACCCAGAATGTCCAGTTCGCTGATTTCCGGCGTCTCGCCCATGAAACTCTTGGGGAAATTGCCGCAATGGGTACAGACGCATTTATCGACATGGTCGGCGTAATTGTTGTTCCAGTCGAGGATCGCCGCCGGCGCGCCGGAGGCGAGCGTCAGCGCATACATCGAGATGGCGCCCATCACATCCACCTCGCAGGCCGACGGCATGAGGTCTTCGCCCATCATCGACATGGTCAGGCAGGTGGCACAGCCGAAATTGTCCTGCAGTGAACGCCAGCACTGGATCGCTGATGCGTCACACTCGTTCTCATTGATCCAGCGATTGACGGCCAATGTCCACTTCGCCTGTTTCAGCACCTGGGAATCCTGGATATGTGCAGGTATCCGGCCATAGCCGCGAATGCGGTCCAGCCCGGCCACCAGATCGCCATCTGAATCCCTGATCGCTTCGGCAGCACCGATGAGTTCGGAAAGATCCGCCGTAATGACTGTTATGCCCGATTGCTGCAGCAGCTTTTCGGAAAATCGCATGGTCTGGAAAGGGCCGGTGCGTGCGCCGATCGCGCCGACGCGCGCATTGCGCAGGCCATAGACAGTGCGGCAGACGCGTGAGAACTGGTCCAGGTCGGCCATGAAAGCGTCACCGTCGATGTCGCAGGTATGGCTGCTGGTCTCGGTGAAGGGCACCCCATATTGCCAGAAATTGTTGGCCACCGAAAGCTTGCCGCAGAAGGCGTCTCTGCGCGAATGCACATCCACCTTGTCCAGTTCATCATTGGAGGCCTGAAGCAGGATCGGCACATCCAGTTTGGCGCGATTGATCAATTCGGCGATGGCGATCTCGTCACCAAAGTTCGGCAGGCAGATGACAAGTCCATCAATGTCATCACGGTGCGTCTTGAAATGCTCCGCATAAAGCTTTGCATCCGCGATGGATTGAACAGCGCCGTTGTCCGTGGCTTCGAGCGGCAGGGTAATGGCATTGATTCCCAGCTTGTCCAATTGCGCCAGGATCTGATTGCGTGCATCAATGCAGGGCGCCGGGCCAAACAGGGCGCGACTGCCGATGACAATGCCTAGTGAAATCTTTCGGTTTACCGTCCGTATCATGTAGTCCTCCCTCACCGTAATGTCGTCGCGAATGCCATCGTTGCAAATGATCGAGGACTTTCGGTTGTTTTCGAATATTATCGAATACCTCGTTTTGAAGCAAGCAGCTATGTGGTTTCCCCTTCTACCCAATGCGCGCTTTGGTAGAGGGAAGGGCGCGGATCCGCGATAACACACTGAATAAATTGCATATAGTTTGTTCTCGTATAATTTCGATAAGTTTCGAATGTGCTCAATATTCCGACAAAAACGCAGTAAACGAAAAAAATATTGACAAAAACCAAAAATTAGTGCGCAATCCCGCCCAGGAATTGCACCCGGAGGGGGTGCGAATTGCAAGGGAGGTTACATCGTGAATATCAAGAGACGTCTGCTTATCACCGCCATGGCAGTGGGAGTGTTCGGGGCTACGACAGGTCTGGCAGCTTCAGCCGCGACGATTGCCATCATCACACCAAGCCATGACAATCCATTCTTCAAGGCAGAAGCTGATGGTGCGGCTGCCAAGGCCAAAGAACTGGGCTACGACACCATGGTGCTCGTCCATGACGATGACGCCAACAAGCAGTCCGAACTGTTCGATACCGTAATTGCTGCTGGCGTTGCAGCGATCATCCTCGACAATGCCGGCGCTGACGCCTCTGTCTCTGCCGTGCAAAAGGCCAAGGATGCGGGCATTCCGTCATTCCTGATCGACCGTGAAATCACGGCAACCGGCGTGGCTGTCAGCCAGATCGTGTCGAACAACTATCAGGGCGCGCAGCTGGGCGCGGAAGAATTCGTCAAGTTGATGGGCGAGAAGGGCACCTATGCCGAGCTCGTGGGCAAGGAATCGGATACCAACGCCGGTATTCGCAGCCAGGGTTACCATGACGTGATCGATCAGTACCCCGATCTCGAACTCGTTGCCAAGCAAACCGCCAACTGGTCGCAGACGGAAGCCTATTCCGTCATGGAAACGATGCTTCAGGCCAATCCTGGCATCAAGGGTGTCATCTCCGGCAACGACACAATGGCAATGGGTGCACGCGCTGCGCTTGAGGCCGCAGGGCGCAACGATGTCATCGTAGTGGGCTTTGACGGTTCGAACGACGTGCGTGACTCGATCCTGGCCGGTGGCATCAAGGCGACCGTGCTGCAGCCAGCTTACCAGCAGGCCCAGTTGGCCGTGTCACAGGCCGACCAGTACATCAAGACCGGTTCGACCGGACTGGATGAAAAGCAGCTTATGGATTGCGTGCTGATCAATGCTGACAACGCTGGCAAGCTTGAGACATTTGCTCTGTCCAACTAGGCGTAACCTATGGGCCGGAGCGCGGGTTGACCCGCGCTCCGGTTTTCGCTTCAGTCGCGCTATCAGCCAATGGAACGGGAAATGAGGTGACGTGGAATCGGCAGTTCGTTCCCGTTTCTGTCTCATCCCCAGCCAGAGAGCACCATGACCCGCATCATTTTCCTTTTCGTTTGTGCTGTGGTGGCCCTCGGCCTGACCGGCTGCAAGCTCGTCAAAAATGTGCCGGAAGACGAAAAGGCAATCGCCGCTGATGCCAGTGGCGACAATGCCCGTACAGATCAGCGCATCACCGATACATTCCACACAAAGCTCCTGCCCTATGTGCGTGACAGGGCCTTGACGTTTGCGGCCCTTCGCGCCGCTCTGGCGCAAGGCCTGGATGTCGCCGGGGAAGCGCACGGCAATCGCGGCTCGGGAGCGGGCGCCGCCTGGAACTTTGCCCTGACCGGCACAGGCGTGATTGTTTCTGCCAAACTGGACACGCGCGCACGCGTCGCCGATCTCGACATGGATGGCGATGGGGCGGCGGATGTGACCGTGCAACTGGGTCCGGTTATCCGTGGCAATGCCTTGCGTGACATTGCGCCCTTTTACAATTTCGACGATTTTCGTGACCAGATCGAATTTGCCAAGCTGGGGCGGGCGCTCAATGACCAGATCTCCGGGGCGATCCAGCTGCCCGAGGGCGACCTGATCGGCCAGCCCATGACATTTACCGGGGTTGTGCCTCTCAAGAAAGCAGATGAGGCCATCATCGTCACGCCCATCAGCGTTGAAGTGACGCCATGACGCCAGCACCAAATGAAGAAGCCCATCCTGTCGGACTGACCATTCGCGGTGCGAGCAAGGTCTATCCCGGCACTGTTGCGCTGAAGAATGTGGATTTCGACATCCGCATGGGCGCGGTGAACGTGCTTGTCGGGGAAAATGGCGCCGGCAAGTCCACCTTGATGAAGGTCATCGCCGGCGTCGAACCGCTGACCGAGGGCGAGATTACCGTGGCGGGTCGCCCGGTGGTGTTTCGCACCAAGGATGATGCCGCGGCAAACGGCATTGGCATCGTCTTCCAGGAACTCAACCTTTTTCCGGAAATGAGTGTCAGTGAAAATGTCTTCATGGCCCGCGAACCGTTGCGGTTCGGTATCGATATTGACCGCGAAAGTGTTGAGGAACGCACACGCCTGCTGATGCACCGCCTGGAACAGGACATTGATCCCAACACCACGCTTGGACACCTGCGGATCGGACAGCAGCAGATTGTCGAAATTGCCAAGGCGTTGGCGCAGGATGCCAAAATCCTGATACTCGATGAGCCGACTTCGGCACTTTCGGCGACGGAAGTCGAAGTGCTTTTTCGCATTATCGACGAGTTGAAGGTTCAGGGTGTCGGCATCGTCTATATTTCGCACCGGCTGGACGAACTGATTCGAATTGGTGATTACATCACCGTGTTGCGTGATGGCGAAATCACCGGTTCGCGCCCCATGCAGGGCGTCGATATCCCGTGGATTGTCCAGGCCATGATCGGTGGTGAGTCAAAGGACTTCTCGCAATCGCTCAGCCATGAATTTGGCGCCGAAGTATTCCGCGCCGAGGACATCACATTGCCCAAATTGGGCGGCGGCTTCATGGTCGACCACATGTCTTTGTCCGTGCGCGCCGGAGAAATCCTCGGGCTCTATGGGCTGATGGGCGCCGGCCGTTCCGAATTCCTCGAATGCATCATGGCGCAGCATCCGGAGGCCAGCGGACGGTTTTTTGTTGAAGGCGAGGAGATGCGCGAAAAGCATGTGGCGGGGCGGATCGCCCGCGGCATTGCTCTGGTGCCCGAAGATCGCAAGCGTGACGGCCTGGTACAGATCATGTCGGTGCGCGAAAACATCACCCTTTCGTCGCTGGCTCAGTTCACCACCATCTTTCATTTGAGCCTTCGAAAAGAGGCTGCACGGGCTCTCGAATTCATCAAGCGGATGACGGTGAAAGTTGCCAGTCCCGACAATCCCATCTCCTCGCTGTCGGGCGGCAATCAACAGAAGGTCGTCATCGGCAAGGCGCTGATGACCGGACCGAAATTGCTGCTGATGGATGAGCCCTCGCGCGGCATTGATATTGGTGCTAAGGCCGAAATCTATCACAAGATGCGCACGCTGGCGGCGGAAGGTATCGGGATCCTCTTTGTCACCTCCGATCTGGAAGAGGTCCTGGCGCTTTCCGATCGCATCATCGTCATGGCTGATGGTCGCATCAGCGGGGAATTCGACAGCGGTGCCAAAGCGGCTGACGTGATTGCGGCCGCATCACCGGGCAAGACCAGGAACCCGGGAAATATCATGAACAAGGAAGCAGTGTCATGACGTCAACACATGAAAGCACCGGTGCAAAATCCGGATCCGGTCGCAACTGGCTGTTGCTGTTGCTCAAGGCCCGCACCTTTGTTGCGCTGCTGCTGGTTCTGGCATTTTTCTCGGTGATGGCGCCGAACTTCCTGAGCACGGCAAATGCCATCCTTGTTTCCAAACATGTGGCGATCAACGCTTTCCTGGCGATCGGCATGACCTTTGTCATCATCACCGGCGGCATCGACCTTTCCGTTGGTTCGGTGGTCGGGCTGACCAGCATGGTTGCCGGATGGCTGGTGCTGAACGGGATTGATGTGGGACTTGGATGGTCGATTCAGTTCAATACGCTGGAAATTGTCCTGATCGTCTGTCTGGTGGGTGTGTTTGTCGGCTGGATCAACGGGATATTGATCACGCGGCTCAATGTTGCGCCCTTTATAGCCACCCTCGGCATGCTTTATGTCGCGCGCGGTGCAGCGTTGCTGTTCTCCGGCGGGCGGACCTTTCCCAATCTCAATGGCAATGCGGAATATGGTTCAGACAGTTTCCCCTTGATCGGAACGGGAAATTTTCTTGGCCTTCCGGTGATGATCTGGATCCTGATCGCGGTTGCGCTGGGCGCGGCCTATATTGCCGGCCGGACGCCGCTTGGACGACAGATTTATGCCACAGGCGGCAATGAACGCGGCGCAGCTCTGTCGGGTGTGCGGGTGCGCCGGGTAAAGATGTTCGTCTATATGTTCGTCGGTCTGATGGCCGCCATCGTTGGGCTGATCATTGCCTCGCAACTCAGAGCCGCCCATCCTGCAACCGGTGAATTCTTCGAGCTCAACGCCATTGCCGCTGCTGTCCTGGGCGGAACGTCCATGTCGGGTGGCCGCGGCCGGATCGGCGGCACCATCATTGGCGCATTCGTTATCGGTATTCTGTCCGATGGTCTCGTCATGATGGGGGTTTCCTCATTCTGGCAGATGGTCGTCAAAGGCCTCGTCATCATTGCCGCCGTGGTCATCGACCAGGCGCAGAGCCGGCTGCAGGCGCGGGTGGCTCTTGCACAGGAAGTGGCGCAAAGCCGATGAAGCCAGACGACATCACGTCAATCTGATTTATTGCTCTTGCGGCTATTAGAATCTATGTGAGGGACGACATGATCGTCCGTCGCGATGCATGACCGAAGTCAAGGAGTTGCAAGGTGCGGGAACAACCGGATAACGAACGCAACGGAAACATGGCCGGACTGCTGTCCGAACCCCGCCGCCGCCGTATCCTGGAATGGATCGAGGAGGAAGGCTCGGCGCGCGTACGTGACCTGTCGGCGGCTTTCCAGGTATCGGAAGCAACGATACGCCAGGATCTGGAACGCCTGGAAAAAGAGGGGCACGTCACGCGCGAACACGGTGGCGCCTTCCTCAACGCCCTGCGCGGGCAAATGCAGGGCTTTGTCCTGCATCATCAGGTCAACATGGACAAGAAACGCAAGATTGGCGCCTATAGCGCCAATCTGGTGGGTGATGGCGAATCATTGATCCTTGACGCGGGAACCACCACGACCGAGGTGGCAATGCGCCTTGCCACCCGCAAGAATCTTACCATCATCACCAATGCGCTGAACATCGCGGTGATTCTCGGCACTGTTCCCGGGTTTGCCGTGCATATGCCAGGCGGCCAGTTCAAGGCGCCCATCCTGTCGCTGTCAGGCGACAAATCGGTGGAATATTTCCGCAATATCTTTGCAGGCAAACTGTTCCTGGCGACAGCCGGGGTGGCTGTGGATGCCGGGCTGACCTATCCAAGCTTCGCCGATCTCCCCTTGAAGGAAGCGATGATCAAGGCGGCGAGCCATGTCTATCTCGTGGCGGATTCAACAAAGATCAACCGCACATCATTCACCCGGCTTGGGGCCCTCGAACTGGTGCATTCCTTCATCACCGATGACGGTATTTCCGACGCCGACGCCAAGGAGTTCGAGCGCCGCGGCGTCGAAGTGTTGATCGCCGGGTAAAGCGCTTGTCTTATGATTTCCCAGTTCTTGTGAAAGATTAAGAGATACTGGTCG